>JAPLQF010000029.1 GCA_026399875.1 Burkholderiales bacterium | reverse complement strand
GACGACCCGCAGCGATCAACTGCACCGCCGCCACCTTGAACTCCTCGGTGTATCTCGCCTTCGCAATCCGCTTCATCCATCACCTCCGGTATCGCCATATTTTGCTCTACCGTCGGTATCCGAAAATCAAAGGGAAGCTCAATGCGCCCCGGTTCCCTGTCCGTTTCACCCTCAAAAGGAGATCTCGCATGACTACGTTCCGTTCACCCCGTTCACCCCGTCATTCACTTGTCACCCATCCCGCGGCCCGTCCGACGTTCCTGCCGATCCGATCGCTCGCTTCGCGCTCTTTGCCGACTCTCGCCCCGGCCCTCGCCTCGCTGCTGCTGCTGGCTGCATCCGGCGCGTCCGCCGCCGGTCCTGGCCGCATCGATGTCACGGTCACCGGTGTCTCGAGTGCCTCGGGAATGGTTGGCTGCGCGCTGTTTTCTTCAAAGACCGGTTTCCCGCTCGAATCGAAGAAGCACGCGGCCTCGACGGTGCGGGTTCCGGCCGTCGGTGGCGTGGCAAACTGCAGCTTCGAGAATCTTTCGCCGGGTGAGTACGCGGTTGCAGTGGTGCACGACACCAACGGGAACGAGCAGGCCGACACCAACATGCTGGGTATGCCCACCGAGGGCGTCGGCGTGAGCAACAATGTCATGCTGAAGCTGAGTCCGCCCTCGTTCGAGGTCAGCCGGTTCGTGTTGGCCGCTGGCCAGCCCACGAAGCTGGCCATTACGATGAAGTACTGAGCGTGAAGTACTGAGCATGAAGTACTGAGCATGAAGTACTGAGCATGAAGTACTGAGCGGTTTGGGGGCGCATCGGCCCGGCGATCGCCGCGGCCCTGAGCACCGGGCCGTGGTGCGTCAGGCCTCATCACCACCCAGTAGGGGGAACCTATGAGCAAGATTTTCGCCGGCCGCTTCACTGCACAAGTGGACGGGCCGTTTGTCGTCTTCATCATCGGCATGCGCATCAATCGCCTTCTCGCAGTCAACAAATGGCTGCCAGTCGCACGGGCCATGGGTCCGATGATTGAACATTTGCTCGCGCACAAGGAGCTCGGCTTGATGCACGCCCAGCCGTTCATCTACTGGCGCGGCGTGGCGCTCGTTCAGTACTGGCGATCGTTCGAGCAGCTTGAGCGGTTTGCCCGCGATCCGGCCTTGAACCACCTCGAGCCCTGGAAGCGATTCAATCGCGCAGTGGGTGCCGGCGGAAGCGTTGGCATCTGGCACGAAACCTATGTGGTCGAGGCCGGCAAGTATGAGTGCGTCTACGGCAACATGCCGCAGTTCGGGCTGGCGGCGGCGGGCGCACATGCGCCCGCCGTCGGCGCCAAAGAAACCGCGAGGAGACGCCTTGGCATGAAGGGAGAGCCTGCTGTGGCCTCCTATGAGAATCCGCCTCAATAACGCTCAGCTAAGCCCCTCAGCTAAGCCCCTCAGCTAAGCCTATTACCGAAAAACCAGCCCCTCGAACAGCCCGCTCGCGCGCCACGCATCGAGATACTTGAAGTACGCGGTGGCCCCCGCCGGATAGCCCACATTCAGTTTTGCGGCCGGCCCCGGGTCCTGGCCCTCGTTGTTGTAATAGCCCGGCGTGCAGTCGGGCGAACTGGTCATCCGGCCCGGACTGTTGCGCAGCAGATCGATCCACGCGGTTTCGGCGGATTCGCTGACCTCGATTTCACGATGGCCGTGATCGATCGCGTGGCGAACCATGACCGCGATCGTGCGCGCGGCCTCGGTCAGGTTGTGCGGCACATTCGAGATCAGATTGGCGCCCTGTGTGGGCTGCACGAAAAACGCGTTCGGAAAACCGTGCACATGGATGCCGTGCTTGCTGCGCATGCCCTGCGCCCAGTGGTCCGACAGCTTGCGCCCGGCACGACCCACCAGATCAAACCCCGCCCGGCGCGCCAACGGCGTGCCCACCTCAAAGCCCGAGGCATAGATGATGCAGTCGACCGGATACTCGGTGCCGCCCACCACGATGCCGGTCTCGGTGATCCGCTCGACGCCCTTGCCGTCGGTGTCCACCAGATGGACGGTGGGGGTGTTGAAGGCCTGCAGATAGGCGTCATGAAAGCAGGGCCGCTTGCACAGCTGCCGGTACCAGGCTTTCAGATGATCGGCGGTCGCAGGGTCGGCCACGATCTCGTCGACCCTTGCGCGGATCTCGTTCATTTTGGCGAAGTCGGCATCTTCGTAGGCGGCCAGCATGTTCGGCACGGTGCGCTCGGTGGCTGGCAGCTTGCGGATCTGCTCGCGGATGCGTCGCGCCAGATCGGTCCAGCCGTCCTGCACCAGATCGACCTCGGCATTGCCGCCGGCCTGATTCGCGGTGAAGTTCTCGAGCCAGCGCTGCTGCCAGCCCGGCGTGGCCACGCTCGCAAACCAGTCGGGGTCGATCGGCGCGTTGTTTCGAATATCGATCGAAGACGGCGTGCGCTGAAACACATGCAGCGATTGGCAGCTGCGCGCCAGGTGCGGCACGCACTGCACTGAGGTGGCACCGGTGCCGATCAGCGCGACGCGCTTGTCGGCCAGCCGTGTCATCGGTGCGCCGCCCGGATCGCCGCCGGTATAGGCATAGTCCCAGCGGCTGGTATGAAACGAGTGCCCCCTGAAGGACTCGATACCCGGGATGCCGGGCAGCTTCGGAATATGCAGCGGACCGGTGCCCAGACCGATGTATTGCGCGGTGAAGTCGTCGCCGCGGTTGGTGGTGATGCGCCAGCACGAGTCGTCGTCCTGCCAGGTGAGCGAGCTGACCTGGGTGTGAAAGAGCGCATTGTCGTAGAGCTTGTAATGCCGGCCGATTCGCTGGCTGTGCGCCAGGATCTCGGGCGCGTGCGCATATTTCTCGGACGGCATATGGCCGGTTTCCTCGAGCAGCGGCATGTAGATCATCGAGGCGGTATCGCACTGCGCGCCGGGATAGCGGTTCCAGTACCAGGTGCCGCCGAAATCGCCACCTTTCTCGATGATGCGCACATCGGTGATGCCGGCTTCCACCAGCCGCGCGCCGGTGGCCAGCCCTGCAAATCCGCCGCCGATAAAAGCGAAACGAACATGGTCGGTTTTCGGTGCGCGCTCGACCACCGGCGTATAGGGATCGTCGAGATAATGCGAAAACTGCCCGGTGATTTCGAGGTATTGCTGGTTGCCGTCGGCGCGAAGCCGCTTGTCGCGCTCGGCGAGATACTTCAGGCGGATGGCTTCTTTGTCGTTGACCGGAGGGTTCATGTGTCGGGGTCCTGGGGTGCGTGTGATTATTTCCCAACCTGGGCCCGGCATGCGGCCTGCATGTCGGGGTTGCGGATGAATCCGCATTGCGATGCGCCGCTGCCTGTCTGCGCGCGGCACATCGCCTGAAGGTCGGGATCGCGGATGAAGCCGCACTGGCTGGAGCCTGCGCCTGTCGTGGCGCGGCAATAGGCCTGGCGATCGGGGTCACGGATGAAACCGCACTGGCTGCTCTGTGATCCGCCCGGGCTTTTTTCAGCGGTGCTGGCGCGGCATTCGGCCTGCCGATCGGGGTCGCGGATGAAACCGCACTGGCTGCTGCCACCCCCGGTCTCTGCACGGCATCGGGCCTGCAGGTCGGGATTGCGGATGAAGCCGCACTGGCTCGACCCACCGCCATTCGTTGCCCGGCAATAGGCCTGGCGATCGGGGTCGGTGATGAAGCCGCACTGACTGCTCTGTGCCCGGGCGCTGCCTGCGCCGATCGTCAGCATCAGCATCGTCAGCACGGACACGATCATCGGCAGGGGCATGACCCACATCAGGTGTGCGCGATACAGCATGGCGTCATTCCTTTGCATTGGATTCGTGCACAGCGTCACCCGCCATTCCTTTTTCCCGGTCAGGGAAGTTGAGTGCAATCAGTGCTGCCACCTGATCGGGCGCATCCGGCGCCAGACAATCAATCACATGCCGTTGCGGCATCGAACGCAACCAGGTCAGCTGGCGTTTGGCGAGCTGGCGGGTGGCCGCCACCGACTCGTCAATAAAGACCTGCCGACGCGCAGGCGCGGTCTTTGCGTCAATCGCGCCCTGATTCATGCGGTGTTCAAGATCGTCGAGATAGCGCCAGGCCTGCCGGTAGCCGACGCAGCGCATCGAGGGCATGCCGGTATCGAGGTCGCCGCGGGCACGCAGCGCCGCCACTTCGTCGAGAAAGCCGGCGGTGAGCATCGCCTCGAAGCGAGCCGCGATGCGGGCATGCAGTACTGCGCGGTCGCCCGGCTCGAGCGCAATCGTGAGCAGCTCGAGCGGTACGTCGGAGTGCGCGCGCCGGGCGCCGATCAGTTCGCTCATCGGCCGCCCGCTCAGGGCGTGAATTTCGAGCGCTCGCTGGATGCGCTGCGAATCGCCGGGCTCAAGACGCGACGCGGTTTGCGGATCGATCGTCGCCAGCCGTGCATGCATCGCCGGCCAGCCGAGTTGCGCCGCCTCGTCATCCAGCGCTGCACGCGTGGCCGGGTCGGCGGCGGGCAGGTCATCGAGGCCGGTCGCAAGTGCGCGCGCATAGAGCATCGTGCCGCCCACCAGCAGCGGCAGTCGACCTCGGCCGCGAATGTCGCCGATCAGCTGCCGCGCATCGCGCACGAAGCTGGCGGCAGAATACGACTCTCCCGGATCGATCAGATTGATCAGGTGATGCGGCACGGCAGCGAGCTCGGTCGGGGTCGGTTTGGCAGTGCCGATGTCCATGCCGCGATAGACCAGCGCCGAGTCGACGCTGATGATCTCGATCTCGAAGCGCTCGACCAGACTCATGGCGATTGCGCTTTTTCCCGAGGCGGTCGGGCCGAGCAGCATGATCGCGTCGGGCGTTGGCAAGTCAGTCGCCCTGGAAGCATTCGATGCCAACCCTGCCGACCCCACCTGGCTCATCGCCCGCGCAAAAACCAGCGATCGAGTTCGGCCATCGGCACCTGCACCCAGGTCGGTCGGCCATGGTTGCACTGGTCGGCGCCGGGGGTCGATTCCATGTCGCGCAGCAGGGCATTCATCTGCTCCAGGCTCAGCCGCTGATTGGCGCGCACTGCGGCATGGCAAGCCATTCCGGCCAGCAGCGCATCACGTCGCTCGGTCAGCAGCCGGCTTGCGCCGTGCTCGTGCAGTTCGGCGAGTACTTCGCGTGCAAGGCCGACCGGATCGCCTTTGGCGAGCACCGTGGGCACGGCGCGCACCGCGAGCGTGTCCGGGGCGATCTGGTCGATATCGAGTCCGAAGGCCAGCAGCTGATCGCGTTCGAGTTCGGCGGTCGTGATCTCGGTGTCGTCGGCGCGAAAGTGGGCGGCAATCAGCAGCGGCTGCGAGGCGATGGCCTGTGCGTCGAGCCCGTTTTTCAGCCGCTCATAGACGATGCGCTCATGCGCGGCATGCATGTCGACCACCACCAGACCGGCGGCGTTTTGCGCGAGCACATAGATGCCATGCAATTGCGCGATGGCATAGCCCAGCGGCGGCAGGTCTGACTGAGCTTGCGCGTGTTCCGCATCCTGTGCTGGCGCACTGACATACGCGGCTGCGTCGGGCGATACCATCTGATCCGAAGCATGAGATTTGTTCAGCGGATCGTTGGCGTCGGCGGCGAAAAAGCGCATGAGCGATGACACTGATTGGTCCGCACGAGAACCGGCGCCGGGGCGCAACGCTGAGCCGCCGAACGAACTGTCTGTTGAACTGCTTCCCGAGCGGCTTCCCGAACCAGACCCGTAGGTTCGGTGCAAATCGCCGTTGCCCGACCCAGCCGTCGCCCGCCCGCTGCCCGCCGGTGTTGCCAGCGGCAGTGTCGACTGCCACCGCGGCTGCGCCGCCTCCTGCGGGGTCCAGGAGACGGTGTTGCCCGCAGCCAGGCGCGGATGGCCGTCATCAGTCGATGCCTGGATACCGGTGTCGCCCGCGCCTACCCGCAGCGCCTCGCGCACCGCATGAAACACGAAGGAGTGAATCGCCCGTGCATCGCGAAACCTCACCTCGATCTTGGCCGGGTGCACATTGGCATCGACCTCGCGTGGATCGATCCAGAGAAACAGGCACCAGGCCGGATGCCGGTCGCCGTGCAGCACGTCGGCATAGGCCTGCTTGACCGCATGCGCCAGCAGCTTGTCGCGCACGAAGCGGCCATTCACATAAAAGAACTGACGATCGGCCCGCGCGCGGCTGGCGGTCGGCACACCGGCCAGGCCCTGCAGCCGCAGATCGCCGGCGATGCGTTCGATCGGGCGGGTGGCGATCTCGTCGCCAAGAACCTGCGCGACCCGATCCTGCCATCGGCTTGCCGGCCACTGCTCGACGCTGCGGCCATCGACATGGCAGCCAAAGCCGATGTCGGGAAAGGCGAGCGCGACGCGACGAAAGGCATCGAGTGAATGCGCGGTCTCGGTGCCCTGGGCCTTCAGGAACTTGCGACGCGCAGGGGTCGATGAATAGAGATCGAGCACCTCGACCGTCGTGCCCCGGGGGCCGGCCGCCGGCTGCAGCGTCGACCGCGTGTTGTCGCTCAGTGAATTGTCGCTCGGTGCAGTGTCAATGAGTGCGTTGTCGATCATCGTGGCCGACTCTGCACCGGCCACACGGCTGGTGATCCGCACCCGTGCCACCGAGGCGATCGCCGCCAGCGCCTCGCCGCGAAATCCGAGCGTGCCCACCGACTCGAGCTCACTGAGCGAAGCGATCTTGCTGGTGGCATGGCGAGTCAGGGCCAGAGTCAGTTGATCGGCTTCGATACCGCTGCCGTCGTCGCTGACCGCGATGCGGCGCACCCCACCTTCCTCGATGCGCAACTCGATGCGCTTCGCACCGGCATCGATCGCATTTTCAAGCAGCTCCTTGACCACCGAGGCCGGCCGCTCGACGACTTCGCCGGCCGCGATCTGGCTGACCAGATGATCGGGCAGGGCGGCAATCCGGCGGCGCCGGCTTTGGTCACCAGAATGACCCTGGGGCGAGCCGATCGTGTCACCCGAAGGTGAAAGGCTGGAAGCCGCCGACCGGCCGAAGGGAATGTCTTGCATGGCGAATCCATTATAGGCGGCGTGTATCATCCGAGCCGCTATGGACATCGCCCAACTCATCGACATCTTTTTGCATCTCGACAAGCATCTCGAGACGGTGGTCAGCCAGTACGGCGTATGGGTCTATGCGCTGCTCTTTGCGATCATCTTTGTCGAGACCGGGGTGGTGGTCATGCCCTTTCTGCCGGGTGATTCACTGCTTTTCGTGTGCGGCGCGCTGGCTGCGGTCGGCGGTCTTTCGCTACCACTGCTGATCGCTCTGCTGATTACCGCCGCGGTGCTGGGCGATGCGCTCAATTATTCGATTGGCCGTCACATCGGGCCGCGGGTCTGGACCTTCGAGCAATCGCGCTGGTTCAATCGCCGGGCCTTCGAGCGGGCCAATGCGTTTTATGAGAAACACGGCGCCATCACCATCATCGTGGCGCGCTTTCTGCCCTTCGTGCGCACCTTTGCACCCTTCGTCGCCGGGGTCGCTGCCATGAGCTATCGCAAGTTCGCGCTCTACAACGTGGTGGGCGGCGTCATCTGGGTGGTGAGCCTGACCGGGCTTGGTTATCTGATCGGCAATCTGCCCTGGGTGAAAGCGCATTTTTCATGGGTCGCCCTGGCACTGATCGTGGTGCCGGCATTGCCGGCCATCATCGAGCTTGCACGCCACACGGTCTTCAAGCGCCGGGGCGTCTGAGACGCATCGCAAGGCCAGACGCGAGGCTCAGGCCCCTGGTCCGCGGGCGGCAGGCGGATTGCGCCTGAAGTAGTTCCTGATCCCCACAAAGATTGCATCGGCCAGTTGCGCCTGATAGCGCGGATCGCGCAGCTTGCGTTCTTCATCGGGATTGCTGATGAAGGCAGTCTCGATCAGGATCGACGGCACGTCGGGTGCACGCAGCACCGCAAACCCCGCCTGTTCGATCTGCGCACTGTGCAAGTTGCCAACGCCGCGCAGTTCGCCAAGCACCGAGCCGGCGAGCTTTCGACTGTCCTTGATCTGCGCAGTAGTCGACAGATCGAGCAGCACCTTGGCCACTTCTCGATTACCTGCAGGCAGGTTCACGCCACCGATCAGATCGGCGCTGTTTTCGCGACGCGCAAGCCACCGTGCGCCAAGGCTGCTTGCACTGCTGTCCGACAGCACGAAGACCGACGAGCCTTTCGCATGGGGCAGTACGAAAGCGTCGGCATGGATCGACACGAAGAGATCCGCCGAGACCGCACGCGCCTTGCTCACGCGGGTGGCCAGGGGCACGAAGAAGTCGGAGTCACGGGTCATCAGCACCCGCACCCCGGGTTCGGCCTGCAGCTTTTCACGCAGTCGCAGCGCGATGTTGAGCACGACATCCTTTTCCATCGTGCCGTTGGGCCCAATTGCGCCCGGATCCTCGCCACCATGGCCAGGGTCGATCGCAATCGTCAGCAATCGACTGACCTCGGCGCCCCGCGCGCGCGGGCGGTCGGGTTCGGCGAGCATCCTGAGTGCGGCTTCGCGTTCACGGATCAGTGAGGCGAGCGGATCGTCGCCGGTGGAGGTACCGGCTCCTGCGCCGACCTGGGGTCTTGGCAAGGCGTTTGCCGCCGTGCTGCTGCGGGTCTGTTCGATCAGTGCGGCCAGCGGATCGATCGGCGTCTTCGGATAAAGGTCGAGCACCAGACGATGTCGATAGACGCCGTTAGGCGCCAGCGCAAAGACCTGCGGCGACACCGGCACCTTCAGGTCGAAGACCAGCCGTACGACATGGGCGCGGTTCTGGGCGACTCGCACCGTGGCGATATAGGGATCGTCGGCCTGCACCTTGGCCACGATCTCGCGCAGGGCCGCATCAATATCGATGCCCTCCAGGTCGACCACCAGGCGAGGCGGATCGGTGATCACGAAGTGCGAGCTCTTGAGCGACGCGTCGAGTTCGAGCGTGACGCGGGTGTAATCGGGCGCGGGCCAGACCCGCACGCCAAGGATGCCGGCCCCGTGGGCACGCGGCAGATCGAGTGCCAGCAACGCGCCGGGCACCGTCCTCAGGAAGCGTCTGCGGCTGCCCTCAGACATCGCCGACCCGCCTCGCTGAAGGCAAGCAGGCCGGCACGGCGGGGCGACTCGGTGTCGAGGTCGGTGCCGGCGTCTTGTGAGTCGGCAGCGAAGTCGAGACTGACCTGCAGATCGGGACGAGGCAGGTCGGTGCCGGCAAGCTCCGGCCATTCGACCAGACAGACGCCGTTGCCCGCGAAGTATTCGTCGAAGCCTGCATCACGCCACTCGTTGGCTGCCGAGAACCGATAAAAATCAAAATGATAGACGGGAAAGCTCGAAAGCTCATAGGGTTCGAGCAGTGTAAAGGTCGGACTGGCCACCCGGCCGGTATGGCCGAGCGCCGCGAGCAGGCTGCGCACCAGCGTGGTCTTGCCCACACCCAGGGCGCCCGACAGCCAGATCACCATGCCGGGTGCGAGCGAATCGGCCAGGCGTCGTGCGAGCGCGGCGGTTGCAGCTTCGTCAGCAAGCGCCACCGTGGCCGATTCAAGCGACCCGTCGGTGAGGGCTCTGAAGGGGGTGTCGCTCATGCCTGCAGCGTCGCCGTCGGGGAGTGTCGCGCATTGCTGCGAAGGCCGTGCGCAAGGGCGCTGCCAAGGCTGGTCAGACAGCGCTTGTCATCGATGCGGCAACCTACAATGCGTCGATGACTCCTACGCCACGAGTGCCCCTCGCGCCCGCGACGCCGCACGCCAGTGAATCTGCCGCTGATTTGGCCGCCGATTCTGCCGCCGATTCTGCCGCTGATTTGGCCGCCGATTCTGCCAACAAAGCCGGCGAACTGGGGATGGCCGCGCCGGTCTGGATCGATCGCCTGCGCCAGTGGGCCACCGAGTTGGGCTTTGCGGCCCTCGGTGTCTCGGATGTCGATCTGTCTGAGGCCGGGCCGGGGCTCGACCAATGGCTGGCGCAGGGCTGTCATGGCGAGATGGAGTATATGGCCCGCCATCGCGAGGCCCGCACCGAGCCAGCCCGACTGGTGCCCGGCACGATCCGGGCGGTGATGGTGGCCGTCGATTACGCCCCCGACGATCCGGCCTGGCTTGATCGGGCCTGGTCGACGCTGGCTGATCATGAGCGGGCTTATGTCTCGCGTTATGCGCTGGGACGTGACTATCACAAGATTGTGCGCGTGCGTCTGGCAAGCCTGGCGACGCGCTTGCAGGATGAGATCGGCGCCTTCGGATGGCGTGCCTTCTGTGACTCGGCACCGGTCATGGAGGTCGAACTCGCGCGCCGCGCAGGCCTTGGCTGGCGCGGCAAGCACACCCTGCTGCTGGCACGAAACGGCGGCTCGATGCGCTTCATCGGCACGCTCTACACCGACCTGCCGCTGCCGCTCGATGCCCCGGTCGACGAGCATTGCGGCCGTTGCACCGCGTGCATGACCGCCTGCCCGACCCAGGCGATCGTGGCGCCCTACCGGCTCGATGCCCGGCGCTGCATCGCCTATCTCACGATTGAACTGAAGGGCGCGATTCCGCTTGAGTTTCGCGAGGCGATCGGCAACCGCATCTATGGCTGCGACGATTGTCAGCTTGCCTGTCCCTGGAACAAATACGCGGCGCTTGCATCCTTGCCTGATTTTGCTGCGCGCCAGCGGCTCGATGAGGTGACGCTGGTCGAGCTTTTCGCCTGGAGTCAGGCGCAGTTCGATGCGCGCTTCGAAGGCTCGGCCATCCGGCGTATCGGCCATGAGCGCTGGCTGCGCAACATTGCGGTGGCGCTCGGCAATGCTCCCTCGAGCGATGAGGTGATTGCCGCATTGCGCAGCCGCGAACACGATGCCTCGCCGATGGTGGCCGAGCATGTCGCCTGGGCGCTGGCGCGGCACGGGCAGACGATGCGGCACGAGCGAAAGGCCTGAGGAGGCCTGCTCAGCAGGATGCCTGGTCGATCAGGAGTCCATCTCGATCACCCGGTCGGCTTCGCCGGGCTTGCACCCCGCTGCGATCGGCTCCCAGCCCTCGCGAATCACGATGCGTCGATCGGCATGACAGAATTCGATCCGCCGTGCACCTGCGGCGCGCGCACGGGCAAATGACTCGATCGACTCGGGCATGCTGACGCGAAACCGCCATTGCGACAGATCGTCCTGGGGATGATCGTCACGGTGCAGCCAGGGCAGCACGCCGCCCAGCCACATCAGCACCGGATTACCCACCTCGAATCGCGCCGGCTGGTATCCCGCATCGGCAAGCCAGCTTTGCGCCTGCACTCTGAGTTGTGCCGAATCGCTCAGCTGACCCCAGGCGACCGCGAGCATCTCTGCCACCCATTGATTGCAATTCTGGTAGCGCTGCGCAAAGGCATAGGCGTTGGCGCTGTAGCTTGCGCCCAGCAGCCCGAGTGCCCGACGATTGTCCAGCGTGATGCGCTCCAGATCGTTTGCGCTGTCCGGCAGCAGAACCACCGACAGATACCCGATCGACGGATCGCCGCTGCCCACCAGAAAGCCGGCAATCCCCTGGTCGAAGATGCGTGGGCGGCGCTCGTCACAATCGAAATAGAGCTGGCGAACCGACCACGGGCCGTTCGGATGGGCTCGCAGGCTGATCCCGGCATGCGAATAACGCATGTCGAACCGGCTCAGATCGATGCCTGATCGAGCTATCAGGGCGACGCGGGTTGACGAGGAATCGAGGGTTGATTTGACCACCGCAGCAAAGCGCAGCACGGTGTCCTGCTGCCTCGCGTCGAGCTCGGACGGCGGATCACAGTAATTGAATTGCCCGGCGTAGCACGCGGCCCAGGGGCCGAGTGCCAGCAGGACGACCCCTGCGACCCCTGCAACCGATCGCGCCAGCAATCGCGCAAGGCGCATCAGATCAGAGCGAGACCGGTGTGGAACGCAGGTCCTGGTGCCAGTCGTTATTGAGCAGCAGGAAGAAGGCCTTTGCGTTACCGGCATCGGCAAACTCCACACCATAAGGGCGCTGGCTTGCGTTGATCGTGCCACCTGCCGCAAGGCCGGTGCGCTCGAAGGTCTGCTGCGGCAGGTCAATCACCAGCGGATCGCCGGCTTTGTCGACCGCCGCCAGCGTCATCCGGACCATGCCCTGACGCTGGGGCGTCGGGGTCACGTCGACGATGCGGTAGGGGCCGTTGATGTTGGCAACCACGCGGGTCGAGCTGGTGCTCGAATTTTCGACCGAATTGATGCTGGCCGATGAAGCGGACGAACCGCCTGCAGCCGACGATGCGGCAAGGCCGGCAGCTACGGCCGGCAGTGATGCGGCCCCGAGCAATGCGGCAGCGGCGAGGGAGGGTAGGTGCAGTCTCATCAGAGTTCCTTTTCGGTTATCAGCGGACGATTGAAAACAGGAATCGAGAATCGGAATTGTATCGCTGGTGTTGCTGAGGGTTGCGTCGCTCAGCGGGCTTGCGGCGGCCCGGGCGGGCGTCCGCCACCACCCTGATTCATCGGCGGACGGCTTCCCTGACCCGGGTTGTAGCCGCTGCCGCCACCGTTGGGCCGCGGCGGCGGACGGTAAGCACCGTTATTGTGAGGCGGCGGCGGACGATAGGCCGGTCGCGGCGGTGGTGGCGGACGATGATGGTGCGGTGGCGGACGATAAGCCGGCGGCGGCGGGCGGTAATGAGGCGGCGGCGGCCGGTAGCCAGGGCGCCCGTAATAGGGCACAGGGCGCCCGTTCCAGTAGCTTGACTGCCCATACCAGGGCCGGTTGTAGTAGTGCTCCCGCCAGTAGTTGTTCAGGATGAACGTGGTGACGCCGATCCCGATCACCGCGCCTGCGACGTTCAGTGCCGCCTGGTTGCCGTCGGGCTGAAGAATCATCAGATTGTTCGCCGCGACCCAGCCGCGATGGGGCGGCGATTGCACGTCACACCACGAGTAGTCGCCCAGACAGCCGAGCACGGTGAAGACTGTGCCGGCGTAAAGGGCCGAGACCACCGGGAATTCGCGATTCGGGCCGGCCCGAAGGTTGACGTCGACCCGCGCCTGCGCGGTTTGCTGCGCGTGTGCGCCCGGGGCAAGAAGGGTCAGGGCAAGCAGGGCTGCGATCAGACTGGCCTTTACATGGCTGATTGGCATCATGTTTTCCTCCAAACTGAACTAGAACACGCTCGCTGCCCGACTTTGCACCGGACGAAGCAGTTTTCATGCTTTCGAAACGGTTACGGTCGGCCAGCAGTGGGTCAGTGCGCTCGAGCAAACGACTCCGCGCGTGTTCGCGTCGATCGCTCAAACCACCCAAGACAACCAGAACGGAATCGCCACCGCCGAGGCAATCGTGGTCAAAGTGATCAGCCGCGCCACATAAGGGCCATCACCGCCCATTCGCGTGGCCAGGATGTAACAGGCCGATGCACTCGGCATCGCGCCGAACAGCACCAGGATTTTTGAAGGCAGTGTTTCGAAGCCAGCGAGGCGCGCGATCAGCAGGGCAGCAAGCGGCATGGCCACCAGCTTGACCGCCACCGCATAGAACGCAAACTGGTCGTCGCCCCGCGAATCCGAGAGCTTGAGCCCGGCGCCGACCGCGATCAGTCCGAGTGCGATCGCGGCGGCGCCCAGGCGGGTGAGATAGGCCGACAGCGGCTCGGGCAGGCTCAGCCCGACGGCATTGACCAGCAAGCCCGACACGGTGGCCACCACCAGCGGATTGCGCAGCAACGCGCCCCACAGCCCGGCGCCGCTCTGGCGCGCCAGGCTCCACACTGCGGCGATGTTGCCGGTCGGCACGGCCACCGCCACCACCACTGCGCAGATCGCCACGCCGGCATCGCCACCGATGCGCTGCGACAGGGCCAGTGCGACATAGGAGTTGAAGCGAAAGGCACATTGCACCGCACTCGAAAAGCGCCTTGGTTCGACCTTCATCAGTCGTCCGCCGAGCAGCCCCAGCGCGATGCCGGTGCACAGCACCGCCAGCACAGATGCGGCAAAGGGTGCGGCCTGCGCCAGATCGACCTTGTTGCGCACGATCGCGGTAAAGAGCAGCGCCGGAAAGAGCAGGTTGTAGATCAGCTTTTCGAGCGCGCTCCAGAAGCCATCGCCCCATTTCGTCAGACGCGCCAGCAGCACGCCGGTCAGGATCAGCGCAAGGTCAGGGACAAGGAGCAGGAGTGTCGCCATTCAGGCAATGTCGGTAGGCAGGCAGAGTGGCCCGGTATTGCAGGGCCGCAGTCATCAGCCACACTGCGCGACCACACTGCTCGGCCGCGCTGCTCGGCTATAGTCGGGCGACGCAACGATAGCAGAGGATCAAAGGGTGCCAGCGCCAGCAGCACGATCGACCATCCAGCGCCCCGCTGTCAGGCAAAGCGCCGGCGCTGATCCGGCCCGGCGCGCCACAGCAAGGCCGCCTGCGGCGGTTCCACCCGACGCGCTCGACCGCGACCGACTGCTCGCTTTTTGCGATGCGCTCTGGCTGGAGGACGGCCTGTCGGGCAATACGCTTGCGGCCTATCGGCGCGACCTGTCGATGTTCGCCGTCTGGCTGGCCAGCCGCGATGCCACCCTGCGAAGCGCCAGCCAGCTCGATCTGCAGGCCTATATCGCCGCCCGCCATGCCGGCTCGAAAGCCACCAGCAGCAACCGTCGCCTGACCGTGCTGCGGCGCTTCTATCGCTGGCTGGTGCGCGAACGGCATCGCACCGACGACCCGACACTTCGCATCGCCGCGGCCCGCCAGCCTCAGCGATTCGCGCACACCTTGTCGGAAGGGCAGGTCGAGGCCCTGCTGGGCGCCCCCGACCCTTCCACCCCGCTTGGTCTGCGTGACCGCGCCATGCTCGAGACGCTCTATGCCACTGGCCTGCGAGTCAGTGAGCTGGTCGGCCTGAGCAGTGTGTCGGTCAGCCTGGTCGACGGCGTGATCCGCGTCGTCGGCAAGGGCAACAAGGAGCGACTGGTGCCGCTGGGCGAAGAGGCGCGTCACTGGATCGAGCGCTATCTGCATGAAGCGCGCCCGCAGCTCATCGGACCCCGCGCAAGCGATGCGCTGTTCGTGACCGCGCGTGCCGCGCCGATGACACGGCAAATGTTCTGGAGCCTGATCAAGCGCCATGCGCAGGTGGCTGTCATCACTGCGCCGCTGTCGCCGCACAGTCTGCGCCATGCCTTTGCCACCCACCTGCTGAACCACGGCGCCGACCTGCGCGTGGTGCAGCTGCTGCTCGGCCATGCCGACATTTCGACCACCCAGATCTATACCCATGTGGCGCGCGAGCGCCTGAAGTCGCTGCATGCGCAGCATCATCCCCGCGGCTGAGCCCGGACTGAAAGGAAGAAGCACCAGATGAAGATCTGCATCGTCGGCCTGGGCGCCGTGGGTGGACTGATGGCCCACCATCTCATCGAAGGCGGGCGCGAGGTGAGCGCGCTTGCGCGCGGCGCCACGCTCGCAGCGGTTCGCGAACGCGGCCTGGTGCTGCGTGATGCGGCGGCCACCGACCCGCAGCGCCGGCTCGATCGCAGTGTGCTGCTGCGGGCAAGCGACCGCGCCGAAGATCTCGGCGTGCAGGATCTGATCATCCTTGCGGTCAAGACCACCGCGCTGGCCTCGGTGCCGGCCAGCATTGCCCCGCTGATGGGGCCCGACACCATCGTGCTGTCGGCGATGAATGGCCTGCCCTGGTGGTTTTTTCACGGTTTTGCACCGCCCTGGCAGGGCACACGGCTCGATGCCTGCGACGCCGATGGCCAACTCGCCAGGGCGATCGATCCGGCTCGCGTGATCGGCTGCGTGCTGCATATGTCAGCGTTTTCGCCGGCGCCCGGCATCGTGACCCGGACCTTCGGTGATCGCTACATCGTGGGTGAGCCGGGCGGCGCGAGCACGCCGCGCCTGGCGGTGGTCGCCGATCAGTTGCGGGTGCCCGGCATCGGGCTGGAGGTGTCGTCACGTATCGAGCTCGATGTCTGGCTCAAGCTCTGGGGCAACATGACCATGAACCCGGCCTCGGCCCTGACCGGCGCCACCCTCGATTTGCTGCTTGACGATCCGCTGGTTCGCGATTTTGTGTCTCGGGCCATGATCGAGGCCGCCGAGATCGGGACGCGCATCGGGCTGCCGATCAGCATGACACCGGAGGAGCGCCATGCAATCACCCGCAAGCTCGGGGCGGTGCGAACCTCGATGCTTCAGGACACAGAGGCCGGCCGCCCGCTCGAACTCGATGCCCTGATTGCGTCGGTGAGCGAACTCGGCCGCCGCACCGGCGTGGCCACGCCCAGCCTCGATGCGCTGCTGGGACTTACCCGTGTAATGGCGAAGGCTCGCGGACTGATGTCGAACTGACCGAGGCGGCTGCGCGGATCAGATCGGCTGCGCGCTCGGCAATCATGATGGTCGGCGCATTGGTGTTGCCGCTCACCACCCGCGGCATGATCGAGGCATCGACTACCCGCAGACCCTCGATGCCCTTGACCCGTAATTCGGCATCGACCGGATCGAGCGCGCCCGGGCCCATGCGCACGCTGCCCACCGGGTGATAGATCGTGTCTGCGTGATTGCGGATGAATTGCCCGATGTCGGCATCGGAGACCGCCTTTGCCGAAACCGCCTGGGCTTTGCCACCCAGATCGGCCAGCGCCGGCTGCGACAGGATCTTGCGCATGAGTCGAACGCCGCTGACCATCTTGCGCAGGTCGTCGGCATCATCCAGAAAGTTCGGATCGATCAGGGGAGCGGCCAGCGGGTCGGCGCTGGCAAGTTTCACGCTGCCCCGGCTTTTCGGCTGCAGCAGGCAGACATGACACGAGTAGCCATAACCGAAATTGGTCTGACGACCGTGATCGACGAGTTTGGCAATCAGAAAATGAAACTGCAGATCAGGTACAGGCTGACTGGCATCGCTGCGAACAAAACCGCCAGATTCGGCAAAGTTGGTGGTCAGCAGGCCCGAGCGTTTGCTGCGCCATTCCAGAATGCCTGCGATTGCGCGCGGCACAAAAGACAGAGAAAGCCCGAAGAGGCCTTTGAGATGCGGCGCTTCGGTTACCTCGACCACATCGATGTGGTCGTGCAGTTGCGCACCGACGCCGGGCGAATCGAGCACCACCTCGATGCCGTGTTCACGAAGATGGTCTGCCGGCCCCACACCCGAGAGCATCAGCAGTTGCGGCGACTGCAGTGCGCCTGCGCTCAGCAGCACTTCGCGGCTGGCCTTGATCTGCTTGCGCTCGCCTCCCTGCAGATACTCGACCCCCACCGCCCTGCGGCCCTCGAAGAGGATGCGGGTGCTGATCGCCTCGGTGATGACGGTGAGGTTCGGGCGTGAGAGCGCCGGGGTGAGATAGCCCTTGGCCGCGCTCCAGCGCTCGCCGTTCTTGTGGGTCACCTGATACATGCCGACGCCTTCCTGCTCGGCACCGTTGAAGTCGGGGTTGGCCCGATAGCCGGCCTGCACGCCGGCCTTCACAAAGGCCTCCGAGATCCAGGTCGGGCTGCGCAGGTCCATGACATTGAGCGGGCCGCCGGTACCGTGCCAGGCATCGCCCCCGCGCTCGTTGTGTTCGGCACGCTTGAAGTAGGGCAGCACATCGTCATAACCCCAACCCGGATTGCCCTGCGCTGCCCAGTGGTCGTAGTCGGCGCGATGCCCGCGGACATAGACCATGGCGTTGATCGAACTCGATCCGCCGATCACCTTGCCTCGCGGCTGATAGCCGCGTCGCCCATTGAGCCCCTTTTGCGGCACGGTATCGAAGCGCCAGGAGGGGCCGCTTTTTGCGATCAGCGCCAGACCTGCCGGGCAGTGGATGGCGACCGAGTGGTCCCAGGGCCCGGCTTCGAGCAGGCAGACCTTGACCTCAGGGTCTTGCGACAGTCGCCCAGCCAGCACGCAACCGGCCGATCCGCCGCCGATGATCACGTAGTCGACCATGATGAACGCCTCCTCTGATGTGATGGCAGGAACGCGCGAGCAGCGAGCCCTGATCCACGGAAGGCTACCACGGCGAGCAGAGCCGATACACTTGCGCTGCGTTTTCATCCGCCCCTTATCTGCTCCGTAGCCCGCCCGATAGCCCGTCATGACTGATCACGCTCAATCCGCTCACGCCCACGCCGAACATCCCAACCAGTTCGCGCTGATGCGGCAGCGGCGTTTTGCGCCGTTCTTCTGGACGCAGTTTTTCGGCGCCGGCAACGACAATCTCTTCAAGTTCGCTTTCACCGTGCTGGTCACCTATCAGCTGCAGGTCAGCTGGCTGCCGCCCGCGCAGGCAGGGCTGGTCATCGGAGCGCTCTTCATTCTTCCCTATCTGCTTTTTTCGGCCACCAGCGGGCAACTCGCCGACAAGCTCGAAAAGCGCCGCCTGTTCCGGCTGGTCAAGGACCTCGAGATCGTGATCATGCTGATTGCGGCCTGGGGCTTTTTCACCGCGAATGTTCCCGCGCTGCTGATCTGCGTTTTCCTCATGGGTCTGCATTCGACGCTCTTCGGGCCGGTCAAGTACGCCTATCTGCCCCAGCATCTGTCGGAGCAGGAGCTCACCGGCGGCAATGGCATGGTCGAGATGGGCACCTTCGTGGCGATCCTGCTCGGCAATATCGCCGGCGGGCTGCTGATCGCGATTCCTGGCGACGGCGTGCGCTATGTCGCGATCGCTTGCCTCGCGGTCGCGGTCGCAGGCCGTCTTTGCGCACAGTTCGTTCCAGTGTCGCCCCCGACCGATCCGGGTCTGGTGATCAACTGGAATCCGTTTACCGAAACCTGGCGCAATCTGAAGCTTGCGCACGAGAACCTGGTGGTGTTTCGCTCGCTGCTCGGCATCTCATGGATGTGGTTCTTCGGCGCGGTCTTTCTGTCGACCTTTCCGGCCTTCTCCAAGGATGTGCTCCATGGCGACGAGCAGGTCGCATCGCTTCTGCTGGTGGTGTTCTCGGTCGGGATCGCAATCGGATCACTGCTGTGCGAGACCCTGTCGCGCCGGCATGTCGAGATCGGTCTGGTGCCGCTGGGCGCAATCGGCATGACGCTTTTTTCGCTCGACCTCTACTTTTCGGTGCGCAGTCTGCCGGTTGTGGAGATGCAGTCGATTGGTGCGTTCGCGGCCGCGCCGCGCCACTGGCGGGTGCTCTTCGATCTCGGCATGCTGGCGCTTTCGGCCGGCCTCTACAGCGTGCCGATGTATGCCCTCATCCAGATGCGCTCGCAGCCCTCGCATCGGGCCCGCATCATCGCGGCCAACAACATCCTGAACGCGATCTTCATGATTGCGAGTTCGGTGATTGCCGGGTTGCTGCTGGGTGCGGGCTTCACCATTCCCCAGATTTTCATGCTGCTGGCCATTGCCAACGCGATCGTCGCTTTCTATATTTTCATGCTGGTGCCGGAGTATCTGCTGCGATTTATCGCCTTTGTCGTGTCGCGGCTGATCTATCGCTTCAAGGTACAGGGCGATCACAACATCCCGGTCTCGGGCGCGGCGGTGGTGGTCAGCAATCATGTGAGCTTCATGGATGCGGTCCTGATCATGGCGGCCAGCCCCCGTCCGATCCGCTTCATCATGGATTACCAGATCTTCGCCATCCCGGGCTTCGGTGCAGTTTTCCGTCTTGCCAAGGCCATTCCGATTGCGCCCCAGCGTGAAGATGCCCGAACCTATGAGTCGGCCTTCGAGACCGCGCGCACAGTGCTTGCCGAGGGCGATCTGCTCGGCATCTTTCCCGAGGGCGGCATCACCCGCGATGGCGAGCTGAAGGAATTTCGCGGCGGCGTCATGAAGATCCTCGAGGCTGACCCGGTCCCGGTCGTACCGATCGCGCTGCATAACCTCTATGGGTCCTATTTTTCTCGTATCGAAAACGGCAAGGCCATGGTCAAGCCTTTTCGGCGCGGATTCTTCAATCGGGTGGCGCTGGTGGCCGGGCCGCCGGTGGCGCCCGACACGGTCACGCCGCAGGGGCTGCATGACGAGGTGGCCCGACTGCTCGCCGAGCCGGTCCGGCACTGAAGCGCAGGCGCAGCGCAGCGACTCGCGATCGATCCCATGGCAACCCGACACGTCTCCGAGACGCCGGCCACCGCGATGCTGCGTGCCCGCGGCGTCGACTTCACCGAGCATGCCTATGACTATGTCGAGCATGGCGGCACGGCCGAGTCGGCCCGTCAGCTCGGGCTTGATGAGCATGCAGTGGTCAAGACCCTGGTGATGCAGGACGAGGCCGGCAAGCCGCTGATCGTTCTGATGCACGGCGACTGCAAGGTCTCGACCAAGAATCTCGCGCGCCAGGTCGCCCGCAAGACCATCACCCCCTGCGAGCCGGCAGTCGCCCAGCGCCATACCGGTTTTCAGGTGGGCGGCACCTCGCCTTTTGGGGTGCGCAAGCCGATGCCGGTCTTTGTCGAACAGACTGTGCTCGAGTTGCCTCGTCTTTACATCAATGGCGGTCGCCGCGGCTATCTGGTGGGCATCGCGCCGCAGGTGCTGATCGATCTGCTGCAGGCCACCGCGGTCAACTGCGCGCTGCTTGAGTAATCGCGGCCTGCTGTGCCCATGTCCTTTCGCTGATCTGCCCTTTCATCCATGGATTCCCTGATGTCTTTCTCGATGCCCTCGCTTGTCGCCCTCTTGCTGGCCTATCTGATCGGCTCGATTTCGTTTGCGGTGCTGGTCAGCCGTGCGATGGGTCTGTCGGATCCGCGCAGCTATGGCTCGGGCAACCCGGGTGCGACCAATGTGCTGCGCTCGGGCAACAAGCTTGCGGCCATCCTGACGCTGGTGGGCGATGCCGCCAAGGGCGCGGTCGCGGTGCTGCTTGCGCAGGCCTTCGCGGCGCGCTTCGGCTTCACCGGGCTTGTGATCACCTGTGCCGGGTTGGCCGCGTTTATCGGCCATCTTTATCCGGTCTTTCATCGTTTCCAGGGTGGCAAGGGGGTTGCGACCGCCGCCGGCGTGTTGCTCGCGCTGTCGCCGGCGCTCGGTCTGTGCACGCTTGGCACCTGGCTGCTGGTTGCAGCGATCACACGCTATTCATCGCTTGCCGCGCTGCTGGCGGCGGTGTGTGCGCCGCTTTTTGCATGGTGGCTCTTCGGTGCCGATGCGGTGATCGTGCCGATCGCGATCATGAGCGGGCTGCTGATCTGGCGTCATCGTCAGAATATCGCCAAGCTTGCGGCCGGCACCGAAAGCCGAATCGGGAAGAAGAAAGCCGGTTGAAGTCGGCCTATCGAGCGGCCAAGCGGCTAAGCGGCCACGATCGGGATTGTTCTTGCCCTGAGTTGTCCGCAGCCGGCATCGACATCCTGGCCGGCCGACTGACGCAGGGTCGCCAGCACGCCACGCTCGCGCAGCATCCTTACCATGGTGACGGCCCGCTGGTTCGAGGGGCGCGCATAGCCCAGACCTTCGACTGCGTTGTAGGGAATCAGGTTCATGACCGCGTACTGGCCTGCCAGCAGACGGGCGATGCCCTCGACCTCGTCGTCGCCGTCGTTGATGCCGTCGATCAGGGTCCACTGGTATTGCACCGGATAGCCGGTGGTCCGCGCATAGGCCTGGGCCTGCGCCACCAGTTCATCGGGCGCAATCCGTGGTGCACGCGGCAGGAGAGTTTCGCGCAGGTCGGCGCGGGTGGTGTGCAGCGACAGGGCGAGTGCGGGCCTGACCCGCAGAGCGGGCAGCCGCTCGAAGACCCTGGCATCGCCCACGGTCGAGAACACCAGACTCTTGTGGCCGATGCCGCCGAGCGTGCCAAGCAGGTCGATCGCCTCGAGCACATTGTCGAGGTTGTGGGCCGGCTCGCCCATGCCCATGAAGACCACCTTGCGCACCGGCTGACGAGCGCGGGCAGCGATCACCTGCGCCACGATTTCGGCGCTGCCGACCTGTCGCATCAGGCCCTCGCGGCCGGTCATGCAGAACACGCAACCCACCGCGCAGCCCACCTGCGTCGAGACGCATACGCCTTCACGCGGCAGCAGCACGGTCTCGACCGACTGGCCGTCGGCCAGCGCCATCAGCAGTCGGGTCGAACCGTCGCGCGCAGGATGGCTCGAGCTGACCCGCGCGATGTCGTCGAGCGAGCGCTGCAGGGCGGGCAGGGCCTCACGAAGCCGCAGCGGCAGGAAGTCGGCCGGCTTGCGCCCGCCGCTGCCCAAGGGCCTGGATTCGAGCCATTGCCGAAGCAGATGCACAACATGGGGCTCGCGGGCGCCGTAGCCGCGCAGCTGCTCGCGCACCTCGTCGATGCGCATTGTCAGGCTGCGGGTTTTGCGGGCCGCAAACGCTCATAGCGTGCCAGCCCGACAATCGAGGCGACGATGATCGCGCCGCCCAGCAGCGTGCTCGGTCGGATCGGGTCGCTGAAGACGATCCAGCCGATGCCCGCCGCCCAGAGCAGGTCGACGAACTTGACCGACTGGGTGGCTGAGATGTCGGCCGATGCAAACGATCGGGTGAGACAGTAGTGTCCGGCAGTTCCGAGTATCCCGCCAATCAGAGCCATCAGCCATTGCCAGGCCGACAGCCCGGTCCAGACGGCGAGCGCCAGGGGTAGGGACAGCAGCGTGACCAGCAGCGTCTGCCAGAAGACGATCACCGAGACCGAGTCGCGCCGGGTGAGGACTTTGGTCAGCAGGAAAGAGGCGGCAAAGACCGGTGCCGAGGCCAGCATCAGCAGGCTGTACCAGCCGCCGCTGCCCGACAGTCCCTGGCCAACCACCACCAGCACTCCCATGAAGCCGACTGCCACCGACACCCATCGGGCGGTGCTCATCGGCTCCTTGAGCACCCAGGCGGCACCGACCAGCACGAAGAGCGGATTGGTGAAGCTGATTGCGGTCATGTCGGCGAGGGGCAGGTGCGGCAGGGCCAGAAACCACAGCGACAGGCCGACGGTGTGCAGCATCGCCCGCCACAACTGGTCTTTCATCGATTCGGGCTGCAAATCGCGCAGACCAACTTGCCAAAGCAGTGGCAACAGCGGCAGCATGCCGAAGGCGTAGCGCAGGAATTGTCCCTGCATCGGATGGATCTCGAGGGTCAGGACCCGCAGCGCCGCATTGGCGACCGAAAATGACAGGCCCGCGCCGAGCGCCCACAGGATGCCGCGGGTGCTGGGCGAAAAGCCCGAAGCCTGCCGCCGAATCGCGCGGGTTCTGACCCTGAGTCGATGGATGAAGCTTGCGGGCCGCGGAGAATCTGCCGGAGGAGGCGTTCGGGCCATCTGGCATTGTATCGTGCGCCCCCGGTGGCGATCCGCCGAGGTGATCGCCAGCCGTGGGTGCAGGGCGTGTCAGCCGCGCCGGTTCACGCCGCACCAGCGGGCGATAAAGCGCGCCAGCACTTCGGTGCAGGCCATGGTGCTGTCGATCGAGACCCACTCGTCGATGCCGTGAATCGACTCCCCGATCGGCCCATAGCAGGTCGCCGGAATCGGACCGTAAAGATTGAAGGTTCGCGCATCGGTCGTGCCGGTGCTGACGGTCAGCTCGATGTCGCGGCCGGTCACATCACGGTGACAGCGGGCCAGTTCGGTGAGCACCGGTTCGCCGGCGTCCATCACGCAGCCTTCCGACTGAAAGCCCTGATAGATCACCCGGTAGTTCACCGAAGCGCGAGAGGGCGAGGCGGCATGCGCTTCGGCCAGTCGCGCCTCGACCGCGGCCTTCACCTGCTCTCGGCTCATGCCCGGATAAAACGACAGTCGGATGTCCGCTCGCGCCGTGGTGGCGACCGACGAATGCCACTCGCCTCCCATCAGGCGGCCGAGGTTGAAGTTGATCGGATGATCGTGATGGCACCACAGGGCGTGGCGTTTCGCCGGCTCGTTCCATTCGCGTTCGAGCAGCTTGAGTTCGGCGAACAGGTTGCGCGCGGCATCTATCGCATTGGTGCCGGTATGGGCCACCATCGCGTGTACCGGCACGCCGGTGACTTCGAGGGTCAGCCACATCACGCCGAGCTGGGCGCGCAGCAGGCCGTCGCCCGGCTCGGTGATGATCGCTGCATCGGCGTGATAGCCCTGCACCAGGCAGGCAAGCGCGCCGTTGCCGGTGCACTCTTCCTCGATCACTGACTGCAGATAGACCGGCGCAGCCGGCTCCAGGCCGATCGACTGCAGGGCCCGAAAGGCATTGAGCCAGGCGATGATGCCGGCCTTCATGTCGGCCGCGCCGCGTCCATAGAGCCGGTCGCCTTCGACGCGCGGCGAAAAGGGCGGCGTGGTCCACATCGAGTCGTTGCCGACCGGCACCACATCGATATGGCCGTTGAGAATCAGCGATCGGCCCTTGACCTGGCTCGGACGGTGAACGCCGACCACATTCGGGCGGCCGTCGTAGGAAATGATCGACGGCGACCATCCCTTGTGGCTCTTGAGCTTGGCTTCGTCGATGTCGAAACGTTCGACTGCAAGCCCCATGCTGCCCAGGCGATCGGCCATCCAGTCCTGTGCGCCGGCTTCTGCGCCAAGCAGCGAGGGCAGGGCAACGAGTTCGGACAGCATCGACACGGTATCGGTTCGCAAGGCGGCGGTGGCCTGCGCGATATCGTCTTCGACATCCTGTGCCAGAGTCTGCATGGTGTGCTCCTTGGGGTGCCTTGGCAGGCATGAACAGGGCATGAGGGGGGCTTGAGGCCAAGCCGGTAGACTAGCAAAGATGCCTTCTTCCGCCCAAGGTCGCGCCGTTGCGCTGATGCTGTCTGCACTTGCTTGTCTGATCCTGCTCGATACCAGCGGGAAATGGCTCGGCATGCGGGGCGTGCCGGTGGCCGCAACCACCTGGTCGCGTTATTTCGGTCACCTGCTGGTGGTGCTTGCGGTCTTCATGCCGGCCCGCGGACTGTCGATTCTCAAGACGGCTCATCCCTTTCGCCAGGGCATGCGCGGCCTGCTGATGGTGACGATCACCATGCTTTATTTCGCTGCCCTGAAGACCATGCCGCTTGCCCAGGGCGCGGCGGTCTTTTTCACCACCCCGATTCTGGTCACCGTTTTTGCCACCCTGTTTCTCGGGGAGCGTCCGGGCTGGCAGACCTGGGCTGCGGTGGCGCTCGGCTTTGCCGGTGTGCTGGTGATCATCCGGCCGGGCAGTGATCTGCCGCTGGCCGGTTCGCTGCTGGTGCTGGCGGCGGCCGCCGGCAACGCTGCCTATCAGACACTGACGCGTGCACAGGCCCATGCCGATTCGCCCGAGGTGCAGGTGCTCTACAGCGGGCTGGTGGGCGCCGCCATCATGACGCTGGCTGCACCGCTCTGGTGGACGCCGGGCTGGTGGGAGATCCCCGGAATGCGAGCATTCGACTGGGCGGTGTTCGGCCTGATCGGTGTGCTCGGTGCCGCCGGGCATCTGCTGCTGGCGCGTGCCTACCAATTGGCGTCGGCCTCACGCCTGTCGCCCTGGTCCTATCTGCAGATGCTGCTGTCGATTCCGATCGGTTGGGTGGCGTTCGGCAATCTGCCGGATGCGATTGCGCTACTCGGTATGGTCATGATCGCCATCAGCCCCAATCTGACCCTGCTGCGCCGGCACCGCGCACCAGAGTCTGCGGCCTGAGCCCGCGCAAGGCAGGGGCCATCCTCAGCACGCCGTCCTCAGTCGAGTTCGGCCATCGCGGTTGCGTCGAGATCGCGAACCAATCCGCGTGCGGCCTGCGGTGACAGGTTGAGCAATTCGCCGACTGCGGTGAAGTCGTCCGGTAATGCGGCATTGCGCCAGTTGTTCTGACTGTGCCGTGCCAGGGCCGTGGCCAGCATGACGTTGCGAACCCTCGGTGCGGCAGTGTTGTGGTCGTCGGTCAGCTGTCGGAGCAGTTCGGGCAGACGCCAGTCCTTCATCAGGGCCTGTTCGAGATCGGTCAGTTCGATGTTGAGCACTTCGCGCTGGACCTTTGCTGAGCGCAGTGTGGGGTCGGCAGCCTGCCGGCGCTCGATTTCGAGTGCCAGGCCGGGCGCGTGACACCACAGCAGGGCCTCGGCGAAGTCATTCAGCAAAGCGGCTTCCTGGATGACCTCGGCGTCGGTGTCCTGCCGACAGATCGCAAACCCGATCGCAAAGCGTGCCGCGCGATGCGAGCGGCGCAAGACACGGTCGAGTCCTTCGATCGCGCCCGGGAAGGCGCTCAAGCGGGACTCAACGGTTTCCTGTTGGCCGAAGGTCCGAAAGAAAGCGGTGATGCCCATCATCAGGATGGCACCAGTCACGGTTTCAGTGTCGGTTACCACCCGCGCGGGTCGGTGCTGGGCGACGTAGGCAAGCAACTTGAGCGACATCAGCGGATCGTCGAGCACCACTTCGGCGATATCGCGCGCTGCGATGTCGTCTTCGTGTTCGTGCATGGCCTCGATGGCGAGCGCTGTCTGGGCGAGCACCGGGATATCGGCGTCGTGAATCGCCTGCATCCAGGCATCCAGCGTTTTGGGCGCAATCGTCAACATGGCATCTCCTTGGGAAATCCGACTTGATTCGTTATCGGCCAATCAGTCAGGAGCTTGAGCTCATGGGCTTGAGCCTGGCAGCCGGATCGCGCTGCCCGCATGCGGCCCGGCCGGTGTCAGGCGGCGGTGAGCGAGCGCAGCGGCCAGCGCGGCCTGACATCGATCGCCCCGGGCTGCGGCAGTGCAGCACCGGCTCGAATCAGCGCCTGCAGGCGAAGCGAGCCGGCAAAGGCAATCATCGCGCCGTTGTCGGTGCAAAGCGCGGGTTCGGGGCAATGCACCCGCAGGCCATGGCGCAGCGCCGCATCGGCCAGTCGCTCGCGCAGTCGCCGATTGGCACTCACGCCGCCGGCGATCACCAGCGTGCTCAGTCCGGTCTGACGAAGGGCAGCCAGCGACTTGGCCACCAGCACGTCCACGATGGCGGCCTGCGCTTCGCAGGCCAGATCGGCTCGGGCCTGATCGTCGGGAAGGCCCCGGGCGATGCGGGTGGCAACCGCGGTCTTGAGCCCCGAAAAACTGAAGTCGAGATCGCCCGAGTGAAGCTTGGGGCGAGGCAGGTCGAAGCGGCCGGCCTGCCCGCGTTCGGCCAGTGCCGCCAGTGCCGGGCCGCCGGGATAGCCCAGCCCCAGGAGTTTTGCACTCTTGTCGAAAGCTTCGCCGGCGGCGTCATCGACCGATTCGCCCAGCAGCGTGTATCGACCGATGCCGTCGACCTGCATCAGCTGGGTATGGCCGCCCGAGACCAGCAGGGCGACAAAGGGGAAGGCCGGCGGATCGGCCGACAGCATCGGTGACAGCAGATGGCCTTCAAGGTGATGCACGCCAAGCACCGGTTTACCCAGCGCATAGCCCAGCGCCTGGGCCACCGCTGCCCCGACCAGCAGGGCGCCGGCCAGTCCTGGGCCCTCGGTAAAGGCGATCGCGTCGATGGCCGATTTGGCCAGTCCGGCCTCATCGAGCACCTGCCGGGTGAGCGGCAGGAGCCGGCGGATGTGGTCGCGCGAGGCGAGTTCGGGGACCACGCCGCCGAATCGCTCGTGCATCGCCACCTGGGAATGCAGCGCTTGCGCCAGCAGTCCGCGCTCGCTGTCGTAGAGCGCAACGCCGGTTTCGTCGCAGGAGGTTTCGATACCGAGCGTCAGCATCGAGCGAGTTTACCAAGGGCGGTCGTGTTGGCCGACCCGGTGGCCGGCTTCATCGAGTTCACCGGCCAGCGCAGCCTCGGCGCGGTGCATCGTGCACTTTCATGCGGCACGCTCTGCGGAACGCGCGTGGCGGAGGTCAAAAGACTGATCTCGGGCGAGTCAGCCTCCTACACCAAAGGATCGCAGCGTTGTGGGCATCCAACATCCATGCGCTGCGATCGTGCAGCCAACCCGGCACGGTGCTTGCAATGGACCCTCCAGACCAGGAGGTTCAATGGATGCCCAGCGCTTCATTACGGAAATCGGACGCGGTGCGCAGGGTGCCCGCAGTCTGCCTTACGACATGGCACGGCAGATGTTCGAATTATTGTTCGAAGGACGTTTCGACGATATCGAGCTCGGCGCGATCCTGATCGCCTTGCGCATGAAGGGCGAGTCGCTCGATGAAGTGCGTGCGGCACTCGATGTGCTGGAGCCAGGACTCAAACGCCTGCCGGTCGATGTCTCGCATCCTTGTGTGTCGATTCCGAGCTACAACGGCGCCCGCCACACCCCCAACCTTGTGCCTTTGCTGGCCTGTCTGCTGGCTGATGCCGGGGTTCAGGTAGTTGTGCATGGGGTGTCTGGCGACGAACGTCGGACGAGCACCGCCGAAATCATGTCTGCCATGGGACTCGGTGCGGTGCGTGATATCGGGCAGGCAGTCGATGTCATCGACCGGGGCGTGCCTGCCTTCGTGCCGGTCGAGTTGCTGTCGCCGCCACTGGCCGGTCTGCTTGCCTTGCGCGCCCGTCTCGGCGTTCGCAACATCGGCCACACCCTGGTCAAACTGATCAATCCGACCCTCGCGCCCGACTGCCTGCGGATGGCGAGCTTCACCCATCCTGAATTCAACCGGCTGCAGCACGACTATTTCATTGGCAGCCGAAGACCCGCCATGCTGATGCGGGGCACGGAAGGTGAGGTGGTCGCCAGCACTCGGCGAGCCGCCCAGATCGACTGGGTTCACGACGGTGAGTGCGAGGTGGCTGTCCTTGCGCAGGCGATCGCAAGCGGCGGACTGCCGGCCTTGCCGGATGCATCCGATGCGTGCGCGACAGCACGCTGGATCCAGTCGGTCCTCGCCGGCGAGCGGCCGGTGCCGCAGGCCATCGACCAGCAGGTCGGTGCGATTCTTCTCGCGCTCGGGATACGGTCTGTGGGTCACACCCCGCTATCATCTGACGCTTTCGACCAGGCCTTCGGGTCAGCGAAGGCTCATGGCGCAACAATTTGACACGGTCATCGTCGGTGCAGGGGCCGCCGGACTGTTTTGCGCGGGTGTCGCGGCGCAGCTTGGGCTGCGGGTCGCCCTGATCGATCACTCGGCTCGCCTTGCAGAGAAGATTCGCATCTCCGGCGGCGGCCGCTGCAACTTCACCAACCTGCAGGCCGATCTCCCGGAGCGCTTCCTGAGTGACGATCCGCGTTTTGCGCGTCACGCTCTGCGCAGCTATCGGCCGGCGCAGTTCATGGCGCTGCTCAGATCGCATGGCGTCTCCTGGCATGAGAAGCATCGTGGGCAGCTCTTTTGCGACGACTCCTCCGAGCGGGTGATCGATGTTCTGCGCAGCGAATGCGAGCGCGGCGGCGTCCACTGGTTTCGACCCTGTGCGGTCCATGAGGTCATGCGGCTTGCCGATGGCTCATCCGATTCGGCCAGCGTGTCCGATGCCCCGACCAATGCCGGCCTGCGCGCGCGTTTTGCCTTGCAGACCGATGCCGGCGAGATCCGCTGCGCCTCGCTGGTGGTGGCCACCGGCGGCCTGTCGATTCCGCAGATCGGCGCCACCGACTGGGCTTTCCGGCTCGCACGCCAGTTCGACCTGAGGGTGATCGAGCCGCGTGCGGCGCTGGTGCCGCTCACCTTCACCGCCCAGGGATGGCAGCCGTTTGCCGGGCTGGCCGGCCTCGCCCTGGAGGTCGATCTCGCGGTGCCCGGGCAGCGCGGCGCACCGCGCTTCACCGAAGACCTGCTTTTTACGCACCGCGGTCTGTCGGGTCCGGCGGTGCTGCAGGTGTCGAGTTACTGGCGCAGCGGTGAGCCGCTGTCGATCAATCTGGCGCCTGACCAGTCCATCGCCGATCGGCTGCTCGAGGCGCGCGAAGGCACCCGCCAGCAGCTCGGTACCGCACTGGGCATGATCGTGCCAAAGCGCCTGGCGCAGGCCTGGCTGTCGCAGGCCGACCTTGGCACGACCGGACCCCTGGCCGGACTGCCCCGTCCGCTGTCGGAGCGGCGTCTGGCCGAGCTGGGCAACCGGGCCTTGCAGGCGCTGGCGGCGGCCTTTCACGACTGGCGTGTCCTGCCGGCCGGCACCGAGGGATATCGCAAGGCCGAAGTCACCGCCGGGGGCGTGGCCACTGCCGAGCTCGACCCCCGAACCCTTCAGGTGAACCGGATACCCGGGCTTCACTTCATCGGTGAGTCGGTGGATGTGACCGGCTGGCTGGGTGGCTATAACTTCCAGTGGGCCTGGGCGAGCGGCTATTGCGCAGCCCGGGCAATGGCAGCCGGCACCTCCGGCACCCTTTAAAAGCCCATCCTCGGTCGCCTCGCATTGCGCCCGGCCAGGTCGTCGGGCGAAATTTCATCGCGTGATTCGAGCCGCGCATTGCCGAAGGCACCGACCAGTTCGCGGCGCATCTCGCGCGGCGCAATCGCTGACAGCCGGTCGAGCACCGCTGCCGACGGAGTTTCCGGAAAAGCGCGCCCCCAGTGATGCGACTCCCGGATATCGCTGTAGATCGAGGCGGCAATCCGTCGCGCGCCGCTGGCGTCGGGCAACGCGATTTCGTAGACATTCATCCGGTTGAGGATCGGCTCGGGGATGCGCAAGGCGTCGTTCGCGGTGGCGATCCAGACGATATCCGAGCAGTTGAGCGGAATATCGGCGAACTCGTCGGTGAAGTTGCGGGCGGTATCGTGTTCAAGGAGCGAGTAAAGCGCGCCGAGCGGGTCGTAGTGGCTCTCGCCCGATGCCTTGTCGATCTCGTCGACCACGATCACCGGATTGGCATAGTCGCCATGCACCAGCGTGTCGAAGACCTTGCCGGTGCGCGAGTTTCGCCACTGCGATGAGGCGCCGGACAGCACCCAGCCTGCGGTGAGCGAGCTCATCGAGACAAACCCGTAGCCGGTGCCGAGCAATTGCGACAGGCGCCGGGCGAAGTGGGTCTTGCCAATGCCCGGGGGGCCCAGCAGCAGCATCGGTGAGACTTCGAGCGGGTCGTCGCTCGCCATGCAAAGCGCCAGTTGCTTGCGCAGATCGTGCAGGACGTCGCTGAAGTTCGGCAGCTCGCGTTCGAGTTCGTCGAAATCGGGCATCTTGCCCGGCTTGACGCTGAAACGGTCGCCCCCCACCCTGAGCATCTTCTCGTAGGTCGTGCGAAGGCCTTCATTGGCGCCTGGCGGGAGTTCTTCCAGAGCGGTCTCGACGGTCTGGGTCGAGTAGATCTGTTTGAAACCGGCGACCGAAAATGGCGATCCGCCCGATGCCAGCGTCAGAGGGTTGTGCATCGACATCCTCCCGAATAGAAACAGAAAAGACACGATTCATTCTGTGCCTTGTTGGCTGTCGCAATCAACTATCGTGCCAGGCCATCTGTCGGAGACCGGCGGTGAACCACTTGTCATGTTCCGGGGCTGGCGTTTCGGTACGCGCGCTGATAAACTGGCGGGCTAAGCTGAAAGAGCTTCAAAGATTCAGCGCCTTGAATCATCTTTACAGCGCCACGAACCTTACAGCGCCGCGAATCCGCATCGCGCATCCGACAGCAAGCGAACAAAGAGAGAACCGAGCTTATGACGACCATCCGTGTGAAAGAGAACGAGCCTTTCGACGTCGCTTTGCGCCGTTTCAAGCGCACGATCGAGAAAACCGGCCTGCTCACGGAGTTGCGTGCACGCGAGTTCTACGAAAAGCCCACCGCCGAGCGAAAGCGCAAGAAAGCGGCTGCGGTCAAGCGCCACTACAAGCGCCTTCGCAGCCAGATGCTGCCCAAGAAGCTCTACTGAGGGATTGCCCGGTCCCTTTCGGACTGCCGGTTTACCGGGCCTGATCTGGCTCGGGTCGATCTGACCATGACCGCATGAATGCCCCGGCCTCCACCTTGAAAGACCGCATCACCGACGACATGAAGTCGGCGATGCGTGCCCGCGAAACACTTCGCCTGGGTGCCATCCGCATGCTGCTGGCTGCGGTCAAGCAGCGCGAGGTCGATGAACGAATCATCCTCGACGATGCTCAGGTTGCTGCCATCGTCGACAAACTGATCAAGCAGCGTCGCGACTCGATCGCCCAGTTCGAGCAGGCCGGGCGTACCGACCTTGTCGATCAGGAAAAGGCCGAGTTGGCGGTTCTGTCGGCCTACCTGCCTGCGCAGGCAGATGCCGCGGAAATCGAATCGCTGCTGGCAGCGGCGATCGCCACCACCGGTGCCGCAGGTCCTCAGGACATGGGCAAGGTCATGGCGCTTCTCAAGAGCAAACTCGCCGGACGTGCCGACCTTACGGCGGTCTCGGCGATGGTCAAGAGCCGGCTTGCTGCGCGCTAGACTGCCGGGGTGATACCCCAGTCCTTCATTCAGGAGTTGCTTGCCCGTGTCGACATCGTCGAGGTGGTCGGTCGCTCGGTCAAACTGAGAAAGGCGGGTGCGAACTTCCTTGGCCTGTGCCCCTTTCACGGCGAGAAATCACCGTCTTTCACGGTTTCTCCGACCAAACAGTTTTATCACTGCTTCGGTTGCGGTGTGCATGGCTCGGCGGTCGGGTTTCTGATGGAGCAGGCCGGCCTCGGCTATGTCGATGCCATTCACGAGCTTGCCCGGTCTGCCGGTCTGACTGTGCCTCAGGAGTCGTCACCGGCCGATGCCGTCCGGCGTGACCCCGACCTGCTCGAGACCCTGGCTGCGGCTGCGAAGTTCTACAAGTCGAGGCTTCGGGAAGCGACGGCGGCTATCGATTATCTGAAGGGGCGTGGAGTGAGTGGCGAGACCGCCGCCCGGTATGCCATCGGTTATGCGCCGGACGGATGGCGCGGCCTCGAGGCGGCCGTGCCCGATTACTCGGCCCAAGCCCTGGTCTCAACCGGGCTGGTCATCGAGTCCGAGCCTGATTCCGACGCGAATGGCGCCGACAGCCACGGTACAGGGGGAGCGCGCGAGGGGCAGCGCCGACGTCGCTACGACCGCTTTCGCGACCGCATCATGTTCCCGATCCGTAATCCGCGCGGTCAGGTGATCGGATTCGGCGGCCGGGTGATGGGCAAGGGCGAGCCGAAGTACCTCAACTCGCCCGAGACCGCGCTGTTCTCGAAAGGCCGCGAGCTCTACGGCCTGTTCGAGGCACGCGATGCCATCCGGGCGGCCGACTGCGTCATCGTCGTTGAAGGCTACATGGATGTGGTCATGCTCGCCCAGCACGGTGTTCGCAATGCCGTGGCGACCCTGGGGACTGCCACGACCGCCCTGCATGCACAAAAGCTGCTGCGGCTGGTCGACCGGGTGGTGTTCGCCTTCGATGGCGACGCGGCCGGGCGCCGAGCCGCCTGGCGGGCGCTGGAGGGCTGTCTGCCCCATGCCGCTGACACCAAACGGATCGATTTCCTGTTCTTGCCTGCCGAGCACGATCCGGACAGTTTCGTGCGGGCTCACGGCGCCGAGGGCTTTGCCGCAGCATTGGCCGCCACGCAGCCCCTGTCCGAGTTCCTGCTGCGCGAATTGTCCTCGCGGGTCGATCTGTCGACGCCCGAAGGCCGTGCCCGCCTGCAGGCCGAAGCCCGGCCATTGCTGCTGGCGCTGCCGCCGGCCGCTCTGCGCATGCAACTCGTGCAGGCCCTTGCCACGCGGGTCGGTATTCGGGCCGAGGATCTCCTTCGGTTTATTCAACCCGATGTGCCGGGTCAACGCGCAGCCCCGTCGCGCGCCGACCCGGCGGCGCGGGGCAATCCGGCCGAGCGACCGGCATGGGGCCGCGAGCGGGCTGCCCGTCAGTCTGAATGGTCGGCCGGTCGCGACTGGCGCCGGATGCCGGTGATGCAGGCTGCGCTGCCCGACCTGCAGCGCAGGGCCAGGCTGCTGCTCGCGCTGCATCCTTTCCTGGCGCATGAGGCTTGGTCGAATGACCTGCTGCCCGAGTCGATCATCGACTGGAAGGACAGACTTGCGACGCTAGCCTCTGGCGCGAGCTTTGCGGCGCTGATCGAGTCGATCCGCGAGCCTGACCCTCAACTGGCGGCGGCGCTTGAGGCCGAGGCGGCTGCGGATCGGGGCCTGCTGTCCGATCTTGACCCTGCCGAGGTCAAGCGTGAGTTTGAAGGTGCGTTGAACCAGTTGCGCCTGCAACGGGTGCGCGAAGAAATCGATCGGCTGGCCGCGGGAGGGCTGCAGTCAGACGCTGACCGTGCCCGCTATGCGGATTTGCAATCGATGCGCAAAGCCCTCACATCCGGGTGATCGGTTTAAGTTATAATCAAAGGTTTCCCCGACGTCTCTTCCCTGCAAGGACCGGTTGTGAGCAAATCAAGCAAAATCCAGCCTGAAAAGGCGGTAAGGATGACCGCCACGACCGCCGTCGCAAGGGCTGCCAAAGCGAAGCATCCCGGTGCAAAGCCGGACCAGCTGGTCTCGGTGGGTGCGGGGTCGACAAGAACAGGTTCAGGGCGAGCAGGCTCGGTTGCCGCAACGAAAGTTCGCGCGGCCAGCCAGATATCCTCAAAAGTGACAAAGGCAAACGTGGCAACGACAAAATCGATGACGTCAAAATCCGCAGCGGTTCAGACCGTAAAAAAGGCCGCTGCGAAGTCGCCCACCAAGGCCGCCTCGGCCAGCAAGGCCGCCACGTCATCGAGGTCGGTTGCCGCAAGTTCACGGCCAAGCCCCGCGAAACCCGCGGTTTCCAAGCCAGGGGTAACCAAAGCAGTGTCGGGCAAACTACCGTCTTCCCGTGCCTCGAGCGCGACGGTGGCCGCCAAATCCGCATCGAAGTCGCCGACCCTCAAGGCAGCTGTTATCAAGGCGCCTGCAGCCAAGGCCACCGCAGCCAAGGCCACCGCAGCTAAAGCCACCGCAGCCAAGATCCCGGCAAGCAAGTCCGCCGCAGCCAAGTCGCAAAAGGCGGCGTCGTCTAAAGCCTCGACGGCCTCCGCAGCAAAGGTCGTGGCGACCAAGAACCCCGCAGCCAAGAACCCCGCAGCCAAGACCGCAGCAGCCAAGACCGCAGCAGCCAAGACTGCAGCAGCCAAGGCCGGCGCATCCAGGCCCGCCGCATCCAGGCCCGGCGCATCCAGGCCCGCCCTGGTCGTCGATGCGGCAAGCCTCGCCCCGGTGGTCAAACCCAAAGCTGCTGCGGTCGCCGATCCGGCCTCTGCGTCAGCAGGTCAAAGTCCGTCAGCTCCGGCAAATGCCTCGGCCGCAGCGGCCAAGCCTGTCAAAGCCGACAAGGCTTCGAAGGCCGAGAAGGGTGTAAAGGCAGTAAAGGCAGTAAAGGCAGTGAAGGACGCAAAGGACGCAAAGGGCGCAAAGGGCGCAAAGGGCATAAAGGGTGAATCGCCCGTGTCGGCCAAGCGCAATGTTGTGCCGTCCGACGCGGATGACGATCTGGCGGCCGGTGATCCGGTCGACACACTCGAGGACGGTGATACCGAGGCGGAAAAGATCGTCATTCCTGCCCCGCCGCCGCCCAAGGCCAAGGCACGAGACAAGCGCGCTCGTGAGAAGGCCCTTATCCGCGACGCGTTGGCCTACAACCAGGGCAACTCCGAGGAAGAGCTGGAGGTCAAGCGCAACAAGCTCAAGCTGCTGATCAAGCTCGGCAAAGAGCGCGGCTTCCTGACCTATGCCGAGATCAACGATCATCTGCCGGAAGATCTGGTCGATGCCGAGGCGATCGACTCGATCATCACCACCTTCAGCGACATGGGCATCACGGTCTACGAGCGTGCTCCCGACGCCGAGACGCTGCTGATCAATGACAACACGCCGGTCGTCTCGTCCGATGAAGATGCCGAGGAAGAAGCCGAAGCCGCGCTCTCGACGGTCGATTCCGAGTTCGGTCGCACCACCGATCCGGTCCGCATGTACATGCGCGAGATGGGCTCGGTCGAGCTGCTGACCCGCGAGGGCGAGATCGAGATCGCCAAGCGTATCGAAGAAGGCCTGAAGTACATGGTGATGGCGATCTCGGCCTGCCCGACAACCATTGCCGAGGTGCTGGTCGCGGCCGACAAGATTCGGGCCGAGACCATGCGCATCGACGAAGCGGTCGATGGCCTGATCGATCCGAACGCGGTCGAGGAATTCACGCCGCCGCAACCGGCCGCTGTGGCCGCGGCTGCCGCAGCCGACTTTGAAGACGACGAGGACGCCGAGGCTGACGCCAACAGCGCCAACACCGCGAAGATGCAGGAATTGCGCCGCGCATCGCTTGAGAAATTCGATCACATTCGCCTGTGGTTCGATCGCATGCGCGTGGCTTACGAGAAAGAAGGCTACAAGTCCAAGCCCTATCTCAAGGCTCAGACCGAGTTGCAGGAAATGCTCATGACCATTCGCTTTACCGCGAAGATGGTCGAGCGCCTGTGCGATACCTTGCGCAGCCAGGTCGACGAAGTTCGCACGCTCGAGCGAGCCATCGCCGAGATCTGCGTTCACAAGGTCGGCATGCCGCGCGAGCGCTATATCTCTTCTTTCCCCGGCAACGAGACCAACCTGCGCTGGGTCGAGCGCGAGGCCGAGATCAACAGCCCCTATGTCGAGCGGCTGCGTCGAAGCATCCCGGCGGTGCAGGACATGCAGCAAAAGCTCATCGACCTCCAGGCGCGAGTGGTCCTGCCGCTGCCCGATCTCAAGGACATCAACAAGCAGATGGCGATGGGCGAGGCCAAGGCCCGCAAAGCCAAGCGCGAAATGACCGAGGCCAACCTGCGACTGGTGATCTCGATCGCCAAGAAATACACCAATCGCGGTCTGCAGTTCCTCGATCTGATTCAGGAAGGCAACATCGGCCTGATGAAGGCGGTCGACAAGTTCGAGTACCGTCGCGGCTACAAATTCTCGACCTATGCCACCTGGTGGATCCGCCAGGCGATCACCCGTTCGATCGCCGACCAGGCCCGCACCATCCGTATTCCGGTGCACATGATCGAGACCATCAACAAGATGAACCGGATCAGCCGCCAGATCCTGCAGGAGACCGGCAACGAGCCCGATCCGCAGACCCTGTCGGTCAAGATGGAGATGCCCGAGGACAAGATCCGCAAGATCCTCAAGATCGCCAAGGAACCGATCTCGATGGAAACCCCGATCGGCGACGACGACGACTCGCATCTGGGCGACTTCATCGAAGACACCGCCACACTGGCACCCGCCGATGCCGCACTCCACGGCTCGATGCGCGATGTGGTCAAGGAGGTGCTCGATTCGCTGACACCGCGCGAGGCGAAGGTGCTGAGGATGCGCTTTGGTGTCGAGATGAGTACCGACCACACGCTCGAGGAAGTCGGCAAGCAGTTCGACGTCACGCGCGAGCGAATCCGTCAGATCGAAGCCAAGGCCCTGCGCAAGTTGCGTCACCCTTCACGGGCCGACAAGCTCAAGAGCTTCCTGGAAGGCGGTCAGTCCTGATCTGAGTGGGGCGCTGATGCGCCTCAAGCGTCAAGAAAAGCGGCCTGCGTGTGCAACGCGGGCCGTTTTTCTTGGCTCGCGCGTGTGCCTCAGACAATCCGGCTTTTGTGGCCGGCCCAGTACTTTTCGCGCAGCGGCTTCTTGTAGAGCTTGCCGGTCGGCAGTCGGGGCATGGCATCGATGAAATCGATCGAGCGCGGACACTTGAGCTTGGCCAAATTCTGCTGGCAAAAGGCGATCAGCTCCTGTGCGAGCTCGTCATTGGCCGTCACGCCGGGCATCGGCTGGACGACCGCCTTGACCTCCTCGCCGAGATCGGCGTTCGGCACGCCGAAGACTGCCGCATCGGCCACCTTCGGATGGGTGATCAGCAGGTTTTCGCACTCCTGCGGATAGATGTTCACGCCACCCGAGATGATCATGAAGGTCGAGCGATCGGTGAGATAGAGAAAGCCGTCATCGTCGACATAACCCACGTCGCCCACGGTGCTCATTGTGCCGTCGGCCGAGCGTGTCTCGGCGGTGCGCTCGGGGTCATTGAAATAGACGAAGGGTGATCCGCTCTTGAACCAGATCTCGCCGGGCGTGCCTTTGGGAGAGGGCTGCATGTTCTCGTCGAGGATGTGCAGATCACCGAGCAGCACCCGACCGACGCTGCCCCGATGCGCCAGCCACTCGGCGCTGTCGCAGGCGGTAAAGCCAAGGCCTTCGGTCGCACCGTAGTACTCGTGAATGATCGGCCCCCACCACTCGATCATCTGTTCTTTCACCTGGGCGGGGCAGGGCGCCGCGGCGTGAACCGCGATTTCGAGCGAGGACAGATCGTAGGCTTCGCGCGTGGCCTGCGGCAGCTTGAGCATGCGGCTGAACATCGTCGGCACCAGTTGCGAATGGCTGACCTTGTATCTCGGTATCAGGGACAGGTACTGCTCGGGGTCGAAGTGCTCCATGATGATCACGGTCCCGCCATTGCGGATCGTGAGCGACACCGCCGCCTGTGGCGCGGAGTGATAGAGCGGCGCCGGTGACAGATAGATCATGTCCGGCCGATAACGCCACAGCTTGGTCAGGAAATCGAAAAGCGGCAGCGGTTGCGAGGGAGGCGATTCGGGCAGGGGCCTGACAATGCCTTTGGGCCGGCCGGTGGTGCCCGAGGAGTAGAGCATCGGCGTACCGAGCCATTCGTCAGCAATCGGTGTGGACCGGAACTCAGCCAGGGCGGCCGCGTAATCACTCACGATGCAGTCGCCGACACGCGCCGGCAGTTGGGCACCCGCGCCATCTACAACCAGGCAGCGCTTGATGCGCGGCGCCTGTGCAATCGCTTTCAGCGCGACTTCGACCTTGCCGATCGATGTGATCAGCACCTGGGACTCGCTGTTGTTCAGGATGTAGGTCAACTCGTCTGCGGTCAGAAACGAATTGACGCAGGTGCAGTAAAGCCCCGATCGCTCGCCGGCACCGCAGGCCTCGAGATAGCGGGAATTGTTTTCCATGAACACCGAGTAGTGGTCGAGCCGCTTGAGGCCCTGCCCGCGCAGCAGATGGGCGAGTCGATTGGTGCGGGCGTCGTATTCGGCGTAGGACACCGATTCGCCGCTCGACGCCATGATGAAGGCGGGGCGGTCAGGGTTCAGTTGAGCGTAGTGGCCAGCGTACATGGGGTCTCCTGAGCTTTGTTTGGGGCGAATTTAACACGGGCTAATGAGGGGCGCCGAGGGGCCACCGAGGGACCGCCGAGGGCCACTGAGGGCTCATTGGCGACCCTTGCAAGCGCTGTCCGGTGATCGGGCGGCGATCTCTGATCAGACCAGGCACCACAAGCCCACGCAGACACCGAAGACCCACTGCACGAAGAGATCGAGCAGCGATCCCAGGACCAGCACCGGAACGCTCACGGCGAGTGCCAGCAGCAGGGCGCCGGCCAGCGTGATGCGGGGTTCGGGCAGCGAGTGGCCGAGCACGTTTTCCGGACGCTTGATCAGCAGGGGCATGGCAGCGGTCAGCGCTTCATCACGGGTGATTCATCGTGGCATCGGCATCCGGTGGTCGGGCGCTTAGCCGGTTCGCCGTACACTTGAACGATGCAGGTGATCTGGACCGGAATCGAGCGCACGACATGGGATGCGCTGCATCGTACCGCGGCAGCAGCGCTTCAGCAGGACTGGGCCTACGGCGAGGCGATGCAGGCGCTGGGCACGCGTTGTCTGCGCGCCGCCGTCATACACGAGGACCGGCTGGTCGGTATCGCGCAGTTTCTGGTTCGGCGCATCGGCGGAATCGTCTCGTTGGCCCTGTGTTCGCATGGCCCGGTCTGGTCAGCCGATCTGTTGCCGCCCGACCGCGAGCGCGCCTGTCGCCTGCTCAAGCGCAGCGCGCCTGTGGGCTGGCCGAGGGCGATCCTGTTCACGCCCGATGCGGTGAGTGCCGACACAGCCGGTGTTCGCCGCCTTATCCGGGTCATGACCGGTCATGCCACGGTGCGCATCGACCTCACGCAGGAAGCCGCTGCCTTGCGCGCGGCCATGCACGGCAAGTGGCGCAACCGTCTGGCCGCCGCCGAACGCTCGACCCTCAAGGTGCAAAAGGTCGGCGGCAAGCCCGCGCAATATCGGTGGCTGCTCGATCGCGAGCTCGCGCAGCGCAGCGAAAAGCGTTATATCGCGCTGCCAGATGGATTCGTCGAGGCCTGGCAGGTGGCCTGTGGCCAGACGGGTCGCGACGGACGGACCGATGCAATGCTCACCTTGCGGGCTGATCTCGGGCGTGATGCAGTCGCCGGGATGCTCTTTCTCATCCACGGCGAAGCGGCGACCTATCAGGTCGGTTGGGTCGGGGACGCGGGTCGCGATCTCGGTGCCCACAATCTGCTGCTGTGGCAGGGCATGCAGATGCTCAAGGCGCAGGGCATCCGGATGCTCGATCTGGGTGGTGTCGATACCGCGCGCGGTGCCGGCATCGCACGGTTCAAGATTGGTTCAGGCGGCGAGGTGCTGATGCTCGCCGGGACATACCTCTGAGTCGATCGGTCGCTGCAGATCAGCGAATTCAGGCGCCGCGCTGTGCCTCGAGACGCAATGCCTCGTCGCGCTGCATGCTCGAGAGCAGTTCTGACAGGACCCGATCCGACATCGAGTGTTCGACCTGACAGGTGCCGGCAGCCGCATGTCCGCCGCCGCCATGTCGCAGGCACAGGTCGCCGATATTGGTGGCACAGGTCCGCTCGAAGATCGATTTGCCGATGGCAAAGACCGCGTTCTGTTTGTGCAGGCCCCACATCCGGTGAACCGAGACATTGCACTGAGGGAACAGCGCATAGATCATGAACCGGTTGGTCGCCCAGATCGGATCCTGGTCGCGCATGTCGACCACGACGATATTGCCGTGCACGGTCGATGCCGACAGCAACTGGTCGACCGCCTTGCCTTCGTGTTCGAAATAGAGGTCGATCCGCTCTCTCACATCGGGCAAGGCCATGATTTCCTTGACCGTCAGGGTGCGACAGGCATCGATCAGCGCCATCATCAGCTGATAGTTCGAGATCCTGAAATTGCGAAAGCGCCCGAGCCCGGTGCGGGCATCCATCAGGAATCCGAGCATCGTCCAGTCTTTCGGATGCAGCACTTCCTCGACGGTGTACTTCGCCGAGTCGGCCTGGTCGACTGCACGCATCAGTTGATCGCTGACATTCGGAAACGCCTCACGGCCGCCGTAGTACTGCCACACCACGCGCGCCGCAGAGGGTGAGTTCGGGTCGATCACATGGTTGCCGACCTGTGAAGTGTTGCGAATGACCTCCGACGAATGATGGTCGAAAGCCAGTCGTGCTGTCGCGACATAGGGCACGTTGGTGGTGATGTCGCGCTCGGTGATCTCGATCTTGCCGTCCTGCATGTCCTTGGGGTGAACGAACAGGATTTCGTTGATCAGGCCGATTTCGCGCAGCAGCACGGCGCACACGAGTCCGTCGAAGTCGGATCGTGTGACGAGTCGATATTGGGGCTGAGCCATGTTTTCTCCGCGTAAGCCTTGCCAGTCTTCGTCATCCGACATGCCGCAACAACCGCTGAACCGACAAGCGGTTCGGTCTTGGACTTGATCGGAAAGCTTTTTTCAGCATGTGTGTCGAAGTTGGCACTTTGCCTGAATCGATTCGCTGCCCTCATTCGATCCGGATTCTGATCTGCCTTGGCAGGGTCGAATGTCGCGCCTCGGCTAGGATGACGACATGACCCGCGGTTTTCTCGTTGCTTTCCTGCTCTCCTTTGGCCCCGCGGTGTCGAATTCCTTTGCCCGGTTCGCCTACGCGCTGGTGCTGCCAGCCATGCGCACCGATCTTGCGCTCGACTGGTCGCAGGCCGGCGGACTCAATACCGCCAATGCCGCCGGCTACCTGATTGGCGCGCTGGTGGTGCGGGCGGTGGTCGGGCGCATCGGAAATCGGCGGCTCTTTGCCATCGGCATGGTGCTGACCTCGCTGACGGTGCTGGCCACCGGCTTCGTTCGCGATGTGCCGCTGCTGTCGGTCCTTCGGGTGTTCTCGGGCATCGGTGGCGCCTGTGTCTTCATTTGTGGCGGCGCGCTTTCCGGCAACGTCTTTCCGGGGCGTCCCGAGCGCGCAAGCACGACCATTGCGATGTTCTTTGCCGGTGCAGGCATCGGCCTGATGCTGTGTGGCGTGGCGATCCCGCTGCTGCTGCAGCAGGTTGGTGATGCCGCCTGGCCGCTGGCCTGGCGCGCCATGGGTGCTGCCGGACTGGCAATGTCGGCGGTCGCGATCTGGGCGGCCTGGCAGATCGATGAGCCGGGTGCGGCAGCGGGCAGTGCCCGCTGGGCAGTGCGACCTTTTATCTGGCAGCTTCTTGCCTATCTGTGCTTCGGTCTGGGCTACATCGGCTACATGACCTTCGTGATCGCCTGGATGCGCATCAATGGCGCGGGCGTCGGCCTGGTGATGTCGGTCTGGGTGGTGCTTGGCGCCGCGACCCTGCTGGCACCGATGGTGTGGGCCGGGCCCTGCGAACGCTGGCGAGGCGGCCGCCCACTTGCCGCAATCATGGCCACCTCGGCGATCGGCGCCATGCTGCCGATGGTGTCGACCCATCCGATCTCGCTGCTGGGTTCTGCGGTGCTCTTCGGTCTGTCGATGTTCAGCGCACCCTCGGCGGTCGGCAGTCTGATCAAGCATTGGCTGCCCAAACCTGCCTGGGGCTCGGCTATGGCCACCTTCACCATCGTCTTTGCCGCCAGCCAGATGGTGGGGCCGGTGGCGACCGGCTGGGTGGCCGACCACTGGGGGTCGCTGCGACCGGGGCTGACCGCCTCGGCCCTGGTGCTGGCCTTTGGCGCCCTGCTGGCGCTGACGCAGGGTGAGCCGAAGAGCCGGTCTTTGGCCTGACACCAGACTTGCTGTGCCGTTCATCGGCCGGCGCTGTCCGTGCAGAGGGGCTTTGGAAGGAAGTCCTGTTTTTCAGCAGCCTCGTCCGATGGAATGACTCTGCGAATTCAACGACCGGAGATCAAATTGACTTTCACCCCCAAACGTCTGACCCTCGCCCTGGTGGGCGCTGGATGTATCGCCCTCGCCGGATGCGGTGGCTCCGATTCCTTAACGACCACCGGATCCACGTCGACCGGCGGCACGACCGCCAGCGGCGGCAGCAGCACCCCCACCGGTGGCAGCCCGACCACGATTCCGACCACACCCAGTTCAGTGGTGCTGTCGGGCACCGCCGCCACCGGCGCTGCGCTGGCTGATGCCAGTCTGAAAATTTTTGATGCCACCGGCGCGGTGGTGTGCGAGGTCAAGACCGACTCGGACGGCGCCTATTCCTGCGATCTCGGCACCTCGCCGAAGCCGCCTTTCGTGCTGGTCGCCACCCTTAATGACACCAGGCTGGTCAGCGTCGCGCCCGATGCCAGCACCGGCACGGTCAACATCACCCCGCTGACCAACCTGATTGCATCGACCCTGTCCTCCAACGGCGATCCGCAGAAGCTGGTCGATGACATCAAATCCACCCCGGCGAGTGTCGATGCGGCCAAGGTCAAGGCCTCGGTCGATCGGGTCATGACCGCACTCAAGCCGCTGCTCGATGCGCTCGGCACCCAGGGCAATCCGATCACCACCGCCTTCAAGGCCGATGGCACCGGTCAGGACCGGCTGCTCGATCTGGTGCAGGTGAGCGTGCGTCCTGACGGCAGCGGCGCCAACAATGAAGTCACCGTGAAAGCTGCGCCGAGCGCGAGCGATTCCGATCCGATTCGGATCAGCTTCAAGAGCAGCGACACCTCGATTGCGCCGCTGCCGACTGGGTCGGTCAGCGCCGAATCGCTTGGCAACGACAATCTGGCCGTGCTGGTGAGCGACATGCTCAAGCGGATGACCGCCTGCTATGCGGTGCCGCTGGCCGATCGGGTCACCAACGGCTCTTCCAACGGGTCGGCGCCCAAGTCGCCGGCCTGCACCAGCCTCTTCCTCAACAACGACCCGGCGAGCTTCCTGAGTAACGGAGCGACCGTCAGCCCCACCAGCGCCTTCAGCGGCATGTTCAAGTCGGGCAGCGCCGGTGTCGTCTTCGACCGCGGCGCTTTCGAGTTCAAGCGGGTCAACGGCGACTTTGTCTTTTCCTATCGCTGGACCGCTGCCGACGGCAGCACCGACAACGAGAACATGGTGGCCCGCAAGGTCGGCGACAGCCTCAAGCTGATCGGCAACCAGTACAAGTACAACGCCACTGTCAGGCCTTATGCCCAGATGCGCGATCTGGTCAACACCCCGGCCTTCTCGAGCATCAACACCGGCTACAACATCTGGATTGCCAATCGCACAGCCGGCGGCAACCCGGTCTTCAGCAAGGTGCTGGTGACCACGCCCAGGGGCAATGTGGTGACCTACCGGCCGACTTCAGGGCTGTCGTATCTGGTGATTGAAAAGCAGCCTGCTCAAGGTGCGACGCCCGCAGTGCTCGCATCGACCAGCGTGCTGCGCCTGGCCGGCCGCTACATCGATCCGACGACGCCGGGTCTGCCAAAGGACAAGGAAACTGCGATCGTCTTCTCTGATCCGGCGACTGCAACCGACGACATCATCCGGACGATCCCGGATCAGTCGGTCTGGAAGCTCGAGTTCTTCCATGCCGATGGCGTCACGCCGAATGAGGTGCAGATCTATCGCACCAACAGTCGCGCCCTGACGCTGGCCGAGGTGGCAGCGAGTACCTTCGTTGACCTCACCGCGCCCGCTCGCGCCGCCGTGATCGAGGGCTCCAGTGCCCTCGGTGCTTTCCCCTTCGATGCGCCGGATGCGGCTTCGCCCAACTGGATCGACATTGGCACCAGTGGCACCGCCTTCTGGCGGGTTCCGTCGGGAGCACTCGCGCCGACCTCGATCAGCGCCTTCGGCAAGCCGCCGACCGGCTCGGGCCCGAGGTTCAGCGACACGGTCAACGTCTCGACCAATGCTCGCGGCGCACTCATCAAGTGCAGCCGGCAATCCATCAGCGATACGCATTGCGATACGACGGTCGGGGTGGGCCAGATGGGCCAGTACGCCGCGGGCTGGAAAGTGGATGCCCTCGAACTCTGGGCACGCAATTCACGCCAGGTCGAGATCTCCAAGCTGGTCGGTTTTTACAAGCTGCAGTAAGCAAAGGCCCCGCAGCCAGCAGGTTGCGGCGGTGCCCTGCACCCGGTCCTGAGTCGGCTCAGCCCGACTTCAGGACATGGGTGGGCCCGGAGACCGCGATCGCGAATCGCCGGGCCCTCAGCTGATCGACCGAGGTCATCCCTTTGTCGATCATCAGTTTTTCAGCGGCAGACTGCCATTGCTCGTAATAGGAGGCCGGTTTACCGCCGGCCGCCTCAATGGCCTGGGCCTGCGCGATTTCAATGGCCAGCGTTTCGACCCATTGCCCCCAGGTGAAATGGCCTGCCTGCGACATCGCCACCACCAGCGCAAAGGCGCGCGCCTCCCAGGGTTCATTGAACACCGGCTCGAGCGGCGGGCTGTTGCCCTCAAAGCTCATCGCTTGCCTGTGGCTATCGGCCCGAGCAGACCGGCTCGACGCATTGCATCGATGGATGCCCCCGACAGTCTGGCGACCTGGATCTTGGCATCGTCGCTGCCGGTCAGCGGGACGCGTACCGACCACAGCTCCTGGCCGTTTCCCACCTCGAACACAGTGGTCGCTGCGCTGAACGCGGTTGCGACCTGAACCCCGCCGAGCGGAAACCCCAGCATTGCACCCTGTGCGACGCCTCGGCCCATTCCCAGGCCGCCATACAGGTCCCCGCCGGGGTAGCCCCATGGCGACGACGTCCCGTAAGGATTGTTGGCCGCGATTGAGACCGCCGAAATCACCGCGCTGTCGGCCGACAAGGCTTTCGCGGCGCTCAGCACCGCCGGCACGCCACCGGCCGCATCAATCGGCTCGGGCGTGCGCAGCACCACCACGCCTGCGTCGCGCAGTCCGCTGGCCAGGTTGTCTTCGCAGATCCGCGCAAGGCTGAGATCGGGTGCCCGGCAACTCACCAGCACCCGTGACTTGAGCAGTGAGCGATTGGCGAAGGAAGCGTCCGCCCATTGTCCTTCGATGACGGATGAGGCGCATCCCGCAACCGCAGCAAGCGCGATTGAGCACACCGCGATCGGCCACCGTTTCGATCGTGAAGCGTTCATGGGGATCCTCCGGGTTGAGTGATGCCTCGGCGGCAGCGATCGGGTGTTTGCCGGCGCAGTCAGCGAAGGATCCGATTGTCGCTCAGGGCGATGTCTGCTTGAAGGTATCGCAGGCGCCGGGCTGGCCCGACTTCATGCCAGCGGCGAACCAGTAGCGGCGCTGTTCACCCGACCCGTGGGTAAACGCATCGGGCACCACCACGCCTTGCGATCGCCTCATCATCTTGTCGTCGCCGATCTGCGCGGCGGCATTCAGGCCGGCCTCGATGTCGCCTCGATCGAGCCAGTTGCGAGCCTGCTGCGAATGATGCGCCCACACACCGGCATAACAGTCGGCCTGCAGTTCGAGCCGCACCGACAACTGGTTGGCCTGCCGCTCGCCGGCGCGCTGCTGCATCGATTGCACCTGCTGCATCGTGCCGAGCAGGTTTTGCACATGATGGCCGACTTCGTGCGCCACGACATAAGCCTGGGCGAAATCGCCGGGCGATGCGAACTGCTGCTTGAGCATGCGATAAAAGCTCAGATCGATATAGACCGTCTGGTCGTTGGGGCAGTAAAAAGGGCCGGCAGCCTTCTGCCCGGTGCCGCAGGCGGTGGGCGTGAGCTCATCGAAGATCACCAGCTTGGGAGGGCGGTACTGCTGGTTCGCTTTCTTGAAGACGTCGGCCCAGACATCTTCAGTGCTGGCCAGGATGACCGAGGTGAACTTGCCGCCGGGATCGGCGACCGGCCCGGTCTGGCCTTGAACCTGCTGGGGTGCGCTGGGGCTGCCGAGCTTGCTGACACCCTGGACCAGGCCGAGCGCGACCATGGGATTGATGCCGAAAAACCAGCTGGCCAGCAGTGCAATGCCGATACCGATGATGCCCAGGCCACCGGCCTTGCCGCCGGGCATCTTCATCCCTCTTCTATCTTCCACATTGCTGCTTTGTCGACCATCTTCCCAGCGCATCGGAGTCCCCTGATAAAAAAGTATTTGTTCCGCTGCCAGATTCTATCGCGTCGCTTGAGGCAGCCCGGAGACGGTATCATCCGGCGACGGGCCTCTAGCTCATGCTTGGTTAGAGCAGCGGACTCATAGCGCAAGTTGTGCCATACGATTCGGAAACGGCGTATGGGATGGTGTCAAAGTCGGTGAAACCTAAGTGCGTATCCTGCATAGGGCAATGCCGAGCCAAGCTTCGATGTGTATGCATCGTTGAAGGTGTAGAGACTTGACGGCACCCACCTAAGTCGAACAGATAAGGTGAAGGCAAAGTCCAGGGAGTGGCGAAAGTCACGCAAACCCGAATCCGTTGGTGCCGTGTTCGACTCACGGGAGGCCCACCATCTTCTCGACGCCGCCAGCCGCTGGCGTCGGACCAGTCCTCCATGAACCCGAGGCGTTCTCCTTGCCCCGAGGCGGCCTATGCGCCTGCAAGTCGCAGCCCCCGCCGATGGCGATGACCGCCACGCAGGATCAGCCTGTAAGCGATGCGTCGTCCGGCGCGACTCGACAGGCAATCAGCGGGGTGCTTATGTTCCAGGATCGATCACAGGATACGTACCAGAGCGGCCCTCAGCGGGCCTGGTATGTCAGACCGGTCGCAGCGGCGGCCGAAGCGCCACAGGGCAGATTGACGGATCTGCTGCTTCTGCTGGGCGTCGAGCCCGATGAACGCAGGCTGACCGATACCATTCTGGTGCCGCTGCGCCGAGTCAGTGCCGCCTCCACGCTCTTTCACGAGGGCGCTCAGTCAAATGCCGTGCATGTTGTGCGATGCGGAACATTCAAGACGCTGCGCATTGCCGAGGACGGCTATGAGCAGGTCCTGGGCTTCGCGGGGCGCGCAGAGGTGCTGGGCTTCGACGCGCTTTGCAACGGCCGCCATCCTGTCAGTGCGATCGCACTCGAAGAGGCCAGCGTTTATGCGCTTGGCCTTCGCGAAATCGATGGACTGCGTCATCGGGTGAGCGCGCTCGACATTGCCCTGCAACATGCGCTCAGCAGCCAGCTTGCGCGCGCCAGCGAGATTGCCGAGGTGATGGCTGCGGTCGCTTCCGAAGTCAGGCTTGCGAGGTTCCTGCTGCAGCGGTCGGCCAGAATGGCGGTTTACGGTCAATCATCGCGACAGTTGCGTCTGCCGATGAGTCGCCGCGACATCGCCAGCCACCTCGGCGTGGCGCACGAAACCGTCAGTCGCTCGTTCGGTGAACTCGCGAACTGGGGATTCATCAGCGTCGAAAATCGCGAAATCGGCATCCTCGATGTCGAGGCGCTCAAGGCCTTTGCCCGCATGACCCGCGGGATGGTCGATGACCGGGGCGGGCGAGGCGGCGAGGAGAAGCGATCGCGGGCCCGCTCGAAAGGCGCCAGCCCGAACCGGATCTCGGCCTGAACTGAACTCGTGCCCGGGGTCGCACCGACGCTCTCGGCGCGACCCACGCGGTTCAATGCACCGACAGCTTGCGGCCGTTGCCTGAGCCTTTCTTCGGAATCGTCAGCTCAAGCACGCCATTCTCGTATTTCGCTTCAGCCTTGGCATCATCCAGCGAACTCGGCAGCGAAAAACTGCGGCTGGCGTAACCGTATTGGCGCTCGCTTCTCAGGACGCGACCATTCTTTTTCTCCTCGCGTTCCTTCTTGACCTCGGCACCGATCGTCACCTGATTGCCCTCGATGCGGACATCAATGTCCTCCTTGCGAACGCCGGGGATATCGGCCTTGATGCTGTAGCTCGTATCGCTTTCGGTCAGATCGATTCTGATCTGGGGCACACGCTCGAGCTGATCCATGCGCCATGGCCGCATCATGCCGCGCAGGGTGTCCTCGAAAGAATTGACGGCAAAGGGATCGATCGGAAGCAGTTCATTCATGATGGTCATCCTTCATTGGGCAGCTTATCGGACTGGTCAAAATCGTTTTGGAAAGTCAAATGCGCGAGGACTCGCCTGACCGCGACAAGTCGTCGGTTTTGCGGGAGGGTCAGCCGCCGACCTTCAGTTCGTTCACGACGCGTGTCACGCCAGTCGCCGACCAGGCGGCGCCTTCGGCAGCCGCGCGATCGGCCCAGGTATGCACGCTGCCGTGCAGGGTGACGGTCGAGCCATTGACCGTCGCGTCGATGTTGCGGGCTTCGCGTTCGGCCCGGCGGGTCAGGGCTTCCCGGATTCGGCCGACCACATTGGGCGAGGTGGTCTGCGGTTTCAGGGTGACGCTGTTGGTCACGCCAACGACGCCGGTCAGGGCCCGCACGGCGGTTTCCGCACTGCGGCGCTGATAGTCCCAGTCGAGTTCGCCCGACAGCGTCACCCATCCTTTCTCGACCCTGACTTTCAGCCGCTCGGCGGGAATCAGTGCATGCCAGCTGAAGGCAGTTTCGACTGCGGCGGCGATCTCGGAGTCGCTGCGGTGATGGCCTGGTGCAAGCTTCACATCGAGTTCGATCGCGACCGCCTTGACGCCTTCGACCCGTTGCACCGCTCGCTCAATTGCCGACTTCTCGGCATAGGTATCGATATGGCCGCTGAGTGTGACGATGCCGTCCTTGACGCTGACGCCGACATTCGTCGCATTGATGGCGCGGTCCCAGTCGAGTTCGGCTTCGACATCGGCTTTCATCTGCACATCGGATTTCATTGCTGGCTCCTGCAGGGCTGAGTTGCATCCGGCGATCCGGATGTCCGGAGCAAGAGCCTGCAAGCGTGGCAATCGTGCGCAATTGACCTTGCTCAAACTCGCGGCTCGCGCCGGGCGTTCGCCGATCAGGAGCGTGTTCTGTTGTGGCGGTCAGCCCGCTGACAGGCTGATTGAAAGGCTCATCGAGCGAATGGGCCGCTCAGGCCTGTGCGATGCGCCCTGCAATATGCTCGAGCGCTTCCTGGACCTGATCGACCAGGATCAGGCTCAGGTCACCCGGGCGCAGTCGCTCGAGCGCCAGGTCGATGGCAATGAACTCGCCGCGAATCTCGTCGATGCGTCGTGTTCGACGGGCATCGGCCAGTCCTTCGCGCAGCAGTGCAATGACTTCGCCATCGCTGCGGCCGCGTTGAGCCGCATCCTGGTAGAGGATGACATCGTCGAAGGCGTCGCCCAGGATCTGGGTCTGGCGGCGCAGGTCCTCGTCGCGACGGTCGCCTGCCCCGCTGATGACGACCGAACGTCGTTCGGCGGGTAAGGCCGCCACGGCATCAACCAGCGCCTGGATGGCATCGGGATTGTGGCCATAGTCGGCAATGATGGTCGCGCCGCGCCACTCGAAAACATTGAACCTGCCGGGCGCACTGCCGGCATCGCTCACGAAGCTGGCCAGGCCGCGGCGCAGAACGGCCCAGTCCATCTTGAGTGCCCATGCGGCAGCAATCGCTGCCATGGCATTGGCGATTTGAAAGCCGATGCGTCCGCCACGGGTCAGAGGAATGTCGGAGAGTGCGAAGCGCCAACTGGCATTGCCTTGCGCCGCAACGATGCCGTCGCCGTCAAGGAACACAACTCGTTGACCTTTGGCACGATGTGCGGCGATCACCGGATGATGGGCGTCGTCGCCGAAAAACGTCACCGCGCCTGGACAATCGTCGGCCATCGCCACGCAAAGCGGATCATTCGCATTGAGCACGGCCACGCCAGTGGTTGAGACGTTTCGGGCCACGACCGATTTGATCGCGGCGACGTCTTCAGCCGATTCGATGAAGTTCAGGCCGATGTGATCGCCCTGGCCGATGTTGGTAATGATGCCGACTTCGCACCGATCGAAACCCATTCCTTCGCGCAGTAGTCCGCCTCGTGCCACTTCGAAAACAGCGGCTTGCGCATCGGGGTGCAGCAGGACGCTGCGGGCGCTCTTGGGACCGCTGCAGTCGCCGGAATCGGTCTGCTGGCTGCCCACGAAGACGCCGTCGGTATTGGTCATGCCGACGGTCAGGCCGGCTTGTGCCAGCAGGTGGGTGATGAGCCGTACGGTGGTTGTCTTGCCGTTGGTGCCGGTCACGGCAACCGTCGGTATCCGGCCGTTGTGGCCGTCGGGAAACAAGGTATCGATGATCGCTTCGCCAAGCGGCCGCGGCTTGCCGAACGACGGCGCCAGATGCATGCGAAGGCCGGGTGCGGCATTGACTTCGACAACCCCGCCGCCCTGATCTTCAAGCGGCTGAGCGATATCCCGGCAAACCACATCGACTCCGCAGACATCGAGCCCCACCATGTGCGCGGCTTCGATGGCTCTGGCGGCGACCTGCGGATGCACCTCATCGGTGACATCGGTGGCGGTACCACCCGTACTGAGATTGGCGTTGTTGCGCAGGATGACCCGGCACCCGGCTTCGGGGACGGATTCGGCCGTCAAGCCTTGCGCGGCCAGTCGGGCCAGGGCAATCGCATCGAAGCGGATTCGCGTGAGCGGTGTCGCATGGCCGTCGCCGCGGCGCGGGTCGCTGTTGACCTGGTCGACCAGTTCGGCAACTGTGTGCTGCCCGTCACCGATGACCAGCGGCGGGTCGCGACGTGCGGCAGCAATCAGTTTGCGCCCGACGATCAGCAGCCGGTAGTCGTCGCCAGGCAGGAAGCGTTCGACAATGATGTCGCTGCTGATTTCACTGGCGGCAGCCCATGCCGCTTCAAGTTCATCGCGGGTCTCGACATCGACCGTGACGCCCTTGCCCTGATTGCCGTCGCGAGGTTTCACCACCACCGGCGCATTGAGTGACTGCATCACCGACCAGGCTTCGTCGAAGTCGGTCACCGATCGTCCGCTGGGGACCGGTACGCCGACCGAGTCGAGAAGTGTCTTGCTGAGTTCCTTGTCCTGAGCGATCGACTCGGCGATCGCTCCTGTGCTGTCAATTTCGGCAGCCTGGATTCGCCGCTGGTGTATGCCCCAACCGAACTGCACCAGACTGCCTTGCGTCAGGCGTCGATACGGAATACCCCGCTCGATCGCGGCCTGGACGATCGAGCCGGTACTGGGTCCCAGTCGAATGTCCTCGTCGAGTTCGCTCAATGCAGCAATGGCCTTCGCTGCATCGAAGGTGCCTGAATCGCGGCTTGCGCCAAAAAGCGACGTCGCCGATTCGAGTGCAAGCCGTCCGACCGCTTCTTCGCTGTACTCGATGACGATCCGATGGACCCCGGTCTCCGAGGTGGGCTTCGACTGCAGGAATCGCACTGGGCAACCGGCCAGTTGCTGCAGCCTGAGCGCGGCCCAGCCGAGGAGATACGGTGCGGCAGCGGTGTTGTCGGGAGCCACATCCGGTGTTCCGATGCCGGGACACAGCGCGTTCATGCGCGTCGCTATTTCACTCGGCGACATGCCGTTCATATCGGCAACGCTGCTGGTGACGACTGCCTCGATCGACGTAAAGCGGCTCCAGAGATTGGGGCCGCGCAATGCACGGATTCGGGAAATGTCCATCGAGGCGTGGAGGCAGCGAAGTGATCAGGCGCTCATTGCGACGGTCGTGCGGACAACCGCCGGGTGACAGACAGGTGCCTGCAGCAAGGGTTTTTCGAGGCTCGTGCGCAGCAATTCGGGGGACATGGACAGTGACCAGCCCACCGCAGCGGCGGGCAGCAGAACGTCCAGGTCTGTGCTTGAGGTGAGTAGCGAAGGCAGCACGGTCTCGGTGTTGCCGCTGGCGAGAATCACATGATGACCGCGGGGAAAGACTGCCCGACCGCCCTTGGCAAGGTGGGCCTCGATCGCCGCGGACGCCGGGTCGCGGCCATAGAAAATGACCTCGCCGTCCGACAGCGACGCCATGTCGGCGACTTGCTCATCGTCGCCGTTCAGAACGGCAGTGCCTTCAGACAGCACCACATCGACCTGGCTTCGATACACGCCATACATGCCTTCAGGGGTCTCGATGTACAGATCGTCAAGGGTTTCGCTCGGATCGAATGACGTCACCACCCCGATCAGGCACCGGTCATAGGCCAGGCCGTCCTCGGCGATGGCACGGGCACCGTTTTCGATGACCGCGAAGTCGATCGATCGGCTCAGCAGCGTCCTGCGACCGGCATCGTAGTTGGCGCAGTTGCCCGACTGCACGAGTCGTCCGTCAAGCGTCAGGCCCGCGCTTGTCGCACTGGCCACCTTGTGTCCCAGTTGCGCAGCCAGATTTTCCACCGCGAGGGCGATCGCTCCGGTATGCCGGCTGCCGGTGATACCCACCACCGGAATCCGGCCGGACTCGCCTTGCGGGAAGAGATGGTCGACGATTGCAGGACCAACCGGCTGAGGCTTGCCTTCCGCCGGTCGCAGGTGCATCAGCAGACCGGGGCCGGCGTTCACCTCGACGATCGCACCGCGCTGCTCGGCAAGTGGGCGGGAGATGTCTTCGGCGACCAGGTCGATCCCGGCGATGTCCAGGCCGATCGTCCTGGCTGCCAGTGATGCGAGCGCGGCGGTTGAGGGATGGACGTCTGCGGTGCAGTCGATGGCGACATTGCCGTTGCGCTGGATCAGGACCTCGCGTCCGGCTGCCAGCACCGATTCGGCACTCAGCCCTTGCCGGGACAGTTCGAGTCTGGAGGCCGAGTCGAGCCGTACCGGATTGAGTGGCGTGTCTTCGGTACTGCCCCGGCGCGGGTCGGCGTTGAGTTGCCGGTCGATGAGTTGCTCGATCGAACTTTGGCCGTCGCCGGTCACGAAGGCCAGGTCGCCCCGGGCCGCGGCGACCAGCTTGCCTGCAACGACCAGCAGGCGATGCTCGCTGCCTTGGATGAATCGTTCGACGATGACGCCGCTGCCTTCGTCCAGGGCGATGTCATAGGCCGCCTCGACCTCGTTACCAGTGACCAGGTTGGTAAATACCCCACGACCGTGGTTGCCGTCATAGGGTTTGACCACCACCGGGTAGCCGATCGACTCGGCAATCTGGCGTGCCTGGGCCGCGCTGCGGACGTACTCGCCTTCGGGCACCGGAACGCCAACCGGGGCCAGCAGCTGTTTCGTCAGATCTTTGTCGCGCGAAATACTTTCGGCTATCGCGCTGGTCCGGTCGGTTTCCGCGGTCCAGATCCGGCGCTGATTTGCGCCGTAACCCATTTGCACCAGATTGCCATCATTCAGGCGAATGGTCGGGATATCGCGGTCGTCGGCGGCGTCGACGATGCAGCCGGTGCTCGGCCCCAGACACAGCCTGTCGACCATCCTGCGCAGCGAGCGGACCGTGCCGGCGACATCGTAAGGGCGGTCTTCGATGGCGGCGAGCATCAGCAGCCTGGCTTCTTGCAGTGCAGTACGGGCAACATCCTCATGCCAGGCACGCACCACGACTTTGTAGACACCGCGTCTGGATGTTTCGCGCGCCTTGCCGAATCCGGTCGGCAGTCCGGCCAGGGTCTGCAGCTCAAGGGTGACGTGCTCGAGAATGTGGCCTGGCCAGGTACCGTCGGCCAGCCGGCGCAGGAAGCCGCCTCTCTCACCGTAGCTGCAACGGTGTTCGATGAGACCGGGGAGCCAGCTCGCCAGCCGTTCGGGGAAGCCGGGCAGAAGATTCGAGGGAAAGTCTTCGAGTTCGCCGATATCGACCAGCGCCTCGATGACTGGACGATAGGTCCAGCGATTCGGGCCGCGCAGGGTTCGGATCTCGAGGATCCGGATATCTCCGGGAGATTGCATAGTTGTCGGTGAGGGCTTGGAGCGCCAGTGGCGTGAGGGGTTCGGCAGCGATGTGGCATGTGCCGTTCGCAGATCGTCCACCCATCAACGCACCAACTCTGGTCCGGTTTACCGGGAATGCACTGGCATGCCCAAGTATTGTGCGATCAGCGCGCCGCCGCGACCGAATCGGGTACTCTTCAGCGCCTGCCGCGACCACACCATGACCGATACCACCCTGTTTCCGACTGTCGACGAGCGAGATGTTCCCGAGTTGTGGCGGGGGCAGATACAAAGCCGGCTGCTCGATTCCGAGCGGGTTCTGGGCTGGATTCAGACCGATCTCGATCATCGTCTGCATTTTGAGCGCGGCCTGGTTGCGGTGACTAATCTGCGTCTGATGGCCTGTCGGGAGTCGGGCGCAGAGTGGGCGCAATGGGCGCTGCAGCCTGGGCTAAGCCTTCGAAAACGAGATCATGCCGCTGTCGGGACGCTCGAAATTGTCGATGGCAACGCCTGCCTCGACAGCTGGCGCTACACCCTGGGCCACGATCCGAGCGCCCAACGACTGATCGATACGCACACCGCGGCGACTAAGTCCCTCAGTTCGGGCATCGATTCGCCGTCGATTCGCACCGTCTGTCCGGGTTGCAGGGCCGAATTACCCGAAGGGCAGCAGACCTGTATTGCCTGCGCATCCGCGCCTGAAGCCACTGTCGATTCGGCGCCGTCGACATGGGTGCTCTTTCGCTTGTGGCGATTTGCGCGGCCTTATCGGGGGCAGCTTGCCCTGGGTTTTCTGCTGACCGTCGCGGCGACGGCTGCCACGCTTGTGGCGCCCTATCTGACCATGCCGCTGATGGATAAGGTCCTGATTCCATACCAGAAAGGGGTGCCGATCGATCCGATGACCGTCGCCATGTACATGGGTGGTCTGCTCGGGGCGTCCCTGCTCGCCTGGCTGCTCGGATGGGCTCGCACCTACATCCTGGCGCTGGTGAGCGAGCGAATCGGAGCCGATCTGCGAACGCAGACCTATGAGCATCTGCTGCGACTGTCCCTCCAGTATTTCGGCGGTAAGCGCACCGGCGACCTGATCGCCCGCATCGGGTCTGAAACCGATCGAATCTGCATTTTCCTTTCGTTACATCTGCTTGATTTCGCCAACGATGTGCTGATGATCATCATGACGGCGGCAATCCTGGCCTCGATCGATCCGTGGCTGGCGGTGGCGACCTTGCTGCCCCTGCCATTCATTGCCTGGCTGATTCATCTGGTGCGTGACCGTCTGCGCACCGGATTCGAAAAAGTCGACCGGATCTGGGCCGAAGTCACCAGTGTGCTGGCCGACACGATTCCGGGTATCAGGGTGGTCAAGGCCTTCGCCCAGGAGCAGCGCGAGTCCGATCGGTTCCGCGATGCCAATCGGCACAACCTGGCGGTCAACGATCGGGTCAATCGGGTCTGGTCGCTGTTCACGCCGACGGTGACCCTGCTGACCGAAATCGGGTTGCTGATCGTCTGGGCCTTCGGCATATGGCAGATCGCCCACAACCACATCACGGTCGGTGTCCTGACCGCATTTCTGGCCTATATCAGCCGCTTCTATCTGCGGCTGGATTCGATGAGCCGTATCGTCTCTGTCACCCAGAAAGCGGCGGCCGGCGCCAAGCGGATCTTCGACATTCTTGATCATGTCTCGAGCGTGCCGGAGCCGGCCAAACCGATCCCGTTGCCGACGGTCCAGGGGCGAATCGACATCGAAGGCGCAGCATTTCGCTACGGTAATCGGGCGGTCATCCGCGGCATCGACCTGGCGATCAAGCCGGGCGAGATGATCGGTCTGGTGGGGCACAGCGGGTCGGGCAAGAGCACCCTGGTCAACCTGATCTGCCGGTTTTACGACGTCTCGGATGGTGCGATCAAGATCGATGGCGTCGATGTCCGTTCGGTTCCGGTGGCCGATTTCAGGCGTCATATCGGCCTGGTGCTGCAGGAGCCCTTCCTCTTTTTTGGCACGATTGCCGACAACATTGCTTATGGCAAGCCCGATGCGACGCGGGCCGAGATCATCGCTGCGGCGCGGGCTGCGCATGCGCACGACTTCATCCTGCGACTGCCTCACGGATATGACTCGCTGGTTGGAGAACGGGGGCAATCGCTGTCGGGCGGTGAACGCCAGCGCATCTCGATTGCACGGGCACTGCTGATCGATCCCCGCATCCTGATCCTCGATGAAGCGACCTCCTCGGTTGACACCGAAACCGAGAAGGAAATCCAGAAGGCGCTCGACAACCTGGTGCTCGGTCGGACCACGATTGCGATTGCCCATCGCCTGAGCACACTTCGGCGCGCCGACCGGCTGGTCGTACTTGACCGCGGCCAGGTGGTCGAGGTCGGTGATCACGACACGCTGATGGGGCTTGAAGGGGCTTATTTCAGGCTCTATCAGGCGCAGGTCAGGCAGGACGAAGACGAAGTCGAGCCGAAGCTCTGGCGTACGCAGGCCCAGGAGGAAACCGGTGTCTGACTTCACGCTCGACCGTGATGCGTTTGGTCGTCTGGTCCTGACGCTTGCCGACGCCAGCGTGCATGTCGGCGTGGTCGCGGTGCGCGCATTCCCGATCGCAGCACCCCATGATGGTATTGCCCTGATGAGTAGCGACGGACACGAACTGGTGTGGCTCGATGACCTCGAGCAGTTGTCTGCGCCGGTTCGCGAACTGCTCGAAGCACATCTCGCCTCGCGCGAATTTGTCCCTGAAATCAAGGCGATCCGATCGGTGTCGAGTTTCGCCACGCCGAGCATCTGGATCGTCGACACCGATCGCGGCGAGACGCGCCTGGTGCTCAAAGGCGAGGAAGGAATCCGTCGCCTGTCCCGCTCGCGACTGCTGATCGCCGACAGCCACGGTGTGCAGTATCTGGTGCGCGATATCGGGGTGCTTGATCGGCACAGCCGCAAGCTGCTCGATCGATTCCTGTAGTCGCGAGCGATATCGGCGTAAGATGCTCGATTTTCGGCTTTCCACGCCGCACTGGAGACCGCTCCCCTGATGAGCGATTCACCCCTGACATTCAATGATTTCGGCCTCGCTGAGCCGATCGTCCGAGCTGTGACCGAACTCGGTTACCGCGAACCCACCCCGATTCAGGAACAGGCCATCCCGGTGGTCATGTCCGGCAAGGATGTGATGGGCGCGGCCCAGACCGGCACCGGCAAGACCGCCGGTTTTGCCCTGCCCATCATTCATCGGCTTTTGCCTCTGGCCAGCTCGAGCACATCGCCGGCGCGGCATCCGGTGCGTGCACTCATGCTGGCACCGACCCGCGAGCTGGCGGATCAGATCTACCAGAACGTCAAGGAATATGCGCGGCACACACCGCTGCGGACCGCCGTGGTGTTCGGTGGCGTCGACATGAAGCCGCAGACCATGGCGCTTCGCCAGGGCTGCGAAATCCTGATTGCCACGCCAGGCCGACTGCTCGACCATGTCGAACAGAAGAGCACGAATCTGTCGCAGGTCCAGATCCTGGTTCTCGATGAGGCCGACCGGATGCTCGACATGGGCTTTCTGCCCGACATTCAGCGGATCATCAACATGCTCGGCAAGGATCGCCAGAGCCTGATGTTTTCTGCGACCTTCTCCAATGAGATCCGCAAGCTGGCCGAGTCCTTCCTCGACTCGCCACTGCTCATCGAAGTGGCGCGCCGCAATGCGCTCGCCGAGAACATTACCCAGACCGTCTACCGTGTGGCGTCGCCCGAGCACAAGCGTGCGGCAGTGGCCAAGCTGGTTCGCGACCATTCCTTCGCTCAGGTGATCGTGTTTTCGAACACCAAGATCGGAGCGGGGCGCCTGGCGCGCCAGCTTGAAGTCGATGGCCTGAATGCGGCCGCGATCCATGGCGACAAGAGTCAGCAGGAGCGGCTAAAGACCCTCGAAGACTTCAAGCAGGGCCTTATCACCGTACTGGTGGCCACCGATGTGGCCGCTCGCGGACTCGACATTGCCGAACTGCCTGCGGTCATCAACTACGATCTGCCTTACTCGCCCGAGGACTATGTCCACCGGATTGGCCGAACCGGCCGCGCCGGTGCATCAGGCATGGCGCTGTCGCTGATCACCGGCAGTAATGACGACCGTTTGCTCGCCGATATCGAGAAGCTCACCAAGCGAAAATTCGCGGTTGAGGACATGGCAGTCGAAGCGACGCTGCCCGGACATCGTCGCGAGGCCCGTGCCCCGCGTGACGATGAGCGCCCCGAGCGTGTCGAGCGTTATCGTGATCGTGACGACTCCCGGCCGTCCAGAGCGCGGTCGTCTTCGCCGATGCCGGCCAGGCCTGCCGAGGATCCTTTCTTTTCCCGGCCTTATGAGCCCTCCACAGAGGCACTCGCGGAGCAGGTTGAATCGGGTCAGTCCAAAACCGCGCAACCCGCTGTCAGGCGCAGCACCCGACCGGTGCCTGCATTGCTTGGCGGTTTCAAGCGGACCTGAATTCGGCCCAGCGGCGGGTGGCATCGGCCAGCCAGCCCTCGAGTGACGACTCGGCCGACCGGGCGAAACCCAGATGCCCGAAGGCCCGGTCGAGTACTTCGACCGGATGGCGGGCATCCACCGCGAGCGCGCCGTTCTGCTTTGACAGCTTCTCGCCGTCTGCGGCGAGCACCACCGGCACATGCATGTAGCGCAGATCGGCCAGGCCGAGCGCACGACCGAGCAGCCGCTGGCGAGCGGTGGAGCCGAGCAGGTCAGCGCCGCGAATCACATCGGTGATTCCTTGTGCGCCGTCATCGACCATCACCGCCAACTGATAGGCAAACAGGCCGTCTGCGCGCTGCAAAACGAAGTCGCCCACTTCATTTGCGACATCCTGCTGCTGCCAGCCCTGCCAGCGATCATCGAATTGCACGATGGCCTGATCGGGCAGCCGAAATCGCCAGGATCGCGCTGTTCGCCCCGGCGCCAGCCCATTGCGGCAGGTGCCCGGATAAGGACGCTCGATACCGCGGACCGCTTGACTGCTCGCGCCGGTCGCGACCGATCGCTGCTGTGAGTCCGCGATCTCGCTGCGTGTACAAGCGCACGGATAGGCCATGCCCCTGCTGACCAGCGATTTCAGGGCGGCGCCATAAGCCTCGAGTCGCTGCGATTGCCAGCTCGGGCTGTCGTCCCAGACGAGTCCGAGTTGCCGCAGGGTGTCGAGGATCGACTCGGCCGCTCCCGGCTGCTCGCGCGGCTTGTCGATATCTTCGATTCTTACCAGCCAGCGGCCATGATGGGCGCGAGCGTCGAGCCACGAGGCGAGTGCGGCGACGATTGATCCGGCATGCAGCGGGCCGGTGGGCGAGGGCGCAAAGCGTCCGACATAAGCGGTTCGGGCGCTCATCGCGATGGCCTGCGTGAGGAACGCGCCGCGGGTGAGACGGGCGCGCGCCGATAGTCGATAAGGCGCGACTGCACTTGCGCAATCGCGAGCCGCTCAAGCCACCATTGCAGCGCCTTGCCGGGATCGGTGCGTCGCCAGGCGTAATGAAGTGTGGCCGGCGGACGAGGCTCGGCGATTTCGCGCGCTACCAGTGAGCCGTTTTCGAGGCAGGTTTGCGCAATCGGTGCCGGGATCCAGCCAGTGCCCAGGCCTGCAATCTGCATCGCGACCTTCTGCGCAAGTGTGGCGACCGTTAGGGTGTCCTGGCCCGACAACAGACCGGCGGTGCGCGAAGCCTGCAGCCGCGAGGTGCCGGCGAGCACCACTGCGCGATGCGCGAGCAGGTCATGCGCCGACAGCGGCTCCTCGGCTTTCGCCAGAGGATGATCAGGCGCGACGCAGAACACGAAATCGACCGTGCCGAGCCGGCGCAGACTGAATCGCGTCGAGGCCAGCGCCTGGTCGGGTGCATCGTAGGGCGCGCCGATGATCAGGTCGGCGCGACCCTCAAGCAGTGCTTCCCAGGCGCCGTCGAGCACTTCATACGAAAAGACCAGGCGAGTCGGCGCCCGATGCCGATGGAAGTCGCGGATCAGTGGCGTGAGCGCATCGAAATCGATGATCGCGTCGACGCCGATTCGAAGCTCGGGTTCGAAGCCGCCTGCCACGCTGCGCACTCGCCGCTGGAGGTCGTCGGCCGAGCGCAGCAGTCGGCGGCCTTCGTCGAGCAGTTCGCGTCCGGCGGGTGTGAGCTGCGCGCGCGGTCCTCGGCGATCGAAGAGCAGCACATCGAGATCACCCTCGAGTTTGCGCACGGTATAGGTGAGCGCCGACGGCACCTTGCCGAGCGCGGCGGCTGCCGCGGCAAAACTGCCCTTGCGCACGATCGTGTCGAGGGTCTGGAGGGCGTCGAGGGTGAGAGCCATTGAGCGTATTCAAAAAATTTCAACCTGGCGTCGAAATGATACGCTGCCGGATCGCTGCATTGCGGTGCAGACTTCGGTATTCGCACCGAGCGGCACAATGCTGCCCGGGGAAATGCAGTCCGTGCTAATGCTGCCAAGGCTGCCAAGGCTGGCAAGCTGTCATCACCATCGGAAAGAACGCACCATGATCCAGATTCGCGCTTCAGGCGAGCGCGGCCATGCGCAGCATGGCTGGCTTGATTCCTGGCACAGTTTCTCCTTTGCCGAGTACCGGGATCCCGCGCACATGGGCTTCGGCCCCTTGCGGGTCATCAATGAAGACCGCATCGCGCCCGGCGCCGGCTTCGGTACGCATGGCCATCGCGATATGGAGATCATCAGCTATGTGCTTGATGGCGCGCTGGCTCACAAGGACAGCCTGGGCAATGGCTCGGTGATCCGCCCGGGCGACGTGCAGCGCATGAGTGCGGGCACCGGCGTCATGCATTCCGAGTTCAATCATCTCCAGGACTCGCCGACGCATTTTCTGCAGATCTGGATCGAGCCCGATCGACGTGGCATTGCACCGGGCTACGATGAGCGTCACTTTCCGGTGTCACAGCGACAGGGTGCGCTCAGGCTGGTTGCTTCGCCAGACGGCGCCGAGGGCTCGCTCACGATCGTGCAGTCGGCCCGCCTTTATGCCGGACTGTTCGATGGCGACCAGCAGGCTCGGTTGCCGATCGAGCCTGATCGCAGGGTCTATCTGCATGTTGCCCGCGGCCGAGTCGAGGTCAACGGCCTGGCGCTCGGCGCGGGCGACGCCGCAAAACTGGTTGGCGAGTCGATGCTGCTTGTCGAAGGCGGCGAGAAGGCAGAAATTCTGGTCTTCGATCTGCCATGAGCCGTGTCATCGTCGCATTCCATTCGGGTTATGGGCATACCCGCAGCGTGGCGCAGGCTGTGATGGAGGGCGCTGCGTCGGTGCCGGGGGTCAATGCCGAACTGCTCGATGTTGCGCAGACGTCCGAGGCCGCCTGGGCCGCGCTGGCGGCAGCCGATGCGATTGTTTTTGGCTCGCCGACCTACATGGGTGGCGCTTCAGCAGACTTCAAGAAATTTGCAGATGAGAGTGCCAAGGTCTGGTTTACTCAGGGCTGGAAGAACAAGATCGCCGGCGGATTCACCTGTTCGCTGAACATGAGCGGCGACAAATACTCGACCCTGATGTACTTCGTGACGCTGGCGATGCAGCACGGCATGGTCTGGGTCGGGACCGGCATGATGCCGCCGCGTGTGCCGGGCCATCCGGATGAAATCAATCGCCTGGGATCGACAATCGGCGTGATGGCTCAGGCCGACAATGTGCCGCCCGATCAGTCGCCGCCTGCCGGTGACATCGAGACCGGCCGTCTCTACGGCAAGCGGATCGGCGAGATGAGCGTCAAGATCGTCGGCGCCTGATGCTGCCCTGATCGCGCCCTGATGCCGTCCCGGCGTTTGCTCATCACAGCGGCGCAGTTCCCGGTGGTGCGCGCCTGGGGTATAACCGTGGCGCACATCGAAACGACTGCGCTCCTTGTACCTCGCATCCCCCTTTTCCCGACCACGCTCTTCCATGTCTGCCTTCAATACCGAAACCGTTCTCGAGGTTCATCACTGGAACGATTCGCTGTTCAGCTTCAAGACCACGCGCGATCCGTCGCTGCGGTTTCGCAACGGTCATTTCGTGATGATCGGCCTGCAGGTCGATGGCAAGCCGCTGCTTCGCGCCTACAGCGTGGCCAGTGCCAATTACGAAGAAAACCTGGAGTTCCTGAGCATCAAGGTGCCTGATGGTCCGCTGACCTCCCGCTTGCAGCATCTGAAGCCGGGCGACAACGTGCTGGTCGGGCGCAAACCCACCGGCACACTGGTGATCGACGATCTCACGCCGGCGCCGCATCTCTATCTTTTCGGCACCGGCACCGGTCTTGCGCCGTTCATGTCGATCGTGCGCGACCCCGAGACCTATGAGCGTTTCGACAAGGTCGTGCTGGTCCATGGGGTGCGTGAGGTCAGTGAACTCGCCTATGCCGACTATCTGCAGACCGATCTTCCCGGCAATGACTTTTTCGGTGAGATGGTCCGCGAGCGGCTCATCTATTACCCGACGGTCACCCGCGAACCGTTTCGCAACCGCGGCCGGATCACCGAACTCATCGAGAGCGACAAGCTGACCAATGACATCGGTTTGCCGCCCTTGTCGCCGGCCAACGACCGGGCCATGCTGTGCGGCAGTCCGGCGATGCTTGCCGATACCCGCGCCTTGCTCGATGCGCGCGGGTTCAAGATTTCGCCGTCGATCGGCGTACCGGGCGATTACCTGATCGAGCGGGCCTTCGTCGAAAAATAGCGAAGCGATGGCCGCGACCGGTGGGCTCAGCGCTTGTTGCGCTGAGCCATCACCTCGTTGATCAGCAGCGCCGACAGCACCAGTGCGCCGCCTTGCAGGGTTGAGGTGCCGGGCTGCTCGCCAGCCCACAGCCAGGCCCACATCGGCCCAAGCACCACCTCCAGCAGCCCGAGCAGGGCGACTTCATAGGGCGGCAGGTGGTTGGCGGCGCGCACCATCAGTATGCAGGGCAGCCCGAGCTGAAACACCCCGAGTGCGCTGAGAATCGCGATGTCGCGGGCGCTGGCCGTCAGGGGCCAGGCCAGCGGCAGGGTGATGATCATGCTGATCACTGCACCCAGCATCACCGCCGGCACCAGATTAACGCGGGCGCCGGTACTCTTGAGCACAACGATATTGACTGCGCCTGCCATCGGTACTGCCAGGGCGATCAGCATCCCATGCAGGCCGTCGCTCGAGAGGCCTTCCAATGACATCCAGATCAGTCCGCCCGCGGCCACCAGGATGGCGAACCAGGTTCGCAGCGGCACCGGTTCGCGCAGCACCACCATGCCCAGCAGCGCTGCCATCAGGGGCGCGGCGGCCATGACCACCAGCACATTGGCGACCGTGGTCCGGGTCAGCGCCAACATGAAACAGGTGAACATCACCGCCCACATGACCCCTGACACCAGACCAGGCCAGCCCGAAGCTCGGACTTCGGTGATCCAGCGGCCCCGGTGGGTGGCCGCCAGCACGCAGATCACGAAGATCGCACACACCAGCGAGCGCCAGAACGCGATTTCATAGCCGCTTGCATGGTCGAGAAGACGGGTGGCAACGCCGGCGGTGCTCCACAGAGCGGTGCACAGCACCATTGTCAGGAGAGCCCGCCGGTAGGCAGGGCTGACGTGAGCGACGCGTCTCGGGGGGGTCTCTGAGTTGGGGGCGGCTTGCACGCTGACCATGACGCGGGCGTTCGGGACCGCGATCATATCAGCGGCATGCATGACGAACCGCTGGTCAGGATATGTCTCGAGCAGGGACTGGTCGCGATGCGGCGGTAGAATCGAGCGATGGCCGCGCCGCGCTTCGTTCACCTCAGAGTCCGATCCGAGTATTCGATCAGCGATTCGATTGTCAGGATCGATCCGCTGATCGATGCCGCTGTGGCTGACGGTCAGGGCGCACTCGCGCTTACCGACAGCGCAAACCTGTTTGCCTGGATCAAGTTCTATCGGGCGGCGCGCTCGGGCGGCATCAAGCCCCTGCTTGGCGTGGATGCCTGGATCACCAATCCGGCCGATCGCGAGCGCCCGTTTCGTGCCCTGCTGCTGGTGCGAAACCGGACCGGCTATCGCAATCTGTGCCAGCTGCTGTCGCGTGCCTGGCTCGACAACGAATGGCGGGGCCGCGGCGAGATCAACCGTGACTGGTTCGATGGACTGACCCGTGACGAGCTGGGCGATCATGGCCTGATTGCCTTGTCGGGTGCCCATCATGGCGATGTTGGCGTTGCGCTGGCGGCCGGCAAGCTCGAGGCTGCCACCGACCTGGCACTTGCCTGGGAAGCCCGATTTCCGGGCGCTTTTTACCTCGAATTGCAGCGAACCGGTCAGCCTCAGGTGGAGGCCCATGTGCGTGCCGCGGCCGCCCTGGCGGCCAGACTCGGTTTGCCGGTGGTGGCAACGCATCCGGTGCAGTTTCTGGCGCGCGACGATTTTCGTGCCCATGAGGCTCGCGTCTGTATCGCCGAGGGCGAGATCCTGGCCAATCCTCGGCGTGTCAGCCGCTTTGCCGACACCCAGTATTTCTGTACCCAGCAGGAGATGGTCGAGCGTTTCGCCGACCTGCCAGAGGCGATCGAGAACTCGGTGCTGATCGCGCAGCGCTGCAATCTCACGATGGAACTGGGCAAGTCCTGTCTGCCCGAGTTTCCGATACCCGATGGCCTGTCGATTGAGGACTATCTGCAAAAACTGGCCCGTGACGGTCTCGAGTTGCGTCTGGCACGCAGCTTTCCGGACGAGACGAGGCGCGATGCCGAGCGTGGCCGTTATCTCGACCGGCTCGAGATCGAATGCCAGACCATCGTCAAGATGGGCTTTCCGGGCTACTTCCTCATCGTGGCCGACTTCATCAACTGGGCCAAGGCCAACGGTGTGCCGGTCGGCCCGGGCCGGGGCTCGGGCGCCGGGTCGCTGGTGGCGTATTCGCTCGGAATCACCGATCTCGATCCCTTGCCCTATTCGCTGCTCTTCGAGCGCTTCCTGAATCCGGAGCGGGTCTCGATGCCCGACTTCGACATCGATTTCTGCCAGGACAAGCGCTGGATGGTCATCGAGTATGTACGCGACAAATACGGCGCGCAGGCGGTCTCGCAGATTGCGACCTTCGGCACGATGGCCTCCAAGGCGGTCATTCGAGACGCCGGTCGGGTGCTCGACATGCCCTACAGCCTGTGTGATCAGCTCTCCAAACTCATCCCGATTGTTCAGGCCAAGCCGCTGTCGCTGGCCAAGGCCCGCGAGGCTGAGCCGCTATTGCGCGAGCGGGAAGAAAAAGAGGAGGAAGTGCGCGGCCTGCTGTCATTGGCCGAGTCGCTCGAGGACCTCACCCGCAACGTCGGCATGCATGCCGGTGGCGTGCTGATCGCACCCGGGCAACTCACCGATTTCTGTCCGCTCTATCGCGCTCCGGGCACTGATTCGGTTGTGGCGCAGTTCGACAAGGACGATGTCGAGGCGGTCGGTCTCGTCAAGTTCGACTTCCTCGGTCTGCGAAACCTCACCATCATCCAGCTCGCGGTCGACTACATCAATCGCAATTACCCCGAGCGCGCACTCGATCTGTCGCTGCTGACCTTCGACGATCCCAAGGCCTTCAAGATTCTCAAGGACGCCAACACCGCGGCGATTTTCCAGGTCGAGGGCGACGGCATGAAAAAGCTTCTGCGCAAGCTCGCTCCCGACCGCTTCGAAGACATCATCGCGGTGCTGGCGCTCTACCGGCCGGGTCCGCTGGGCTCGGGCATGGTCGACGACTTCATCCTGCGCAAGAAGGGTCAGCAGAAGATCGACTACTTCCATCCCGATTTGCGACAGTGCCTGGAGCCGACTTACGGCGTGATCGTCTACCAGGAACAGGTGATGCAGATCGCGCAGATCATTGCCGGTTACACCCTTGGCGGCGCTGACCTGCTGCGCCGCGCGATGGGCAAGAAAAAAGCGGAGGAGATGGCGCAGCAGCGCGCGATTTTCACTGAGGGTGCTGCGGCAAAAGGCCATGACCCGGCACTGGCCACGCAGCTGTTCGACCTGATGGAGAAATTCGCCGAGTACGGGTTCAACAAATCGCACACTGCGGCCTATGCGGTGGTCACCTATCAGACCGCCTGGCTCAAGGCGCACTATCCGGCCGAGTTCATGGCGGCCACGCTGTCATCCGACATGGACGATACCGACAAGGTCCATCAGTTCGTCAAAGACGCCCAGGACAACTCGGTCATCATCATGCCGCCCGACATCAATACCGCGGGCTATCGCTTCGATCCGGTCGAGCCTGGCAAGGTCCGATATGGTCTTGGCGCGGTAAAAGGCACCGGCGAGGGTGCGGTGCTCGACATCCTTCGTGCCCGCGAATCGGGGCGGTTTGCCGATCTCTTCGATTTTTGCGCCCGGGTCGACCGGCGCCTGGTTAACCGACGCACGATCGAGGCCCTGGTTCGTGCCGGTGCCTTCGATGCCCTTGAGCCCGACCGTGCCCGATCGCTCGCCAATGTCGGTCGGGCCATGGATGATGCCGATCAGCAGGCTGCGGCAGCCGGTCAGTCGAGCCTGTTCGGCGATGCCGGCGGTGGCGCGGCGATGGCGCCTCAATGGGTGGATGCCCAGCCCTGGGACGAACGTCGCCGGCTGCAGGAAGAAAAGGCGGCGCTGGGCTTTTACCTCAGCGGCCATCTCTTCAAGGGTTATGAGGCTGAAGTGCGCCGCTTCGTCAGGACCCGTCTTGCCGATCTGCCGCGCATGGCCGAATCGGCGCACAGCGCGGTCCCGGTGACCGTCGCCGGCATTGTCACCTCGCTGGCCACCGGCATGACCCGGCGCGGCAAGATGATCCGGCTGGGGCTTGATGACACCACGCTCGGTGTCGAGATCGCCATTTTCAGTGAGCTCTACGATCAGTGCCGCAGCCTGCTGCGGGAAGACGAGCTGCTGATCATTCACGGCAAGGTCGCCCGTGACGATTACAGCGGCGGCTGGCGTATCAGCGCCGACCGGGTGAGCAGCCTCACGCAAGCCCGCCAGGAGCATGCCCGCGCGCTGTTGCTGCGAATGAACGGCGCCTCCGACGGTCAACGCCTGCGGGCGCTGCTGGAGCCTTTTCGCGCCGGGCAGATCGTGCCGGCTGATGGCGTCTTCAGCGCCGAGGACGACGACACGCCGGCCGCACCGCGCGGCTGTCCGGTCGAGATCCATTATCACAACGAGTCGGCGCGCTGTGCGGTTCGCCTTGGCGATGCCTGGCGGGTGCGGCCCGATGAGACGCTGCTCGCGCAGCTGCGCGACTGGCTGTCGGCCGATGGGGTCGAGCTGCGCTATGCCTGAGGCTTTCTGCTGATGGCCACCGCCGCCGGACAGGCGCAGCAGCCGGAGCAGCCGGCCGATCGACAAGCGGCCGATCAGCCGGTCCGTCCACCGGCGGGCGGCTCCGATGGGCCCCTGCGCGATCGTCAACTGCTGTCGCGCATCTTCGGCTATGTGCGGCCCCACATTCGGGTCTTCGCGGTCGGCGTGCTGGGCATGATCCTGACTGCGGCGACCGAACCGGCGCTGCCTGCGCTCTTCAAGGTGCTGCTCGACGACGGCTTCGGCAAGCAGGGCTCGGACTGGCTGGTCTGGGCGCTGCCGGTCGCCGTGGTGCTGCTCTTCGTGGCGCGGGGCATTTTCACCTTCACGATGAACTATGCGATGTCGTGGGTGAGCCAACGCATTCTCACCGATCTGCGCCGCGACATGTTCGCGAGGCTGGCCGATCTGCCGGCCGACTTTTTTGCGCGCGAAACCGCGGGGCAGCTGATCTCGCGAATGGTGGCCGACGTCAACAATGTGACCGCGACACTGGGCGGTGTCGTGGTGGTGGTCGTGCGCGACAGCGCTGTCGTCATCGGTCTGCTGGCCTGGCTCTTCTTCCTCAACTGGCGCCTGACCCTGATCGCGGCGGTGCTGATCCCGATCGTGGCGCTTATGGTTCGGGCGTTTTCCAGGCGCATGCGCAGGCTGTCGGTCGAGCAGATGCGCTACACCGGAGAGATGACCGGTGTGATCGAAGAGGCGATCCGCTGCAACCCGGTGATCAAGGTCTATGGCGGACAGGCCTACGAGCAGTCGCGCTTTGCCACCTCCAACGAAAAGCTGCGCAACTTCGCCCGGCGCATGACGGTGGCCAGCGCCACCATCGTTCCGATGACGCAGCTGGTGGCCTCACTCGCGGTCGCTGTGGTGGTGGCGATCGCGCTGGTTCAGTCGCGTGCCGACCAGACCACGGTTGGCGGCTTCGTATCGTTTCTGACCGCCATGCTGATGCTGCTGGCGCCGCTCAAGCATCTGGCCAATGTCAACGGCGATCTGCAGCGTGCCCTGGCCGCAGCGGAAGTGGTATTCGCGTTCATCGATGCGCCGCTTGAGCCCGATAACGGTCGCCGAACCATCGAGCGGGCGCGTGGCGAAATCGTGTTCGAGGGTGTCGGATTCCAGTATCCCGGCAGTGAACGGGCGGCGTTGCGTGGCATCGATCTGAGCGTGTCCCCGGGCGAGACCGTGGCGCTGGTCGGGCCTTCGGGCGGCGGCAAGACCTCGCTCGCCAATCTGATTCCCCGATTTCATTCGGCCAGCGAGGGCCGGATCCTCCTCGACGGCGTTCCGATCGAGGAGCTCACGCTCGCCAGCCTGCGTGGACAGATCGCCTGGGTGAGTCAGCAGGTCATGCTCTTTAACGACACGATCGCCGCAAATGTGGCCTATGGCGCTCACCGCAACGCGCCGCCAGAGGCCGTAGCGGCCGCCTTGCGTGCGGCTTATCTTCATGATTTCGTGGCAAGCCTGCCTGACGGCATGCAAACCATGATCGGCGACAACGGTATTCGGCTGTCGGGCGGACAGCGTCAGCGACTGTCGATCGCGCGTGCGGTGCTCAAGGATGCGCCGGTGCTGATCCTCGACGAAGCCACCTCGGCGCTCGACAACGAGTCGGAGCGCTGGGTCCAGGCCGCGCTTGAGCAACTCATGAAGCACCGCACAACACTGGTGATCGCGCACCGTCTCTCGACCGTCATCGGCGCCGACCGCATCCTGGTGATGTCAGATGGGCGAATTGTCGAGAGCGGCCGCCACGATGCACTGATGGCCAGTGGCGGACTCTATGCGCGCCTTTACAGTGCCGGCGAGACATCATTCCAGCGGTGAGCTTGCAAGCCTGACGGTCGAACAGTTGTAACGTATTGCGAATGCGTGTGCGCGATCCGAGCCTGGTAAGCGTTCAAGGCAGATTGCACCGGCCCTTGGCCATGTTGGAGACGATCATGAGATCACTGGTTCGAGTCATTCTGGTACTTGCCTTGGGCATGGTTGGTGTCGCGCATGCTCACGCCCAGTATTACGGCGGTGGCTATCGCGGTTACTACGGCGGCCCGCGCATCACCTTCGGTATCGGTGTGGGCCCGTTCTACGGCTATGGCCCTTACTTTCCTTATTCCCGCTGGGGTTATCCCTATCCGGCCTACCCCTCTTTCCCCGCCTATCCCGCCTTTCCGGCCTATCCACCGACAGTCATCGTGACCCGACCCGCGCCCACCGTCTATATCGAGCGGCCGGTCGAAGCGGTCGAACAAGTCGCGGCGCCTGCCGGTTACTGGTACTGGTGCGCAGACTCACAGGGCTGGTATCCGACGGTCCCGGAATGCCGCTCAGGCTGGCAGGCGGTGGCGCCGCGTCCGGCCCAATAAACCAGGAGGCTGACCTGATGACACACTTCCGTCGTATTCAGGCGAATCAGCGCAAGCGCGCTATATCGGTCAGCGCTGCGGTCCTGATCCTGATCGGTCTGACTGCATGCGCTACCGCACCGATGTCGCCGTCACTCGTGACCCTACCCGGCACCGGCCGATCCTTTGACCAGTTCCGGGCTGACGACTACAACTGTCGTCTCTATGGCGAGGTGCAGATCGGTCTGCGAACACCTCAAAGCGCGGCTGCCGCGGCAATGACGGTCGGCACGGCATCCGGCGCTCCGGGTGGCATGTCGTCGGCAGCCTTCGTCGGCGGCGGTCAGGGTGCTGGGGCCGGGCCTGCGGGTCCGCCTCCTGGTGTGATCCCGAGCAGCAATTTGCCGGCTGGAACCTCTTACGCTGCGCAACAGCGTTATGACAACGCCTATGTCCAGTGCATGTACGCCAGCGGCAACCGGGTTCCGGTCTACGATGCCGGGCCTCGGCCTGCATCGGTCGCGACCCAGCGCCCGAACATTCCCCAGCCGCCTGCCGGCCCGCCGCCGGCCCCGCCGCCAGGCGTTGCCAAGCCTGCCCCGACCGGGCCTGCAGCAGCGACACCACCTCTGCCGCCTCCCGGTCCGGCCCCCGCTCCGCCACCGTCTGTCCGCAGCAATTGAGCCGATGCTGTAGGCTCGAGCGATCTCTTACTGCCTGATGGAACGTCCATGACGACCGACCGCTATCCCCTGCCCGCACTCGCGTCTTTGCCTGATGACATCCGCGAGAAACTGCTCGCCATCCAGGAAAAAGCCGGTTTCGTCCCGAACGTCTTCCTCAAGCTGGCCCGCCGCCCCGACGAATTCCGGGGCTTCGTTGCCTATCACGATGCGCTGATGCTGCGTGACAGCGGCCTGACCAAGGGTGAACGCGAAATGATTGTCGTGGCCACCAGCGGTGCCAACGACTGCCTCTATTGCGTCGTGGCGCACGGTGCCATCCTGCGTATTTACGAAAAGAATCCGCTGATTGCCGACCAGTTGGCCACCAACTGGCACAAGGCCGACATCACCCCCCGCCAGCGGGCCATGATCGGATTCGCCCTGAAGGTCGCGCTCGATTCGCGCGCCACCAGCGATCATGATTTCCGCGAACTTCATGCCCATGGTTTCACCGACGAGGATGCCTGGGACATTGCCGGGATCGCGGCGTTTTTTGCGATGTCGAACCGGCTGGCCAATGCGCTGGGCATGATGCCGAATGCCGAGTTCTATCTGATGGGACGCGTCCCCCGCGACAAGAAGGCCTGAGGAACGCGATCGCAACGACGGGTCATTCGCGACCTGTCTCGACGGGCAGCATTGGCCCTGTACGAGTCGCCACAAAGCTGCCAGTTGCGCCGTTTGAAGCGACCGTGCGCCCTTCGATACGTTCGGCGCTCACCCGTCCTTCATACACGCGCAGCATCCCTCGCTGATCCATCATTTCGAAGTCAATCCGGTCACCGACAAGCCGCACCTGTCGCATGCTGGCATTGATTTCGCCCATGCGAGCCCGGCCGCTGACTTTCTGGAAGGATTGTGAGAAGGCGACCCCTGCGTCGCTTTCGCCGTCCGGGCCTCGGCTGGTCATCGTCCAGTTGCCTCCCACCGACGCCGGCACGATCCAGAGATAGCCCGGGCGATCTTCGACGTTCGAGTTGTCGTCGGGCTCCCAGCTGCCCATCATGAACTGATGGCTGACGATTCGCGTACCGGGCCGCATGGCCAGCAGCGTTGGTCTGAGTTTCAGATTGAGCGTCGGCAGCAGATACATGGTCACAACGCTGGCCTTCGAGAAGTCAACCTTGAAGATGTCGCCCTCCTCGAACTGGACTCGCTCTGCGACACCCGCCTCGACTGCAGCCCGGCGCGACAGGGTGACCATCTGCGGGTTGAACTCAACGCCCATGGCGCGTGCCTTGAAATCGCGCGCAGCAGCAATCGCAATCTTGCCGTCGCCCGAGCCGAGGTCGACAACGAAGTCGCTCGGCCCGACCATGGCCATCTGCAGCATCCGATGGACCAGCTTATCCGGCGTGGGAACCCAGATGACATCCTTGCCTTCCTGACCGACGCGGGGCTTGAAGGCGTCGGTGCTGGCGGGAGCGGCATTCGTCTGCCCCAGGCTCAGGGTGGGTAAGGCAACCAGGGGTGCCGCAGCAGCCCATTGCAGGATGGAACGGCGAAGCTTGGGAGTCGGCGGGCTGCGATCGGTCACGGTATCCTCTGGAAGCTGACAAGTCGTAATCCAGCGATATTAGTCCAAACCCGGCTGAAGCTTAAGTGGACGCCGAGGTGATGCCTGCTGAGCTTTCAAGCGGGCCGATGTGATCACATCAGCACGATGTCGTACTGCTCCTGGGCATAGAGGGTCTCGACCCGCAGTGAGATCGGCTTGCCGATCTGATCGCCGAGTGCGGCAAGGTGTTGCGATTCTTCTTCGAGAAACAGGTCGATGACTGCCTGCGAGGCGAGGATCCTGAACTCGCGCGGATTGAACTGCCTTGCCTCTCGCTGGATTTCGCGCATGACCTCGTAGGCAATCGTCCGGGCGGTTCGCACCGTGCCCTTTCCGCGGCAGGTCGCGCAGGGTTCGCACACGATATGTGCCAGCGATTCACGGGTGCGCTTTCGGGTCATCTCCACCAAGCCGAGCGAGGTAAAGCCGTTGACCGTCGATTTGGTGCGGTCGCGAGCGATTTCTCGGCGCAATTCGGCCAGTACCGCCTCGCGATGCTCGGTGTTGGTCATGTCGATGAAATCGACCAGGATCATGCCGCCGAGGTTGCGCACCCGTAACTGGCGCGCAATCGAATGCGCCGCTTCGAGGTTGGTCCGGAAGATGGTGTCGTCGAAATTGCGCCCGCCGACATAGCCACCGGTATTGACGTCGATGGTGTTCATTGCCTCGGTCTGATCGATGATCAGATAGCCGCCCGATTTCAGATCGACCCGTCTTGCCAGCGCGCGTTCGAGTTCCTCTTCGGCGCCATGCAGATCGAAGAGCGGACGCTCGCCGCCATAACGCCGCAGTTTGCCCAGCAGCGAAGGCATGTAGGTCGTGGCAAAGGCCTGCATCTGATCGAAGGCTGCAGCCGAGTCGACGACGATCGAGGTGGTTTGATCGCTGGCGAGATCGCGCAGTACCCGTTCGCGCAGACCGAGTTCCTGATAGAGCAGCGACGGAGCGTGTTTCGATTTGCTCGCTTCGAGGATCTGCCGCCAGCGTGTGCCCAGATAGCCGATATCGGCGGCGAGCGCGTTATCTTCGGCTTCTTCGGCCATGGTCCGCACGATGAATCCGCCTTTCTCTTCGGGCGGCATCAACTTTCGGATGCGCTCACGCAGCTGGGTGCGTTCGCTGTCGCTGGCGATCCGTTGCGATACGCCGATATGCGGATCCTGCGGCAGGTAGACCAGCATTCGTCCGGCGATGCTGACCTGGCTCGACAGGCGTGCGCCCTTGGTGCCGATCGGGTCCTTGATCACCTGTACCAGCAGCGCCTGGCCTTCGTAGAGCGTCTTTTCGATGGGTACCGGCTGGCCGCCACCGCGCGATTGCCAGAGATCTGCCACATGCAGAAAGGCCGCCCGATCGAGGCCGATGTCGATGAAGGCCGACTGCATGCCTGGCAGCACCCGTGACACCTTGCCTAGGTAGATGTTGCCGGCCAGCCCGCGGGTGACCTCGCGCTCGAGATGAAATTCCTGGACCGCGCCCTGCTGAACCAGGGCGACGCGAACTTCGAAAGGGGTGACGTTGACGAGGATTTCTTCGGTCATGGCCTGCAGTCGTCCGGAAGCACCGTCCTGGGTGGCGCGTACCGTCTGCTTGGTGAGACGCACGCGGCCGGCCTGATCATACCCGCGCGTTGGCGCCGCGGCCGGCGATCGCCAATCAGGGGACTCCCTGGGTGAAGCGGGTCTGCGGGTCCCGGGCGCTGAAGGCGACTATTCGGATGCGGACGACTCATCGAGCAGACGAAACACCGCTGCATCGTCCAGGTCTGCCCAGCCATGCTCGAGCACGCGCGCAAACACCTCGCTTGCCGCGGCACCCAGTGGCCCTTCGAATCCGAGGTCGCGGCCGGCCTGCACGGCGAGCGTTGTGTCCTTGCGCAACAGGGTGGCATGGGCGCGCGGCGCGTAGTCATTTGCAATGGCGCGGCGCATCCGGTCTGAACCGATCCAGCTCTGACCGCTGGACTGCTCGATCACATCCAGCACCATGCCAAGTTCCATTCCCATGCGCTTTGCCATCGAGAGTGCCTCGGCAGCACCCACCAGATTGATCCCGGCGAGCAGATTGTTGACCAGCTTCATCCGCGCGCCGTCGCCTGGGCGCTCCCCGAGATGAAAGACGCGGTTGGACAGGACGTTGATCAGTTCGCCATGGGATGCACGCACCGTCGCCGCGCAGGCGACCATCAGGCTCATCGTGCCGTCGGCGGCCCGCTGCGGCCCGCCTGACATCGGCGCGTCAATCGTTGCCGCGCCGGCCTGCGCGAGGCGTGCTGCGAGGCGTTCGACATCACCCGGCGCAATGGTCGGGCACAGCATCACGGTATGGCCGGCGATACCGCCGGGCCGTGCGTGCACGCCGCGCTCGCCCCACAGGACTTGGTCGCACTGGGCTGCGTCGACCACGCAAACGATGGTGATCGGCGCGTCCGCCGCTGCTGCGGCCGCATCTGCGCAGGCGACCGCACCGCGATTTCGCAGGGTCTCGACCCGGATGTGGTCAAGGTCGTGCACCTGCACCTGCCAGCCACGAGCGAGCAGGTTCGTCGCCATGCCGCCGCCCATGTTGCCGGTGCCGACGATACCGACACGACGGTCGACGGGTGCTATTGAACCGGGCGCTGTGTTCATGGTCTTCGAACGTCCTGCGCAAGCAGGCATCGGCTCGATGTCAGAGCAAAGCCAGCCGGCTGAGCGAGAGTGGGTTGACGGGAAATGCTCATGTCTCCCGCTTCAGCAGCTTTGCGGTCTCATACAGCGGCAGCCCCATGATGCCGGAGTAGCTGCCTTCGATGCGCCTGATGAAGGCCGCCGCCAGGCCCTGGATGCCGTAGCCGCCGGCTTTGCCAAAGGGCTCCTTGCTGGCGACATAGGCATCGATGGCCGATGGCGAGAGTCGCTCGAATCGTACCCGCGACACGCTGATCGTGTGATCGAGCCGCCCGGCTCGTACCACAGCAACCGCAGTCAGCACCCGGTGGCTGCGACCCGACAGGGCCTGGAGCATGGCGCGAGCCTGCGCATCGTCGGCCGGTTTGCCCAGCATCCTGCCGCCGATGGCCACCGTCGTGTCGGCCACCAGGATCGGCGCTGCACGCCCTGATGTCGGCTCGCCGTGACGACGATGCAGCCGCTCGCTTGCGGCGGCGGCTTTGGCCAGGACCACCCGCTCGACATACTGTGTCGGCGACTCGCCGATCCGAAATGCTTCGAGGGCTTCAGCGTCTTCGTCCGGGCCGGGTGCCAGCAGCTCGAAGCGCACGCCGATCTGCTGCAGCAACTCCTGGCGGCGGGGGCTCTGAGACGCGAGCCAGATGAAGCCTGGCGATCGTGCTGCAAGGACCGTGTTTGAAGAGGTGTCGACGGACGTCATCGGGCCGGTCTCATTCGCGGTGATAGGGATGGCCGGCATTGATCGACCAGGCCCGATAGAGTTGCTCGGCCAGCAGCACCCGGGCGAGCGCATGCGGCAGCGTCAGCGAAGACAGTCGAAGTGTCTCGGCAGCTTGAGCTCTGACGGCGTCGTCCACGCCGTCCGGGCCGCCTATCACGATCGCTACCGCTTGACCGTCGCGCTGCCAGGCGGACAGCCTCGCCGCCAGTCGGTTGCTGTCGAGATCGGCTCCGCGCTCATCGAGCAGCACCATCCGCGCACCCGAGGGCAGGGCGTCCTGGATGCGCTGCGCTTCGCGGCTTTTCCACTGGGCCGCACTGCCGCCTGCGGCACGCGGCTCGGCCTTGACCGGTTTCCAGTCGATGCGCAACTCGGCGGGCATGCGGCGCGAAAAATCGTCGACCGCCTGATCGACCCAGGCCGGCATCCGGGTGCCGACTGCAATCACCCGCAGCAGCATGTCAGTGTGAGCCGGGCGAAAGCTTGCCGACAGCGGCAATCAGGTGCTGGCGCGGGCAATGCTTGCAGTGGCGAGTTTGACCCGCACCGGCTTGCCGCCCCAGAGTTCTTCGAGGTTGTAATAGGCCCTGACCGCCGGCTGCATGATGTGGACGACGATGTCGCCGAGATCGACCAGCACCCACTCGCCGGTGTCTTCGCCTTCAACCGAAATCACATGACCGCCATGGTCCTTGACCTTGTCCCGAACGCTGGCCGCAAGCGCCCGGCTCTGCCGGTTGGAGGTCGCGCTGACGATGATCACCCGGTCAAAGAGGCCGGTGAGTTTGGTGGTGTCGAAGACCTTGATGTCATGGGCTTTGACATCCTCGAGTGCGTCGACGACCAGGCGTTGCTGTTTGGTGAGATCCATTGTCAGTTCCGTGGCGACCGTCGATAGAGGCGGTGCGATTGAATATAGTCGAGAACCGCAGGGGGTGACAGCGCATCGGGGCGCTCGCCTGCAGCCAGTTGGGCACGAAGTCCGGTGGCCGACACGGCCACCGCGGGCATTCTGAAAAAGACGATGCTGCCCGCCGGCGCATCAGGCAGGGCATCACGGCCGCGGCTGGCGACCTCGGCCTCGACCTCGGGGGGCAGATCGTCAAGGGTAATCCGTTCGCGCTGGGTTGCGGCAATATGGGCCAGATCGAAGAGCCGTTGCCAGTTTCGCCAGGTAGCCAGGTTGCGCAACTGATCGCTGCCCACGATCAGCACCAGCATGACATCGGGGCCCAGCTCCTTACGCAATGCCTCCAGCGTATCGACGGTATAGGTCTGGCCGCCGCGAACCACTTCGCGGTCATCGGCCCTCAGTCCTTCAGCCGGCCCGACATCTCGCAGAGCGATCCGGACCATCTCGAGCCGCTGCAGCGCACTGGCGCCGGCTGCGCTCTTTTGCCATGAATGTCCGGTCGGCATCAGGCGCACTTCATCAAGCTGCATGGCATCCCGTGCCGATCGCGCCAGTGCAAGGTGGCCGACATGCGGGGGGTCGAAGGTACCGCCGAGGATGCCGACCCGCCGGCGCCTATCGGAGCTCATGACGGCTCAGACCCATTCGCGTGCCGGCAGGTAGTGTTCGTAGAGCCGGGCTTCGGGCGACCCGGTCTCCGGTTGCCAGTTGTATCGCCACTTCACAATCGGTGGCATCGAGACCAGGATCGATTCGGTTCGCCCGCCCGACTGAAGCCCGAAGAGGGTTCCGCGGTCGAAGACCAGATTGAACTCGACATAACGCCCACGGCGATAGGCCTGGAAATCGCGCTCGCGCTCTGAATACGGGCGATCGACATTGCGCCGGACGATCGGCAGATAGGCATCGAGAAACGCATTGCCGACACTGCGGGTCAATGCGAATGACTTCTCGAAACCGATCTCCGAGAAGTCGTCGAAGAAGATGCCGCCAATGCCGCGCGCCTCACCCCGGTGCTTCAGAAAGAAGTACTGGTCGCAGGCCTTCTTGAAGCGCGGGTGGTAGTCAGGGCCGAAAGGCGCGAGTGCGGATTTGCAGGTGGCATGGAAATGGACCACGTCTTCGTCGACGCCGTAATAGGGCGTGAGGTCCATACCGCCGCCGAACCACCAGACCGGCATGCCATCGGGGCTGTCGGGCGCGGCACCGGCACGCGGTGCGGCAATGAAGCAGCGTACGTTCAGATGCACCGTCGGCACATGGGGATTGCGGGGATGCAGCACCAGCGAAACGCCCATCGCCTCGAAGGATCGCCCGGCCATGCCGGGGCGGGTCGCCGAGGCTGTCGGAGGCAGATGATTGCCGGTGACATGCGAAAACAGGACGCCGGCGCGCTCGAAGACATGGCTGTCTTCGATAACACGGCTGATGCCGCCGCCGCCTTCTGCGCGCTCCCAGGCGTCGGTTGCGAAGCTGCCGCCGTCGACTGATTCGAGGCCGGCCACGATCCGCTGCTGCAGCCCTTGCAGGTAGTGCCGCACGGCGGCGGTATCGACCGCTTCGGCCGATGAGGGTGTCGGATGATTCATGAGGCCTCCTGAAACCTGGCGTGCTGCTCAGGCTTTCTTTAACGGGCGCCGCCGGCGCGCAATCGCACGGTGACCGATGTCGTGCCGGTACTGCATGCCGTCGAACCGGATGGTGTCGATCATGGCGTAGGCCCTTGATTGCGCCACCTTGACCGAGTCGCCCATGGCGGTCACGCACAGCACGCGACCGCCGGCGGTCGTGACCACACCATCGTTCAGTTGCGTGCCGGCATGAAAGACCAGGCAGTCGTCGGTCGGCGTGGTGCGCACACCCACGCCTTCAATGACATCGCCCTTGCGCGGTGCATCGGGATAGCCGTGTGCGGCCAGCACGACACCGAGCGCGGTACGTCGGTCCCAGTCGATCTCGACCTGATCGAGTGTGCCGGCAATCGCGTGCTCAAACACTTCGGTGAGGTCGCTCTTGACGCGCGCCATGATCGGCTGTGTCTCGGGGTCGCCCATCCGGCAGTTGAACTCGAGTGCCTTGACGTTGCCATCCGGATCGATCATCAGCCCGGCATAGAGAAATCCGGTGTAAGTGATGCCCTCGGACGCCATGCCCTGCACGGTCGGCATGATGATTTCGCGCAGCACGCGGGCATGCACTTCGGGTGTGACCACCGGTGCCGGCGAATAAGCCCCCATGCCGCCGGTATTCGGGCCGGTATCGTTGTCGCCCAGGCGCTTGTGATCCTGGCTTGAGGCCAGCGCCAGCACATTGCGGCCATCGCACATCACGATGAAGCTCGCCTCTTCGCCTGCCAGGAAGTCTTCGATCACCACCCGCGCGCCGGCTGCGCCCATGCGGTTGTCGAGCAGCATCATGTCGATCGCGGCATGGGCCTCATTGAGGGTCTGCGCGACGACCACGCCTTTGCCTGCCGCCAGTCCGTCGGCTTTCACAACGATCGGGGCGCCGCGCTGGCTCACATAGTCATGCGCCGCCGCTGCATCGGTGAAAGTGTTGTACTGGGCAGTGGGAATGCCATGGCGAGTCATGAAGGCCTTGGCGAAATCCTTGGAGGATTCGAGCTGGGCCGCCGCCCGTGTGGGTCCGAAGATCTTGAGTCCGCGACTGCGAAACAGATCGACGATGCCTTCCGACAAGGGCGTTTCGGGGCCCACCACGGTAAAGGCGATCGATTCGCGCTCGGCAAACGCTGCCAGCACCTCGATATCGGTGACCGGAAGATTCTGCAGCCCGCGCTCGCGCGCGGTGCCACCGTTACCAGGCGCCACGAACACCGTCTGCACCCGACCCGACTGGGCGATCCGCCAGGCGATCGCGTGTTCGCGTCCTCCCGAACCGACGACCAGGATCTTCATTCGTCGATCACGGCGCTGGTGAAGACCTGCTGCACATCATCGAGATTTTCGATGGCATCGAGCAGCTTTTGCATGCGGGCAGCATCCTCACCCTCAAGAACGGTCTCGTTCATCGGTTTCATGGTGATCTCGGCGACCTCGGCTTTCAGGCCGGCCTGCTCGAGTGCAGCCCTGACCTGCGCGTAGACCGTCGGCTCGCACAGCACTTCGATGCCACCCTCGTCGTCGGTCATCACATCATCGGCGCCTGCGTCGATTGCGACTTCCATCACCTTGTCTTCGGAGGTACCGGGCGCAAACAGGAACTGCCCGCAATGCCGGAACATGAAGGCTACCGAGCCATCAGTGCCCAGATTGCCGCCGTATTTCGAGAATGCATGGCGAACTTCGGCAACCGTTCGGACGCGGTTGTCGGTCAGGGTGTCGACGATGACCGACGCGCCGGCGATGCCATAGCCCTCGTAGCGGATTTCTTCATAGTTCACGCCGTCGAGCCCGCCGATGCCTTTCTGGATCGCGCGCTGCACGGTGTCCTTGGCCATATTGGCGTCGGAGCCCTTCTCGATGGCCAGGCGCAGCCGCGGATTGGCTGACACATCGCCCCCGCCCATGCGCGCGGCCACGGTGATCTCCTTGATCAGGCGCGTGAAGAGCTTGCCCCGCTTTTCGTCCTGGCGGTTCTTGCGGTGCTGGATATTGGCCCATTTGGAATGACCGGCCATAACGATTGAGACCTCATGCTGATGGCTGTCTTGCGCTGCGAGCCAGATGCCGACATCGGGCTGCGCGATTGGCGCAGGCGGCTTGCCGCTGGCGCTGCAATCATGTTGCAATGCGTGAGCGACAGGCGATCGGATCTTACCATCGCCGGTTTCGTCGACATCCCCCCACCAGAGCTGCCATGCCCGATCCCCTATTGATTGCCCGCACCGCCGACACCGATCTGTGCCTTCTGCCGGCTTTGGCCAATCGGCATGGTCTGATCACCGGCGCAACCGGGACCGGCAAGACCGTGACTCTGCAGGTCATGGCCGAGAAATTCTCGTCGATCGGCGTGCCGGTCTTCATGGCCGACGTCAAGGGCGACCTGGTCGGCATCTCGCAAACCGGGGCGCCGACCGAGCGGCTCACCAAGCATATCGCCGCGCATGGCCTGCCGGAGCCAAGCTTCGCGGCCAGCCCGGTGACGCTGTGGGATGTCTATGGCGAGGCGGGGCATCCGCTGCGGGCGACCGTCTCCGACATGGGACCGATGCTGCTGTCACGCATGCTCAGCCTCAACGAGACTCAGGAAGGGGTGCTCAACCTGGTCTTCAAGATTGCCGATGATCGTGGCCTGCTGCTGCTTGATGCCAAGGATCTGCGAGCGATGCTTCAGCATGTGGGCGACAACGCCAAGCAGTTCACCACCGAATACGGCAACATTTCTGCCGCCTCGATCGGCGCGATCCAGCGCGGGCTGGTCTCGCTTGATCAGCAGGGCGCCGATCGTTTTTTCGGCGAACCGATGCTCAATTTCGACGATCTGATGCAGACCGACGCCCAGGGCCGGGGCATCGTCAACATCCTGGCAGCCGATCGGCTGCTCAATGCGCCAAGGCTTTATGCCGCCTTTTTGCTCTGGCTGCTGTCCGATCTCTTCGAGAAACTGCCCGAGGTCGGCGATCGCGACAAACCCAAGCTGGTGTTCTTCTTCGACGAGGCGCATCTGCTGTTTGCCGAGGCGCCGCGGCCCCTCCTTGAAAAAGTCGAGCAGGTGGTCAGGCTGGTTCGTTCCAAGGGCGTGGGTGTTTACTTTGTCACCCAGAATCCGCTCGACATTCCGGACTCGGTACTCGGCCAACTCGGCAACCGCGTCCAGCATGCGCTGCGCGCGTTCACGCCCCGCGATCAGAAGGCGGTCAAGGCGGCCGCGCAGACCATGCGGGCCAATCCTGCTTTCAATGTCGAAACCGCGATTTCAGAGCTGGGCGTGGGCGAGGCGCTGGTGTCGATGCTCGACGAGAAAGGGCGGCCGTCGATCGTCGAGCGCGGCTTCGTCGTGTCCCCGGGCTCAAGAATCGGTCCGATCGATGCGGCTGAGCGCAAGGCCCTGATCAGCTCGTCGGTGGTGGCCGGGGTCTATGACACCGCCGAAGATCGAGAATCGGCTTATGAACTCTTGACCGCACGATCCTCAGCCTCTGCGCCGAGTGCGGGCCGGGCCGGCGCCGGTGCCAGTTCAGGTCGCGGTGGGTCGACGCCGACTGCCCCGGTGCCGAACGAGACCAACTGGACCGAATCGCTGCGCGGCTCGCTCAATGATCTGTCGAAATCAACCGGGCGCAAGGATTCGATCGTCGAGGCGATGGCCAAGAGTGCTGCGCGTTCGATCGGCACGACTGCCGGGCGTGAACTGCTGCGTGGCGTTCTCGGCACGCTGCTGGGCGGGGGGTCGCGTAAGCGCTGATCGCGCGGCGATTCGCCGATGACCGCCGTGCGCACTGCCAGTGCCGATCAGCTGGCGTCCCGAGCCACCTGGCTGGCCGGGGTAGCGCTGGCCACGACGGGTGCGGTGCTGTTTGCCGGCAAGGGCATCGTGGCCAAGCTCATCTATCGGCATGGGGTCGATGCCCAGACCCTGATTGCCTTGCGGATGGTTTTTTCACTGCCGTTTTTCGTGATCGCCGCGGCCTGGGTCGCTTATCGCACGCCGGCCGACGGTATTGACAGCAGATCACCCTGGCAACCCAATGACGCCTGGCGCGTGATCGGACTGGGCCTGCTTGGCTATTACCTTGCCAGCTATCTCGATTTTCTGGGCCTGCAATATGTCAGCGTCGGGCTCGAGCGCGTCATCCTCTATCTGAATCCGACCCTGGTGCTGCTGATCTCGGCGATCGCATTGCGACGGCCGATCAGCCGTCGTCAATGGCTGGCAATGTCGATCGCCTACTGCGGTGTCATCCTCGTCTTCTGGCACGACCTGTCGGCAAGCGGCGCCGATGTGCCGCTGGGCAGCGCGCTGATCTTTGGCAGCACGGTCGCCTATTCGATTTACCTGGTGTCCTGCGGCGAGATGGTCAGGCGACTGGGCGCGATCCGGCTGATGGCCTGGGCGATGATCGTCTCCTGCATTGCCTGTATCGCTCAGGCACTGATCCTGTCGCCTGCGGCGTTGTTTTCGCAGCCCGCGGCGGTCTATCAGCTGTCGATGATGAATGCCGTGCTGTGCACCGTCATGCCGGTGTTTCTCACGATGATGGGCGTCGAGCGGATCGGCACGCCGGTGGCCTCGCAACTCGGCATGATCGGACCGGCTGCTACCATCGGCATGGGTGCGATGTTTCTCGGCGAAGCGGTCGATCCGGTGCAACTGATCGGTACCGCCATCGTGATTGCCGGCATCTTCGTCCTGACAGCGCGATCGCGCTGAACTGACCATCACCGGAGGCGTTTTATGGATTTGGGCATTGCTGGCAGATGGGCGCTGGTCTGCGGCGCGAGCAAGGGCTTGGGCTATGGCTGCGCGCTGGCGCTGGCGCGCGAAGGTGTCAATCTGGTGATCAATGCCCGCACCGCCGAGGCGCTTGTCGCGGCGGGTGCTGCGATCGCCGCCGAGACCGGGGTCGAGGTGAGGACGGTGGCCTGCGACATCACGACCGAGGCCGGGCGCCTGGCAGCGCTGGCCGCTTGCCCGCAGGTCGACATTCTGGTCAACAATGCCGGCGGACCGCCACCGGGTGACTTTCGCAACTGGACGCGCGAGCACTGGATCGCGGCACTCGATGCCAACATGCTCACCCCGATCGAACTGATCAAGGCGACCGTCGACCCGATGATCGCCCGGAGGTTCGGGCGCATCGTCAACATCACCTCGAGTTCGGTCAAGGCCCCGATCGAGATCCTCGGCTTGTCCAACGGCGCTCGCAGCGGCCTGACCGGCTTTGTCGCCGGTCTGGCCCGCAAGACGGTCGAGCACAACGTGACCATCAACAATCTGCTGCCCGGCCAGTTCGACACCGATCGGCTGCGCAACACCACCGCTGCCGCGGCCAGGAACCTTGGCAAGTCGACTGATGAGATCGCCGCGCAGCGTCGCCAGCTGATTCCGGCAAAGCGATTCGGCAATGCGCTCGAGTTCGGCCAGATGTGTGCCTACCTGTGCAGCGAACAGGCGTCGTATTTCACCGGCCAGAATGTGCTGCTCGACGGCGGCGCTTACCCTGGTACTTATTGACTCAGGTGCTTATTGACCCAGGTACTTATTGACCCAGGTAAGCATTGACCCTGTTACCCATTAACCCTGCTACCTGCTGACTCCCATCCCTGCTGACCCCCTGTTGCGTTTCAGGCAGGATTGTTCCTTCCTCTCACCACACCTTGCATTGGAGTTGTCATGTCAAAAGCCATCCGCATCCAGAAGAACGGCGGTCCCGAGGTCATGGAGTATGTCGACGTCGAAGTCGGTGCACCCGGACCCGGCGAGGCGCAGGTTCGCCATCAGGCGATCGGCGTCAACTTCATCGACTGCTACTTTCGCAGCGGCCTCTATCCGATGGCGCTGCCTTCCGGTCTGGGTCAGGAAGGCGCGGGCGACGTGGTGGCGGTTGGTGCCGGTGTGACCGACGTCAAGGTGGGCGATCGGGTCGCCTATGCCGGCGGCGCGGCCGGCTCCTACTCCGAAGTGCGCAATATGCCCGCCAGCCGGCTGGTCAAGCTGCCCGGCAAGGTCAGCTACGAGACCGGTGCGGCAATGATGCTCAAGGGCATGACCGTGCAATACCTGTTTCGCCGTACCTACAAGCTGCAAAAGGGCCAGACCATCCTGTTTCATGCGGCCGCCGGCGGTGTCGGCCTGATCGCGATGCAGTGGGCCAAGGCGCTTGGCGTGACCGTGATCGGCACGGTGGGCTCGCCCGAGAAAGCCGCGCTGGCACGCAAGTACGGTGCCGACCATGTGATCCTCTACAAGCAGGAGAACATCGTCGAGCGGGTGCGCGAAATCACCAAGGGCGCGATGGTGCCGGTGGTCTATGACTCGGTGGGCAAAGACACCTTTTCGGCCTCGATTGATTGTCTGCAGCCCTTTGGCCTGATGGTGAGCTTTGGCAATGCCTCGGGTCCAGTGCCGCCGATGCCGCTCACAGCACTCAAGAGCACGCTCTACATCACCCGCCCGTCGCTGGCACCGCACACCGAAAAGCGCGAGAACCTGCTCGAGATTGCCGGTGACCTGATGAAGATGGTCTCGTCCGGCAAGGTCAGCATCGAGATCGACCAGCGCTACAAGCTCGCCGATGTGGTCCAGGCGCACCGCGATCTCGAAGGTCGCAAGACCACCGGATCGACCGTCCTGCTGCCCTGAACCTTGTCTGAGTCGACTGGCGAGTCCGACCGCCGCTTCGGCGGCTTGGCTCGCCTGTATGGCGATGCGGCGGCCGACCGGATTCGCGCTGCCCATATTGTCGTCATCGGCATCGGCGGCGTGGGCTCATGGGCAGCCGAGGCACTCGCCCGCTGCGGCGTGGGCCGCCTGACGCTGATCGACATGGACCATGTCTCCGAGTCGAATGTCAACCGCCAGGTCCATGCCTTGGGCTCGACCCTCGGCGCTTCGAAGATCGAGGTGATGGCGGCGCGAATCGCCGATATCTCGCCTGATATCCGAGTTGATCTGATCGACGATTTCGTGACCGTCGACAATGCGCAGGCGATGGTCTCACCCGATGCTGATGTCGTGATCGATGCGATCGATGCGCCGCGGGCCAAAGCGGCGGTGATTGCACTGTGCGCGGCGCGCGTCCAGCCGATCATTGTGTGCGGTGCGGCCGGTGGGCGCGTCGATTCGCTTGCACTTCGGCGCGCCGACCTCACCGAAGTGCGCGGCGATCCGCTGGTCGCATCGGTGCGAGCGCGCCTGCGACGAGACCACGGTTTCTCCCGTGAAAAGGCCCGGCCCTTTGGCATCGAAGCGATCTGGTCGCCGTCGCCGCCCGGGGCGTCGGGCCGTGCCATCCCGGCTGAGGGCGAGGCCAGCATCGTGCCTGGTGCACCACTGGCCTGCTCCGGCTATGGCTCGACGGTCATGGTGACGGCTGCAATGGGACTGGCTGCAGCGGCCTGGGCTGTGGAGGCGGTGAGCAACAGGGCAAGGCGCCCTCAGCCTTCCCGGCCGTGATAGCCGGTCACGCGCTCGACCTCATTGCGTGAGCCCATGAATACCGCCACCCGTTCGTGCAGCGCAGCCGGCTGGATGTCGAGAATCCGCTCGAAACCGTTGGTGGCCATGCCGCCAGCCTGCTCCACCAGAAAGCCCATCGGATTGGCTTCATAAAGCAGGCGAAGCTTGCCGGGCTTGCCCGGCTCTCGGCTGTCGGCCGGATACATGAAGATGCCGCCACGGGTCATGATCCGATGGATGTCGGCGACCATCGACGCCACCCAGCGCATGTTGTAGTCCTTGCCGAGCGGGCCTTCGCGTCCGGCGTTCAGATCGGCGACATATCGTTTGACCGGATCATGCCAATGACGTGCATTGGAGGCGTTGATCGCATATTCCTTGGTGTCGGGCGGGATCTTCATGCCGTCGGTGGTCAGCCACCAGGAGCCGGTTTCGCGATCGAGGGTGAAGCACGCCACGCCGTCGCCAACGGTCAGCACCAGCAGCGTCGAGGGGCCATACACCGCATAGCCGGCCGCGAGCTGATGCGCGCCCGACTGCAGGAAAGATTTTTCCTCCGGAATTTGCACACCCTCGGGCAGGCGCAGCACCGAGAAGATCGTACCGATCGAGACGTTGACATCGATATTGGACGAGCCATCGAGCGGATCGAAGAGCAGCAGAAATTCGCCCTTCGGATAGCGGTTGGGGATGGTGTAAGGATGGTCCATTTCTTCGGAGGCCATCGCGGCCAGATGGCCGCCCCATTCATTGGCTTCGAGCAGGGTCTCGTTGGCGATCACATCGAGCTTCTTCTGCACTTCGCCCTGAATGTTTTCGGAGCCGGCCTCACCCAGGATGCCGGCCAGGTCACCCTTGCCCACGCCATAGCTGATCCGTTTGCAGGCCCGGGCCACCACTTCGAGCAATAGCCGCAACTCGGCCGGAATCAGGTTCTTTTCGCGCTGCCTCTCGACCAGGTATTGCGTAAGGCTGATCTGCTTTTTCATCTTGGGTTCCTTGTTGACCGCTTGCCTGTCTGCAAGCGATGGAGTGCCTTGGCAGCGTCGGGTCGCGCCATCAGGAGAGTGCCTTGCCGACCACTTCAAGAACGTCGGGTGATTGGGCACTCGCTGCAACCTGTTCGAGTGCCGCCCGCATCTGCGGCTGGCGTGTCGCATCAAACTTCCGCCATCGGTCGAGCGCTCGTGCAAGGCGAGCGGCGATCTGTGGATTGATTGCATCGAGCGCCACCACCTGTTCGGCCCAGAATTGATAGCCCGAACCATCTGCGGCATGGAATTCGGCCAGATTGCCGCTGCAAAAGCTTGTGATCAGCGAGCGGATCCGATTGGGGTTGCGCAGCGAAAACTGGGGGTGCGCCATCAGCGTGCGCACCCGTTCGAGCACCGGTGCATCGCCGGCTTGACGGTGCATGGTGGCCTGCATCGTGAACCATTTGTCCATCGCCAGGGGCTCGGCATCAAAGAGGCTTGCATAGGCCGCCAGCCCAGGCTCGCGCAGCGGCGAGGCGCTTTGCACCAGTGCCGAGATCGCCCCGAGCCGGTCGGTCATGTTGTCGGCATGGTCGATCTGAGCCTGGGCCAATCGGTCGGCGCCGTCGATGCCGGCTTCGACCAGCAGCGCGAGCGCGGCATTGTGCAGACTGCGTCGGCCGGCCGAGACCGGGTCGGGCGAATAGGGCGCGCGCTGGTGCGGTGCGTCGAGTTGCGAGCGCAGTTCGGTGGCAAGTGTCCGCGCCATCGCATCGCGCACCGCATTGCGTGCCGCACGCAGTGCCACCGGGTCGACGATTTCCAGTTGCTCGGCGATGAAGCCTTCGGAGGGCAGCGCCAGCAACTGCGCCCGCAAGGCCGGGTCGAGGCGCTGATCGGCAACGGCTCGCGCGAGTGCGCGATTGAGCGCAGCGCTTGCCTCGGTCACCGGCATGCCCTCGAGCACGCGCAGGATTGCGGAGATGGCGAGCCGCTGGGCGGCCTCCCAGCGGTTGAAGGCGTCGGTGTCATGCGCGACCTGAAACGCGAGGGTGGCGTCGTCGGCCTGGTGCTCGAGGATGACCGGTGCGCTGAAATCGCGCAGCAGCGAGGCGACCACCCTGATATGGCCGTCGGCATCGGCACGCGGCGCGATGTTGTCGAACACGAAGGTCTGCGAAGCCTCGGTGAGTTCGAGGGTGGCTTGTGCGAGTTCGGCGCCGTCGCCGCCCATCAGCCCGACCGCCACCGGAATGTGGAAGGGCAGTTTGTCGGGCTGCCCGGGCGAGGGCGGGCACCACTGGCCAAGCGTCAGGGTGTAGCGCCGGCTCCGGGCGTCGTATTCGCCGTGAGCACGGACCCGCGGTGTGCCGGCCTGCGAGTACCAGCGCTTGAACTGGGCGAGGTCGCGGCCGTTGGCATCGGCCACGCAGGCGACGAAGTCGTCGCAGGTCACCGCCTGCCCGTCATGTCGCTCGAAGTAAAGCGCCATGGCACGCCTGAAGCCTTCGCGACCGACCAGTGTCTGCAGCATCCGGATGACTTCGGCGCCCTTCTCATAGACGGTCACGGTGTAGAAGTTATTGATTTCCTGATAGCTGTCCGGGCGGATCGGATGGGCCATCGGGCCGGCGTCTTCGGCGAACTGCATGGCACGCAGAACCCGGACGTCGGCGATCCGCTTGACCGCCCGCGCGCTTCGCGCAGTGGCTTCGTCGGGGCAGGCCGCGGCCATCACATCGGCCGAAAATTCCTGGTCGCGAAAGACCGTCAGGCCTTCCTTGAGAGTGAGCTGGAACCAGTCGCGGCAGGTCACACGGTTGCCGGTCCAGTTGTGAAAATACTCATGAGCCACCACCGACTCGACATGGGCGAAATCGGCGTCGGTGGCGATATGCGGATGGGCGAACACATACTTCGTGTTGAAGATGTTCAGGCCCTTGTTTTCCATCGCACCCATGTTGAAGTCGCCGACCGCCACGATCATGAAGCGGTCAAGATCGAGCTCGAGCCCATAACGCTCCTCATCCCATCTGATCGAGCGGATCAGCGAGGCCATGGCGTGTTCGGTACGATCGAGCATGCCTGGTTCGACCCAGACCTGCAGCAGCGCATCGCGCCCCGAGGCGGTCAGGATGCGCTCTTCCCGCGCCTGCAGATTGGCGCCAACCAGGGCGAAGAGATAGCTCGGCTTCGGAAACGGATCGACCCACCGCACCCGCTGCCGACCATCGGGCAGGCTGAGCGACTCGACCAGATTGCCGTTGGACAGCAGCACTGGCCAGCGCGAGGTGTCCGCAATGATGTCGACGGTGTAGCGCGCCATGACATCGGGCCGGTCGGGGAAATAGGTGATGCGCCGAAAACCATGCGCTTCACACTGGGTGTAGAAGCTGCCATTGGACACATACAGCCCGTTGAGCGCGGTGTTGTCGGCAGGGCAGATCATCACGTCGGTGACCAGCGTGAAGACCGCCGGCGGCGCGTCGATGCGCAGGCCGTGGGCATCGGCATGCAGCCGCTGTGCGTCGACCGGCTGCCCGTCGATCGAGGCGCTCAGCAATGTCAGGCTGTCCCCATCCAGCCAGAGCGGCGCGTCGGCCGCAGCGTCGGGCAGCCGCCGCAATTGCATCGTGGCGGTGACGCGGGTTTTTTGCGGATCGAGGTCGAACACGAGCGCGATCGTGTCGACCGTGTGGGCCGGGGGCGTGTAGTCGAGACGGCGAATCGTGACCGGCTGGTCGGTGCGCATGATCGATGGTCCTGCAGTCGGCGAGCCGTCGATTGTAGTCCGCCGCAGCGCGAGCACTGCGCGACAGATGTCGCGTTACCGGCGCGACTGCCGCTCGGCTCGAAGGCAGATCGAGCCTTGCCTGAGCCCTACTTGAGGGTTCGGGGCATCCACCAGTTGGGTTGGGCCGATTCGAACAGGCCTGCCGCCTGCAGCTGGTTGGCAAGTCTGAGTGACCCCAGACCGACCGGCCCCTGAACCAGCCAGAGCCTGTCGGACAAGGCATGCAGCGCAATCGCACCTGCCTGACTGATCAGCGCGCGTGCGCCGGTCTCGTCCATCGGGGTCTTGAGCACCACGATCACTCCACCGGGCAGGCTGCGCGGTTGCCCGGATTCATCACGCAGTACCGGCGAGACCTGCGCGGCCTGCGTGCGATCGGTGCTGCCCGCGGGACGCAGCACGCGTTCTTGCGGCAGCAGGCCGGCCGCGAAGTGCGCCTCGAGTGCCGGGTCGAGGCTCAGCATCCGCATGGCCGTGCCGTCATGCCAGACATGGGTGGTCTGCACTGACTTGACCGCCACCGAGGGCCGCTTGCTCACGGTTTCGATGCGCGAGGTGTCGCGTGGGCCGGGCGCAGGCTGGGCCACGGCAGCCGTCATGCCGAGCAGCGCAGCCAAAGCGCAAAGCGGCCAGTGCCCGAGCCGCGCCGTCATACCCGTCCTGGCCTGGGCGGCAATGAGTGCGCCGGCACGGCCGCGCGCGATTCGGTCAGCGGCCATAGAGTCGCAGGCTCCATCCGTCGAACCGTCCGGTATCTCCCTGGCCCATGTCGGTCACGGTCATGGTCCAGTTGCCATTGGCGGCTTCGCCGAGATGGCGCATCGAGCCGAATCGCCAGTTGCTGTAAACCCCGCAGGTATCGCCGGTGTTGCCCTTGCAGATCCGGGCGTTGGCGAGCTGGCTGACCGCGGCCGCCGGGCTGCTGACGCTCACTTTCAGGTCGCCGCTGTAGGTGTGCGAGGCAGAAAAAAAGATTTCGACGAACTCGATGCTGGTGATGTCGCAGCCGGTCATCGACAGGCTGTCGGAGACCGGTGTTGATTTTCCGTCCGGTGTGACATCGGGCAGAGGCAGATTGGGAGTGCGCAGCGGCGAATCGCAGGTCTTCATGGCTGCGCTCCCGCCGACAGAGGACCAGGTGCTTGCCAGGGCGACCGCTGCCTGGGCATTGGCGACGCCGAAGCCGTATTTGTGGTTGAACTGAAGGCCGTCTGCGGCCCTCAGCCAGCCGGTGTCGGTCGGGTCATTGCGCCGCGCCGATCGGGCGAGGATGATCCGCACGTCGCGCCAGGTGAGGGACGGGTTGACCGACAGCATCAGGGCGATCACGCCGGAGACCATCGGTGTGCTGGCCGAAGTGCCGCTGAAGCTTGATTCGTACGTGCCATTAAGCGCGGTGGTGGTGACGCCCACCGGGCTTGATCCGGACGACGGCGCGCAGACCGTCAGCGTCGCGCCGGGTTCGCCATACCAGGGGCTTTTGCCGTTGTCGTCGACCGCGCAGACCGTCACGATGCCACGCTGATTGACATAGCCATCAAAGTTCGAATTGTCGTCCTGACATTCTCCGGTCTTCGAAACTGCGAAGCAGCGGCCGTTGCCGCCTGCAAAGACATAGATTGACCCCTTGCCCTGGCGACCACTGAGCAGGCCGCTCTGGATGGCTGCGCTGAACACCGCATCGGCAGGATGCAGGTGGCCATCGTCAGGTGAACCCCAACTGTTCTGGTAGATCGCGTTGAGCTGACTGTCACGAGTCAGCGCGTCGGCGATGTCGATGTCGTAGGAGGTCGAGAGCGCGTCGTAGCCCACCAGCGATGCTCGCGATGCCACCCCCACCACACCGATCGCATTGTCATCGCGCGCGAGTACCAGGCCGGCGACCGCAGTGCCGTGGTCGTCTTCGGCCTTGATGCAGGGCACCGGCCAGATGCTGCCCCGGTTGCCGTTGCGATAGCTGCGACTCGCGCCCTGAGCCAGGTTCGGATAGAGATCGGGATGCGTCAATTCAATGGCGTCGTCGATGACTGCCACCCGCACGCCGCTGCCACGAGTGACCGACCAGGCGCCTGCGGCGCGCAGATCTTCGCCCGGTGAGCCGCCGCTTTGTCCGGTATTGGTGAGGTGCCACTGATCGCCCAGCAGCGGGTCGGACCCGATCAGCACCGGGCTTTGCGTGAGGGTATAGCTCAGATCACAGTTGGCGCCGGCCGAGATGGTGATCGGCTGTGCGCTGCTACTGCTGCTGTCGTTGCTGCAGCCCGCGAGGGTGATCGCGACCAGCGCGAGCAGACCGGGAAGCACGATGGCGCGCAGTGCTGCGCCCGGACGCATCAGCAAAAGAAGGCCCCCCGATTGCGGCAATTCATGGACCAGCCGAGTTTAACCGGAATGCGATGAACCAAAGCCAGCGTCCAGCGCATTGAGCAGGTCGGCAATCAGATCGTCCGGATGTTCCAGCCCGATCGACAGGCGAACCAGGTTTGGCTCGATGCCGGTCTGGCGCATCTGCTCGTCATCGAGACTGCCGGCCCACATGGCTGCTGCATGCACCACCAGCGTGTCGACGCCGCCCAGGCTGACTGCATGCTGGGCGAGCGTGAGTTTGCTGACGAATGCCGCAGTGCCGGCGTAGTCGGATCTCAGCCTCAATCCCATCACGCCACCGAAGCCGCTCATCTGCTCGCGTGCCAGCGAATGCTGCGGATGACCGGGCAGCCCCGGATAAGACACCGACTCAATCGCGGGGTGGACCGCCAGTGCGCTTGCGACGGTCAGGGCAGAAGCGTTGATGCGTTCCATTCTGACCGACAGTGTTCGCAAGCCTCGCAGCAACAGCCAGGCGTCCATCGGTGACAAGGTGGCTCCCATCACGATCTGCGTCGACCACAGGCGTTCAATGAGGGCCTCACTGCCGACCACGACGCCCGCGGTCAGGTCATGATGGCCGCCGAGATATTTTGTCGCGCTGTGCACCACCAGGTCGGCACCCAGGGAAATCGGTTGCTGATTCAGCGGCGTGGCAAAGGTGTTGTCGACGACCACGAGTGCACCGGCGCAGTGCGCAAGGCGGGCGGCTGTCCTGACGTCGGTCAGGCTGCAGTCGGGATTGGTCGGGCTCTCGAGCATGACGACCGCGGTGGGGCGTTCCAGTGCCCGCGCGAAGGCCTGATTGTCGGTCTGGTCGACCAGCTCGCAGGAGACCGAAAATCGTTCGAGCAGATCGGACAGCAGGCGGGTGGTGCCCATGTAGTGATTGCGTTGCGCCACCACATGGTCACCGGCACGCAGCAGGCCGAACAGCGTCGTCGAGATCGCCCCCATGCCGCTTGCGGTGACCAGTCCGGTGGCTGCGCCTTCAAGGTCGGCCACGATGCGAGCTACCCGCTGATGCAGGGGATTGCCGTAACGGGTGTAGTAGCGCGGATGCATCGGCGTCGAGGCCATCTGCGCGAAGGTGCTTGCATCGTCAGCCAGAAAAGTGGCTGACCAGGGAATCGGCGGCGTGAGGGAGCTGCCTTCATGCAGTGCGTCATCGGCATGCAGAAGTCGTGAATCGGAATGCAGAGGCGGTTTGGAATTCATGATGGATATGCACATTATTGGTGAGCTTGCGGGGCTGTCTTTCTTTTGCCTCATCGCCCCGGAATGCCCTCGCTGTGGGCTTCTTTGTGACAGAATGCCCGATCCGCGGCTCGCTTGGTCAGCGGCATTCGTAAAATTCGGCAGGTCGGGCTCCCAGTGGTTGTGATTGCGCCCTGCGTTGCAGCCAGATCCTGTCAGTGTTGAGATCCATCGCCCAATAACGTTCGAACCCCAGGAGGTGACTGCATGAACAAGAGTGAATTGATCGAAACCGTTTCAACTGAAGCGGATATCAGCAAGGCTGCCGCTGAGCGCGCCCTCAATTCGATCATCGAGACCGTGACCAAGGCTGTGACCAAGGGCGACCGCGTTACGCTGGTTGGCTTCGGCACTTTCTTTTCGAGCAAGCGCATGGCGCGCGTCGGAAAAAATCCTCGCACTGGCGAAAAGATCAAGATTGCTGCTGCCACCGTTCCCAAGTTCTCAGCGGGTGCAGCTTTCAAGGCCTCGGTCAACAAGAAGAAAGCGAAGTAAGCAATTTGCCCGCGAGCAGGCCCGGGCTGTCCGGCTGCCTGCAAGTACAGAAATTCCGTCGGGCCGGCTTCTGCCTCCCCGATCTGCAACGCCCCGTGAATCGGGGAGTTCGTATTTCCGGAACTCGACGATCGCAAGCGTTTCGAAAAAATAGTTTTTCGAAGATCGCTCAGAGATCTTTCAGACGCGCGTCGACGCGTTTCAGTCGAGCCTCGTCGACCACGACGCCTGGCGATGTGCGCCGCGCTCGGCTGATGCGCCACATCAGGAAGGCGCCGAGAGCGAGCAGAACCGCTGGCCCCGCCCAAAGCGCCAGATTGCGACCCGAAAAAGTGGGCCGATAAAGCACGAACTCGCCGTAGCGTGCGACCAGGTTGTCCTTGATCTGCGTGTCGTCGCGACCTGCTGACATCTGGCGCAGGACTTCGTTGCGCAGATCGGTTGCCAGGTCGGCATTCGAATCGGCCAACGTCTGATTCTGGCAGACCAGGCAGCGCAGCTCGGCGGCCAGTCGGCGATAGCGGTCGCTTTGCAGCAGCTCGCGCGCCTGCTCGGGCGACGGGTCGGCCAGTGTGCTGTTCGGAGGGTCGGCCGGTGTCGCGGCAGGCCCAGATGCGCTCGCCAGGCTGCAAGCCAGCAGGCCGGCGATCAGCGCTGCCGCGCTTCGCTTGCGCAAGCACTTCCCGATTGCGCCCGATCTTTCGGCGATGACCGTGAAGGCGTTCATCGGGCCAGCGCCTGCGCCATGGGCAAGAGCTTGTTTGCGATCACGTCGACCGTGAGCGGACCGACATGCTTGTAGCGGATGGTCCCGTTGCGATCAATCAGAAAGGTTTCCGGCACGCCGTAGACCCCGTAATCGAAGGCGGCGCGACCGTTGCGGTCGGCGACGATCGTCGTGTAGGGGTTGCCATGCTTGTCGAGCCAGGCGACTGCCGCGCCCGGCTCGTCCTTGTAGTTGAATCCGATCAAGGGCAGCGTTTTGGCGCGCGCCAGCTTCAGAAGTTCGGGATGCTCAACCAGGCAGGGCGCGCACCATGAGGCCCACACATTGAGCAGCCAGACCTGTCCGCGCATCTTTTCGGGCGACCAGATCTGATCGGTTTGCGCGAGCAGGGGCAGTGCGAAGGCTGGCGCTGGCTTGCCGATCAGCGGTGACGGAATTTCCTTGGGATCGCGCCCGGATGTGAGCGCTACTAGCATGAAGGCGGCAACGACCGAAAAAACGATTGCCGGCAGGATAAAGCGAAGCGATCGCATGCCGGCAACTCTCAGGCCGAAGCCCCGACCTTGTTGTCATCGAGCGCGGTACGCCGGACGGAGCGGTAGCGACGATCGCTGATCGCGACGAATCCGCCGATGGCCATCATGAAGCAGCCGCCCCAGATCCAGTCGATGAAGGGTTTGACCCAGGTCTTGAGGGTCCAGCGACCGTCGGGTAACTGTTCGCCCAATGAGACGTAGAGGTCGCGGGTGATGCTGGAGTCGATTGCGGCTTCGGTCATGACCGATTGCGTGGTCGGATAGAAGCGCTTTTCAGGGTGGAGTTCGAAGAGTCGCTTGCCGTCCCGCGAGACCTGAACAATGCCCCCGACGCCCTTGTAGTTGGGGCCGGTGATCTCGCGGATGTCCTGCAGGGTAAGGGTATAGCCGCCGATCTCCATCGACTGGTTGGCGCCGAGCGCGGCATCGACCTCGACTTCGAGCGCCTTGACGCAGGACACGCCGATGCAAAAGACGCCGACGCCTGCATGCGCGATGATCATGCCCCAGAAGCCGCCCGGCATCGACCGCAGGCGCGCCGGCCAGCTTGCCGCCTTGACCTGTCCGGCCCGCTCGTAGACGGCCACGCAACTCGCCGCGATCAGCCACAGACCCAGAAAGATGCCGATCGCAAACGCCAGGCCGCCCAGGATCGAGGTCTTCCCGCCGATGCTCCCCGAGGTCAGGGTAATCAGCACGGCCGCGGCCACAGCAATGCCAAAGGCCCATTTGAGACGTGCGGCCAGCTGCGGCACGGGTGACTCGCGCCAGCGCGATATCGGGCCGATGCCCATCAGGAATGCGGCCGGTGCCATCAGCGGAAAGAACACCGCTTCGAAATAGGGTGGCCCGACCGAGATCTTGCCCAGGCCCAGGGTATCGAGCACCAGCGGATAGAGCGTACCCAGCAGGACCGAGCCGGCCGCGGTCACCATCAGCAGGTTATTGGCGAGCAGATAGCCTTCGCGCGAACTCGGCGAAAAGGTCACCGGCGTCTGGTTGCCGGTGATGCCGGGTCCGCGCAGCGCAAAGAGGATCAGCGAGCCGCCGACCACCACGACCAGAAAGGCGAGGATGAAGATCCCGCGGGTCGGGTCGGTGGCAAAGGCATGAACCGAGGTGAGTACGCCCGAGCGAACCAGAAAGGTACCGAGCAAGGACAGGCTGAACGCGGCGATTGCCAGCAGCATGGTCCAGGCTCGAAAACCGCCGCGACGTTCGGTGACGATGAGAGAGTGGATCAGCGCCGTGCCCACCAGCCAGGGCATGAACGAGGCGTTCTCGACCGGGTCCCAGAACCACCATCCACCCCAACCGAGTTCGTAGTAGGCCCAGGCGCTGCCCAGCGCGATGCCAATGGTCAGAAAACCCCATGCGGCGGTCGTCCACGGGCGCGCCCAGCGCGTCCAGGCCGCATCGACCCGACCGCCGAGCATCGCAGCCACCGCAAACGCGAAGGCCACCGAGAAGCCGACGTAACCCATGTAGAGCATCGGCGGATGGATGACCATGCCCGGATCCTGCAGCAGCGGATTGAGGTCACGACCATCGGCCGGCCCGGGCAGCTGGCGCATGAAGGGGTTGGAGGTAAAGAGCATGAAGGCCAGAAAACCGGTGGCAACCAGACCAAGCACGCCGATGACCCGCGCCCGGAAGGCTGTCGGCAAGGCTGTGCCGAAGGCATTCACCGCGGCAGTCCAGCCGGCCAGCATCAGTGCCCACAGCAGCAGCGAGCCCTCATGCGAGCCCCAGCTTGCAGCAAAGCGATAAGGCGTCGGCAGCTTCGAGTTGGAATTGCTGGCCACATTGACCAGCGAGAAATCGTTGTCGATGAACGAGGTGGCCAGCGCCGCAAAGGCAATCACAACCATCAGGCATTGGGCATTGGCGGCATTGCCGCCGGCGCGCATCCAGGCGGCGTCTGACCGCGAAGCGCCTGCAAGGCCTCCCGCTGCCTGAACCAGGGACAGCGCCATCGCCAGCCAGAGTGCGAAGTGACCGATCTCGGCAATCATGGCTGAGCGACCGTGCCGGCGCCGACCGGTTTGCCGGCGCGCTTGAGCGCCTCGGCGGCTTCCGGAGGCATGTAGTTTTCGTCGTGCTTGGCGAGCACCTCGTCGGCCTTGAAGACGCCGTCCGGACCGACTTTGCCTTGTGCTACCACGCCTTTTCCTTCTCGAAACAGATCGGGCAGGGTGCCGCGATAGACGACCGGGATGGTCTTGACGGTATCGGTCACCCGAAACTGCACATCGAGACCATCGCGCACCACACTGCCGGTCTCGACCATCCCTCCGACCCGAAACGCCCGCCCCTGAGGCGCCTCATTGGCAGCGATCTGGGTGGGTGTGAAGAAAAAGACGATGTTCGATTTCAGTGCGTAGAGCACCAGCCCGACTGCGACCGCGAGAATCGCCAACCCGATCACAATCCAGAAGAGTCGCTTGCGGCGGATTGCCGGGCCGGATGAGAGTTTTGCGTGCACTGCACTCATGGTTTGGCTGCCTTGTCGGTTGCCTGCGCGATTGTTTCGCTCTCGTCGGGGTCAAGGTCGAGTTCGCGTCTGACCTGTTCGATTGATCGGCGACGGGTGCGCAGCAGGACCACACACTCGATCGCAATGGCCAGGGCAGTAAAGCCGTAAGCCGCTGCAAGATAGCTCAGATGCGATTCAGACATGGCAGCTTTTGCGACTCAGGCAAAGAGTTGCCGCACCCACCGGGTGTGGCGCTCGCGTTGAACGATCATCGTTCGCACCCGATGGAGTGCCGCGGCGATCGCGTACATCCAGGCGGCCAGGCTCATCAGCAGCATGCCGGTCAGCATCGTGCTGGCCATCTTGGGCGAGGCGGTCAGACTGACGCTCGCACCCTGATGAAGGGTGTTCCACCAGCGAACTGAAAAATAGATGATCGGAATATTGACCACGCCGACCAGCAGCAGCAGGGCGCCTGCCCGATCGGCGCGGGTGGTGTCGTCGATGGCCTCCACCAGCGCCATGTAGCCGAGGTAGAGAAAGAGCAGGATCAGAGTCGAGGTGAGGCGGGCATCCCATACCCACCAGGCGCCCCAGGTGGGTTTGCCCCAGATCGCGCCGGTGAGCAGCGCGATCACCGCCATGATCGCGCCGGTGGGCGCCAGCGCCCGGCACATCATGGCCGACAGCTTCGAACGCCAGACCAGGGTCACCACCGCATAGCCGGCCATCACCAGATAGATGAACATCGCCATCCAGGCGCTTGGCACATGAATGAAGATGATCCGATAGACCTCGCCCTGCTGGAAATCGGTGGGCGCAATCCCGAATCCGACATACAGACCCGCAATCGTCAGCAAGATGGCTGCAGCCGTAAACCACGGCAGCAGACGTCCGGCGAGCGGATAGAAGACAGGCGTGGCGGCGAAGCGAAAAAGGTTCATCCGGGCAGGCTTATTCGACCGAAATACGCAGGGCCAGCGCAGCAACCGGCGGTGCCAGCGTCAGGACCGCCAGCATACCAGCGCCCAGCAGCGCGAGATGGGCGAGCGGCGACAGTCCGGCGACCTGCGCCTCGACCGCGCCGGCGCCGAAGACCAGTACCGGGACATAGAGCGGCAGGCACAGCAGGGTCATCAGCACCGGACCCGATTTCAGACCGAGCGCGAGCGCGCCGGTAATCGCGCCGATGCCGATCAGCACCGGTGTGCCGAGCACCAGGGAGCCCACCAGCACCGGCAGGGTCGAGGTCGGCATGTTGAAGGCCAGCGCAAGCGCGGGGCTCAGAGCAAGCAGCGGCACGGCGGTGACCAGCCAGGCGGCAATCAGCTTGCCGGCGATCAGCGCCCACAGCGGACGGCCGCTGGCAACCATGGCATCGAGCGTGCCGTCGGCATGGTCGTGCTCGAAGAGTCTGGGCAGCGCCAGCATGACCGACAGCAGCGCTGCCACCCAGATCACACCGGGGCCGATGCGTTGAAGCCACTCGCGCTGCGGGCCGATGGCCAACGGAAACATCGAGCAGGCCAGCACGAAAAATCCGAGCACGTTCAGGATGTCGCCGCGCCGGCGCATGGCGACTTTGAGGTCTCGCCGCACCGCCCAGGCGATGGCGCCGAACTCGGTCACGGCGCCAGCTCGGCCAGACCTTCCCGGACGCGGTGCGGCGCGAAGGTATCGAGATGCAGCTCGCGCACTATGCCCTCGGCTGGCGCGATCGGCAGATGCGTCGCAACGATTGCCGCGCCGCCGCGCGCAAGGTGGCGCCCCAGCAGAGCTTCAAGCACCGCCAGCCCGCTGGCATCGAGCGCAGCGCTCGGCTCATCCATCAGCCAGAGCGGTCGATCGGGCACCTGCAGCCCGATCGCAAAGCGCGCCAGATTGAGCCGCTGTTTCTGGCCCTGCGACAGGCGCCGCGTCTCGATATGCCGCTGACGCGCCAGACCGACCTCGTCGAGTGCAGCATCGAGGGTCCGGACGGCGTCATGGCTGGCGAGACTGCCGTCGAGTTCGGCGGCCAGCGCGAGATTCTCGATCGCGGTCAGCTCGCCCTTTGCGCCATGGGCATGGCCCTGATAAAGCGCCTGCGCGCAGACCTCACGCGGGGTGAGCGGCCGACCGGATGGCCCCGCGAGCAGTTGTCCTCTTGCCAGTGGTGTCAGGCCGAGCAGAGCGCGCAGCAGGCTGCTCTTGCCAGAACCGTTGGGGCCAAGAAGCCTGAGCAGCTCCCCGGGTGCCAGATCGAAGGACAGGTCGGTGAACAGCGTGCGCTCGCCCCTGATCAGCGCAAGCGACGCTGCCTTCAGACCGCCGAAGGACCCGTGGCCGATCGGGGCAACGCCAAGGCTCACGGCGCTTCCTTGCCGATCACGATGGTCATGCCACTGGTGCCGGGCTTGACCGGCTCGGAGCTGCCTTGCAGGTCACCGCTGCGGGTGGCGGCTTCGCCGGAGCGCGAGATGCGGGCGACCACTTTCACCTGGGTCCCGGGCGCCACGCCGGAAAGCTTGGCCATCGGGCCCATGGCGAGCCGGTCATCGAGTGTGAACGCAAGCGGCAGGTCGGCGCCGCGCGCCCTCAGCACGGCCAGCGGCGGACCGGACGGCTGACCCTGGGCGTCGAGGCTGCGCGCCACGACGAAGAGCGTGTCGTCGGGTCGCAGCTTGCCGGCGAGTGCCGCATCAATTTCGATGCGACCGCTCAGCGCGCCGGCCCCGGTATCGGCGGATGCTGCGCCGCCCGAAGCGGCCTGCCGACTGCCGGCCTCGGCTGCTGACGGCGTGGACGGCGTGGACGGCGTTGCCGCTGCGGCCGGGCCAACCCGAGGCGCCCGCCCGGCTTCGAGATCGGCCACCAGGCCGACGATCTGGCGCGCCTGATCGGTGTCGGGAGGCAGCACGGTCAGCAGGGTTTTCCAGTTGGCCAGCGCGGCGGCGGTGTTGCCCTGACGAACCTCGTAGGCGCCGGCGAGCGCGAGCGCCTTGGGATTGCGTGGCTCGCTTGCCAGTGCTTCGCGGATGAGTGCGATCGGGCGACCCTCGAGCACAGCGCCTTGTGTCTGTGCGATTGCATCGGCGAGGTCGACCTTGATTTGGGCATTGTCCGGTGCCAGAAGGAGCGCCTTGTCGAAAGCCTCGCGGGCTGGCTGCGGATTGCCGCGTGCGAGTTCGGCACGCCCCAGCATCTGCCATCCTTCGATGTCGGCGGGGGAATCGCGCAGGCGGGTGCGCACCCGTTCGATCAGTTCCTCCAGGCTCGCTGGTTCGCGCATGGCCCTGACCTCCGGCGACGCTGCTTCGGGCAGGCCGGCCAGCCAGTAGAGCCCTAAGGTCGGCACGATCAGCGCCACGGCAATCAGGGCCGCCAGACGTGGCTGGCGCGAGCCTGCCGGCGCAGCCGGATTCGAGGCGAGGTGCTCGCTGGGCAGTTCGGACTCGGCCTGCATCGCGAATTCGGCCATCGCCGCGCGTCGCTCGGGCGAATCGGGGGGCAGATGAGCCAGCGCAGCATCAAGCTCGCCGCGGCGCTCGCGCAGAACCGCCAGCGCGACCGCGGCAGCATCCGGCTCGTCGCGCAGGGCCGGCCTGGCGATCAGCGGGCGCAGTACATAAGCCGCAACCAGGAGGGCCAGGGTCAGTAAAACCAGCAGAAGAAGGATGGGCTCGGACACGGCGGAGGCGGAATTTACCAGTGAGGGTCGCACACGCCCGGATGGCGGCGGGGCGATTCTCCCATGCCCTCAGCGACCGCACCAATCAGGTGGCAGGCAGAGGCGGTTCGCGCAGTGCTGATCCGATATAGGCCGTGGCCGCACCCCGCAGCGACGCCCAGGGCGACGCCATCAGATCGAGCGGAATGCCGGCGAGCCAGGGGCGGTAACGCCCCTTCGCCTCGAAGCGGGTGCGCAAGCCCTCGAGCGGTAAAACGCGGGCGAGCCGGGGCATGATCCCGCCGGCAATCACGACACCGCCGCTGGCCTCATAGAGCAGAGCCAGGTCGCCGGCGAAGGCGCCGAGCAGCTCGATGAAGCTTCGAGCGGCCCGCAGGGAAGCCGCATCGGCGCGACCGAGGGTCTCGATGACCATGGCCGAGTCAAGGGTATCGGGGACCCGACCCGCCTCGATCAGGGCGGCATCGCGCAGCAGCGCCAGGCCCGGCCCGCTCAGAAGCCGCTCCCACGAGACATGGCCGAATCGTGCTGCGGCGAGCTGTGCCGCGGCGAACTCGAAGGGCGTCTCGGCGGCAAAGCTCACATGGCCGCCTTCGGTTGCCAGGGGGTGCCAGCGGCCCGCAGACCGGATCATCGCGGCCACACCCAGCCCGGTGCCTGGACCGACCACGACCCGGTTGCCATCGATCGCGCCGACCGGGCGCCCGCGGCCGGCGAGCTCGGCAGCACTGCCCGGTGCGGCGATCAGTTCGTCGGTGTGCAATGTCGGCAGGGCCCAGGCCAGCGCGGCAAAATCATTGAGCAGATGGACTCGACCGGGACGCAGGCCCAGTGCATCGGCGAGCGACTGCGGATCGATCAGCCAGTTGCCGTTGGTCAGTGCGATCTGGCCCTGCTGCAGGCGCCCTGCAGCACCGAGCGAGATGCCGTCGATTCTCAGCCCGGCGCCATGACGATCGAGAAAATCACCGCAGGCATCGGCCAGGTCGGTGAAGCGCTCGCGGGCGAGTTCCTGGGGCACACCGAGCAGCACTCCGTTGCGAGCCAGCACCAGACGCACGAAGGTGCCTCCCACATCGCCTGCCAGCACGACATGCTCGCTGCGTTCGTCATGAGTGATCGGGCCGCCGTGATCCATTCGATTGATTGTACGGGCGCGCGGTCGACCGATGGCTGTCAGCGCGCAGGCGGCCGCACATCCCCGATCACCGCATCGCCAAGACGCGCGCCGCCGTCTGCAGGCGTCAGATGGCGACGCAGTCGATGAAACTCGGCAACCGCAGGGTCGTGCGCAACGCTGATGATTGCGGAATCGGGCAGACGATCGGTCAGCAACTGGTAGAGCGCCTTGCCGGTCGCCTCATCGAGCGCCGAAGTCGCTTCATCAAGAAAGAGCCACTGCGGACGGTTCAGCAGCGCCCGGGCGAAGCCGAGCCTTTGCTGCTCGCCGGGCGACAGGCGCCGGTCCCAGGCACTCGACTCATCAAGCTGGCCGCTCAACTGAGGCAGCCGGCAGTCGCGAAGTGCCTCAATGATCGCTGTATCGCTGAAGTCGTCGGGAGGCGACGGGTAGCTCACGCAGGCCCGCAGGGTCCCGATCGGCAAATAGGGTTTCTGGGGCAGAAAGAGGACCCTGCCTGCCGGCTGTTCGACCACCCCGCTGCCGTAGGGCCAGATGCCCGCCAGTGCTCTGAACAGGGTGCTCTTGCCGCTGCCCGACGGGCCGGTCAGCAGCAGCCTGTCGCCTGCGGCGACCACCAGATCGGCATCAGCCACGATCGGTGCGCCCCCCGGTGTATCGAGTCGAACGCCATGCAGTGCCGGCGACGCCCCCTCTACCGCGTGCAGCAGCGTTGCAGCCTCGGCATGCAGCTGCGCCAGCGTGTCGTCGAAGCTCAGCAGTCGATCGGTGGTGGCCCTCCAGAGCGCCACGCTCGAATAGGCATTGACAAACCAGGAGAGCGCGCTCTGCACCTGGCCGAAGGCATTGGAGATCTGCATCAGATCACCGAGTTTGAGCGGCCCGTTGAAGTAGCGCGGCGCGGCCACCACGAACGGGAAGATCACCGCGAGCTGCCCATAGAAACTCTGGGCCCAGATCAGTTTTTTCTGGGCACGGATCAAGGTCCAGTAGTTGGTGATGACCCGGCCGAATCGGTCGAGCAGGCCTGCGCGTTCGGCGCCTTCGCCGTGATAGAGCGCGATGCTCTCGGCGTTTTCGCGCACCCGCACCATGCCGTAGCGCAGATCGGCTTCGAGTTTTTGCTGCTGGAAATTCAGCCCGATCAGCGGGCGGCCGATCGCGTGTGTCAGCCAGCTGCCGGCAATCGCATAGATCACCGCCACCCAGACCATATAGCCCGGAATCGTCACTTCGGTGTTGCCCAGCAGGAAGGTGAGCGGCCCGGAGACCGTCCACAGGATCGTGATGAAGGAGCCGAGCGTGACCACGGCATTGAGCAGACCCATCGACAGAAAGACCGTGAACTCGGTGAACAGTCGCACGTCTTCGGCGATGCGCTGATCAGGATTGTCGGCCGGTGTGTCAGCGCTTGCATTGCCGGTGCCGGCGAGCTCAAGGCGGTAGTAGGCACGCCTTGAAAACCAGCCATCGATGTAGCGTGCGGTCAGCCAGGCGCGCCAGCGCATCTCGAAGAGCTGGGTGAGATAGAACTTGTAGGCCGCCACGACGATGAAAGCGCCGGCCAGTGCGCCGAACCGCCAGAGCTGGCGCCTGAACTCGGCATAGTCGCGTGATTCGAGCGAATTGAAAAAGTCGCGCTGGAACTCGTTGAGCAGCACGTCGACATAGACGGTGATCAGATTGAGTGCGATCACCGCAGTCAGCAGCCCGATCGCCTGCCAGCGCATGTCGCTCGTGAAGTAAGGCTTGATCAGCCCCCAGGCGCGGGCAGCGAACCGGCGATTCATGATCCGGTTACCGCGACGGCAACGCGCCTGCGCGGCGCCTTATAAATCGCGGAATCACGAGCACCGCGACCATCACGCACAGCAGCGCAAGCGACAGCGGCCGGGTCACGAAGACCGACCAGTCGCCTTGTGAAATCGAGAGCGCATTGCGCAGTTGCTTTTCGGCCATCGGCCCCAGGATCATGCCGACGATGACCGGCGCCACCGGAAAGCCGTAGCGACGCATGGCCAATCCCATCAGCCCGATGATGCCGAGCAGCATCAGGTCGAAGGTCGACTGGCGCAGGCTGTAGGCGCCGAGTGTCGAGAAGATCACGATGCCGCCGTAGAGCAGCGGTGTCGGAATGCGCAGCACACGCACCCACAGACCGACCAGGGGCAGGTTCAGTACCAGCAGCATGACATTGCCGATGTAGAGCGAGGCAATCAGCGTCCAGACCAGCGGCCCGGAGGTCTGCATCAGCGCCGGTCCGGGCTGCAGGTTGTAGTTCTGGAAAGCCGCCAGCAGGATCGCGGTGGTCGCCGAAGTGGGGATGCCGAGCGTCAGCAGCGGCGCCAGTGCGGCGGTGACCGTGGCGTTGTTGGCAGCCTCCGGGCCGGCGACGCCTTCGATAGCGCCGGGTCCGCCATTGGGCGAGAACTCGTCGCGATGCTTCGAGAGCTTCTTCTCGGCGGCATAGGAAAGAAAAGTTGGAATTTCGGCGCCGCCGGCCGGAATCAGCCCGAAGGGAAATCCGATCAGCGTGCCGCGCAGCCAGGCCGGCATTGAGCGACGCCAGTCTGCGCGGCTCATGTGGGTCGAACTCATGCGGTTCATGGTCGCGTCTGCCCCGCGGTAGATCACTCCGTAAAGTGCTTCGCCAACCGCAAAGAGGCCAACCGCGACCACGACGACATCGATGCCATCGAAGAGTTCGGGCACACCGAGCGTATAGCGTGTGGTGCCCGACACCGCATCGATGCCGATCAGCCCGATGCCCAGGCCGATGAAGAGGCTGGTCATGCCTTTGAGCACCGACTGGCCGATCACCGCCGAGACCGTCGTGAAGGCCAGCGCCATGATCATGAAGTACTCGGCCGGCCCGAAATTGAGCGCAAAGCCTGCCAGCAGCGGCGCAAAGAGCGTCAGCAGCAGTGTGGCGATCGTGCCTGCGACAAAAGAGCCGATGGCGGCGGTGGCCAGCGCCGGCCCGGCCCGGCCGCTGCGCGCCATCGCATTGCCCTCCATGGCGGTGACCATGGTGGCCGACTCGCCCGGTGTGTTCATCAGGATCGAGGTGGTCGAGCCGCCGAACATCGCGCCGTAGTAGACGCCGGCGAACATGATCAGGGCGGACGACGGGTCGACCTTGGCGGTGATCGGCAGCAGCATCGCCACCGTCAGCGCCGGTCCGATTCCGGGCAGCACGCCGATGGCCGTCCCGATGAAACAGCCAATCAGCGCCCACGCAAGGTTGACAGGCGACACCGCTGCCGCAAAGCCGCCCATCAGCGCGGTCAGGGTGTCGATCATGACTTCAGCAGCGGCAGCAGCGGCAAGGAAATGCCCATGACCTGCGAGAACAGCACCCAGATCGGCACGGTCACCGCCAGCGCCACGATCGCATCGCGAAGCGGCCGGCGACTGCCGTAGCCACGTGCAACGAAGACCATCAGCAGGACGCTGGCGAGGATGAAACCGACCCGGCCGATCAGGGCCATGTGCAGCACCAGGCCGGCAATCAGCCAGATCAGGTCGGCGCCTGCGGTGCGAGACAGCCGTGGGGCGTCGCCCGCCACTTCGCGTTCGTCGTCACCCGCCACAAAGCGGCCTCGGACGGCCTGCACCAGGATCATCAGACCACAGAGCGCCAGTCCAAGGGCGACCAGTGTCGGCATGAAACGGGGTGACAGGCCCGAGTAGCCGCCTGCGCCATCGATCGCCAGCAATCCGATGCCGAACGCGATCGACAGGCCGATCACGGCTGCACCGATCGCGAAACCTGATTTCAAACCCGGCTCTGGTCGGCGGTTGATGCCCGGGTCACTTGGCCAGGCCGAGATCGCGAAGGATGCCGCCGAGTCGCTTCGATTCAGATTCGACATAGCTGCCGAATTCGGCGCCGGTCTGAACGAAGGGCGCCCACTCGTTGCGCGTCAGCGTGTCTTTCCATTGCTGGGTCTGGGTCCCCTTGACCACCGCATCGATCAGCACTTTCTGCTGATCGGGCGTGATCCCTGGCGGGCCCCAGACACCGCGCCAGTTGTACATCTCGACATTCAGGCCGAGGTCCTTGAGCGGTTTGATTCCCTGCACCGGAAAGCTCGACGACACCGCGAGCGCCCGCATCTTGCCGTCCTTGATGAAGGGCAGGAACTCCGAGACGCCGGCGATGCCGACCGTGACCTGATTGCCGAGAATGGCAGCGGTTGCTTCGCCGCCGCCGGCAAACGGGATGTAGTTGACTTTTGTCGGCTCGACACCCGACTCCTTGGCGATCAGGCCGGCGAGCATGTGATCGGTCGAGCCGCGCGAGCCGCCCGCCCATGACACCGCGCCAGGGCTCGCCTTGACCATCGCGACCAGATCGGCCATCGACTGGAGCTTTGAGCCTGCCGGCACCACCACCACCATGGCATCGGCAAAGAGCCGCGCAATCGGGGTCCCGTTCTTCAGTGTCACCGGTGGATGACTCATTTCGATTGCGCCGACCATCACGGCGCCTGTCACGATCAGGGCGTTCGGATTGCCCTTTTCGGTGTTGACGAACTGCGCCAGTCCAATCGTGCCGCCGGCGCCGCCCTTGTTTTCGAAGGTCGCGTTGCGAACCGCGCCGGCGGCCTGCATCGCGGCGGCGATGCTGCGGCCGGTCTGGTCGAAGCCGCCGCCGGGGTTCGCGCCGATCATTACCTTGAGCGTATCGATCTGCGCGAACACCGGTGAGGCGCCAAGCAGTGCGGCAAGCGAGACCAGGCAGGCGGCGACAGCGTGACGCCGGTTCGCAAAGGCGGAAGGACGGGATGTTGCGAACGACGGTGCAAGGGACGCGGCGAACAGGCCATGGGATCGGAAAATACGCTGCAGCATGGCGGTCTTTGTCGAATGGTCGAGGTGGTCGGGATGATACGTCGAGACCGCCTCTTGCGCTCGGAGACGCGGTCCAGGCCGCGTACTCAGTGGCGTGCTCAGTGGCGTACTCAGTGGTGTACTGAGTCGCGTCAGTGAGTTGCCGCGGGCTGCTCGGGCAGCTTTGCGATCAGCACCTTGTCGACGCGGTTGCGGTCCATGTCGACCACTTCGAAGCGATAGCCCGCGGCATCGAAATGATCGGCCACCGAGGGAATTCGGCCGAGACAGTGCATGGCGAATCCGCCGACGGTATGAAAACTGCGCTCATCCTCGGCCGGCAACTCGTCGATTTCGAGCACTGCCTTGAGCCGCTCCAGACCGATCGAGCCATCGACCAGGAGCGAGCCGTCTTCGCGTCTGACCACATCGCTGTCGGTGGTCGAGTCGTGCTCCGGCAAGTCGCCAACGATCGAGGTCAGCACATCGGTGAGCGACACCAGGCCCTTCAGGTCGCCATACTCATCGACGATCAGCCCGAACTGAACCCGTTCGCGGCGAAAGCTTTCCAGCAGTTGCGTGGTGCTGATGGTCTCGGGCAGATAGAGCGCCGGACTCAGATGCCGCTCGACCTCCAGCGGCTCGCCCTGCAGCGCCGGGCGCAGCAGATCGACCAGACGCAGCACGCCCAGGATATGCTCGAGTCCACCCCGGCACACAACGACCCGGGTATGCTGACTTTCAGCGATCTGGGTGCGTACCGCGGCGTCGCCGTCCTCCAGATCGATGGCATAGATATCCATCCGCGGCGTCATGATTGCGCCGATTCGCTGATCGTCAAGGCGCAGCACGTTCGAGACGATCGCCTGCTCGCTCTCATGAAAGATGCCGGCCTCGGCGCCCTGTCCCATCAGGACCTTGATCTCGTCGTCGGTAACCGGTGGTTCACCGGCGCCGCGTGCGCCAAGCAGTCGCAGCAGCACGTTGCTCGACGATGAGAGCGACCAGACCAGCGGACGGGTGATCCGCGAAAACCAGCCCATCGGCCGCGCGACCGCCGAGGCGATCCGCTCGGGCGCGCGCAGTGCCAGGCGCTTTGGGACCAGTTCGCCGATCACCACCGACAGATAGGTGATGATCGCGACCGCAATCGCCAGCGAGAAGCCCTTGACATAGGCCTCGGACAGGTCGAATTGCGACAGCCAGCGAGCGATGGGTGCGGCAATCAGTCCTTCGCCGACGATACCGCTGAGGATGCCGATGGTGGTGATGCCGACCTGGATCGTCGAGAGGAACCCGCCGGGTTCTTCGCTGAGTGCCAGCGCTGCGGTCGAGCCGGGATAGCCGTCGTCGGCCATACGCTGGAGTCTGGCCTTGCGGGCCGAGACCACTGCCATCTCCGACATTGCGAACAGTGCGTTCAGCAACACGAGCAGCAGCAAAAGCAGCACATCCATTTAAGCGATCGAGGGTGGAGATCGGATGAGCATAGCATCCGCCCTGCGCCAGTCAGCGCCCGGTTCGGGTCAGTGGTCGCCCGAACAGTCCTGGCGGCAGACCTCGGCGGTGTCGCCGGTTTCGATCTGCAGCGTGGTGTGCTCGATACCGAAACAGCGCTTGAGCGAGGCGTTGGCACTGACAAGAAACGCATCGCCCGGGTGTCCCTGCGGAATCATCAGGTGTGCGCTCAGGCTGGCGCCGCTGGTGCCGACCGGCCAGATGTGCAGGTCGTGCAGCCCGGTGACGCCAGGCATCGCCAGCAGGTGCTGGCGGACCGCCCCCGGGTCGATGCGGGCCGGCACGCCATCGAGTGCCGCCGACAGGGCATCGCGCAGCAGGCTGTACGCACTCCATCCGATGAAGAGCGAGACGGCGAGGCTCAAGGCCGGATCGATGCGAAGCCATCCGGTTGCCGCCACGCCAAGTGCGCCGATGACGACCGCAGCCGAGATCGCGGCATCGCCGAGCATATGCAGGAAGGCGCCGCGAAGATTGATCTCATCACGCTGGCCGCGCATGAACAGCCAGGCGGTCAGGCCATTGATCAGAATGCCTGTGCTTGCCACCACGGTCACCAATGTCGAGTCGATCGCCACCGGCGCCGCCAGTCGGGCGACCGATTCAAACGCAATCGCACCGGCTGCCGCAAGCAGAAGCGCGGCATTGATCAGCGCAGCCAGCAGGCCAGCGCGTCGCCATCCCCATGTAAAGCGCGGGCTCGTGGGCTGGCGTGCTGCCCAGGCGCCACCCCAGGCGAGTGCCAGCGCGAGAACGTCGCCCAGGTTGTGTCCGGCGTCCGACAGCAGTGCCATCGAGTCGGCGCGCCAACCGGCCGCCGCCTCGATGGCAACAAAACCGGTGTTCAGGACGATGGCTGCAAGGAACAGCCGGCCGTGGCCGTCGGGTGAGGGATGATGGCCATGACCGCCGCCGTGTGCGTGCCCGGCATGTGAATGTCCTCGATGCCCGTGATGGTGACCCTGATCGTGGACAGGACGGTGGTCGTCATGGTGACCATGGTCATGGTCGTGCGGGTCGGAATGCGTCGGTCCTGACATCCGGCAATTATCGCCAATTGCCGCCAACCTGCGTCGATTGATGTCAATCACCTGATTACCGGGATTGGCTTAGACTGCGCGGACATGCCAATCACAGTTCCGCTGGTCATTTTCGTTCATGTCGCGGTCTGTCTCGCGACGACTCTGCGCATCCTGTCGCGGCGCAATCCTCCAGGCGTCGCGGTGGCCTGGATCCTGCTGATCCTGCTGGTTCCGGCGATTGGCGCTGTGCTGTACGTCATTATCGGCGAGCGGCGCCTCGGCCGGCGCTGGATCGAACGTGCGGAAGCCGAGCGCGCAGATCTGGCGCTTCGCTTCGGCGCGCTGTCGGCCGATTCGACGCGCGATCCGATCGACGTCGGTCCGGTCGGCGAACCGGTGGCAAGGCTGACGCGTGCGCTGGCGTCGATCCCGATCATGGGCGGTCACCAGGTCGAGTTGATCTCCGATACCGGACGCATCCTGCAGGGGCTGATCGACGACATCGATGCCTGTCGCGAACGCTGCTCGTTCGAGTTCTACATCTGGCATCAGGGCGGGCTGGTCGACGACCTGGTCGAGGCGCTCATCCGGGCCGCCGGGCGCGGCGTGGCGGTCACTGCACTGATGGATGGTCTGGGCAGTCGCCCGTTCATCAGGAAGGGTCTTGCCGCGCGAATGCGTGCCGCCGGGATTGTGGTGGTGGTGGTCTTGCCTGCCAATGCGCTGCGCATGGTGGTTGCCCGGGTCGATTTGCGCAATCATCGGAAGATCGCGGTATTTGATGACCGCATCGCCTGGACCGGCAGTTGCAACCTGGCCGATCCGCGCCACTTCAAGAAGGACGCAGGCGTCGGGCCTTGGGTCGACGCCATGGTCCGCATCGAGGGCCCGGCCTGTGCGTTGCTCGGGACGATCACGAATGCGATGGCCGTCCTGCAGGCCGGCCCGGGTCTGCGCGATGTCCGTACACCGAAGCTCGGTCAAAAAGCCGGTCCGGTGGCGCTGCAGGTCTTGCCTTCGGGACCGGGCTTTGCGTTTCAGCATGTCGAGTCGGTGATCCTGACGGCGATCTACAGCGCGCGCCGCGAGCTGATCCTGACCACCCCCTATTTCGTGCCGGGCGAGGCGGTGGTCACCGCGTTGCGATCGGCTGCGCGCCGTGGCGTCGAGGTGGTGATGGTCGTGCCCTGGCGCTGCGATTCACGCATGGTCCAGTATGCAAGCGCCTCCTATTTCGATGAGTTGCTGTCGGCCGGCGTGCGGATCCACCGGTTTCGCGGTGGCTTGCTGCATACCAAGAGCATGGTGGTCGATCGCGAACTGGCGGTCTTCGGGACGGTCAATTTCGATCTGCGCAGTTTTCATCTGAATTTCGAGCTCTCGATGCTGCTGTATGACCGCGACTTCGCCGAGGTGCTGGTCAATCTGCACCGCGACTATCTGGCCGATTGCGAGCCGATGGATCTCGCTGTCTGGCGCACCCGGCCGTTTCGCCATCGGGTGATCGAGAATGCCGCCCAGATCGCCTCGCCGCTGCTCTGAACATTGCATCGGCCGATCGACCTCGGCGATCTGACCGATTCGGCGATCTGACCGATACGGCGATCTGACCGATACGGCGATCTGACCGATACGCTTGCCGATCAGCCGCCGCGGCTGGTGAGTCCGGCATAGATCTCACCAAGTGCCGCCGGCAGGGCCGCCACATCGTCGATCACCCGGTAGCGCTCGGGCGAGCACATGCGACGCAGGTAATCGTGGCCGCCCGGGTCGATGGTCACGCAGAAGGTCGCGATGCCGGCTCGTTCGGCCTCACGCAGCGCCTGCGCGGTGTCCTGGATGCCGTACTCCTCGCTGTTGCGGTCGGGGCCGTAGTCGGTGTCCTGAGGATAGCCGTCCGAGACCAGGATCAGCAGACGCAGCGGTGACGGCTGGCGGGCAAGTTTTGTCGCAGCATGCCGGATGGCCGGACCCATGCGGGTCGAGCCGCGCGGCTCGATCGCGGCGAGCGCTGCCCAGACCGCGCGTCTGACCGGTTCGCCGAATTCCTTGGCGATATGGAATTCGACGTTGTCGCGGCCGCTGCCTGAAAATCCGTAGATCGCATGGGTATCGCCAAGTGTGGCCAGCCCGTCGGCCATCAGTGCGAGTGAATCTTTGGCGACATCGATGACGCGGCGGCGCCTGGTCAGATTGCCGGCATCGGGCGGACTGCCATAGACCCCGTAAAGCAAGGTGCCGGCATCGACCACCGGGGGCGAATCGTGGTCATCGCGCGTGCGGTCGGCAGACGTGGGCGCCTCAGGCAAAGCGAGTGAGGTCGATGCACTCATGTCGAGCAGGAAGGCTGCCGCGACATCGCGCTCAAGCGGATCGCGTCGGACATGAAGCCGATCGTCGGAGGCGCTGCCGCTGCGCCGATCGATCACCGCCGCCACCATGCCTTCGAGGTCGAGATCATCGCCGCTGGCCACACCCCGCACCCGGCGTGGTGCCATCGGGCGCAGCTGCGCAAAGCGATAGCGGATTGCGCGCATCAGATCGGGATAGCGTTTGCGCACGTCCTGTGCGAAGTCGAAGTCCGTGCCGCGCAGGCGATGCTCATGCACCCGGCACCAGGCACGCAGATAACTGCGCTCGAGGTGATGCCATTCATCGTAGAGGAAGGTGCCGGTCGTGCTGCGTGCACCGGCTCGCCAGCGCGCAGGCGTGCCGGTGCCGGGCAAGGGCTCGTCCTCGACCACCTCAGCGGCATCGTCTGTATCGGCGGGGCTGGCGCTGGCGCTCGCGGGCGCGGCCGCGCCGCCTGCAGCCGAATCGCTGACCGCCTGGGCCTTGCTGGCGGTCGGTGGTGATGCGGCCTCGTCTGCGGTCTCCGGGGTGGATTTGCGGTGGCCCATATCAGCCTGGTCATCGTCATCGTCGCCCTGGCCGCCGCCGCGGGTCAGGCCGGGCCGATCGCCGGGCATCTGCGGCCCGGGTTCGCGATGCATCGGACCGGTGACGGGGAAGCTCATGCGCTGCGGCCTGGGTCGGGTTGCAAAGCCCTCGAGCAGCAGGGCGATCCGGCAAGCGGTGTCGGCGCAATGCTGCGCGCTCGCGCCAGGGCGTCGCACGGTGTCGGCAAGCGACAGGATCGGTGGCAGGAGGTTTTCGCCGTCGGCGAGCCCGCGCCTGCCGACCTCTCCCAGCGAGGCTCGTACCAGGCCATCGATTAGTGCGGCCAGCGCGCCGCGCGGCCTGTACGCTCCGCGCTGCGCCAGCCCGCAGGCCTGCACGCGTGCCAGGTCGGCGTGTGCCCCCGGATAGTGACGTTCAATGACGGCGTCGACCCGCATGCGTTCGAGCAGGCCGAAGAGACGCTGTTCGAGACGCTGGGGTGAGTTCGGGGTCGGTGGTGCCGGTCGCAGCGGATGGCGGGGACGCGGCGGGGCTGTGGCCGACGAGAAGCCTGGAACGTTCCCGCGCAGCGTCTCGCGCATCACCGCGATGCGCAAGGCCGCACGATGATCGGCGGGCGTGCCCAGTCCGCGCATTCCAGTGGCAATGCGCAGGGTGGCTGAATCGGCAGGCATCGGCCGCAGCCAGGCCGAGGCGGCCCCTGCTGGCGAGGGCGCAAGGCGCACCGGCCGCTGGCCGATCGCCTGCGCAAAGAGCGCCAGCGCACGATGGGCTGCATCGAAGCGCGCTCGGCCCGGATCGAGCGCGATGCTCGAGGTCGCCGAAACCTCAGGAGCGCTCACCGCGGGCTCACCATGCGTTCACTGTGCGATACCGTGCATGTTGTCCGACGCGGCCGGGTCTGCCCTCAGGGCAGCAGCACGTCGCAGACATCGGTGATCGCCCGTCTGACATCGGCGTCTTCGGTCAGCGCCCACGCAATCGCGACATCGCAGGCGCGCCTCGAGTCGATCCCGCCGCGAATCAGCTTGCCGGCGTGCACCAGCGCGCGCGTGCCCACGCCATCGTCCAGGCCGTGTTCATGAAGATGGCGCACTTTCAGCCCGATTGCGGCAAGTGCCTGCGCGATAGCCGGCTCTGCACCGCTCTCGTGGGCAATGATCGCGGCCTCCTGGGCCGGCGGCGGATAGTCGAAATCGAGTGCCACGAAGCGCTGTCGGGTCGAAGGCTTCATGTCCTTGAGCGCACTCTGGTAGCCGGGGTTGTAGGACACCACCAGCAGGAAGTCGGGATGGGCATCGAGCAGTTCGCCGGTCTTGTCGATCGGCAGCACGCGGCGGTGGTCGGTCAGCGCGTGGATCACGACAGTCGTGTCCTTGCGGGCTTCAACCACTTCGTCGAGATAGCAGATCGCGCCGCTGCGAACCGCGCCGGTCAATGGGCCGTCGCGCCAGACTGTGGCGTCATTCGAGAGCAGATAGCGGCCGACCAGATCGGTGGCGGTCAGGTCCTCGTGGCAGGCGACCGTGACCAGCGGCACCTCGAGGGCGCGCCGCGGCGTGTCGGCCTGGCGAAACAGCCGCCATGCCATGTATTCGACGAAGCGGGTCTTGCCGCAGCCGGTCGGGCCCTTGAGCAGCACCGGCAGACGGGCCTGGTAGGCGGCTTCAAAGACCTCGACCTCATCGCCGAGCGGCAGGTACCAGGGCTGATCGGACAGGCTGCTGTAGCGCGGCTGGGGAGAAGGTGAGGTGGTGTTCATCAGGCAATGATATCGGTCGGGCGACTCGGCACCGGCCGATCGGCTGCTACACTGCGCGCCTCCCTATGGACACTTCCCCCGACGTGGGTCGCCAGGTCGCCCGCCGGCGCACCTTCGCCATCATCTCCCACCCCGACGCCGGCAAGACGACGCTGACCGAGAAGCTGCTGCTTTTCGGCGGTGCGATCCAGCTCGCCGGCACGGTCAAGGCGCGAAAGAGCGCGCGCCATGCCACCTCCGACTGGATGGAAGTCGAAAAGCAGCGCGGCATCTCGGTGGCCAGTTCGGTGATGCAGTTCGAATACGACGACTGCGTGTTCAATCTGCTCGACACCCCCGGCCATCAGGACTTCTCGGAAGACACCTATCGGGTGCTGACCGCGGTCGACTGTGCGGTCATGGTGGTCGACGCCGCCAAGGGCGTCGAGGCGCAGACCATCAAGCTGCTGGAGGTCTGCCGCCTGCGCGACACGCCGATCGTCACCTTCGTCAACAAGCTCGACCGCGAAGTGCGCGAGCCGCTCGAGTTGCTCGACGAGATCGAGTCAGTGCTCGGCATCAAGTGCGCGCCGGTCACCTGGCCGATCGGTGCCGGCAAGCGATTCAAGGGTGTCTATCACCTGCTGCGCGACGAAGTGCTGCGTTTCGTACCAGGCGAGGAGCGTGCCAACCAGACCGTGCAGGCGATCTCGGGCGATGCGCTGGCCGCACTCGACGCCGAGTTTCCCCTGGAAATGCGCACCATGCGCGACGAAATTGAGCTGGTGCGTGGTGCCGGCTCCGAATTCGAACTCGATGAATTTCTCGCTGGCCGCCAGACGCCGGTCTTCTTCGGCTCGGGCGTCAACAACTTCGGTGTGCGCGAGATCCTGCGCGCGCTGGTCGACTGGGCGCCGCCGCCGCAGCCGCGTGATGCCGGCTCGCGCGAGGTCGATCCGGCCGAGTCGGGGTTTTCCGGTTTCGTCTTCAAGATCCAGGCGAACATGGACCCCAATCACCGCGACCGGATCGCGTTCTTGCGAGTTTGTTCCGGTCGTTACGACCCGGGCCTGAAGGTCAATCACCGCAGGCTGGGCCGCCAGATCAAGATTCAGAATGCGCTGACTTTCATGGCCAATGAGCGCTCGCTGATGGAGGTGGCCTATGCCGGCGACATCATCGGCCTGCACAACCATGGGCAGCTGCAGATCGGCGATACCCTGACCGAGACCAATGATCCGCTTGGGTTCACCGGGATTCCCTATTTCGCCCCCGAGCTCTTTTCGCGGCCGCGTCTGCGCGATCCGCTGAAATCGAAACAGCTCGCCAAAGGGCTGCAGCAGCTCGGCGAAGAAGGCGCGGTCCAGGTCTTCGAGCCCTTTGACGACGCCACACCGCTGCTGGGCGCGGTCGGCCCACTGCAGTTTGAAGTCGTCGAGCACCGGTTGCGCACCGAATACAGTGTTGAGGCGAGCTTCGAGCGGGCCGGCATCACCAGCGCCCGCTGGGTCACCTGCGACGACGACGCGATGCTGCGCGAATTTACCCGGGCCCAGCAGCACCGGCTGGCTCGCGATGTCGACGGCAACCTGGTCTACCTGGCCGATTCGGGCGTGAACCTGCGACTGACCATCGAGCGCTGGCCGAAGGTCCGTTTTCACGCCACGCGTGAGCATGGCCAGCGAATCGCCGCAGCCTGAGGCGAGGTCGTCGGCAACGGTCGCGGCCCCCTCGGCTGCGACCATTGCACTCGGCATCCTGAGTGCCGGGCTGGTCACCGTTCTGGTCGGATTTTCAAGTTCCTATCCGATCGTCGTGCAGGCGGGGGCCGCAATGGGTCTGACCGCCTCGCAGCTGGCCACCATGACCGCCGCGCTCTCGCTTGGCATGGGCTTGACCTGTCTGCTGCCCAGTATCTGGCTCAAGGTCCCGGTGGTGATTGCCTGGTCGACGCCGGGCGCGGCCTTGCTGGTGGTCAGCCTGCAGGGCGTGCCGCTGCCGCAGGCGATCGGCGCCTTCATCGCCTGCGGCTTGCTGCTCACGATCGCAGGCGCCAGCGGCCTCTTCGAGCGCTGGATGAGTCGCATTCCTCTGTCACTCGCCAGCGCATTGCTCGCCGGGGTGCTGCTGCGCTTCGGCATCGAGGCTTTCAGCTCGCTGCGCACCGCGGCCCAGATCGTCGGCCCGATGCTGGTCGCCTATCTGCTTGCCCGTCGATCGGCACCGCGCCTGTCGGTGCCGATCACGCTCGCTGTCGGGCTGATGGTCTTCTGGATTTTGCCGGGCGCTGCGCCGGCGGCCGATATCGCCCGGCTCGGCGACACCGGTGCCAGCCTGCAGCCGCTGGCCTGGCCGCCGCAGTTCTCGCTGCCGGTGCTGCTCGGTGTCACCGTCCCGCTTTTTCTCGTCACGATGGCCTCGCAGAACTTGCCCGGTGTCGCGGTGCTTCGGGCTGCCGGCTATGAGCGCGCGCCGGTCTCGCGACTGCTGACCATCGTCGGTCTGGCCACGCTGTTGCTGGCGCCCTTCGGTGTTTTCGCGCTCAACCTGGCCGCGATCACCGCCGCGCTGTGCATGGGTCCGGAAGCGCATCCCGATCCGGCCAGGCGCTGGCTTGCGGCTGCGATGGCCGGGGTGTTTTATCTTGCCGTCGCGGTGTTTGCAGGTCCGATTGCCGCTTGGTTCGTCTCGCTGCCGCGCGAACTCGTGGTGGCGATTGCCGGTGTCGCGCTGCTGCCGACCATCGGGCGGTCGATGCATGCTGCGCTGCTCGATGAGTCGCAACGCGATCCGGCACTGGTCACCTTGCTCACCACCGCTTCGGGCCTGACGCTTGCCGGCATCGGATCGGCCTTCTGGGGCGTGGTCTTTGGTGTCTTGACGATGATCGTCTGGCGGCCCCGCAGCGCCTGACACAGACCGATATCAACCGATCCCGCACAGCGAGCGGCGCGCATCGAACCGACAAGGACATACCGGCATGGATCTGATTCTGCTTCGACATGCTCAGGCTGAAGACGGCATACCCGATGCCTCACGCCAACTCACCCGCCGTGGCGAGCGCGATGCCATGCTGATCGCCAACTGGATCACCAGGCGCCTGCCCGAGCGTAACGTGAATCTTCTGGTGAGCCCGACCCGGCGCACCCGACAGACAGCCGATGCGTTTGGTCGGCGCTACGAACTGTCTGATCGGATCGGTCCGCCGGCCAGTGTCGAGGACGTGATCGATCTGGTCGACTGGCCTGATCGTCGTGACGGTGTGCTGATCATCGTCGGCCATCAGCCCTGGATCGGCGAGGTGATCGCCACGCTGGTGACCGGTCAGCCAGAGCCCTGGTCGGTGCGAAAAGGGGCCTTCTGGTGGCTTGCTCCGCCGGTTGCCGACAGTCGACAGGCGCCGGCCCGAGTCAGGGCAATGCTCGCCCCTGACCTGCTGCGCTGAGCCGTCTTCATGCGCCTCGAATCGGCCGCCTTGAATCAGGTACGTCGAATCAGGTACGTCGAATCAGACCCCGAGAATCCGCGCGATCCGCACACCAAGCCCCTGCAGCCACGGCGCGACATAGCGCAGCTTCGGTCGCCGGGCCTCGGCGGCAGTCACGATCCTGGCGACGATGCTGCGGGTGTCGCGCGCTTCCAGAAAATTGAAGGACTTCGTCTCGCTGGCTTTCAGCTTGTCGATCTGGTCGCGAAAGTAGGAGTTTTCAGCCATCCATTCGTATTTGCGCCCGGTCATCGCCTGGTTGAATCCGGTATGGATCGCGCCCGGCTCGATCAGCGATATCTGGATGTTGCGACCGAGCTGATCCATCTCCGAGCGCAAGGCGGCACCTGCCGCAGACAGCGCGAACTTGCTCATCGAGTAGGGCATCAGGAACGGCACCGGCAATCGGCCGGCCACCGAGCTCACGAAGAGCACCGTGCCGCGCGATCGCGCAATCATCCCGGCAAGCACCACCTGAGTCAGCTCGATCGTCGCAAAGACATTCACCTCGAAGACCTTGCGGATACGGTCGACATCGACTTCGGCGAGTGAGCCCGAGTCACCGACGCCGGCATTGTTGATCAGCACGTCGATCTCGCGGTCGCGCACCGACTCACGATCGGTGGCTGAGGTGATGTCGAGCCTGATCACCTCGATGCCTGCAGCCCCCACGTCGCCAGCGCCTGCCTTTGCGGCGCACTGCAAGCGAAGCTCGCCCGCCTGTGCCTCATCGAAGGTGGCGGCGATGACCCGGTGGCCTCTTGCTGCCAGCGCGAAGACCGCGTCGCGCCCGATGCCGCTGCCGGCGCCGGTGATGAGAATGGTTTTCTGACGATTGCTCATGAAGGGGCCCAATGCACGAAGCTCATTGCACAAAAACTCGGGCCAGTCGGCCGAAGGTGGTCCAGTAAAAGTCGCGTCCCCAGCCTGTGCTCGGAAACACGACACCCTGTGTGATGCCGCCGGTGCGAACCCGTCCGAGTTCCTCCCCGGTTTCGATGTCGAGCACCACAATCTCTTCGGCATTGCGGCGATAGTCATTGACGACCAGCTCGCCGGTCTGTGGATACTGGAGCATATGGCTGGCGCAGGCGAAGTCCGGCTTGTCCCATTGTGGTGTCAGCCTGTCGTCCGATGGCTCATGGCGCCAGGCACGAAGATAGCGGTTGGCCGAGTCATAGCCGATGACCAGTCGGCGATTGAGATCGTAGAGCGGCGGGTTGGTGATGCTGCCGCCGGGCTGACCGCTGACCGTCACGATCTGATGATCGCGGGCATCGTGCATCGAGACGCGGATCAGCCTGTTCGGGGTGGGGCTCACTCCCGCCCCGATCATGCTGCGCAGATACCGGTGGTGGCCGTTGTCCATGAACCAGGCATTGTCGCCATCGAGCACCACATCCCAGCCATAGGTCTGGGTGCTGGTGCCGATGTAGTCGAAGCGCCAGTCGCTGTCGAGTTCGAGTGTGCCCCGGCCAGCGTTGAAGTGGTAACGCATGATCGACCGCACGCCCACGACATAGACCGTGTTGCCGATGGCCGAGAGTCTGGCAATCGAGGCTTCGGGGCAGATGACATCGGCGCAGGCCGGCCGCAGGCTGTTCGGGTCGATGACCGTCAGGCGCGCCGGTGTGCTGTCTGACAGGTTCTTGGTCACCAGCAGCCCGTTGTCCAGGATCACGAACGAGTTGTAGGCCTGGTTGATTGGCAGTTCGAGCGAGGCCTGCAGTTCGCACGAGCGGGAGAGGCGATGGGCGTACCGGCCGTAGACCACAAAGAGCAGGCCGTTGCGATGGATCGCCATGCCGCCCGGCCACATCGGGCCGCCTGCGAGTCTTGGCGAGCACTCGAGGGTGGCCAGCGTGTTCGGATCGATGCGCTCGACGCAGGCGGTTGTGGGCAAGCCGATGCGCGAGCGCAGCATTGAATGGGTCAGCAGATAGACCTCGCCGGGTGCGCCGAGCACGGTCATCGTCCCCATCATGATGCGTCGGCTGACCCAGCCCAGCGATCCGCCCGAACGCAGACCAAGCCCTGCAGCACCATGGCCGATCTGCAGGCGTTGCGGCCCGCCGTCCTCAGCAGGCCAGGGGCTGTCGAAGTAAGCCTGCGCACGCGCCGGCTCGATGCCCGAGTTGTTCATCCCCCGCTTCTCAGGCCCTGTCGGGTCCGGGCGGTGAGCTCTGTCCGCTGCCTGCCCGCCGGAGTGCCTCTTCGACCGCCCACAGACGGTCCTGGCCCCAGACCGCGGTATCGCCCACGACAAAAGAGGGCACGCCCCAGATGCCGCGCGCGAACATGTCCTGCCGGTTACGCTCGGCCACCTCCCGCCAGCCTTCATCCTGCAGGGCATCCTGGGCATCGGCCCATGGCAGGCCCGCACGCTGCACAATGCTGCGCAGTCCACGGTCGGAGCCGGCATCGATCCCCTCGGCCCACACGCCGTGCATGAAGGCACTCACATAGGTCTCGCCGCGCCCGAGCTTTTGCGCCAGTGGGATCAGCGCCAGGCCGCGTTCGGTGGGCTTGCCGACCGGATCGTTCACACGGCCGAAAGGCGTGCCGCGCCAGTGCGCTTCACGCGCGGCATCGGCCGCGATATAGCCGCGCTTTTCGGCCGGCACTGGAAGACCCCGCATCACCATCGGCAGCAGATAGCGCAGATTCACCCGGGCGCCGGCATGGCGGGCGAGCGCAAACACCCTCGGTGTCACGATGGCTGAATAAGGGCTGCGAAACGAAAAGAAGAAGTCGATCTCAGGATTTTCGCCTGCACCATGTACCGTCGCCAGGTCTTCGCCCGGCGGATACAACAGGTCGGCACCGCCGCCATGCTGCGCGCCGAGCGCCTGCAATCGACGCTCGAGATGGTGCAGCCGATCGATGCCCCAATACCACTCGCCGCCATAGAGGAAGGTCGCGCCAAGGTAATGACCCTGCTTGCGCCGAAGTGCTTCGGACGCGAGCAGATGGGATGCGAGTGCGTCGCTTGTCGCCAGTTGCTCGCTGCGCGAGTCGTCCCGCAGCCTGTCGCCCTGCAAGGTGTCGACATGCCCGCTGTCGACATGCCACAGGGCGCGCGAGATCGCTTCGGCCCGCGTGATGACATCGCCTTGATTGATCGCATCGAGCAGCAGGCGGCCGGCCTGCTGCAAATGCTGCGCGCCGGGTTGCGCACCCGGGTCTCTGAACCATAGTCCGTGACGTTGTGCCAGGCGCTGCGCGTCGATGCGGCTGTAGTCGACCAGCATCGCTCGCTCGGGTGCGGCTGCATCAGCCGGTGGCCCGACCAGACGGACATCCACCTCGATCTTGTAGCGCTGCGTCAGCAGCGGCAGGCTGCAGGCACTCAGGGCACTGTAAGGATCGTCGATCTGGTGAAAATACCGGACTCGGTGGGGCTCTCCGTGTGATTGCCTGTTACGCTCAAATCGAGCCCGGCGCTTCTCGAGCCGCTCACGCGACAGCAGGCGTTGCGAGATCATCGGCATCAGAAGGGATTTGATCGACACGATGACCTCAAGCCTTCGGTGGCAGATAACGGGTTGAAAGGGGCGAGATTGGGTCAGGGTGAAATCGGGTTAATCAGTCGAAACCCGCCATACACTAATGTATGGTAATATGAATGTCATGTTTTGCTAACCCTGACCTCTGAGCCTGCGTGACCCATGACCCGTACTGCCGTTGACACCCGAAAAAATCAGGCAGCGCGCCTGAATCGTGATGACTGGCTCGATGCCGCCTACGAGGTGGTGGCAGAAAGCGGTTTCGACGCGGTCAGGGTGCTCTCGATCGCCGATACCCTCAAGGTTACCCGAGGCAGCTTCTACTGGCATTTCATCGATCATGCCGATCTCATCGCAGCGCTGCTGCAGCGCTGGCGGAGCCGCGAAATCGAGGCCGACAAGCGTCTTCAGGCCGATGCCACCGACGATCCCGAGGCTGATCTGGTCAGGCTGCTTGATACAGCGCTCGCCTATGGAGGGTCCGATCTGAAGGCGCTGCGATTCGAGCAGGCATTGCGATCGCTGGGCCGGCGTGATCCCAAGGCCGCCGAGATGCTGGCCGAAGTCGATGCGGTGCGACTCGCGGTCTTCGAAGAAAAATTCCTGCGTCTGACCGGCGATACCCGCACGGCGAGCGAGCTGGCTGCACTCATCTATCTTGCAGTCGCTGGTGGCCTCCAGGCGCTTGCCCGGCCTGGCAGCGATGATCGCGTCGCTGCCTATCTGCGGCGCGTGATCGCCGACTATCTCATTCATCGGCAGACTCCGGGTGCAGGCTCGTCGCTGGCAACCTGAGCGTCATCGGCCATCGTCGGCCGTCATCCAGACAGACCGATCAGGCCCAGGGCGGCCAATGATGTCCAGGGCAGTGTTTGCCCGTGATCAGTGAATCGACCGGCGTTCCTGGCCACCATCAGCACGACGCCCGCCCGCTTGATCAGAGGCCAGACGATCGCCCGTCCATAGCGCTTGTCGGCGGCCCTGACGTCGTCACCATCGGGCGAGCCGGGCGGATAAAGGGCTTTGGTTTGCCAGCGGACCAGCTTGTGCATCACGAATTCACGACTGTCGTCATTCGACAGCACGGTGCGCCACTGAGCCAGGCTGCTGGGATCGGCCTTGCAGGTCGATCCGCCTTCGGGTCGGCCGAGCGCCTGATCGATCTCTGCGCGGGTCAGCGGTGTACCGCGCCCGCCATACCAGAACAGAAAGATCAGATAGAGCGCAGCCAGCGCAAGGCTGATTGCGAGTGAGGTCGACATCGTCAGGCGGGGCGGCTGATTTCCATGAATTGAGCCGTGTTGCCCTCGAGCCATTGGCGGGATCGCGTGGCATCGTGCTGGTCGGGGTGGAAGTCGGGCGCCAGATAGTCTTTCCAGGCGCCGACATTGCCGCGAATCAGCCCGTCGCGTGCAAACAGCATCTTTGCGGCGCTGCGCCAGGTGTCCAGTTTGAAGAGGCTGCCGTCGTGCCACAGATTGCGGACGGTCTGGCGCAGAACATCGGTCAGAAAATTGACGGTGACCACCTTGAAGACTCTGGTTCGCCACACCTGGTTGCCACCGGCAGCCAGATAGATATTGAAGGCGGTGCTGCGGTGCTCGGACTCTTCCGCGCTGTGCCATTGCCACAGGGTCCTGAGTCGCGGCTCGGCGCCTTCAAGAACCTCCGGGTGACGCAGGATCCAGTCGGCAAAGAGTGCGGTGAAATGCTCGGTTGCCGCAGTCGCTGCCAGATGGATCCGCAGATCGCGATCGGCAATTTTCTTTACGCGCCGCGCGGCCCGCCCCTCGATCTCGTTGGTAAAGCCCATCGCGTCGAGGTGCCGATTGAAGAGCGCATGGATATGCCGGTGAGTGGCCTCCTGACCGATGAAGCCTTGTACCTCGCGCTCATAGCGGGACTGCTCGGCCGCTGACAGCGATTTCATGCCATTGCGCACCGAATCGATGAAGTACTGCTCTCCGAACGGAAAGCTCATCGACAGGGCATTGAAAAAGGCCGAGCGAAAAGCATCGCCACCATTCCAGCGTGCCGGGAAGGGTTGTTTCAGATCGATCAGCAAACGCCTGACAACCAGATCGCTCATGACAGAATTCCAAGGATGAAAATGACTGCGCTCAGTCTGACCCGACGCGCCGACGCGCGAGTCCTTCGCGACTATTTCCATACAGTACTGTATTGTTGCTGGTGTGTCAACCGCCCCGGCGAGTGCCGAAGAGGCCTTGCCCTTGCCCTGGCGCTCACGCTTGTCGGGTGTCAGATGCACGCGACCCCAGCCGACACAGCGGCTATGTCGGGCGACGCATCGGTTGCAGGGACGCAATGGCTGCTCGAAGATCTCGCCGGTCGTGGCGTGCTCGATCGCCTGCAGTCGACGCTGGTTTTTGCCGAGACTGGCCGGGTGTCTGGCCGTGCGGGTTGCAATGATTTCTCTGGCCCGATCCGGTGGGGCGCCGCTCAGATCACCATCGGCCCGCTGGTGGTCACGCGAAAGGCCTGCGGCCCGGCAGTCTCCGATCAGGAAACCCGCTATCTCGAGGCCCTGGCCGGCGCACAAGGGCTTCGAATCGATGGCCCTTATCTGCTGATCGACACAACGGTCGCCGGCAAACCCCTGAAGTTCACCCGAATGCGTTGAAGCCGTCGGTCTTCGCCTGCTCGAGCTCGATCACGAAGACCGAACCCTCGCCGATGACACTGCGAACCCCCAGAGTGCCACCCATGTTTTCGACCAGGCTGCGGCTGATGGCCAGACCAAGGCCGCTGCCCTGGCTGGCGCCCGAATGTTCGCCGCGAAAGAAAGGCTCGAAGATCTGCTCGATCTCATTCGCTGCGATGCCGCAGCCGCTGTCGGCCACCTCGATGCGCACGCGTCTGCCGTCAGTGGTTGCCCTGATCTCGATTGAACCATCAGCCCGGCTGTAGCTGACCGCATTAGCCACCAGGTTGATCAGGACCTGCCGAAGCCGGGTCGGATCAGCAATCACTTCGATATCCGGTGGCACCCGCACGGACAGCGAATTCCGGCTGCGCTGTGCAACAGGCTCATTGACTGCGATCGCAGCCTCGCATAGCGGCGCGAGTGTGACTGCCTGCATGGCAATCCTCAGCCGCCCCAATGAGATCGTCGCAGCGTCATGAACATCCGAAACAAGCGTGGCAAGGTGATTGCCAGCCGACAGGATTCGCGAGGCGTACCGTCTGGTCTGCTCGGGGATGACTTCAGTCGCGCCACTCATCAGCGCTGCATTCCAGAGGATGGACTGAAGCGGTGACCGCAGATCATGGCTTGTCCTGGCCAGAAGGTCCGATTGACGCAAGTTGGCTGCCTGGGCTTCGTCGCGCTCCCGTATCGAAGTCGCGAGTTCGATTTCGGATGTCACATCCCTGAGCATGGCCATGACGGTCGTCTGACGTCGGTCAGGGTTTTTGCTGACCACCGTGCTGAAACGAAGCTTGCGGCGAGCGCCGTCCGACCGGGTAATCCACAGCGAAGCATCCATTCTCTTGCGTTCAAGAATCGCATTGATCAATCCGCGGCGAATCCTGCCGTGATTGCGCTTGTCGAACCGGGCGAGCACGGCTGTAATCGGGTGGCCTTCATGCCGGTGGGGCAAATCGAGGATCGTCTCGGCCGCACAATCGAGTTCGCATTCAGGCTGATTGATCTGCCAGCGAATCACGCCAATCGCACCGACCTCGGTGGCCACCGACAGTTGCTCTGATGCCCCGGTTTCACCAATCTGCAGTCTGATCACACTGGTGACATCGGTCAGGGTCGCGATCACCCCGGTCAGCCCCCCGAATTCGGCCGGCCTGATCGGGCGCGCATCGATCAGGGCCCAGGCAAGCGCTCCACCCGGGCGGTGCAAGCCCACAACCTGGCCGACGATTGGCTGCCCGGTTCGGCTGACCGATTCTCGTGGCATCTCTTCAATCGGCAATTCGCTGCCATCGATGCGCAGCAGACGCAGACTGCAAGCGAAGCCGGCTTCGCCTGGTTGCTGGGGCGTGCCGTACTGCGGTGCGCTCGACTCGCCGATCATGGTCAACGCGGACTGATTGGCGCTGACAATGGAGCCATCATCGGCCCAGACGATGACACCGACCGCAAGCGATTCGATGATCTGCGCGGCCAGTGCCGGATCGAATGCGCCTGCGTTCAAGTCAGGCTGAGCGGATCGATTCATGATGTCGAGAGTGTGTCTCGACGACGCAACGGTCAATCGCTCTTTGGGATAGGTGCGGAAAAACACTTTGTGCTTTCCCGTGCCGGGAATCGCTCAACCCGGACGACGAATTGAGCGATTCGGCTGCCCGCAGGGGGGTCTCAGCCTTCGCTGCGGATGTTCCGCTCGCGAATCAACGCCGACCAGCGCTCGGTCTCGCTTCGCAGCAGAGCGTCGAATTCATCGGCCGAGCCGGGCGTGATCTGTGTGCCCAACTTGTCGAGTCGGGCGACAACATCGGGCGTGCTCAGCGCCGCCAGGACCTCGTCCGACAGGCGTTTGACAATCGGCTTGGGTGTGCCTGCCGGCGCAAGGAATCCGTACCAGGGCAGAAACATCGCCGATGCAAAACCGGCCTCGCCGATCGTCGGAAGATCCGGCAATTCGCTCCAGCGCCTGGGCGCACTGATAGCAAGTGCTCGCAGCCTGCCTTCGCGGACATGCGGTAAGGCGAGCGCCGCGGTCAGGACACCAAACTGGACCTGCCCGCTGGCGAGGTCGGGGATCATCTGCGGCTGACCGGGATAGCGGACATTGTTCAACTGCAGTCCAGTACTTGCGAAAAAGAGTTCCTGGCCGAGGTGATTCGAGGTGCCGATGCCCGGGTTTGTCACATTGAGTTGCCCGGGTCGGGCTTTGGCATACTCGACGAATTCGCGCAGAGTCTTCACCGGCACCGACGGCGCCACAACAAACAGGTTCGGCGGCGCCCCGATGAGTCCGACTCCTACGAAATCAGAGGTCTTGAACCGGGTTGATGAAGACAGCAGCGGCTGCGTGACGGTTGCCGGCGAACCGGTCAGAAAGGTGTAGCCGTCGGGCACCGAACGCGCGACCGCCTCGGTGCCGATGTTGCCACTGGCGCCAGGCCGGTCTTCAACCACAAAGGGTTGTTTGAAGACCGCAGTCAGTCGGTCGGTGACTGCGCGAGTCACCAGATCAACCACACCACCTGCCGGAAAGGGTACGACCACCTTGACCGGCCTGGACGGCCAGGCCTCCTGGGCACCGACCCTGCCGGGCATAAGGCTCGCCGGCAGGATGACTGAACTGGCGAGCAGGCGCCGCCTTGCCGGGTCAGGCAGACGGTCCAGCCGGGTAGACATGACACTTGCCTCCTGAGATCCGGTCGGCGCCTGGCGGGTCATCAGGCGGCCTCTCGCTGCTGCACTGCCAGTCCAAGTCGTGCACGCGCCGAATCGTATTGCCGGGTCAGGCGTGCAACCAGCTCGCCCGCGGTCGGAATATCGTGCAGGGTACCGATGCCCTGGCCACAGCCCCAGATGTCACGCCATGCCTTGCTCTTGCCACTGCCGCCCGAACCGAACTGCATCTTGCTCGGATCGCTCTCTGGAAGGTTGTCCGGGTCGAGGCCGGCCGCCACGATCGACGGGCGCAGATAGTTGCCATGCACGCCGGTGAAGAGATTGGTGTAGACGATGTCGCCCGCAGACGCATCGACGATCGCTGATTTGTAACCGTCGGCTGCATTCGCTTCGCGTGTTGCGATGAAGGCCGACCCGATATAGCCGAAGTCGGCACCCATCGCTTCCGCAGCCAGCACCGATTCGCCCGAGGCAATCGAGCCGGACAGTGCGATCGGTCCCTTGAACCATTCGCGGGTTTCCTGAACCAGCGCGAAGGGTGACTGCACGCCCGCATGACCACCTGCGCCCGACGCAACCAGGATCAGCCCGTCAGCGCCCTTTTCAATCGCCTTGTGCGCGAATTTCTGGTTGATCACGTCATGCAGCACCATGCCGCCATAAGAATGGACTGCATCGTTCAGGTCATCGCGCGCGCCCAGCGAGGTGATGACCAGCGGCACCTTGTACTTCACACACACTGCCAGATCGTGCTCGAGTCGGTCGTTCGATTTGTGAACGATCTGATTGACCGCATAGGGCGCAGCCGGTCGCTCGGGGTGTGCGCGGTTGTATTCGTCGAGTTCGGTATTGATGCGGATCAGCCATTGCTCGAGCATTTCTGCCGGGCGCGCATTGAGCGCAGGAAACGAGCCCACGATGCCGGCCTTGCACTGCGCGATAACCAGATCAGGTGTCGAGATGATAAAGAGCGGCGAACCGATCACCGGGATGGTCAGATTGCGCTTGAGTTCTTGCAGGTTCACGGTCGGGTCTCCTCTTTGTGAAACTTGAAGGCGACAGGATACACGGGCAATTCAGGTCTAACTCGTGGCGCAGAAGGTAGACTTTCGGACCGAAATGCAAAGGGGAAAAAAATGAAAGCCGTTCTCTGTAAAGAATGGGGGCCTGCCGAAAAGCTGGTGGTCGAAGAGCTTGCAGGTCGTGAACCCGGTCCGGGCGAGGTGCGAATCCGGGTCAGGGCGGCAGGCGTCAACTTCCCTGACGTGCTGATCATCCAGAAGAAATATCATGTGCAACCGGCCTTGCCATTTTCCCCGGGGTCAGAGGGCGCCGGTGAAGTGATCTCGGTTGGCGCCGGCGTGACTAATGTCAAGCCTGGCGACCGCGTCATCGTCTACAGCGGCGTTGGCAGCTTCGCCGAAGAAATCATCGCCCCGGCTGAAAAGGTCGTACCGATGCCGCCCGGCCTGTCATTTGAGGTCGCAGCCGCATTCACCCTGACCTATGGCACCTCGTGGCATGCGGTGCGCGATCGCGCCGCCCTGAAGCCCGGTGAAACCATGCTGGTGCTCGGTGCAGCCGGCGGGGTCGGTTTGTCGGCAGTCGAGATCGGCAAGGCCATCGGCGCTCGGGTGATCGCCGCAGCCTCGACCGATGAAAAGCTTGCAATCTGCCGCGAGCATGGCGCCGACGCGACAATCAACTACGAAAAAGAAGACCTGCGCGAGGCGATCAAACGCGAGACTGGCGGCAAAGGGCCGGATGTTATTTACGACCCGGTGGGCGGCAAGTTTGCCGAGCCGGCGTTTCGGTCGATCGGCTGGCGCGGCCGCTATCTGGTCATCGGATTTGCCAATGGACAGATCCCTGCGCTGCCCTTGAACCTGATGCTGCTCAAGGGTGCGTCGGTGGTCGGCGTCTTCTGGGGTGAATTCACCAAGCGCGAACCTGCTGCCAATGCGGCAGGCATGGCCGAGATGCTGGACTGGCTTGCTCAAGGCAAGCTGCGTCCGCACATCTCGGGCACTTACCGTCTCGATCAGGTGGCGCAGGCACTCAATGACATGTCTGCGCGCAAGGTGACCGGCAAGATTCTGATCTTGCCCTGATGTTCTGTGAGCTGGCCTGGCTCAGAGAACATCTTCAAGCGATTCGATGCCGCGCTCGCGCATGGCGGCTCGCATCTTGGACAGCGCGCTGGCCTCGAGCTGGCTTGCGCGCTGGGTCGAGATGCTGAGCTGACGTGCGATTTCGACCAATGTCAGGCCGCTGGACGCATCGTCGGTGCCCAGCCCGAAGCGCAACTGAAGGACGGTTCTTTCGTTGGGAGTCAGCATGTCTTTACCCGTATGTATTGAATGACAGAGCCCATGGTCGGGCGCTCGGTTCACGCCTTGCATATGAGGATGCTTCATCGATGGCTCAAGGGGTGAGCCGATGACAACGCGCGGAAAAATCGTTAGCCCGGGTTGAGGGTCGGGTTTCAGCCGGCGTTCAAGCTGAGGTAATCTTGGCCCCCCAATCGACCGGCACCAATCAGCCGCCCTGGAGTTCGCCCGATGAATACACCGTTTCGCAGCGTAGCTGCGGTTTTTCTCTTGCTGAGCCTGTATGCCGCACCGGCGCTGGCTCAATCGAAAAAAGAGCTGATCAACAGGATCGTTCTGCTGCAGCAGCCGGGCGTTGAAGCCATGGCGCGAGGTCTGGCCGAACAGCCCGCCGTCCAGCTCAGCATGCAGGCGCGACAGCTGATCCAGAATGTTCCTGCCGATAAGCGCGATGCAGTCGTCAAGGCTCTCGATACCGAACTCAAGAAATATGCCGACGAGGCAGTCCCACTGCTGCGGGATCGTGCGATCAAGCTTGCGCCGTCAGTGATCGGTGCGGAGCTTGAAAGCAACTTCAATGAGGATGAACTCAAGCAACTGATCGCCTGGTTCGAGTCGCCGGTCATCAAGCGCTTTCAGCAGCTTGCACCCGGCATTCAGCGCAACCTCTCCGATAAGCTGGTCAATGAGACTCGCGCTCAGATCGAACCCAAGCTGTCGGCGCTCGAGGCGGCGATGGCCAAGCAGCTTGGCGTGACGCCGGCGAGTGCCGCCGGCGCGCCAGGCCCCGCTCCGGCCGCGGCGATGCCCGGCAATCGCGGCTCAGGCGACAGCCCGCGCAAATAATCCCGCGGGCAAGCCGTCGCGGGGCGTGTAGCGGTTCTCGTCAGCGCAGGCTTGCCTGCGCGACGGCCAACGCGGTCATGTTGAGGATGCGCCGCACAGTGGCCGACGGCGTCATGATGTGCACCGGACGAGCTGCGCCCAGCAGGATCGGGCCCACGGTGATGCCTTTCCCGCCAGTGGTCTTGATGACATTGAAGAGGACATTCGCGGCATCGAGATTCGGCATGACCAGCAAATTGGCCGAGCCGCTCAAGCGTGAGTCCGGAAGGTAGGCCAATCGGACCTCCTCCGACAGCGCTGCGTCGCCGTGCATTTCGCCGTCGGATTCGATCTTTGGATGCAGGGCTGCGAAACGCTCGGCCGCAGTCCGCATCTTGACCGCACCGGGACGCTGACTCGAACCGAACATCGAGTGCGACACAAAGGCGACCTTGGGGGTCACCGCAAACAGCGACATCGCCTGAACCGCCATGCTGGCAATCTCGGTGAGCTGGTCGGCGGTGGGTTCCTCGTTGACCATGGTGTCGGTCATGAACAGCGTGTGCTCGGGCAACATGACCGCATTCATGGCGGCCATGCATGACGCGCCCTTGGCCAGGCCGATGATTTCCTGCACCCGCTCAAGGTGCTCGTCGAAGCGACCAACCAGCCCGCACACCATCGCATCGGCGTCGCCTCGTCTGACCATCATCGCTGCGATGGTGGTGGTTGACTGTCGCATCTGCGATTTCGCGAGCTCAGGCGTCACGCCTTGACGGCTCATCAGCTTGCGATAGTCGGTCCAGTAGTCGCGAAACCGCGAATCATCTTCCGGATCAACCAGATCAAAGTCGGTGCCTGCTCGAATTCTCAGACTGGCTCTTGTAATCCGGCTTTCGATGACATTCGGTCTTCCGATCAGGATAGGACGCGTCATCCCTTCGTCGATGGCCGCCTGCACTGCGCGCAGGACCCGTTCATCTTCGCCTTCGGCATAGACAACGCGTCGCGGCTGCGCGCGCGCAGCCGCAAACACCGGGGTCATGAACAGGCCGGTATGGGTAATGAAACTCGTCAGCGACGCGCGATAAGCATCGAGATCGGCGATCGGCCGGGTTGCCACGCCGGACTCTGCGGCCGCTCTGGCAACCGCCGGTGCGATACGAAGGATCAGGCGGCTGTCGAAGGGCTTTGGAATCAGGTAGTCCGGGCCGAATCGCAGATCCTGGCCCGGATAGGCCGCGGCAACCTCATCCGACAGCTCTGCCTTGGCGAGATCGGCGATCTCGCGTACGCAGGCCAGTTGCATTGCTTCGGTGATCCGTGTCGCGCCGGCGTCCAGAGCGCCACGAAAAATATAGGGAAAGCACAGGACATTGTTGACCTGATTCGGATAATCGGAGCGACCAGTGGCGATGATGCAGTCTGGCCGAACTGCCTTGGCCAACTCGGGGCGGATCTCGGGTTCGGGATTGGCCAGCGCGAGGATGATCGGGCGCTGAGCCATGGTGGCCACCATCTCCTGCGTGAGCACGCCTGCTGCCGAGCAACCCAGAAACACGTCCGCGCCCCTCACGATGTCGGCCAGCACTCGTGCCTCGGTGCGCCTGGCATAACGTTGCTTCGAGATGTCGAGGCCCTGTCGCTCGTCGTGGATCACGCCTTTCGAATCGCACACAAAAATGTTTTCGCGGCGCATGCCGAGCCCGACAAAGACATCGAGCACCGCGATGGCGGCCGCGCCGGCACCCGACACCGCCACCTTGACCGATTCGATCGGCTTGCCGACCAGCTCCAGACCGTTCAGCAGCGCGGCTGCTGAAATGATGGCCGTGCCGTGCTGATCGTCGTGAAAGACCGGGATCGACAGACGCTCGCGCAGTTTGCGCTCGATTTCGAAGCACTCGGGTGCTTTGATGTCTTCCAGGTTGATGCCGCCCAATGTCGGCTCGAGCGCCGCGATGATCTCGATCAGCCGATCCGGATCCTTCTCGGCGAGTTCGATATCGAAGACATCAATCCCGGCAAACTTCTTGAACAGACAGCCCTTGCCCTCCATCACCGGCTTGCCTGCCAGCGGCCCGATGTCGCCGAGGCCGAGCACGGCCGTGCCATTGGTGATCACGCCGACGAGATTGGCTCGCGAGGTGTACTCGGCTGCCAAAGACGGATCCCGTTCGATTTCAAGACAGGCATAAGCAACGCCTGGCGAGTAGGCAAGCGAGAGATCACGCTGGTTGGACAGCGGTTTGGTCGGTGAGACCGAAATCTTGCCGCGGGTCGGTGAGCGGTGATAGTCGAGCGCGGCCTCCCGCAGCGCTTGTTCGGCCTGCGACATCGGGGCTTGATCTTTGGTCATGGCAAATCCAGTTGAGAAACCGTCGGCCATCAGCACCGCACGGTGGGTTTGACCCGGTTGAGTCAGAAGCTAAGGGATACTAGGGGACAACAGGGGACAACAGGGGACAACAGGGGACAACAGGGGACAACAGGGGACGCTAAGGGAGGCTAAGGGGCGCTGAGGGACGGCATTCCAGGCTGAACAGCGACTCTGTCGAATCATATCCCTCGCCGGATAACCAGTGTCGCCGTCCGGCATTCAGGCGACTGACTGGTGCGACCGACATCAGTGCGAATCGTTGGCGCGAGCCTGACAGCAGAAGATCAGCGGATCGCGGTCGCTGCCGCATTTTCCGCTGGCAAACGCGATGCGCCAACCGAGAAACGAAGTTCGACATGACGATGAAAGGCCGCGCCTGCCAGGGTGCTGGCAATCAGGGCCAGGATCAAACCGAGTCCGTTGGCAAGATGGTTGTCTGCAAAAAAGCGCGTCACGCCGGCGTTGGCGAGCAGGCAGATCGGGTAATGCACCAGAAAGACCGAATAGGAAATTCGGCCAAGCCAGGCGAAGAATCTTTCGACTCCGGTTTGGGATGCCTCGCTGCCTTGCAAAGGCCTGACCATGCTGGATGCAAAAAGCAGTGCCGCCACAGCCAGAGCTACCGCGATTCGGGTGCGGAAATCAAGAATCAGGGCAAGCGTGACGATCATCGCGATCAGCGTCGCCATCGTGATCGGTCGCTTTGACGTCGTTGCCCACCAGGTGAGGGCGCCCAGACCGTAACTGCCGAAGAAATAAATGCCCCAGATGTCGAAGGCGGCTGCGCGATTGAAATAAAAGAGGGAGGCTGTCATGCCGATTACAACCAGCATGGGAGCCAGCCATTGACCCGATTGGCAGGAAGCCAGCCACAACAGCGCGGTCAGTCCGCAGTAAAGCTGAAGGTCAATCGCGACATACCAGAGACCGGCAGACAGGGAGTCCTGACCGACGATGTTCTGCACCATCAGCAGGTTGGCAAACAACTGATAGAGCGACGGTTTGGCAGGGGTCGAATCGAAGTCTGCCCAATGCCGCGCAAGCGCTGCGGCGACAATGGCCACACCAATGGCGATCGCATAAGGGATCGACAGTCGCTTGTAACGCCGAATCATGACCGACAGCGGCGACTCGAAGTTCGCCCTTCCGTGCGGAGCGAGCGCGCGGGCTGCCATATAGCCTCCCATCACCAGGAAAACCTGCACCGCAATGCGTCCGTTTGCACTCAGCCAGCCAACCACACCGCCCAGAAACGGGCTCACTACATCCGACATCGGGCCATAAAATGCAAGGTGATGGAGAACGATCAACTGAGACCCGATCCCCTTCAGGGCATCGATAACAGGCAGACGCGCAGGCATAAGCACAGGATTGGACTTGAGTGGCTAAGTTTCGGGCAGCCGGCATTTTAGACGACGGTCGGTGATCCTGACATTCGTTTGTCATGGTGGATCGACAGACTCGAGCGCTTTGCCATCCTGGCGCAGACCAGGTCATCAGGGGAAACCAATGAATTTCAAAGCACTCATTGCGGCAGGCATCGTGGCAATCGCGACGCCGGCTTATGCGCAAGTCGAGATCCAGTGGTGGCATGCAATGGGCGGCGCGCTCGGCGAATGGGTCAACGGTCTGGCCAAGGATTTCAACGACCAGCAGAAGGATTACAAGGTCGTCCCGGTGTTCAAGGGCAGTTACGATGAGGCGATGACCGCGGCCGTCGCGGCCTTTCGCGCCGGCAATGCGCCGCACGTCCTGCAGGTCTTCGAGGTCGGCACCGCCACGATGATGGCAAGCAAGGGCGCGATCGTTCCGGTCACCAAGGTGATGAGCGATGCCGGTCTGAAGTTCGATTCCAAGGCTTATGTGCCGGCAGTCTCCGGCTACTACACAGCGCCTAACGGTCAGATGCTGAGTTTGCCCTTCAACAGTTCGACCACGGTCTTCCATTACAACAAGGACGCTTTCAAGGCGGCCGGCATGGACCCTGAGAAGCCGCCGACGACCTGGCCTGAAGTCGCGCTGGCCGCAGCAAAGCTGAAAGCAAGCGGCCACAAGTGCCCGCTGACGACGAGCTGGGTGAGCTGGACTCAGCTCGAGAGCTTTTCTGCATGGCATAACGTCGAGTTCGCGACCAAGCGCAATGGCTTCAATGGGCTCGACGCGCGCCTCGTCTTCAACACGCCACTGCATGTGCGTCACATCGAGAACCTCGCCAATCTGTCGCGTCAGGGGCTCTTCATTTACAAGGGCCGAGCTGGTGCGGCCGATGCCACCTTTGTGTCGGGCGAATGCGCGATGTACACCGGGTCTTCGGCCGCTTACGGCAATATCAAGCGCAACGCGAAATTTTCGGCAGGCATTTCCTCGCTGCCCTATTACCCGGATGTGCCGGGCTCGCCCCAGAACACCGTGATCGGCGGCGCGAGCCTGTGGGTCATGGCAGGCAAGAAGCCGGTCGAGTACAAGGGCGTCGGCGCCTTCTTCGATTACCTGAGCCGCGCTGACGTGCAGGCCAAGAGCCATCAGACGACCGGCTATCTGCCGATCACCCTGTCTGCCTTCGAGATGACCGACAAATCGGGCTTCTATGCCAAAAATCCGGGCTCCGATGTCGCGGTTAACCAGATGATCCGCAAGACCACCGACAAGTCGCGTGGCATTCGGCTCGGCAACTTCGTGCAGATCCGCGCGATCATCGACGAGGAGCTTGAGGGTGTGTGGTCGGGCAAGCAGGGCGTCAAAGAAGCGCTGGATACCGCTGTGCGTCGCGGTAACGAGCAGCTCGAGCGCTTCGAGAAAGCCAACCGCTCCTGATCCTGCAGTCGATTGGCCATCGAAAAGCGCGTCCGGTTCGGCAACCGCTGGTTGCCGTGGATGCTGGTCGCGCCGCAGATGGTCATCGTTACGATTTTCTTTTTCTGGCCGGCTGGCAGTGCGCTCTATCAGAGCGTGTTGCTGGAAGATGCCTTCGGCGGATCGACTCAGTTTGTCGGTCTCGAGAACTTCGATCGGCTGTTCTCGGACGGCAGCTATCTGGCGTCCTTTCGCACGACGGCGGTCTTCTCGCTGCTGGTTGCTTCCTGCGGTATCTGCATTGCCTTAGTGCTGGCAGTCATGGCCAACCGGGTGATCCGTGGCGCGACGCTCTACACCACGCTGCTGGTCTGGCCTTATGCAGTCGCTCCGGCTATCGCAGGCGTGCTCTGGCTTTTCATGTTCGCGCCGTCGGTGGGCATCGTGAGCCATGCGCTTCGCAGCCTTGGCATCGAATGGAATCACCTGCTCAATGGCAACCAGGCGATGGCGCTGATCGTGATGGCGGCGGTATGGAAGCAGATCTCCTACAACTTCCTGTTTTTTCTGGCGGGTCTGCAGTCGATACCAAAGAGTCTGATTGAAGCCGCAGCAATCGACGGCGCGCGCCCCTGGCATCGATTCTGGACCATTGTGTTTCCCTTGCTGTCACCGACCACCTTCTTTTTGCTGGTCATCAACATCGTTTATGCCTTCTTCGATACCTTTGCGATCGTTGATGCAGCCACTCAGGGCGGGCCGGGCAAGGACACCGCAATCCTGGTCTACAAGGCCTACTACGATGGCTTCAAGGCCATGGACCTTGGCGGATCCGCAGCCCAATCGGTCATCCTGATGGCGATCGTGATCGCGCTCACCGTCGTTCAGTTTCGCTACGTCGAAAGACGCGTGCAGTACTGAGATGGTCGAACGTCGCCCGGGCATTACCCTTGTCGCGCATCTGGTGCTGGTGCTCGGTGTCCTGCTGGTCTCGTTCCCGCTGTATGTCACGCTGGTCGCATCGACGCAGACGTCGGAGCAGATCGTTCAGCAGGCACCGATGTCGCTGTGGCCTGGCTCGAATCTGATCGACACCTATCGGGCCGCGCTGTTCGGCGGACAGACCGCCTCCGGCAGTCGAATCTCACCGGTCGCACCAATGCTCAAGGTCAGTTTCATCTGTGCCATGGTCATTGCGCTCGGCAAGATTTCGATCTCGATGCTATCGGCTTTTGCCTTCGTCTATTTCCGGTTTCCTGGCCGTACGCTTTGCTTCTGGATGGTGTTCATCACACTGATGCTGCCGGTTGAAGTGCGCATCGGGCCAACCTATCAGGTGGTTGCCGGACTGGGTCTGCTCAATACCTATGCCGGTCTGACCGTGCCGCTGATCGCCTCGGCCACTGCGACCTTTCTGTTTCGGCAGTTCTTTCTGACCGTCCCTGACGAGTTGGTCGAGGCCTCGCGCATTGATGGCGCCGGTCCCATCCGTTTTTTCATCGATGTGCTGCTGCCTCTGTCGGCAACCAGCATTGCCGCGCTTTTCGTGATTCAGTTCATCTATGGCTGGAACCAGTACCTCTGGCCGCTGCTCTTTACAACCGATGAGTCGAAATACCCGATCGTCATGGGCATCCGGCGCATGCTTGCAGGCGGTGATGCCGGCAACGAATGGAATGTGGTGATGGCAACTGCGATACTCGCGATGCTGCCGCCGGCGCTGGTCGTGCTGCTGATGCAGAAGTGGTTCGTCAAGGGCCTGGTCGATGCCGAGAAGTAATGATGCAAGGGAAATGAATGGCGGCGCTGTCGATTCGTGATGTAGTGAAAGACTACCGGACAGGCATGCGCGTGAATCGGGTGATTCATGGCGTCAGTGCAGAGGTCGCCGACGGTGAGTTCATTGTGATCGTCGGACCCTCGGGCTGCGGCAAGAGTACCCTCCTGCGGATGGTTGCAGGGCTGGAGGAAATTACTGGCGGCCAGATTGCCATCGGGCAGCGGGTCGTCAATGACATCGAACCCGCCGAGCGCGATATTGCGATGGTCTTTCAGAACTACGCGCTCTATCCGCACATGAGCGTGTTCGACAACATGGCTTACGGTCTGAAGATCGCCCGCGTGCCCCGCGATGAAATCTCGGTACGCGTGCGCAGGGCGGCGGCGATTCTCGAGATCGAAGCCTTCCTCGATCGAAAGCCGAGGCAACTGTCCGGCGGGCAGCGCCAGCGCGTGGCAATGGGCCGGGCCATCGTCCGCGAACCTCAGGTGTTCCTCTTCGATGAGCCGCTGTCCAACCTTGACGCCCGACTGCGGGCACAAACCCGAGTTGAAATCCGCAAGTTGCATGCCGAGCTCGGTGTGACCTCGCTGTTCGTGACCCATGATCAGGTCGAGGCCATGACGCTGGCCCAGCGGGTCATCGTCATGAATGCCGGTCTGATCGAGCAGATCGGAACGCCCGAGACGATTTACCGGGCACCCGAGTCCACTTTTGTTGCCAGCTTTATCGGTGCGCCTCCCATGAACCTCATGCCGGTTCGTGCCGAGGGCTCGCGCCTTGTCCGCGAGTCCTTCGAACTGGGCTTGACTGCCGATGCGCCGCGTGACGGCGAATTGATCATGGGCGTGCGCCCGGAGCATGCAAGGTTCGACGACCATGGGTGGCCGATGACGGTGGAACTCGTCGAGTTGCTCGGTGCCGAGCGGCTCATCCATGGCCGACTGGCCGATGCGCCCTTCATTGTTCGGACCGACGCGCGCCTTGCGTCTCCGAGCCCCGGGCAGATCGTCGGTTTGCAGATTGCGCCTGAAAGCCTGCATTGGTTTGATCCGACGACACAGAAGAGGCTGCCGACATGACCCGATCTCCTGCTGCTGACCAATCGATTGATGCCCGCCTTCCCGGGCCGCTCGATGCATCACTGTTGCCGCCCGCGGTGCGGTCGCGTTTTGTTGAGAACATCAACGGACTGCGCATGCATGTGCTTGAGGCCGGATTTGAGTCGCCCGGGCGACCCTGTCTGCTGCTGCTGCATGGCTTCCCCGAGCTGGCCTACAGCTGGCGAAAGCTGATGCCGGCATTAGCCGATGCCGGTTATCACGTGGTGGCACCCGATCAGCGAGGCTACGGACGGACCACGGGTTGGGACGGTCGTTATGAGGCCGACCTCGATGAGTTTCGAATGCTCAACCTCGCGCGCGATGCCATCGGCCTGGTGCACGCCCTGGGGCATCGAAGCGTCAAGGCGGTTATCGGTCACGATTTCGGCTCGCCGGTCGCGGCCTGGTGCGCCCTGGTACGACCTGATGTCTTCAGATCGGTGGTGCTGATGAGCGCGCCTTTCGGCGGCCCGCCCGCCTTGCCCTTCGATACCGCCAACCAGCCGGCCCTCAAGCGTGCTCTGACCCCTGATCTGTCGACTGCGCTGGCCGGTTTGCCGCGTGCGCGCAAGCACTACCAGTGGTACTACTCGACGCCTGAAGCCAATCGCGACATGCTCGATGCTCCGCAGGGGCTTCATGCGTTTTTTCGAGCCTACTATCACATGAAGAGCGCCGACTGGACTGAGAATCGTCCTCATGAGCTCCCCGATTGGTCGGCCACTTCGATGGCGCAGTTGCCGCTGTATTACGTCATGAACCTTGACAGTGATATGCCTGCGACAGTCGCGCCTTACATGCCGGGTGCAGAGCAAGTCGCGGCGTGCCGATGGCTGCCCGATCACGAACTCGCGGTTTATGTCGCCGAATATGCCCGCGTCGGGTTTCAGGGAGGGCTGCAGTGGTATCGCTGCTCAACCGGTGGTCGATATGTCGCAGAGCATCAACTGTTTGCTGGCCGCAAGATCGATGTGCCTTGCACCTATATCGCCGGCGCAAGCGACTGGGGGACCTATCAGAAGCCAGGCGAGCTCAAGGCGATGATCACCTCGGGCTGCACGCGAATGCTTGGCGTGCATCTGGTCGAGGGCGCCGGGCACTGGATTCAGCAGGAACAGGCGCAGGTTGCGCTGTCGCTCATCGACGCTTTCCTGCGCGAGACGGCTTAATTCGATCTAAGTAGCTTAGTACGCAACATAGTACTCAACTCAGTACGCAACTTATACCGTCTATTGTCTGCGGTGCCACGCTCAGTTGCCTGAGCGACAGCGTCTCAAGTCCCGTTGCGGGTCTTGACGCTCAGGACGCGTTCGACGAGTTCGTCGATGACTTCGCCCTGGCTCGCAAGCGGGCCGCTCGCTTTGAGCTTCGCAAGTCCATCGCGAGTTGTGGCTTTGACCAGCACGTTGATATAGACCTTGCGTGGCGGGCGTCCACGACGGGTGGGCGCTGCAGTTGCCTTGACCGAATTGTTTCTTGCTGCGGGAAGTCGTGTTGCCATGGCGATTGTTCCGGGAAATTCCCGCCAGATTAGCATTGGCTCGCTGTTGATGTGAACGCGAATGTCGAATATCGCCAAACTGACACGGCTGTCTCTCCTTTGTGCGAAAAAATTTTTCTTTTTCCGGAATTGATGTGACTTTCGTCACTACTCCCTGATACCATCTCGCCCCGTCAAACCCGTATTAGTTCGGGTTTGTAAATTTTTTTTTACGGAGAATCTCATGGTCAGCAATATCCTCGAGCTGTTTTCAGGTGGTCCCAGTCAGAGCATGGTCGGTGCGGTCAGCAAGATGCTTGGCGAGAACGAAAGTGGCGTTCAGTCGGCTGTCAGTTCGCTGATCCCGACAATGCTTGGCGGCATGATGCAGAAAGCGTCCACCACCCAGGGTGCGGGCGATCTATTCAAGTTGGTGACGGGTGCGAACGTTGACCCGGGAATGCTGTCGAACGTCGCCGGACTCCTTGGTGGCGGTGCACCGACCGACAAATTGCTCTCGACCGGGGCCAGCCTCGTCTCAGGTCTGTTCGGCGGCGACAAGGCCTCCGGACTCGCCAGCGCCTTGTCGTCGGTCGCCGGAATCAAGACCGGCTCGGCAAGCACGCTGATTAGCGTCGCCATGCCGTTTTTGTTCGGCATGATCAAGAAACTCGTCTCCGAACGTGGCCTGGACGCTACCGGCCTGGCTAACCTGCTGCTCGGTCAGAAAGCGACGCTCTCCAAAGCCAACGTCGATCCTCGGCTGACCAGCGCCCTTGGGTTCAGCAGTTTCTCGAACATGCTGGATCGGGTTCCTGCGTCGCTTGCCGCGGTCGCCGCGCCTGCGGTTGCCAAGGTTGTTCCGGCGGCGCCGCCCGCCTCGTCAGGCTTGCTGAAGTGGCTGCCCTGGCTGGCCGCGCTGATCGGTGCCTACCTGTTGTGGCAGGCGTTTGCGCCGAAGGCACCCGCGCCGGCACCCGTCCCGGCAGCACCGCCTGCGGTGACTGCTCCGGCACCTGTTGCAAAGCTTGCGCTTCCTGCCTCGGTCTACTTCGAACTCGACAAGTTCGACATCGGCGCAGAAGGCTCCAAAACCATTGCCGCGGTGGTGGATCAGGTTTCGAAGGTTGGCAAGTACGCAGTGACCGGTTATACCGACAAGACCGGCGATCCGGCCCGCAACGAGGAACTCGCCAAGAACCGTGCCAAAGCCGTGAAGGACGCGATGGTTGCGGCCGGTGTTCCGGAAGCCAACATCACGATGCAGCCGCCCGAGTATCTGACTGGCAGCTATGAAGATCGGGCTGCCCGCCGGGTCGACATCAACAAGGCGAACTGACCCACCCGATTCCCGGGACTCGTCCCGGGTTTCACGCCAACCGGGCCGATCGCAATGACCTTGCGATCGGTCCGGTTTTTTTACGACCAGCTCCCTCAGGCGTGACCTGTCACCGCGTGTGGCACATAGGGTGCTTCCACTGCCTTGATTTCTTCTTCGGTGAGGCTGATCGACAGGGCGGCGACCGCGTCGTCGAGCTGCTCAAGGCGTGTCGCGCCGACAATCGGCGCGGTTACCTCCGACTTCTGCAGCACCCAGGCCAGCGCAATCTGGGCGCGCGGCACACCTCGTGCCTGTGCGACCTCACCGACCGCTTCGGCTACCTTGCGGTCGGCATCGCCGGTGTGCGCATACAGCGTGCGGCCGAATTCATCGGTCTCCAGACGGGCTGTCGACTGATCCCACGGACGGGTCAGGCGGCCTCGCGCAAGCGGACTCCATGGAATGACAGCAATCCCCTGGTCACGGCAGAGTGGCAGCATTTCGCGTTCTTCTTCGCGATAAAGCAGATTCACGAAGTTCTGCATCGAGACAAATCTTGTCCAGCCGTGGCGGTCTGAAATCGTCAGTGCCTTGGCGAACTGCCACGCGTACATCGATGAAGCACCGATGTAGCGGGCCTTGCCGGCCTTGACCACATCGTGCAGCGCTTCGAGTGTTTCTTCGATCGGCGTGCCGTAATCCCAGCGGTGAATCTGGTAGAGATCGACATGGTCGGTGCCCAGGCGGCGCAGGCTGGCGTCAATCTCGGTCATGATCGTCTTGCGCGACAGCCCAGCGCCATTAGGGCCCTTGTGCATCCGACCATTCACTTTGGTGGCAATGACCACTTCCTCGCGTCGTGCATAGTCGATCAGTGCGCGTCCGAGGTATTCCTCGCTGGTCCCGGCCGAGTAGACATTGGCGGTATCGAAAAAATTGATGCCCAGATCAAGCGCGCGCTTGATGAAGACCATAGCTCATGCACCCGAGGCAAAGTCGCGAGACGTCAAGGCCGGTGCGGCCGAGTTTCAGGGTTTTCATCCGACTTTCCTCAGTTCTTTTCGTCGTGATAGGCACGCAGGTCGGGATCGAGGGTCTGGCCTTCGTCCAGTTGCACGCCAAGGGTATTGAGGATCATCGAGACCTGGGTGTACTGCCCGGCTGTGAAGACCATATCCATGCATTGTTTGGGATTGAAGTGGGTCGACAGTGCCTGCCAGGTGGCAGGGGTGATGAACTGATCGCCATGCAGTTCGTCGCAGGCCTTGATCAGGGCGATCTCGGGCGCGCGCCAGTTGGGTGCCTGTGCGCCCTGCTTGATGGCGGTGATCTCGGCTTTGGTGAGTCCGGCGCGCTCGCCGATCTCGCAATGCTGGGTCCATTCATAGCCCGAGCGGCACAGAAAGCCGATTCTCAGCACCACGATTTCGCGCTCGCGGGCGGGCAGGGTGCTGCGCTTGCTCAGCACATAGCTCGCCCAGCCGAGAAAGGCACGCAGTGCGTCCGGATGCCCGAGCAGCGTCCGAAAGATGTTGAGGATCGGTCCGCGGGTCATCAGTGGGGTGGCGAGGGCTGTCTGCTCGGCAGTCCAGTCCTCTTGTGGGACCGGCGCAATACGGGGGCTTCTCAGTCTCATGGTGTCTCCTCGGGTCATTGTTCGGATTATCGATCCGCATTTTGCCTGCTGTCGGCTGTCCTGCGTGCGCGGCTGTGTTACGGTTTTCGCTTTGCCACTCCGAGGAGACACTCGTGCAGACATGGCGCATCGGGTCGGTGACCGTCACCAAGATCCTTGAAGTCGAGTCGGTCGGCGGTTCGCGTTTCATCCTGCCGCAGGCAACCCGCGAGGCGTGCTGCGAAATCGAATGGATGAAGCCCCACTTCATGGATGACGAAGGGCGGCTCAAGATGAGCATCCATGCGCTGGTCATCCAGACGCCAACGCGGCGTATCATCGTCGATACCTGCCTTGGCAATGACAAGCAGAATCGGGCGCTTCCCAGCTGGAACAATCTGCAGGGGCCTTTCCTTCGCGACCTGGCGCAGGCCGGTTTCCCGCGTGAATCGATCGACACAGTGATGTGCACTCACCTGCATGTCGATCATGTCGGCTGGAACACCATGTGGGTCGACGGGCAATGGGTGCCGACCTTTCCTAATGCGCGCTACCTCATGGCCAGTACCGAGTTCAACTACTGGCAGGGCAAGCGCGATGTACCCGATCAGGTGGCGATTTTCGACGATTCGGTCAAGCCGGTGTTTGATGCCGGACTGGTCGATCTGGTTGATACCTCGTTCCAGATCTGCGATGAGGTCAGCTTGGTGCCAACCGTCGGGCACACGCCGGGGCATGTCAGCGTGGCGATCTCCTCGCAGGGCGAGAACGCCCTGATCACCGGCGACTTCATTCACCACCCCTGCCAGCTTGCCTGGCCGGCCTGGGCGTCGAGTGCTGATTACGATACTGAGCAGTCGACCAGGACCCGCCGCGAAGTCTTCGGCAGGCTGGCCGGTACACCGACCCTGGTCATCGGCACCCATTTCGCAGGCGCTACTGCGGGTCATATCGTCAAAGACGGCGACGCATTTCGCCTGGAGGTCTGAACAATGCATCGAGCCATGGTCAGTGCAGCGCAGCCCGAGGCGGTCGAAGCCGGTCTCGATATTCTTGCCGCCGGCGGCAATGTCATCGACGCCGCCATTGGCGCGGCCCTGGTGCAGACGGCGGTCGACCCGCAGATGTGCGGTGTTGCCGGTTTCGGTTCGATGCACATCCATCTGCCTGAGCGTGGCGTGCATACCTTCATCGACTTTCACGGCCGTGCGCCGCTGGCGACTCGCCCCGACATGTGGCAGGACCGGATCGTCGGTGAATGCGATGACGGCTTCGGTTTCGTGCTCCAGGGAGCAGTCAATGAGGTCGGTTATCAGTCGATGACCACGCCGCTCACGATCAAGGCTTTCGATGAGGCCCTGCGGCGTTTTGGCACCCGTACGCTGGCCGACATGCTCCAGCCTGCGATTGGCTATTGCGAATCGGGCTTTGCAGTGCGTCCGCATGTGCACAGTTTCTGGATGCAGCCGGCGCAGTCTGGGCGCATTGAACGCATCCGGGTGCTGACCGATTGCGCGGCCTCTGCAAAGATCTACCTCAGGCCCGATGGCCAGCCGCGCAAGGTGGGCGAGTTGCTGCGCAACCCCGACATGGGTCGCACCTATCGCCGGATCGCGGAGCACGGCGTCGATGATTTCTATCACGGCGAGATCGCGCGTCGTATCGACGCCGACATGAAGGCCCATGGCGGACTGGTCACCATGGCCGACCTGGCAGCCTGTGCAACCGAATCGGTCGATCCGCTGTGGACCACCTATCGCGGCTATCGCGTGGCCACCAACCAGCCGCCCGGCGGTGGTCTGATGATCGTGCTGATGCTCAATATTCTCGAGAATTTTGATCTGGCCGCAATGGGCCACAACTCTGCCGACTACATCGCGACCGTCAGCGAAGCGATGAAGATCGCGACTGTCGATAAAGACGAGCGCATGGGCGATCCACGATTTGTCGATATCCCGATGGCCGAGCTCACCTCCAAGGAGTACGCCGCCCGCATGGCGGCTCGCATTCGCAGCGGCGAAAAGACCCGCGTCCCGCGCATGAATGCCGGTGGCCCGGAGAGCAAGGAGACCACGCATATCTGCGTGGCCGACGCCAAAGGCGCCTGTGTGTCATTGACCCATTCGCTTGGCTCGAGTTCGGGCGTAGTCACCGATGGCCTGGGCTTCATGTACAACAACTGCATGATGGTCTTCGATCCGCGCCCCGGCCGCGCCGGCTCGCTGGCCCCCGGCAAGGCAAGGTTCTCGGCAATGTCCCCGACCATGGTTTTCAAAGGTGACAAGCCGTTTTTCATTGTCGGCTCGCCCGGCGGCACCACGATCACGATGGGCAACCTGCAGGCCATTCTCAATGCGGTCGATTTCGGCATGAATGCTCAGGAAGCGGTCGAAGCACCGCGCTTTTGCACCACCTCCGACACCATCGAAGTGACCAACCGCATTCTGCGATCGACGCAGCGTGCGCTCGAGGCCAGAGGCTATCCGGTGATGCGGCATGCCTTCAGCCATATGTTCCCGCTGGTGCATGCCATTCGAATCAATGATGGCAGGCTCGACGGTGGTGCTGACCCGGCCGGCGACGGTATGGCCGCTGCAATCTGACACGCAGGAGTTCACCTTCATGACCCAAGCGACTTTTCAGGGCTTCGCCCGGGACCGTCTTTCCCGTATCGATCGCTTCATCGACGACAAATACATCAAGTCCGGCAAGCTGCCCGGCGCGCAGTTGCAGATCCTGCGCAAGGGCGAGCTGGTTCATCAGATGGTGCTGGGTCATGCCGATCTCGAACGTGGCATTCCGGTAACGCCCGAGACCGTCTATCGCATCTATTCGATGACCAAGCCGATCACCAGCCTTGCGTTCATGATGCTGGTCGAGCAAGGGCTGGTGGCGCTCGATGATCCGGTCAGCCGCTTCATCCCCGAGTTCAAGGCACTGGCGGTCTTCAGCGCCGGTATTGGCCCCTACATCACGACGCGGGTGTCGCGGCAGATGCAGATGGTCGATCTGCTGCGCCATACCTCCGGCCTCACCTACGGCTTTCAGTTTCGCAGCAATGTCGATGCCGCCTATCGCAAGAAGGTTCTGTCCGACCGAGCAGGACCGCTCGACATGGCGGGTTTCGTTGATGCGCTGGCTAATCTGCCGCTCGAGTTTTCGCCTGGCGATGCCTGGAATTACTCGGTCTCGACCGATGTGCTCGGAGTGCTGGTGCAGCGGATCTCGGGGCAGTCCTTCGAGTCCTTCGTCAAAGAGCGCATTCTCGATCCGCTTGGCATGACCGAAACCTCTTTCCAGGTTCGTGAAGACCAGCGGTCGCGCTTTGCCGCCTGCTATCTGCCGACGCCCGAGGCGGGCCTGAAGCTGCAGGATGATCCTCAGACCAGCGTTTATCTCACGCCGCCGGTCTTTCATTCTGGCGGGGGTGGTCTCGTCTCGACCATCGGCGACTATGCGAAGTTCTGCCAGATGCTGGTCGATCGTGGCCAGTACAAAGGCCATCACCTCGTCGCTCCGGCCACGCTGCGCATGATGACTGCCAATCAGCTGCCGGGCGGCGCCGATCTCGCCAGCATGTCGCGCTCGATGTTCTCCGAGGCGACCAACGCCGGCGTCGGATTCGGCCTCGGATTTGCGGTGGTCTTCGATCCGGTGAAAGCGCTGGTGCCCTCGAGCGTTGGCGAGTTTTACTGGGGAGGCGCAGCATCGACCGCCTTCTGGATCGACCCGGTCGAGGATATTGCGGTGATCTTCATGACCCAACTGATGGGATCGGCCACCTATCCGGTGCGCCGCGAGCTGCGCACGCTGGTCTATTCGGCGCTGGTTGAGCCCAACCGCATGCGCGATTAAGTTTTCGACCTACCAACAACCTCAAACATCAGAACCACAGGAGACAGACAAGATGGGACTCGACAGGGATGCAGTCGGCCGCACGGCCGGACCTTCGGAGGTCAGCTGGGACTCGCGCGATGCAATGCTCTATGCGCTGGGTGTCGGCGCAGGACAGTCGGATCCGTTCGGTGAACTGAATCTGACCACCGAGAATTCGGCCGGTCAGGAGCTGGTGATGCTGCCAGCCTATGGCGTGGTCCTGACCCAGCGGGCGGCTGCGCGCCCCGATCTTGGCCCGATCGACCGGACCAAACTCGTTCATGCCGAGCAGGGCTTCACGCTGCACAAGCCGCTGCCGCTGCAGGGAACGGTACGGGTCAGCGGCAAGATCACCGGCATCTTCGACAAAGGATCGGGAGCGCTTGTGACCACCACGGCCGATGTCGTCGATGCCGCTTCGGGTGAGCTGCTGGTCGAGACCAATTCGGCAGTCTTTATCCGCGGTGAGGGCGGCTGGGGTGGCGACAAGGGCCCGGCGGGTCCGGCGCCGGTGCCGCAGCGCGCGCCCGACATTGAGGTGGTCTGTCCGACGCGTGCCGACCAGGCACTGCTCTATCGCCTGAGCGGCGATCGCAACCCGCTGCACAGCGACCCCGAATTCGCGCGCCGCGGCGGCTTCGACAAGCCGATCCTGCATGGTATGTGCACCTATGGCATCACCAGTCGGGTTCTGGTCAAGGCCTTGTGCGGCGGCGATCCGAAGCGCCTGAAATCGATGTCCGCGCGCTTTACTCGCCCGGTGATGCCGGGTGACGAGCTGACGGTCCAGGCCTGGAAAGAGGGCGGCACGATCCGCTTCCGCACCCTGGGCGCGGGTGGTCATCCGGTTCTCGACTTCGGCACGCTGACGCTGGCCTCGTAAAGCGGTACGGCCTTCCGGCCTCGTGCCATCCTCGACTTCAGCGAGTGTTCACGATGAGTGCTTCCGAACAGCCTGAGTTGCACCGAATCGCCACCCGCGCCGGGCTGGTCTTTGATGCCTGGGTCGCCGGGCCAAGCGAGGGCGATCTGGTCGTTCTCTTGCACGGCTATCCGCAGTCGCGGCATGCCTGGCGGGATCAGATTCCGGCGCTTGCCAAGGCCGGTTATCGGGTCGTCGCGCCCGATCAGCGAGGTTACTCGCCTGGCGCGCGTCCCGATCCTGCCGATCTGTCCAGCTATCACTACGATAGGCTGGTTGACGATGTGCTTGATCTGGCGGCTGCCTGCGGTCATGAGTCGGGTCGCTTTCATCTGGCTGGCCATGACTGGGGTGGGCAGGTGTCCTGGGGGGTGGCAGATCGCCATCCCGATCGCCTGGCGTCGCTCACCATCCTGTCGCGTCCTCATCCCTCGGCCTTTGCGATCGCCCTGCAGGCCCCCGACGGCGATCAGAAACATCGATCCCGTCACCACCGCGCTTTTCTCGATCCGGCCACGGCGCAGCTTTTGCTCGAGGATGGCGCGCGACGGCTTCGCGAACGGCTGGCCGAAGCGGGGGTGCCGCCGGCAGCGGTCGACATGTATCTCTCGGTGCTTGGTTCGCCTGCCGCGCTCGAGGCAGCACTCGCCTGGTATCGCGCGCAGCACGATCTGCGGGTAAAGATGGGCACGATCCAGGTCCCGACACTTTATGTTTGGGGCGATGCCGATGCCACTGTCGGCATGACTGCCGCGCAATCCACGGCCGATTTCGTCAGTGCGCCATTCCGATTCGTGGTGCTGGAGGGCGTCGGACATTTTTCAACCGATGAGCAACCGCAACGAATCAGCACGCTGCTGCTCGAGCAACTTGCGCTTTATCCGGTCTGAGTCGTGCCAGCTGGACTGAGTCTGACCCGATAACGCGATTCCGTTTACTTCATTCCTTTCGAGATTCCCAACAGGAGCAGCCATGTTGAAAACCCGATTTACCGAAATGTTCGGCGTCGAACATCCGATCGTACAGGGCGGCATGCAGTGGGTTGGTCGCGCCGAACTCGTTGCGGCCGTGGCAAACGCCGGGGCGCTGGGCTTTATCACAGCGCTCACCCAACCCACGCCCGACGACCTGCGTCGAGAGATTGCGCGTTGTCGCGAGATGACCGACAAGCCTTTCGGTGTGAACCTCACGATTCTGCCCACGCTCAACCCGCCGCCTTATGCCGAGTACCGTCAGGCGATCATCGATTCGGGTGTTCGAATCGTCGAGACTGCAGGCAACAATCCGCAGGAGCACATCGCCGAGTTGAAGAAAGCCGGTGTCAAGGTGATCCACAAATGCACCGCAGTGCGTCATGCGCTCAAGGCCGAGCGCATCGGCGCCGACGCGATTTCGATCGATGGTTTCGAATGCGCCGGCCATCCGGGTGAAGACGATACCCCGGGTCTTATCCTGATCCCGGCTGCAGCCGACAAGGTCAAGATCCCGATGATCGCCTCCGGTGGCTTCGGTGACGCACGCGGTCTGGTGGCCGCCCTGGCCCTGGGTGCCGAGGGGATCAACATGGGCACGCGTTTCATGTGCACCGTCGAAAGCCCGATTCATCAGCGCATCAAGGAGCAGATCGTCGCCAACGACGAGCGCGCCACAGAGCTGATCTTCCGCACGCTTCGCAATACCTCACGCGTGGCCAGCAATACCGTCAGCCGCGAAGTCGTCGCGATCGAGAGCAAGGGCGGCGCCACGATCGATGATCTGCGTCATCTGGTGGCTGGTCAGCGCGGTCGTGGTGTCTATGAATTTGGTGACCCGGATGCCGGCATCTGGTCGGCCGGCCAGGTCCAGGGTCTGATCCACGACATCCCAACCTGTGCCGAACTCGTCTCGCGAATCGTGCGCGAAGCCGAGGCGATCATCGATGCACGTCTGAAAGGCATGCGCTCAGCCGCCTGATCGTTATCGATTACCGGGCGCCCCAGCCGTCTTCGAGTGTTGCGAGAAAGGCGATCACATCGTCGATCTCGCGCTCGTCGAGTGCCGGTGTCTGGCCAGGCTGGCGGTCGTAGGGTACTTCCTTGCGATTGACGTTGGCATGCCATCTGGCAGGCAGATCGTCGAACTTCTCGATGCTGCCGTCGGCCCTGCGCGGATACCAGCGTTCGGGGTGGGTATCGCGCTGCACGTAAAAGTTCAGGGCATCTTTCAGCGAGCGGTATCGGCCGTTGTGAAAGTAGACCTGACGAAGGGTGACATTGCGCAGTGAGGGAACGCGAAAGGCGCCGCACAGGAAAGAGCGCGAGCCCTCGGGCTTCCTGCGCGGTGAGTTCGGCCTTGCCGGCGAGTACCGAATCGTATTTGCTTGAAAAGCCGTTGAAAGCGACGTCATCGCGCTGAAAGGCCTGCAAGGCCAAGGTCAATTTTTCGAAGGCAAGATCAGGGTCGTTGAGGATTCCCTTGCCGTAGACCGCCTTGAAATCGTCTGCCCAGGCGGCTTTTGCGATCTTGACCACGACCGATGCCTTGCCTTCATCGTCGAACCGAAACGCGGTATTCGTAGCGATGTAGCGCAAGGGCTGCGAGGCGCGCAGACCCTGATCGAGCAGATCGGCGCCGCCGGGCTGCACCGCCAGTGCATTGGGCGCCGCATGACCGGCGCGGTGTCGGCATGGCAGCTTGCACATGACTGCTTGCCAGATGCCGACAGGCTCGGATCATGAAACGCCAGTTTGCCAAGAGCGGCTTCGGAAAGCGGCGCGGCCGACGGCTGTGGCCTGCTGAGGTACTGGAGGCTGAGCAGCCCCACTGCAAGCAGCAGACAAATCAGTGCAAGACGACGAGACAGCAGCATCAGTGAATCCGAAATCGATCGGAACCCCGACGGTAACGGTTAGCTGCCGCGCGTCCGAGCCAGTAAACTGACGACAAACGGAGACCCATGCCATGACGACAACCGCAACCGCCGAGCCCAGTGCCCGGGCCTCGTCAATGCCCGAACGCTCGAGCGAAACCTTCGACATGCTGATTGTCGGCGCCGGGATATCCGGCATCGGCGCCGCCTGGCATCTCAAGACGCAATCGCCAGCGACGCGTTTTGTCATCCTCGAAACCCAGGATGATTTCGGCGGCACCTGGCGCACCCATCGCTATCCCGGTATCCGGTCCGACAGCGATCTCTATACCTTCGGCTATCGGTTCAAGCCCTGGACAGGGGCACCAATTGCCTCGGCCGACAAGATTCTGTCCTACATGCAAGAGGTGATCGACGAGAAGGATCTGGCCAGGCATATCCGTTACCGGCATCGCATCGATTCAGCCAACTGGTCTGGAGAAGACCGGCTGTGGCACCTTGAGGTCACGCGGCTGGACACCAATGAGTCCCTGCGATTCTCGACGCGCTTTTTGTGGATGTGCCAGGGCTACTATCGTCACGCTCAAGGCTATACGCCGGAGTGGCCGGGCATGGACCGTTTCAAGGGCCAGATCGTCCATCCCCAGAACTGGCCCGAAGACCTTGATCTGAGCGGCAAGCGCGTCGTGGTGATCGGCTCGGGCGCGACTGCTGCCACCATCGTTCCCGCGGTTACCGCGCAGTGCGGCCATGTGACGCTGCTGCAGCGATCGCCCACCTACTTCATCACCGGGCGCAATGCCAATGTGCTCGCAGATACCCTGCGCGAGCTCGACATCGACGAAACCTGGATCCACGAGATCGTGCGCCGCAAGATCCTCTTCGATCAGTCAGTTTTTACACGTCGCTGCGAAACCGAGCCGGAGGTGGTCACCCGCGAACTGCTCGGCGGGGTGAAAGCCTATCTTGGCGAAGACTACGACGTAGCCAGGCATTTCACGCCGCGTTATGCGCCCTGGAAGCAGCGCATCGCCTTCATTCCGGATGGCGACCTTTTTCGCGGCATCCGCAGCGGCAAAGCCTCGGTGGTCACCGATGAGATCGATACCTACAACGAGACCGGACTGCTGCTGAAATCGGGTACTCAGCTCGATGCCGACGTGATCATCACCGCCACCGGTTTCAATCTCAACGTGCTGGGCGACATCGCGTTTTCGATCGACGGCAAGCCGCTCGATTTCGCCAGTACCGTGAGCTACCGCGGGCTGATGTTCACCGGAGTGCCGAATATGCTTTGGGTCTTCGGTTATTTCAGAGCAAGTTGGACGCTGCGGGTCGACATCGTTGCTGATTTCATCTGCCGTTTGCTCAAGGAGATGGAAGCTCGGAAGGCCACGGTCGTGACTCCGGCGCTGAGGCCGCAGGATCAGGGCATGCCCTTGTCGCCCTGGGTTGACCCGGGCAACTTCAATCCCGGCTACATCATGCGTGGCCTGCACCTGTTGCCCAGGCAGGGAGATCGCCAGCCCTGGAAGCACGGCCAGGACTACATGACCGAAAAAGATGAACTGCCTGCCGCCGATCTCGGCGACGGCGCCCTGATTTTCAAGTGATGCCGGAGAGATGATGAGTGCAATGCCTGAACCCGGACGTGATGCCGGATTTGATCTGATCATTGTTGGCGCCGGATTTGCCGGCATGTACATGCTGCACAAGGCCCGCGGGATGGGCCTTCGCGCGCGGGTCTTCGAGGCTGGCGACGGCGTAGGCGGAACCTGGTACTGGAACCGCTATCCGGGTGCACGGTGCGACGTCGAGAGCATGGAGTACTCCTACCAGTTTTCGGAGGATCTGCAGCAGGACTGGCACTGGACCGAGCGCTTTGCGCCGCAACCCGAGATCCTGCGCTATGCCAACCATGTCGCCGATCGCTTCGATCTGCGCACCGACATCCGCTTCGAGACGCGGGTGCTGTCGGCGCAGTTCGATGAGTCGAGTGCGCGCTGGACGGTGCGAACCGACCGTGACGATGTGGTGACCGGCCAATACCTGGTGATGGCCACCGGATGCCTGTCATCGACCAACATGCCGGCGTTTCCTGGCTTGGGCTCATTCACGGGGCAGTCGTATCACACCGGCGCCTGGCCTCATGAACCGGTCGATTTCACTGGAAAGCGGGTCGGTGTGATCGGCACAGGCTCATCGGCCGTCCAGTCGATCCCGATCATTGCGAAGCAGGCCAGTGAGCTGGTGGTCTTTCAGCGCACCGCCAACTATTCCGTCCCGGCCCATAACGCGCCGCTCGATCCGAACTACGAGGCCGAGGTCAAGGCCGAGTACCCCGCCTTTCGCGCGCGCAACAGCCAGATGATGGGGGCGTTTGGTGCGCGCATTCAGGTGCCCGACCGGCCGGCCCTGGGCGCCACGGCGGAGGAGCACCGACAGGCCTTCGACAAGGCATGGGAGCGTGGTGGTCTCGGTTTTCAGCGGTCGTTCAATGATCTGATGATCGACTCGCGAGCCAACGAGATCGCCAAGGCCTATGTGCACGAACGCATTCGAGAAATCGTGAAGGATCAGGCGACCGCCGATCTGCTGTGTCCGACGCAGGTGCTCGGCTGCAAGCGCATGTGTGTCGATAGCGGCTATTTCGACACCTTCAACCTGCCGCATGTGAAGCTGGTCGACATCCGGCCTAAAGGCATTGAAGCGATCACGCCGTCGGGCCTGCGGGCCGCAGGGCAGGACTTCGACCTGGATGTGATCGTCTATGCCACCGGTTTCGATGCCATGACCGGATCCCTGCTCAAGGTCGACATTCGTGGCCGTGACGGGGTGAGGCTTGCGGACGCCTGGAGCGCCGGTCCGCGCACCTACCTCGGTCTGAACGTGTCGGGCTTTCCCAATCTGTTTACCATCTCGGGCCCGGGCAGCCCGTCAGTGCTCACCAACATGATCGTGTCGATCGAGCAGCATGTGAACTGGATCGGCGAGTGTATCGACTGGATGCGCGCGAACCGGCGTCGCAGCATCGAGGCCACGCCGCAGGCGCAGGAAGAGTGGGTCGGTCATGTGAATGCGGTGGCCAGCGGCACGCTCTATCCCGGCTGCAATTCCTGGTATCTCGGCGCCAATGTGCCCGGCAAGACGCGGGTCTTCATGCCGCTGCTGGGTTTTCCGCCCTATGTCGAGCGGTGCAAGCAGGTGGCCGCCAGCGGTTATGAAGGCTTCGAACTGCGAGCCTGAGCATGAGCCGGCCTGCGCTGACAGGCCAGCCTGCTGAGCAATCGCGAGTTCGTCGATCAGCAAAGGTCACCCAGGGCATGGTCCCGATGATCATCACGCCCGACATAGTCACTGCACTGATCCGCAGCGAAACCGACCGAATCGGGCGCATCGTCAAACTGTCGAGGGCAGCTGTCGAGTAAAGATGGGTGTGTTGCCCGGTTTCGGGGGACAATAGCGGGCTGATGAGTGCACTCCCCGTCCTGCCTGCCGCCAAACCGCTGACCGCCTATCGTCCTTACTGGGCGAAACGCTTCGGTGTCGCCCCGTTTTTGCCGATGAGCCGCGAGGAGATGGCGCAACTCGGCTGGGACAGTTGCGACATCATCGTTGTGACCGGCGACGCCTATGTCGATCATCCGAGCTTCGGCATGGCGATCATCGGCCGGGCACTCGAAGCGCAGGGATTTCGCGTCGGCATCATCGCGCAGCCCGATTGGCAGAGCGCCGAGCCTTTCAAGGCGCTTGGCCGCCCGAATCTGTTTTTCGGTGTGACAGCCGGCAACATGGATTCGATGATCAACCGGTATACCGCCGATCGCAAGATCCGCAGCGACGACGCCTATACCCCGGGCAATGAAGGCGGCAAGCGCCCTGATCGTGCTGCGCTGGTCTATTCGCAGCGCTGTCGCGAGGCCTACAAGGATGTGCCGATCATCATCGGCGGCATCGAGGGCTCGCTGCGACGCATCGCGCATTACGACTACTGGCAGGACAAGGTCCGCCGCTCGATCGTCGTCGACTCGAAGTGCGATCTGCTGCTCTACGGCAATGCCGAGCGCGCAGTCATCGAGATCGCGCACCGGCTGGCGGCCCGTGAGCCGGTCCACAACATTACCGATGTGCGCGGTACCGCATTCATGCGTCGTACCGACGATGACAGCGCCCGCGGCTGGATGCAGATCGACTCGACCGAGGTCGATCGCCCGGGGCGCGTCGACGATCACATCAATCCCTATCTGGGCATGGAGGAGCAGGCACAGGCCCAGGGGACCGATTGCGCGCGTGAGGCGGCGGCCGGTGCGGATGCGGCCTCTGCCACCGCCGTGCTTCCGGGTGTGCCTGCAGGCCCGATTGCCGGTGGCGAACAGACCTTGCGTTTCATGCCCACGCCCAAAACCGGTCGAATCATGATGCCGCCGCGTGATCGCACGGTCATCCGTCTGCCCAGCTACGAGCAGGTCAAGAGCGATCCGGTCCTCTATGCACACGCCAACCGCGTGCTGCACCTTGAGACCAATCCGGGCAATGCGCGCGCTCTGGTGCAGGCACACGGCGATCGCGATGTCTGGATCAATCCGCCGCCGATACCTTTGGCCACGCCCGAGATGGATTCGGTCTTCGATCTTCCCTATGCGCGCAGCCCGCATCCGCGCTATGCCGACGCCAATGGCCGTCATGACGGCGAGACCAAGATTCCAGCCTGGGAGATGATCCGCTTTTCGGTGAACATCATGCGCGGCTGCTTTGGCGGCTGCACCTTTTGCTCAATCACCGAACATGAAGGTCGCATCATCCAGAGCCGCAGCGAGGACTCGGTGGTGCGCGAAATCGAAGCGATGCGCGATACCGTGCAGGGCTTTACCGGTGTGGTGTCCGATCTCGGCGGCCCGACCGCCAACATGTACCGCATCGGCTGCAAATCGCCGCAGATCGAGGCCGCCTGCCGCAAGCCAAGCTGCGTTTATCCCGGTATCTGCCCCAACCTCAATACCGATCACGGGCCGCTCATCGATCTGTATCGTCGTGCAAGAAAGCTCAAGGGGATCAAGAAAATCCTGATCGGATCGGGCGTGCGCTACGACCTGGCGGTCGAGTCACCCGAATACATCCGTGAGCTGGCAAGCCATCATGTCGGCGGCTATCTCAAGATTGCGCCCGAGCATACCGAGGGCGGGCCGCTGTCGAAAATGATGAAGCCCGGCATCGGGTCTTACGACCGTTTCAAGACCCTGTTCGACAAGTTCAGCGCCGAGGCTGGCAAGAAGCAGTACCTCATCCCGTACTTCATCGCAGCGCACCCGGGCACCAGCGACGAAGACATGATGCATTTGGCGATCTGGCTCAAGCGCAACGGCTTTCGCGCCGATCAGGTCCAGACCTTCTATCCGAGTCCGATGGCGACCGCCACCGCGATGTATCACTCCGGTCGCAACCCGCTCAAAGGCATCAGCCGCGACGATCGCAAAGGCGAAAGAGTCGATGTCGTTCGAGGCGATCGGCGCAGGCGACTTCACAAGGCGTTTTTGCGCTGGCATGACCCCGACAACTGGCCGCTGCTGCGACAGGCGCTCAAGGACATGGGTCGTGCCGATCTGATCGGCAATGGCAAGCAGCACCTGATCCCGCTTTATCAGCCGGGCAAGGGGATGGGCGATCCCTATTCGCGCGGCCTGAAGGCTGCTGCCCGTGCGGTCGACGGGCCACCGCTGAGTCCGACGCCACCGCGGCGCGGCACCCTCCTCACTCAGCACACCGGCTTACCCCCCCGCCAGACTGGTGCGCGTTCGGCGCCCAATTCCGTGCGCAATGATTCGAAAAACGAGTCGAAGACAGCGTTCAGAGGCGGTCCGATCGGCCGCAGCAAAGCCAAGCGCTGATATCGTCCTGCGGATGGCTCGGGGCAGGCGCCCCGGCCATACCCACCATAACAATGATCGGAGACACCAGATGGCAGCAGGCAAGGGATTTTCGCGTCGATCGCTGATGGGAGCGTCGGTTGCGGCGCTGATGACCACTCTCGCGCCGATGGCCAGAGGCCAGTCCTGGCCTACCAAGCCGATTCGTCTGGTAACCGGATTCCCGCCCGGCAGCGCCACCGATGGCATTGCCCGGGTACTTGCAGAGCAGATTCGCATCAAGCTTGGCCAGCCGGTGGTGGTCGAGAACAGGCCAGGTGCCAATGGTGCGCTCGGTGCGGCCGAGGTGGCCCGATCGGCGTCCGATGGCTACACCCTGCTGGTCACCAACTCGAGCAGCATCACGGTCAATCCGCAGGTCTACAAGAAGCTCGGCTATCTGCCCGAGCGCGATTTCACGCCTGTCTCGATGGTGGTGTCGGCGCCCTTCATCATGACGATCAACCCGGCCAATGAGCGGCTTGCCGGCGTCAATACCGTGGCCGATCTGGTCGCTCTGGCCAAACGCAAGCCGGGCGAGATCACTTACGGTTCGGGTGGCCCGGGCAATCTCGCCCACCTGGGCTTTGAGCTGATCAATCAGCGTGCCGGCATCAAGACGACGCACGTCCCCTACAAGAGCGGAGTGAATGCGCAACTCGGTGTGATCGGCAAGGAAATCGATGTGCTGCTCGATACACCCAATACCGTGCCCAACGTGAAGTCGGGCAAGCTCAAGGCGCTTGCGGTCTCGACCGCGGCGCGCTGGCGCGATCTGCCTGATGTACCGACCATGATCGAGTCGGGCTACCCCGGCTTTGATGTGCCCTTCTGGCTGGGTCTGCTTGCGCCCGCCAAGACGCCTTCAGCGATCATCGATACGCTCTACTCAGCAATACTCGGTTCGCGCGACGATCCGGCTGCGATGCAGGGGCTGCTCAATCAGGGAAAGATCGAACTGCTCGACCCGCAGACCTTCGCCGGTCGAATTCGGGCAGAGACCTCCCAGTGGGGTGAGGTGATCAGGCGCGAGAACATCCAGCTCGACTGACGAGCGCCTGACACCGACTAAGGATTCGCAGCCGCGTCGACCCAGCTGCCGCCCATCGCCATATAGACCTTGACCACCGCGGCAAGCGATTGCCCGAGGTCCTGGGCATAGGTGAGCTCAGCCGGAAAGAGCTGCTGCTGGGCATAGAGCACAGAAAGGTAGTCGGTATAGCCGCCGTCATAGCGCAGGGTCGACAAGCGCAGGGTTTCGCTCAGCGCATTGACCCGCTTTTTCTCGGCCCTGACCTGCTCGCTCAGCTTGATTCGGCCGACCAGCGCGTTGTTGACGTCTGCAAACGCCGATTGCACCACCGACAGATAGTTGAACATCGCGGCTTGTTGCTGGGCCCGCGCCTGATTGACCTGGCCGGTGATCAGTCCGCCGGTAAAGAGTGGTCCGGTGAGAGCCGCGCCGAGCACGGTCGTGGTCTTTCCGCCCGATATCAGATTCGACAGCTGGTTGCTCGAGGCACCCAGGCCGGCGGTGAGCGAAATCGTCGGGAAATACAATGCCTGTGCTGCCCCGATGAGCGCATTCGTAGCCACCAGCTGCTGCTCGGCCTGAGCGATGTCGGGGCGCCGCTCAAGCAACTCGGACGGCAGCCCGGCGGGTACGGACGGGGCCAGCAGTTGAGTCAGGCTCTTGCCCCGGGCGATTGGTCCGGGATTGCGCCCGAGCAGGGCCGATAAGGTGTTCTCGGTGACCGCGATGCTGTTTTCGATCTGAGGAATGACTGCGGCGGCGGCTTCATACTGTGATCGTGACTGCTCGAGCGTGAGCAGCGAGATCTGGCCATACTTGAACTGCAGCTCGAAGAGGCGAACCGACTCGGCATAGGTGCCCAGAGTGCGCCTGGCAATCGCGAGTTGTTCGTCGAGCGATCGCAGCTGAATATAGGCATTGGCCACCGATCCGACCAGCGACAGCACCACGCCTCGACGGACCTGATCGCTTGCCAGGATATTGGCCTGGGCCGATTCCGAGAGCCGCCGAATGCGCCCCCACAGATCGAGCTCCCAGCTGGCGCTGAGCATCAGGCTGTAGGCGGTCTGCGAAGCCGGCACACCCGAACCGAGCGGCACCCCGTTGATCGACGACTGGTTGGGCAGGTTCAAATTCTGTCCCTTGCCCAGATAGCCCACCTGCGGATAAAGCGCAGAGCGTTGCTGCATCAGAATGGCCGACGCTGCCTCGACATTGGCGAGTGCGGTTTTGACCGAGTAATTGTTGGCAACCGCTTCGGCGATCAGTGCGTCGAGCACCGGGTCGCCGAACTGCTTCCACCAGGCGAGGTCGGCAAGGTCTCGCGAGGTGGGGTCGGTCTCGCGGTAGGTCGCAGGCGGCTGAACCGTCGGGCGCGAGTAATCAGGACCGACCACCATGCAGCCGCTCAGGCCTGCGATCATCGCCAGGCACAGGCAGGACAGCCGCAAGGCAAGGCGCATCTCACTCATCCCTGTTGCGAGGCGGCGCGCGATCGGGTGCTTGTCCGTCATCATCCGAGCCGGTCTGCGTCGATGGCGATGCACGCCTGGACAACTTGTCGAATAGCAGGAAAAAAAGCGGCACAAAGAGCAGGGCGAGTGTGCTGGCACCGATCATGCCGCCAATGATGCCGGTGCCCAGGGAATGGCGTGAATTTGCGCCGGCGCCAACCGAGATTGCCAGGGGCACACAGCCGAAGATGAAGGCGAGCGAGGTCATGATGATCGGACGAAGCCGCAGCTCGCCGGCCTCGACCGCTGCCTCGAGCGCGGATTTGCCCTGCTGCCTGAGTTCGACCGCGAATTCGACGATCAGAATCGCGTTTTTCGCGGCCAGACCGACCAGCACCAGCAGTCCGATCTGGAAGTAGACATCGTTTTCCAGCCCGCGTGCCCAGGTGGCCAGCAGTGCACCGATGATGCCGAAGGGCACCGCAGTCAGCACCGCACCCGGCAGCGCCCAGGATTCATACATCGCGGCCAGGATGAGGAAGACGATCAGGATGCCGAAGGCAAAGGCGAACGCCGAACTGCTGCCCGCTTGCAGCTCCTGATAGGCCATGCCCGACCAGGCGAAGTCATAGCCGGCAGGCAAGGATTTGCGGGCGGTCTCCTGCATGGCCTTGATCGCATCGCCCGAGCTGTAGCCGGGCGCGGCACCACCGGTGACCTGAGCCGCCGGAAAGCCGTTGAAGTGCGGCATGAGGTCGGGGCCGACGACATACTCGGTGGTGGCGATCGCCGATAGCGGCACCATCTGACCACTGTTCGACCGGGTATAGAGTTTGGTCAGATCGGCAGGCGTTTGCCGATAGGGCGCGTCAGCCTGCAGGATGACGTTCCAGACCCGGCTGTATTCGGTGAACTGGCTGACCACGATCGAGCCGAACTGAGCCTGCAGCGCGGCATTCACATCACTGATCGGCACATTGAGCAGCAGCGCGCGCGAACGGTCGACATTGACCCTGAGCTGCTGCGAGGCTGCTCTGAATGTGGTTCGCACGCCCGAGAGTTCGGGGCGGCTGCCGAGGTCGGCAATGAACTTCTGCGTGACCTCGTTCAGTTTGGCCGGATCGCCCGACGACTTGTCCTGAATCCAGAATTCGAAGCCGCCGGTGGTGCCGATGCCCGGAATCGCGGGTGGTGCGATCGGGATCATCACGCCGGTCTCGATGGTGTCGCGCGCCTCGGTCGCAGCGCTCATCAGGATTGCCCGGGCGTTTTCGGAGCGGGCCTTCTCGGTCGTGGCGTAGCGTTCCTTGAAGTCGGTGAAGGTGATGAAGAGCGTCGCGGTGTTGGCCTTGAACTGGCCGTCGATCATGCTGAAGCCATTGATGATTGTGCGATTGGCCACCGCCGGGTTCTTCGCAAAAATCGCGTCGATCTGCTCGCTGGTCTTTGCCGTGCGCGGCAGCGTTGCCGAGTCGGGCATGATGATCTGACCGAGCACATAGCCTTGGTCTTCATTCGGCACGAAGCTGGTGGGCAGATCGCGAAAAAGAATGAAGATGCCGGCGATCATGACTGCAATGACGACGCCCGACACCAGCAGTCGTCGAATGAAGAACTGGACACTGCGGCCGTAGGACTTGGTCAGACGTTCGAACCACCGGTTGAAGGCTGCGAAAAAGCCACGTTTTGGCTTGTCGGAGTGCTTGAGCAGCAGCGCCGACATCGCGGGCGTCAGGGTGAGCGCCACCAGGCCGGAGAGCGCCACCGACAGCACGATGGTGAGCGCGAACTGCTTGTAGAGCTGACCGGTGGTCCCGGGCAGGAATGCTGCGGGAATGAATACCGCGGCCATCACCAGCACCACGGCAATCACCGGGCCCGAGACCTCTTCCATCGCCTTGATCGACGCGGCCTTGGCGCCCAGATGATGCTCGACCATATTGCGTTCGACGTTTTCGACCACCACGATCGCATCGTCAACGACCATGCCGATCGCCAGCACCATGCCGAACAGCGTGAGCTGATTGATCGAAAAGCCCAGCGCCAGCATGCCGGTGAAGGTACCGATCAGCGACACGAAAATGGCGACGATGCAGATGATGGTGGCGCGCAGGTTCTGCAGGAACAGATAGACAACCAGCACCACCAGCGCGATGGCTTCGACCAGAGTGTGGAGGACCTCCTCGATCGACAGACGAACGAAATCGGTCGTGTCCAGGGCGATCACATAGTCGATGCCTGCCGGCATGGTCTTCTTGAGATCCTCCATCGCCTTTCGCACAGCCTTCGAGACATCGAGGCCGTTTGCGCCCGGCTGCTGATAGATCGCGATCGGTGTGGCCGGCATGCCATTGAGACGGTTGTCGTCGATGTAGGCGCGCCGCCCGGTCTCGGCTCGGGCGACATCCTTGAGGCGAACGATGGCGCTGCCGTCGGCATTGGCTCGCAGGATGATGTTTTCGTATTTTCGCGGATCGATGAAGGGCGACTGGGTCAGCACCGGAAAGTTCAGATCGACTTTCCCGGTGGAAGGCTCCTGATTGATCTGCCCTGCGCCGATCACCGCGTTCTGGCTGGATACCGCAGACTGGATGTCGGAGGTGGTGATGCCAAGCGACGCCATGCGATCGGGATTCATCCACAGGCGCATGGCCTGGTCGGGCACACCGAAAATCTGCGCCTGGCCGGCGCCCTCGATACGCTTGATCGCATCGAGCACATAGACATTCGCGTAATTGCGGACGTAGTCGGGCGAGTAACGTGCGTCCTTGTCGTAGAGTCCGATGATCATCAGCGTGCTGGCCGACTTCTTCTGGACCGATACGCCGTACTGCGCCACCGCGCTCGGAAGCTGCGGTGCGGCGAGATTGACACGGTTCTGAACCTGCACCTGCGCGATGTCCGGGTCGGTATCGAGCGTGAAGTAGACCGTGATCGTCAGCTGCCCGGTATTGGAGCTCACCGACGTCATGTACATCATGTTGTCGACGCCATTGATCTGGGCCTCGATCGGCGAGGCCACCGAGTCACCGACGGTCTTGGCGTCCGCACCGGGGTAGGTGGTGGTGACCGTGATCTGTACCGGGGTGATGTTCGGATACTGCGCCACCGGCAATGCAGTCAACGAGACCAGTCCTGCCACCACGATCAGCAGCGACAGCACGGTCGCAAAGATCGGGCGCTCGATAAAGAACCTTGAGAACATGCTCGCGTCCGGCCGGCGTCAGGGCTTACTGGCGGGTGCGTTCGGCGCCGCCGGAACCGGTGCCGCTGCGGACACTTTTGCGGTATCGCCCGCTTTCAGCCTCAGGCCGCCGTCGACCACCACCTGATCGCCGGCTTTCAGGCCATCGTTGATGAACCATTGGTCGCCATACCAGTCGCCCACCGCAACCGGACGGTTTTCGACTCGGCCGGCCGGGTCGACGACCCATACGAAATGTCCTTTGGAGCCCTGTTGCACGGCACGCTGAGGCACGAGGATGGCGTTGGGGCGGGTTGCGCCTTTCAGACGCACTTTCACATACTGATTCGGCCGCAGTTCGCCTTCCGGGTTGCTCACCGTGACCCGGATCAGGAAGGTACCTGTCTGCGGGTTATAGGCGGGATCGATGAAAGAGATCGAGCCTGCATGCGCAAAGGAGCTGCCGTCGCTCAATAAGATTTCAGCCGAAAGCACCTTGTTCTGGGGGCCTTTCAGCCGACCGGCGCGGACTTCGTTTCGCAAGGCAGTCAGCTCATTTTCAGAGATGCTGAAATTGGCCCACATCGGGTGGAGCGACGAGACCGTGGTCAGCAGATTGTTCTGTGCGCTGAGATAGGCCCCTTCCTTTTGCTGCGCCGCGGCGGCCACGCCTCGCAAAGGCGACTCGATGGTGGTGTACGACAGATTGAGTTTCGCGCTCTCGACGCTGGCAGTAGCCTGCTCGAGCGAAGCCTTGGTCGTCTGCTCTTGGCCGGTTGCATCATCGAGGTCTTTTTGCGACAGCGCATTGAGCTCGACCAGCGGCTTGACGCGCCTCAGATTGGCAAGCGCAGTGTCATGCGCTGCTTTGGCGCTCGCCTGAGATGCTCTGGCGCCATCGAGTTGCACGATAAAGGGCTTTTTGTCCATCTCGAACAGCACCTGCCCGGGCTTGACCACCGTTCCTTCGGTGTAGCGCTGTTTGTCGAGAAAACCACTGACCCGCGCAACGATGCTGACCTGCTGCGGGCTTTGCGTCAGCGCCACAAATTCGTTGACCACCGGCGTATCGCGGACCTCGACCTTGATAACGGTCACCTCGGGCGGCGGTGGCGGTGGTGGTGGTGCCGGCTTCTCGCAGCCTGCCGAAAAGAGGATCGCTGCGCAGCATGCGGCACGCAGCGATATCTGCAATGGGCAATCGGGGCGACGGATCATGCAGTTCTCGGGAGGATGCAGAAGGAATGGTGCAGGTTAGTCCGGTCAGAGTGACCCGGACCGACCCGGATACTAACTCACGCTCATCATCACAACTGTTGCAGTGCTTCGACGGCCGAACTCGCCTGACGCGTCGATTGTACGAAGCTTTCGATCGGGCGATCATCAATGATTCTGCGGTTGATGACACAGCGTTGACCGGCAAGAATGTGCTGGCTGAGGCTCTGGTAATCTGTCAGGAGCCGACTAAGGCTAATCCGGAGATGATCTGTCCCGGCTCCAGGCACGGAAGGCTTTTTTGATCTCGGCAGGAAGCGATGGTTGAGGCGATCGATAACAATCAGGCAACGCTCAACCAGGCCGATGTCACTTGCTTTCTCAGGCACGCCGCCAGTGAAGCGGTGCTGGGCGGCATGATCAGCGTGACCCTCTTTCGCCGATGAGCGCCGCCGGGTCCGCACCGTCCCGGTTGCCAGGCAGGCTGCTTGACGGACTGAGCATAAGAAGCCGCGTACTGCTGCTGTCGACCCTGCTTCTGGCAGGACTGATCGGGTCGACGCTCAACCTCACCTCGACGCTGGAGCGAAACGTCGCACAGATCCAGCGTGATGCCGACATGGCCCGGCGAATTGCGCTGATTGCAGATATTCGAAGCACTTTTGGCGATTACCGTCACTGGCTCACCGACGGGGCGGTCAGTTGGCTGGTCTCAGGTTTCGCCGTGTCCAGAGCGATCCAGGCCGAACTGGAGGCGAAACAGACTCGCACGCATCTCGACAGCAAACTCGCTGAGCTCGCGCAGAGCAGCCCTGAACTGGCAGACGAACTCAAGGCCGATGTCGAGCGATTCGCAAAATCGGCGATTCAGGCTGTCGAAGCCTATGCGGATGACAAGCGGGTACTTGGCAATGATCTGTTTGCGGTGGCACGAACGCATGGTTTGGCGGTCGATGCGCGGCTGACCGCACTGACCGATCAGATCGGTGTCGAAGCGGCCCGGTCGCGCCAGGCGATGGTGATGACCATAGAGAAATCGACACGCAATGCACTGGTCTTGATGGCCTTGGCGAGTCTGCTTGGCATCATCGCGACCTGGATCGTGCTGCGCTCGATTCTGAAGCCTCTTGATCAGGTTGTGACCGCCATCAACGGCATTACCGCGGGTAATCTCGACACCCCGATTCCGCCTGCGGGGCGCGACGAAATCGGCGCCATGGCAGGCACCCTGCAGCTGTTTCGGCAAAGCATCGTCGATCGCGAACGCATCGCTCAAATCTCGCAGACTCAGCAGCAGATGATGACCACTGCGATCGAGACGACTTCCGACGGCTTTGCGGTTTTCGATCGGCAGGGCCGCATCATCGTCTGCAACACAAAGTTCAAGGAGCTCTATCCCGGCATTGCCGATCTGGCCGAACCTGGCACGGGTCTGGCGTCGATCATTTCGGCACTGGTCGATCGTGATCTGGTCGACACCGGTGAGCTGAGCGGGCAGGCCTGGGTCGAAAAGCAATTGAGTCTGCCAGGCTCCGAGGCGGCGTTTTCCTGCTATCGCCACCCTGACACGTTTATTCGGATCAGTGAGCGGGCAACGCCGGACGGCGGGCTGGTGTCGGTCTACACCGATGTGACCGAACTCAAGCGGCGTCAGCAGGAGCTTGAAGCGGCGATGGTCGAGGCCGAAGCCGCCAATGTGGCCAAGTCGTCCTTTCTGGCCAATATGAGTCATGAGCTGCGCACACCGCTCAACGCGATCATCGGCTACAGCGAGATCCTGCAGGAGATGGCGCAGGACGACGGTCTCGATGAATACTCCCGTGACCTCACCAAGATCCAGTCTGCCGGGCGCCATCTGCTCAACCTGATCAGCGACATCCTCGATCTGTCGAAGATTGAAGCCGGCAAGATGGATATCTATCTCGAGGATGTCTCGATCCCGGGTCTGCTCGATGAGATCAATGCAATCGTCAAACCGCTGGTCGAGAAAAACGGCAACCACCTTCAGGTTCACTGTCCGCCCGATATCGGCACGCTGCATTCCGATCGCACGAAGCTCAAGCAGAATCTGCTGAATTTGCTGAGCAACGCCACGAAGTTCACGTCGTCGGGCACTGTCACCCTCACGATCGATCGCGATCCATCGAGACCTGATTCACCGGTGACTTTCAAAGTGCAGGACACCGGCATCGGCATGACGCCTGAGCAAGTCGCCAAGCTGTTTTCGCCGTTTGCGCAGGCCGATGCCTCGACCACGAAACGCTATGGCGGGACCGGACTCGGCCTGGCGATCACCCGACATTTCTGCGAGATCCTGGGCGGCTCGATCAGGGTCGACAGCACCGCTGGTGTCGGCTCGACCTTCACGATGGTCCTGCCCAGTCGCTTGCCCCCTGTGGCGGCAGGTGCCGGCCAATCAGCGCGAATGGCAGAAGATGAGGGTGACGTGAATGCGCCGCTGGTCATGGTGGTCGATGACGACAGCGCGTCACGCGAACTGATGGCGATCGTGCTGCGCAAGGAAGGCTGGCGAGTGGTTGAGGCAGGCAGCGGCGAAGTGGCGCTCGAGTTGGCGCGCAAACTGAAGCCGTCAGCGATTACGCTCGACATCATGATGCCGCGAATGGACGGCTGGTCAGTGCTGACCGCACTCAAGGCAGATCCCGAGCTCGCAGCGATTCCTGTGGTCGTGGTCACGGTGGCGGCCGATCGCGGTTTCGCGATCTCGCTCGGTGCGAATGATTTCATGACCAAGCCGATCGACCGCGTGCAGTTGGGCTCCCTGATGCACCACCTGCTTGATGAGGCTGCAACGATCCTGATGGTGGACGACGATCCACAGAGCCGCGAACTGGTCCAGCACCAGCTCAAGCTCGCCAATATCGCGTTTTTCGAAGCGGGAAGCGGCAAAGAGGCGGTTCAATGGCTGTCGACGCATGAGCCGCCGTCGCTCATCCTGCTTGACCTGATGATGCCCGAGATGGACGGCTTCATGTTCCTGCAGGAAGTTGCCCGCCATGCCGAATGGCAGTCGATCCCGGTGGTGGTCCTGAGCGCCAAGGAATTGACCGCGCAGGAGCGCGAATGGTTGGGTGAGCATGCACGGGCGGTGATCGCCAAGAGCGCAGGATCATCCCGCGATCTGAGCGCCGAGGTGCGCCTTGCCCTGAGAGCCCCCGGGCGTACTGGTCAATCCGGCTGACGCGGCTGTGGTCTGTTTTGAGAGGCTGAGAAATTGAAAATCCTGCTGGTCGAAGATAATGAAATGAATCGCGACATGCTGTCTCGCCGTCTGGTCCGAAAGGGCTATGAGATCGTGATGGCTGTCGATGGCGGCGAGGGCGTTCTGATGTCGGTCTCTGCGTCCCCCGAACTGATTCTGATGGACATGAGCCTGCCGGTAATCGACGGCTGGGAGGCCACGCGGCGCATCAAGGGGGCTCCCGAGACCCGGCATATCCCGATCATCGGACTGACCGCGCATGCGATGGCAGGCGACCGCGAAAAGGCGTTGGAGGCGGGTTGCGACGAGTACGACACCAAACCGATCGAGCTCGAGCGATTAATCGGCAAGATCGAGGCGCTGCGTCCCAAGGCGCCTGGTGGCTGATCGGTCGATCAGCCAATGAGGGGCGACATCGGTCGTGTGCGACACAGCCTGTTAACGGTGGTGGTAGACACATGGATCTGAAAACAGCGGAACGAGTCGGTCAAGTCCATCGGGAGATGAGTGCGCTGTGTCTCGTCCTGAAGCGGCCTGTCGACGAACTGTCCGATCAGCTTGGGCGCCTGAGCGCAAAAGCGATGGAAAACCGGGCGAGTGATGCGGCAGCTGACCTTGATCGGATGTGTGCGGCGTCGACTCGACTGCAGGTGCTGACTGCAGCGCTGATCGATTCGCCGCAACCTGCTGCCCAGGAGGCGCTGGCCTGGCTCGCTGCGCACCAGCATCTGCGCCACGATCTGCGAACTCCGCTGAACGCGGTCAAAGGTTATGGCGAACTCTTGATGGAAGACTGGCAGGACGACTGTGCAAGCAGCCTGATCGCTGACTTGCGGCAGGTCGTCGCCACGGCCGATCAATTGCTCTTGATGATCGACGATCATTGATAAAGCCGTGACGCGCTTTGCGTCGCCTTTCACCTCGCAGAGAGCGTTGCCATGAACCCAGCCAGTGCCCGTGTCCTCGTTGTCGATGATGTCGCCGACAACCGCGATATTCTGGTTCGTCGGTTGGGGCGATTGGGAATCGACCTGGTTGAGCAGGCCACCAATGGCCGCGAGGCGCTAGAGGCGATCGCCCGTCAGAATTTTGATCTGATCCTGCTCGACATCATGATGCCGGAGATGGATGGTTTCGAGGTCCTGCAAAGCCTGAAGGCACAGGACAAGCTGGTCGACCTGCCGGTTATCGTGATCTCGGCGCTGACCGACCTTGAGCCGGTCGTGCGCTGCATTGAATTGGGCGCCGAAGATTTCATCCTCAAGCCCTTCAATGCCACCCTGCTTCGCGCACGAATTTTGTCGACGCTCGAAAAGAAGAAGCTGCGCGATGCGATGCGCGAAGAATTGGCGCGCAAGCAGGAAGAGCTCAACGACGCGCGTGCCTTGCAACTTGCGCTGGTGCCTGCCGACTATCGGGGCAGTCATGATGGGCGTCTGGTATCGATTGATATCGTCCTCGAACCGGCCAAGGAACTCGGCGGCGATCTCGCTGATTATTTCCTGATTGGCAAGGAACTGATCGTGACCCTGCTTGGCGATGTGTCAGGAAAGGGTGCCGGGGCGGCATTGATGATGGCCCGAACCCAGGCGCTGTTTCGAGCCCTGTCGCTGCGTGAGGATGCGCTCGAGATTTTCGGCGCCCCCGAGCGGGCTGCCAATCTCGTGAATGCGGTGCTCAGCCGCGACAATCACAGTTGCATGTTCGTCACCATGCTGCTGACGGTTCTCGATGTCAAAAGCGGGCGTCTTGCCTGTGTCAGGGCCGGTCATGTTGCCCCGTTTCTGATTAACGGTGCCGGAGCCGTGCATAGACTGCTGCCTGAGACCAGATTGCCCCTTGGTCTGTATGAAGGCGATCACTATCGGTCGAGCGTGATCGAACTCCAGGCGGGCGATGAATTGCTGATCGTTACCGACGGTGTGACCGAAGCGATGAATGCCGCCGACGAATTGTTCGGCGAACCACGGGTGGCCGAGTTCATGGCCGAGTCTGCCGGCGATGGCATGCTCGGACGGCTGGTGGCGCAGGTGCGTCAGTTTGAAGCGGGTCTTGCGCCTTCCGATGACCTGGCCGCCATCCACTTGCGGATCGACGCGACCGACAGGTAAGGCCAAGGCGCTCAGGTGCGGGCGCGGTCTCTGGCCGCCAGTCATTGACCCGCGCAGGGGGTCACGACACTGCGCGCAACTGCTTGCCGGCGGTTGTCGTCAGTTTGCGCACCTTGAACGCGATCACGATTCTGAGAACGCCGACGATCAGGGCCCAGGTACCTGCGATCAGCGCCAGTGAAAGTCCGGCAAAGATCGGATGCAGCATCATGGCAATGCCGAAAGCGATCGAGAGCGCGCCGGCGAGATACAGCATCCATTCACGCTCAGTGGCCGCGCGAATCTTGTAGCCCAGGGTCATCAGCGCGATGCCGAGAATCAGGGCCGCGAGTGAGGTGAGCAGGATCAGCGCCGCAATCGAGACCGGTGGGTTGAACAGGGCGTAGCCGCCGATCAGAATGCCGCCGACGCCGAAGATCAGCATGATCCACCAGCCGTCATGGCCTCGGTTCTGGATTGCGCCAACCGCATTGACGGCGCCGTCGACCAGGATTGATGCCGCAAAGTAAAGGGCCAGCACGACAAGGGCGGTGCCGGGCGCGGCCAGCGCGAGCAGGCCGAACAGCGTCGACGCGATGCCGCCCAGCAGGAAGGCCCACCAGGAGCGCTTGAAAAATGTCAGTACTGACTGACCCCGGATCGGCGCATCGGCGTGGCTGGTGTCGTTCATGGTGCTGCCTTGAGAAAAGGGTCGATTTTCTGGGAAGGGTCGCAGTCAGTCAATGACGACCTGGCTTGAGTTTGGCCAGCAGAGGTTACGATGTGAGACGAACCACTGGCTTCGAAACACACAACTCCCATGACAAGGACGAGACAATGCTGACCTACGAAGTCGTCGAACACGGCAAGCCGCTGCAGGCAAAAATTCGTGAGACACCGCAGCCGAAGGGCTCCGAGGTGCTGATCCGCATTACGAAGTCAGGGGTCTGTCACTCGGATCTGCATATCTGGGAGGGCTATTTCGACCTCGGCGGCGGCAAGCGTTTCTATGTAAAAGACCGCGGCTGCGTGCCGCCCTTCACGTGCGGTCACGAACCTTATGGCGTGGTCGAAAAAGTCGGGTCGGGTGTGACCGGTGTGAAAGTGGGCGATCGGCGGCTGGTCTACCCCTGGATCGGTTGCGGGACCTGCCCGGTCTGCCTGTCGGGTCACGACAACTATTGCCTTAACAACCAGTTTCTCGGAGTCATGAAGCCCGGTGCCTATGCCACCCATGTACTGGTGCCGGATGCGCGCTATCTGATCGACACCGGCGATATCGACGAGGGCTGGGCGGCCACGCTTGCCTGCTCGGGCCTGACCGCCTTCAGTGCGATCACCAAATTGCCCGAACTGATCGCCCGCGACTGGGTGATCGTGCTGGGCTGTGGCGGCCTGGGCATGGCGGCAATTGCAATGCTTCACGCGCGCGGCGTCAGCAATATCGTTGCCTGCGATGTCGATGCGGCCAAGCTCGAGCGCGCCCGTGCGCAGGGCGCATCGGCCTCGGTTGATACCCGCAATGCCGATGCGCTCGTGCAACTGCAGACAATCACCGGTGGCGCGATCGCCGGCGCGCTCGATTTCGTTGGCATGCCGGCCACCGCCAACCTCGGGATCGCCGCGCTCGCCAAGGGCGGCCATTTTGTGATGAGCGGACTCTTCGGTGGCGAGATCACGATGTCCTTGCCGCCGATTGCACAGCGCGGCATCTCGATTCGCGGGTCCTATGTCGGCAGCCTCGATGAGCTCAAGCAGGTGGTTGCACTCGCACGCTCAGGCAAGCTCGTGCCATCACCGGTTGAAGTGCGCGCAGCCAGCGAGGTCAATCGCAGCAATGCCGATCCTGACCGTTTGAACTGAGTCTTTAACTGAGGTTCGCGCCGACCGTGGCTCGACATATCGAGCCAGGGCGAGATCGGGCCCAACGCATCACGACTTCACTGATCATGGAGACAATCATGCCGATCAAGCCCGCTTTCACGGCAGACCCGCAGTCAATCGCCGCAATGCGCAGTTCACGTCCGCCGAGCCGAGGCTCGGTGCGAGCCTACGACTGGCTCGATCATCACCGCGCCAACCGCGGGCACAAGGAAGCGATCCGTGATCTCGGCACCGAGAGGCGTTTTACCTATGCCGATCTGGATGCTCGCGCCGACGCGATGTCGGCCTGGTGTGCATCGATCGGAATCGGTCGCGGCGATCGCATCGCATTGCTTGCGCAGAACGGTGTCGAGTATTTCGATCTGCAGTTTTCGTGTGCCCGCTCAGGTGCGATCGCGGTCCTGCTCAACTGGCGACTGACGGTGGTCGAACTCGAATACATCCTGACCGACAGTGCTCCCAAACTGCTGATCCACGATGTGTCGTTCACCGAAACCGCGCAGGCGCTGCAGCAAAAGTGTGGCATCCAGAATTTGCTGTGCATCGATACCAGCGCTGGCGCTGCGTCGCCACGCAATGCCTATGAAGCCATGATCAATGCGTTCACCGGCAAGGCCGGCGAACGCGAATCGCTGACCCATGACGATGTCAGTACGATCATGTACACCTCGGGCACCACTGGTCATCCCAAGGGCGCGATGATCACCCATGGCATGAACTTCTGGAATTGCATCAATCTGGGCATTCCCGCTGGCGTTTCACTGGATACCGTGCACCTGTCGGTACTGCCGCTCTTTCACACCGGTGGGCTCAACTGCTACTCCAACCCGGTGCTGCATGCCGGTGGCACGGTGGTAATCATGCGCAGCTTCGACCCGGGTCGCGCGCTCGAAGTCATCGGCGATCCGGCTCAGGGCATCACGCATTTTTTTGCGGTGCCCGCACCCTATCAGTTCATGATGCAGCACCCCGATTTCGCAAGTACCGACCTGTCGCGCCTGCGCGCCGCCGGCGTGGGTGGTGCTCCGTGCGCGCTCACCATCATGCAGAACTGGGCCGATCGAGGGGTGCTGCTGATGCAGGGCTTCGGTATGACCGAGACCAGCCCGGCCTGTATCTTCCTTGACCCGGCTGATGCGATTCGCAAGTTGGGCTCCACCGGCAAGGTGCTGATGCATACCGAGGCGCGAGTGGTCAATGACGATGGACACGATTGCGGCGTCAATGAAATCGGCGAACTGTGGGTGGCCGGCCCCAACATCACGCCCGGTTACTGGAACCGGCCGGACGCCACCGCCTCAAGCTTCGAAGGGCCGTGGCTAAAGACCGGGGACGCTGCCCGCATCGATGAAGAAGGTTTCTTCTACATCGTTGATCGCTGGAAAGACATGTATATCTCGGGTGGCGAGAACGTCTATCCGGCTGAAGTCGAAAACGTGCTTTATCAGTTGCCCCAAGTGGCTGAGGCGGCAGTGATCGGCGTGCCCAGTGAGCGATGGGGCGAGACCGGCCTGGCAGTCCTGGTGCTCAAGCCCGGCCAGACCCTCGAGAAGGACGCTGTTGTCGGCTACTGCAGCGAGCGTCTGGCGCGGTTCAAGGTGCCGGCCGATATCGCGATCATTGCGGCTCTGCCGCGCAACGCCACCGGCAAGGTGCTCAAGCGCGAGTTGCGTGTGCAGTTCGTGGGCAGCAAGGCGCCTGCGATTAGCTGAGGTGCGAGCGGGCAGTACGATGAAACGCTATGCGGCTATTTGAGGCCAAAGCCCATCCGCTCGAGCGTCTCCTTGAGCACATGCCGCCCCGAGAGTCCTTCGATGCCCTTGACCCGGGCGCGAACCGTCTTGGACCAGCCGACTTCGGCGATGCCCTGCGACGCCTGAAAGGCACGCATCTCGGGCTCATACCGCTCGAGCAGCGCGGCCTCGGCGCTACTGTCGTAGCGCTCGCGAAACAGGACCGCCTCCTGCGTCAGGCGGGGTTTGACCGCCGCTGCAGGGCGGGCAGTGTCGGGCCATCCGACGCACAGACCGAAGACCGCTGAGACATCGGGCGGCAGGCCGAGTTCGGCAGCGACCGCTTCCGGGTGGTTGCGCATTGCGCCGATGTAGCAGGTGCCCAGATCCATCGCTTCTGCGGCGACCAGCGCGTTTTGCGCGGCCAGTGCGGCATCAATGGCGGCGACCAGAAACATCTCGAAATAGGGATTGGCACCGGCCGATTCGCCTGCGCGCTCGGCAAGACGATCGTTGCGCGACAGATCGGCGAGAAACACCAGCAGCAGCGGGCATTCGCGGATCTGCGCCTGATTGCCGCACAGCTTGGACAGCCGCTCGCGCCTGTCGGCATCTTCGATGGCTACCACGCTCCAGGTCTGCAGGTTGGACGAGGTGGGGGCTGATTGGGCTGCCGCCATCATGGCTTCAAGGGTGCCTGCCGGCAGTGGGCGCGAATCAAAGGCCCGCACTGTGCGATGCGCAAGCATCGAATCGAGGACGGCAGTCGTCGGCAGAGACGCTTGCGGGGCGTCCTTTCCGTAACGTGCAGTCAGGGCAGCGGAAAGGCTTGGTTTGGAAATCGGATTGGTCATGGGTGGCTCTGCGTGGGTGCGAAACATCCAGGTTAATCCGAGAGTATAGGGGGGGCGCGTCACGCGCTTCGTCGCGCGGTGCATACCAGACTGGTTCAGGGATCCAGTTGTACGGACCCCAGCAACACAACTTGCTGTCAGAGTCGCTGGCGCCATCGCACTGAAGATCACGAAGATGACCCAGATGCAGGCTTGAGTCGCCGGGGTGAATCAGCCGAGAAAGTGCATCGCCACGAAGGTGTAGAGCGGTATCCCGAGAAGGATATTCAGCGGGAAAGTCACGCCCAGAGACAACCCGAAGTAGAGCGACGGATTGGCCTCTGGAAGCGCATGCCTCAGGACGGCAGGCACCGCGATATATGAGGCACTCGCCGCGAGGACCATCAGCAGTGCGGCGTCGCCGGCAGGCAGTTTCAGCAGGACTGACAGGCCCAGTGCAAGACTTGCATGCGCGATCGGCCCCAGTGCAGCATAGGCGATCAGTACCGGGGACTTTCCACGTGCCTGGGGCAGATTGCGGGCCGCCATCAGACCCATGTCCAGCAGGAAGAACGACAGCATTCCCTTGAACAGGTCGCCCGAGAAGGGTTGCATGGCTGCTTTCCCGGCGTCACCGGTGATCAGACCGACGACCATCGCCCCCAGGAGCAGCAATTGCGCACCATCGGTGAAGGACTCGTGAAGAATCTTGCCGATCGGCACTCCGGATCGGGCCGGTGGATCGCCAAGGGCCCCAACCCCACCTCCGACATTCAGCATCTCGGGAGCAGACTTGCGGCGCAACGCGTTCGCAAAGACAACGGCCATGATGATCGCGGGTGATTCCATCAGGGCCATCGCTGCGGCCATGTGTCCGCCAAACGGGATCTGCTGGTTTTCAAGGTATTGCACTGCGGTCACGAAGGTCACGGCACTGACAGAGCCGTAGGTGGCCGCCACCGCTGCGGCGTCAAACCCTGACACAAAGCGGCGCAGGAACCAGTAGCCAATCAGTGGAATACAGATAGCAAGCGTCATGGCGGCAGCAAGACTCACGCCGACGCCGACAGTCAGCCCTGAATGCGACAGTGCGAAACCACCCTTCAGTCCCAGGGCCATGAGCAGGTAAAGGGACAGGAAGCGCGAAATCGCAGGAGGGATTTCCAGATTGGACTTGAGGGCACCGGCGAGTACGCCGAAGACGAAGAACAGGATCGCGGGGTCGAGCAGGTTTTGCATGGAGATTTTCCCTCTGCACCGATGCTATGTCTTCTCATCAATCGAGTAAAATCGATTATTCGACAATAATGCATATCAATTTATCGATGACCATTTCCTTCCGTCAGATGCGCCTCTTTCTGGCGCTGGCAGACACCGGCAGCGTCACTGCCGCGGCCCGCGCCTGCCATGTCACGCAGCCGACCGCCTCGATGCAGTTGCGCGAGATCACCGATACGGTGGGTGTGCCGCTTTACGAGGTGATCTCGCGGCGCGTGCACCTCACCGACGCCGGCCACGACCTTGCCCGAACTGTCCGATCGATCTCTGATGAATGGGATGCCTTCGAGCAGCGAATCGACGGCGTCAAGGGGCTGGCGCGAGGCCGGCTGAAGGTGGCCGTCGTCAGCACCGCGAAATACTTCGTGCCACGTCTGCTGGGCACTTTCTGCGCTCGCCACCCAGAGATCGATATCGCCCTGGAAGTGCTCAATCGCGATGGTGTGCTCGCCCGATTGCGCGACAACCTCGACGACCTTTGCATCATGTCGATGCCCCCCACCGACATCGAGATCGAAGACCAGGTCTTCATGCCGAATCCGCTGGTCGTGATTGCCGCCAGCGCGCATCCGCTTGCCGCGCGTCGCAAGTTGCTGCTTGCCGATCTTGGCCGGTCGCGCTTCATCCTGCGTGAGCGCGGGTCCGGGACACGCATGGCGGTCGATGCCCACTTCAAACGTCATGGCTTCAAGCCCGACGTGCGCCTCGAACTCGGCAGCAACGAGGCGATCCGCGAGGCGGTCGCGGCCAACCTCGGCGTTTCGGTCGTCTCGCGTCATGCGTTGCAGGCCAAGGCCGCCGATTACGGGGTCGCGGTTCTGAAGGTCGCAGGCTTTCCGGTCGAATCAAACTGGCATGTGGTCCACAGAAAGGGCAAGCAACTCTCTCCGATCGCCAGGGTGTTTCAGGCCCATCTTCTGGCACTGCGCGACTGCTAAGATCCCGGGCAATATCAATCAGCCGGAATTCCTCACATGGGCGCCATCGAAACCATTGCACCGATCGAAGAGCTGGGTCGCTATCTGCCCCAGATGACCCAATGGCGCCGGCATATCCATGCCAATCCCGAGACCGCCTTCGAAGAGGTCGGCACCGCTGCCTATGTGGTCGAGCGGCTGCGCAGTTTCGGTGTCGATGAGATCCACGAGGGCATCGCTAAAACCGGTGTGGTGGCGTCGATCAGGGCGGGCACGAGTTCGCGCGCGATCGGTCTGCGTGCCGACCTCGATGCCCTCGACATGCAGGAAGGCACCGGCGTGGCCTGGCAATCGACCCGTAACGGCAAGCATCACGCCTGCGGCCATGACGGGCACACCACCATGCTGCTTGGTGCAGCCCAACATCTTGCGACCACCCGCAACTTCGACGGCACGGTGCATCTGATCTTTCAGCCGGCCGAAGAAAATGAAGGCGGCGGTCGGGTAATGGTCGAAGAAGGTCTCTTCGATCGCTTCCCGATGCAGGCAGTCTTTGGCATGCACAATATTCCGGGCATGGCTGCCGGGCATATGGCAGTCAAGGCGGGTCCGATGATGGCGTCGTATGACATTTTCGAGATCACGATCACCGGGCGCGGCGCGCACGGCGCGATGCCGCATCGGGGCATCGATCCGATCACCACCGGTGCCGAGCTGGTGCAAAAGCTGCAGACCATCGTCAGCCGCAACCTCGATCCGCTCGAGCCGGCGGTTGTGTCGGTGACAAAGTTTCACTCTGGCACGGCCTGGAACATCATCCCTAATGAGGCAGTCATCGGCGGCACGGTGCGGGCCTTCAGCGAATCGGTCCAGAGCCAGATCGAGGAGCGTATCCGTCAGTTGTGCGAAGGCACGGCGGCGTCACATGGCGCCAGCATCTCGGTGCGCTATGAGCGCCGCTATCCGCCGACCGTCAATCATCCCGACGAGGCAGCACTGTGCCTGCGGGTGGCGCGTGAACTGCTTGGCGCCGATGCAGTCAACGACAATCCGCGCCCGGCCATGGGTTCTGAAGATTTCGCCTGGATGCTGCGCGCTCGCCCCGGTGCTTATGTCTGGATCGGCAACGGCACTGGCAGCGTCGGCAGCTGCATGGTGCATAACCCGGGCTATGACTTCAACGATGCCATCTTGCCGACCGGTGCGGCCTACTGGGTCAGGCTGGCAGAGACGGCGCTGGCTCGGACTTAGTCGGCTTGCGGTTCGCCAAGGGATGGTGCCTCGATGCCGACCACTTAGGCTGGTCGGCCAGCCGCCATCCGCGCGAATAGCCCTTCATCCTGCAATAGCCGGGGTTCACCTCGACCCAAGTGTCGTCTGCGTCGATGACCCTTAGCCTTCATTCCCGGCGCCCCGGCCTTGCGGGCTGCGTTGCTGATGCGCACGGGGCGCAGAGTGACGATGTCGAAGGAGCGCGGGAAAGGCGAGCGGTACTGGTCGACCGATCTAGGCTTGCCGCTTTGCGGTGGCGAGAAAGAGGCCCAGCCCGATCATGGTGATCCCGGATACGCGGGCCATCAGCCGGGCCCGGGCGGTGTGCATCGCCCCCGAATCCAGCAGCCGGTGCGCGGCAAGAACCGCGATCACATCGACCAGCGTGTTCAGTGCGACACAGATGCTGCCCATCAATACCAGTTGCGGCACCAGCGGCTCGCCCGGCGCGACAAACTGCGGCAGGAAGGCGAGAAAGAAGAGGGCGGTTTTGACATTCAGCGCCTCGACCAGAATGCCCTCCAACAGCGCGCGGCGCGCACCTGGCGCTGACACGGTCTGCAAGCCGGCGTCTTGCTGCTTGCGCATCAGCATGCGCACGCCCAGATAGACCAGATAGGCAGCCCCGAGGTATTTCACCAGGCTGAAGGCAAGTGCTGATTGCGCCACAAGCAGCGACAGCCCAACTGCGGCTGCAAGCACATGGAGCATGCCGCCGATGGCCGTGCCGATGCACGAGGCCAGCCCCTGAGCCCGCCCGCCGGCTACCGTGCGCGCCACGACATAGGCGATGCCCGGGCCCGGCGTGATGGCGAGAATCGTGGCTGCGACGACGAAGGCAATGAATGACATGGCTAGAAAAAGGGCCCAGAGAGGTCTCTGGGCCCTTTGGAGTGGTGGAGCCGGCGGGAATCGAACCCGCGTCCGCAAGTCATCTGCATAACCGATCTACATGCTTAGCCATGTCAATTTTTGTCTCGTCATTGCCCATGCCGACAGGCAGGCTCAGGCAACGACCAGCCACCTATTTTTTAGCTTCTCGACAAGCGGCCCGCCGAGACGCGATCCGATGTGAATGACACTGCTGTCCCTTGCGGGACCCGGGCCATCGGCAACCCGGTGCAGCGGCTTAGGCCTTAAGCGGCCAGAGCGAAACGCTCGTCGTTGGCGTTTGAAGTTTTCTCGAAGGATTTACGAGGTTACGAGAGTCCTCGGCATGCACTGAAACGCTTCACTACCCACGTCGAAACCAGGTCGGCCCCGGTCTTGAACAATCAAGTATAGACCTTGTTGCCCTATTTCACCTCGAAACTCACACGCGATGCCGGCAGCTTGTCGTCTGGCCCCGGCAGACGCGGCGCCATCAGGTAGAGGCGGTCGTGCGAGATGGCTTTGCGGTCGCGCAGGTAATCGCGCGCAGTTTGCGCGCGAAGCTGGGCGACCTGCTTGACGTCGGCCGGCGTGATCGCTTCATGCTCGAGAAGCTGGGCTTCGAGGACCTCGGGTGGCGGCGTCTTGCTTTGCCCCGAGGGATTGAGCTTGGCATTGCGCCAGGCTCGCTCGAGCAGTGCAGGGCGCTCGGTCGGATCGACTGTGATGGCGTCGATCGACGGCAGCTCTGCAGTGCGGTTGGCGCGACGCATCTCTGCAAACTTGAGCGAACGCAGTGTCTGCTCGAGGCGCGCCTGCTGCATGCCGATGCGGTCGCCCGCTTCGTCGCCATAGCCGGCGATCTCGAGTGAGAGCGCCGGGCGTTCGGTCAGCCCCTTGGCCAGCGCATCGAGCCGATTGCGATCCTCATCATCGAGCGTTGATGCGCCCGGCGCGAACTCGATATAGCTGATGTCATTGGCCGCTGCCCCACTGCCGAGCGAGGCCAGAAAGCTGAAGGGCGAGGTCACGATCTTTACGATCAGATTGCCGATCACTTTCCAGATCAGTGCGCCGACCGAGAATTGCGGGTCGGACAGACTGCCCGAGATCGGTATGTCAAGGTCGATATTGCCGTTGCGATCTTTGAGCAGCGACACTGCAAGCAGGACTGGCAGCTTCGATGCCGTGGGACTCTCGACCTTAGGCCCGAAGGTCAGTTGATTGATGACCAGCTTGTTCGTTGCCTGCAACTTGTCGCCGTCGATGCGGTAGCGAACGTCCGCGCTCAGCTTGCCTTTTTCGATCGAGTAGCCGGCCCAGCGCCCGGAATAGGGACTGATCTTCGGCAGATCGAAGCCGCTGGCCACCGCGCGCAGGTCGATCAGTCGATCGGGCGGCAGCGGGCGAATCTTGCCGGTGATTTCGAGCGGCGCGTCGTCATCGACCCGCCCGCTGACGGCCACTTCAGAAGGCTCGCTGCGGTCGCTGGCAATCGCGTCGATCGATCCGTTAAGTTGCGTGAGATTGGCGGTGTAGTTGGGCTTGATGAAATTGTCGGTGAAGTTGATATTGCCGCCGGCGACGCGGATGGTTCCGATCCGCAGCGTTGGCTGCGGCGTTGCAGGGGCGGCGCTTGCGGGTGTCTTGTCGATGGTTCTGGTGGCAGGCGTTGTCGCCGGCAGGGCTGTCGATCCGGCCACCCCGGACGCGTCGGCAGGCTTGTCGAGATCGGGCTGCGCGGTGGTGAGCGAAACCGGCGCGGCTTCAAGTTTCCGGTCGACCACGATATCGCTCAGATTCAGTCGCCCCGCAGAAGACAGGATGACGCGCGCGTAGAAGTCGACGATGGCGACATCACCGACCTCGATCAGGCTGTCGCCCGGCCGTGCGGGCCGCCAGTCGACTTTCACGCTTGGCGTCACCAATGCCGACCATCGCATGAAGTCGTCGCTCGAGACCTTGTCGAGCGCGCTGAAATCGTTGAACGAGACCTCACCGTTGAAACCGATTCGCGAGAGTTCGCCGCTTGATGTTGAGCTCAGCCGAAGCCTTCCCGTGCTCCAGACCTGACCGCGGGCGATTGTCAGATTCAGATAGGGTTCGACATAAGGATCGACATAGGTCAGCGATGCACGGCGCACCTGCATCTGCGCGTCGACGTCGAGCGGAACCGGCCGAATGCTTCCGCGGGCGCTCAGCCGTGCACCATCGACGAAGGTGGCGGTCGCATCGAAGCTGGCCTGCTTCGAGGGGTCGAGCGTCACCGAGCTCGCCTTGGCATTCAGTGTCAGGCGAGGAAGTCGACGTTCACGATCGACCAGTGAGTCGGCATAGTCGAGGCTCAGCCGATCAATCTCGACACTTTTTGCGAGCAGGGTCCAGGGCGCGGCACCGGAGGCGGCGGGACGATTCGCCGTCGCGACCGCATTGCCTGCAGCAGGCGGCACATACCAGTCCTGCAGATTGAAGCGGCCGTTGTTGGCGCGGCGCACCGACAGGTTCGATCGTTCGAGCACCACCGATCCCAATTCGAGATGCCTTGCGCCCGGATCTGCCGAGATTTCACGAATCGTCAGCTTGCCGATGGTGGCAGGCGGCTGGTTGGCATGGCTCAGTTTCAGGTCAGACAAGGTGACCAGGCCCTGTGTCATTGACCATGAAGGCGCGGCACTGTCCCAGTTCAGTTTGGCATCCGCATCGAGACGACCCGATTCGAGCTTCGCTCGAAGCCCCGGCCCGGCCAGCGTGGCATACCGGGGCAGGCTGAGGTCATGCAGCGAGACCCTTGCCTGACCCGTTTGCCCTTCGAGACTCAGCTCGGCATCGAGCGGCGCGGTGTCATCGAGTCTGGCCTTCAGGCGTGCCTTGCCGCTTGCGGCGGCCGGGTTTGCAAGATCAGGAATGGAGATTGCGTCGGCAGAGATCGCCAGCTGATCGACTCGCAGCATCAGTGGTGCAGGCAGCGCAGCGTCCTGCCAGTCGATCTGGCCGCCTGCGATCCTGACCGAATCGACTTGCAAGGATTTCGGCCCTGACAGGGGAGCGGCGGTCGCGGTTTTGGCGTCATGGCCAGGCTTGCCGATGGCAATCGGCGCGGGCCACAGCAGTTTGCCGTCTGCTTGCCTGCCAAGACTGATTCGTGGACGATCAAGCGCGATCGATGACACATGGAGCGCGCCACCCAGCGGTTTAGACGGTTCAAGCGCGAGCGCAAGTGATGCAACCGACAAGCGCTCGTGACCGGTATCGTCGATCACGCTGAATTCATCGACGCCGACTTTGCCCTGAAGTTCGAGCAACGAGATCAGTTCAGGACTGTCGGCATTCAGCGTTACCCCGAGCTCGAAACCGAGAACTCCCGAGCGAGGTCTGATGTCGTCGGGCAACTTCAGATAGGGCAGGAAACTGACGATGGGCAGGCTTGCGAGCGTCGCTTGGCCCTTCAGTACCCGAGAGTCCGCAAAAGGCGTGGAAACAGCAGCGAGTGAGGCAGGGTGCCCGTCGAGATTCAGGCGGACATCGAGCTTTGCGGGGGTTGATTTGCGGTCGTCGCGGTTGGAGAGCTCCTGCAGCAGGAGCGACAGATCGCTGATTTGCGTGACTTTGCCGACGTATTGATCATCGAATTCAAGTGCACCCCGGTCGATGCTGGCGCGGTCGAGTTCCCATTCGAGTTTGCCGTCGGATTTCGGGTGCTGCTGAATGCGCTCGATGATGTCGCTGATGTCGAAACCGAAAGGAGCGTGCCGGACAATGCGTGCATTGACATCTTCCAGCTGCACATTGCGCACAACCACGCGCCCCTTCAGATAGGCCAGCGGTGAGACGTCGACACTCAGACGCTTGGCGACCAGGGTTGGTCTGGGCGCGGGTGGGCGAATCACGACGAGGTCAGTGATGACGACTCGACCCGAAAAGGGCGAGACCTCTATCCGTCCGATGCTTACTTCGCGGCCGACCAATTCGCCAACCTTCGCCGCAATCTGATGCCGCATCAGATTCGGCCCCCAGGTCAGGCCGCCGATCACCAGCCCTGCAAGCACAGCGATCGCCACCAGCAGCCAGAGGCCAGCGCGCGCCAGAGAGCCGTGCTGCCTGACAGCAGCTGCTCGCTCTTCGACGGTTCCGCGGGCCATCCGGCGTTCCTCCTTAGTGTCTGTCCGGTGTCTGTCTTCCGAATCAGCTGCTCGTCATGGCGAGTCTGAGCAATGCCTGCAACTCTGCCGGATGCTGGATCAGCGCATCGGCGCCCCATTCATGGGGTGGCAACGCTTCGCCGCAGAATCCGTAGGCGGCGGCAATCGTCATCATGCCAGCGGCCTTACCGGCTTCGATGTCACGAATATCGTCTCCGACATAGACGCAATCGAGCGGCGACACGCCAGTCAGGCGCGAGGCATGAAGCAGTGGTTCGGGATGCGGCTTGGCAAACGGCGTCGTGTCTCCACCGATCGCTGTGGCAGATCGCTCAAGCAAGCCGAGTGATGCCATGATCGGCCGCACATAACGCTCGACCTTGTTACTGACCACCCCCCAGCGTACACCTGCGTCATCGAGTGCATCGAGTACCTCGGTCATACCATCGAAAACCCGGGTGTGGACCACCATGGCTGCTTCATAGCGGTTCAGGAAATCGAGGCGCAATGCCTCATAAGCCGGATCGGCGCTGCTGATGCCCAAGCCCTGGCCGATCAGGCCTCGCGCGCCATGCGATGCAAAAGGTCGCAGCAACTCGAGCGGCATTGGTGCCAGCCCGCGTGCCACCCGCATCGCATTGACCGGGGCGGCAAGGTCGGCTGCGGTATCGGCGAGGGTGCCGTCGAGATCGAAAAACACGGCTGCAGGCCGGCCTGATCGTTTCGTAATGGCGTTCATCGCGACCGCTCAGCTCAGGCGGCTCGTCGCGTCGCGACGAGGTAGTTCACGCTGACATCGTTGTCGACCAGCCGGTACTCACGGCTGATCGGGTTATAGGTCAGTCCTGTCATCGCTGCCTGCTCGAGACCAGATCTACGCGCTGCATTCACGAGCTCCGACGGTTTGATGAACTTCTCGTATTCGTGAGTGCCACGCGGAAGCAGATTGAGGATGTACTCGGCGCCGATGATCGCAAACAGAAAGGACTTGGGATTGCGGTTGAGCGTCGAAAAAAAGACCCAGCCGCCGGGTTTAGCCAGACGGGCGCAGGCCGCGATGGTCGACTCGGGGTCGGGCACATGCTCCAGCATTTCCATGCAGGTGACCACGTCATAAAGACCCGGCTCGCGCTCGGCGAAGGTTTCCGCGAGAACCTGCTCGTATCGGACCGCGATACCCGACTCCAGGCCGTGCAATTCGGCGACTTGAAGCGCCTTGTCGGCCAGGTCGATGCCGGTCACTTGCGCGCCATGCCGCGCCATCGCCTCGGCAAGGATGCCGCCGCCGCAACCGACGTCGACCGCCTTGCGGCCGGTCAGAGGGCCGGCCAGCCGCTCAATCCAGTCGAGTCGCAGGGGGTTGATCTGATGCAGCGGTCTGAACTCCGACTCCGGATCCCACCATCGTGAGGCCAGAGCCTGAAACTTGGCGACTTCGGCGGCATCAGCATTGGCTTTCATTGGGGGGACGGCCTCTTGTCTGTCGGACGGGGTTTCAGTGATGGACATCAATCGATACCAGGCAGGAACATCGCCATTCTACGTTCGCGTCGATGCTCGAGGTATGCCTCGGGCCGAGGGGACGCGTCAGGCCATCGGTAGAGACGAAAAAAAGCCCCGCACTAGGCGGGGCTTCAGACCGTGCACTCCGAAGAGCGCAGCGTTCGATCGCAGGCTTACTTGACGGTACGGGTACCGACGACCTCGATCTCGACGCGACGGTTCTTGGCGCGGCCGTCTGCGGTCTTGTTGTCGGCCAGAGGCTGTTTCTCGCCTTTGCCTTCGGTGTAGACGCGGTTGGCTTCGATGCCCTTGCTGACAAGGTAAGCCTTGACCGCTTCGGCACGACGCAGCGACAGCTTCTGGTTGTAAGCGTCGGATCCGACCGAGTCGGTGTGGCCGACAGCGATGACAACCTCGAGCGTGAAGCTCTTGATCTTCGATGCGAGCTCGTCCAGCTTGGCCTTGCCTTCGGGCTTGAGCGTGGCTTTGTCGAAGTCGAAGAACGCGTCGGCTGCGTAAGTGACCTTCTCGCTGACAACTTTCGGCGGAGCGACCGGCACAGGAGCCGGGGCCGGGGCCGGGGCCGGCGGCGGGGGCGGGGGCACGACAACCGGAGCGGGCGGCGGGGGCGGCGGCGGGGGTTTCGGAATCAGGTTCTGATCGCAACCGACCTGCGCGTTGGACGGATCCCAGAATGCGCCTCTCCAGCACAGACCAGACGGGTTGTTGGCGTCGCTGAAGGGGTCGGTGACGACGATGTTGTCACCTGCACCACCAACCCAAAGGCCAGACTGGCCCGCACGTGCCTGCGGAGTGGGAGCACCTTTGCCGGTGCCGCCCGTTGCGCAAGCGGCAAGAAGCACCGTTGCTGCCAGGGCACTCAATTTAACCGAATTCTTCATGTTTCTCCTCTCGGTGAGATGGCTCACATCAGAAAAATCAACGCCTTACAACGTCTGCGGAGCAGTATACAGACCGACCCCTACCGACAGCAAAGCATCCCCAACCCTGTCTCGTGCCGAAAACCACGGATCGCCAAGCCAACTCATCGCAGGACAAAACCCCGCAAATGAACGCCTTAAACACCATCAGGCACGAGTAAACTCAAACGATTGTGCCACACGACCCTGCGCGCAGATATGCCTGAAAGGGCCTCCAGTGCTCGCGTGCACGCCAATTGTCGCTTCGTAACAACAGGTCGTCCGCCAATCCAGACGTCGGTGACCTGCTCCCGTCCGGCGCAATAGAGCAACTGTGCGACAGGATCGTAAACAGGTTGTTGATCGTCATCGCTCAGATTGATGGCGACCAGGTCGGCCGATTTGCCTGCGACGATGCTGCCGATGCGGTCCTGCCAGCCAAGAGCCCGTGCTGCCGACAGCGTGGCCGCTCGCAGCGTGGCATGAGCGCCGAGTGCGGTGGCGTCGGAACTCGACCCTTTGGCCATCAGGGACGCAGTTCGCATTTCGAGCAGCATGTCCAGACGGTTGTTGCTCGCCGAGCCATCGGTTCCGATGCCCAGGTTGATGCCCTGATCGATCATTCTGGCAACCGGGGCAATCCCGCTGCCCAACTTGAGGTTGGAGTGCGGGCAGTGGGCCACCGAGGCGCCATGGTCGGCGAGCAGCCTGATTTCGGCATCGTTCAGGTGCACCGCATGAACTGCGATGAGCTCGGGGCCGACCAGGCCCAACTCGGCCAGGCGTTCAAGGGGCCGCACGCCGTACCGGGCAATGTGGTCGGAGATTTCGCGGGTGGTTTCATGCACATGCATATGAACCGGCAATTGCAGCTCGGCGGCGAGCTTGACGACTTCGCGAAAGGCGTCGTCGGACACCGAATAGGGGGCGTGAGGTGAAAGACAGAATCCGATCGATGGCTCGTGTCGCAATGAATCGCGAAGTGCCATGCCCTTGTTGAGGTAGTCGGCCGGCCCGCTGCCGTAGGCACTCGGAAAATCGATGACCAGGATGCCCAGGACCGCACGCATACCCATTTCGAGTGCAGCGCGCGCGGTCGCCTGCGGAAAAAAATACATGTCGTTGAAGGTGGTCACGCCGCCGCGCAGCATTTCGCGGCAGGCCAGCACGGTGCCGTCATAGACAAATTCTTCGGACATCAATGCGCCTTCGATCGGCCAGATGCGCTCGCGCAGCCACTGCTCCAGCGGCAGGTCGTCGCCTGCGCCACGCAGCAGGGCCATCGCAGCATGGCTGTGCAGATTGATCAGCCCCGGGATCAGCAGGTGATCGGGCAAGTCGGTTCGGCGAGCCTGCGGGTAAACGCGCAAGGCTTCGTCGCGCGGCATGACGGCTTCGATCAGGTCGCCCCGGATGACGACGGCATGGTCGGTGAGAACGGTATTCGCCGGTTCGACCGGCGCAATCCAGCGAGGTGTCAGGACGACGGGCAATTCGGCAGGCTGGGTCATGGCGCAGGGGCGGCAGGCTGATGGCGCGGCCGATTACAGCACACTTGCCCAGATTGGATTAAAATTCAAAGATTTACCGGAAAAAGCGCCGCCCTCTTCATGGATCAGTTCGCAAAAGAAACCCTGCCTATCAGCCTCGAAGAGGAAATGCGGCGCTCCTACCTCGATTACGCGATGAGCGTGATCGTCGGTCGGGCCCTGCCGGATGTGCGTGACGGACTCAAGCCGGTCCACCGGCGAGTGCTGTTTGCCATGCACGAACTCAACAACGACTGGAATCGGCCCTACAAGAAGTCCGCCCGTATCGTCGGCGACGTCATCGGTAAGTACCATCCGCACGGCGACCAGTCGGTCTACGACACCATCGTCCGGATGGCGCAGGATTTTTCGCTGCGCTACCTGCTGGTCGACGGACAAGGCAATTTCGGCTCGGTCGATGGCGACAACGCTGCAGCAATGCGCTACACCGAGATCCGGCTGTCCAAGATCGCGCATGAGTTGCTGGCCGACATCGACAAGGACACTGTCGATTTCGGCCCCAACTACGATGGCTCCGAACGCGAGCCGCTGCTGCTGCCGGCGCGCATTCCCAATCTGCTGATCAATGGCAGCTCGGGTATCGCGGTCGGCATGGCCACCAACATCCCGCCGCACAATCTGAGCGAGGTGATCGAAGGATGTCTGCTGTTGCTGCGCAGGCCCGAATCGAGCGTGGACGGGCTGATCGAGCTGATTCCTGCGCCGGATTTTCCTACCGCCGGCATCATCTATGGCGTCAATGGGGTACGCGACGGCTATCGCACCGGACGAGGCCGGATCGTGATCCGCGCCCGGACTCACTTCGAGGATTACGACCGCGGCACCCGCACCGCGATCATCGTCGACGAGCTGCCCTTCCAGGTGAACAAGCGCGTCCTCCAGGAACGGATCGCTGAGCTGGTCAACGAGAAAAAGATCGAGGGCATCTCTGATATCCGCGATGAGTCCGACAAGTCGGGCATGCGCGTGGTGATCGAGCTCAAGCGCGGCGAGGTGCCCGAGGTGGTGCTCAACAATCTCTACAAGCAGACCTCGCTGCAGGACACCTTCGGCATGAACATGGTGGCGCTGGTCGATGGCCAGCCACGCCTGCTCAACCTGAAGCAGATGATCGAGGCCTTCCTGTCGCATCGGCGCGAGGTGGTCACACGCCGCACGGTCTACGACCTGCGCAAAGCCCGCGATCGCGGCCATGTGCTCGAAGGACTCGCGGTGGCGGTGGCCAATGTCGACGAGATGATCGAGCTGATCAAGGCCTCGCCCACGCCGCCGGTGGCCAAGGAGCGCCTGCTCTCGCGCACCTGGGAACCCGGTGTGGCCCGCGAGATGGTGACGCGCTCGGGAGTCGAGGCATCGGCGTTTCGCCCGCTCGGTCTCGAGCCCGGCGTCGGCCTGTCGGATGCCGGCTATCGCCTGTCCGAGACCCAGGCCCAGGAAATCCTGCAGATGCGTCTGCAGCGCCTGACCGGGCTGGAGCAGGACAAGATCGTCCAGGAGTATCGCGAGGTGATGGACGCCATTGCCGATCTGCTCGATATCCTGGCCCGACCGGAGCGCATCAGCACGATCATCAGCGACGAGCTCAAGTCGATCAAGGCCGAATATGCCGATCCCAACAAGGATCCGCGTCGCTCGCAGATCGAGCTCAATGCCACCGAACTCGACACCGAGGACCTGATCGCGCCGACCGACATGGTGGTCACGCTGTCGAATACCGGCTATGTCAAGAGCCAGCCCCTGTCGGAGTATCGTGCGCAAAAGCGTGGCGGTCGCGGCAAGCAGGCAACCTCGATGAAAGACGACGACTGGATCGCCCAGTTGTTCATTGCCAACACCCACGATCACATCCTGTGCTTTTCCGACCGCGGTCGCGTCTACTGGCTCAAGGTCTGGGAAGTGCCGCAGGGTTCGCGCAATGCGCGCGGCAAGCCGATCGTCAACATGTTCCCGCTGGCTGACAACGAGAAGATCACCGTTGTGCTGCCGGTCAAGGCCTTCGACGACAATCACTTCGTTTTCATGTCGACCAGCCTCGGCACGGTCAAGAAGACCCCGCTGAGCGAGTTTTCGCGGCCCTTGCGCAAGGGCATCATCGCGGTCGATCTTGATGAAGGCGACTTCCTGATCGGTGTGGCGGTGACCGACGGTCTGCACGATGTGATGCTGTTTTCCGACAGCGGCAAGGCAGTGCGCTTCGATGAGAACGATGTCCGGCCGATGGGGCGCGGCGCGCGCGGCGTGCGCGGCATGATGCTTGAAGAAGGCCAGCGCGTGATTGCAATGCTGGTGGCCGAGACCGAGACCCAGTCGGTGCTGACAGCCACCGAAAACGGCTTCGGCAAGCGTACCCCGATCACCGAGTACACACGCCATGGCCGCGGTACCAAGGGAATGATCGCGATCCAGACCAGCGAGCGCAACGGCAAGGTGGTGGGTGCGATCCTGGTGGAGTCGAGCGACGAGATCATGCTGATCACCACCGGCGGCGTGCTGGTGCGCACCCGGGTTTCCGAGATTCGCGAGATGGGCCGTGCAACCCAGGGTGTGACCCTGATTGCGGTCGATGCCGGCACCACGCTGCAGGGTGTTCAGCGGGTGGTCGAGTCGGATGCTGCCGATGATGGTGTCGCCGCTGATCCCGCAGCACCGGATGCCCCTGATGCCCCTGATGCCGGTGCGCCGGAGCCGGGTACTGCGCAGTGACCCGCAAGGTCTTCAATTTTTCCCCGGGCCCGGCACTGATTCCAGAGCCGGTGCTTCGCCAGGCAGCCGAGGAGATGCTCGACTGGCAAGGCACCGGCATGTCGGTGATGGAGGTCAGTCATCGGGGCAAGGATTTCATGGCCCTGCATGCCCGCGCGATTGCCGATCTGCGTGAACTTCTTTCGATTCCGCCGAATTACAAGGTGCTCTTCATGCAGGGCGGGGCGCTGGCCGAGAATTCGATCGTGCCGCTGAATCTGATGGGCGAGGCGGGCCAGGCCGATTATCTTCTCACCGGGCAGTGGTCGCTGAAATCGGCACGCGAAGCCGCGCGCTATGGGCAGATCAACATCGTGGCCGATGCCGCCGGCAGCGACGGCAGCGATACCGCCGATGCCAAAGGCGTCTACACACATATCCCGGCGCAATCGGTCTGGAAGCTGTCGCGCGAGGCGGCTTATCTGCATCTGTGCACCAGCGAGACGATCGAAGGTGTCGAGTTTCAGAGCGACCCGGTGGTTGGCGGCGGTGAGCACGAGGTGTCGCCCGATGTGCCGATTGTCGCCGACATGTCCTCGCACATCCTGTCGCGGGTCATCGATGTCAGCCGCTATGGCTGCATCTATGGCGGTGCACAGAAAAATATCGGCCCTGCCGGCCTGACTTTCGTGATCGTTCGCGAGGATCTGATCGGTCGCGCCCATCGGCTGTGCCCGAGCGCGTTCAATTATCAGGTTGTGGCCGATAACGATTCGATGTTCAACACGCCCCCGACCTTCGGCATCTACCTCGCCGGGCTGGTCTTCGAGTGGCTCAAGGCGCAGGGCGGCGTGGCGGCAATCGAGGCGGTCAACATCAATAAGGCCAGTCTTCTCTATGAAGCCATCGATGGCAGCGGGCTGTATCAGAATTGGGTCAGCAAGCACTGTCGTTCGCGTATGAACGTGACCTTCTTTTTGCATGATGAGCGCCTGAATGAGGCTTTCCTGGCCGATGCCCGCGAGGCGGGGCTGATGAACCTCAAGGGCCATCGCGTGGTCGGCGGCATGCGCGCATCCATTTACAACGCCATGCCGATCGAGGGCGTGCGCGCTCTGGTCGCGTTCATGCGCGATTTCGAACAGCGACGAGGCTGATGATGAGCGAAGGGCTCGATGCACTCCGGCAAAAGATTGACGACGTCGATCAGCGACTTCTTGCGCTCTTGTCCGAGCGCGGCCGATTGGTTCTGGAGGTAGGCGCACTCAAGCATGCCGAGAAGTCGCCGGTCTGGCGGCCCGAGCGTGAGGCGCAGATCTTGCGGCGACTCGAAGAGCGCAACCCCGGGCCGCTGGCGCAAGGCGCTCTTACCGCGATCTGGCGCGAGGTGATCTCGGCCTGTCGCGAACTCGAGCGCCAGTTGAGGGTGGCTTATCTCGGGCCGGCTGGCACCTTCTCCGAGCAGGCGGTGATCGCCAAGTTCGGTCATGGCATCGATGCTGTGCCCTGCGTGAGCATCGACGAAGTCTTTCGCCAGACCGAAGCCGGTGTGGTCGATTTCGGCGTGGTGCCGGTCGAAAACTCGAGCGAGGGCGCGGTCAATCGCAGCCTCGATCTGTTTCTGAACAGCCCGCTCAAGATCTGCGGGGAAGTGTCGGTGCCGGTGCGCCATCACCTGCTCAGTCGCAGCGGCGACATGGTCGGCATCACCCGAATCTGCGCGCACGCGCAGGCGCTGGCGCAGTGCGCGGGCTGGCTCAATCGCCACTATCCCGACATCGAGCGCGTGCCGGTCTCAAGCAATGCGGAGGGTGCCCGGCTCGCTGCGATCGAGCCCCATACCGCCGGTATTGCCGGCGACGGCGCGCTCGAGCGCTATGAGGTCAAGGTCGTGGCCCGCGGTATTCAGGATGATCCGCTGAACCGCACCCGATTCGCGGTCATCGGCAACCATGCCTGTGGCATATCGGGTGATGATCAGACTTCGCTGATCCTGTCGGTGCCCGATCGCGCCGGTGCGGTGCATGCACTGATCGAGCCGCTTGCGCGTCATGGCGTGTCGATGAAGCGTTTCGAATCGCGCCCGGCTCGGCAAAGCGGCTGGCAGTACTACTTTCATATCGATCTGCTCGGCCATCAGGCCGAACCCGCCGTGGCCAGCGCGCTGGCCGAGATCAACGCCAATGCCGCCCTCTTCAAGTCGCTCGGGTCCTATCCGCGCGAAGTCTTTCTTCCCGATGCTGCCGCCCCGAAGTCCTGAAGCCCTTTTTTAAGACTGATTGCGAATGAACGCACCTCATCCTACCCATTCGTCCGTCGCTGATGCGGCGGCACTGGCGCCTGCCCATATCCGCGCGATTGCGCCCTACCGTGCCGGTCGACCGATCTCTGAAGTCGCTCGAGACTATGGTCTGAACGAGGCCTCGATCGTCAAACTGGCCTCCAACGAAAATCCGCTGGGAATGCCCGAGTCGGCTCGCAAGGCCATGATCGCTGCGGCCACTGATCTCGGCCGCTATCCCGACCCCAACGGTTTCGACCTCAAGGCGGCGCTCTCGAAGCGATTCGGTGTTCCGTCCGACTGGCTCACGCTGGGTAACGGCTCCAACGATATCCTCGAACTCGCCGCCCATGCCTTGCTGCACCCCGGCCTGTCGGCGGTCTATTCCCAGTATTCCTTTCAGGTCTACGAACTGGCGACCCAGGCAACCGGTGCGCGCGCGATCGTTACGCCTGCCCTCAATCTGGGACACGACCTGCCGGCCATGCGAGCGGCCATCGCGGCTGACACCCGAATCGTGTTCATTGCCAATCCGAACAACCCCACCGGCACCTTCCTGCCGCCCGAGCAGATCGAGGCCTTTCTCGCTTCGGTGCCCTCCCATGTGGTGGTGGTGCTCGATGAGGCTTACAACGAATACCTCGAACCGGCCAAGCGCTTCGAGGCGGTCGAATGGGTCCGGCGCTTTCCGAACCTGGTGCTGTCGCGCACCTTCTCGAAAGCCTACGGACTGGCCGGCCTTCGGGTGGGTTACTCGGTGGCGCAGCCCGCGATGACCGACCTGATGAATCGGGTACGCCAGCCTTTCAATGTCAACTCGATTGCACAGGCCGCTGCGGTGGCGTCACTGGCCGATGTCGAGTTTCTGGAGCGCAGCCGGGTGCTCAATGCCCAGGGGCTGGCGCTGATGCAGCAGGCCTTCGACGAACTCGGCCTGACCTATGTGAAGTCGTCGGGCAACTTCGTTCTGGTCAAAGTCGGCGACGCGGCGGCGGTCAACGAAAAGCTGCTGCGGGCCGGCGTCATCGTGCGGCCGGTCGGTAACTACGGCCTGCCCGAATGGCTGCGGATCAGTGTCGGACTACCCGAGGAAAACCAGGTCTTTCTGGCCGCACTTCGAGCGGCGCTCGGTCGCACGTGACGATTCGTTTCGGCAAGGTTGCGGTCATCGGCACCGGGGCGCTGGGTGGCTCGGTCGCGGCGGCCTTGCGTGCCCGGGGTCTGGCTGCGAGCGTGTGTGGCCATGACCCGGTCAATGCCCAGGCCGCGCTTGACGCCGGTCTGATCGATTCGATCGCCCCCGGGCTGTCGCAGGCGATCGAGGGTGCCGATCTGGTGGTGCTGGCCGCGCCGGTGGCGGTCAATATCGCATTGCTTTCCGAGTACTCGAACTGGGCCAGCCTTGACTCGCAGGCGCTGGTGACCGATGTCTCGAGCACCAAGTCCAGTGTGGTTGCCTCGGCCCTGGCCGGGATGGGTGCGGTGCGTAGCCGCTTTGTTGCGTCGCATCCGATTGCCGGTGCTGACCGTGCCGGTCCGGGCGCTTCGCGTGCCAATCTCTTCGAAGGCGCCGCGGTCATCGTCTGTCCGACCGACGACAGTGATGCCGATGCCTGCGAACGCAACCATGCACTCTGGAGTGCGATGGGTGCGCGCGTGGCCATCATGTCGGCTCAGCATCACGACCGGCTCTTTGCCGAAGTCTCGCATTGGCCTCATGCGGTTGCCTTTGCCTTGTCAGCCGCGATCGGCAACGGCCCGCTGGCCGACGATGCGCGACGCTTTTACGGTGCAGGCCTGCGGGACACCACGCGGGTGGGTGGCTCACCGGCGGACTTGTGGGCCGGGATCCTGCTCGACAATCGCGGCCCGACCCTTGCGGCTGCCGCAGCTTTCCGGCAATCGCTCGATCGCATCGAAAAGGCGATCGCCGACGGTGACCGTGATGCGCTCGTCGCGGCGCTCTCCGAGGGCGAGCGCTGGCGCACCAGCCTGTAGGTCGTGTCTGCCTTGTTTCGCCACCGACCCCAGCGCCTGGAGTCGACCTGAGGCAGCAAGCCTCGAAAAGTCTCAGCGGGTCAGAGCCGCCCGGATGGATTCGATGCGAGCGCGGTTCACGCCGAAGTCCTTGCGACCCAGCCGTGAAGCCGACCTCACCTCGATCACGCCACCCGGCTCGTCGAGCAGGAATTCGACATCGTCGACGAAGTGCCAGATGCGACTCTGAAACTCGGCATAAAGGTATTCTGGCTGATCGACAACGATGGTCGCCCCCGGCATGGCGGCCACAACCGAGCGCAGGCGCTCGAAGCTGGCTTTCGCATTCGTGCCACCCGACAGCGGTGCAATGCGGTGATAGTCGGTGGTGGTGCTGGAGACTGCGTTCGAGAGCTGCGTGCGGACCGGCTGCAACTGCCCATCGGTGACGCCAAGACGCAGTGGTCGCTTGCCGGTGAGCAAGCCCATCTGAGCACCGATGAACAAGCCTGCAAGCAGGACGACGATCGTCAGCACAATCCATCTCCACAGCGAGGTACGGCTTCCCGCAGGCGGCGGGGATGCAGGCGATGCGGCCATGTCAGCGCTTGGCGCGCAATCGACGGACCAGGCTAGAGGTATCCCACCGCTGGCCGCTCATGCGCTGCACATCGCCATAGAACTGGTCGACCAGACTGGTGAGTGGCAGCGTGGCGCCGTTGCGCCGTGCTTCGTCCAGGCACAGCCCGAGGTCCTTGCGCATCCAGTCGACCGCAAAGCCGAACTCGAACTGGTCATCGACCATGGTCTTGCCACGGTTGTCCATCTGCCAGGATTGCGCTGCGCCCTTGCCGATCACATCGAGCACCAGTTTCATGTCGATGCCGGCGGCCTGACCGAAGGCCACGCCCTCCGACAGGCCCTGGACCACGCCGGCAATACAGATCTGATTGACCATCTTGGCCAGCTGACCTGAACCCGACGGCCCGATCAGGGTGAAGGCTCGCGAAAAGGCCATCGCGACCGGCAGTGCGCGATCGAATGCAGCCTGTTCGCCGCCGCACATCACCGTCAGTAGGCCATTGACCGCGCCGGCTTGTCCGCCCGATACCGGCGCATCCAGAAACTCGATCGATTGGTGTCTGGCCGTCTCGAAGAGCTCGCGGGCGACCTGTGCCGAGGCGGTGGTGTGATCAACGAAGAGGGTGCCGGCGGCCATTCCCGCGAAGGCGCCATCGGGGCCGAGCACCACGCTGCGCAGATCATCGTCATTGCCCACGCAGGCAAAAACAATCTGTGCACCGGCTGCCGCCTCGCGCGGCGTCGAGGCGGCAACGCCACCGTGTTCAGCGGCCCAGGCCCGGGCTTTTTCGGCCGTCCGGTTATAGACCGTGACCTGGTGACCGGCGCGGGCCAGATGCCCGGCCATCGGTGCACCCATGACGCCCATGCCGAGAAAGGCAACTTTGTGCGGCGCGACTGCGTCGTAGGTCTTTGTCACTGTGGCCCCCTGAGGCGTCTTTCAGATCGTCCGATTCTACGGGAGACCGATCGGGCCGACGGTCACGCCCAGTGTCGACAGGATGCCGGTGATGGCATCCGGGCCGGCCAGATGCAGCACACCGATCACTGCCAGTCCCGGCGTCGGCGAGTCGAGTTCGTCGCGCAGGCGGATCGCCATGGCCTGGTCGCGCTCGGTAAACAGTCGCCGGCGCAGCGCTGCAGTGCTCCCCGAGGCGGGAAAGGCCCGCTCCTTCAGGGCGGCGAGCGCGGCCAAGTCGCCGCGCCGCCAGGCATCGACGATCTCGCTGTAAGTGCGGTCCCAGCTTGAACGCTGCGCCAGCCGCAGGGCCAGCACCGCATCGTCTTCTTCGACTGATCCGCCGGCAAAGGCAGCAATCTGCGCCGCAGGCGATTCAAGTTCGACCACCGGCAGGCCGCGACGACGGCTGCGCTCGATCAGATGCGTCTCGATGCCATCACCGCCTTCGACCAGCATTGCCAGGTCATCGGCATTGGGCAGCAGCAGCGCCATGACCCAGGGCCGCAGGCGCATCAGTCGGCGCAACGCCCAGGGGTCGGCCTGAAAGGCGCGAGTCAGAGCCTCCATGGTTGGCGCTCGAAGCACCTGATCGATCGTGCCGCCGTCTGGCAGCAGCGCGGCGGCTGCGGTGGCGGATCTGATTGCGCCAGCCTGCACACGCGGGTCCAGTTCCACCAGCAGGCGTGACGCGCTGTTAAATGCGGCCTCGACCTGATCGGGCAAGGGATAGAAGCGCGTGAGACCGGCGTGGACACTGCCCAGCAAGGTGAGGCGACCCGGTGCATCCGGGCGCGACAGCGAAAACATCGGTGGCTGATAGCGCCATCCCGGTATGTTGCGATAGGCGCATCCGGCAGCCGACAGACCGAGCCCGGCCGCCAGTGCCATGGCACCACGGCGGCCGGGCGATGCTGGCTCCCGAGAAAATCGTCCGGTATCGGATACGGCGGCGGCAAGCCCGCCCGCTACCGCCCCGATCTGCCGCAAGGCCTCAGTAGCCGGCAGCGTATCCGTCGCGGCGGCTGTCGCTGGCCGCCACATAGCCATCGTCGATGGCATCGCTCAGTCGCCAGATGAACTGGCCGGAGCCGAAGTCGTGGTAGGGATCGTCGACATGGGCGAGGTTATGGCCCATTGCGCCAAGCGCCGCCTTGATGTCGGCGGGCATGGTGTATTCGAGATCGACTTCGAGTCCGCGGTTGACCTTGAAACGCGGCGCATCGCAGGCGGCCTGCGGGTTCTGACCGTATTCGAGCATCCTGACCAGGGTCTGCATATGGCCCTGCGGCTGCATATTGCCGCCCATCACGCCGAAGCTCATCTGCGGCTTGCCGTCGCGTGTGAGGAAGGCCGGAATGATGGTCTGGAATGGCCGCTTGCGCGGTGCGACCACGTTCGGGTGAGCCGGGTCCAGCGAGAAGCAGTGGCCGCGGTTCTGCAAGGAAACACCGGTGCCCGGCACCACCACGCCCGAGCCAAAGCCCATGTAGTTGGACTGGATGTAGCTCACCATCATGCCGTTGGCATCGGCAGCGGTCAGATAGATCGTGCCGCCTCGCGGCGGCATGCCGTGATTGAACTCGCTCGCGCGATCGTGGCGGATCAGTTTGGCGCGCTCGGCAAGGTAGGCCGGATCGAGCAACTGGGCAGGGCTGACCCGCATATGCCGCTCTTCGGCGACATGCGCATAAACATCGGCGAAGGCGCACTTCATGGCTTCGATCTGCAGGTGCCGGCTCTGTGCCGAGTCGGGCCCGAAAGACGAGATGTCGAAGTTCTTAAGAATGCCGAGCGCCATCAGCGCGGCGATGCCCTGGCCATTGGGCGGGATCTCGTGGAGGCGATAGCCTTTGTAGTCCATGCCGATGGTGTCGACCCACTCGGGGCGATAGTCGGACAGGTCGGAAGCCGAAAGGGCGCCACCGTTGGCCTTGGCATGTGCCACCAGCATGGCGGCGGTCTCGCCTTCGTAGAAGTCGCGTCCGAGGGTGGCCGCAATGCGCTTGAGCGTGGCGGCGGCCGAGGCATGCACAAAGCGCTCGCCGATGGCCGGCGCACGGCCATGCGGCAAAAAGTGCTCGGCAAAGCCGGGCTGGTCCTTGAGCACATCGACATGCGCGGCCCACTTGTTGTGCACGATCGTCGAGACGTTGTAGCCGCGCTCGGCGTATTCGATGGCGGGTGCCAGGCACTGTGCAAAAGGCAGCGTGCCGTAACGCTCGTGCATCGCCGCCCAGCCGGCGACCGCACCCGGTACGGTCACGGTATCCCAGCCACGTACCGGAAACACACCGCCATGCTTGCGGGCGAAATAGGCCGGATCCCAGGCAGAGGGCGCCCAGCCGGAGGCATTGAGGCCCTGCAGCGTCTTGCCGTCCCAGATGATCGCAAAGGAATCGGACCCCAGGCCGTTGGAGACTGGCTCAACCAGCGCTATCGCGCTGGCCGCGGCGATGACCGCATCGATTGCGTTGCCGCCGGCTGCCAGCATCTTCAAACCGGCCTGCGCTGCCAGAGGCTGGGAGGTGGCGACGACATTGCGGGCGAACACCGGCGTGCGCACCGTGGGATAGGGGTTGGTCCAATTGAAAGTCATGAGAGTTTCCGTGCGCTCAGCAGCCGAGCTGTCTGGCGAGATCGTCGATGGAGGAGGCGGAGAAGTCGAATCGGTCTTCGGGACCCGGCACGTCGCCGAGTCGGTCAGGTCCCCATTCTAACGGTCGGTCGATATAAGCGGTTCGCAGTCCGCTTTTGGCCGCGGCGCGCAGATCGGTGGCATGCGCCGCACACAGCATCACCTGGGCCGGATTCAGGTCGAAGAGAGCCGCCACGCCAAGGTAGGTGCGGGGGTCAGGCTTGTAGGCCTTGAAGGTCTCGGCCGACAGGATGCAGTCCCAGGGCAGCGCCGCTCGCTTGGACAGGTTGGTGAGCAGTCCGATGTTGCCATTGGATAGTGTTGTGACGACAAAGCGCGTCTTCAGTCGTGCCAGGCCTTCGACGGTATCGGACCATGGATCGAGCCGATGCCAGGCGCGGTTCAGATTGCTTCGAGCCGCGTCGTCGAGCTGATCGGCAATCCCGAACTCCTGCATCACACCTTCGAGGTTCTCGCGGTGCAGGGTGTCGAGGTTGACCCAGTCGCGCGTGCCTTTGCGCACCGCTTTCATCGCCGGAAGGTAGCGCTCGCGCCAGGCGTCGGCAAAGGCTGCGCCGTCGATGCCCAGGCCCAGCGCCTGAACTTCACGCGCGACCGAGCCGCGCCAGTCGACGACGGTACCGAAGACATCAAAGGCCAGCAGTTGAATATCACCAAGGGAATTCACGATGGTCAGATCCGAAGTGAGCCCGACGTAACGGGCGAAAGGACAGGGGATAAGTCAGGCAAAAAATAGCCGAAAAAAAAGGGCCGCGAACAAGGGCGGCCCCGGGCGGTGCTGGCGCCGACGGCCTGCCGACACTGCGCAGGCCTGGGCATGGCCAGCGTCAGTCGTCGCCGGCAAAGGCCTCTGCGCGCTTTTTCTTGATCGCCGGCATGAACACGATTACCAGCAGGACGGCCGCCACCGCGAGCAGGCTTGCCGACAGCGGACGCGTCACGAAAACCGACCAGTCGCCTCGAGAGATCGTCATCGCTCGTCGCAAGTACTCTTCCATGAGCTTGCCGAGCACGAAGCCCAGCAGCATCGGTGCCGGTTCGCAATCGAGCTTCTTGAAGATATAGCCGAGGATCGCAAACGGGATCGTCATGAAGACGTCGAAGACGTTGTTGTTGATCGAGTAGGCCCCGATGCAGCAAAACAGCAGGATCGCCGGATACATGACGCGGTAGGGCACAGACAGCAGCTTGACCCACATGCCCACCAGCGGCAGGTTGAGCACGAGCAGCATCAGGTTGCCGATCCACATCGAGACGATCAGGCCCCAGAAGAGCTTGGGGTTGCTGCTCATCACCTGCGGGCCCGGCTGGATGTTGTGGATCATCATTGCCGCGACCATCAGCGCCATCACCGGCGTGGTCGGAATGCCAAGGGTCAGCATCGGAATGAAGGAGGTCTGGGCGCCGGCATTATTGGCCGACTCGGGGCCCGCAACACCTTCGATCGCTCCATGGCCGAACTCTTCCGGATGCTTGGAGATTTTCTTCTCGATCGCATAGGACGAGAAAGAGGCCAGCACCGCGCCGCCGCCTGGCAGGATGCCGAGGACCGAACCAATGCCCGTACCGCGAAGAATCGCCGGGAAGGCTCGCTTGAAGTCGTCCCAGCGGGGCATGAGGTTGGTCACCTTGCTGGTGAAGACCTCGCGTTTTTCTTTCTGTTCCAGATTGAGAATGATCTCGGCGAACCCGAACATGCCCATCGCGACCGCAACGAACTCGATACCGTCGGACAACTCGGGCACATCGAAGGAAAAGCGAGCAACGCCGGAATTCACGTCGGTGCCGATCATGCCGAGCAGCAGTCCGAGCACCACCATCGCCAGTGCCTTGAGGACCGAGCCGTTGGCCAGCACCACCGCGGCGATCAGGCCGAGCACCATCAGTGCGAAGTATTCGGCCGGGCCGAACTTGAACGCAATCTCGGCCAGCGGCGGCGCAAAGGCGGCCAGCAGGAAGGTGGCGACCGTGCCGGCAAAGAACGATCCGATGCCCGCGATTGCCAGCGCCGGGCCGGCTCGGCCCTTGCGGGCCATCTGATAGCCGTCAAGGGTGGTGACCACCGACGACGACTCGCCCGGCAGATTCACCAGGATGGCTGTGGTGGAGCCGCCGTACTGTGCGCCGTAGTAGATGCCGGCGAGCATGATCAGCGCGGTGGTGGGGTCGGCCATCTTGTAGGTGGCCGGCAACAGCATCGCGATGGTCGCCAGCGGGCCGATGCCCGGCAGCACGCCGATCAGCGTGCCGAGTGCCACGCCGATGAAGCAGTAAAGGAGGTTGTTGAACGTTCCGGCTGTCGCGAAACCGATGGCAAGGTTATTGAATAAGTCCATGGGAGTCAGCGCGCGGGTTAGTTATTGGTAAGGAAAGTCGGCAGGAACGGGAACTGAAGCTCCAGACCCTTGACGAACACCAGCCAGGAAAACACCAGCAACACCACCGCCGAGATGAGCGTGGTTTTCAAATTGAATTCGTGGCTGGCGAGTGAGGAGATCGTGATGAGCAGGAAGAGCGCGACGATGAAGCCGAGCTTGGGCAGGGCAAAGGCATAGACCGCAACTGCCACCAGCACCAGCAGAATCATCCGCGGTTCGATCTTGGTGACCTTCAGAATTTCTGAACTTTTCAGTACTGAAGGAATCAGCACCATCACACCAAGTATCGCCATCAGGCCTCCGAGCGCCATCGGGAAGAAACCGGGGCCCATCTTGGCCGAGGTGCCGACGTTGTACTGACGAGACAGCACCATGAAGATGATGCCGGTGACGATAAAAAGCACCCCCGCCCAAAAATCGCGCTGATTACGAATTTGCATAGTTGTCTCCCGCCAGTGGGATGTCATGTTTTGGAGACTGCGTTAGAGGCTGGCCCGAACGCAGGATGCCGAATACTACCCGAGCCGCTTCATGTCGCAAGCGTCCAACGAAGCGGACCGGTCAAATCACGCTGCAGTCGGGTGCCTGCACGCACCTCACAGGCCATCATGTACGTTCAAGTACCTTCATTTACCGATTGCGCCGTCCTTGCGTGCCGCCGCGATGCGCTGCGCATCCCATCCGAGCACGCTGCCCAGCACTTCGTCGGTATGCTCGCCCAGTCGCGGTGGCGGCCGGCGATAGGTTGGTGGCGTGCGCGAGGCCTTGATCGGATTGGCCACCAGCGCCACCGGGCCAGCGTCGGCGCGTTCGATTTCGATGCGCATGCCGCGCGCCTTGACCTGCGGATTGTCGTAGACCTGTTTGAGGTCGTTGATCGGTCCGCAGGGCACACCGGCGGTCTCCATGCCGGAAATCCAGTCGGCTGACGAGCGCTTTTCCACCATCGCCGCGAGCAGCGGCAGCAGTGCGTCCCGGTTGCGGATGCGGTCCTGGACTCGGGCAAAGCGCGGGTCATCGCACAGTTGCTCCTCGCCACCGAGCGCGCAGAACTTGCGCCATTGCCCGTCGTTACCGGCGGCCACGATGATCCAGCCGTCGGCGGTCTTGAAGGTCTGATAGGGCACGAGGTTGGGATGGGCATTGCCCCAGCGCCGTGGTGCCTCGCCGCTGTGCAGGAAGTTGGAGCTCATGTTGGCGGTCATGGCGACCTGCACGTCGAGCAGGGCGAGATCGAGGTGCTGGCCCTCGCCGGTGCGTTCGCGGTGAAAGAGCGCGGCAAGCACCGCCTGCGTGGCGAAGGTGCCGGTCATGAGGTCGGCCACCGCCACCCCGACCTTCTGCGGCCCGCCACCCGGTCGGTCGTCGGCTTCGCCGGTAATCGACATCATCCCGCCGATACCCTGGATGATGAAGTCATAGCCGGCACGATGCGACCAGGGGCCGGTCTGCCCGAATCCGGTCACCGAGCAGTAGATGAGTTTCGGATTGATTGCCGCGAGGCTGTCGTAGTCGAGGCCGTATTTCTTGAGGTCGCCGACCTTGTAGTTCTCGATGACCACGTCGCTGATCGCTGCCAGGCCCCGGATGATTTCGCGGCCCTCAACGCTTGCGAGATTGACCGTGATCGATCGTTTGCCACGGTTGGCAGCAAGGTAGTAGGCCGCATCGGTGGTGTCGGCGCCGTCTCGGTCCTTCAGAAAGGGCGGCCCCCAGCCGCGGGTGTCGTCGCCTGCGCCTGGGCGCTCGACCTTGATCACGTCGGCGCCGAGGTCGGCCAGGTTTTGCGCGCACCAGGGACCGGCAAGCACACGGGAAAGGTCGAGGACGCGAATTCCGTCGAGGGCGCTGGGCATGGCATTCCAATCCGTAGGAGTGATGGTCGATGTTAGCCGTATTCGTGCCGGTTCCCGGCCGGCTAAGCGGCGCAGGCCCTGTGATAATCTTGCGGGCTAACCCGATTGTCCTGTGAAATCAAAGAGATGAATTCGGCCGATATCCGCAGCAAGTTCCTCGAGTTTTACGAATCGCAAGGTCACACGATCGTGCGCTCCTCGTCGCTCGTGCCGGCGAATGATCCGACCCTGCTGTTCACCAACAGCGGCATGGTCCAGTTCAAGGATGTGTTTCTGGGTAAGGAGCAGCGCCCTTACAGACGCGCCACGACCGCGCAGCGCAGCGTGCGTGCCGGCGGCAAGCACAATGATCTCGAGAATGTCGGTTACACCGCCCGGCATCACACCTTCTTCGAGATGCTCGGCAATTTTTCCTTCGGCGACTATTTCAAGCAGGATGCGATTCGCTTCGCCTGGCAACTGCTGACCAAGGTTTATCAGTTGCCCGCAGAGCGGCTCTGGGTCACGGTTTACGCCGAGGACGACGAGGCTTACGGCATCTGGGCCAACGAGATCGGTGTACCCGCCGCGCGCATCATTCGCATCGGTGACAACAAGGGCGCGCGTTATGCGTCCGACAATTTCTGGCAGATGGCCGATACCGGCCCCTGTGGCCCGTGTTCCGAGATCTTCTTCGATCACGGCCCTGATGTTGCCGGCGGCCCGCCCGGCAGCCCCGACGAAGACGGCGATCGCTACATCGAGATCTGGAACCTGGTCTTCATGCAGTTCGAACGCGATGTCTCGGGCAAGCTCACGCCCCTGCCGCGGCCCTGCGTCGACACCGGTATGGGCCTGGAGCGGATCGCTGCGGTCCTGCAGGGCGTGCACAGCAATTACGAAATCGATCTTTTTCAGCAGCTGATTGCCGCCGCCGCACGCGAGACCGGCATCTCCGACCTGTCGACGCCGTCCTTGCGTGTCATTGCCGACCATATCCGCGCCTGCTCGTTCCTGATCGTCGATGGCGTGATTCCGGGCAGCGAGGGCCGCGGCTATGTGCTGCGTCGCATCGCCCGTCGCGCCCTGCGCCATGGTCACAAGCTGGGCCAGAGCCGGCCCTTCTTTCACCGCCTGGTGCCCGATCTGGTCAAGGCGATGGGCGATGCCTATCCCGAATTGCGCGAGGCCGAGCAGCAGGTGATCGATGTCCTGCGCCAGGAAGAAGAGCGCTTTGGCGAGACACTCGAGCACGGCATGCAGATCCTCAATGCAGCGCTGTCGTCCGATCCGGGTGTGCTCGACGGCGAGACCGCCTTCAAGCTTTACGACACTTTCGGATTTCCGCTCGACCTGACCGCTGATGTCTGCCGCGAGCGCGGTGTGTCAGTCGATGAGGCGGGCTTTGAGGCCGCGATGACCCGGCAGCGTGAAACCGCGCGGGCAGCCGGAAAGTTCAAGGCCGGCGGCTCGCTCGACTATTCGGGTGTGGCCACGCAATTTCATGGCTACGACCAGCTCGATATCGCCGGCGCTCGTGTTTCGGGCCTCTATGTCGACGGTGTCGCGGTGGCGCGAGTCGAGCCCGGCAGTCATGCCGTCGTGGTGCTCGATCGCACGCCCTTCTACGCCGAATCGGGCGGTCAGGTCGGCGATCAGGGCGTCATCGCTACCCCTGCGGCTCGCTTCGCAGTGGCCGACACGCTCAAGATTCAGGCTGATGTGTTCGGCCATCACGGTCGGCTCGAGTCAGGGCAGCTCGCGATTGGCGATGAGGTCAGCGCGATGGTCGATGTGCGCCAGCGCGCACAAACCCAGCGCAATCACTCGGCGACCCATCTGATGCACAAGGCCTTGCGCCAGGTGCTCGGCGGACATGTCCAGCAAAAGGGGTCACTGGTCGATGCCGACAAGACCCGCTTCGATTTTTCGCATCATTCGCCGATGACCGCCGCGCAGATTCGCGAAGTCGAGGCGCTGGTCAACGAAGAAGTGCTGGCCAATGCGTCAACCCGATCGCAGCTGCTGTCCTTCGATGAGGCGCTAGCCGGCGGTGCGACCGCGCTCTTTGGCGAAAAGTATGGCGATACCGTCAGGGTGCTCGATATCGGCTCCAGTCGCGAGTTGTGCGGCGGCACCCATGTGACCCGCACCGGCGATATCGGTCTGTTCAAGATCGTCTCGGAAGGCGGCGTTGCAGCCGGCATCCGACGCGTCGAGGCGGTAACCGGTGCAGGCGCGCTCGGCTGGGCGCAGGGCGTCGAGTCTGCGCTTTCTGAGGCGGCCGCTGCCTTCAAGGCCCCTGTGTCCGAATTGCGCGGCAAGATCGAACAGCTGCTCGAGTCGTCGCGTGTGGCCGACCGCGAGCTCGCGCGCCTGAAGTCGAAGCTTGCGGCCAGCCAGGGCGATGATCTGCTGGCGAGCGCAGTCGATGTCAAAGGTTTGCGGGTGCTCGCCGCCCAGCTCGATGGCGCTGACGCCCGTGCGCTTCGCGAGACCATGGACAAGCTCAAGGACAAACTGCACCCGGCCGTCATCGTGCTGGCAGCGGTGGTCGACGGCAAGGTGCAGATCGCCGCAGGCGTCACGCCGGATGCGATCGGCAAGGTCAAGGCCGGCGAACTGGTCAATTTTGTCGCGCAGCAGGTCGGCGGCAAAGGTGGCGGCAAGCCCGACATGGCGATGGCAGGCGGTACCGATGCCGCTGCCCTCCCGTCTGCACTCGCCTCGGTGTCGGGCTGGGTGGCCGAACGCGCGTGAGTGATCCGGCGGCAGACCCCGACGCCTTCATTCCCCCGGGACCCCCTGCACAGGCAGGGATACGCTCACTGGTTGGTTTGGCCATCTTCAACCATGTCGCGTTTTCCGGTGCCCGGATCTGCCTCACGATCACCGCGTTGCACCTGAACGCCTCGACTTTTCAGGTGGGGCTGTTGCTGTCGCTGCTCGCGATGCCGCCGATGCTGATGGCCATTCCCCTGGGGCGACTGATCGACCGGACCGGCTCGCGCTGGCCGATGCGACTGGGAACGCTGGTACTGGCAATCGGGATCCTTCTGCCGGGGCTGTGGCTGTCAATGCCGGCGCTTATCGCGTCGGCGGTGCTGGTGGGGGTCGGTTTCATGCCCTTTCATCTCGGTATCCAGAAGCTGATCAGTCAATTGGGCAGCAATGAGGAGCGCCGACACAACCTGAGCATCATGACGATCGGCTTTTCGGTGTCGGCATTCATCGGGCCGACCAGCGCCGGTTTCCTGATCGACGGACCCGGCAATCGGCTGGCATTCTGTCTGTTTGCCGTGCTGCCGATGATTGCCTTCGTGTGGCAGGGCCTCATCAGCGCTCGCCTCATCGACCAGCGTGCTGAACCCCCAGCCGCCGACTCACCTCAGCGACTGCGCGATCTGCTGGTGACTGCCGACATGCGCCGGCTGTATGTCGTGGTCGTACTGATCTCCTCCGCCTGGGAGGTCAATCAGTTCGTGGTGCCGCTCTATTGCACGAAGATCGGTATTTCGGCGTCAGGTATCGGACTGATCCTCGGGGCCTTCGCGGTGGCCACGCTGGTGGTGCGGATGGTGGTGCCGCTCTTTCTCATGAACGTGTCCGAATGGCGGGTGGTGCTCGCGGCAATGGCGGTCGCGGCGCTGGTCTACGCCTGCTACCCGCTTTTTTCGACGCTTGAATCCCTGATCGCGCTGTCGTTCCTGCTTGGCCTGGGGCTGGGCGTGTCTCAGCCGATGACGCTGTCAATCATGGCCCGATCGGTGCCTGACGGGCGTCTGGGCGAGGCAACCGGTCTGCGTCTGGCCCTGGTCATGGGCATGCAGACCGCGCTGCCGACGGCTTTCGGTGCGGCGGGCGCTGTCTTTGGTGTCGGCCTGCTGTTCTGGGGCATGGCCGCCATGCTCGGTGCCGGGATCGTTGGTGTCGGGCGGTCGGTGCTGCGAGACTGAGGCGGTTCCTGCGGATACACTTCGCCTGTTATGACCTTGCGATCCCGCCATGCTCCCCGAATCCCAATCGTTTGATGTCGAGGTCGATGCCACCGGCCTGAATTGCCCGCTTCCGATTCTCAAGGCCAAGAAGGCGCTGGCAGAACTCACCAGTGGCCAGGTGCTCAAGGTGATTTCCACCGACCCCGGCGCCAAGCGCGACTTCGAAGCCTTCGCCCGCCAGACCGGCAACGAACTGATCGCTCAATCGCAGGCCGGCGACGCCCTGAGTTTTTATCTCATGCGGCGTTAGCCTTCGCGCGGGCGATGCCTGTAGTGCGTCCTTTCAACGTGACCGACTGCTCCCGACCCGCAAGCCGGCGTAGCCGTCGCGGCGGCGAGCTGCCGCTTCGCGCCGCAGCAGACGTTTGCCCCCCGATCAGCAGTCAACCGTCTGCGGTCCGGCTGCAACCCCTCAGACCGCTGCACCAGCAGCCGCCGTTTCAGGCTGACGGGTGCCCTCGAACGGGCGGGAGCGTACGGAGAGCCGAGAACGACTGCATCGGTCGAACTAGCCCATCACCTCTTCAACCTGGCTTCGGCGGTGTGGCCGACGAGCCAGCCAACGGCGCTTTGCCCGAAGTGACTTGGCCTGCCGTACCAAGAGTCTGGATGAGGCCGTTCGAGCCGCCGATGTGCAGCCGGGCAAGCGCTTGGTCGAAACTGTCGAGATTCGTTACACATACAACTTGGCCGGCACACCAAGGTGTCTTTGAACCATTGATTAATATAACTTTTCTTAAATTTTTGGAATTTGGTTCGAATTCTGTTTCTGCGCCATGGTTGAAGAAGTTACCATCCTGGAATTGTCTGAGTACGGCCTTTTGATTGGGGGTGATTCATGAAAACAAGAAGCTGGGCAACAGTCCTGACCGCGGTCGCCTTGATGTCTTCCTTAGCGTCCGCACAGGCATCCGTGCTGCTCTACAAGCAGAACTTCGAGAGCCCGGTTGGCTACGTCAACAACGGCAACGATGTCTCCATCCAGTCGGTGAACTCGCTCTATCCCAACCAGCCTCCCGGCTTCGTGTTCAGCCAGCAGTTCACGGTGGAAACGCTGAGAGTGGGCGGCAATGCGTACGGGGTCGGATACCAAGACCCGCAGGCCAAAGCCGGCAACTATGTGCTGGGCATGTTGTCCAGCGTCCAGGATGACCTGCTGGGCCTGGCCTTCGACGTAGGCAGCTTCAAATTCCTGAACTTCCAGTCTGATCTCTCGTCTATCGACGTCGATTGTTGTGGCGGACCGTTCGTGCAGGCCGGCGCCGTGCCGTCAGCGCGCATCTCCTTGTACGACAACCCAACGGGCGCGGCCGGACTCGGCAGCGGAACGCCGCTCGATTCAGTCGACGTCACTGGTGTCGCCGGCGCGAACAAGCTCACCTTCAACTGGACAAACCACATCGTCGGCCTGAATGCGGCGAACAGCACGAACGGCAAGGTCATCATGCGCATCGACCTGCTGACAGGCGGCTATGCCGCGCTGGACAACTTTGCCATCGCTGCCAGCAACGTCTCTGGCGAGCTGCCCCCGACTGGCGTACCTGAGCCAGGCAGCGCGGCTTTGGTGTTGTTGGGTCTGGGCGCTGCTACGGCCGTGAGGCGTCGCCTTGCTAGGCGGCCCTAGGCGTAGCGCGCGCAGCCAGCTCTGCCTGCAAGTTCATCAGCCGCATGCGCGGCTCTTGGCTCTTGCTTCGCACCCTCCGCCGATAGCCGTATGTCGGCGATGAACCGGCTCGGGAGGGCCTGAGTCGTATCTTGGCCCTGCTTGCGCTGGCGCAGCGTGCTGACCCACGCGCGTGCTCCTTGCCCGTATTCCCCTGCACGAGGCTTCGGCGGCTTAGGTGACGAACCATCCAACCGCCAGCAGCCTGCAGTGACTTGCCCGACGGCGCCATGAGTCGGGATGAGTCGGGATGAGTCTGTTTGAACCACCCACGTGCATCGCCGGCGCCACCTACGGGTTGTCTCTGAGCGACCACAGGAACTCGTGCAAGCGCAGGCGCCGGTGCAGGTGCAGGTGCAGGCGGGCAGCGTGACACTTCTTGCACCGCCCTGCCGCACGGCGAGGCCATGTCAGCCAATCCGAATAGCCCCTCGGTCTTTCGATGAGGTCGTGCTGCAGTGCGACGCCTTGGGTTAGGCGACGAGGCAGCCAATGCCTGCGAACCTGCACTGAGGGGCGTTCGCTATGTTGCGATGACGGTTGCCTCCTGGCTGGTAGGCGCCGTTCACCCTTAGTCGACAATCGATTCGGCCTGCGCAATCGATCCGAGACAGTCGCCCTCAGCCGAGCTTGCCACGCTGCTCGATCAGACGGGCCAGCGTGGTCTCGAAGCCGGCAAGGCGCTCGCGCTCCTGGGCGACCACCGCAGGGGGTGCGCGATCGACGAAACCGGCATTGCCGAGTTTGCCCTGGGCACGATTGACCTCGGTTCGCACGCGTTCGATTTCGCGCTCGAGCCGATCACGCTCGGCACCGACATCGATCTCGACCTGCAGCATCAGCCTGAAGTCGCCCACGATCTGGACCGGCGCGATCGAATCCTGCGGCAGGGCCGAGACGGCCACCACACCCGACAGTTTGGCCAGCGCCTGCAGATAAGGCGCATGCAGCGCGATTCGGGCCGCGTCGCCCGCGATCACCAGCGGCAGCTTCACCGCGGGCGAAATGGTCATCTCGCCGCGCAGCGCCCGGCAGGCGTCGATCATCTGGCGCAGTTCGGCCACGATCGCTTCGCTCACGGTATCGATCTTGCCGGGTTGGCTCACCGGATAGCGTTGCGACATGATCGAGAAACGGCTTTGTGCGATCGCCTCCTCGAGCGCGGCACCCTTTAGCGGCACCTGACCCGGTTCGCCGTAGCGATTGGCAAGCGGGGCAACCTTCTGCCAGAGCTCCTCGGTGATGAAGGGAATAATCGGATGGGCCAGCCGCAGGATGGTCTCGAGCACGCTCAGCAGGGTGCGTCGTGTGGCCCGTTGCACCGCTTCATCAGGTGAGGCGAGGTTGACCTTGGCGAGTTCGAGATACCAGTCGCAGTAGTTGTTCCAGACGAATTCGTAGATCTCGCGTGCGGCATTGTCGAAGCGGTATTCGCTGAGTGCCGCTTCAACCGAGGCCTCGACCCGCTGCAGTTGCGAGCTGATCCAGCGGTCGACCGGTGTGAAGTAGAGATAGCCGCCGGGCACGCACTGATCGGGCGTGTGGGGTGCATGGCCGCAGTCGCGTCCTTCGGTCTGCATCAGGACGAACCGGGTGGCGTTCCAGAGCTTGTTGCAGAAATTGCGGTAGCCCTCGCAGCGATTGAGATCGAAGTTGAGCGTGCGCGCGAAGGTTGCCAGCGACGCGAAGGTAAAGCGCACCGCATCGGCGCCATAGGCCGGAATGCCCGACGGATAGCTCTTGCGGATTGACTTGGCGATGCGGGCCTTGTGATCGTCACGAAGCAGACCGACAGTCGATTTTTCAAGCAGACGCTCGAGGGTGATGCCGTCGATCAGGTCGAGCGGATCGATGGTGTTGCCCTTGGATTTCGACATCTTCTGACCTTCGGCGTCGCGCACGATGGCATTGATGTAGACATCCCTGAACGGCACCTTGCCGGTGAAGAAGGTGGTCATCATCACCATCCGGGCGACCCAGAAAAAGATGATATCGAAGCCGGTCACCAGCACCGACGACGGCAGGTAGCGCGCGAGGTCGGGCGACTGATTCGGCCAGCCGAGCGACGAGAACGGCACCAGCGCCGACGAGAACCAGGTGTCGAGCACATCGGCATCGCGCACCAGCGCGCCGCGCCAGCCAGTGAGTTCGGCCTGCCGGCGGGCATCGTCTTCATCGCGGGCGACGAAGACCGTGCCGTCGTGAATCGCCGCGCCGGTGTCATCAGCCTTGTACCAGGCCGGAATCTGATGGCCCCACCACAGCTGACGCGAGATGCACCAGTCCTGGATGTTGTTCATCCAGTGGTCATAGGTGCTGCGCCAGTGATCGGGCACAAACCGGACCTCGCCGTCGGCGACCACTTTCAGGCACACGTCGGCGATCGACTGACCAGGAAAGAAGGTATTGACGTGATCGCGCCGGCTCATCGCCACGAACCACTGATCGGTGAGCATCGGCTCGACGATCACACCGGTGCGCGCCGAGCGCGGCACGGTGAGCTTATGAGGCTTTTCGCTGACCAGAAGCCCTGCGGTGCGAAGGTCGTCGAGGACTTTCGCGCGGGCATCGAAACGGTCGAGGCCCTGGTAGGCGAGGGGGGCAGCTTCCGAGATCGCGGCGGTCAGCGTCAGCACATTGATCGCCTGCAGTCCGTGACGCTCGCCGACCTTGTAGTCGTTGAAGTCGTGAGCCGGTGTGATCTTGACGCATCCGGTGCCGAAGGCCGGATCGACATAGTCGTCGGCAATGATCGGAATTTCGCGCCATCCGGCGGCGTCGGTTGAGCCGCTGGAGAGCGGCAAACGAAGTCGCCGGCCGACCAGGGGGGCGTAGCGCGGATCATCGGGATGCACCGCGACCGCCGTGTCGCCCAGCATGGTTTCAGGACGGGTGGTGGCGACGATCAGCGAGTCGACCACGACCGAGCGTGCCGGCTCATCCGCGGTCGCAGGCAAATTGATGGTGACCGCATCGCCGGCAAGCGGATAGCGGATCTCCCAGATACGGCCGTCTTCTTCTTCGCTGTCGACCTCCAGATCCGAGACGGCGGTCTGCAGCGTCGGGTCCCAGTTCACCAGCCGTTTGCCGCGATAGATCAGGCCCTGTTCGTGCAGCTGCACGAAGACCTCGAGCACTGAGGCGCTCATCGCCGCATCCATGGTGAAGTAACCGCCGCGGGCTTTGGCGGTATCGGCATAGTCCCAGTTGGCCGAGGTGCCGAGCCGGCGCATCTGGCCGATGATGGTGTCGCCCGATTGCTGCTTCCACTGCCAGACGCGATCAAGAAAGGCTGACCGGCCGAGGTCGTGGCGGGTCTTGCCCTCGGCCTGCAGCTGACGCTCGACGACCACCTGAGTGGCGATGCCGGCATGGTCGGTGCCGACCACCCAGTTGGTGTCGGCTCCCTTCATGCGCTGCCATCGGATCAGGGTATCCATCAGGGTCTGCTGGAAGGCATGGCCCATATGAAGCGTGCCTGTGACATTCGGCGGTGGCAGCTGGATGCAGTAGCCGGGGCTTGTGACAGCCGGCGCGTTAGCACTGCCCGGCGTCTTTGCTGCAGGCGGGTTGCGGAACAGGCCCCGCTCGTCCCAGACCGGATACCACCGCGCTTCGATGGCAGCGGGCTCAAAACTCTTGGCTGGCGCAGCGTCTGCCGCGTCGCGCGATGGCGGGACGTTCATCGGATGGGAACCTGCAAATTAGGCGGCGAAAGGAGCGGCATTATAGGAGACACGGCAATCCGGGACGCGCCGCGAGCAGGCTGATACCGCTCAGGAACCTGCATCCGGTTTCTTCATACGGACTCTGGCGATCTCGAGCGATACCGCCTCGTCGATTGCGGCCTGCATGCGTTGGCGCAGCGACTCGTGCAGCGTGCGCGAGATCGTGTCGACCGCAGGCCCCAGTGCTGCCTGCAGGGCTTTGTTCAGTTCGAGGTCGAGGATCGCACCGATACGATCGGCCAGATGTTCGCTGACCTGCCTGCGAACCCGTGCCGCGACCTCGTCCCAGTTGATGTCTCGCAAGGTCGCGGGAAGATTTTCGGCAGAGTAGGCCGGCACCTCGACGATCTCGGTCAGCATCGGAATCGCTTCGCCGCCGGGTTTCGGGGGGGCACTGCCGGGATTGCTCATGAGGGCGGTCTCTGGGGGAGGGGGGTGAGTCGGAGACAAGGGGCGAGCGAGATCAGCGTTTTGCCTCGAGCGCTGCGATATCGTGAGTGGTGACCTGATAACCCCGGTCACGGTAGAAGCGCCAGCGTTCGCGCCCTGGCTCACGATCGGCCTGATCGAGACCAACCACTTCGATCAGCCTCTCGAAGCGGGCAAATCCGGTGGGTGTGGTCTGCCCCAGGTTGACCAGCACTTCGTGGCATGACGCCTGATCGGCGGTGGTGCCGAGCAGCACCGGCGTTTCGGCCTCGAGCGGGTCACCGGTCATGACGTGCGGAATGAAATCTGTGGCGCTGAATGACCATAATGCCTCATCAAAGGCGCTCAGCATCGCCGGGTCGTCGGCGCAGACCAATACCCGCTGGCCGGTCCGATAGATCTTGCGCACCAGTCGGCAGCCATAGAGCAGCTTGTCTGAAGCATTGAAATGGAAATCGACTCGGGTCAATGCCGCCACCCTGAAATGCTCTGACCGATGCCCGACTGCGGCTCAGCGCCTGATGCGCACGCGAGTGCCGCTTTCAGGACGCTGCGCGTGCGAGTACAAACTGCGTCAGCAGACCCACCGGCCGTCCGCTGGCCCCTTTTTGCGCCCCACTTTTCCAGGCCGTTCCGGCGATATCGAGGTGCGCCCATTCGTAGGATTTGGTAAAGCGCGACAGGAAACAGGCTGCGGTTATTGCGCCGCCGGCGCGACCACCGACGTTGCCCATGTCAGCAAAGTTGGACTTCAGGCCTTCCTGATATTCGTCATCGATCGGCATGCGCCAGCAAGTGTCGCCGGCCTCGCGTCCGCACCCGGCAAGCTCGCTGGCAAGCGTGTCGCTGCGGGTGAAAAGACCACTGTGATGGTTGCCCAGGGCGACCACGCAGGCGCCGGTGAGCGTGGCGATATCGATGACCGCCGCCGGTTTGAACCGCTCGACATAGGTGAGCGCATCGCACAGGATCAGTCGACCTTCGGCGTCGGTGTTCAGGATTTCGATGGTCTGTCCGGACATGCTGGTCACGACATCACCAGGGCGGGTTGCCCGGCCCGAGGGCATGTTTTCACAGGCCGGGATCACCCCGATCAGATTGACCCGCGGACCGATCCCGGCAATCGCGCGCATCGTGCCAAGTACCGAGGCTGCGCCGCACATGTCGAACTTCATTTCGTCCATCTCGGGGGCTGGCTTGAGCGAAATGCCGCCAGTGTCGAAAGTAATGCCCTTGCCGACCAGCACGATCGGGGCCGCTTTTGCGGCGCCTCCTTCATAGCGGATCACGATGAACTTCGGCGGCAGATCGGAGCCCTGGGCGACCGCCAGCAGCGAGCCCATCTTGAGGCTTTCCATCTGCTTGCGCTCGAGCACTTCGACCTTCAGGCCGAACTGTTTGCCGAGTTTGCGCGCGGTGTCGGCGAGGTATGCCGGTGTGCAGACGTTACCGGGAAGATTGCCGAGGTCGCGAGCCAGGTCGGTGCCATCGGACAGGGCGGTGGCCAGCTTCAGCGCGGTGTTGATGGCGCTGACATCGGTGCGCCCGCAGCCGATTGCCAGCGAGCCCGGACCGCGTGGCGCGGGATCGGGTTTGCTCTTCATGGTGTCGAAGCGGTAGGCCAGATCGCGGGCAAGCAGCGCCTGTGTGCGTGCCTTCCAGCCTGCACCGCGGTCGATGACTTCTGCCTCACCCAGCCACGAGACCGCATCGCGCGCGCCGGTGGTCTGCAAGCTGCGCAGCGCCGAACGCGCCGCGTCGGTAAAGGCTTTTTCGGTGATCGGCCCGCTATCGCCGAGAGAGACCAGCAACACCCGCTCGATGACCCCTGAGAGTCCGATCAGCAGGGTCGAGCCCGCCTTGGCGGCAAGGTCGCCCCGGGCAATGGCTGCGGCGAGCGCGCCGCCACTGGCGGCATCGATGGCTGTGCCCGATGCGGCCGGCTTGCCGCCGAGGACCGGGATGATGGCGCATCCGGTGCGGGTCTTCTCGGGCGCGGTGGTCTTTGTGCTAAATTGCATCGAGGTGGTTCCTGGGCGATTTGTCGGGGCCTAACCGATCGATTATATGCGAGCCTTTCCAGCCGACGATGCTCTTCAAACAGGCACTTCGTCGTGACCTGATCAACCTGGCGGGCGCTGTCTTCGCAACGCTCTTCACGATCATGGTGACCACCACGCTGATCCGCCTGCTCGGGCGGGCGGCTTCCAATCTGGTGGCTACTGCCGACGTGTTGCCACTGATCGCGTTTGCGGCGGTCAACTACATTCCGGTGCTGCTGATCCTCACGGTCTACATGACAGTGCTGGTGGCACTGTCGCGGTCCTATCGCGACTCCGAGATGGTCATCTGGTTTGCCAGCGGCCAGTCGCTGACCGCCTGGATCAATCCTGTGTTTCGCTTTGCCGCGCCGTTCCTTGGCCTGATCGCGGTGGTGGGCCTTTTTGTAGGGCCTTGGGCGAGTCAGCAGGCCGATATCTATCAGCGCCGATTCGAGCAACGCGAAGACGTCTCGCGGGTGGCTCCCGGCCAGTTTCGTGAATCGGCTGGCAGCAACCGGGTTTTCTTCGTGGAGTCGATCAGCCCCGACCAGATGCAGGTGCGCAATGTTTTCGTCACCCAGTTCATCGACGGTCGGCTGACCGTGGTCGCCTCAACCGGCGGGAGGGTGGAGGTGCAAGGTGATTCGCAGCGATTTCTGATTCTCGAGGATGGTCATCGGTGGGATGGTCTGTGGGGCGGCAATGAGTATCGGCTGATGGAGTTCGAGCGCTATGGCCTGCGGCTCGATGGTGGCGGCACTGCCAAGGCCGATGCGTCCAACCGGCTGATGTCGACCATGGCGCTCATCGCGGATCCGACACCGTCGCATCTTGGAGAACTGATCTGGCGGGTTGGCCTGCCGCTGTCGGGGGTCACACTGACGCTGCTGGCAATTCCACTGGCCTTCGTCAATCCTCGGGTCGGGCAGTCGGTGAACATCATCCTTGCAGTGCTGATCTATGTCATCTACAGCAACGTGACCGGTCTGATGCAGGTCTGGGTGGCACAAGGGCGTATCTCATTTGCCCTGGCACTGTTCGTCACGCATGCGGCGGTGCTGGCAATCGCGGGATTTCTCTTCTGGCGTCGAATGACGCTTGTCCGTTTATGGCCTGCCTGGCTGCCGAGCCTGTCCTCGTTGCGATCAGCGCGAGCCTCATCCGGCAAGCCGTCCGCCCCCGCTGCGGGGTCTGCACCGTGACACTGGTCGGCCGCTATCTGGCACGCGAGATCAGCCTTGGCGTGCTCTTCGTGCTCTTCGGTTTTCTTGGCCTGTTCGCATTTTTCGATCTTGTCGGCGAACTCGATGAACTTGGGCGAGGCGGCTATCGCATCCAGCATGCGATTGCTTTTGTCCTGCTGACCCTGCCAAGCCATGTCTACGAAATCATGCCGATTGCCGCGCTGATCGGCGCCATCTATGCATTGGCGCAATTCGCCTCGCATTCGGAATTTACCGCGATGAGGGCCGCCGGCATGGGCCGCAAGATTGCCCTGCGCGGTGTGATGGTGGCGGGCATCATTTTCGCGTTGGTCACCGCTTTTTTTGGAGAGGTGGTCGCGCCGCCCGCCGAGCGGCTGGCACAAAGCATTCGTCTGACTGCCACAGGCGGACGGGTCAGCTCCCAGTTTCGCTCCGGTATGTGGATCAAGGACACTGTTCGCAATGCGGCCGGCGACCCCGAGTATCTGCGCTTCGTGAATATCGGTGAAATCCTGCCCGATGCCTCGCTCGAGCGTTTGCAGATTTTCGAGTTCGACGCCTCTTTCGCGCTTCGCTCTGTGATTCGCGCCAGCCGCGCGGTTTATGACGGCAAGTCGGGGTGGCAGATTTCCGGCATCGAAGAGACTCGATTCATCGAGGGGCGCAGCGCAGATGGCCTGCGGACACTCGAGTCGAAGGTGATCCGTGAATCATCGCGTCTGTGGCCTTCCGAGATGGGTCCTGACATCGTTCGCGTCGCGATGGTCGAGCCCGAGCGAATGTCGTTGGTCGGGCTGATTCAGTACACCCAGCATCTCCATGAGAATCGCCAGAATGCTCAACGCTACGAAATCGCACTCTGGAAAAAAATCATCTATCCGATGGCTGTGCTGGTCATGATGACGCTCGCATTGCCCTTCGGTTACTTGCAGGTCAGGGCCGGCAGCATCGGCTACAAGGTGTTTTCCGGCATCATGCTGGGCGTGGTCTTTCATTTCATGAACGGTCTCTTTTCTCACCTTGGTCTGCTGAACACTTGGCCTGCCTGGGTGTCAGTCAGCATTCCCAGCCTTGTGGCATTCGCGCTTGCGCTGGCGATGCTCGGCTGGGTCGGGCGAATGCGATGAGTGCAGACAATCTTGAGGTGAAGGGGCTGATTCTTTTCGGTCATGGTGCGAGAGATCCGCGCTGGGCCGACACCATGAAGGCAGTCGCCGATCGAATTGGCGCTCTAGCCCCCGAGTTGCCGCTGCAGTTGGCCTATCTCGAGTTCATGAGTCCCGATCTGTCGGCGGCTGTTGATGTTCTGGTTGCGCAGGGCGTTCGCACGATCGTGGTGGCGCCGGTGTTTCTCGCAGCCGGCGGTCACGTGCTGCGCGATCTTCCCGACCGACTTGCCGCGATCGCCGTGCGCCATCCCGGTCTTCGGATGACGGTCGAGCCGGCGCTCGGCAGCCATTTGTCGGTGATTGACGCCATGGCCGGCGTTTGCGTCGGCGCTTTGCAGGCTGCAAAAAAACCGGTGGACGGATGACGGCGGTTTCGTTAGGATCTGCCACCGTTCGGAATGCAGAATGTCATTCTGAAAAGAATTATTGAGGAGGAGGAGAGGCAGCAACGCTGCCAATTCAGGGCGCACGGTAACGTGCGCCTTTTCTTTTTCGGCCCCCGTGAACCTGCGCCCTTTATTCTTTTTGGCCTCCTGTAAACTTTCAGGCTTCACCATCATTCAATTTCCTGAAGGCTCGCGATGAAAAAGACGCTTTTCTCCTTCGTTGCCGGCGCCGGCCTGATGGCCTTGCATGGCGCTGCCAGCGCACAGGTGGTTCTCACGGTGTCGAGCTGGCTCGGTCCCAATCACACGCTGTCGCAGTCACAGGCGAAATGGTGCGATGACGTGACCGCCGCAACCGCTTCCCGCGTGAAGTGCAACATTCTGCCCAAGCCGGTAGTGGCGCCGCCTGCCACCTTCGATGCGGTTCGCGACGGACTGGCCGATGTGTCTTACAGCGTGCATGGCTACACCCCGGGTCGTTATGTCTCCACGCAGGTGGTCGAGTTGCCCTTCATGGGAGATTCTGCAGAAGCCACCTCGGTGGCCTACCAGCGCATTTACGACAAGTCGCTTGCCAAACTGGGCGAGCACAAAGGTCTGAAAGTGCTGGCGGTTTTCACGCATGGCCCGGGCATCGTCTATAACTCGAAACGGCCGATCAATTCGCTGGCTGACATGCAGGGCCTGAAGTTCCGGGTCGGCGGTGGCATGGTCAATGAAGTTGGCAAGGCGATGGGTGTCAATGTCACGCTCAAGCCGGCTCCCGAATCCTACGAGCTGATGTCTTCGGGTGTGATGGATGGCGTGTTCTTTCCGGCTGAGTCGATCGAGTCCTTCAAGCTCGAAAAGCTGGTGCGCTACAAGACGACCTTTCCCGGCGGTCTTTACAACACCAGCTTTGCCTTCGTCATGAACGAGGCTACCTGGAACAAGATCGCCAAAGCCGACCAGGACGCGATCATGAAGCTGTCGGGTGAGACGGCTGCGCGTCAGTTCGGCCGAGGCTGGGATTCAGCCGACCGCCGGGGCAATGCCTTCATGCAATCCAGCGGCGTGGTGATGCAGTCTGCGCCGAAAGCATTTGTCGACGAGGTCAAGGCCAAGACATCGAGCCTCGAAGCAAAGTGGATTGCCGACGCCAAGGCCAAGGGGCTTGCGAATCCTGAGCAGATCATCAAGGAATACCGCGCCGAAATCGCCAAGCAGTAATCGCGCTGACTGCCTAGTTTCTGCCCGATCGACTGTCTCGCCTGCGTCCCGTCTCGCCGTGATCCGCACACTTGAAAAAGTGCTTGGATGGCTGGCCGCAGGCTGCCTTTTCGGGATGATGCTGCTGACCTTTGTCGATGTGCTCGGGCGCAAGCTGCTCGATCACTCTCTGCCCGGCAGTCTTGAGGTCACCGAGTTGCTGATGCTCGGGCTGATTTTCGCCGGGCTCCCTCTGACGTCGCTGCGGGGCGAGCATGTGATTTTCGACCTGCTCGATCACTTTTTGCCGCGAGGGCTGCAAGCTGTGCAGGGCGCCCTCTCGAACCTCATCTGCACAGCGCTCGTGGCAGGTGCCTCCTGGCTTGTGTTCGTCAGGGCGGCCCGGACTGGCGTCGATGGCGACACGACGGCGCAGTTTCTGTGGCCGATGGCGCCCTTCCAGTATGCGGTCGGTGCGCTGCTTGCGCTGACTGCGCTGATGCACCTGTTTCTGGCGATTCGCCCGCCGGCACAGCAGGCTGACGACCCGATCGCAGGCGCGGTCTGATCGTCATGGGGTACTGAATGCTCGCCGCGCTGCTCGGCTTTGCAGGCATGTTCGCGCTGATGACTTTGCGCGTACCGATCGCCTTCAGCATGGGCCTGGTCGGCCTGATCGGCATTGGTCTGGTGAGGTCGTGGCCGGCAGCACTGGCCGCGAGCACCACCGAAATTCTCGATGTGGCCAAGTACACCCTGTCGGTCGTGCCGCTGTTCGTGCTGATGGGCAACTTCGTGACGCGGGCGGGCATGTCGCGTGAGCTGTATGCCGCGGCCTATTCCTTCATCGGGCATCGTCGCGGCGGCCTGGCGATGTCGACCATTGCGGCTTGCGCAGGCTTTGGTGCGATCTGCGGTTCGTCGATTGCCACCACCGCCACCATGGCGCGCGTGGCCATGCCCGAGATGCGCCGCTTCAACTACCGCGACTCCTTTGCCGCAGGCTCGATTGCCGCCGGCGGCACCCTCGGCATCCTGATTCCACCCTCGGTCATCATGGTGCTCTACGCGATCATGACCGAGCAGAGCATCGGCGCGCTCTTTGCCGCCGGTGTATTGCCTGGGTTGCTAGCCACCGGTTTTTACATTGCCGCTGCCGCGATCGCCACTGCCCGCAATCCGCAGCTTGGTCCGCCCGGCGAGCGCTCGAGCTGGGCGCAGCGCCTGCAAGCAATGCGAAGTATCTGGGGCGTGCTGGTGCTCTTCGGGATTGTCATGGGCGGCATGTATGGCGGCTGGTTCACACCGACCGAGGCAGCCGGCATCGGTGCGATGGGCGGGTTTTTCTTTGCGCTGGCGCGTGGCACGCTGACCGTGCCGGTGCTGGTCGACATCCTGGTGCAGTCGGCGCGTACGAGCGCGATGCTTTTCACCATCCTGATCGGTGCGTCAATCTTCGCGAGCTTTGCGAATTTCACCACCATGCCTCAAGACCTCAAGGACTTCGTCGAGCAGTTCCAGATCAACCCGATTCTCGTCATCGTGGCGATCTGCGCGGTCTATGTGGTTCTCGGCACCGCGATGGAAGAGCTCTCGATGATTCTGCTGACCGTGCCGATCTTCTTTCCGCTGGTCACCCATCTCGGATTTGATCCGATCTGGTTCGGCATTCTGATCGTCTGTGTGGTCGAGATCGGCATGATCAGTCCGCCTGTCGGCATGAATGTGTTTGTCTTGCGAAGCGTGCTGCCCGATGTGCCGACCGGGCAGATCTGGAAGGGCGTGATGCCCTTTCTGTATGCCGATATCCTGCGCCTGGCGGTGCTGGTGGCGTTTCCGGCGATCACGCTTTGGCTGCCTAAAGCCCTTGGTTTGATGTGATGTCGGTCTGAGCGATTGCCGGGCGTGATTGACCGATGCCTGTTTTTGTTTTGTCTTGGTCGATCCGCTATATTTGATCGCTTGATTGGGCCGATAGCTCAGCTGGGAGAGCGCCGCGTTCGCAATGCGGAGGTCGGGAGTTCGATCCTCCTTCGGTCCACCACCATTCAACGCCCAACCTCTATCGGTTGGGCGTTTTCATTTCCAGGTTCCGCGACGCCACGCGGGGTGCGGCGCCGATCTGCGTGCGCCACGCGGTGGTGGCCCATCGTCCGGAAGTCGCCCGGTTCGACTCTCTTCTGCTCTCAGTTCTCTCAAAACCTGCGCCAACTTCTTCGCCGGAGCACACGCAGGCGGCCTTTCGTGGCCGTGACTTGCACGTGCGTCACTGCCATCGGTTGTCCATCGCGCTTGGATGACCAGCACATCAGGCCGACGCAGTGGTCGGGGCTGCGGCGTCGGGCATCGAGTACAGACCCTGACGCTTCTGCGTGACCACGAGGGCACGGTAGGCGGCCAGCGGGCCCTCAGCTTCGGGCTTGCCTCTATCGCGCGCTTTCACCTTGAACACATCGATCGGCTTGTCGCTGTCCAGGTCTGCGCGCTGCATGACCCGCTCAGCCGTCACGGGCTCACCCTTGAACGACCAGAGAGACTTGAACACCGCCGCCTGGCCGTCAGTGCAGCGGATCGGTCCACCCGGCCAGTCGGGCAGCGTCACCCACCTGAAGTCTTCCGAGAACGGCCCATGCACCGGTGTGGTCGGGTCGATCACTCCTGCCGTGCCGCGGGCACCGCCTGCGCTGATGAATGCGATGCCGCCGCCGTAGAAGGCAAACCGATCCTCCAGCGCCAGCCATTCCACGCCCGGCCCGAAGGGCGCGCCACGCGTCTCGCGGGGCTTTGGCGTGATCACCCGGACGTCGCCACCGGCCACGCGCACCCGGTCCAGCAGCGCCGGCTCGCGCCATAGACGAACGATTTCGCGTGCCAGCAGGATCGGCGAGCGCCGCGAATCGCCCAGTCGCCACACGCCACCCCCGAGATCGTCGACGCCATCGCGACTCTCGATCTCCAGAGCGAGGCGCAACTTCTGGCGTAGCCAGTCCTCGTCCAGCACCAGCGCGGCGACGTCGTCGGCCGCAACCGGCACCGGGCCGCACTCCGGGCAATGGCAGGTTCGCCCGCCGCGTCCGTCACCCCAAACCTGCGCTCGGTGCTGCTGGCAGTACGGGCAGAGCACGAATCGCTGGTCCAGCGCAGCCGGCCGCACGGCGCGCCCGAGGGCGGGCAAGGCGCCGATCTCGGTGGGCGACAGCGATGCGTGCAGCACCGGCGTGCCGCCCGCAAACAGACGGCACGCCAGGGCCCAGGCGTCGTGCGCCGACACCGGTCAGTCCTCGTACACCGGCTGCTGGTTCAGCATGCCGGCCTCCGGCGGCGCCTCCTGGGCGCTGAGCGTTTGCCCCCGCTGCAGGATGCCCAGGTCGACGAGGTAGCCCTCCAGCTTCGCCTGCAGTGCCGCGTCGAACTTGTGCAGGTTCAGGCGGCCGCGACGCGTCACCTCCACCGTGATCACCTTCGAGCGCGACTTGCCGAGCTCGGACGGGTAGTACAGGTTGATGCGCGCGGCCGTGACCAGCCAGCCGCGGGCCAGCGGGTCCTCGCCGGGGAACGCATCCTGCAGCAGTTCGGTGACGCACCGCTGCTCGCTGGACGCCATCGCCGTGCAGTCCAGCTTCAGGGCGGTATCCGGACTCAGCACCGAGATCGACTTCACCTGCAGGGCGGCGAAACCGTCCGCCACGGCCTTTGGCACGTCGAAGCCCAGGCGCAGCACCGACAGGTCCAGCGTCGGCGGCTTGATGCGGTGCGGCTCCACCTTGACGCCCAGCAGGTGCTCCGCGAACGCATCGACCAGCATCTGGTGGTACTTCGCGCCGCCCCGGACCAGGGTGCGCACCACGCCGGTGGCGACGGCGTACTCCAGCACCAGGTGGATGTTCGGGTTGCCGACGCGGCGCATGAGGGTCGCGCCTTCGAACTCCAGGCGCAGCATGGCCAGATCCTTGACGTGGACCGTCAGCAGGAAGACGCCGGGGCTGCGCTCGACCACGTAGGCCGCGCTGCCGTCGCCGCACTGCAACTCGCGCTGGTAGAACGCCGAGATCGCCTGCCGCAGGGCCGCCAGGTCGGCATCCGAGGTGCGCGGCTGGCGCTTCACCCCGAGGTCGTGTTGCTGCGCCTGCGTGCCGTTGCGCTCCAGGTAGTCGAACTCGCAGGCGCGCTCGAACAGGTCCGGGTGGTTCGCGTACAGCCAGAACGAGCGATGGACATCGCTTTGGCCGGCGACCAAGCCCATCAGGGCGGCACCGTCGCCAGCTGCGGCCTGGAACAAGGCCTGTTTGCCGGCGCCGTCACCGAGCTGGACGCTGGCCATCAAGTTGCCGATCAGGCGATCCCGGGCGGGAACGTCCGTCCAAGCGCGAATGGCGTCCACCAGCGCCTGCGAGGTCGATGGCGCGTCATCCCAGGCGAAGTCGTCGGGCATCGCCAGGCCGTGGCCCGTCAGGAAGTTGCGCAGCGCGGTGTCCACCGGCAGCTCAAGCAGCACGTCGACAAAGGTCTTCTTCATCTTCTCGGTCCTTTCCGAAGATGCGTCGGAGGTCTGCGGACCGATGAGGCGGGTGCGCGAGCCGGCGACTGCGGGTTACTGAACAATGCTCCCGCCGTAGTAAAGCAGCGAGATACAGCGTGATTCTGTCCCGCTCATTTCCGCTTGTCAATCAACGGGGCACATCTAGCGCTCTTTGGTATCTCGTGGCTATACTGTCAGTCTTGGTTTCACACACTGACTGTTCATTCGAGACGGGGACATCGCCATGGCTTCGGCGTTTGGATTACGCCTGCGGCGCTTGCGCGAGGCGAAGAAGCTGACCTTGCAGCAGGTGGCCGACGCGGTCGGCTGCACCAAGGCCTACATCTGGGAACTGGAGATGAAGGAGTGGCAGCGCCCCTCGGCCGAACGGGTTCACGCGCTGGCCAAGGTGCTGGGCGTGACGATGGAGGACGTGATGGGCGACACCCTCGACAAGGTGCCCCAGGCCAGCCCCGAGGACGTCCAGTTCTTCCGCGAGTACGCCGGCATGACGGACGAGGAGAAGCAGCGCTACCGGCAAGCGCTCGATCTGATGTTCGGCTCGCGCAAAGACGAGGCCGGCAAGGCGTGAGCAGCGGCGCACCACTCAACGGCTTCACCGCCGCGGCCACGATCCTGAAGTGGCTGCGGGCGGCGCACGGCCAGGCCGTGGTGCGTGTCGACCTGGATCAGGTCCGTGAAGGCTTGCCCGGCAGCCCTCTCGGCAAGGACGTGCGCGTCATCAAGCCGCCAATGCCCTCGCCGGTCTAACACTGCGAGGGCATGCTGGTGCGCAATCCGAAGGATGCCGCCGAGTGGGGGATCTTCGTCAACCCGGACGCTGGGCCCGAACGGCGTCGGTTCACCATCGCGCACGAGCTCGGCCACTTCGTTCTGCACCGAGCACGACAAGGGTCCTTTCGCTGCGACAAGGAGTCGGTCCACTTCGGCCTCGACACCGCCGCCGTCATCGAACGGGAAGCCGACGAGTTCGCCAGCAACATCCTGATGCCCGGCGACGTGCTGCGCGACGCCATCGCTAACCGCCGCATCGACCTCAAGGTGTTGAGCGATCTGGCGAAGACGTTCGAGGTGTCCTTCGAGGCGCTGTGCATCCGGTTCATCAAGTACACGGACCAGCGCGCGATCCTGCTGCACTGGGACAACGGCTTTCTGAAGTACGAGTGGCGCAGCAAGAGCGCTGTGCGCACGCGCGCCCGCATCCGGCGAACCTCCGATCCGCAGGAGCCGCTGCCTGGCACCCTGGCGGCCGACGAAAGCGTCGCACAGGCGTGGGACGGTATCGAGCTTCCGGCCTCGACGTGGTGCGCCGAGGAAGCGCCCTACATGAAGCTGCGCGAGTTCAAGCACAGCTACGGCGCGCGTGATCGCGTGCTGACCCTGCTGGTGCTCGAAGGCGCCGAGCCCCGCCCCTGGGATCAGTCGTGGCAGGACGGCGACAATCTCGATGACCCCGATTGGCAACGATCAGCTGCTGAATGACCGACTTGGAGGAACTCTGATGCTTTCGTTCGCCACCGAATTTTCTGTTGACGCGAACCGCACCACGGCGGACTTCCTTCATGCGATGGTGACGTGGATATCCGGATCTCCGCACACCAGCTTGGCCGCCGACAGGCTGCAGGAAATCCAACAGAAGGATGAGGCTTCCGTTCAGAGCGGCAACGAGAAAGTTCAGTCGCTCGTCAGCAGTTCGACCGACGTCGATCTGGCAGGAATTCGGTACAGCAGACACGACGATGATTTGGAATGGCTGACGACGGTTGTGTTTTCGAGAACATCGTCCGACGCTTGGGTAGGCATCAGGGTCGAGTGCGAATCTCAACATGCCGCGGCTCGTTTACCGTCAGCGAAGAAGCCTGTTGTGGTACGGACAGTGCTGGACTCCCTTGGAGGTGCAGCAGATGGTCCTCTCCCGATTCGCGACCAGGCACACATCCTCGCCCATGCTGACATCGATCTCGCTGCCAAGCTGATTCGCGGCGACGCCGGCTGCAGACTGCCCATCGTCTATGTCAGCGCACAGTTTCAAGGCGGACACCTTCTTGACGTCAATCGTCTCGCGGCGGACTTGTCGGGGATGGCGCATGTCGTTGTAGAGCCCAACAGACCGTTTTCCGTTCGTCTGCAACTCGAGGTCGATTCCGAGAATGTCTACGGTGGAACGATCGGCATCTACTGGCCCGAAGGTGGCGGGCGTCGAGCCTTCTTCCTGGGGGGAGAGTATTCGACCCCTGGCCATCTGGCGGTCGCAATCAAAGATGAGGTTCGAGCTGCCTTATTGAATCGGCGCCCGATCGCCCGATGCACTTGGGCTTACGTTCGCGAAACCGCGTCTCGACAGGCCATCCACTCCCTCAAGGCATCCGGGTCCAAGGCGCTCGAGGATTACGTCAAGACGTTCGATCAAGAGATCGAAGCCAAGGACCAGCGCCTCGAAGATGCCGAAAAGGAGATTCAACGTCTACACAACGAGCTCAGGAAGTACGAGGCTCGAGCCGGGACTACAAGTGGCGGTCTGCTCAGGCTTGGCAGGGAGCGCGATGTTTATCCGAACGAGGTTCTCTGCATACTGCTTGACGCGATCGAAGATGCCGCCACTCGTGTTCCTCAAGACAGTCGTCGCCAACATGTTCTGGCATCCGTCCTCGAAGCAAACAAGCTCGACGGGAACCCCCTCGAAGGCCATCGAGAGCAGCTGAAGAAAATGCTCCGAGGTATGACCACCATCGACGGAAAGATGCGACGCGAACTCGAGGACATGGGCTTCTCGATTTCCGAAGATGGAAAGCACTTCAAGCTCGTCTTCAAGGGCGATGACCGATACACCTACACGCTGCCCAAGAGCGGTAGTGATTGGCGAGGCGGACTGAACGCGGCCAGCGACATAGCCAGACTGTTGTTCTGACGTTCCCACACTTCCGCTACGTCATGTTTGAAGGCATCAAGTCGTTCATTCGCGAAACCCGGATCAGATTTGACTATCCGAGGTTTGAAAGTGAACAGACGATGGCCCATCGAGCTGAGGCCGAACGCCGTTTTGATATTGGCCAGCTCCAGCGAGAAGTCGCTCAAATCAAGGATCAAGCCCGCCTCGCTGGCGATCAGCGATTTGGCGATGAGATCACGTCGATTCGCAGGAAAACGTCTGTGCTCGAAAGGGATATTGAGCGAAACCTAGAGCAATTAGCAGTATTTGATCGCAACTACAAATCCGAGCTTGATGATCTTTACGCCCAGAAGAAAGTGCTTTTTCAGTCAAAGGAGGATCTGCTGACCGAGTCAAAGCGTCTTCGAGATGAGCGTTCGCAGGCGCATAAAGAACTGGACGAAGCCTACGAGGACCTTGAGGAAGCGAAGAGCGACGTTGATCGCTGGTACTCCAAATCTGAGCGCACGCCCTGGCTCTTTGGGAATGCCGGCAATAAGCTCCCCAAGCACTCGATGTTTGGCCAGAGCTTCGGTGACCTTGAGGCCGCGAAGAGCCGGCGTGGTGATGCCGTCGATGAAATTGGTGACTGCAAGCGTCAACTTAACAGTGCCAAGGCTGCACAATCTGTAAACAGGGCTGAAATTGATCGCAACCGCGTCGAGATCGGCAAGGTGATCCAAGATATTGCGGAAGTAAAAGCTGCACGCCAGCGAATGTTTGACCTGAAAAATGACGGTGTGCAGCCTGGAATATTGCGACAGACTCTTCGCCAACTCCAATCTTCTAAAGCGAGCTTAGAAGAAGAACTTCTGACCTTGGAGAGGAGGCGCAGCGCCTTGGTCGAGGAGACAGAGATTCGAATGGGTGTCAGGGAGAGAGAAGCTGCGATCGCTGACTTACTCGCAAGGAAAAAGCAATTCTTGGACGCGTTCCATTCGGAGCAAAGCAAGGCGGCTCGGCAGGATCGTCACCGTCGCCAGTGGATGGAAACGCACCGCTACGATGCATCCAAGTAATGCGCCCTGGCACGCAGGTTTCCGCTAAAACACGTTACGCCGAGCGCCCTCGATTCCTAGCATGACAAGCGTTTTCCATAGGAACGCTTGCCATGCACGAACTCGAACCCGTCTCCCTCTCTCCTGCTGCTGACCGGCCACGGCACGCGCACCAAGAAGTCGTTGATCTGCTTGCCGCCGCACTCTTGCGGCTGCGTGGGCGGCACCAGCCACCAACCGAATCTTCAACCGCCGCCGACAGCGATGCGGTTGGCCTTGAACCGCCCCGGGTATCGCGGAGGCCCGTTGGGTTAAGTCAGGCCTCCACTGCGGTGGACTGACCGGAGAGTTGCCGGTAGTAGTTTGCCTCGGCCTCGGCCGGCGGGATATAGCCGACAGGCTCGAGCAGGCGATGGT
>JAPLQF010000013.1 GCA_026399875.1 Burkholderiales bacterium | reverse complement strand
CCGGGCCGTCGATGACGACCTGCAGCCCTTTGATGGCGGTGAACACATAGACCGCGCCCCAATAGCCGCCGGCGCGATCATGATCGAGGACCAGCATCAGATCATCTCCTCGGCTTTGCGCCTCTTCTGAAGCTTGATCACCTGGCGCCGGGTGTGCTCGCGAAACTCGGGACGGTCTTTCGGGATGTCTTCCCAGACGCCGGCGTTATGGCCTTCGCCGACATCACCGAAGAAGGCCTTCATCTCGTCGAAGCGCGACTTGTTGGCAATCGCGTTGTTGATGACCATCGCCAGCGACCCGGCACCGGCGGGTCCCATCAGGGGGCGCGCCGAGATCAGGTTGGTGAAGTAGAGCGCCGGAATGCTGGCCTGCTTGGCGGCCTGCACGACCGGCGTCGTGCCGATCGCGAGATCGGGCTTGAATTCGGCCATGGCGGCGAGATCCTGCTCGAGCGATGCCCGGAACTGCACATGGACGCCGCGTGCCTCGAGCCATTCGCGGTCGGGATCGCTCCAGGCGGTGCGCGGGCAAGCGCTGCCGACATAGCGCAGGTCGGCGCCGCTTTCGACCAGAAGGCGGGCGACCAGCAGCTCGGAGCCTTCGTAGCCGCTCATGGTGATGCGGCCCTTGATCGGCAGCTTTTCGAGCGCGCCCTTGATGGCCGGCAGGATGCGGTTTTTTGCGCCGTCGATCTTGTCTTGTGCGACGCCTGCCGCGGTGCCGACCGATTGCAGCCAGGCTTCGGTACCGTCGTAGCCGACCGGTGCGGAGCCGACGATCTTGCGACCGGCCGCTTCGAACTCGCGGATGCTGGCGGTATAGAAGGGATGGATTGCGGCGACCGCAGCGCAGTCGAGGGCGGCATAGAGCTCACGCCATTCGCGGGTCGGCACCACCGGGCCTGCGGCCAGACCCATCGGCTCGAGCATCATGCCGATGATCACCGGATCAGCCGGGAAGATTTCGCCGAGCAGCGTGATGGTGGGCTTTTGAGCGCGCCCGGTGCGCGGTGCCTGAACCGGGCCGGCGGTGATTTCGGCGCGGGCAAATTTCAGCATCGCGCCGGCCAGCACATCCTTGGCTTCGGCATGGGTCGGCACACCGAACCCCGGCACGTCGATGCCGATGATTCGCACACCGTTGATCTCTTTGGGCAGCAGTTGCAGCGGAACGCCGCTGGCGGTGGGCACACACAGGTTGATGATGACGATCGCGTCGAATTTCTCGGGATCGGCCTGGGCATGCACCGATTCGCGGATGTCTTCGAAGAGCTTGCCGGTGACCAGACTCTCGGAATTGAAGGGGACGTAACCGACGCTGCGGCGTGCGCCATAGAAATGCGAGGTGAAGGTCAGGCCGTAAACGCAGCAGGCCGATCCGGACAGGATGGTCTGGGTGCGGCGCATGCGCAGACCGACGCGCAGCGAACCGAAGGCCGGGCACATGCTCTGGGGCTGGTCGTGCGGGCCGCGCGGATAGTCGGCGGCGTACTGCTGCAGGGTCTCGCTCTTGCCGGCGGCAGCGGCTGCCGCGAGCATGGTTTCGGCGCCCGAATGGCAACCCATCCCATCTTCCTTCAGGGCTTCGGGGTTGGGCACAGAGGGCGCTTGCTGCTGATCCATCGTCGGGGTTCCGTCAGGCCGCGTCGTCGTAGACGACTTCAAGCGAGGCTTTGGTCGATTCCACCTTGCCCACCATGTCAACCAGCGTTGCCGGCTCGAGGACCACATCGCGACCGACCGCCGACGCAGAGAACAGGCCGAGCAGCGAGTCTTGGGACAGGGGTTTGGGGCGCATCGGCGGGGCTTCGCCGACATTGGTGGCCAGGGTCTCGAAGAGCGGTGCCCAGGCGGTGCCGGGACGGCCGATGATTTCGTAGCTCGCGCTCTTGCGGCGGATGTCTTCGTGCGCCGGGATCGCGGCTAGCACCGGGATGCCGGCAATTTCGGCAAAGGCCGCAGCCTCACCGGTGCCGTCGTCCTTGTTGATCACCATGCCGGCCACACCGACATTGCCGCCGAGCTTGCGGAAATATTCGACCGCCGAGCAGACGTTGTTGGCCACATAGAGGGACTGCAGGTCGTTGCTGGCGACGACGATGACCTTCTGGCACATGTCGCGGGCAATCGGCAGGCCAAAGCCGCCGCAGACCACGTCGCCCAGGAAGTCGAGCAGGACGTAGTCGAAGCCCCAGTCGTGAAAGCCGAGTTTTTCGAGGGTTTCGAAGCCGTGGATGATGCCGCGTCCACCGCAGCCGCGACCGACCTCAGGGCCGCCGAGTTCCATCGCGAACACGCCGTCACGCTTGAAGCAGACATCACCGATCGAGACGGCTTCGCCGGCAAGCTTCTTGCGCGACGAGGTTTCGATGATCGTCGGGCAGGCGCGGCCACCGAACAGCAACGAGGTGGTGTCGCTCTTGGGGTCGCAGCCGATCAGCAGAACCTTCTTGCCCTGCTGCGCCATCATGTAGGAGAGGTTGGCGAGGGTGAAGCTCTTGCCGATGCCGCCCTTGCCATAGATCGCAATGATCTGGGTCTCTTTGGTGGCCGGCGAGGTGCTGACCGGATCGGGCTCGATCGCGGCTTCGGCTCGCAGCCGGTCCATCTGAACGAACTGCAGGGGTGCTGCAGCGGAAATGCCGGGGGTTGTCATGAAACGTGTCTCCAATCCAGAACCATCTTCAGGCAGGCGGCATCGCCAAATGCGACCGGGTAGGCCGACGAGGCGCGCTGCGCGTCCTCTCGGTGAGTGATCAGATCGTCAAGCTTGAGGTGACCGGTTTCGATCAGCCACTTGACCGCCAGCAGGTCGGGGCGCTTCCACTCGGCAGCAACGCGGATCGTGGTCTCGCGCATGAAGGCCGGCGCAAACGCGAATGACAGGGGTTGGGTGTAAAAGCCGGCGAGCACGATTTCGCCGCCCGGGGCCAGGTGCCGGATCAGGCTGTCGAGCAGACTTGCGTCGCCGCTGACGTCATAGATCGCGCGATAGTTGCGGCGATCGTCGTCTTCGGGGCGCACGACCGGATAGCCTTTGGCGCCTTGCGCGCGGACCGGATTGGTCTCCCAGACGGTCGGGGCCGGATGGCCACCCAGCACCGTCAGGCGCGCAAGCAGCCGACCCAGGACACCGTGGCCGACGATCAGGTCGGGCGGCACGATCGGATTGCGCAGGCCGCCCATCGAGACCGCGTGATAGGCGGTGGCAGCCAGCGCCAGGAGAACCGCCTGATCGCCAAGGGTGTCGCTGATCTGGACCACGCGCTCGGCGGGCACGATGACCTGCGAGGCCGAACCGCCGAAGAGACCCTTGACTTCGCCGTAGCAGCTTGCGCCAGGTACGAAGACGGTATCGCCGACATTCAGTCCGGAACGTAATCCGGACTGCACCACACGACCGACCGATTCGTAGCCCGGGACCAGCGGATAACCCATGCCCGGGAACATCGGCATGCTGCCAGTCCACAGGAGCTTTTCGGTGCCGGTGCTGATGCCGCTGTAATGGATGTCGACCACCACGTCGGCAATGCCGGGCGGTGTGAGTTCGAGTCGATTGAACCCGATGTGTTCGGGTTTTTCGAGCACGACAGCCATCGTCTTCACTGGGTCACTCCTCGGGCCAGTCTGGTCGGCAGGCGCTTCGTGGTTCGCCTGTTCGTATGAAGAAGTGCCAGCACGCTGCTGGCACCTGTCAGAACTGTCATCTTAAGCAGACTATTTGATGTGTCAAGCAAAATGGACAGACACGCCGTGTTACTTCCTGCGAAATCGCCCGCGGTCGTCATGATTCAGTTCGCCGGACGGGCCAGCAGGACGCGGGTTTGCAGTGGCAGTCGGGTGGCAAGCGTGCGCACCTGGCCGAAACCGGCCTCGTGGAGCAGGGCCTGGAGCCGTTCGGGTGTGCGCGATCGGCCGCGGCCCATCGCCATGAGATAGAAGCCGTAATAGGCGTCGCCGATCGCTTCGGCGCCGGGGGTGCCGGACATCGGTTCGGAAATCAGCAGCACGCCATCGGCTGGCAGGGCCGCGCGCACCGCGCGCAGGATCATCAGGACGCGTTCGTCGGGATGGTCAAAGAGCACACGCACCAGCGTGATGACATCGGCGCCGGTTGGCAGTGGGTCGGAAAAGAAGCTGCCGCCGTAGGCATGTGCACGGTCGGACAGGCCCTGTTCGGCAAATCGTCGGGTGGCCAGTTCGGCGACTGCAGGCAGATCGAAGAGCTTGAGCTGAAGATGGGGTGCGCGCTCGGCGACTGCGGCAAGGAAGGTGCCCTGACCGCCGCCGACATCGAGCAGACAGCGGTGACGCTGCAAGGAATAGGCTTCGAGCACCTGTTCTGATACCAGCGGCTGCGAGGCCGACATCAGTGCTGAATAAGCTTCGACACGCTCGGCCGACAGCGCCTGCGGGCTTGCGCCCGGCGTGGTGTCGGCATAGGGCCAGTAGCCCGACAACGCAGTACTCGGGCGTTCGCCGCGCATCAGGGCCACCGGATCGGCGAGATCGTGATAAAGCGATTCATGGTGCTCGACCATGGCGGCAATCGCCGGCTGGGCGACGATCGGCGCCCCCAGCGGGCCGAGTCCCCAGAGACCGTTGGCGCGGGCCTCGAGCAGGCGCAGCGATGCGGCGGCCGCCAGCAGGCGTGCTGCGGCGTCCTCGGGCAGCGACAGACGCCGGGCGAGCGCGGCGGTGGTCTGCGGACCTTCGGCAAGGATATTGAAGAGATTGAGACGCACGCAGGCAAACAGCACCTGCGAGTAAGTAAAGCCGGCGACGATGTCGAAAAGCGCCTTCGATTCGCGGCGTGCGATCGGGCGGGTCAGCGGAAAAGCCGCAGCCCAGCGATGAAAACGCGGATTGATCAGCAGACGGTCGCGAAAAGCCTGCCAGCGACCGCGCAGGCCGCCGGGGGCATGCTGACTCGCAGGGGAGTCGTTCATCTGACGGGCAAAAGGGACAGGCGGGACAGGCGGCATCGGACCGGAAGCAGCCATGCTGTCAGGCGGTCCGGCGTCAGGCCGCAACGCGTTGGGCGGCCACACGCCGCGCGACGTCTTCGCACCAGGCCTTGGGCACCAGGCGCTCGGACTCCATCAGCACCAGCGCACGAAGCTTGGGGGCGCCTGCGCAATCCGGAATCGACGCAATCGCGCCGGCCACCAGGCCTTCGAAATGACGGATCGCGCCGTCCAGGCCGAGCTGATGGGCCGCGCTCGGGCGTCCGAGCAGGGCGTCCTGTCCGATCGGCTTGCCGAGCACTTCCGGGTCGCTCAGGACGTCGCGGATATCGTCGGCCACCTGATAGGCCTCGCCCAGGCGGTCGCCCAGCATGCGCCAGGCATTCGGATCGGCGCCTGCCGCCTGAGCACCGGCGGCGGTGGCGGCGGCAAAGAGTGCACCGGTTTTGGCACGCTGGTAATCGGCCAGGGCGACACGGGGCTCGCATTCCCAGGCCTGCCCGGCAACGATGCCAAACGGCATGCCGGTGCCCTGGGCGATGGTGGTCAGCAGCGGCGCGAGGCGCAGGGGTGACTGGCCGGCAGCGGCTGCCAGCGACTGAAACGCCATGACGATCAGCGCATCACCGGCCAGCACGGCCAGCGGCTCGCCGAAAGCGGCCTGCACCGAGGGGCGCCCGCGCCGGGTGGCGGCATCGTCGAAACAGGGCAGATCGTCATGGACCAGCGAGGCACAGTGCATCAGCTCGAGGGCGACTGCGGCGGCATCCGACAGGTCCGGGTCGTCGTCGCCACAGGCTCGGGCGACCGCGATGCAAAGCTGCGGACGGATGCGGGCACCGCCCGGAAACACGCTGTGGCGGATGGCGGCGGACAGGCGCGGCGGAGCACCCGGAATCTCATGCGTGCTGATTGCCTTGTCGAGCGCGCGCTCGATGCGAGCCAATGTGTCCATGATTGCCTCCTGTGCCCGTTGTGATCGCCACTCGACCCGCTGTAAATCTTGCTGGCCACTCGACAGTGTCAACCAAGATAGACACATCGGCGATTGGCGTCAATCACCAGATCGCCAATCAGCGGTTTTCAGAAGGCAGCAGAAGCGGGATTCAGGCCCAGATCTCGGGCAAAGGCGGTGATCCGGTCGGCGACCAGCGCCGGCTGTTCTTCGTGCGCAAGGTGGCCCAGACCGGGCAGCAGATCGAGCGCGGCGCCGCGCACCAGGCGGCTCACCCGGACTGCCTGCCCGGGCGGCACGGTCAGGTCGTTGGCGCCTGCCAGCAGCAGCAGGCGGGTCTCGAGTCGCGGCAGATCACGCGCGAGGGCCTCAAGATCCCAGTTGGCCATCATCGCCAGCGCGCCGGCAATATGCCCCGGGCTTCTGACCAGCCGGGCATAGCCCTGGCGGCCGGTCTGGTCGATGGTTGAACCGGTGCTGGCCAGCAGTCGATCGGTGGCAGTCTGATCGCCTGCCAGGCGCGCCAGCAGCTGCGGCGCAAAGCCGACGCCGGCGAGCAGCTGAGCGGCGGGTGAAAAGAGCTTGCCCGCCAGCCCGCCCAGAGGCAGGAAGGCGCCGTTGAGCGAGATCAGGGCCTTTGGCATGACCAGACCGTCGAGCTGCATCCGCGCGGCGATGGCGGCGCCGGCCGAATGCCCAACGATGATCGACGGTGAAAAACCGCTGACCTGCAGCAGCGCGGCAATCGCGCGTGCCATGCCCGGCATCGACATGGCGCGACGGGGCGCCATGGTGGTGAAGCCGTGACCCGGAAGATCGGGGGCCAGGATCGAGAAAGATCCGGCCAGGCGTGGTGCCAGATCGCGCCAGGAGTGAGTGGCTGCGCCGGTGCCGTGCAGCAGCAGAATCGCCGGGGCCTTGGGTGCATCAGCTGCCCCAGCTGCCTCAGGTGCCTCAGGTGCCCCGAACTGCTGCACATGCCAGCGCAGACCGCCGGCGTCGATGAAGCGGCTGGCGGCGCGATTGGGCCAGTCGAGGCCGTCGCGCGACCAGTCGAGACGCGAGACGAGCGGCTCAGCGGCCACGGCTGGTGTTGCGCGCCGAGGCGGCGGTCGCGGCCTGCACCGAGCGCGACATCGAGGTCGCATCGGCGCGCGGCAAAGGCAGGTAGGCAGCGCCCATTTCGGCGGCGAGTTCGCGGGCGCTGGTCTGGGGCTGGGGCGAGGTGTCGATCAACAGGGCGGTGTGGCCGGCGGCGCGCAGCCGGCGTGCTGATTGCCGGGCATCGGCATCGGCACGGGCCCGCCCGCCCGTCCCATCGAGGGCGACATTGCCGCGCCCGTCGGTCAGCAGCACGATGATCGGCGTGCCGCCGCGTCGTCTCGTGGCATCAGCCAGTTCGGTCGCAGCACTGATGCCGGCTGCAAGCGGTGTGCCGCCGCCGCCTGGCAGGCCCGACAGGCCACGCTTGGCGCGCACCAGCGACCGGGTGGGCGCCAGCACCACTTCGGCCGCCCGACCCCGAAAGCCGATGACCGCCACCTTGTCGCGCCGGACATAGCAATCGGCCAGCAGCAGCTCGACCGCGCCCTTGGCCTCGGCCAGCCGGTTGAGTGCCGAGGATCCGGAGGCATCGACCGCAAAGATCGTGATGGTCTCGGCCCGCTCCTGGACACGGGCGACCCGGAAATCGCTGGCCCGGACTTCGATCTGCGAGGCGCGGCGAGGATTGCCGCTCGAGGCGGCTGAGGCCGCGATCTCGCGCCGGCGCAGCGTCTGCCAGGGCGCGGCTGTGCGCAGGGTGTCGATCAGGGCGAGGCGCGCCCCGTCGCGCGGCAGCCCGGGCCGAGTGCCGATCGGACGGCCCCGCAGCGATCCTTCGCGTCGTGCGCCCGCGCGCCCACCTGCTGCGCCCCGCGAGGCCATGGCCTTGGTCATCGCGAGCCGGGCCAGCAGACCGGCCGGGATCGAGGCTTTGGCCGCTTCGAGGATGAGCTCGTCGAGCGACATATCGGGGTCGGGCTGATCGGGGTCTTCTTCGGGCGGCGTGTCGTCGTCGGTCTGCGGGTTCTCAGCCGGATTGTCGGTGGGCTCCTCAGGCGGTGGCGTCTGCTCAGGCTGATCGGCGTCGGGCGCGGGTTCGGGCTGATCGTCTGACTGATCCTCAGGCGTGCTGTCGGGCTCGTCGTTAGCGTCGCTCTCGTCGGGCGGCGCGGCCGGCAGGCGGGTGGCGCGCGGTGACAGCACCAGTCGGGCCGCGAGCGAGGCATCGTCAGGCGAGACGGTGTCGCGCGCGTCGAGTGCTGCGCTCGCCCGGGCGGCCCGCAGCGCCAGCAGCGAGCCGCGCAGCGAATCGACGCCCAGGGCCAGCGCCGCGGTGCAGATCGCCTGCATCACGTCATCGGGGGTGCTCACCTGCATCAGACGCGCCCGGGCGGCAGCGATGTCGGGGGCTTGCGCGAGCGACCCCGGCGACCCCGGTGAGCTCGACAGACTCCCGCGGCCGTCGGCATCGCCATCGAGCAGGCCGATGTCGCCAATCGAGACATCGCCCAGCGACAGATGAAAGGCCAGCCGCTCGAGCAGGCGGGCCGGCAGACGCTCATCGTTGCTGGCGCGATCGTCGTCGATCCGCTCGTCGAGCGCGATGACGCCAAACCGCGCCGGGCGAAGCTCGGACAGCCCGTCACGGGCCAGGGCCACTTCGCCGGTGTCGAGCGCGGCGCACAGGCGGGCGGCGGTGGACTCGCTCACCCGCTCGGCCATTACCAGCATCAGCAGTCCGCCGTCGGCCTCGACCATCAGCCCGGTCTGGGCAACCGGCCGGCCACTTTGCAGGGTGGCCGACAGGTCGAGTCCGCCGATCAGGCGGTCATCGCGCACATGCAGCGGCACGCGGCGTACCGGCGTGCCGGGCGGCAGCAGCGATCGCAGCAGGGCGATCCAGCGCTCGCGCACCGGGCCATGCTGGGCAATCAGCGCCACCCCGCCGAGTCCGACCGGGTCGACCGCGATCAGGGCCGCCGCGCGCAGGGCATCGGCCCAGCGCAGCACACCGGATTCATCGCCGCTGTCGGGCGAGTCCTCGAACAGTTCGGCCGGCAGCATCGGTTGGCCGGATCAGGCGTCGAAGAGCTCGGCGACCGCACGCTCGACCCGCACGCCGGAGCCGGTGTCATCAAGCGGATTGCGCCGAAGCCGGTGGCGCAGCGCCGGCACCGCAATACGGCGCAGCTGCGCGTCGCCCACCTCGGTGACACCGTCGAGCGCCGCCAGGGCGCGCGCTGCACGCATGAGCGTGAGCTCGCCGCGCAGCCCGTCGGTGCCCAGCGCGATGCACAGGCGAGCGGCGCGCTCGAGTGCCGAATCAGGAATCGTGACCTTGGGCAGGCGTGCGCGGGCCTTGAGCAGCTGCTGGCGGATCTTGTCGTCTTCCTTGCTCCACAGTGCGGTGAAGGCCTTGGGATCGCGCTCGAAGGCGTCGCGGCGTTTGACCACCTCGATGCGGGCCGGCAGGTCGGTGGGTGTCGAAACCTCGACCGACAGGCCAAAGCGGTCGAGCAGTTGCGGCCGCAGCTCGCCTTCCTCAGGATTGCCGCTGCCCACCAGCACGAAGCGCGCCGGATGCCGCACGCTCAGCCCTTCACGTTCGACCAGGTTTTCACCGGAGGCGGCCACGTCGATCAACAAGTCGACCAGATGGTCTTCAAGCAGATTGACCTCGTCGACATACAGAAAGCCGCGATGCGCACGGGCCAGCAGGCCTGGCTCGAAGGCCTTGATGCCCTGCGACAGGGCGCGTTCGAGATCGAGCGCGCCGACCACCCGGTCTTCGGTGGCGCCCAGCGGCAGATCGACCACCGGTACCCGCACCATATGAGTCCTGAGCTTGCCCTTGGCTCGCAGCGCTGCGCATTCCTCGCAATTGCCGGGCGGCGCATTCGGGTCGCAGGCATAGCGGCAGCCGACCACCGCCTTCATCTCGGGCAGCAGCGCGGCCAGCGCCCGCACCGCGGTCGACTTGCCGGTGCCGCGATCACCGAGCACCAGCACGCCGCCCACCGAGGGGTCGACCGCTGCGATCAGGATCGCGAGCTTCATCTCGTGCTGCTCGACGATGGCGGAAAACGGAAACGCAAAGGCCATGTAAGGTGTCTTCTGATCGAAAGGTCAACGAAAGGTCAACCGCTGATTCTAGACCGAGTGCTGATGAGGCGATCAGGCCGAGGCCGGCCGCCGCGCGACCATGTCGATTTCGATGCGCGCGCCGCGCGCCAGTCCGCTGACGCCGATGCAGGTACGAGCCGGCCGGCGCCCTTCGGCGAAGTAAGTGGCATAGACCGCGTTCATGCGGGCATAGTCTTCATCGAAATGCAGAAGGTAGATTCGCACGCTCGCGACGTCGGCCATCGTCAGGCCGCAGCCGGTGAGCACTGCCTGCAGGTTGTGCATGACCTGGCGGGTCTGGTCTTCGATCGTCTCGGGATAAGCCGACGTGTTCGAGGTGCCGGTAAACGGCATCTGACCGGTGAGCATCACCCAGCCGTCTGCCTCGACCGCATGGCTGAAGGGGGCGACCGGATCAGGGGCGCCGCCGATCATGTGAAAGACGAGTGCTGACATGGCATGGATCTTTCAGAATGGGGATCAGCCGCAACAATAGCGCACGCGCAGGCGGGTCGAGGCGATCGGCAGCGGCTCGGGTTGACAGTAAGCAAACGATCGTTTAATTTAAAACAACCGTTCGAAATCCGGCTGATTCAAGTGCCACATCCGTCTGCCCACCATCCCGTCAGGATTGATGGTTTTGAAGCCCGCAATCGCCTGATGGCAGCCGGGCTGAAACTCTTTTCCGAGCATGGCTTTGAAAAGACCTCGGTTCGTGCACTGGCACAGGCCGCGCAGGTCAATGTGGCCGCGGTCAGCTACTACTTTGGCGACAAGGCGGGGCTTTACCGGGCGCTGTTCACCGAATCGATGGGCCCGTTTCGCGAGACTGCCTTTGATGATCCGGCGTTCGGGCTCGATGAGGCGCTCGATCGGTTTTATGGCGATTTTCTCGAACCGCTGAAGGCCGGCGATGACATCCGCATGGTGATGAAGCTGCACTTTCGCGAGATGGTGCAGCCCACCGGCGCCTGGCAGGCCGCGCTCGAGAGCGATGTGAGGCCACAGCACAAGGCCCTGCTTCGCGTGCTGACCAGGGCGCTCGGTCTGCGTCGCCCCGACCTCGATGCCCAGCGGCTCGCCATCACGATAGCCGGCATGGCGGTGCATGTTTTTGTTTTCCAGGATGACGTCGAGGCGCTTTGTCCGCTGCTGCTGAGCGGACCGAAGGCGATTGATGCGATGGCCGATCGGCTCGCGGGCTATGCGATGTCGATGATCGAGGGCGAGCAGCGTCGTCGCGCGGCCGAAATCCGTCGATGAGGGTGCATGAAGATTCCTGAGAGAGTGCCCCGGTGCATGCGATCGACCCTGCCCGCCCTGATGCTGACCGTGCTTGCCGGTTGCAGCGGCCTGCCCTCGGTCGGACCCGATTATCGCGGCCCGCCGCCCGAGCGTTCGATCGCACTGGGGCAGTCGCCCGCCCCGGTCAAGGTCGAGGCCGACCGCTGGCAGGCGCCCCTGCCGCATGCCGGCTCCAACGACGACCTCGCCCGCTGGTGGCAGCAGTTCAACGACCCGGCACTCGATGCCTTCATCGCTGCCGCGCAGCGCGAGAGCAGCACGATTGCGCGTGCGGCGGCCAACATCGAGCGCGCCCGGGCGATCACGGTGGCCGCCCAGGCCGATGGCCTGCCGGCGGTCGAGGCCACGGCGCTGGCCAATCGCGGCACGCTGGCGTTCGGCACCTCGGTCCTGACCGCCTCGCAGCAACGCGCCGGTGTCCTGGCCAACTGGGAGATCGATCTTTTCGGCCGGGTCAGGCGCGAGCAGCAAGCCGCCGGTGCGCGACTTTCAGCCCGAACCGACGACTGGCATGAAGCGCGCGTCTCAGTGGCTGCCGAGGCCGCCTCCGAATATCTGCAATATCGCTTTTGTCAGTCGCTGGTGGCGATTTCTCAGGCCGACCTCGCCTCGCGCAACGAGACCTCGGCGATCAGTCAGCGTGCTGCAGCGGCAGGTTTCCAGGCGCCGGCTGCGGCCGCGCTGGCCCGCGCGAGCGCGGCCGAAGCCGCCAGCCGCCTCACCGGGCAGCAGACCGAATGCGATGTCGGCATCAAGGCAATGGTGGCCCTCACCGGCCTGGATGAGCCGGCGGTGCGCGCCCTGCTCGCGCGCGCGCCCAGCGGTCTGCCGGTGCCACGCGAGTTCGCGGTCAGTGCGCTGCCGGCGGGCCTGCTCATGCAGCGCCCCGACCTGGCCGCCGCCGAACGCGAACTGGCTGCCGCGAGCGCCGATATCGGCGTGGCGGTGGGCGATCAGTATCCGCGCCTGACCCTGGCCGGTTCGATCGGTCCGGTGCGCCTGGATACCGGCAGCATCTCGGCGAATTTCACCAACTGGTCGCTTGGCCCGGCGGTCTCGCTGCCGATCTTCGACGCCGGACGACGTGCTGCCAATGTCGAGGCAACCCGGGCGGCCTATTTGGCTGCCGAGTCCGACTATCGGGCGAGGGTCCGCCGCGCGGTTCGCGAGGTCGAGGAGGCGCTGGTCAGGCTGCAGAGTTCGGCTGCCCGCGAACTCGACGCCCGCACCGCTTCGCAGGGCTATCGCGATGCGCTCGAGGCGGCTCAGGTGCGCTGGCGCAACGGTCTGGGCAGCCTTCTCGAACTCGAGGAAGCGCGCCGGTTTTCGCTTGTCGCCGACTCGTCGCTGGCCAGCGTGCAGCGCGATCGCGTGGCCGCCTGGGTGGCGCTCTATCGCGCGCTCGGCGGCGGATGGACGACCTCACAATGAATGGACGCACGATGACCCTGCCCTTGATCCGAACGGTGTTGCGCCGGCAGCCTGCGGTCGCGACCGCGGCGCCGGGTGTTTCAGTGAATGTCGCACCGAATGTTGCAATGACGGTCCTGTTTGCTGTCGCGCTGAGCGCGGCTGCGCCGACGCAGGCTGCGCCCGCTGCCGCCGCGACGGCGGCCCGCCCGGCGCTGGTGGTCAACACCGTGCGGCCGCAAAAGGGCGAGATCGCCGACACGCTGTCGGCCAACGGCAGCATCAACGCCTGGCAGGAGGCCTCGATCGGGGCCGAGGTCAATGGTCTGAGGATTGCCGAAGTACGCGTCGACGTCGGCGCCGCGGTCAAGCGCGGACAGGTGCTCGCCGTCTTCGCGACCGAGACCGTGCGGGCCGATCTGGCCAATGTCGAGGCGGCGCTGGCCGAGGCCCGCGCCGGGCTTGCTGAAAGCCAGGCCGCGGCGGCCGAGGCGCAGGCCAATGCCGATCGGGCGAAGGCGGTCGAGCCGAGCGGGGCGCTCAGCGCCCAGCAGATCGCCCAGTACCTGACCGCTGCCCAGACCGCGCGTGCCCGTGTGCAATCGGCACAGGCGCGTGTGCAATCTGCGCAGGCCCAAGTCCAGTCGCAACAACTGCGACTGAAGATGACCCAGGTGCTGGCCCCCGACGACGGCATCATTTCGGCACGTCTGGCCACGGTCGGCGCGGTCGTGCCCGCCGGCCAGGAGCTCTTTCGCCTGGTCCGCAAAGGCCGGCTCGAATGGCGCGCCGAGGTCACCGCGACCGAGCTCGCCAAAGTACGCACGAATCAGCCGGTGAAGGTGTTTCCTGCGGCCGGTGGCAGCATCAACGGCACCGTGCGAATGCTTGGTCCGGTGGTCGATGCCCAGACCCGCAATGCGCTGGTCTATGTCGATCTGCCCGCGGGCAGCACCGCACGTGCCGGCATGTTTGCCCGCGGTGACTTTCAGCTTGGCTCGAGCCGTGCGCTCACGGTGCCGCAGCAGGCGGTTGTGGTGCGCGACGGTTTTGCTTATGTCTTTCGGGTGGCGGGCGATCGCGTCTCGCAGCAGAAGGTCATGCTCGGGCGGCGAATCGGCGATCGCATCGAGGTGCGCGAGGGCCTGAGCGCCGACGCGGTTCTGGTGGCTGCCGGCGCGGGCTTTCTGAACGACGGCGATCTGGTCCAGGTGGTGCCGGCAAGCGCTGCCGGCGCCGCGGCTGCACCGGCCGCGCCTGCCGCGCCTGCCGCGCCTGCCCCGGCTGCACCGACCGCCCCTGCCGCCCCTGTTTCAGGCACCGGAAAATGAATTTTTCTGCGCTCTCGATCCGCAATCCGGTTCCGGCGGTACTGCTGTTCATTCTGCTCACGCTCGCCGGGCTGATCGGCTTCAAGTCAATGGCAGTGCAGGACTTCCCTGACATCGAACTGCCGATCGTCACCGTCGATGCGGTCTTGCCGGGCGCCGCGCCCGCCCAGCTCGAGACCGAGGTCGCCCGCAAGATCGAAAACTCGGTCGCCACCCTGCAGGGCGTGAAGAACGTCTACACCCGCATCCTTGATGGTGCGGTTTCGGTGACCGTCGAGTTCGTGCTCGAGAAAAACAGTGCCGAGGCGGTCAACGAAGTGCGCGATGCGGTCAGCCGGGTGCGGGCCGATCTGCCCGCCGATGTGCGTGACCCGACGGTCACCAAGGCCAGCACCGCCGGCCGGCCGGTGGTCACCTACACCGTCGCAAGCAGCCAGCTCGACGAAGAGGCGGTGTCATGGTTCATCGACAACACCCTGTCCAAGCGCCTGCTGGCGGTACCCGGTGTCGGGCTGGTCAAGCGCCTGGGTGGCGTCACCCGCGAGGTGCGCGTCGAGCTCGATCCCCAGCGCATGGCCGCCCTCAATGTTGCCGCGGTCGACGTCTCGCGCAGGCTCAAGCAGGTGCAGCAGGAGGCGCCGGGCGGGCGTGGTGACGTGGGTGGTGCCGAACAGGCGGTGCGCACGATTGCCACGGTGTCGAGTGCGGCCGATCTGGGCGCGCTCGAGCTGCCGCTGTCCGATGGCCGCAGGCTGCGGCTGTCCGATGTTGCGATCATCACCGACACGGTCGCCGAGCGTCGCTCGATGGCGCTCTTCGACGGCAAGCCGGTGGTCGCGGTTGAGGTGATGCGAAACCGCGGTGCCAGCGAGCTCGACATCGGCCGGGGCGTGTCGGCGGTGATGGCCGAGATGCAGGCCACACACGGCAATCTGAGTTTTGAGCGGGCGATCGACAACACCGTGCCGGTGAGCGAGAACTTCGACGGCTCGATGATGCTGCTCTATGAAGGCGCACTGCTCGCGGTGATCGTGGTCTGGGCCTTCCTGCGCGACTGGCGCGCCACCCTGGTGAGTGCGGCTGCGCTGCCGCTGTCAGTCATCCCGGCCTTTCTGGGCATGGCGCTCTTCGGTTTCACGCTCAATACCGTGACGCTGCTGTCACTGGCACTGGTGGTGGGCATTCTGGTCGATGATGCGATCGTCGAGATCGAGAACATCGAGCGCCATCTGAAAATGGGCAAATCGCCCATGCAGGCCTCGCTCGAGGCGGCCGACGAAATCGGTCTGGCGGTGGTCGCGACCACCTTCGCGCTGGTAGCGGTGTTTTTGCCAACCGCGTTCATGTCGGGCATTCCGGGCAAGTTCTTCAAGCAGTTCGGCTGGACCGCAGTGCTGGCGATCATGGCCTCGCTGGTGGTTGCACGCCTGCTCACCCCGATGATGGCGGCCTATCTGCTCAAGCCGAAGAAAGCGATCGGCGCGGGCGCTGCCCCGCTTGCGGCGGCATCCGGCGATTCGTCAACCGACGATCGCGTGGTACCGATCATCGACGAATCACAAGATGGCTGGATCATGCGTCACTACCTGTCGGCGGTGCGCTGGTGTCTGCGTCATCGCGGCATCACCGCGATCCTGTCGATCCTGTTTTTCATCGGCTCGATCGCACTCGTGCCGCTGCTGCCCAAGGGCTTCGTGCCGCCGGCCGATCGCGGCCAGACCCAGGTCAGTATCGAATTGCCACCGGGCAGCACGCTGCAGCAGACACTCGATGCTGCCGAACAGGTTCGCGCCCTGGTGGCGGCTTCGCCCGATGTGCGCCATGTGCTCAGTTCAGTGGGTGGTGGCTCTTCGGGCGATGCCTTTGCAATCGGTGCGGCGCCCGAGGCCCGCAAGGCGGTGCTGACGGTTTTGCTGACCGGTCGCACCGAGCGCGACCGCAAGCAGCAGGCGGTCGAGACCGAGCTTCGCGATCGCCTCGCGCAGGTGCCGGGCGTGCGTCTGAGCGTGGGCTCGCAGGACACCGGCGTGAAGATGCAGCTGGTGCTCAGAAGCGAGGATCCGCAGGCACTCAGCGCTGCCGCCCAGGCGCTCGAGCGCGATCTGCGCACCCTCAAGGGCATCGGTAATGTGAGTTCGAGTGCCAGCCTGGTGCGGCCCGAGATCATCGTGCGCCCCGATTTTGCCCGCGCCGCCGATCTCGGCGTCACTGCAGCCAGCATCGCCGAGACGGTGCGGGTGGCCACTGCCGGTGACTATGACGTCGGACTGCCCAAGCTCAATCTGAGCGAGCGTCAGGTGCCGATCCGGGTCAAGCTGCCCGATGCCGCGCGGGCCGATCTCGCTGCCATCGGGCGCCTGACCGTGCCGGGACGCAATGGTCCGGTGATGCTCGACAACGTGGCCGGCATCAGTATCGACAGCGGCCCGGCTCAGATCGACCGGCTCAACCGCAGTCGCAATGTCACCCTCGATGTCGAGCTCGCCGGCCGCGAGCTGGGTGCGGTCTATGACGAAGCGATGGCCCTGCCTACCCTGCTCAGTCTGCCGACCGGCGTGCGCCTGGCCCAGCAGGGTGACGCGCAGGAGATGCAGGCGCTCTTTGCAAGCTTCGGTCTGGCGATGGGCATCGGCGTGCTGTGCATCTACATGGTCCTGGTGCTGCTGTTTCGCGACTTCATGCAGCCGATCACGATTCTGGCGGCCTTGCCGCTGTCGATCGGCGGGGCGTTCGTGCTGCTTTTGCTCACCGACAAGAGTTTTTCGATGCCTTCGCTGATCGGGCTGCTGATGCTGATGGGCATCGTCACCAAGAACTCGATCCTGCTGGTCGAGTACGCCATCATGGCGCGCCGCCAAGGCATGAGCCGCTTCGATGCGCTGGTCGATGCCTGCCACAAGCGCGCGCGGCCGATCCTAATGACCACGATCGCGATGGGCGCGGGCATGTTGCCGATTGCAATCGGATGGGGCAGTGATCCGAGCTTTCGTTCGCCGATGGCGGTGGCGGTGATCGGCGGCCTGATCACCTCGACCCTGCTGTCGCTGCTGGTGGTGCCAGCGGTCTTCACCTATGTCGACGATGCCGAGCATCTGCTGGGCAGACTGGTGCGTCGCTTGCGTGGGCGTCGGGCCGAGCCCTCGCATCCGGATGTTGTCACGCCGACCCGCTGACGATTTCGTTCGCCGATGCGCGGGTGCGGTGGCATCAGTCCTGGCCGGCATCGTGCGGGGCAGGTGAAAAACGAGCCGTTACCTTGACAGGCTGCTGGCGCGGGACGGACATTCGTTTGCTTGGCGACCGTCGGCTGTCGCGGTTTTTCGATCCTTTTGGTGGGGTTCAGATGGCATCCGTACGTTCCGAAGTGGCAGGCAGCATCTGGAAGATCGAGGTGGCGGTGGGCCAGAAGGTGGCGCAGGGCGACGCGCTGATCATCATTGAGTCGATGAAGATGGAGATCCCGGTCGAGGCGCCTGCCGGCGGCACGGTCACCGAAATCCGCGTCGCCGAAGGCGATCGCATCGACGAAGGCGCGATCGTTGTCGTGCTGGGCTGAGCGGTTTGTGGGCCTGCGGGCTGACAAAACCTTATATTTGTAAGGGTCAATGACTGTGACGGGTTTGTGTCGTAATACTATCAGCCGATTGTCTTTGCGCACGCTGGTGTCTTGTTGAGCCTGTCTGGTCTTCGTTTTTTCGCTTCCCCGTCCTTGTCCAGCCCCGTGCTCGTCGCCCTGCTTGCGGTCGTGCTAGCGCTTGGGCTGTGGGGTCTGGGTGAGCCGTCAATGCCCTCTGGCGGGGCTCAGGCCGCGGTGCCCGAGGTCTGTGCCAAGGCCAGCACCACCGCTGGTGCGCTGGGCGGTGTTACCCGGAAAGCCTGCCCGGTGGGTGAGGTGACATTGGCAGAGGCGGCGCTGGATGACGCGGTCGATGCCGAGCCCCTGCAACACGACCGGCCGTTGATGTCCGGTCGCGCCCGCTGGACGCCACATTTCTCAGTGGCCACCCGCCATTTTGGCCCGCTTCTGCCGGGCCCTTTCAGGCCTCCTGCCGCCTGATTTCGCGCGCGTGGGTCACGCGGCCTGCGCCTGCCTACAATGAATCGCTGTACCGATTGATCTGCTGGCCTGAGGGCCGGTGCGATCGGGTCGTCCGGGACAGCACGTCTCACTGATGGGTGTCGGGTTTGCTTCGACACCCCCTCTGGTCAACCCAATGAAAATTTTCGGATTCGGCTCGAAAGGGTGCCTTTCTCTGATTCTGCTGTCGACGGCGCTGGCAGCGCCCCTTGCAGTCAGGGCGGCCGATCGGTCTGTCTACACACTCACCGATCTGATCGGACTGGCCCAGCGGTCCAATCCCGCTCTGGCATCGATGCGCGCCAGAGTGGCTGGCGCCCAGGCCGCCTTGCTAACCGCCCAGGCCTATCCCAACCCGGATATTGATGTCCTGGCGGGCCGCCAGAGCGGCTCCACGCCTGCGGTTGCAACCGGCAGCAGCGGCAATCTCGGCTTCCTGCAGCCGCTCGAGCGACCATCGCTGCGCCAGTCCCGCCGTGATCTGGCGGTGGCTGGAATCGACCTGAGTGAGGCCGCAGCGGGTTCGTCCGAGCGTGACCTGATTGCCGCCATCAAGCTTCGGTATCTGGATGTCCTGAGGCTGCGGGCCGCGGCGCGCCTTGCGCAGGACGACCGCCAGACCGCCGAACAGATTCGGGCTCGGGTGGCTGTTCGGGTCAGTACCGGCGAGTCGGCGCGTTTTGAACTGATCCGTGCAGAGACCGAGCGGCTCAATGCCCAGCGCGCAGCCCAGACCGCCGCGCTGAGCGCAGACCGGGCTCGTATTGAATTGCGTCGACTGGTTGGCGCCGAACTGCCCGCTGACTTCGAGCTGGCGGGAAGCATCGAGGATGCGAGCCCTGCGCCGCGTCCGCTCGAAGCCATGCGCCGCGACATGCTGGAGCGGCACCCCGAACTGCAAATCGCCAGAGCCGAACTGCGCAGTGCCGAAGCGAAGGTGGCGCTCGAGCGTGAGCGCGCCAAACCGGCTTTTGCCCTTCGCGGCGGGCTGGACAGGGTGCCGCAGACCCTCGATGCCCGACTGGGGCTGGTGATGACGGTGCCGATCTTCGACCGTCGCGAAGGCCCGATCGCCGAAGCGCTGGCTGATGTTGATCGCAGCCGCTTCGCGCTGACCAGTCTCGAGCAGACCCTCAACCAGTTGCTGGATAGTGCCTGGCAGCAATATCAGATCGCGCTGTCGCAAGTGAATGCCTATGAATCAGGAATCCTGCGCGAGGCGGAGTCGGCGCTGAAAGTGGCCGAGGCGTCCTATCGCTTCGGCGAGCGCGGCATCCTCGATTACCTCGACGCTCAGCGGACCTTTCGCATGGTTCGCAACGAGCTGAACACCACCCGACACGACCTGCGCGCCGCGCTGGCCGAACTCGAACGCCTGAGCCTGACGAGCGAACAACCATGAAAAATTCCCTACGAACCGCCGATTGCTGCCGATCGCCCTTTGCAACGTTCGCGGGGCTGATTTTCATCCTTTTTGCGCTGACCGCCTGCGGCAAGGACCCGGTTCAGCCAGCCCAGCCTGCTGCATCCGGCAGTGCCGCAGTCCCGGGGTCCGCTCGGCCGGCCGCGGACAAAAACCTGGTCACGGTGCCACCAGCGCTCGCCGAGCGGCTGAAGGTCGAGCCGATCGAACGACGCAAGATCGCCGAGCCGCTGTCGGTGGTCGGACGGATCGACTTCAACGAGCAGACGGTGTCGCGGATTGGCTCGAGTGTCACCGGGCGGGTGACCCAGCTCGGTGGCCTGCCGGGTGAGCCGGTCCGCGCCGGCGATGTGCTGGCCCAACTGCACAGCGCCGAACTCGGTGCCGCACAGCTTGCCTTTGTGAAGGCCAGCGCCCAGCGCGAGCTTGCCGCCAAGGCGGTTGATCGCGCGCTGTTGCTGCTGCAGGCGGATGTGATCGGCAGCGCCGAATTGCAGCGACGCGAGAACGAACTGGTTGTGGCGGCGGTTGAGAAGCGTGCTGCTGCCGACCAGTTGCGGGTCATGGGGATGTCGCCGGCAGCGATCGAGCAGACCAACCGAACCGGTGCGATCACCTCAAGCTCTTCGGTGGTCAGCACGATGAACGGCGTGATCGTCGAACGCAAAGTCAACAAGGGTCAGGTGGTGCAGCCTGCCGATGAACTGTTCCTCGTCGCTGATCTGTCACGGGTCTGGGTGGTCGCACAGGTTCCCGAGTCGCAGATCAATCGGGTACAGCCCGGACAGTCGGTCGGCATCGAGGTGAGCAGCTCGCCGCAGCCGCTTCGCGGGCGGGTGGCCTGGATTGCCAATACCGTCAACCCCGAGACCCGCACGGTGACCGTCCGCAGCGAAGTCGACAATCCCCAGCGTCAGCTGAGACCGGGCATGCTCGCCAATGTCAGCATCGAACCGATCGCCATCGAGCGACTGGTGGTGCCGGTCGAGGCGGTGGTTCGGGAAGGCAACAGTGACCATGTGTTCGTCCGCCTGCCCGATGGCCGCTACAGGATGACCCGTGTGGTTCTGGCCGATGAGTCCGGCCCGCTGCGCAGGGTTGAGTCCGGGGTGAGTGCAGGCGACCCGGTCGTCGTGGAGGGTGCCTTTCATCTCAACAATGAGCGCAAGCGCGCCGAACTGGAGGGCTCATGATCGGCTCGCTGGTAAACGGGGCGCTCTCGCAGCGCCTGATCGTGGTGGTGCTGTCGCTGATTCTGATGGCCTTCGGCCTGAATGCCGCCCGCAAGCTGTCGCTCGACGCCTTTCCGGATGTGACCAACGTCCAGGTGCAGATCGCCACCGAAGCACCGGGCCGCTCGCCGGAGGAAGTCGAGCGCTTTGCGACCGTGCCGATCGAGATCGCGATGACCGGTCTGCCCGGGCTGGTCGAGCTGCGCTCGCTCAATCGCGCCGGCCTGTCGCTGATCACGCTGGTCTTTACCGACCAGACCAATGTGTTCTTCGCTCGCCAGCTGGTCATGGAGCGGCTGATCGAGATCGCTTCAAGACTGCCGGCCGGTGTCACGCCGGTCCTCGGCCCGGTGTCGACCGGACTGGGCGAGGTGTATCAGTACACGCTTGAGCGTCCGGATGATGGCGATCGTGCCCTGACGGTGGCCGAGCAGACCGAGCGACGCACCGTGCAGGACTGGGTCGTCAGGCCGATGCTGCGGTCGATCCCGGGGGTCGCCGAGATCAATTCGCAGGGTGGGTACGAAAAGCAGTACCAGGTGCTGGTGCTGCCTGACCGGTTGCGCTACTACGATCTGACGATCCAGCAGGTCTACCAGGCGCTGGCGGCCAACAACGCCAATTCGGGCGGCGGTGTCCTGCCACGCGATGCCGAGCAGTATCTGATCCGGGGCATCGGCCTGGCCAAGGGCGTCGACGACATCGGCATGATCGTGCTCAAGGAGTTCAAGGGAACGCCGGTCTATATCCGCGATGTGGCCGATGTCACGCAGGGCACGGCGGTGAGGGTCGGGGCCGTCATCAAGAATGGTGTCACCGAGACGGTCGGCGGCGTCGTGATGATGATGCGCGCAGGCAATGCCAAGGAGGTGGTGGCGCGCATCAAGAAGCGGGTCAGTGAGGTCAATGCCAGCGGCGTGCTGCCCGATGGGCTGCAGATCGTGCCTTACTACGATCGCTCCGAACTGGTCGACGCGGCGCTGGCCACGGTCGTTAAAGTGCTGCTCGAAGGCGTCGTGCTGGTGGTGGTGGTCCTGATGCTGTTTCTGGGCGACCTTCGTTCGTCACTGGTGGTGGTCGCAACCCTTGTGCTGACGCCGCTGCTGACCTTTCTCGCGATGAACCGGCTTGGCATCTCGGCCAATCTGATGTCGCTCGGCGGGCTGGCGATCGCGATCGGTCTGATGGTCGACGGTTCTGTCGTGGTGGTCGAAAATGCCTTTGCCCATCTGTCCCGCAATGACCGTCCGGGTGTTTCGCGTCTGCGCGTGATCAGCGATGCGGTGCTCGAGGTCGCCACACCGGTGATCTTCGGGGTGGGCGTGATCATTCTGGTCTTTTTGCCGCTGATGACCCTTCAGGGCATGGAGGGCAAGATGTTTGCGCCGCTCGCCTTCACGATTGCGATCGCGCTGTTCTTCTCGCTGGTGCTGTCGCTCACGCTCACGCCGGTGCTGTCGTGGTATCTGCTGCGAGTCAAGCCGCCCAAACCCGGCCATGACAGCGATGATCACGACACCTGGCTGATCCGCAAGCTCAAAAAGCCCTATCTGTTCCTGCTGAACCGGGCGGTCGATCGTCCGGCGATGACGGTCACCGCGTCGGTGCTTGCCCTGGCGGGCGCGCTGGCGCTGGTGCCCTTTCTGGGCACCGCCTTCATTCCCGAGATGAAGGAGGGCTCGGTGGTGCCCGGTATCAATCGCGTCCCGAATATCTCGCTGGAGGAGTCGATCCGGATGGAGATGGAGGCGATGCGGCTTGTCATGCAGGTGCCGGGTGTGAAGTCGGCGGTTTCGGGCTTGGGTCGAGGCGAGTCGCCGGCCGACCCCCAGGCGCAGAACGAGTCGACACCGATCGTCTCGCTCAAGCCTCGCGATGAGTGGCCGCCCGGTTGGACGCAGGACACCATCACCGAAGCGATCCGCAAGAAACTCGCTGTGCTGCCGGGTGTGCAGGTCGTGATGGCGCAGCCGATCTCTGACCGTGTCGATGAGATGGTCACCGGGGTTCGGGCTGATATCGCGGTGAAGATCTTCGGTGACGATCTGGGGCAGCTCAAGATTACCGCCGACCAGATCGCGAAGGTCGCGGCCGGCATCCGCGGGTCGCAGGACATCCGGGTCGAGCGGATCGATGGTCAGCAGTACCTGCAGATCGGGATCGATCGTCAGGCGATCGCGCGTGCCGGACTCAATGTCAGCGATGTCCACGAAGTGATCGAGATGGCAATCGGCGGCAAGGTTGCGACCGAGATCTATGAGGGAGAGCGGCGGTTTTCGGCATCGGTCAGGCTGCCGGAGACGTTTCGCGGCGATATCGCGGCGATCCGCAATCTGGTGCTGACTTCGCGCAGCGGCGCTCAGGTGCCGCTGTCGCGGCTTGCCCGTATCGAGGTGGTCGAGGGACCGGCGCAGATCAGCCGCGAGTTGGCCAAGCGTCGGGTGGTGGTCGGCATCAACGTCGCCGACCGCGACCTCGGCGGATTCGTGACCGAGTTGCAGCAGTCGATTGCCCGCGATGTGACGCTGCCCGAGGGCTATACCCTCGAATGGGGCGGGCAGTTCCAGAACATGGAGCGTGCGCTCGGGCATCTTGCGGTGATCGTCCCGATCACGGTGGCCTCGATCTTCTTTCTGCTCTTCTTGCTGTTCAGATCGGTGAAGATGGCCTCGCTGATCATTCTGGTGCTGCCCTTCGCATCGATGGGTGGCCTGATCGCGATGTTCATGTCAGGCGAATACCTGTCGGTGCCGGCCTCGGTGGGATTCATTGCGCTGTGGGGCATCGCGGTGCTCAACGGGGTGGTGCTGGTGAGTTGCATCCGTGAGCTTCGGGCAAAGGGAATGCCGGTCGCGCAAGCGGTCGTGCTGGGTGCGACACAGCGCTTTCGGCCGGTGATGATGACCGCCACCGTGGCCGGGCTGGCCCTGATCCCTTTCCTGTTTGCGACCGGTCCGGGCTCGGAAGTGCAGCGGCCGCTGGCGATCGTGGTGATCGGTGGCCTGGTGAGCTCGACGCTGCTCACGCTGGTGGTGCTGCCTGCGATCTATCGCTGGTTCGACGATATCAGCTCGCCGCTGGCTCAGGCCGGCACCTCGCTGCCGTCCCAGGCGAACACCTTGCCTGAATCGGCCGGCGCCAGCTGATCGAGCACGTCGATCAGGCAGTTTGCGGAATAGGCCGGCGTGAACAGCCGGCCGTCCGCAACATTGCCCTGGAAGGGCCGTGACAGGCCGGTGTCCACCGTCCCGGGATGCAGCCCGACGCACACCGACCGCTTTGCGGTGCGCGACCATTCGATGGCGAGTGTGCGGATCAGCATGTTGAGCGCGGCCTTGGACGCGCGATAGCCATACCAGCCGCCGAGCCGGTTGTCGGAGATGCTGCCGACCCGTGCCGAGAGCGCTGCAAAGGCGGCTGGCGCGTCGCGCGGCATCAGGGGCATGAAGTGTCTGGCCACCAGCGCCGGGCCGATGGCATTGACCGCAAAGAGCCGGGCAAGCGTCTCGGCATCGAGGGCGGCCATCGATTTTTCGGGGCGCAGGCCATCGGCATGGTGGAGCAGGCCGCTTGCAACGATCACCCGGCGCAAGGCGCCCGGCGCGAGCGTGTCGCGCAGCGCACGGGCATGGGCGGCGGCGGCGGCGATGCTCGCCTCGTCGGTCAGGTCGATCGGCGCCTGATGCAGACGCGGCGCGGCAGGCAAGGCCGCCGATCGTGACAGGGCGAGCACCAGATCGGCAGGGTGGCGCTCGAGCAGGGTCTGCACAAAGGCACGGCCAAGCCCGCCGGCCGCGCCCACGACGACATTCAGTTGCGGTGACCTGATCTCAGGGGGCACAGCGCCTGTCCTGGCAGGGCGATCGGTCGTCGAAGTCATCAGGAAGGGTCCTTGACAGTGTCAGGTTGACCAGAGTGATCAGGGTGAACCGGGGGTGAAGCGAGATGAGTCGAGTCATCCTTGCGTCCGGGGGAAGTGATACGCTAGACACTGTCTAGTGACCGACCGGGATCATGCGCCGACCGCCGGTCTGCCGCAAGCGTCCTTCGTCATCAATGCCGGGCGCCGAGCATCGATCGCCTAGACACTGTCAACCTCATCGACGCCATCCCGGTCATCCCCGCTCGCCCCCATTCATGAGCCAAGCGACCAGCCAAGCCCCCGATCTGCGCCGCCGGATCCTCGATGCCAGTGCTGCGCTGCTCGAATCCGACGGCCTGGCGGCGCTCAGCCTGCGCGAGGTGGCGCGCCGCGCCGGCGTCTCGCATCAGGCGCCCTATCACCATTTCAAGGATCGTGAATCGATCCTGGCCGAACTGGTCGCCGAAGGCTTCGAACGTCTGGCCAGGCGGCTCGCGCATGCCAACGATCAGGCGGGCGCGCTCGGTGTGCGCGGTGCCCTGCTGGAGTCCTGTCGCTCGTATGTCGGCTTTGCGCTCGGCTATCCCGGCCTTTTTCGCATCATGTGCCGCCCGGAGGTGGTCGATCTGTCGCGCTTTGCCGGCGCGCAGGCGGCCAGTGACCAGGCCTATGCCGAGCTCGAGCGCATGGTGGTGCTGGTGCACGGGCGCGCTGACGAAGCACTGATCAGCCAGCATTGGGCGCAGGTCCATGGCCTGGCCTGTCTGATCCTGGATGGCGGACTCGGCATCCGCTTGCCTGGCGCCCGGGCTCGGCGCGACCATGTGCGCCAGAGCCTCGAGCGCTATGTCGACACCGTGCTGGGCAGTTAGGCGGCCCGGTGAACCGGGCGTTCAGGCGTTCGGCGCGATCAGCACCTTGCCGCCCCGCGAGGGCCTGGCTGCATGGGCCAGCGCTTCGCGGATCCTGGCCAGCGGATAGACCGCCTCGACTTCGATTTTGAACGAGCCGTCGCTGATCATCGTCCCAAGCTGCTGATAGAGCGCATGCTGGGCGGCCAGCGGCGCGGTCGCAAACCAGCTCGCCAGCCAGAAGCCGCGCAGCACGATGCCCCGGAACACCACATCCGATGCCTCGACCGCGCAGGGCTGGCCCGACAGCAGTCCGTAGTTGACCACCGGGCTGCCGTCGGCCAGTGACTGTGCAAGCCGCCGGGTGCTCTCACCGGCCACCGCGTCGATGCCCAGGCGGGGCCGGATCCCGTTGGTGGCCTGCAGCACGCGAGCGGCGAGATCGGGGCCATCGACCAGCACGACATCGGCGCCCAGCTTTTTCAGCGGCTCGATCTGGTTCGACTGACGCACCACGCTGATGGTGCGCCAGCCGAGCTTCTTCGAGAACTGGATGACCGACTGGCCAACCGCCGAATTCCCGGCGTTCTGGATCACCCAGTCGCCCGGTGCCAGGGTCACGAACTCATGCAGCATCAGCCAGGCGGTCGGCGGATTCACGCCCAGCATGGCGAGCTGATCGAGATCGGTATCGGGCAGCGCAAACAGGCGTGCCGCGGGGGCAATCGTGCGCGGGCGCCAGTTACCGCGCGCCGCCAGCAAGGCGAGTACGCGATCGCCCACCTTCAGATGGCTCACACCCTCGCCGGTCTGCAGCACGCGGGCCACTGCCTCGCCGCCGGCCCAGACCGGCAGCTTGGGCGGCACCGCGCCATAGCGTCCCTCGAAGCCCAGCAGATCGGCCGGATTGATCGAAGAGCGCTCGATTTCGAGCAGCACTTCGCCGGCACCGGGTGCGGCGGGATCGGGAACCTCAACCAGTTCGACGACTTCATGGGCGGGGCCGAAAGCGGAATAGCGGGCAGCGTGCATGGTGGTGCTCTTGAAAGAGGGGGTGATGGAAGGCGGGAGATGGAAGGAGGGAGATGGAAGTGGGGACATCAACCGGCAGGCACCGGTCATGACCTGTGATGACAGTCGACAAGCATACCGGCGCCGATGAGCGTCAGCCGGTCGGGGCGACGCTGCGCGCGTCGAAATCGGGCAGCTCGCGGGCCATGGTCTCGTAGAGCGCCCTGATCTTCGGATCGCGGGCATCCGGCAGGACCACCTGCACGATCAGCTCGAGATCGCCCCGGTTCGGTCCGGGCAGCCCCTTGCCCCTGACGGTCAGGCGCTGCCCGCCTTGCGCACCCTCGGGCACCCGAACCTTCAGCTGTGAGCCGTCGGGCAGTTCGACCGGCACGATGCCGCCGAGAGCGGCCTCCCAGGGGGCCACCGGCAGGTCGGCGATCAGGTCGGCGCCATCGACTTCGAATCGCGGATGCGGGCGAAACTGCACCTCGAGCAGCAGGTCGCCGGCCGGCGCATTGCCGCCGCCTGCGCCGCCCTGGCCAGCCAGGCGGATTCGCTGCCCGGCACGAATGCCCATCGGGATGGTCACATCGAGCTTGCGCTCGACCAGCGTCGCCCGGCCTTGCGCATCGCGCCGCGGACTGCGCAGCGTGACCTGTCGGGTTGCCCCGCTCAGGGCATCCTGCAGGTCGAGCACGATGCGGGCGTGGTGATCCTCGCCGCGCATCGCAAATCCGGCGCTGTTGCCACCGCCGCGCATCTGGGGTCCGCGGGGGCCACCGGCCGAGCGACCGAAGAGCTGCGAGAAGAAGTCGCTGAACTGATCGGCCTCGGTGCCGGCGACTCCGGCCCCGCTGAACTCGAAGCCGTCGGCCCAGTCGGAAGACGGCGAAAAGCGTTCGCCCTGCTGGCGTCCCTTTCCGAGCGCGTCATATGCAGCGCGCCGCTCTGCGTCGGACAAAGCCGCGTAGGCCTCGTTGATCTGACTCATTCGATCGGCCGCATCAGGTTGGCTGCTGACGTCGGGGTGATACTGGCGTGCAAGTTTTCGATACGCCTTCTTGATCTGGTCGGCGGTCGCATCGCGAGCCACACCGAGCACCTTGTAGTAGTCCTTGAATTCCAGCATGGGGATGCTCCTTGTGTCTCAGGATGCGGGCAATCGTTGCGAGCTTCAAGCGGTGGCTCTGCCGAACGCAGGCTGTGCCGCACCTGATCTGGGGTCGGAGGATACCGGCATGCAGCCTGCATGCCGTGCCATGGCATCAAAGGAGGATCATCATGCTTCGCAGCTTTATTCCGCAGGACCTGTTGGCCGGTATGGATCGCGCACAGCGCGAGCTGATGTCGTCACTCGACTATTCACCCGCGATACGCGGCATGGGGCGCGGCGGCTATCCCGCGCTGAACGTCGGCAGCACGCCGGCCTCGGTCGAGGTCTATGCCTTCGAACCAGGGATGGATCCTGCCTCGATCGATCTGCAGCTCGAACGCGGTGTGCTGACGATTTCGGGTGAGCGCAAGGCGATTGCCCCAGCCGCTGACGACAAGACCACGGTGCATATCAACGAGCGTTTTGCCGGGCGTTTCCGTCGGGTGGTGAGCCTGCCCGAAGACATCGATCCCGGCGCCACCAGCGCCGATTACCGCGACGGTGTGCTGCATGTGAGCATCAAGCGCAGCGAGGCGTCGATGCCCCGCAAGATCGCCGTCCAATGAACCGCAACGGAGCCCCGACATGAACAACATGACCAGAACCGGCAATGACCAGGCATCTGCCAGCGCATCGACCAAAGCACCGGCCAACGGATCGGCCGCAGCATCGGCCACTCGTGCCGGCGCGACATCGGAGGGTGCGGTTGCCAGCCGCGACCTGCCGGCGATGACACCGCCGGTCGATGTGATCGAAGATGCCTCGGGCATCACGCTCTATGCCGATATGCCCGGTGTGCCGCGCGACAAGCTCAACCTGAGGGTCGAGGGCGATCAGCTCGACATCGAAGGCGAGCTGACCATCCCGGTGCCCACCGATATTGCGGTGACCTATGCCGAGATGAACCGCACGCTCTATCGGCGAACCTTCACGCTGAGCAAGGAGCTCGATGCCGAGAAGATCGCCGCCGAGTTCAACAACGGGGTCCTGACCCTGCGCATCCCGAAGGCGGCTCACGCCCAGCCCCGTCGGATCTCGATTCAGGCGACCTGAACCGGCGAAATCAGACGGTGAGTCGAGGCCGGACAGACTGCCGCGTGCCCCGGGGGGCGCACGGCAGTGTTCGTCAGCGCCAGACGATCTCGTGTTTCATGGTGAGCGGCCCGAGCCGCTCCTGCACCTGCCTGGCCAGCGCTTCGCGCGCAGTCTCGGGCACCGACTCGATCGTCACCGTCAGCAGACTGCCGTGCAGAGGGTGAGCGCCCGCTTCGACGCTTGGCCGCCCGCCGTCAAGCGGCAGGTCGGCGAGCAGGCCAAGTGCGACGCGTTGGGCGGCATCCCATCGCAGCGCCGGCTTGAAGATCTTGCCCACGCCGGTCAGCGGCATCGGATTGATCACATGCATTGCCACCGGCACCGCCGCCCGCTCGGGTGTGCGCTCGCGCACATAGTCGATCAGGTCGGCGGTCTCGGCGCTCGCGCCGGGCTTGAGCTGCACATAAGCGACCGGCAGCTCACCGGCATAGGCGTCGGGGCGCCCGACCATGGCGGCCAGTGCCACCGCCGGATGGCCAAAGAGAATCTCCTCGATCGGCTGGGGGTCGATGTTGTGGCCGCCGCGGATCACCAGATCCTTGGCCCGACCGGTGATCCAGAGATAGCCCTCATCGTCGAGGCGACCGAGGTCGCCTGAGTTGACCCAGCCCGGCTCGACGAAGGCGCCCTGGTTGTGCCCGGCACTGAGGTAGCCCGAGAACACGCCCGGCCCGGCCATGGCGATCACGCCGATCTCGTTGGGTGCGCAATCGCCGCTGGCCCGCCCGTTCGCATCGATCTTGACGATCCTGATCCGGCTGTAGGGCACCGGATGCCCGGCCGATCCCAGGCGCAGCGGCCGGTCGAGGTAGGCGATGGTGTGCACGCTGGCGGTCTCGGTCATGCCATAGACCTCGAGCACCGGGAGCTTGCGTTCTTCGACATAGGTTCGGGCGACCGCCACCGGGATGGCCGAGCCGCATGCCGAGACCTGCTTCACGCTCGAGATGTCGGCCTCACCCACCGGCATCGACAGCGCGGCCACGATGACCGTCGGCACACCGCCGAAGGTGGCCGGCCGATAGCGTTCGACCAGCTTCCAGGCATTGCGGGTGGACGAGGGATTGCGCCAGCCGGCCGGCGACAGCACCACCACGCAGCCGCCACTGGCCAGCACCGACAGGCCTTGCGTGAGCGCGCCGCCGACATGAAAGAGTGGCAGCCCGAAGAGCATGTTCTCGCCCTGGCCCGGACGCAGCATCAGCCCGATCACCCAGGCCTGGTAGACCTGATTGCCGTGCGTGTGCTGAACGAGCTTCGGTGTGCCGGTGGTGCCCCCGGTGTGGAAGTAGGCGGCGACATCGCTGGCGGCAATCGTGCGTCCGCTGATCAGGCGGTCGGCCGGCTGCGCCTCGACCAGAGTGTCGAAGTCGAGGATCTGCGGATTGCCGGGCGATGCCGGTGCGGCCACGCCGGCGCCACCGACCACAACGATCGCTCGCAGGTCGGGCAGCTGGCCTTTGATCTGCTGGACTTTCTGCCAGATGTCGGTGCCCGGCATCGGCCCGATGGTGACCAGCACTTTGGTGCGCGCCGCATGCAGGATCTCGACCAGCTGATAGGGCTCGAGCAGCGGATTGACCGGATTGGCGATGCCGGCGGCTTCGGCGCCGAAGAGGGTGAAGAAGGACTGCGGCAAAAGCGGCAGGAGAAAACTGGTGACATCGCCCGGACCGACACCGAGCGAGTGCAGCGCATTGGCGGTCTGGGTGATCCGGGCAAAGCATTGCCCGTGTGTGACCGTGATCGGGGTTTCGTCAGGGTCGGCATTGGGCAGCAGCCGGATGGCCGGCGCCGCCGGGTCGTTCATGGCGCCGATGCGCAGCGCCTCATAGGTGCTGCTTGCGGCAATCCGATCGGCAAAGGGCACGGCCTCGAAAGCGCGGACCTTGTCGGCGGTGGACAGATCGGGCCAGTCGGGGCCGATCTGACGATCGAGAAGATGGGGATGCTTCATGACGGGATCTCCTTGCTTGCTGTGCGGCGCTTGGGCGCCGTCGAATCGAATGAAGGTAGGGTTGATTCAGGCCTGCCTGAGCTGCACGCGGGTGCCGCACAACACCAGATGGCCCTGCGCATCGATGCAGCCGCGTGCCTGCGCCCGTCGCCTCACCGCCTCGATATCGCGCACCGCCACCTCGAAGGCGCCCACGCCATCGCCACGGCCATCGCGCGTCGTGGTAAAGCGGATCAGGCTGTCGTGATCGAGCGGCATGGCGATGCTGTCGCCGTCGGGCGATGCCGGTCGGCCCAGCACCTCGGCCCAGCGCGCTGCCATCGTGCCAGGCGCATCGGCCTGCACATCGACACCGGTGATCGCCACCGCGTCGGTGGTCACCACATGGTCGCGCCAGCGCGGGCCGCCCCACTCCCAGCGCTCGTGCGGGGTCATGGCATCGATCGACAGGATCGCGCCGCCCACGTCGCGCGGATGCAGGTGCGTCATGTAGACGCCGTCGTCGCGATCGTATTGCGCCACCACCCGCACGCCAAGGCTGGCAGGGCGGGCCCGCGCGGCCACGATGTCGTCGACCTGCAGGATCACCATATAGCCGCCGTCGCCACCGCGCTTTTCGAGCAGGCGTCCGGCAGTGGTGCCCTCCTGCACCGGCACCACCACCTCGAGGAAAGTGTCGCCGATCGGCATCACCGCATTCTCGAGGCCGTACTTGGCGACTGCCGGATCATTGAAGCAGACCTCGATGCCGAGGACATGGGTGATGTCGTCGACCACCGGTGCGAGCCGGGAGGCCACCAGCGCAATCTGACGAAGTCGCATCATGGCGATTTCTCCTGGGATGCAGGGGGACTGTTGAGATGACCGCTTGCGGCCTGCGCCAGCGAGCGTCTGGCCGCATCGGTATCGATCAGGGGAAAGATGTCGAAAGTGGCCGGGATCAACTCCGACCATTCGGTCAGTGCAGCATGAAGGGCCTCGTTGGAGGCCAGATCAAAAGTGACCGCGACGCCGCGTCCGACCCGGGGATAGGCCGACACCGCCTCGCCAGTGGCGAGTTTGGGCGCGATCCAGTCCCAGAACGCCTGGCGGTGTGAGGCAACCGTCGAGGGGCGTTCGGGACGAGGATGGCTGACGACCAGAAACAGCATGCTTCGGGTCGCCAGGTGATCAGCCGCGCCAGTCCTGGAAGCGCTTGCCGGCCGCGGCCAGTTCGGCCAGCAGCGGTGCCGGAACGAAGTCGGCACCCTGTGCGGCATAGTGCTTCATGCGCTCGACCACCTTGGCCAGGCCGATCTGGTCGGCATAGAACATCGGGCCGCCGCGATAGACCGGAAAGCCGTAGCCGGCCTGATAGATGATGTCGATATCAGAGGCGCGGATCGCCTTGCCTTCGGCAAGGATCTTGGCGCCCTCGTTGATCATCGGCAGCAGGCAGCGCTCGAGGATCTCCTCATCGGGCGCCACGCGCGGCGTGTTGCCCGACTTGGCGATGAACTCCTTGATGATGCCTTCGGTGACCGGCGACGGCGTGGGATTGCGGTTCTCGTCGTAGTCGTAATAGCCCTTGCCGGTCTTCTGGCCGCGGCGATCGAGCTCGCACAGCCGATCGCGCAGGGTCAGGCCCTTCGACTCGGCCTTGACCCAGCCGAGGTCCAGGCCGGCCAGGTCAGACATCGCATAGACGCCCATCGGGAAGCCGAAGTCGTAGAGCACGCGGTCGATGTCCCAGGGCATCGTGCCCTGCATCATCAGCTGCTCGGCGGCGCGCCGTCGCGCCGCCAGGATGCGGTTGCCGACAAAGCCCGGACACACGCCGACGAGTGCGGCAATCTTGCCGATCTTCTTGGCAATCGCCATCGAGGTGGCAATCACCGCCTTGGAGGTGTGATCGGCGCGGACCACTTCGAGCAGGCGCATCACGTTGGCCGGCGAGAAGAAGTGCAGACCGATCACGTCCTGCGGACGCTTGGTCACCGAGGCGATCTCATCGATGTTGAGCGCCGAGGTGTTGGTGCCCAGGATGGCGCCCTGCTTCATGAAGGCGTCGAGCTTCGTGAAAATTTCTTTTTTCACTTCCATGCGTTCGAACACCGCCTCGATCACCAGATCGACGTTGGCGATGTCTTCCAGACGCGTGGTCGGCGTGATCAGCGCCATGCGCTGCTCGACCTGCTCCATCGTGAAGCGGCCATTCTTGGCGCTGCGCTCATAGTTGGCACGCACGACCTTGATGCCGCGATCGAGCGCCTCCTGGGTGGTCTCGACCAGGATCACCGGGATGCCGACGTTCACGAAGTTCATGGCGATGCCACCGCCCATGGTGCCGGCACCGATGATGCCAACCGTCTTGACCGGGATCTGCGGCGTGTCGGCCGGCACATCCGGAATCTTCCAGACTTCGCGCTCGGCAAAGAAGGAGTAGCGCTGCGCTGCCGACTGCGTGCCGGTGACCAGTTCGGTAAAGAGGCGCCGCTCTTCCTTCATGCCCTCGTCGAAAGGCAGATTGACCGCCGCCTCGATGCATTTGATGTTGCTCTCGGGCGCCATGAAGCCGCGGAACTTGCGGGCATTGGCCTTGCGAAAGCTGGCAAAAAGTTCGGTATTGCCGCGGGCGGCCTCGACCTTCTCGTTGGAGTCGCGCACTTTGCGCAGGGGGCGCTTCTCGGCAACCACTTTTTCGGCGAAGGCGATGGCGGCTTCGCGCAGTTTGCCTTCTTCGGCAAGCTCATCGACCAGACCCATGGCCAGGCACTGCTTGCCCGGGACATGCTGGCCACTGGTGACCATCTCGAGTGCCTTTTCGACGCCGACGATGCGCGGCAGCCGCTGCGTTCCGCCAGCGCCCGGCAGCAGGCCGAGGTGCACTTCGGGAAGGCCGCATTTGGCCGAGGGCACCGCCACGCGATAGTGGCAGCAAAGCGCCACCTCGAGGCCGCCGCCGAGCGCGGTGCCATGGATGGCGCCGATGACCGGCTTGGGCGAGTTTTCGATCGCGGTCTGCACCTCGAAGAGGCTGGCGCCGCGCGGCGGCTTGCCGAATTCGGAGATGTCGGCGCCAGCGATGAAGGTGCGCCCGTCACAGATCAGCACGATCGCGTTGGTGGCAGGATCGGCACCCGCCTGCTTGAACGCACCGGCCAGACCGTCGCGCACATCGGCCGACAGGGCATTGACCGGGGGCGAGTTGAGTGTGATGACCGAGACCTTGCCGACTGTCGACAGATCGGTGACTGCGTTGATGGCTGCCATGAGCTCCTCCGTTGTTTGACGAGAGGATACCGCAGGGATGCCGATCGATCCGCTGCATCCGGCAGGTCACTGGCTTGCCGGTTAGACTCGTCGCTTTTGCGGCCAACGCGCACCCGATGCCAAGCCGATCGAAACCCGCTGCGGTAAGCGCCGGCGCAACAGGCGCAGGCTCGACCCTTGGCGTGAGTGTGCTGGCTGTGCCGCTGCTGGCGGTGCTCTGGGGGCTCAACTGGCCGTCGGTCCGGGTGCTGCTCGCCTGGTGGTCGCCCTGGCAGGTGCGCACGGTGGGCCTGGGCGCCGGCGCACTGCTGCTCTTTGCACTGTCGCGCCTGCGCGGTCAGTCGCTGCAGGTGCCCCCCGGCATGCGTTGGCGTCTGGTCGTGTCGGCCTTGCTCTCGATCGTCGGTTTCAATGTCTGCACCGCGTTTGCGCAATTGTCCGGCTCGACCGCACGCGCAACCATCGTGACCTATTCGATGCCGGTCTGGGTGGTGCTGCTGGCCTGGGCGCTTGTGGGCGAGCGGCCGGATGCGCGCCGCTGGTTGTCGGTTGCGCTCGCGGTCCTCGGCCTGGGGTTGCTCGCGATGCCGCTGCAGTCGGCCGGGGCATCGCTTGGCGGCATTGTCTTCGCTCTGGTCGCGAGCCTGAGCTGGGCCGGCGGCACGGTCTTTCTCAAACGCTTTCCCTTGACCGTGGCCCCATTGCCTGCGACCGCGTGGCAGCTTGCGATCGGGGCTGTGGTCACGCTGGCCGGCTGGGCGATCTCATTGGGCTCGGGCGGCGGATCACCAACCGTGGCCCCTGCCTGGCCCGAACACTGGTTCTGGATCGCGCTTGGCTTTCACGTGCTGTTTGCGATGGCGCTCGGCTATCTGGTGTGGTTTGACGTGGTGGCCAGATTGCCGGGCGGGATTGCTGCACTGGGAACGCTGCTGGTGCCGGTGGTGGGCGTGACCGGCGCGATGCTGCTGCTTGGCGAGCGGCCCACCGCGAGCGATATCGCCGGGCTGGTGCTGATTACTGCGGCGGCCGCGATCGCGCTGCGGCCGCGGCGCTGAGAGGAACCACCACATCGGGCTTGAGGCCAAGCCGTCGGGCCTTTCCTGCAAATCTGCGCCGATCAAAGCTCATCAGCATTGAGCAATGCGCGCCTGAGGCCAGGTGCAGCGCATCAGCGAAATCGATCCCTTGCAAGTGAGCGTCCAGGGCCTGCGCCACCCTTGGCCAGTCTTCGACGCTCACGTTGGGCAAGCCGAAAAGATGCGTCAGCACCCTGCCAAAATCGTGCGCGGTGAATTCATAAAAGGCCCTCAGGACCCATTCGAGTTCCAGCACTACGGTGAGTGCCACGAAGACGGAGGGTTCTGCCATCACTTGCCGGGCCAGTGGCCTCTGTCTGGACGACTCGGCATCATCTGGATCGTCGACGTAAAAGCGCGCAAGGATATTGGTATCAACCGCGATCATCTCGCGCCTTTCGTATGGCCTTGGCAATGTCGAAATCGGCAAGCTTGCGAACACCCTTGTGTCTGCAAACCAGCATGCCGTAGCCATCTTCGAGCTTTGTCGGCACCACCGTTCGGACAATCTCGGCCCGGATGCTCTGGCCTTCTATCCGGAAGTCCAGGCGCGAGCCCGGCGTAATGCCAAGCTGCTTGCGAATCCCGGCCGGGATGACGACCTGGCCTTTGTCAGAGACGGTGACGGCGGTCATGGCTTGCTCCACTCAGAAACTCCTCTTACCAAGTAAGAGGAGTTGTTGATGGATCATAACGCCATTTTGAAAACCTGATGTCCCGGGATGACCTTGGTCTTGCGGCCTTCGACCTAAGCCGTCACGACGACGCCCGCAGCCGCCAGCCGGGCCACCTCTGCGCTCGACAATCCGAGCAGTTCCTGCAGGATCTCGCCGGTGTGTTCGCCTAGCGCCGGTGCCGGGGTGCGCACCGAGCCCGGAGTCTTGCTAAGGCGCACCGGCACGTTGGCCATCAGGACCTTGCCTGAGCGCGGATGGTCCATGGTGATCAGCGATTCGCGCGCAGCCACCTGCGGATGGTCGACCACCTGGCCGATGTTGTTGACCGCGCCCACCGGGATGCCGGCCTTCAGGAAGATCTGCTCCCATTCCTCATAGGTTTTGGTCAGCAGCGCGGTCTGGACGATGTCGATGAGCGCGGTGCGGTTGGTCACGCGCAGCCGGTTGCCGACAAAGCGCTCGTCGGTGAGCAGATCGGGCCGACCGATGGCCGGGCAGAACTCCTTCCAGAGTTTTTCGCTGCCGACCGCGATTGCGAGATCGCCGGTTTTTGTGCGCAGGGTCTGATAGGGCAGCAGCGCCTTGTAGGCCGTGCCCATCGGTGCCGGCATTTCGCGCTCGACGCCATAGGACGCGATCATGGTGTTGAGCAGCCCGAGCTGGCCTTCCATCATCGACATGTCGATGCGCTGGCCCTGACCGGTCTTGTCCTTGACCCGCAGTGCCAGCATGATTCCGAAGGCGGCATACATGCCGGCGGTCATGTCGGCGATCGAGGTGCCGCAGCGCACGCCGCTGCCGCCTTCTTCGCCGGTGATGCTGATCATGCCGCTTTCGGCCTGCAGGATCAGATCCATCGCGGCCCGCTCGCGATAGGGGCCGTCCTGGCCGAAACCCGAAATCGAGGCATAGATGATCCCGGGATTTCGCGCGCTGACCGCCGCATAGCCGAGGCCGAGCTTTTCGAGCGCCCCCGGGCGGAAGTTTTCAATCATGACGTCGGCTTTCTCGATCACCTTCAGGAAGAGCTCCTTGCCTTCCGGGCTCTTGAGGTTGATCGACAGTCCGCGCTTGTTGCGATGAAGCGAGACGAAATAGGCCGACTCGGCACCGCCGCCGCCGGCGGCCGCGCCCCAGGCCCGCGAGATGTCGCCTCCGTCGGGCGACTCGAGCTTGAAGACCGTCGCGCCGTAGTCGGCCAGCATGGTCGAGCAGTGCGGGCCTGCGAGGGCATGCGACAGGTCAAGGACGACAACGTCTTCAAGGGGCATCTTCATGGGGTGTCTCGGTTCGGGATGTATGTTGGAATGACTGTCTGCAAGGATACCGTTCGCTGCCGCCGGCGGCGAACGCGGTGAGCACTGCCCGAAATCAGCGATCGTCTCTGCGGTGACATCCGGCTCGGCAACACTGGGCACCTTGCCGTCAACCGAGTGCAGCAATGACCCGAATCGCCCGTCCCCGTCGCCAACTGATGATCGCGGCTGCTGCGCTTGGCGGCGGTGGACTGTCGTCGATCCTCGCCCATGCCCAGGCTCCTGCGATTGTGACCCTCGATCGGGCAAGACCCGGCTTTCCGTCGGGCCTGCAGAGCGGCGATGTGCACAGCGATCGCGGCATGGTCTGGGCGCGCACCGATCGGCCGGCCCGGATGTGGATCGACTGGTCGACCACAACTCGCTTTGCCGATGCGAAGCGGGTGCGCGGCCCCTATGCCACCGAGCTGAGCGACTTCAGTGCGCGGGTCGATCTCACCGGCCTGCCCGCAGGCCAGGACATCTTCTATCGCGTGCAGTTCGAGGACATCATCGCCGGCACGCTTTCCGAGCCGATGCCCGGGCACTTTCGCACCGCACCCACCCGCGCCGGTGACATTCGTTTCCTGTGGTCGGGCGACACCGCCGGTCAGGGCTGGGGCATCAACAGCGCTTTCGGCGGCATGCGTATCTATGAGGCCATGCGCAAGCGTGACCCGGATTTCTTCATTCACTCCGGCGACACGATCTATGCCGACGGCCCGATGCAGGCCGAGGTGAAACTGCCCGACGGCAGCCTGTGGCGCAACGATGTGCTCACCGAAGAAAAGAGCAAGGTGGCCGAGACGCTCAAGGAGTTTCGCGGCAACTATCGTTACAACCAGCTCGATGCCAATGTGCGCCGCTTCAACAGCGAAGTGATGCAGATCTGGCAGTGGGACGACCATGAGGTCACCAACAACTGGTCGCCCTCAAAAGACCTCGTGGCCGACAAGCGCTATACCGAAAAGAGCGTGCCCTTGCTGACCGAGCGCGCGACGAGGGCGTTTCTCGAGAACGCGCCGATGCGCTGGCATGCCCAGGACGAAGAAGCGCGTGTCTATCGCAAGCTCGCGTATGGTCCGCTGCTCGATGTGTTCGTGATCGACATGCGCAGCTATCGCGGCCCGAATACCGCCAACCTGCAGACCGGCATCGATGCCGAATCGACATTTCTGGGCGAAGCGCAGCTTGCCTGGCTGCGTGATGGCCTGAGCAGGAGTCGTGCGGTCTGGAAGGTGATCGCGAGCGACATGCCGATCGGCCTGCAGGTCGGCGACGGCAAGGATGCGCAGGGCCGCGCCCGCTGGGAGGCGGTCGCCAATGGCGACGACGGCGCGCCTCGTGGTCGCGAGCTCGAAATTGCCGGGTTGCTGTCATTCATCAAGCGCCGGCGCATCCGCAACACCGTCTGGCTGACCGCCGATGTGCATTACACCGCGGCCCATCACTACCATCCGAATCGCGCCGGCTTTCAGGACTTCGAGCCTTTCTGGGAGTTCGTGGGCGGTCCGCTGCACTCGGGCGGTTTCGGGCCCAATCAGCTCGACCGGACCTTCGGCCCGGAAGTGAAGTTCGTGGCGGCACCCAAGGCGGGCATCGTCAATGAATCACCGATGGCGGGTGGCCAGTATTTCGGTGAGGTCGAGATCGACGGCAAGACCGCGGCGATGACGGTTCATCTGCGCGAGATCAATGGTGCATCGCTGTGGAGTACCACGCTGGCGCCGCAGCGCGGGTGATCGTCTTCAGGTGGTGGGCGCTAGCGCTTCCCTGCTGCCTCGCGCCGATGTCTGCGCGCGACCGAATTCGAGATTGGTGTCGGCCATCCCGCCAAATCGCAGCGTCATGATTTCGCGCGGATAGTTCTGCTCGGTCTTCCAGGGCGCCTTGGAGCCCTGATGGGGGAATTTGTTCAGACCGCGCTGGAAATAGCCGGATGAAAAATCGACCCAGGGTGTCGGCGTGATGTCGGTCTCGCGAACCCGCGGGGTGACCCAGTTCGCCTGGACCTCGTCGAGGTGATTGATCAGGCGGCAGACATATTCGCAGACCAGATCGGCCCGCAGCGTCCAGGAGGCATTGGTGTAGCCGAAGACGGTTGCGAGATTGGGCACGTTACTGAGCATGATGCCCTTGTAGGGCAGCGAACGGGTCACATCGACCGGTCTGTCGTCGACGATGACCTCAAGCCCTGCGATGAACTTCAAGTCCAGGCCGGTGGCGCTGATCACCAGATCGGCATCGAGCTGCTCGCCCGATTTCAGCCTGATTCCGGTTTCATTGAAGGCATCGATATGCTCGGTGACCACCGAGGCCTTGCCCGAGCGGATCGCCTTGAACAGGTCGCCGTCGGGCACCAGGCAAAGGCGCTGTTCCCACGGGTTGTACTTCGGTGTGAAATGCTTTGCCACGTCGAAATCGGGCGGCAGTTGCTTGCGCACCAGCGAGAGCAGACCGGCCTTCGCTTTTTCGGGCTGCCTGCGGCAGATGCTGAAAAACCAGGCGCCGAAGGCGACGTTTTTCACACGCACCAGAGAATGGACCAGCTTTCGGGGAAGAAAGCTCGCGAGCCGGTTGGCGAGCGCATCTTCGGCCGGGCGTGACACCACATAGGTTGGCGATCGCTGCAGCATGGTCACATGCGCGGCGTCCTTTGCCATCTCGGGGACCAGGGTGACCGCGGTTGCGCCGCTGCCGATCACGACCACGCGCTTGCCGGCCCAATCGATGTCGTCGGTCCACTGCTGGGGATGCACGACGCGGCCCTTGAACTTCTCGACGCCCGGAAAGTGCGGCATGTAGCCGTGTTCGTAGTTGTAGTAGCCGGTGCACATGAAGAGAAAGTTGCAACTCAGCTGCAGGGGCTCGGCGCCCTCGCGATCGATGTCGACCGTCCAGGTGCCGTCGTACGAGGACCAGCTCGCGCGGCGGATGCGGTGGCCGAAGCGGATGTGCCGATCGATGCCGAACTCGCGCACGGTCTCGTGCAGATAGGTGCGGATGGTTGCGGCATCGCTGATCGCCTTGGGAGATGTCCAGGGCTTGAAGCCGAATCCGAAGGTATACATGTCGGAGTCGGAGCGGATGCCGGGATAGCGAAAGAGGTCCCAGGTGCCGCCGATGTCGGCGCGGGCCTCGAGGATTGCCCAGGACTTACCGGGACACTGATCCTGAAGATGGTATCCCGCGCTGATACCGGAAATCCCGGCACCCACCACCAGGACATCGAGATGTTCGATCGGCATGAGCAGACTCCTACGAAAGCCGGCAAGCTTAGGCAAGCCCGGGTCTGAACACAAATCGGATAAGCTCAAGCGCTCGTCCGAAAGTGTCGAGCCGCCATCAGGAGACTTCCTTTGCTTGCCCAATTCGCGCGGCGTCTGCCCTTTTTCTACGGTTGGATCGTGGTTGCGGTGGTGTTCGTGACCATGGGTGTGGGGGTCAACGCCCGGACCGCTTTTTCGCTGCTGTTTCCGCCGATCCTGCAGGAGTTCGGCTGGGATCGCGCTGTCACCGCCGGTGCCTTCTCCTTCGGCTTCATGGTGTCGGCCTTCCTGAGCCCGGTGCTTGGCCGGATGATGGATTCACGCGGCCCGATGATCGTCTCGCTGATCGGCGTCATCGCGACCGCAGCCGGACTGCTGCTGGCCACGCTGGCCCGCGAGCCCTGGCATTTCTACGCAACCCTTGGTGTGCTGGTGGCGGCAGGCAGCGTGTGCCTGGGCTATTCGTGTCAGGCGCTGTTTCTGTCGGCCTGGTTCGTGCGCCGGCGGGGCCTGGCGCTGAGCATTGCGTTTGCCGGCGTCGGTGTCGGCTCGATCGTCCTGCTGCCCCTGCTGCAACGGATCATCGAGCAGTCGGGCTGGCGGGCAGCGTGTCTGGCGCTGGGCATCTTTGCGGCGCTGCTGCTCACGCCACTGGTGTTTCTGCTGCGTCGGCGCCCCGAGAACCTCGGGCTGCTTGCCGATGGCGACGAGCGTGTGACGGGTGCTGCGGGTGGCGCGGCCCGTCCCAGCAATATTGTTGATCCGGCCTGGACCGCGATCGAATGGACCCTGGCTCGCGCGATGCGTACCGCGCGTTTCTGGTGGCTGGCGCTCGCTTTTTTCTGTGCGCTTTTCATGTGGTACGCGGTGCAGGTCCATCAGACCAAATACCTGATCGAGACCGGCTTTACCGCCCATGACGCCGCACTCGCGCTGGGCGCGGTGAGTCTTGCCGGCGTGCCGGGTCAGATCGCGCTCGGGCAGCTGTCGGATCGTATTGGCCGCGAGATTGTCTGGAGCATCGGCGGCATCGGTTTCGTGCTGACCTATCTCGCCTTGCTCGCGCTCGAGTCCAACCCGAGCCCGGTGCTGTTATGGGTGATGGTGATCGCTCAGGGTGCGCTTGGCTACGGCGTGACCTCGGTGCTCGGTGCGGTCGCGGCCGAGATCTTCGATGGGCCGCATTACGGCAGCATCTTCGGCACCCTGATGTTTGCCGCGATCAGTGGTGGGGCAATCGGGCCCTGGATGGCCGGCATGGTTCATGACGCCACCGGCAGCTATGCGATCGCCTGGTGGATCTCGATCGGGGTGAGTCTGATGACCATCGTCGGGATCTGGATGGCCGCGCCCGGCAAGGTGCGGGCGGTGGCCGGCCGGATTGGTCGGATCAGGCAGGCAGACTGACCCGGGTCGGGTCAGTTGAGTCGAGTCCCGTCAGTTGACTCGAGACCCTTCAGTTGACTCGAGTCCCTTCAGTTGACTCGAGTCCCTTTTGCGCGGGCATTGAAGGCGATCGACTCGGGTGTGGCGAGCAGCCGATCCGACCACTTGCGGGCCACCTTGGCCATGCGCTCGGCGCCCACGCCGAGCTGCGACATCGCCACGCAGCCGTTGACCGACTCGCGGTATTCGGCGATCAGGCCATCACGCAGGGTGAAGCGGCTCATGCCATCGATGGTCACGCGGCGGCCGGCAAACTCGGGCACGGTCGAGGAAAAGCTCGACAGCGACCAGGCATAGCCGTTGTTGCCCTCGCAGATTGCATCGAACATCTCCCAACGGTAGTCGGGCCCGGCATCGCGCAAAAAGAGCTCGGTGAGCATGTGCGAGATCGATTCGCGGCCGGTGTGCGGACCGTAGATGTAGTCGTAATAGACCGCATCCGGGGTGAAGCAGGCGGCAAAGGCCGTGCCGTCGCCGGCTTCGGCCGCCCGGGTCATGCGTTCCAGCAAGGCTTTCAGTGCGAGGGTGTCCATGGGGGCGTCTTTTCCTGAATGTTTGCCTGGGGGCTGATCGCCTGACTCAGACCGCGAGGGCCGGCTGCGGCTGGGCGGCGGCGTCGCGCTTTGGTTCAAGGGCGCGACCGATGTCAGCGAGCAACTCATAGGAGCGCAGTCGCGCCGAATGATCGAAGACCGTGCCGCCCACCATCAGCTCGGTCGCGCCGGTGCGCTCGATGAAGCCGGTCAGCAGGCGGTGCACCGTCTCGGGCGAGCCGACGAAGGCACATTCGAGCATGCCCATCGCCTGGGCTTTCTCGGCGGGCGACCAGTAGGTCTCGATGTCGTCGATGGCCGGTGAGAGCAGGCCACGACGACCGCGGGCCATGTCGGCAAAGCGCATCTGCAGGCTGGTAAAGAGCCGCTTTGCCTGGGCATCGGTGTCGGCGCAGATCACGTTGATGCAGGGCATGACATAGGGGGCGGCGAGCTGCGCCGACGGCCTGAACAGTTGCCGGTAGGTCTGGATGGCGGCATCGAGGTCGGTCGGGGCGAAGTGCGAGGCGAAGGCATAGGGCAGCCCGAAGTGCGCGGCGACCTGTGCGCCGTAGGTGCTCGAGCCAAGGATCCAGAGCGGCACGTTCAGACCGGCACCCGGCACGGCGCGAATCTGCTGGCCTTCCTGGACCGGACCGAAGAGCATGCGCAGCGCCTGGATGTCGTCGGGGAAATGCTCGGCCGCCTGCGGATGGACCCGAAGCGCACGCATCGTGACCTGATCGGTACCAGGGGCGCGGCCCAGGCCGAGGTCGATACGACCCGGGTAGAGCGACTCGAGCGTGCCGAACTGCTCGGCGATGACCAGCGGCGAGTGATTGGGCAGCATGATGCCGCCCGAGCCCACGCGAATCGTCTTTGTGCCGCCGGCCAGATAGCCGATCACCACCGAGGTGGCCGAGCTTGCGATGCCGGCCATGTTGTGATGCTCGGCGACCCAATAGCGGCGATAGCCCCAGTCTTCGGCATGCCGGATGAGATCGAGCGCATTGCGCAGGGCATCGGTGGGCGTGTCACCGAGTCGGACAGGCACCAGGTCGAGGATGGAAATCGGGATCATGTCAGGGAGTCTCGTGTGGTGTGGTTCTTGAATCAGGTCTGATAGGGCTGCGATCAGCCTGGCTGCTCAAGGCGCTGGTTTTGCGGAAACAGGTTGCGCAGGGCATCGGCATCGACCTCGGCCTTGAATGCGTGGCGGGTACGAAGCGCTTCCACGCGGGCTGCCGCCGGTCGCGCGTTGATCTCATCAAGCAGTCGCTTGATGTTCGGATAGCGTGTCCAGGTGTCGTCGATACCCAGTACGAAAGGCACCATGCGTGCCCAGCCCCAGAAGGCCATATCGACGATGCCGTAGTCGCTGCCGACAAGGTAGGCCTGCTTGCCGAGGCGCTCATCCAGAATCTGCCAGTGTCGGTGGGCTTCGAAGTCGTAGCGGTTCAGTGCGTACTGCTTAGGCTCGGGTGCGAAGTGTCGAAAGTGCACCGCCTGCCCGGAATACGGGCCGATGCCGCTGGCCACGAACATCAGCCAGGACAGCATCTCGCCGCGTGCTGGCGACGACAGATCGGTCGGTACGAAGCGGCCGGCGCGATCAGCGAGAAACAGCAGGATCGCGTTGCTGTCGAACACCACCGTCTGGCCGTCGACGATCGACGGTACCTTGGCATTGGCATTGATCGCACGGTAGGCCTCGGTGTGCTGCTCGCCCTTGCGGGTATCGACCGGGATGGCCTCATAGGGCAGGCCGAGCTCTTCAAGGAGCAGGGCGACCTTCATCGGGTTCGGGGCGGTGTTGTAGTAGAACTTGAGCATCTCGGGTCGCATTCAGAGTCGTGGAGTGCCGAATCGGTGAACTACGGCATCACGCCGCCAGCCGGCAATGATAGGCCGTGGCCGGGTTTCTCGCCGCAAAGCCCTGACAGTCAGGGTTTGTTTTCGGGCGACATAGCGGTGCGACATCTGACCGCCGGTCGGCCGTTTCGGCCCGGCTGTCGACCTTCACCGTACGCCCAGGGCGGCCGACCCGCAATTTTCGACCACGAAGTTCCTGCCTCTACCCTGTCGGTGTTCAATCGGTGCAAACATGATTGCGCTTTCTCCTGCGCTCGCTCCTGCGCCTCCTCCTGAACCGGACCGCGGGTTCGACGCGTCAGACAGCGACGCAAAACCATCAGTGCCCGCAGGCCATGCGGCAACTGCGACGCTCGCGGCTTCGGCTGCGGCCTTGCTGGCGGCCTGCGGCGGGGCTGAGAGCGAGGTCGGGACGCTTCCATCGCTGACCACAACAGCCAGCAGCCCAAGTGCGGTCTCCGGCAATCCGGCGCAGTCGCTCGCATCGGCAACCCCGAGTTCATCGGCCTCGACATCGACGGTCACCAACCCATCAGACACGGTCAATGCTGCCAACAATTCGAAGGTGTTCGAGGCACCGATCGACCTTCCCGGTGCCGCGCGATTTCTGGCGCAAACCACCTTTGGTGCCAGTCGGGCCGAAATCAGCCGAACCCAGCAGATGGGTGTCACCGCCTGGCTCGACGAACAGTTTGCGATGCCGCTTGGCACGAGCCATGTGCAGTGGCTGAAATCGAAGGGATCTGACAACCCTTCGCTGATCTTCAATTCAAGTGCCTTCGACTACACCGTCTGGCGAGCCTTCCTGTCGGGCCCCGACCAGTTGCGCCAGCGCGTGGTCTTTGCGCTGTCGCAGATCCTGGTGGTCTCGATCAATGGCGTGAATTCGGCCTGGACGCCGTTTTCGGTCGGCAATTATCTGGATGTCATGGGCGCCAATGCCTTCGGCAATTTCCGCACCCTGCTCGAGCAGGTGGCGCTCACGCCTGCGATGGGCGATTTCCTGAACATGCGCGGCAATCGCAAGGCCGACAGCAGTGGCCGGGTGCCTGATGAGAATTTCGCCCGCGAGCTGATGCAGCTCTTTACCATCGGGCTGACCGAACTCAACCCGGACGGCACGCCGAGGCTGGTTGGCGGACAGCCGCAAGACAGCTATGACCAGGAGGATGTCTCCGGCGTGGCACGCCTGTTGACCGGCTGGGAATATGCGCCCGGTTACGACGGCGGGCTCGAGCAGTACATCGCTCCGATGTTCTGCTTCCCGGCGCGCCACGAGACCGGCGCGTCGTCTTTTCTGACGGTGAACGCGCCGGCTGGCAATGACGGCCCGGGTGCCCTGAAACTGGTGCTCGACGCGCTCTTTGCACATCCCAACACCGGGCCCTTCATCGGCCGCCAGATGATCCAGCGACTGGTCACCAGCAATCCGTCGCCGGCGTATGTCGGCCGGGTGGCCGCCGCCTTTGCCAACAATGGCGCAGGGGTGCGTGGCGACATGAAGGCGCTGATTCGCGCGGTACTCACCGACGTCGAGGCGCGCGTGTTTCAAGCCGCACCGCAAGCCGGCAAGCTGATCGAGCCGGTGCTGCGCTTTGCGTCATGGGCGCGTGCCTTCGGGGTGACCTCGCCCTCGGGCGCCTGGAGGCTCGGCAATCTGTCGGATCCGGCCACGCGGCTGGGCCAAAGCCCGGGACGCAGTTCGAGCGTCTTCAACTTCTATCGCCCGGGCTATGTGCCGCCCAATACTGCGCTGGCGGCGGTATCGCTGGTCGCCCCCGAACTGCAGATCACGACCGAGACCAGCGTGGCCGGCTATCTGAATTTCATGCAGTCGGTGGTGGGTAATCCGGCCGGCGCGACCGGCACCGACCTGGTCGTCGACTATTCGGCGCTGCAGGCGATCGCCAACGATGCCAATGCGCTGGCCGGTGAAGTCGAGCTGATCCTGGCTGCCAACCGCTTGAGTGCGGCCAGCCGGACGCTGATTCGCAATGCGCTCGGCCAGATGCCCGTTGCGACCATCGCCAATCTGCTCGATCGCGTGAAGGCAGCAGTCATGCTGACGCTGGCGAGTCCCGAGTCCATGGTCCTGCGTTAGGCCTGAGCCAATGAAACCCTCTGCAACCCGCCGCGAATTCATACGCCGCACGACCGGTCTGTCGATCGCCGGTGCGGCCACTCCGTGGGCAGTCAATCTGGCGGCTATTTCGCAAGCCGCCGCACAGAGCGCCACCGACTACAAGGCGCTGGTCTGCGTCTTTCTGCATGGCGGCAACGACTTTGCCAACACGGTCATTCCGTTCGATGCTGGCGGCTATGCCGACTATGCCGCGATCCGTTCAACGATTGCCACGCCGCAGGCCTCGCTGGTCGGCCTGAGTTCGCTCAATGCGCCCGGTGGGCGTCAATATGCGCTTGCGCCACAGCTCACCACCTCGCCCTCGACCTCGGCGCTGGCGCTCAAGTCGCTCGCCGATCTGTTCAATAGCGGGCAACTCGCGGTGATGCTCAACATCGGTACCCTGGTGCGTCCGACCACCAAGGCGCAATACGTCGCCAAGTCGGTGATGCTGCCGCCAAAGCTCTTTTCGCACAACGATCAGCAATCATTCTGGCAGTCGTCGCGACCCGAGGGCGGCACGGTCGGATGGGGTGGCAGCATGGCCGACCTCTTCGTCTCGGGCAATGGCAAGTCGACCTTCACCTGCATGAGCGTGAGCGGCAATGCGGTCTTTCTGGCTGGCAGTTCGACGGTGCAATACCAGGTCAGCGCCAACGGCGCGGTGGCGGTGAACAACATCCCGCGATCGAACCTGCCCAATCCCAAGCTCTACAACTCGGCGGCTGCGGCCACCGCGCTCAAAGCGCTGATGAGCGGTTATGGCGGCGCAAACCTGCTCGAGACGGAATACTCCCGGGTGGTGGCCCGATCGGTCGAGGCTGAAGAGACCTTGCGTGTGGCACTCGGCGCGCCGCTGGCGACCCCCTTCGGGTCGGTCGATGCGACCGCCAAGGTGATTGCCAATCCGCTCGCCGATCAGCTGAGGATGGTCGCCCGGACCATCAAGGCGCGCAGCGGACTGGGCGCAAAGCGCCAGGTGTTCTTCGTGAGCCTGGGCGGATTCGACCTTCACGATTTTCTGTCGCAAAAGCACCCTCTGCTGCTTCAGCAGGTGAACGACGCGATGACGCAGTTCTATGCTGCGACGGTCGAGCTCGGCGTACAGAACCAGGTCACCACCTTCACCGCCAGCGACTTCGGTCGCACCGCGATCTCCAACGGCGACGGCTCGGATCACGGCTGGGGCAGTCATCACTTCGTGATGGGTGGCGCGGTCAAGGGACGCACGCTCTATGGCACACCACCGGTGCTTGCCAACAACGGGCCGGACGATGTGGGTCAGGGCCGCCTGCTGCCGTCCACCTCAGTCGATCAGCTGGCCGCCACGCTCGCTACCTGGTTTGGCGTGTCGGCCACCGATCTGCCGCTGGTCGTGCCCAGCATCGGCAATTATTCGCAGAAGAATCTCGGTCTGTTTGTCTGAACGCGGTCAGATGCTCGGAATCGGCTTGAGCGGGCCCTTGAAGGACTCCTTGGCCAGAGGACCCGGCAGGGGCTGGTAGTCGATCGGCTGGTCGATCACCTCGAGTTCGGGCACCTTGTCGAGCAGATGGCGGATGAGCGTGAGCCGGCCGCGCCGCTGATCGTTGAAGTCGACCAGCGTCCAGGGGGCATGCCGGGTATGGGTGGCCTTGAGCATGGCATCGCGCGCCCGACCATATTCACGATATTTCAGACGCGCCTGCAGATCGACCGGCGACAGCTTCCAGTGCTTGAGCGGGTCGTCGAGCCGCTCGCGAAGCCGCTCTTCCTGCTGGGCCTGATCGATGGTCAGCCAGTACTTCAGCAGCACGATGCCGTCGTCGACCAGCAGCTTTTCGAAGGCCGGTGCCTGCTTCAGAAAGGTCTTGTATTCCTCGTCGCTGCAGTAGCCCATCACCTTCTCGACCCCGGCGCGGTTGTACCAGCTGCGATCGAACAGCATGATCTGGCCGGCCGCAGGCAGGTACTGCACATAGCGCTGGAAATACCACTGCGTGCGCTCGGTCTCGTCGGGTTTGGGCAGCGCGATCACATGACACTGGCGCGGGTTGAGGGGCTGCGCAATCGTGCTGATCACGCCGCCCTTGCCGGCGGTGTCGCGCCCTTCGAAGATGATCAGCACGCGGCGCTGCTTGCTTTGCACCCAGCGTGCGACCCGGTTGAGCTCAAGTTCGAGTGGCAAGAGCGCCGACTCGTAGTCTTGGCGGCTCATTCTGTCAGATGATTTTCGTTTGGCCATGAAGGGCTCCGCAAGGGCTGATGACGGGCCGCACCGGACGGGCGCGCGGCATGATTGTGGCATCCTCGGGCACCGATCGGTCCCCGGCGCGATGCGCTTTAGCCTATGCAATCTTTTTCCGCCATTGTTTCCCGTCCTGTATCCCGTGCACCTGACAGTGCGGTTTTCGAGGCCGACATCACCACCGACTGGTTACAGGGCAAGGCCGCTTTCGGCGGCATCCAGGGTGCGATCGCAATGGTTGCGATGCGGGCGGCAGCCGGTGACGAACTGCCGCTGCGGGCCATCCAGATGACCTTCATCGCGGCGCTCGACGAGGGTGTGGCCACTGCTCGGGCGAGTGTCGTGCGGCGCGGACGGGCGATCACGCATGTGCAGTGCGAGCTCAGGAGCGGCGATCGGGTGGCCGGCCTGCTGGTGGGTCTGTTCGGCGCCAGCCGCGAGTCGCAGGCGCGGCTTGATTTGCCGATGCCTGCCGACGTGCGGCCCTTTGCCGATCTGCGCGATGGGCCCTTCATCGACAAGCGCATGCCCGATTTTCTGCGCCACTATCGTCAGCGCTGGGCGGGCGGCCCGATGCCCTACAGCGGCACGCCCACGCGGCCGGCCCGGCAATGGGCGATGCTTCGCGAGGCCGCGCCCGACGACGGTTCTTCAGCGCCTGTGGCGCTCGACAGCGCCATCGCCCGCGAGGCCAATCTGGTCGCGCTGGCCGACCTGACCGCCTCGCCGGTGATCTCGATGCTGACCCGGCCCGCGCCGAGTGCCTCGCTCACCTGGTTGCTCGAGTTTTTGCGTGATCCGCGCGAATTCGATCCGGCGCAGTGGCTGCTGGTGCATACCGAGTCGCGCCATGCGGCCGACGGCTATCAGAGCCAGACCGCCCATATGTGGGATCAGCAGGGACGCGCGGTGGCGGTCAGTCATCAGACCACCGCGATCTTCGGCTGACACCGCACTGACCAACAACAGACAAGAGGGGAGGAGACGCCCATGAGCACCACGACATCCACTTACCGCGCGCTGCGTTGCGATGCCTTGAGCAGCGACCTGTCGGGGCTGCATTTCGTCGAGCTCGATGCGCGCGCGCCGGGGCCGGGCGAGGTCGCGGTCAGGATGCGCGCGGCCGCGCTCAATTTCCCTGACTTGCTGATGACCCGCGGCGGCTATCAGCACAAACCCGATCTGCCTTATGTGGTGGGCATGGAAGGCGCGGGTGTAATCGAGGCGGTCGGGGCGGGCGTTGAGCCCTGGCGCGTGGGCGACGCGGTGTGTTTCTCGAATCTGACCGGCTCGTTTGCCGAGCGCAATATCGTGCCGGCTGCCAAGCTCGATGCGGTCCCGAAGGGCTGGGATTTTGCCAGTGCCGCCGGCATGCCGGTGGGTGCGTCGACCGGCTATGTGTCGCTGGTGACGCGGGGCGCGCTTCAACCCGGTGAGACGCTGCTGGTGCATGGCGCTACTGGCGGCATGGGCGCGGCCGCAGTGCAGCTCGGTGCGAAACTTGGTGCCACCGTGATCGCCACCGGCACCAATCCCGAGTGGCTCGAGTTGCTGCGCCCGATGGGCGCCACGCATCTGCTGTCATCGCGCGGCGACTTCGCCAGCGAGGTGAAGGCGCTGACCGGCGGGCGCGGTGCCGATGTCATCTATGACCCGGTGGGTGGCGATGTCTTCGACAAGTCGACCAAGTGCATTGCGTTTGGCGGGCGGCTGCTGGTGGTGGGCTTTGCCGCCGGCCGCATTCCGACGGTGTCGGTCAATCATCCGCTGATCAAGGTCTATTCGGTGGTCGGCGTGCGGGCCGGCGAGTGGATGCGCCAGCGTCCGGCCGAGGCGCCCGGCATCAAGGCCGAGATCGCGCGGCTGGCCGCTGAGGGCGTCTTCAAGCCCCTGATCGGTGCGCGTTTTGCGTTCGAGCAGTCGATCGAGGCGATTCGCGCGCTCGCCAATCGCGGCGCGCCCGGCAAGATCGTGATCGAGATGGCGGGCTGATCAGCCGAGGGGCTGGGCACCACTCAGCCAAACGGCTGTACACCACTCAGCCAAACGGCTGTACACCACTCAGCCAAACGGCTGTACACCACTCAGCCAAAAGGCTTTACACCAATCAGCCAGGCATGGGCCCAGAAGGCGAAGACCGCCCAGCCGATCATGCCACCGAACACCGCGATCAGGTCACGCGAGATCGGCCCGACGGCATAGACCGTACCGGCCTTGCGGTCGCGCCGTTTCGAGGCGGCATAGAGCACCACCGCCCACACCAGAAACGACCCGAACAGCACAATGTCGGCGAGCCGGCCATTGCACAGCAGATGCGCCAGCGCCCAGGTCTTTGCGCCGAGCACCATCGGATGGCCGACCGCCCGCCTGATTCGCGTGCCCGGCACATAGGCGGCCGCCAGCAGTACGAAGGACACCAGCATCAGCAGCGCCGCCAGGTGGCGGGTCCACAGCGGTGGCATCCAGACGTCGACCGGCGTGATCCGGGTCTGCCCGTAGCCCCAGACGATCAGGACGAGGCCGACCAGCGAGAGCAGTGAATAGATCCCCTTGTAGGGCTTTTCACCGAGGCGGGCGACCTGAGCGCCGCGCCAGTCGTCGGCAAAGATGCGGGTCGAATGCACGCCGAGCATCAGCGCAAGGCCGAGCAATAGAACGATCATGGGTAAACCCTCCAGGTTGGCGGCGATCCTAGCATCGCGCGGGTGTTCGTCTCACCGGGAGCCGGCCGGCCGGCCGCGCGGGCATGCCAGAATGGCGGTCTTTTCTGCCGCCGGCTATCCCCATGAGCATCGACACCACCATCCAGTCATTCCAGGCCGATGTCATCGACGCATCGATGCAGGTGCCGGTTCTGGTCGACTTCTGGGCGCCCTGGTGCGGCCCCTGCAAGACCCTCGGGCCGATGCTCGAAAAGCTCGAATACGACTATGGCGGACGCTTCAAGCTGGTCAAGATCGACAGCGACAAGGAGCAGCAGCTGGCGCAGCATTTCAAGATCCGCTCGATTCCGACGGTGTTTGCCTTTGTCGGCGGCCAGCCGGTCGATCAGTTCCAGGGTGCGCTGCCCGAGCCCAAGCTGCGCGAGTTCATCGACAGGCTGATGCCCAACCCATCCGATGTCGAACTCGACCAGGCGGGCGCGGCACTTGATCGCGGCGATCAGGAAGCGGCGGCCGACCATGCGCGAAAGGCGATCGAACTCGATCCGGCCAACGATTCGGCGCGCCTTCTCTATGCGCAACTGCTTCTGGCGGGCGGCGAACCCGCCGGTGCCCAGGGTCAGCTCGAGGCGCTGTCAGCGCAGGCCAAGGCCGACCCGCAGGTCGCCGAACTGATGGCGCAGGTGGTGGCGGCAGTCGAGGCCGCCCGGCCGCCGGTGCCGCATGAGCAGCTTGCCCGGGTCAATGCCAATGAGGCCGATCTGCAGGCGCGCCTCGATCTGGCCGAGTACTACATCGGCTACAAGCAGTGGGCCGAGGCCTTCGAGCAGCTGGTCGAGATCGTGCGGCGCGACCGGGCCTTTCAGGATGACATCGGTCGCAAGCGCATGGTGGCGGTCTTCGATCTCGCCTCGGCCCAGCCGCAGGTGGTGTCCGAGTGGCGACGCAAGCTGGGGGCGGCACTCAACGTGCGCTAGGGGTCCGCAGGGTGGTCTGCGGCTAACATGGCGCCTTTCCCGGCGTTTTTTCCTGCCGCTTTCCTGACCCCTTCCTGACCCCTTCCTGACTCCACTGAGGCCTCCCATGTTCAAGACCACCCTTGCCGGCAGCCTGCCCAAACCCGGCTGGCTCGCCGAGACCCAGAAGTTGTGGCCGCAATGGCGCGAGCAGGGCGATGCGCTGCGCCAGGCCAAGCGCGACGCCACCCTGCTCTGGATCAAGGAGCAGGAGGACGCCGGCCTGGACATCGTCACCGACGGCGAGCAGAGCCGCCAGCACTTCGTGCACGGCTTTCTCGAAGCGGTCGAGGGCATCGACTTCGAGCACAAGGTCAAGATGGGCATCCGCGACAATCGCTATGACGCGATGGTGCCGCAGGTGGTGGGCCCGATCCGTCTGAAGGGTCGCGTGCATGCCTTTGAAGCGCAGATCGCCCGGGCGCACACCGCAAAGAAGCTGAAGTTCACGCTGCCCGGCCCGATGACCATCGTCGATACCGTCGCCGACGCCTACTACGGCAGCCGCGAAAAGCTCGCGATGGCTTTTGCCGAGTTGCTCAACCAGGAGGCGCTGGCGCTGCAGGCCGACGGGGTCGATGTGATCCAGTTCGATGAGCCGGCCTACAACGTGTTCATGGCCCATGTGCCCACCTGGGGCGTTGCCTCGCTGCATCGGGCGATCGAAGGCCTGACCTGCACGACTGCGGTCCATATCTGCTACGGCTATGGCATCCAGGCCAATGTCGACTGGAAGGCAACGCTCGGCGAAGAATGGCGACAGTACGAGGCGGTGTTCCCGGCGCTGGCAGCCAGCCGCATCGATCAGATCTCGCTCGAGTGCGCCAACAGCCGGGTGCCCGACCATCTTCTCGGATTGCTGGCCGGCAAGGATGTGCTGGTCGGTGTCATTGATGTGGCCAGCGAGGTGGTCGAGACGCCGGAGCAGGTGGCCGACACCATCGGGCGGGCACTGCGCTATGTGCCGGCCAACCGGCTGTTTCCGTGCACCAACTGCGGCATGGCGCCGATGAGCCGGGAGGTGGCCGCCGCCAAACTTCGCGCGCTGGTCGAAGGCGCCCGCATCGCCGAATCACGGCTGGTGTGAGGCCCAGGCGTCACCCTGACGCCAGAAAGAAAAAGCCCGCACCGGTTGGGGTGCGGGCTGAAACCACCGTTGAGGAGGTGGAGGAGACAAGGCAAAGAATACCTGCGCTCCTGATGCAATGCAACAAAAATCTTGTTTCAATTTGTTCCAAGCCTTGTTTGAACCAACCATAATCATTTGAAATGTCTGACATTTCCAAAGTTGTGGCACTGCGTCAAAGCCCTCTCATGCGGTGCGGAAGTACACCTGTGAATTGAAGCGGACCCGGGCCAGGTGGGGCCGCCGGTGGGCCGCCGGTCGGGGGCCGGGATGCTGATCAGATCAGCAGTTGATCGATCGGGGGCAGATTCCAGGTTTCCGGATCTTCGACCGACAGGATTTCCTCCTGCCCCTTGCCGAGCTGGATGAAGCGCGGCTCGATCCGCTCGTGCAGCTGGGTCGAATAGAAGGCCTTGAGCACCGGATTGCGCAGCTCGTTGATGTTCTGCTCGGTGACGATCGCCAGGCGGTTCGACTTCAGTTTGACGATGCTGCCGACCGGATAGACGCCGATCGACTGGACGAAGGCACGAAAGATGTCGAGGTCCAGATGCCCCTTGCCCCAGGACGCCATCTGGCGCAGCGACTCGAAGGGCGTCCAGGCGCTCTTGTAGGGACGGTTGGACGAGATTGCATCGTAGATGTCACAGATCGCGCCCATCTTGGCGAATCGGGAGATTTCGTCGCCTTTCAGCCGATCGGGATAGCCGCGGCCGTCGATGCGTTCGTGATGGTGCAGGCAGACATCGAGTGCGACCTCGTCGAACTCGCCGCCGCGGGCGAGCAGCTCGTGGCCGTTGCGCGGATGGTTGCGCACCGCCGTGAACTCGTCCTCGGTGAGGCGCCCGGGTTTGTTAAGGATCTGGTTCGGCACGCCGACCTTGCCGATGTCGTGAAGCAGTCCGGCGGTGGCGGCCTGATGCTGCTCGGCTTCTTTCATGCCGAGCGTCTTGGCAAGCTGCGCCATCAGTGCGCTGACTGCCACCGAATGCATGTAGGTGTATTCGTCGGCGCGCTTGATTTGCACCAGGCTCAGAAGCGCGCCGGGGTTGCGATCGAGGCTCTCATGGACCGAGCGCACCGCGGTATCGATTCGCTGGGCATCCAGATTGCGCCCGAGCTGGGCATCCCGGAACAGCGATTCGACGGTGTTGCGCACCATTCGCGTGACTTCGCGAGCCTTGTCCATCTCCTCGGACAGCGGTGCAAGCGGCCTTGGTTTCGCTGCTTTCGGGGCCTTGGTGACGATGTCGGCGACCGGCTCGACCGGCTCGACCGGCGTTTGCGCGGCGGATTCGGCCTCAACACTCGTTTCAGCCACAGCGCTCGGATCCGACCGTGCGCCAGGCGCCACCCCGCGCGACAGGTCGATCATGACCGCTTCCAGGCCGCTGGCCTGCAGCCGTTCAACGATTTTGGGCGAATCGATCAGGAAAGACGTCCGGAAAAAATCGTGCTGCAGCCAGGACCCGCAGAAGCTGTTGACATACATGCCGACGCGCACCTGGGAGGTCGGCACCCTGATCAGCTGGGACTGTTCGGCGACCTGATTCACAGCTGCGACTCCCGCCCGCAGACAGGGTCGAACAGGGTGGCGATGCGTGCGCCGCGGCTGCGCATCGGCCCGAAAGGGGAGCCTGGAAATCTGGTCACGTTGTCGAACGCTTTGGGCGTCATTGCGGTCCGGTCATGCCCGACTTCGGTTCACAGGGAAGCGGACCGCGTCAGCCAAACAAATCGAAGCCCCATGGTCGCCCAGCAGCGCTGCGCACGGTGTGACATCGGTCGTGCCTGGTTCGCCGTTCGTCGGGATGCTGCCCGTTAGAATCGCGCAATGGCCCGGATCATTCCTGACGGCTGGCGCGAATTGGCCGCCAGTGACACCGCTCCGGGCGCTGCCGGCGGAGGGCTGCCGCCCAGCGCGCAGCGTCATCACGAGACCCTCGCCCTGATGGCTGCCGGCCTGTCCGACGACTTCACGGTGTATCACGCGGTCCACTGGACGACGATCGAACGCGGCTTTTCGGTGATCGACGCCATCGATTTCGTCGTGGTCAACCGCGTCGGCGATCTGCTTTTGATCGAGCAGAAGACCGGTTTTCTGGAGGAGTCGGGCGACGGGCTGCTTCGGCGCGAGCGCGGGCGACTGCGCAATGTCGCGGTCCAGATGGCGCGAACCGCCGCCGGTCTTCGCGACAAGCTCGCACGCCGACCGGGCTGCGAGGCGGTAAAGGTCGATGCGCTGCTCTATTGCCCGGATTTCAGCGTCAGGCGCCTGGAGACCGCGGGCGTCGCCGCCGAGCGGATCGTCGACGCGAGCCGGCGCGACAAGCTGCTGCCGGTGATTCGCGAGATCCTGTCGGTCGAGGTCGACGGCGGGCGCGCGCCGGGCGCCGGGGCGGTCGGCGCTGGAGCAGTCGCATCGGGTGCATCGGGTGCATCGGGTTTATCGGGTTTATCGGGCGGCGGGTTGCGGCCTGCCTCGGCCTGGCAGCAGGTCGACCGCTTCTTTCGGGACGTGATCGAACTCGAAACCGATGTCAGTGCGCTGGTCGGCCGCGCGCAGGCCATGGTCACGCGGGTCTCGGGCGGGCTGGCCCACTGGGCCCGTCAGCTCGACTTCTCGCCCTACCGCCTGCATGTCGAGGGCACAGCAGGTTCGGGCAAGACACAACTGGCGCTGGCCGAATTTGCAGGCGCGATCGATCAGGGTCTGCGACCGCTTTATGTCTGCTACAACCGACCGTTGGCCGATCATTTTGCCGAGGTGGCGCCGGCGGGCGGCGAGGTGTGCACTTTCCACACGCTGTGTCAGCGCCTGGTTCGTGATGCCGGAAAAACCGTCGATATTGCCGCGCCCGACGGATTCGAGCGGCTCGAGAAGGCAGCCGCCGGCGTGTCGATCGACGAGCGCTGGCGCTTCGATACCGTGGTGGTCGACGAAGGTCAGGATTTTTCGTCGGCCTGGCGCGACCAGGTGCTGCGTCATGCCCGCGACCAGGCGCGGCTGATCTGGCTCGAGGATCCGATGCAGTCGCTCTATGCCCGCGAGCGAAGCCGCCTGCCGGGATGGGTCACCCTGCATGCCCGTGCCAACTATCGCAGTCCGCGCGAGGTGGTCGGTTTTCTGCGGGCAATCCTGCCGACTGACGTGCGCATCGAGGCGGCCGGGCCGCTGGCCGGAGCCGAGCTCGAGATCTTCGACTATGCCGACACCGCGCAGATGCTGGCGGCAACCAAGGAGGCGATCCGCAGTTGCCTGGCCGCGGGTTTTCGTCGTCACGATATTGCGGTGGTGAGCTTTCGCGGCCGCGAGCAGTCGGCGCTGCTGTCGCTCGATGCCATCGGGCCGCATCCGGTGCGTCGCTTCACCGGCCGCTACGACCTGCTGGCGCAGCCGGTCTATACCGGCGGCGAATTGCTGATCGAGTCGGTCTACCGCTTCAAGGGACAGGCTGCCCCGGCGGTGGTGTTCAGCGAAGTCGACTTCGAGTCGATGGATGAACGAAGCATTCGAAAGCTTTTCGTGGGCGCCACCAGGGCGACGATGAAACTGTCGATCGTGGCCTCGACGCGCGCTGCACAGGCGATTCGGGCGGCACTCGCGAGGGTGTCGGAGGCTTAGTAGCGGCAGCGGCCGGGCTCGACGCCTGGCAGTCGCCGTTCAGCCATCAGCCATCAGCCATCAGCCATCGGTCATCAGCACTCGGCACGCTGCGACCCGCGAGCAGCGAATAGTGCTTAGTGCTCGAGCGGGGGCGCATGGTGATCCGAGGTCCAGGCATCGAAGAGGGTGTAAGTGACCGCAAGCACGACCGGCCCGATAAAGATGCCGATCAGCCCGAACGCGATCAGTCCGCCGACCACTCCGACGAAGATCAGCAGGAAGGGCAGATCGGCACCCTTCTTGATCAGCCAGGGTCGCAGGAAGTTGTCCATGGTCGAGACCACCACCGTCCAGATCAGCAACCCGATGGCCAGGCCGACCTGGCCGCCCCAGTAGAGCCAGATGACAGCCGGCAGCAGCACCGGGATGGTACCGATCTGGGCGAGCGCCAGCAGGAACATCAGCGCGGTCAGCAGCGCGACCGCCGGCACACCGACCACCGCGAGTCCGAGTCCGGCCAGCAACGACTGGACGACTGCGGTCACCACCACGCCGAGCGCGACGCCGCGCACCGAGGCTGCCGCAAGCCGTGTCATGCGCACGCCCTGATCGCCGGCAAGCCGACGGGCAAACCGCAACACCGCACGAGCGCCCTCCTCGCCATAGGCATAGAGCACCGCGCACAGCAGCACGCTCAGCAGAAATTGCACGCCGATCTGGCCGATCTGGCCGGCTTCCTTGAGGACCCGTCCGGCAACTGTGCCGACATAAGGCATGACCTTGCTGAGCAGGGGATCTGCGCCATGCTCGACAATATCGGCCAGGAAACTGGCGATGCGAGGCCCGACCACCGGCAATGACACCAGCCAGGACGGCGGCTCGCTGCCCTTGAGATTCGAGGCAAGCTTGATCCAGCCGCTGATGGTGTCGACGTTGTTGAGTACCGTCATGATGGCCAGGGTGAGCGGCACGAAAAACAGCAGCAGCAGGCCCAGTGTCATGACGGTGACCGCCAGTCCGCGGCGGCCCCACAGCAAGGCTTCGACTCTGGTCATCAGCGGCCAGGTGGTCACCACGATCGTGACCGCCCAGATCAACGACGGAATGAAGGGGCTCAGCACCCACAGGCTGCCGCCGACCAGTGCGGTCAGCGCCACGATCGTCATCACCGATCGCGTCAGGTCGAAGTCCTGGCGCGGCGATGCGGTTTGGCCTGGCGTGACAGAGGCGGTCGGGTTGTACTGGCCCGACTGTGAGGGCTGATCGGACATGGTGGTGGCTCGTGGTGTGTTTGCGCGGCGCCGCCACTCTACCGTACAAGCCTCACAGCCCGAATGAAGCGGGTCAGCGCGCCGGCGGGTCTCGCTCGATGCTGAAGTCGGGCCGCTCGAGCAGCCAGGCGACCGACAGCCCGAGTACCAGGCCCCAGAACGGCGCGCCGATATTCAGGATCGGCAGGTCGGCAACCGTCACCAGAAAGGTCACCAGTGCGCCGAGCGCAAAGCGGTCGCGAAAGGCGGTGGCAAAGGCCGCCTGCAGGACCTTGAGCATCGCCAGCCCGGCCAGCGCGGCGATGTAGGCCTTGGGTGCCGCCAGCATCAGGCTGGTTGCGGTGCCGGCGAACAGACCGAAACCGAGCGCCAGGAGGCCGACCACGATCGCGCCGGTGTAATGGCGCCGCGGTGTGCCGGATGACGAGACAAGTGCGTTGGTTGGCCCGGTCAGACAGCTCGAGACCGTGCCGACGAAGGCGCTCACGATCGAGGTCAGGCCGCAGGCAAGCGTCACCCAGTTCACTGGTGCGTCATGGCCGGTCGTCTTGAGAACCGCATAGCCCTGCGCGTTCTGAACTACCAGAACAGTCACTGCCAGCGGCACGACCAGTTCGAGGCAGGCCCGCCAGGAAAAGACCGGCAGGATGATCTGGGGTGCCACGATCGACAGGCTCGCTGCTGCAGACCAGTCGATCGGATGGGCAATTGCGACCGCGATCGCCCCGATCAGCAGCGCCCCGATGATCGGCGGCAACCAGCGGGCCAGCCGCGGCAGGGCACTCAGCAGCACGAAGGCCAGCACCATCGGCCCGGCGACCGCCGGGTCATGGTGGACCGCTCTGACCAGATCGAGCCCGAAACGCAGGAAGACACCGGCCACCATGGCCATCACGATCGGCATGGGCAGCAGGGCCTGGGCGCGGCGCATCCATCCCGACAGCCCGAGCGCGGTCACGAAGAGGCCGGTGGCGACAAAGGCCCCGATCACCTCGGCATGAGGGGTGTGCAGCAGCGCCTGGCCGACCAGGACGCTGCCGGGAATGGTCCAGAAGATCACCAGTGGCGTGCGAAAGCGCCAGCTCAGCGCAATCGTGACCAGACCGTTGAGAAAGAAGGCGCCGAACAGCCACGATGCCAGTTCGGCCTGCCCAAGTCCGCCTTGCGACCCGGACGCCAGCACGATCGCCACCGGACCGGTCGCCGCGAAGATGAAGCCGACCAGGCCGTTGACCGCATAGCTCGGGCCGATGTCGGCAAGCACCTGGGGCAGGGAAGGACTCGGGCGGGCGGGCCGTTCAAGGACCGGCGCGGTCGATCTGGACATGGCGACGGGCCGGCAGCCGGCCCGTCAGAGCGGCTTGGCCTCGAGCGTGTCGCTGCAAGGGGCAGCCGCGAGCTCAACGCTCAGCCGACCGAGGTGCGAGCAACGCACGCCGTGCTCGGCAAGGCTGCGCCAGGTGAGCAGCGCGTAGTCGCGGTTAAGGCCGCGCTGGCCGCAGCATGACGACAGTCGCCGCACGATCTCGCTTTCGGTGAGCTGTTCATATGATGAACTGCGCTGATTTGCGGTAAATGTAAGCGCTTGCACCTGTCTGGAGCCCCTGACCGAGACACTCAGCACGCGTGGGACATAGACGCCGCCGGTCATCTCGCGCTCGTAGAGCGCTTCGATCGAGCGCCGGCGCGACTCGGGTTTCAGCCGGAAAGCCATGCCGATACAGGATCCGCCGCGGTCGAGCCCGAGCACGACGCCGGGCTGCTCGGGTGTGCCGCGGTAATGGGTCGAGCGGATGCAGAAGGCGCGGTGATAGCCGTGAACCCGGCCGAGTCGGGCCTCCGAGAACTCGAAACCGGGATTCCAGATCAGCGAGCCGTAACCGAACACCCAATCGGCTTCAACCAGCTCAGCGAACGGCGACAGGGGTTCGCTGAGCGGTTCGCCGGCAGGCGGATTCAGGGAGGGGCTTTCGAACGTCATCATGACAATCAGATTAACGGTCGCAAATCGCGAAAGGAATACCTGAGGGGGTGAGCGTCGTCAAATTGCCACCCGCCGGTGTGCTAGCGTTCAATCCCCTTTTTGATTTGGCTTAGCCGTCGACTCGCCATGAGCAGCTGGATCAGCATCGGAGAACTCGAATCGGCCATCAACCGCGCTCGCGCCGCGCAGCCGGCGAGCGGGGCTGAAGGCTCCTTGACGCGTGAGGTTGCGACCCTGGGCGGTCTGTATGGACGACTGATCTGGGAACGCGCCGAAGGGGTTGATGTGTCGACCCTTAATGACGCTCAGCGGGTTGCCGTTGAACTCTGGGTGCCGGCGGGGCGGTCGGCCGGCTGATCCTGCAACCGGCTGGCGGTCGGAAGCTGTCAGTCGGCGGGTCGCAGGTGGCTGCAGTGGGGAGCCGACCGGGCGATCAGTTGGAGCGCACTGCGCCCAACTGACCCCGAGGCATGATGACTAGGTCGCCTTTCGAATGCGCGCAGCGGCCGCTTTTTTGGCGGCTGGTTTGGGTGCGGCTTTCGAGGCGGCTTTCGAGGCGGTTTTCGAAGCGGTTTTCGGTGCGGTTTTCGGTGCGGACTTAGGCGCGGTCTTCGCCGCCGTTTTTGTCGCCGCCCCTGTCTTTTTGGGGGTCGAGTCTGGCACGGAGTCGTCGGACTCGCCGTCGGGTGCTCCGGCATCGGCTGCCGCTGCTGCCTTGGCCTTTGCCCTTGCCTGCGCTGCTGCGGCTGCTGCCGGCGACTTTGGTGCGGCCGCCTGAAATTCGAAGCCGACCTTCCCATCGGGCTGGCGCACCAGGAAGGCCTTGAAACGCCTGCGGGTGCGTGATGACACAAAGGCGTCGAGCAGATCGGTTCGGCCATCCGACAGCAGCTTGACCATCTGGGCACGTTCGACCGGCTGCTGCAGGATCACCTTGCCCGAGCGGAAGTCGCAGGTGCGCGCTGCGCCGACCGATTTTTCGCAGACGTAGCTCATGCCGTGCTCATAGACCCGAGACTGGCATCGCGGGCAGGCGCCAACCGGTTCGGCGGCCGAGAAGTCGATGACCTCGTCGCTGTCGCCGCCGGCATCCGACTGGCCGAAATCGAATTCCATCTTCCAGTCGGGCTCGACCAGCTTGAGGATGGCCGAAAACGGACGGCCCATCTTGCTGCGAAAGCCATGCAGCGGACCGATGGTCTTGTCGCGCATCAGTTCCTGGGCCTCGGCGGGCTCGAGCAGGCGCGATGACGGCGACTTGGTGATCGACCAGTCGCAGCCGCTGCAAGCAAAGCGCCGGTAGTTTTCGCGCACCACCGCGCCGCAGCGCGGGCAGGGCTGATCGAGCGTTGCATAGTCGCCGGGAACATCGCTGGTGCCGTAGCCCTTGGCTCGCTCGACGATATGCCGGGTCATCTCGGCGATCTCGTTCATGAAGGCATCGCGATCGAGTTTGCCGCGCTCCATCTGCGCGAGCTTGAACTCCCACTCGCCGGTGAGCTCGGGCATCGTGAGCTCGGCTACGCCCAGACCCCGCAGCAGCGTGAGCAGCTGGAAGGCCTTGGCGGTGGGGATGAGGTCGCGGCCTTCCCGGATCAGGTAGTTCTCGTTGATCAGACCTTCGATGACCTGCGCTCGGGTCGCCGGCGTGCCAAGCCCCTTGGTGCCCATGGCCTCGCGCAGATCTTCGTCGTCGACCAGCTTGCCCGCGCCTTCCATTGCCGACAGCAGCGTGGCCTCATTGAAGCGTGCGGGCGGCCGGGTCGCCAGCGAGATCGCGTCGATTGACTGAGTGGCGACTTTTTCGTTGGGCTCGACCGCGACCAGTGTGCCGCTGGACGGCGCGTCGTCGGCATCCTTGCCTTGCGAGGCCTTCGATTCGGCGGTCTCGCGGCCGTAGATCGCCAGCCAGCCGGCGCTCACCAGTACCCGGCCTTCGGTCTTGAATGAATGGCTCTCGACCTTGGTGATACGGGTGGTGACGCGAAATTCGGCCGCCGGGAAAAAGACCGCGAGGAAGCGTTTGACCACCAGGTCGTAGATCTTCTGTTCGGCTTCCGACAGGGCCTTCGGCGCCTGCAGCGTCGGGATGATGGCGAAGTGATCCGACACCTTGGTGTTGTCGAAGATTCGCTTGTTGTTCGGCCGGACCCAGTCGTTGTTCAGGATCTGGACCGAGAACTGGCCGTAGGGCGGCACCTCCTCGAGCATGTCGAGGGTCTGCTTGACCGTGGCAACGTAATCCTCAGGCAGGGCTTTGGAGTCGGTTCTCGGATAGGTCAGGACCTTGTGCTTTTCATAGAGGGCCTGGGCCAGCGACAGAGTGGTCTTGGCTGAAAACCCGAATCGGCCATTGGCCTCACGCTGAAGGCTGGTGAGGTCGAAAAGCGCCGGTGACTGCTGTGTTGACGGCTTGGACTCTTCTTCGACCGTGCCCGGTTTGCCTCGGCATTCGTCGACGATGGCCTGGGCACGGGACGGGTCCCACAGACGCTCGGCCTTGAGCTCGGCATCAGCCGGGTCGCGATGAAATGAGGGATCGAACCAGCGGCCTTCGTATTGTCCGGCTTTCGCCTCGAAGGTGGCCTTTACCTCGAAATAGCCGCGCGGTTTGAATTTTCGGATGCGCTCTTCGCGCTCGACCACGATGGCCAGGGTCGGGGTCTGCACGCGACCGACCGTAGTCAGGTAAAAGCCGCCGTCGCGCGAATTGAACGCGGTCATGGCCCGCGTCCCGTTGATGCCGACCAGCCAGTCGGCTTCGGACCGGCAGCGGGCGGCGTCGGCGAGCGGCTGCATCTGGGTTTCATCGCGCAGCCGCTCGAAGCCCTCGCGGATCGCGTTGGGTGTCATCGACTGCAGCCACAGCCGGCTGACCGGCTGCTTGGCCTTGGCATGCTGGGCGATCAGCTGAAAGATCAGCTCGCCTTCGCGGCCGGCGTCACAGGCGTTGATAAGCGAGTCGACATCCTTGCGCTTGATCAGCCGGGTGAGCAGCTTCAGACGCTCGGCACTCTTGTCGATCGGCTTGAGATCGAAGTGCGGCGGGATGACCGGCAGATTGGCGAACGACCATTTGCCTCGCTTGACGTCGAATTGCTCAGGTGCCGCGATCTCGACCAGATGGCCGACTGCCGACGACAGCAGGTAGTCATCGCTTTCGAAATAGTCGCCTTGTTTGGCGAATCCGCCGAGCGATCGCGCGATATCCGCTGCGACCGATGGCTTCTCGGCAATGATCAGGGCTTTTCCCATGTGGTTGGTCGCCAGGTCGGTGCGCAGGGTGGTTGGATGAGGCTCGTCGACACGGAGTCGACGGCTCGTGGGGGCGCCAATCATAAGAGCCGGATCGTCGCAATGGCAAGTCAGCCTGACGGTGAGGGTCTTTGGACCCGGCCGTCGGACAGGCGCCGGATGAGTCCGTCGAGCTCAAGAATGACCAGCCGGGCGCCGAGTTCGCCCGGCGCGAGACCGAGGTGTGCTGCCAGGATGTCAGGCTGGACCGGGTCGTGTCCGATCGCGGCGATGACCGGGTCCTGGTCGACGCGCCGGGCGTCGTCGGGCGCGAGCGAAGGGCCACCAGCGCTGGACCGGTGAGGATGGTCGAGGTCGGGGTTGATCTCGGGTGGCGCAAGGGCGTCGAGGTCACGCCGCGCAGGCAAGGCGGGCAGCTCGTCGATGACCTCGCGCGCCGACTCGACCAGCAGGGCGCCTTGCCGGATCAGCGCATGGCAGCCGCGTGACAGCGGCGAGTGGATGGAGCCGGGAATCGCGAAGACCTCACGGCCGAATTCACCCGCCTGCCGTGCGGTGATGAGCGAGCCGCTTCGCAGCGCGGCCTCGACCACGAGCACGCCATGCGACAGGCCGGCGATCAGTCGATTGCGACGCGGGAACAGCCCGGCCGACGGTGGCGTACCAAGCGGCAGTTCCGAGAGGATGAGGCCATCGGCAGCAATGCGGTCGGCCAGCCCGCGATGGCGCGAAGGATAGAGGATGTCTGCGCCGGTGCCCACGACCGCGACCGTGCCGGCGCCGCCTTGCAGCGCGCCCTCATGGGCGGCAGCGTCGATGCCCAGGGCCAGTCCGCTTGTGATTGTCCAGCCGGCGCCCGACAGCGCGCGTGCGAAAGACCGCGCATTGGCGGCGCCCGCGGCTGTGGCATTGCGCGCCCCGACCATTGCCAGCATTGGCCGACTCAGGATGTCGCGCCGGCCGACGCCATGAAGGAGCGGCGGCGCATCATCGATCTGCAGCAGATGCCGGGGATAGTCGGCATCGGCGAAGGTAATCAGATGATGGGACTCGGCGCGGGCCCACTCGAGGGTTTGCGCCACTTGCTGCTGACGCTCGCCATCATCGGACTGCAACAGGCGAGCCAGACGCTCGCCTGCAAAGGCAGCCAGTGCAGGGCCGTCGGACTCGAAGAGACACCGGGGCGATCCGAATCGCTCGAGCAGCCTGCGGGCGTGAATCGGGCCGATGCCGGGCGTGAGGACCAGCCGCAGCCACAGGCCGAGGTCTGCGGCGGCAGGGTCGGATGCCATGGCGCGCCGCCGGATCGGGTGCTCAGTGACTGTTCAGGGATTCTTGACCGTTGCGCCAACCGAGATCGCTTCGGATGCCGAGACCACCAGCGCATAGGCAATGCGGTCGAAGACCCGGAAGATGACCAGCTCGCCGATCGTCTCGTTGGGCAGCACGACGCGCTCTTTGGTTTCCCTGTCGGTGATGACCCGGTCGGCACTCAGGACCGCCAGCACATTGCCGATCGCAAGGCCTTGATCCTTGCCGATTGACAGGGCCACCACGCTGAGCTTGCCGACCTGATCGATGCCGCGATAAACCGAGACGATCTGACCCGAGACCGGCTCGTTGGGGGCGCGGGGGACGAAAGAAGGCACGGTGGCCGGTACAGCGGGCATCAGGCGGTCGCCTGCGGCGACCTCTTCGCTTGCTCTGCGAAGGCGGAAGGTGGCCGGGTCGCCCTTGCGGATCAGTTGGGCCGAGCCGACCGAGACGGTCTCCCAGGCGATCGGTTTACGGGTCACCGGATCGAGCAGCGGTTTGGCCGGTCGGTAGATGTACCACTCGGAGTTCAGGGCCATGTCCTCCTCGAACAGACCCCTCACATAGGCGAGATCGCCTGCGGCGAGATGCACGCGGCCGTCCTGGGTGCCGACGATGCGGGGATGATTGCGCAGGCCCGGCTCGTCGACGATCAGCGGCCGATTGAGAAAGACCTGGACGGCGGCAAGATTGACCATGGGAATGGCGTCGGCGCCCAGCGGCGCGGCGCGCACCAGCGGCTCGAGCCTGACGGTGCTTTCGCCAACCCCGGGTCCGCTGCCGCCAGTGCCGGGAATCGATTTGCCCAGCCGCAGGCGAGGCTGGGCGCCCGATCGGTCGAGATAGATGATGTCGCCCGGATAGATCAGGTGAGGGTTGCCGATCTGCTCGCGATTAAGTTGCCAGACCTCGGGCCACAGCCAGGGCGACTTCAAAAACCGGGCGGAAACGTCCCAGAGGGTGTCGCCCTTGACAACGACATACTTGTCGGGCGCATTCGGAGAAAGCTCGATCGAACCGGTTGCACCATGGGCGATGCTGGCAGCAAGCCAGACCGCGCATCCGATCAACCCCATGCTAAACTTTTTGATCATCTCGACGCTGCCTGGACGTGGTTCAGTTTCGTGGTTCTGAGTTTCTGGGATCGGGGACTGCGGCGTTCGTGTCAAAAGCCAATCTGAATCAATCTGAATTATTGGCCCGAATAATCGAGCTGAATTGTTGACCTAAATCGCTGACCTGAATCGCTGACCACAATATTACGTTGATTGACCGCTCGATCACCCATCCCGGAACCGAACGGTCGTCTTAATCCGATGGCCGTCCTTGACATCCTCCGTTATCCCGATCAACGCCTGCATACCGTTGCCAGGCGGGTCGAGCATGTCGACGACCGGATCCGCAAGCTGGTGAGCGACATGGCGCAGACCATGTATGACGCGCCCGGCGTCGGGCTGGCGGCCACGCAGGTCAATGTCCATGAGCGGGTTATCGTGATCGATGTCTCCGAGACCAAGGATCGGCTGCAGGTTTTCATCAACCCCGAGATCGTGTCCTACGGCGATGAGCGATCGGTCCATGAAGAGGGCTGTCTGTCGGTGCCGGGGATCTATGACGAGGTCGAACGGCCCGAACAGGTCACCGTCAGGGCGCTGGACGAACACGGCAAGTCGTTCACGCTGAGCGCCGACGGGCTGCTCGCGGTCTGCATCCAGCACGAGATGGATCACCTGCTCGGCAAGGTCTTCGTGCAATACCTCTCGCGTCTGAAGCAGAGTCGCATCCGCAGCAAGATGCTCAAGCTCGACCGCCAGACGGCCTGAAACCTGCCGCCTCATCCCCAGGCCGCAGGCCCCAGCGCGCCGGGCAAACCCGATCCCTCATGAAACTCATCTTTGCCGGCACACCGGTGTTTGCGCAGCTCGCCCTGCAGGCGCTGCATGAGGCCGGCCATGACATCGCCCTGGTCCTGACCCGGCCCGACAAACCGGCTCAGCGCGGGCAAAAACTGATCGCCAGTCCGGTCAAGCAATGGGCGCAGGCCCAGGGAATCGAGGTGTGGCAGCCGCGTACGCTGCGCGACCCCGAGGTGACGCAGAAGCTGCGCGGCATCGGTTGCCAGGCGATGGTGGTGGCCGCCTACGGTCTGCTGCTGCCGCTGGAGGTGCTGTCGGTGCCGCCGCTTGGCTGCCTGAATATTCATGCCTCGCTGCTGCCGCGATGGCGCGGTGCGGCGCCGATCCAGCGTGCGGTGCAGGCCGGCGACCCGCAGACCGGCATCACGATCATGCAGATGGATGTCGGGCTCGATACCGGACCGATCCGGCTGGTTCGCCCGCTCCCGATCGGTCGCGATGAGACCTCGGGCAGCGTCCACGACCGGCTGGCCGCGCTCGGCGCGCTGGCGATCGTCGAAGCCATCAGCCTGCTCGAGGCCGATCGGCTCCCCATGGCACCGCAACCGGCTGACGGCATCACCCACGCGGCCAAGATCGTCAAGTCCGATTCGCTGATCGACTGGTCGCGCCCAGCGCAGGCGATCGTCGATCAGCTGCGGGCCTTCGATCCGGCGCCGGGCTGCGTGGCCGAACTGGCGCGGCTGCCCGGCACCCCGCTCAAGCTCTGGCGGGCCAGGGCGGTTGATGCGCAGTCGCCGGACGCGTCGCCAGCCGATGCGCCGGTCGGGGTCGTCGCGCCGGGCACGGTGATCGGGATGCGCGAGGGCGCCCTCAGAGTGAGCTGCGGCAGCCCTGCCCAGCCGGGCGCAGTCGATCTGCTCGAACTGCAGCGGGCGGGCGGGCGGCGTCTGCCGGCAGCAGAGTTCGTCGCGGGCTTTCCGATCGGCGCCGGTGACCGGCTGCAGTCGCCGGCAGTCGCCGGGTCGGGGCCCGTGCGCGCTTGAATCCCGACAGATTGGACGGATATCCGCAAGAAGGCTCGCCCCACGGGTATTCTGCCCGGCCTGACTGGTATTCATCGGGGTGTTCACCGGACTGCTCGTCGATCGTCGGCTGGGCCCGACCTGGAGGAATCAATGTTCAACTGGATCAAGACCGCCGTCCTGATGGCCGGCATCACCGGGCTGTTTGGTGCAGTCGGTGCCGCCATCGGCGGGCAGCAGGGCATGCTGCTGGCGCTCGGGTTTGCCCTGCTGTCGAATTTCTTCGCCTACTGGTTCTCCGACCGGATGGTTCTCAAGATGTACAACGCCCGTGAGGTGGATGAGGCGAGCGCACCGCAGTTCTATCGGATGGTTAAAGAGCTTGCGCAGCGCGCAGAGCTGCCGATGCCGCGGGTTTATCTGATTGACGAGGACGCGCCCAACGCCTTTGCCACCGGCCGCAATCCGCAGCATGCGGCAGTGGCCGCGACCACCGGCATCCTGCGTGTCCTCAGCGCGGCCGAGCTGCGCGGTGTGATGGCCCATGAGCTTGCCCATGTCAAACACCGCGACATCCTGATCTCGACGGTGTCGGCGACCATGGCGGGGGCGATCTCGGCGCTTGCCAACTTTGCGATGTTCTTTGGCGGGCGCGATTCCGAGGGGCGTCCGAGCAATCCGATCGCCGGCATCGCGGTGGCGATGCTTGCCCCCTTCGCAGCGATGCTGATCCAGATGGCGATTTCGCGCTCGCGCGAATTTGAAGCCGATCGTCTCGGTGCCGAGATCGCCGGCGACCCGGCGGCGCTGGCCTCGGCGCTCGACAAGATCCACCGCTTTGCGCAGGGCATACCGATCGAGGCCGCCGAACGGCATCCCGAGACCGCCCAGATGATGATCATGAATCCGCTGTCGGGCGGCGGACTGCGCGGACTCTTCTCGACCCATCCGGCGACCGAAGAGCGTGTCGACCGGCTGATGAAGATGGCCGGCGCCCGACCGGGGATGCGTCGCTGACCTCGAACCCTGCGGCCGATCGCGCGCCGCTGTCGGGCGAGATGCTGGCGGCGGCGCAGGCGGTCGCCGATCTGCTGACCGGCCATCGCCTGCCCGATGCGCTCGATGCCCGCACCGCGTCGTTGCCGCCATCGTCGCGCGCGCCGGCCCGCGACATGGCTTATCAGACGGTCCGAGCGCTCGGTCGTCTGAGGGCGCTCACTTCCCGTTTGAACGGCCGCGACCCCTTGCCGGCGATCGCCGCGCTTCAATGGGTCGCGCTGGCCCAGCTGCTCGATCCGATTCGCCCGGCTGCGGTCATCGTCGATCAGGCGGTCTCGGCCGCCCGCACCCTGTCGCGCTCGCCGGCGGGTGCGGCGAGTTTTCTGAATGCCACCTTGCGCCGCTTCGGGCGCGAGCGCGACGGACTGCTCGCCGAGATCGCCGATGACCGGGTCGTGCGCTACGAGCATCCCGAGTGGTGGCTCGATCGGCTCCTGCAGGACTATCCAGACGACTGGCAGGCGATTGCGCAGGCCGGCAATCGACACGCGCCACTGGTGCTGCGGGTCAATCTGCAGCGCATCGACCTGGCCGCCTGTGCTGCCAGGCTCGCGCAGGCAGGCATTGCCACCCGCGTGGTCGGGCCGCAGGCGCTGGCGCTCGAGCGCGCGGTGCCGGTCGAAGTCATCCCGGGATTTGCGCAGGGCGATGTGTCGGTGCAGGACGCCGGCGCGCAGATGGCGGCGCGGCTGCTCGATCTGGCCGACGGTCAGCGGGTGCTCGATGCCTGCGCTGCACCGGGCGGCAAGTCCTGCCACATCCTCGAACTGGCCCAGGTCGAGCTGCTGGCGATCGATGTCGATGCGAACCGCTGCCGGCGCATCGAGGGCAATCTCGCCCGCGCCGGCCTGCCGGTCGCTGCGGCGACGGTCACGGTCCAGACCGCCGATGCGCTGCGCCCCGACACCTGGTGGGATGGCCGACCCTTTGATCGCATCCTGCTCGATGCGCCCTGCAGCTCCTCGGGCATCGTCAGGCGGCATCCGGATGTCCGCTGGCTTCGCCGCCGTGGCGATATCGCCACACTGGCCGCCGGGCAGCGGCGGATGCTTCAGGCGCTTTGGCCCTTGCTTAGGCCAGGTGGTAAATTGCTCTATGTCACCTGCTCGGTCTTTCCTGATGAGGGTGCGGTGGTCATCGAACGCTTTCTCGAGTCGCGCTCGGATGCCTCGCAGCTGCCCCTGGACTGGACCTGGCCTGATGGACACACCGAACCGGTCGGACAGCTTTTGCCCCGCTCGGAACCCATGCGCGAGCATGATGCTTACTTTTATGCCCTTCTGACAAAGCGCCCTTGAAGCGACGCACTGCCATCAGGGCGCTGTTGAATGTGGCGCTGATGGCTTCGCTGCCCGCCGCTCACAGTGCCGACGCGATCGATGTCGTGCAGGTCGCTTTCGAGCCGTCTGCCGACGGCGAGGCTTGGCTGCTGTCATCCGATTTCTCGCTTTCCCTCAGTCCGGCGCTCGAAGACGCGGTCAACCGGGGTATTCCGCTCTATTTCCTGGTCGAATTCGAATTGCGCCGGCCGCGCTGGTATTGGTGGGATGATCGGGCAGCGGTCGCAACCCAGACTCACCGGCTTACCTACCATGCGCTCACCCGGCAGTATCGGGTTCTGCTCAACGGCGTGTCGGGCAGCTATTCGACGCTGTCCGAGGCCCTTGATGCCATGTCGCGTCTGCGCAGCTGGCGGGTCATGCCTCGCGAGCGTGTGCGTCCGGGTGTCAGCTACGAGGGCTGGCTGAGGTTGCGACTCGATACCGATCAGCTGCCCAAGCCCTTTCAGGTCACCGCCATCACCAGCCGAGACTGGAATCCTCAATCCGAATGGAAGCGGTTCAATATCAAACCGGAGCCCCCGAAAAGCGCTCAGTGACTCGCGCGCTGCGCCTGTCATTGCTGGTGTCGCTGGTGCTGGCGGCTGTCCTGCTGGCCCTGCTGGCGGTGGCCAGCGGCAACGACCGCCTGCTCGAGCGTCATTACGGCTTGCTTCTGGGCCTGAACATTGCGATCGGGGTTGCGCTGTTCGTGCTGTCGGCCGAACTTGCCCGACGCCTTTGGCAGCGCTGGCGCGCGGGGGTGTTCGGCACCCGGCTGATGGCCCGATTGGCGCTGGCCTTCACCCTCATGACACTGCTGCCGGCGCTGCTGATCTTCGTGGTGGCGGTGCAGTTTCTGGGGCGCTCGGTGGAGTCCTGGTACGACGTGCCGATGGAGCGCGCGCTCGAATCCGGCCTGACCCTCGGACGCGCCTCGCTCGATGCGCTGCTGGCCGATCTGCAGTCGAAGGCCCGCTCGATGGCGCTGGAGCTGGCCGAGCAGCCGCCTGGTCAATGGCCGAGCATGCTCGACCGGCTGCGCGAACGCGCGGGAGCGCAGGAAGCCCTGATCGTCGCCGGCAATGGCCGCATCGTGCTGGCCAGCGGCGGCGGTTTTGCGCAACTGGTGCCCGATCTGCCGACGCTTGCCTCGCTGCGACAGGCACGCTCCTCGCGCAGCTACGCTGCGGTCGAGCCCACCGATGCCAGCGGCGAGTCGAGAGGTCTGAAGCTTCGGGTGATCGAATCGATCACGGTCGCCGGCCAGTTCGGCGGCGAACCGCGCCTGCTGCAACTGCTGCAGGCGGTGCCGCCCACGCTCGCCGGCAATGCCGAAGCGGTTCAGCAGGGCTGGCGCGACTACCAGGCGCTATCGCTGTCGCGCACCGGGCTAAAACGGATCTTTCGCATCACCATGGCGGTCACCCTGATGCTGACCGGCTTTTCGGCGATCGCCGCGTCGTTTTTGCTGGCCGGCTGGATGACCGGCCCGCTGGCGATGCTGGCGGCCGGCACGCGGGCGGTTGCCGAGGGCGACTTCCGCCCGGTCAAGGATTACAGCGGGCGCGACGAGCTGGGTATGCTGACCCAGTCCTTCAACACCATGACCCGCCAGCTCGAGGAGGCGCGCGCCCTGGTCGAGCGCAACCAGCAGGAGCTCGAGCGCGCCAACTCGCAGCTTGCCAGCGTGCTGGGCAATCTGACCGCCGGCGTGATCGTTCTCGACGACCGGCTGCATGTCACGCTCGCCAACATCGGCGCCGAGCGCATCCTCGAGTCCGGTGCGGCTGCGATGATCGGATTGCCGATCACCGAGCTGCCGCGGCTGGGCGAGGCGGGTGCCGCGATCACCGAGGCCTTCGCCGAGCTCGATACCGGCCCGCAGCGATCCTGGCAGCGCCAGCTGGTGATCCGCCGTGATGCCCGTGAAGGCGCCGATGCCGCGCCCGCACTGACCCTGCTGGTGCGTGGCGCACCGCTGCCCGGCCCGCAGCGCGGCTGGCTGATGGTCTTCGACGATGTCAGCGAGGTGGTGTCGGCGCAGCGCGCCGTTGCCTGGAGCGAGGTGGCGCGCCGTCTGGCCCACGAGATCAAGAATCCGCTGACCCCGATCCGGCTCGCCGCCGAGCGCATGCAGCTCAAGCTGGTCGGCAAGTTGCCGCCGGCCGATGCCGAGATGCTGACCCGCAGCTCCAAGACCATCGTCGATCAGGTCGGCGTACTCAATATGATGGTCGACGAATTCAGCGATTACGCGCGGCTGCCGGCGGCAAAGCTGGCGCCGCTCGATCTCAATGCGCTGGTGCAGGACGTGCTGGCCCTCTACGCCCCGCCGGATGCCAACGGCCCGCTGCGCGCTCATCTCGACAGCAGCGTCTCGCTGATCATGGGCGATGCCTCGCAGCTGCGCCGCCTGATCCTCAATCTGATCAAGAACGCCCTGGAGGCGACCGAGCGCGGTCCCGAGCGCCGGGTCGACGTGATCACCGAGGCAGTGCGGCCTGGCGGATCGGCACCCGGCGTGCGCCTGATCGTGCGCGACAACGGACCTGGCTTTCCGCCGGGGTCGATGTCGCGTGCCTTCGAGCCCTATGTCACGACCAAGCCCAAGGGCACCGGGCTCGGCCTGGCGATCGTGCGAAAGATCGTCGAAGAACATGGCGCGCGCATCGAAGCGGCCAACCTGACCGACGACCAGGGCAGGGTTCTGGGTGCCACCGTGAGTCTTCTATTTACTAAGTTGGTAAAAAACGACGACAATTGCGGTGTGCACACAACACTTGCTGAAGCCGGGTCGCCAGTCATCGCGCTGGATCGACCGACTGACACCTAGGACGCCATGGCAGAGATACTCGTCGTCGACGACGAAATCGGCATTCGTGAGTTGCTGTCCGAGATTCTCGGCGATGAGGGGCATTCGGTATTGCTGGCCGACAGCGCCCAGCAGGCGCGAGATGTCCGGGAGCGCAATCCGGTCGATCTGGTGCTCCTCGACATCTGGATGCCCGATACCGACGGCGTCACGCTCCTCAAGGAGTGGGCCAGCGGCGGCAAGCTGACCATGCCGGTCATCATGATGTCCGGCCACGCCACCATCGACACCGCTGTTGAAGCCACCCGGATCGGCGCGCTCGACTTCCTCGAAAAACCGATCGCACTGCAAAAGCTGCTCAAGGCGGTCGAGCAGGGCCTGGCGAAAAGTCGTCCGCCCATGCCGCCACCCAAGCCGGCGTCGCCGGTCTTTGCGCCGATCTCCTCGGGCATCGGCGGATCGCCGTCGATCATGATGCTGCCGGTCAGCAACGGCCTGTCGGCAGCGCAGCAGGCCTCTCAGCCGGCGCAATTCGTCAATGTGCCGCTCGCGTCTGCCGGCGTCGTGTCGGCGGCCAGCCGGTCGCTTGCGCTCGATCTGCCGCTGCGTGAAGCCCGCGATGCCTTCGAGCGCGCCTATTTCGAGCATCATCTGGCGCGCGAGCACGGCTCCATGACCCGAGTTGCCGAAAAGACCGGCCTTGAGCGCACCCACCTTTACCGAAAGCTCAAGCAACTCGGCATCGACCTGTCCAAGGGTGCCTACCGCAAGGGCGGCGTGGTGTCGCAGTGATCGGCTCTCAGTTGTTGCGACCTTGAGAATCGTCATTCTCGGCGCGGGTCGCGTTGGCGCCTCGGTGGCCGAAAGCCTGGTGTCCGAACAGAACGACATCACCGTCGTCGATACCGATGCGGCGCGGCTTGCCGAACTCCAGGATCGTCTCGATCTGCGCACGGTGGTCGGTAATGGCGCACAGCCCTCGGTGCTGCGCGAGGCCGGCACCGAAGATGCCGACATGGTGATCGCGACCACCCCGAGCGACGAAACCAATCTGGTGGCCTGCCATCTGGCTGCCCAGGTCTTCAATGTGCCCACCCGCATCGCCCGGGTGCGCTCGCCCGATTTCCAGGATCATCCCGAACTGGTCGGCGAGGGCGCCTTTTCGGTCGATCACCTGATCGTCCCTGAACACACCGTCACCGAATCGATCGTCAAGCTGGTGGAGTTTCCCGAGGCCCTGCAGGTACTTGAATTCGCCGGCGGCCGAGTCTGCCTGATCGCGATGCGGGCTTATGCCGGCGGGCAGCTGGTGCAGCGCCCGATTCGCGAGATCCGCGCCCACATCCCCAATGTCGATTCGCGCATTGTCGCGATCTTCCGGGGCGAGAGCACGATCGCTCCCGACGGCGACACCATGATCGAGCCGGGCGACGAGGTCTTCATCGTGGCCGCGAGCGAGCACATCCGCACGGTCATGACCGAACTGCGCAAGATGGACAAGCCGGTGCGCCGGGTCATGCTGGCTGGCGGCGGTCGAATCGGTCTGCGCCTTGCCAAACGGCTGTCGGGGCGGCTCGATGTGCGCATCATCGAGCCCGACCTCAAGCGCTGCGAGCTGCTCGCCGCCCAGTTGCCCAGCGGCACGCTGGTGCTCCATGGCGATGCCACCGACGAGGACCTGCTCGAAGAGGAGAGCGTCGGTGAAATGGACCTCTTTTGCGCGCTGACCTCCTCCGACGAGGACAACATCATGGCCTCGCTGCTGGCCAAGAAGATGGGTGCCAAACGCGTGCTGGCGCTGGTCAACCGGCGCGCCTATGCCGATGTCGTCGAGGGCGGGCGCATTGATATCGCGATTGTGCCGGCGCAGGCCACGATTGGTGAACTGCTCACGCATGTGCGCCGCGGCGATGTCGCGGCGGTGCATTCGCTGCGCCGGGGCGCGGCCGAGGCGCTCGAGGCGATCGCCCATGGCGACCGCAAGTCGAGCAAGGTCGTCGGGCGACGGATCGACCAGCTCGATCTGCCGCCGGGCACCATCATCGGTGCCATCGTGCGGGCGCGCGTCGGTGGCAAATCAGAGGTACTGATGGCCCATCACGACACGGTGATCGAGTCCGAGGATCATGTGATCGTGTTCGTGGCGAACAAGCGAATGATTCCCAAGGTTGAAAAACTGTTTCAGGTTGCGGTCGGTTTCTTCTAGACTGGCCTGCGTTTCACAAATTCCAACAACAAGTCAGGAGACACCCCATGAGTTCAACCGTCGGCAACCGCCGAAAGTTCATCGCGACCGCCTCGGCCACCGCTGCAACCGGCGCGCTCGGGTTCCCCGCCATCGTCAAGGCCCAGACCTCCTCGCTGCGCTTCCAGAGCACCTGGCCGGCCAAAGACATCTTCCACGAATACGCCAACGACTTCGCCAAGAAGGTCAATGACATGACCGGCGGCGAGCTCAAGATCGAAGTGCTGCCCGCCGGATCGGTGGTGCCGGCCTTCGGCCTGCTCGATGCGGTCTCCAAGGGCACGCTCGACGGCGGCCATGGCGTGCTGGTTTACCACTACGGCAAGAACAACGCGCTGGCGCTGTGGGGGTCGGGCCCGGCCTTCGGCATGGATGCGAACATGCTGCTGTCGTGGCACAAATACGGTGGCGGCAAGGAGCTGCTGGCCAAGTCCTATGAGGCAATCGGCGCCAACGTCTACTCCTATCTTTATGGCCCGATGCCCACGCAGCCGCTGGGCTGGTTCAAGAAGCCGATCGCCAAGGCCGAAGACATCAAGGGCCTTAAATTCCGCACCGTCGGTATCTCGATCGACGTGTTCACCGCCCTGGGCGCAGCGGTCAATGCGCTGCCGGGCGGCGAGATCATCCCGGCGATGGATCGCGGTCTGCTCGACGCCGCCGAGTTCAACAACGCCACCTCCGATCGCATCCTGGGCTTTCCGGATGTCTCGAAGGTCTGCATGCTGCAGAGCTTTCACCAGAACGCCGAGCAGTTCGAGATCCTCTTCAACAAGGCCAAGCTCGATGCGCTGCCGCCGAAGATGAAGGCGATCATCGACAACGCGGTTGAGGCGGCCTCTGCCGATATGTCCTGGAAGGCGGTCGACCGCTACTCGAAGGACTACTCCGAGATGCAGTCGAAGGTCGGCGTGAAGTTCTACAAGACGCCCGACGCCATCCTGCAAAAGCAGCTGTCGCTCTATGACGAAGTGATCGTCAAGAAGGCGGCAGACAGCGTGCTCTTCAAGGAGATCATTGCGTCGCAGCGTGCGTTTGCCGAGCGCACCGTGCGCTGGGACATGGACACCAACGTCAACCGTCGCATGGCCTTCAATCACTATTTCGGCAAGAAGGCCTGATCGGCAGCCGCTGTTTCAGACGCGCAACGGCCGGGCACGCGCCCGGCCGTTTCATCTGACGCGGCAGGCGCACCGCGGCGCACCGCCTGGATTTTTCGATGACCATCCAATCCTTTCTCTTTGCGATCGACCGGATCAGCACGACTGTCGGCAAGGCCGCAGCCTGGCTGCTGATCGCGCTCACCGCGCTGGTGTGCATCGAGGTGTTCCGGCGTTATGCGCTCAACAGTCCGAGCCAGTGGGGTTTTGAGCTCAGTGTGATGATGTATGGGGCGCTCTTCATGCTGACTGGTGCCTACACACTGGCCCAGGACGGCCATGTGCGCGGCGACTTTCTCTATGGCTCGATGCCGCCGCGCCGTCAGGCCGGCTTCGATCTGGTGCTCTATTTCCTGTTCTTTTTTCCCGGGATCATCGCGCTGCTCTACGCGGGCTGGGATTACGCCGGCTCGAGCTGGGCGATCCGCGAGCACTCGAGCATCACCGCCGACGGCCCGCCGCTTTACTGGTTCAAGTCGGTCATCCCGCTGGCCGGCGCGCTGGTGCTGCTGCAGGGGGTAGCCGAAGTCGTGCGTTGTGTGGTGTGTCTGAAGACCGGCAAGTGGCCCGAGCGCCTGAAAGACGTCGAGGAAATCGATGTGGTCAAGGATCAGCTCGAACAATCGACTTATGTCGATGACGATGCCCGGCGTGCCGCCATCGAGAATGTCTCCGGCATCGAAGAGGCGGCCCACGGTCGCCTCGGTGGGGCCGCCGCCAACCAGTCGGGTGGAGGTGCGAAATGACCAGTGGCTATCTCGGTCTTCTGATGCTCGGCCTGATCGTGGTGGCGATCATGATGGGCTTTCCCACGGCTTTCACGCTGATGGGTCTGGGCATGCTGTTCGGCTATGTCGCCTATTTTGATCCGACGCAGAGCATGGTGGCCAACCGGATCTTCGATCTGATGGTTCAGCGCACCTATGGCGGCATGACCAACGACACCCTGCTGTCGATTCCGCTCTTCGTGCTGATGGGCTATGTGATCGAACGCGCGGCGCTGGTCGACAAGATGTTCCGCGCGGTGCAGCTGTCCTTCCGGCGCCTGCCGGCGCCGCTGGCGGTGGCTACGCTGGTGGTGTGCACCTTCTGGGGTATTGCCAGCGGCATCGTCGGTGCGGTGGTGGTGCTGATGGGCGTGATCGCAATGCGACCGATGCTCAAGGCCGGCTACGACACGCGGCTGGCCGCCGGTGTGATCACCGCCGGTGGCACGCTCGGTATCCTGATCCCGCCCTCGGTGATGATCATCGTCTATGCGGCGGTCGCCGGGCAATCGGTGGTCAAGCTCTATGCCGCGGCGATGGTGCCGGGCTTTTTCCTTGCCTTCCTCTATTTCGTCTACGTTGTCGGCTGGGCGATCATCGATCCAAAGGTGGCGCCCAAACTGCCCGAAAGCGAGCAGCGCATGGAGGTGCCCGACTGGCTGGAGCGCCTCACCGCCACCTTCGGCGGCAATGCGCTCGGCGCGGTGGTCCGTGGCCTGTTCTCGCCGGCACGCCTGCGGGCTGCCTATCCGCACGGTGAGGTGCCCGGCGTCGGCCGACTGCTGGGCAGTCTGGGCGTGGCACTCGGGCCGATCCTGATCGCGGCGACGGTCTTCGGTGGCGCATGGTGGTATGTGGTGATCCACAACGCGCCCGAGCCGGTGCAGGTCGAAGCGGTTTCGGCCTCGCAGGGATTGTCCGAGCTGGCCTCGTCAAGCGCCGGCTTGCAGTCACCGGCGGCAAGCGGCGTCCAGGAGCCGCCGCCGGCCACCGAGTCCGCTTCATCCGCCGGTCTGCAGGAGCCCGCTGCGGCAAGCAGCGTCCAGGAGCCGCCGTCGGCTGCCGGATCCGCTTCATCTGCCGGTCTGCAGGAGCCGCCGAGCGAGGGTGCCGCAGCGCCCGCCGCCGCCGCCGCACAGGTCGAGCAAGGGCTGACCGCGCCGCCTGCGGTCGAGGAGCAGGCCGCACGCGCGGCGGTGCCCGAGGGCTTTTACAAGTGGTTCTGGGGGCTTGCCGCCGCCACGATGCTTGGGCTCGCGGTGTTTTACCGCAGCTTTACCGCCGAGAATCTCGAGATCCAGCGCCTCCTCTATTCATCGGTGATGCCGCTCGCGCTGCTTACCTTGCTGGTGCTGGTGGTGATCCTGTTCGGCATCACCACCGCCACCGAGTCGGCCGGTGTCGGTGCGGCGGGTGCCTTTTTGCTGGCCTGGCATTCCGGCAACTTCACTTTCGAGAAGCTCAAGGAGTCAATCTATCTGACTGCCAAGACCACCGCGATGGTCTGCTGGCTGTTCGTCGGCTCGGGCCTTTTCTCGGCGGTCTTCGCGCTGCACGGTGGCCAGGAACTGATCGAGCGATGGCTGATGAGCATGAACCTGACGCCGCTGCAGTTCCTGATGCTCACCCAGGCGCTGATCTTCGTGCTCGGCTGGCCGCTCGAATGGACCGAGATCATCGTGATCTTCGTGCCGATCTTCCTGCCGCTGCTGGCGCATTTCCAGATCGACCCGGTGTTCTTCGGCACACTGGTGGCGGTCAATCTGCAGGCCGCCTTCCTGTCGCCGCCGGTCGCGATGTCGGCTTTCTATCTGAAGGGCGTCTCGCCGCCACATGTGACGCTCAATCAGATCTTTGCCGGGATGATGCCTTACATGCTGATCGTCATCCTGTGCATGGTGCTGATGTACAACTTCCCGGGCATGACGCTGTGGCTGCCCGAATTCCTTTACGGGAAATGACCATGAAACGCTGGACCCATCGCCCGCCGGGCTCCAATTGGGGCGACTTTGGCGATGACGACGAACTCGGGCGGATCAATCTGCTGACGCCCGAGCGGGTAGTGGCTGCGGTGCGTGAAGTCCAGGTTGGCAAGGTGTTCTGCCTGTCGCTGCCCCTCGACCTGCCGGGCGGCAATGTCCTGAATCCGCGGCGCCATCCGCCGCGAACCTTCGCCACTGCGCGTGGCAATGGTCAGGCGAACTTCAACTTTCTCCTTCGCCTGCTCGACCCGCGTCAGATCGACATGATCAGCGACGACGCCGTCCTGATGGCTCTGCAGTATTCGACTCAGTGGGACAGCTTCGCCCATGTCGGCGCGCTCTTCGATGCCGACGGCGACGGCGTGCCCGAGCCGGTCTACTACAACGGCTTTCGCGCCGGTGAAGACGTGGTCACGCCGGCGTACCGCAACGGTCCGGTCGACTGGTGCTGCAATGAGGGGGTTCAGGCCCGCAAGATGGGCATCGAGACCATGGCCGCCGCCTGCGTGCAGGGGCGCGGCGTGCTGATCGACCTGCATGCGGTCGCCGGACGGGCCCGCAAGGTCATCGGATGGGACGACCTCAAAGCCGCCATGGACAGCCAGGGCGTGGTGGTCGAGCCGGGCGACATGGTCTGCCTTTGGACCGGATTCGATCAGGTCATCCTGGAGCAAAAGGGCAAGCCGAGCGCCGAGTCACTGCACGGCAGCTGCGCCACGCTCGATGGTCATGACGAGCGAATCCAGCAGTGGGTGACCGATTCGGGCATGGTCGCGCTGATTTCCGACAACTATGCGGTCGAGCAGACACCCGCCGTGCCGCCGCCAGGCGATGGCACTTATCCCGCTCTGCCTTTGCATCACCACTGCCTGTTCAAGCTCGGTGTCCATCTGGGCGAGCTCTGGTATCTGGGCGAACTGGCAGCCTGGCTGCGGGCCAACGGCCGCAACCGCTTCCTGCTGACTGCGCCGCCCTTGCGGCTGCCCGGTGCGGTCGGCTCACCCGCGACGCCGGTGGCGACTGTGTGAGCTGGCCGGGCGTCGGCCTGTTAGGCCTTAGCCCGACCGTGTTCGGTTTACTTCCCCGACCGCAAATCGTTGTGGCAGTAAGCCGCCCGCAGTTCCGCCAGCACACGGTGATCGCCGGTAGCCAGTTGAGCGGTGATCGCGTCGTTGTGCGCTGCAACACGAGCTTCATGCCAGGTCTCGAGGGCCTTGATGGCTGTCTGCAGCATCTGCGCGAGAAGGCTCGCGCCTTCCGAGATGCGGTCAACGCCGCCGTGATGGGTTCCGGTCAGGACGTTTGCGCCAGGTGCAAGTCGAATTGTTGCCATGATCTGATTTCTCCAATAATCGGCCGCAGACACTGCGTCGATACCCTATGATGCGGCGATGCAACATCAAATTCCAATGAATGTTCGTAATCCCAGTTATTCATGAGTAGAATGATTGTATGGATGTACCATTCGTCCCCGATAAGTCGCCGCCCACGCCCGCCAACTTCCGCACCCTCGATCTGAACCTGTTGCGGGTCTTCGATCAGGTGATGGCCGAGCGCAACCTGACCCGCGCGGCCGCCAATCTCGCGATGACCCAGCCGGCGGTCAGCAATGCGCTGCGCCGGCTGCGCGACTCGCTCCACGACGAGCTGCTGGTGCGGTCGGGTTATGGCGTGCAGCCGACGCCGCGGGCGCTTGAGCTGTGGCCGGCAGTGCGCGCTGCGCTCGAGAGCCTGCAATCGGCGGTCCAGTCGGGCGCCGAATTCGATCCGGGCGCCTCGCGCGATACCTTCGTGCTGGCAATGGCCGATGCCACCGCCGCGTTGCTGATCCCGCCGCTGGTGCGCGAGCTTGAGGCCCAGGCGCCCGGCGTGTCGCTGCGGGTGCGGCCGTTGCTCACCCGCGATCCGCGCAATCTGCTGGCCGGCTCCGAGCTCGATGCAGTGATCGGCTATTTCCCGGCGGCCCTGGCCGCGATCGGTGCGGCGCGAATGCAGGAAGGTTCGGTCGACCCGATCGCCAACCGCAGGCTCTACGACGGCGAATATGTCTGCGTGATGCGGGCCGGGCATCCGCTTGCGTCAGCCCCCCTCGATCTGGATGCCTTCTGCGCGGCGCGGCATCTGCTGGTCAGCTTTTCGGGTCGCCCCTTCGGTTTCGTCGACGAATCGCTGGCCGCACTCGGTCGCAGCCGGCGGGTGGTACTCACGCTCAATCAGTTCTTCACCGCCGGTCAGGTGGTCTCGCAGACCGACCTGCTCACGGTCGTGCCCCGGCATTTCGTCGCCTCGACCGGCATCGTCTCGCAACTGGTGGTGCGACCACTGCCGCTTGATCTGCCGATCGTGCATGTCGAGCTGCTCTGGCACCAGCGCCACACCTCGCGCGCCGCGCATGTCTGGCTGCGCAGCATGATCGTCGAAGCAGCCCATGCTGCGTTTGCTCAGTCTCCTGCTGAGTCCGGCCTGGAGCCGGACCGGTAGAATCGCGGTTTTGCCCGGAGATCAACCCGATTGCGGCGGCTTCTGTCGATTGCCCATATCCTGGGCGCCATGCTGATGCTGCTGGGTGCGACCTATCTGCTGCCCATCGGCTGGTCGATCCTGTCGCAGGACGGCACGCTCGAAAGCTTCCTGATCGCTGCGGCCGCCACCTTCGTCGCCGGGCTTCTGTTGTGGGCGCCGACCCTGCGCGGCAAACGCGAACTGCAGGCGCGCGACGGCTGTCTGCTGGTCGTCATCACCTGGATCACCCTGGCGGCGGCCGCCACCCTGCCGCTGCGTCTCGAAATCCCCGGCCTGTCATTCACCGATGCCTTTTTCGAGACCATCTCGGCACTGACCACCACCGGCGCCACCCTGCTGGTCGGACTCGACGCCCTGCCGCAATCGATCAATCTCTGGCGCCATCTGCTGCAATGGATCGGCGGCATGGGGATCATCGTTATGGCGGTTGCCATCCTGCCGCTGCTGGGTGTGGGCGGCATGCAGCTGTTTCGCGCCGAGACGCCCGGCCCGATGAAAGAGACCAAGCTCACCCCGCGCATCACCCAGACCGCCAACTATCTCTGGCTGGTCTATGCCGGCGCCACGGTGCTGTGCATCGTGTGTCTGCGCATGGCCGGGATGAACTGGTTCGAGGCGATCTGCCACGGCTTTTCGACCATGTCGCTGGGCGGCTACTCGACCCACGACGCCAATATCGCAGCCTTCGATTCGCCGGCGATCGAGGCGGTGCTGATCGTCTTCATGCTGATTGCCTGCCTCAATTTCACGACGCATTTCCTCGCCCTGCGGCATCGCTCGCTCTCGCCCTATGCGCGCGATCCCGAGGCCCGCTGGGTGATTGTCTCGATCCTCGCGGTCGCGGTGCTGCTGACGGTCTTTCTGCATCTGACCGGTGTCTTCGAACAATGGCCGCAGGCGATCCGGCATGCGGTCTTCAATACCGTTTCGATGGGCACGACCACCGGCTTTTCGAGCGTGGGCGGGGCACAGTGGCCGATGTTTGCCGGCTTGCTGCTGCTGCTGCTGTGCTCGATCGCGTCCTCATCGGGCTCGACCGGTGGCGGCATCAAGATGATCCGCTCGCTGGTGCTGTGCAAGCAGGCCTTGCGCGAGTTGCTGCGGATGAGCCATCCGCGGGCGGTGCAGCCGCTGTTGCTCGGCGGGCAGGTGGTCGCCCAGCCGCTGGTGCTGGCGGTGCTCGGATTCATGCTGCTCTATGGCGTCACCCTGGTTGGCCTGACGCTGCTGATGGTTGCCACCGGGGTCGATTTCACCTCGGCTTTCAGCGGCGTCGTGACCTGCCTGAACAACACCGCACCGGGTCCCGGCGGAATGGGCCTGACGCTGAGCTATCTGGCGCTCAACGACTTCCAGACCTGGGTCTTTGCCTTTGCGATGCTTGCCGGCCGACTCGAGATGGTGATCGTCTTCGTCCTGTTCACGCCGGCCTTCTGGCGTCGCTGAACTCGCTGACCTGGCGGCGCCTTGGCCGATCATCCTGCCCCTGATGGCCGCCCGGCCATCGACTCCGCCCGCACCACCGAGGTGCTGCTGATCTGCGGCCTGCCGGGGGCGGGCAAATCGACGCTGCTCAAGGGCTGGCTGGCCGGGCGTCCCGACACCGAACGCTGGGCGCTGATGGTCAACGGCATCGCCGGGCTGGCCGGTGCCGATCGCGATCCGGGCGTCACGGTGGCGATGCTGGCCGGCGGCTGTCCCTGCTGTTCGGGGCAGGTGGTGTTCGGCGTGACGCTCACCCGGCTGCTGCGAGGCGGGCCTTTTCAGCGGCTGATCATCGAGGTCAGCGGCATTGGTCATCCCGGTCGGCTGGTCGATCGGCTGCGGATCCCTGAGCTGGCCTCCCGGCTGTCGATTCGCCCGACGGTCATGGTGGTTGATGCGACACGCCCCGACCCGTTTTTCGACCCGCACCATCCGGCCCATCAATTGGCCCTCGACCAGCTCGACTCGGCGCGACTGCTGGTGATCAGCCGGGCCGATGCGGTGACGCCGGCGGCCGAGCGCGCCCTGTGCGAGCAGCTGAACAGCCTGTCCGGCCGATCGCCGGCGCTGCTGTCGAGCCGCCACGGCGAGGTGCGGCTGTCGGATGCACTCGCGGCAATGCCGCTACATTGGAATTTGTAGATCGGACCCTTAGGCAGCAAGAGAAGCTCGCTGCTGATGTGGGCGAAAGCTTACCCAAAGTATTCGATAGGAACTCGTTCCTTTGGACCGCCTCCGGCGGCCACAGAACTCAGACATTGAACGACCGCGTCCTCGTTTGCTCGATGTCTGCTTCTGCAACTGACTTTGGTGAGCTTCCGATTCTGGCCGATGCGGGAGACTCGAAAACTGCACGATTGCCTGCAGCCGGATTGCAGGGTCAAAATCAATGTCCGAGCGCGCCATTGAACGCTTGAAGCATCACCGTTTCATGAAACAATAATGCTATGCTTTCTGGGAGTTTTCCAGTTCGGAGATGGTGTGGCTCAGACGTCTTCCTTTACCCGTGTGCAAAAGCACCGGGCCAGCCTCAAAGCGCGGGGCATGCGGCCGGTTCAGCTTTGGGTGCCAGATACCCGCAGTGCTGATTTTGCAGCCGAGTGCCGGCGCCAGTCGGCGTTGCTGGATGCAGACCCGCATGAGCGCGAAATACTCGACTGGATTGAGCAGGTTGCTGATACGGATGGCTGGTCGGCTTGAGACGCGGTGACCTGACAACCGTTGCTCTGCCCGGCGATTTTGGCAAACCTCGCCCTGCGTTGGTCATTCAGTCCAACTTGTTTGCAGACCACCCTTCGGTGACGATATTGCCGCTGAGCAGCGACCTGCGCGAGACGCCGATCTTTCGAGTGCGCCTGTTTCCTGACGAGACAAACGGCCTGCGTGCGCCGTCCGACGTGATGATCGACAAGATTCATACCGTCTCTAGGGACAAACTGCGCGGGAAATTCGGCGCAATTGCGAATGAACAACTCATTGAAATCGAGCGAGCTGTCGCCGTCTGGCTTGGCATTGCGGATTAACTAAACCGGCTCTGCTTTAGACACTCGATCACCCGAACGTCTGCAAACGGTCCGTTGATGCCACAGTTCGATACCGCAGTGTTGAACGCCCGCTTCTGGCCGGCAGGAGCCATAGGGAACCGCCACGCGACGGTCCGCGACGCGACACATTGCTGACCTTGGTTGGTCGCGTCCGTCTCAATGAGTGTCAACGCCGGAGTAAAACTGACCCACCTGGGATCCTTGGGTTATGCGGTCGTCGGCATGCCTTTCCGCGCTTTACTGGCTTTGCGTTTGTCCTTCAACCGATAGCTCTTGCCGGTGATCTGCACGATGTGGGCGGGGCGCAGCAAACTGTGCGGCCGCCGTATTAGTGGCCGCTGTCAATCTGCAAGAAATGCCCGAGGTCGACTGGTTCAAATTCGCCGCCGCGAGCGCCTCGCTGGTGCTTACCGCGGCGTGGCTTTGGCTGGGTTCGTCGCAGGGCGCCTCGCGGCCAGGGGCCTTGCAAGGTGCTCCGATGGATCGCGCTCCTCACAGGCATTTCCCAACGGATCGGACTCAGTGAGATGGGTGGTGCACGACTGCAAGAGGGTTGCCAAGTGTCTCGGTGAATTCTGATCGCATTACTTCGAAAATCTAGTATTACCTTGAGGTTCCTGGTGCAATCCAATCTCACCATCAAAGGCCAAGTCACGATCCCTAAAGCAATGCGTGACCACCTGGGCTTGAAGCCGGGCGAGCCGGTGCGATTTGCCTACGCCAGCGACGGGAGCGTGGTGATTCTTGCCGCAACAGGTCCGGCAAAGCCTGCACGCAAGTCGGCCAGCAAATTCGACAAACTCAAGGGCATCAACCGACAGGGTTGGGCCCGGCAAGGGCTCAAGTCCACCGAAGAAATCATGGGATGGTTGCGCGGCTACGATGAGGATGCCAAGGACCCGGGTCTGACGACGCCCGCCGGGCGGGCCAAGCGCGCAAAGTGATCCTCGTAGACACCGGCGTGCTGATCGACCTGGCCAGTGGCGATCCGCACTGGGCCGATTGGTCCGCAGCGCAACTCGACTCGTGGAGCAAGCGCGGCCCACTCATCATCAACGGCATGGTGTACGCCGAGCTTGCCAGCGGATTTGATTCGATTGAAATGCTGGAGTCGTTCGTCACCACCGCTGAACTGGAGTTGCGAGCGCCCAGAAGCGCTGCGACCTATCTTGCTGGCCGCGCCCGTTCTATGTACCGACGACGTGGCGGAACCCGATCGGGATTGCTCCCAGACTTTGTCATCGGCGCGCATGCCGCCGACCTCGGGTGTCCGATCCTTACGCGCGACACAACACGATTCAGGTCGTACTTTCCAAAATTGCAGCTGATCTGCCCCTGACTGCCTGTTGCGCAATCAGTGCGTGAGCCGACCCACCTCGGAACGCAGGCGGGCTGGCTCCATTTGATCAGGTGTTAAAGGGCGATATCCCGAATGGCCGACTGGGACTACTCAAGCAACAGCGGCTCGCCACGTGGTGCATTGAGCAGGTAGTCGCTTGTGATGCTTGGCTGGTGCTTGGCTGATCGAAGGCGCCCGGCTGCGCTTGTGCTGACCGCTTTCGCCCCCAAGATGATCAGCACCGGAGGGTGTGCATGCTGCATTTCCCGGTCGTCCGGGCCACGGCAGTGGCGCGGTTCCGACGCTTCGTGATGCCTGGCGACGCCTGTCGGTCGCGGCTGCACGGTCATCGGCGGGCGTTGTTCCGGCCCGGGCACGGGCGCCAACCTTGCCCTGAAGCTCAGCGAGGACTCCTGATGAACATGATCTACAACAGCCCGAACTACTGCGTCGTCGAGTTCAAATCGGCCGAGGGAGAACCGTTTGCCGGCGGTTACGAGATCATGGACAAGACCGGCAAGCGCGAGATCTTTCTGGGGGGCATGCTGGCCGACAAGTTCCGTTTCGATGTCAGCCAGCTGATTGCCACCGAGCCGTCGGTTGAAGAGGTCGATGACTTTCTGAGCGGTTTCGAGGGGCTGATGCTCCAGCCGCTGGTCCTGCACTGAGCGGCGGCGAGCCCGGACTCAGGGTGCGACCGGGCTTAGCGGGTGGGCGGCCGGTTGACCTGTTCGCGGCTGAATCCGGCGAGCTGCTTGTAGCGTGCCGAGATCGCCTCGAGTTCGGCCAGCGGAATCACCTCATGGATGTGGGCAAATCCGCCGGGCGCACGCTCCTCGGCGATCTGCATCACCTGATCCGGCCCGCCGGCCCGATTGCCCAGCACGATCTGCCCGGTGGCCTCGCGCCGCATCGCCTCATAGCGGGCAAAGCCCTCGGCCGGATGGCGATCGCCGCTTGCACCGCCGCTTGTACCGCCATTTGCACCGTTGCGTGCAAAGCCGGTCTCGACCAGAGCGCTCGCCATCGCTTCGGCATCCAGGATCGCCTGCGATGCGCCGTTGCTGCCGATCGGATACATCGGATGGGCTGAATCGCCCAGCAGCGTGATGCGCCCGTGGGTCCAGCGTCCGAGCGGATCGCGATCGGCCATCGGATACTCGTAGATCGCATCAGTTGCGTCGATCAGTGCCGGCACATCAAGCCAGTCGAAGCGCCAGCCGGCAAAGGGCTCGCGAAAGATCGAGGCATCCACCCGCCGGCTCCAGTCCTGGCGCGGCGGCGTGTCGTGCGCCACCGAGAGTTCGGCGATCCAGTTGATGCGCGCGCGCCCTGCATCGGCGAGTTTTCGCGAGATCGGATAGCAGACGAACTTCTGATTGGCATGCCCGGCCTGGATCATGGTGCGCCCGTCCAGGAAGGGCAGGCCCTCACAGGTGCCGCGCCACAGCAGTCGGCCCGAAAAGCGCGGTGCACCCTCATCGGGATGGAAATGGCGGCGCACGACCGAATGGATGCCGTCGGCGGCAATCACGGCTCGCGCCCGAACCACCTCGCGGGGCGCGCCTTGCGGGTCGACGAAGTGCAGCCTGATCGCGTCTGCATCGCCATCGCCCTCGTCAACAAAGCGCTCGAGCGCATGGCCGGTGAGCACCGCCGCCTCGCCCATCCGCTCGCGCACCGCCGCCAGCAGCAGCATCTGCAGGTCGCCGCGATGAATCGAGAACTGCGGATAGGCATATCCTGCGGCAATACCGCGCGGCTCCGACCAGATCAGCTGGCCGTGACGGTTGTAAAAGGCGAGCGCTGCGGTCTCGATGGCGGTGGCCGCGAGCTGCGGCTGCAGCCCGAGCGCGGCCAGCACCCGCACCGAGTGCGGCAGCAGGTTGATGCCCACGCCCAGCGGACGCAGGGCGGACACCGATTCGAAGACCGTGCACCGGATGCCGGCGGCATGCAGCGCGAGCGCGGTGACCAGTCCGCCGATGCCGCCACCGATAATGGCGACATCGAGCGGCTTGCGATGATCTTGCTGTGCCATGGTCGGGTCCGATCAGATTTCGCGGCGCTCGGCGTCGCGCTCTTTGAGCAGCTCGCCGGCGATCTGGAAACCGGTGTTGGCCGCCGGCACGCCGGCATAGATGGCGGCCTGCTGCAGCAGCTCTTTGACATCGGTCGGCGACAGTTCGGCCGCAAGACCGGCGCGGGCATGCAGCCTGAACTCTTCCCATCGACCGAGTGCGCTGGTGATGGCCAGCACGATCAGCCGGCGCATGCGGTCATCGAACACCGGCCGGGTCCAGACGTCATGCCAGGCCCAGCGGGTGATCATGTCCTGGAACTCGGCATTGAAGGCCTCGGGCGCCACCAGCCGGGCGCTGACATAGTCCTCGCCCAGAGCCTGCTTGCGGCGGGCGATGCCGCGTGCGTACTGCGCCGCCAGGCTCGCGTCCATCGGCAGACCGGTGACCGGCGACGCGCCCTCGGGCAGTGCGCCGCTGCCGGGATGCGCGCCGGTTTGCGGGGCGTGCTGGCCGCGCTGCGGCGCGAGCGCGGTCATCAGCATCGCTACAAACCCGGGCGCGTCTTCCGAGTGCGGCAGATGCGCGGTGTCCAGGCTTGCCAGCCGCGCACCCGGGATCGCGGTCGCAATCGCCCGGCCCATCGCCGGCGGTGTGGCCACATCAAAGCTGCCGATCAGCACCGTGGTCGGCGTCGTGATGCGATGCAGCTGCTCCTGCAGATCATGGTCGCGCACCGCGGCGCAGCAGCCGGCATAACCCTCCGGGTCGAGCGCGAGCAGGGTCTGGCGAACGGTGTGAAAGTGCGCATTGCCGCGCGCAATGAAGCGCGGCGTGAAAAAGCGCGACATCCCCATCTCGGCGACCGCCGCCATCCCGCCGGCCTTGACCTTCGCGATGCGTTCGATCTGGCCGGCTGCCTCGACGCGTCCGGTGGTGTTGCACAGGAGCAGGTGGCGCAGCCGCTGGCCGGCATGGATGCCCAGCCACTGGCCGATCATGCCGCCCAGCGAAATGCCGCAGTAATCGAAGCGCTCGAGCCCGGCGGCATCGGCCACCGCCAGCACGTCGCGGGCGAGCAGCTCGACGCTGTAGTCGCCGGCCGGCGCATCCGAGGCGCCATGGCCGCGGGTGTCCATCCGGATGACGCGAAAGAAATCGGCCAGCCGCGGCATCACCGGATCCCACAGGGCATGGTCGGTGCCGAGCGAGTTCACCAGCATCAGGGGCGGCAGGGCAGGGTCGCCGTCTGCGCGCCAGAAGAGACGGGCGCCGGCATGTGTGACGAAGGGCATGGTGTCTTCCTAAAAGCCGATTATCTCAGGCGGTGGCGCTGGGTCCAGGAGGGCAGGTGAGGGTGTCGTGCGCGGCGCGCATCGGCACGGTAAAGTCAAGCTCCGCCATGGTCGCCCAGAGAAGGGTTTTTTCGATGTCGAATTCAGCGAATCCGGTTCTGTTTCGCACCGACGACGGCGTCGAACTGGCAGGCCTGCGCTGTCTGCCAATGCGCGAGCCGATCGGTGCCATCGCCATGATCCACGGTTTTGGCGAGCATGCCGGTCGCTACCAGCCCTTGCATCGGGCCTTCAATGCTGCCGGCTTTGCGGTCGCCGCCGCCGACCTGCGCGGATTCGGACACTCACCCGGTCCGCGCGGCCATATCGAGCGCTGGGATGACTATCGCCGCGATGCCGCGGCCATCGTGGCACAGGCGGCCTTGCTTGCCTCCGACCGACCGGTATTCCTCTTCGGTCACAGCATGGGCGGGCTGATCGTCCTCGACTATGCCCTGCAACATCCCGAGGGCCTGGCCGGCGTGGTGGCAAGCGCACCGGCGCTGATCCCGGGGGGGGCGCGAAAGCCGCTGCTCGAGATCGCCGCGCGGCTGCTCTCGCGGCTTGTGCCGCGCGCCGGCACGCGCCTTGGCCTCGATCCGGCGGGCATCTCCAGCCAGCCTGAGGAAGTGGCTGCCTATCTGGCCGATCCGCTGGTGAGCGACCGCACGACCATGCGCTGGGGCGCCGAAATCCTGCGGATCATGCCGGCCACCCTGGCGCAGGCCGGCCGATTTGCCCTGCCGCTGCTGCTGCTGCAGGGCAGCGACGATCCGATCAATGCGCCCGCCGGCACCAGGGCGTTTCACGCTGCCTGTGGCCATCCCGACTGCACGCTCAAGTTCTATCCGGGCAATCGGCATGAGGTGCATCACGACATCAGCCGGTCTGACTTCGAGCGCGACCTGATCCGCTGGCTCAAGGAGCGGGCGATGCGTGCGCCATCGGCGACCGGGGTGCAGGCATGAACCGCCAGTGGCTGGTCCTGGGCGCGCTGTCGGCCTGTCTGTCGGTGGCAGCCGGCGCGTTTGGTGCGCACGCACTCAAAGCCTCGTTCAGTCCCGAGGCATTGGTCACCTGGGAAACCGCCGCCCGCTATCAGATGTATCACGCGCTCGCGATGCTGGCAGTGGGCCTTGCCGCCCAGGCTTTGCGAACCACCTCGCTGCGGGTTGCCGGACTGTTGTTCCTGGTTGGAACCCTGGTCTTTTCAGGCAGCCTCTATGCGCTCGTCCTGACCGGCGAGCGATGGCTTGGCGCGATCACCCCGATCGGCGGGCTGGCCTTGATGGCAGGCTGGCTGGCATTCGCCTGGGCGGTGATCAGGGGGCGGTGATCATGCGCCGCCTCATCACGCCGCGCTGCCGAGCGAGCGCCTGACGATGCGCTCGGCCATGTCCTCGGGGTCGAAGGCAACCGAAAACCCCAGCCGTTCGCAGAACTGCAGCATCGGCACATTGGTGCCAAGCACCCGACCCTCGAGCGTCCGATAGCCCCTGCTGCGGGCTGCCTCGATCAGCCGCGCCATCATTTCGCGCCCCAGCCCCGAGCGCTGCAGCCAGTCGCCCACCACGATTGCGAATTCGGCAACGCCCTCTTCCCAGGTCGGCGTGATCCGTGCGACACCGACGATTCGTGCCGGCAACGCCCCGGTCTGCATCGCGACCAATGCCAGCTCCCGGTCGTAGTCGATCTGGGTGAATCGCTCGATCAGGCTGTCGGGCAGGGCTTTGACCGGCATCATGAAGCGGCGATAAAGGGTCTCGGGCGAGAGCTGGGTAATGAAGACGCGCTCCATCTCGGCATCTTCCGGGCGGATCGCGCGCAGCAGCACCGATTGCCCGTCGCGCAGCGTGATCAGGGTCTCGAGCTCGCGCGGATAAGGATGGATCGCCAGATGGCCATAGGGTCCGCGCCATGGCGCCCTGCCGCCTGCCTGCGAATCGCCGACCTCGATGTGCGCGCCGAGCGCCATGGTTTCCTGTGCATCGACCAGCAGCGGGTTGAGGTCCAGTCGCGTGATCATCGGGCAGGTGCAGACCAGCGTCGACACGCGAACCAGCGTCTGCTCGAGCCGCTCGAAGTCGATCGACGCAATGTCGCGATAGCCGCGCAGACGGCGCACGAGTCGGGTGCGGCCGATGAGCGCGCGGGCCAGCGTCGCATCGAGCGGCGGCAGCTCGACCGCGATATCGTCGATCTGCGCACGGGCCAGTCCACCGGCGCCAAAGGCGATTACCGCAGCGAAGACCGGGTCGCGGGTCATGCCGACGAAAGCCTCCCGCTGCTCGGCAGTTCGTGCCGCGGTCTTGGCGCGATCAGTCTTATCCGGCCGACTCAAAGCGCTGTCAGCCGCTATCCCGAAGGCCGCCAGCACGCCGCTCGCCTGTTGCGCGTCGAGCACCTGCTGTCCGCGGCCGATGGCCTGGCGGCAGATCGCGTGCGCGGCGGCCACATCAGGCGCAAAGCCGGTGTCGATCGCTACCGGCACCTGCCGCAGGCTGCGCTGGTTGCGGGCAAAGCGCTCGAGCAGCGCCAGCGCATCGACCGCGTTTTCGGGTGTGATGAAGGTCGGGATGCCGGCGGCATCAAGCAGCTGCTGGCCGGCCGCAATCGACGCGCCGCCCGCCAGTACCGCCGCGACCGGTTTGGTCTGGCCGCTGGCGGCCGCGATGATGGCGCCGGCCGCATCGGTCGACGGCGTGGCGGTCTGCGGCATGAAGAGCATCAGCACCGCATCGACGCCCTCGTCAGCCAGGGTCGCGCGAAGCGCGGCTTCGATCTGCGCAGCGTCGGCGTCGGCAAGCAGATTCAGGGGGTTGGCCAGCGTGTCGGGCCGCCGTTGCGCCAGCCGCAGCGACGATCGCTTGAGTGCGTCAGCCGCAATCGTGCCTGGTCCGCCGCCATTGGCGACGATGGCTATCCGCGGCCCGGTGGGCGGTCGGCGCGGTGCAAGCAGGCGCGCGGCCGACAGCAGCTGCAGGGTGGTGTCGGCCCTGACCGCGCCGGCCCGTGCGATCGCCGCACCGAACACCTGGTCGGCGTCGATCAGTTGCAACATCTCCGGCGCGAAGGAGGCTGCCCGCGTGGCCGGCAGATCCTGGCGGCGTGCGGCTTTCATGATGATCACCGGCTTGACGCGCGCCAGTGCCCGCACGCTCGACATGAAGCCGCGCGCATCCCGGATGCTCTCCAGAAAGAGCAGGACGCTGTCGGTCTGGCTGTCGAAGAGATACCAGTCGAGCAGTTCGGGCAGATCCAGGTCGAGGGCCTGACCGAGCGAGAGCACCGACGAAAAACCGAGTCCGGCGGCATTGGCCCAGTCGAGCAGTGCGGTCACCACCGCGCCCGACTGCGACAGCAGCCCGATTCCGCCGGCCTTGAGACGGCCGGGCGTAAAGCCCGCTTCGAGCCGGCTGGCCGGGCGCATCAGCGCCGTGCAGTGGGGGCCGACGATGCGCACGCCCCGAGTGCGCGCCAGGGTCAGACAATCGCGCTGGGCGGCGCGCCCACCGGGTGTCGCCAGGTCGAAGCCGCCGCTGTAATCCACGATAAAGCGGGTCCCGCGGCGAGCACAGTCGGTGATCACATCGTGCAGCGCAGCCGCGGGTACGGCGCATAGCGCCAGATCAGGGACGAAATCGAGGGCAGTGGCGCTCGCCACGCAGGGCTGGTCGAGCACCGACCGATGATGCGGGTTGACCGCGCCGATGCCGCCCGAAAAGCCGCCCTCCCGCAGGCCTTCGAGCAGTCGGCGACCGATGGCGCCGGGCCGCTCGGTGGCGCCATACACCGCCACCGAGGTCGGATCGAAGAGCGCGGACAGCCGATGACGTGCCATCCGGCGATTATCCGGTTGCGCGGCCCTCCCGGTGATGATCCTGATCAGGCATGTCGCGCAATCGACGACAGGCTCGGCAGCGCGCTATCGACCGTGCGGGCGGCTTCATCAAGCTCGGCCAGCGTCCCGGCGTCGATCGGCACGCCCTGGGCGCGTGCGGCGCGCGAGGCCCGCTCCGGGTCGCCCGGCATCATGATCCGGTCGGTGGCACCCGACAGCGGTGTCGACTCGACCCAGTCGGTAAAGGCCCGGGCTTCCTGAGCGAAACGCTCGGCCGGTCCGATGCGCTTCGGATCGAAGACGATGGTGAACATGTTGTTCCAGACCGCAAATTTCATCGACCGGTTGGCCGGCGCCGAGGTTTCGCCACCGGTGAGCGCGGCGCCCAGCAATTCGCAGACCATCGCCAGCGCATGGCCTTTATGGCCACCCGCGGTCTGCAGTGCACCGTGCGGGCCGCCTGCCGGCTCGAACATCACCGACGGGTCGCGGCTCGGCTTGCCCTGAGCGTCAATGATGCAGCCCTCCGGCAATTGCACCGAGGGGTCTGATTGCTGCTTGTTGTAGGCCACCCGCACCTTGCCGTGGGCAATCGCACTGGTCGCGAAGTCGAGCACGATCGGTTCGCCATCGGGCCGTGCGATGCCGACGGTGAAGGGATTGGTGAGAAAGCGCGCCGACGCGCCGCCATAGGGCGCGACCATCGCCGACGCGGCCACCGCATTGGTGAAGTGCACCGAGGCCAGGCCGGCGGCAATCGCCTGCTCGGCCCAGTGGCCGACGCGACCGAGGTGATGCGAATTTCTGAGCCCCATCACGCACACACCATGCTCGCGGGCGCGTTCAATCGCGATTGTCATTGCCTGCGCAGTCACCGATTGCCCCATGCCTCGCATGCCGTCGATCGTGACCAGCGGACCGTTGTCGAGCACGATCTCGACCTTGCGGTTGAGCATCAGCTCGCCTGCATGCCACGACTTCACATAGCGCGGCGCCATGCCCACGCCGTGCGAATCATGGCCGGCCAGGTTGGCGCCCACCAGATGGTCGGCGGTCAGGCGGGCTTCCAACTCGCTCGAGCCTGCGCGCTGCCAGAGCGCGACCATCCAGTCATGCAGTTTTTCGGGGTGAACGATTGAATCAGCCATGGTCTGCGGTCTCCTGTGTTGTCCTGATCCCGATGTTAGCGCGGGCCTCGGCTATCCTTGCGGGATGCAAGCCAACGATGTCACTGCCACTGTCACTGCCGAATCGGCGCCGTTCAACCTGAACATGCTCGGCCCGCTGATCAATCACATGATCAGCGAGCTCTCTGCGCCCCGGGGATGGTGGGCGGTGGGCGCGCTGCTGGTGTCTCTCGCGTTTGCCGTTCTCGTGCGCCGCGCGATGCAGCGGCGATTCGAAGGCGAAGGCAAACAGGTCGGAACACTGACCCGGGCCTGGATCGACCGCCTCAGCGGGCCGGTGATCGCCTGGGTCATCCTGATGCTGGTCCGCTCGGTGCTGTCGAAAGTCGTCGACGTCACGGTCCTGGAAGTTGGCGCACAACTGGTCCTGGCTTTGCTCGGCGTGCGCGCGCTGCTGCTGCTGGTCGAGCAGACCTTCCCCGATACACCCGTGATCAACGCTTTCGAGCGGGTCATAGCGATCACACTCTGGTCGCTGGCTGCGCTGCACCTGCTGGGTTTGCTGGGTACGGTGGTCGATACCCTCGACAGCATTGCGATCCCGATGGGCAAGTCGCGTCTGAGCCTGCTGCAGCTCTTTACCGGCCTGTGCACACTGATGCTGGCCACGGTGGTGGCGCTGTGGCTGAGCCGCGCCATCGATTCACGACTGGCTGCGATCTCCGGTGTCGATCAGGGCGTACGGGCCGTCATCAGCCGGGTTGCACAGCCGGTGCTGCTGATGCTCTCGCTGCTGATCGCCCTGCCGGCGGTCGGCATCGATCTCACCACCCTGTCGGTTTTCAGCGGCGCGGTGGGTGTGGGCCTGGGTTTCGGCCTGCAAAAGATCGCTGCCAACTACATCTCGGGTTTCATCATCCTGCTCGACCGCTCGATCGAGCCCGGTCGACTGATTCGCATCGATCGTTTTCGCGGCATCGTGTCCGAGATCCGCACCCGTTACACCGTGATCAAGGGGCTCGACGGTGTCGACTCGATCGTGCCCAACGAGATGCTGGTCAATTCGGTCGTCGAGAGCGAGACCTTCACCGACTCATCGACCCGAGTCGCGGTGCGGGTCGGGGTCAGCTACGACTGCGATGTCGAACAGGCGATGCAGCTGCTGATCGACGTTGCCACAGCCCAGGATCGGGTGATGAGTCAACCGCCACCGCGGGCCTTTCTGGTCGCCTTCGGCGATTCGGCGATCACGCTTGAGGTCGGCTTCTGGATTCCTGATCCGCAGAACGGCACGCAGCTGCTTACCTCGGCGATCAACCTCGGCATCTATCACGCCTACAAGCAGGCCGGTATCGGGATTCCGGTGCCGCAGCGCGAGATCAGCATCAAGACGTCGATTGCCGAACTGCCGGCCGGCTTTGCGTCCCCGCCGCCGGCACCGCAGTCCGCGTCGCCGGCACGCCCCTACGACGCCTGATCAGCGAACCTTCACTTTCAGGCTGCCGACGCCGGCAACCGCGCCTTCCATCAGGTCGCCCGAGACCACCGCACCCACGCCCTCGGGCGTGCCGGTGAAAATCAGGTCGCCTGGCTCCAGACGCCAGTAAGTGGTCAGGTGCTCGATGCTTTCGGCGATGCTCCAGATCAGCTTGCTGGTGCTGCTCGACTGCTTCATCTGACCATTGACCGACAGGGTGATCGCGGCATTGCCCGGATTGCCGGCGGCCGCGGCCGGCACGATCGGACCGATCGGGGCCGACTGGTCGAAGGCCTTGCCGATTTCCCAGGGCCGGCCTTCTTTTTTCGCCACGCCCTGCAGATCGCGCCGGGTCATGTCCAGACCCACCGCATAGCCCCAGACATGCTTCATCGCGTCGGCGGCCTTGATATTGGCGCCACCGATGCCGATGGCCGCAACCAGTTCGATTTCGTAGTGCAGATTGCTGGTGCCCGCCGGATAAGGAATCTCACCGATCGTGCCCTCGGCGACATTCACGATCGCATCGGCCGGCTTCATGAAGAAGAAGGGCGGCTCGCGGCCGGTAAAGCCCATCTCCTTGGCGTGTTCTTCGTAGTTGCGACCGACGCAATAGATGCGTCGCACAGGAAAGCTGCCGCCGCCGGCAACCGGGATCGTGATCGGCGCGGGGGCTGCGATGACAAGGCTCATGAGCACGCTCCAGGAGTCAGGAGGGGGAGTCGTCGGGCACGAACTTGAGTGCGACGCCGTTGTTGCAAAAGCGCTTGCCGGTCGGGGCCGGGCCGTCGTCAAAGACATGGCCGTGATGGCCGCCGCAGCGTGCGCAGTGGTATTCGATGCGCGGCCAGATCATCCTGAAATCGCGGCTGGTCTCGAAGGCGCCGGGCAGGGTGGTGAAAAAGCTCGGCCAGCCGGTGCCGCTGTCGAATTTCATGTCGCTCGAAAACAGCGGCGTATCGCAGCCGGCGCACACATAGGTGCCACCGCGCTTCTCATCATTGAGCGGGCTGGAGCCCGGTCGCTCGGTGCCTTCATGGCGCAGCACCTGATAGGCCTCGCCGGAAAGTGTCTGGCGCCACTCGGCGTCGGGTTTGTCGATCTTGTCGGTCAAGACATGTCCTCCGTTCGAATCACATCGGGTACAGCGCGGCCCTGCGCGGTGTATCAGGTCGATCGCAGGCTGCGCGCCATCCGGGCGAATTCGACCACCTGGGTTCCGACCCGTCGGCAGGCCTCGATCGCCACCGGATCTGCGGCCTGGCCGTCGACGCCAAAGGGCTTCTCGCGCGAATTGAGCGTGGCGGCATAGGGGGTCGGCCAGCCGCGCAGCGAGTGCACGATCGCCCGCAGCGACGCCAGGGTCGAGCCCATCGCCTGCGCGCCGTCGGCACACACGATGCAGCCGACCGCACGGCCTTCGAAGTAGGGCAGCGCATCGTCGCGCATGTCTTCGGTGAAATCGATCGCGTTTTTCACCAGTCCGGAAATGCCGCCGTGATACGCGGGCGAGGCGATCAGTACGCCATCGGCGCGTCGCAGGGCCGCGACCAGTTCGGTTGCCGCGATGCTGCGCTCGGGTCGGGTCGGATCGTAGGGCTCGAGGGGAAGGGCGCCTGCGCCGAGCAGCCGTGTCTCGCAACCGGCTTGCGAAGCAGCTTCGAGCGCCGCCGCCAGAGCCTTTTCCGAAGTGGAGCCTGCACGCGTCGTACCGCCCAGGCCGACGATGAATAGTTTGTCCTGCATCGCCATCCCTGTTCGATCCGAACGCCAGCGAGGCCGCCCTTGCGACCTGATTTTCGCCGATGCTAGCATGGGTCGCGACCGGGAGCGGCTGGCAGGAACAGGCGGGGCAGTGCCAGCGATACCGGCGTTCAACCATAAAAAGCAGGTCACCAAGGAGATCAGAGATGAGTCATCGCATGCGGTTTGGCATCTTTCTCGCGCCCTTTCATAAACCTGGCATCAATCCCACGCTTGCACTCGAGCAGGACCTGGAGCTGGTTCAGTGGCTCGATCGTTGCGGCTACGACGAGGTCTGGTGCGGCGAACACCATTCGGCCGGCTCCGAACTGAGTGCCTCGCCCGAGATCTTCATTGCGGTCGCCTCGCAGCGAACCCGCACCATCAAGCTCGGAACCGGCGTGGTGAGCGTGTCGTATCACAACCCGCTCTGGGTTGCCGAGCGCATCGTGCAACTCGACCACCTCACCCGCGGACGCGTCATGCTGGGCGTGGGCCCCGGCTCGCTGCCCACCGATGGCGCGATGATCGGCTTGTCGCAGTCACAGACCCGTCAGTTGCTCGAAGATGGCCTGGGCGTAATCATGAAACTGCTCACCACCAACGAGCCGGTCAATTTCCGTAACGACCGCTGGGAGCTTCACGATGCCCGCCTGCATCTGCGGCCTTACTCCAATCCGCTCTTCGACGTGGTGGTGGCTGCGGTGGCGTCGCCCACCGGCCCCAAGCTTGCCGGCATGCATGGCGCCGGGCTGCTCTCGATCGGCGCGACCTCCGCGGCCGGCTTCGATGCGCTCGCGCTGCACTGGGATGTCATGCAGCAGCAGGCCGCGCACTACAAGACCCATGTCGATCGCAACAAGTGGCGCCTTGTTGGCCTGGTCCACTGCGCCGAAACCATGGATCAGGCATATCGCGATGTCGAGTACGGCATCGAGCAGTGGTTCGACTACTTCCAGACGGTCGCCGCGTTTCCGCAGATGGCGGTGCCCGGCAGCAACATCAAGGAGATGATCGCCTTCGTGAACGAGTCCGGGTTTGGTGCGATCGGCACCCCCGATATGGTCAATGCGCAGATCGACCGGCTCTGGAAGCAGTCCAACGGGGGCTTTGGCGCCTATCTGATGCTCGCTCACAACTGGGCCAATTTCGATGCCACCCGCAAGAGCTATGACCTGATCGCAAGGCATGTTTTTCCGCGCTTCCAGGGGCAGCATCTGTCAACGATCGATGCGGCGACCAGGGCCCGCGAGTCGCGCCCGGCACTGGCCGAGGTGCATGCCAAGGCGGTCGAGGTGGCGACCGAGCGTTTCGCGGCCGAAACCTCGAATCGGATGCATTGAGGCGCGTTTGCCGGCTGGCGCGACCGTCGCGCCAGCCATGCCGATGGCCGGTCGCCGCTTCGATGCGGACCGATTGACGGTGTGAGGGTTTTCGCGTCGCCGGCAACGGCGACGCGCTACCATCGCAGGCCTCGCCTGCCAAAAACACTCCGGTTCATGCCCACATCTGCCAGCGCTCTTTTGTCTTCGCCCGATCAGGCCGCAAGTCCGATCGAAGTTCGCCTGCGCGAACTGCTCGCCAGGCGCATCCTGATCCTCGACGGCGCCATGGGCACCATGATCCAGCGCTACAAGCTCACCGAGGCCGACTACCGCGGCGAGCGGCTGGCCGACTTCGCCCACGACGTCAAAGGCAACAACGAGCTGCTCTCGATCACCCGTCCGCAGGTGATTGCCGAGATTCATGCCGACTATCTGGCTGCCGGCGCAGACATCATCGAGACCAATACCTTTGGTGCGACGATCATCGCGCAGGCCGACTACCGCATGCCCGAGCTCGCCCGCGAGATGAACCTCGCCTCGGCCCGCATCGCCCGCGAGGCGGCCGACCGCTTCAGCACGCCCGACAAGCCGCGTTTCGTGGCCGGTGCACTCGGCCCACAGCCCAAAACCGCATCGATCTCGCCCGACGTCAATGATCCGGGTGCCCGCAACGTCAGCTTCGAGGAGCTGCGCGTGGCCTATGTCGAGCAGACCGAGGCGCTGATCGAAGGCGGTGTCGACATTCTGCTGGTTGAAACCGTGTTCGATACCTTGAACGCGAAGGCGGCGCTCTTTGCGATCGACGAGTGCTTCGAGCGGCTCGGCCGGCGCCTGCCGATCATGATCTCCGGCACGGTCACCGATGCTTCGGGGCGCATCCTGTCGGGCCAGACGGTCGAGGCCTTCTGGAATTCGATCCGTCATGCACGCCCGATCACGGTGGGTCTTAACTGCGCACTCGGCGCGGCCCTCATGCGTCCTTACATCGAGGAGCTCGCCAAGAAGGCCGACACCTTCATCTGCGTCTATCCGAATGCCGGGCTGCCCAATCCGATGTCCGACACCGGCTTCGACGAGACGCCCGAGGTCACCTCGGCGCTGCTGGCCGAGTTTGCGCAGGCCGGCTTCGTGAACATTGCAGGGGGCTGCTGCGGCACGACCCCCGAACATATCGCCGCGATTGCGCAGGCCATCGACTCGATGCCACCCCGCAAGGTGCCCGAGCGCCCCGCGGCGCTGCGACTGTCGGGCCTTGAGGCCTTCAATGTCGATGAATCGACGCTCTTCGTGAATGTCGGCGAGCGCACCAATGTCACCGGCTCGAAGGCTTTTGCACGGCTGATCCTGGCCGAGCAGTACGACGAGGCGCTGCAGGTCGCGCGCCAGCAGGTTGAGAACGGCGCACAGGTCATCGACATCAACATGGACGAGGCGATGCTCGATTCGGTGGCCGCGATGTCGCGCTTCCTGAATCTGATTGCCTCCGAGCCCGATATCGCGCGGGTGCCGATCATGATCGACTCCTCCAAGTGGTCGGTGATCGAGGCTGGGCTGCGCTGCGTGCAGGGCAAATCCATCGTCAACAGCATCTCGATGAAGGAAGGCGAGGCCGAGTTCCTGCGCCAGGCCAGGCTGTGCAGGCGATATGGCGCAGCGGTCATCGTGATGGCCTTCGACGAGCAGGGGCAGGCCGACACCTTCGAGCGCAAGACCTCGATCTGCCAGCGGGCCTATCGGCTGCTCACCGAGCAGGTGGGCTTTCCGGCTGAAGACATCATTTTCGACCCCAACATCTTTGCGATCGCCACTGGCATTGCCGAGCACGACAACTATGGCGTCGACTTCATCGAGGCGACCCGCTGGATTCGCGCCAATCTGCCCCATGCCAAGGTCTCGGGCGGCGTCTCGAACGTGTCCTTCTCGTTTCGCGGCAATGACCCTGCGCGCGAGGCGATCCACACCGTCTTCCTCTATCACGCGATTCAAGCCGGTATGACCATGGGCATCGTGAATGCCGGCCAACTCGGCGTTTACCAGCAGATCCCGGCGCCGCTGCTCGAGCGGGTCGAGGCGATCGTGCTCAATCGGCCATCGACCCTTGCCGCCGATGCACCCGATCATGGCAAGACCGCGACCGAACGCATGATCGAATTCGCGGCCACCCTCACCGGTGGTGCTGCGCGTCGCGAGGAAGACCTCGCTTGGCGCGCCCAGCCGGTTGCGCAGCGCCTGTCGCATGCGCTCATCCACGGCATCACCCAGTTCGTGGTCGAGGACACCGAGTCTGCCCGCCTCGAGATCGAAGCCCGCGGCGGGCGCCCGATCGAGGTGATCGAAGGTCCGCTGATGGACGGCATGAATGTGGTCGGCGATCTCTTCGGTGCCGGCAAGATGTTTCTGCCGCAAGTGGTGAAGTCGGCGCGCGTGATGAAGCAGGCGGTCGCCCACCTGGTGCCCTATATCGAGGCCGAGAAGGCTGCGGCAGGCGATTTGCGCGCCCGCGGCAAGATCGTGATCGCGACCGTCAAGGGCGATGTCCATGACATCGGCAAGAACATCGTCACCGTCGTGCTCCAGTGCAACAATTTCGATGTGGTCAACATGGGCGTGATGGTGCCGTGCAACGAGATTCTTGCGCGCGCCAAGGTCGAAGGCGCCGACATGATCGGACTGTCGGGCCTGATCACGCCGTCGCTCGAAGAGATGGCCTATGTTGCCGCCGAGATGGAGCGCGACGAGTGGTTCCGCATGCGCAAGATTCCCTTGCTGATCGGCGGGGCCACCACCTCGCGGGTGCATACCGCGGTCAAGATCGCGCCGCACTATTCCGGCCCGGTCATTCATGTGACTGACGCTTCGCGCTCGGTTCCGGTGGCTCAGAACCTGGTGTCCGACGAGTCGCGCGTGCCCTACCTCGAGCAGCTTCGCACCGATTACGAGACGGTGCGTGCCCAGTATGCCGGCCGCAAGGGTCCCACCCTGGTGAGCCTGGAGCAGGCGCGGGCCAACAAGCCGCCAATCGTGTGGCACGACTACCAGCCGCCGCGACCCAAGTTCATTGGGCGACGCCACTTTCGCAACTACGACCTGGCCGACATCGCGCGTCACATCGACTGGCAGCCCTTCTTCCAGACCTGGGACCTGCATGGCCCCTATCCGGCGATCCTCAACGACGAGGTGGTCGGCGAGTCGGCACGCCGGGTGTTCTCGGATGGCCAGTCGATGCTCAAGCGGATCATCGACGGACGCTGGCTCACTGCCAATGCCTCGGTCGCTTTCCTGCCGGCCAACACGGTTGATGACGACGACATCGAGATCTATACCGATGCCACGCGCACACAGGTGGCCTTGACATGGCGAGGACTGCGACAGCAGACCGCCAAGCGCGAGGGTGTCGACAACAAGTGTCTGGCCGATTTCATCGCGCCGCGTGACATCGACGGCAAGCCCTCGGGCATCGAGGACTGGATCGGCCTCTTTGCGGTCACCACCGGCCTGGGTGCCGAAAAGAAGGAAGCCGAGTTCGCGGCCCTGCTTGATGACTATTCGTCGATCATGTTCAAGGCGATCGCCGACCGGCTTGCCGAGGCCTTTGCCGAGTGTCTGCACAAGCGCGTGCGCCTCGACCTGTGGGGCTATGCGGCTGATGAGCAACTCAGCAACGAAGACCTGATCAGCGAGCGCTATCGCGGCATCCGCCCGGCACCCGGCTATCCGGCCTGCCCGGAGCACAGCATCAAGCGCGAGATGTTCGAGGTGCTCAAGGCCGACGAGATCGGCATGGCGCTGACCGAGTCGATGTCGATGACGCCGGCGGCAAGCGTTTCGGGTTTTTATTTTTCGCATCCGCAATCGCAGTACTTCAACGTCGGCCGTATCGGCGAAGACCAGTTGCACGACATTGCCCGGCGTTCCGGGCGCAGCGAAGGCGAACTGCGTCGCGCACTTTCCGGGAGCCTGTCTTGAGTTCTGTGGTTCGTATTCCTGAGGGCTTCGTCAAGCTCGCGCTTGGCACCAATCCCTTCGTCGATTCGGTGGGGCCGCTCTACGGGCATCGCGAAGAAGGGCTTGCCGGTCGACTGGTGATGGGCATCCGTATCGAGCCGCGCCATTGCAGCCCCTCGGGCTTTGCACATGGCGGCATGCTGATGACCATGGCCGACATGCTGATTGTGCTTGGCGCCAATGTGCAGACCGGCCTGAACCGGTTCATGACCACGGTCAGCCTGTCGGCCGACTTCATGGCGGCGGTTGCACAGGACGCCTGGCTCGAAGGCCGGCTCGACATTCTGCGCACGACCCGTACACTCGTGTTTTGCCAAGGGATTTACAGCGTCGACGGGCAGCCTGTGCTGCGGGTCGACGGCATCGTCAAACCGATCGGCGAGGAAAAGCCCGACGGTTCGTCGCGTCGCTATTTCGAATAGTGTGCAAGGGCCGGTTTGCCGGATCGCACACGTGTCAGAGGATGGCGATTTGTCGTCTGAAGACGACGCCCCCTCGCGTTTTGACGTCCTGATCGGCTAGTCTCTGCGTTCCGGCGTAAGCGTCGCGCGAAAGCCACGGCCTGTGTGGCATGGCATTTCAAACGCGACGAGCGCTTCATTTCAAAGGAATCAAAATGAAAAAAACGATTTTTTCTCTGACGACCGCAGCAGTGCTCGCCGCAGCAATCAGCGGCTGCGCGGCTGTCGACTCGGCCAACAAGTGGGGCAGCGATGCCTGGATCACCACCAAGCTCAAGACCGAGCAGATGGGCGCGTCCCCGGCAATCTGGAGTGACATCAATGTCGAGACCAAAAACGGCGTGGTGCAGCTGTCAGGCTTTGCCAAGAACCAGGCCGACGTTGCCAAGGCCGTCGAAATCGCTCGCAAGACCGACGGCGTGAAGTCGGTTGTCAACAATGTCATCATCAGGCCCTGATCGACGATCAGATCGGCTTTGATGCGAGCAGGGCTCGCGATCGCTCTGATCGCCAGGACTGTTTGCGACAAGGGCGCCCTGGGGCGCCCTTTTTTTGCTTTGGCGCCTTGGGGCGCTTGTTTTTTGCTTTGGCGCCTTGGGGCGCTTGTTTTTTGCTTTGGCGCCGGTGGCGCCAGGCCTCAGACGCCCCAGGTGACCGGCTTGCCGGCTGCGCGGGCCGCGACGAGCAATTCGATCAGCGGCAATGCGCGCTGGGCGAGCGAGATCTCATCGCCGGTCTTTTCCGACGCTTCATCGTCCTTGTCGTGCGAATCAGTGGTCGGTTGTTGCGGTGCAAGTTTTTCGGCTGTGATGGCGGCCTGCAGTGCCTCGATCGCCGCACCCAACTGCTCGGAAGTGAAGACGCCCTTCGGTTCGGGTGCCCTGCCGATGATGGCCAGCATGCGATCACCTACCGCGCCGGTCATCACAACTGTGCCCGCGGCTTTCGATTTGAATTCGTAGAGCATGGTGTTGTCCTGGTCGCGCAAATCGGCCGAGTCGGCTGATCAGCTTACAGTACGCGATTCGAGCAGCGTTTGAATACCGGATGTCCATGACGAGCCACTGCCAATGAATGCGCCGATCCATGCTCTGACAAGCGTTGTTTTCGCCGCGCTGCTGATGTGTTTGACCGCCTGTACCCCCGAGCACGACTGGCGCGAGATCCGTGCCGGCGAAGACGGCTTCGTCGCGATGATGCCCTCGCGCCCGGCCCGCATGACTCAGCCGGTCGACCTCGACGGTTTGACGCTGACGATGAGCATGCAGGGCTCGCTGGTGCGCGAGGTCGCTTATACCGTGGCGACTGCCAGCTTGCCGCCAGACGCTGGCCAGGCGGTGAGCGAGCAGGCGCTGAGTGCGATGCGCCGGGCGATGGTGCGCAATATCGAAGGCGAGGAGCGAGCGACGCGTCCGGTCAGTTTTTCGCTGATCGATGGGTCGGGTGCGGTGGTTGGCAGTGTCAATGGCATCGAGGTTGAAGCGGTCGGTCGAATGCGCGGGCAGGAGGCAACACTGATCGCGCGCTTTGCAGGTGTCGATAAACGGGTCTGGCAGATCGTCGTGCTCGGACCCAAACCCGACCGGGAACAGGCCACGATGTTTCTCGACTCTGTTCGCCTGGTTCGGCGCTGAATGCGGGTCTGATTGGCCGACTCAGAGCGGCCGACTCAGCGCGGCCGAAATGCGTTGGCGCCGATCGCCACACCCGCGATCAGCAGGCAAATGCCGAGCGCTGCCGTCGGGGCAGGCCAGTCACCTCGCCAGGCATAACCGTAGGCCAGGGCAGCCAGGGTCTCGAAGACGATCAGCTGGCCGGTCAGGGAGGTCGGCAACAGGCGTGAAGCCTGGTTCCACAGTCGTGTGCCCAGCCATGACGAAACCAGTCCGAGCACCGTCATCAGCAGCACGAAGTGCAGCGCCTGCTGACCCAGCGGGAAGTCGAATCGCGTTTGCGAAGCGCCGCCTGCAGAGGGGGCGACGGTCTCGATCACCAGTGCAAGACCCCATGCGACCAGCGCCAGCGGCAGGGTGGTCAGACCCTGTGCAGTTGCCCAGGTTGAAGCGCTCACCTTGGGATTGCGCTGCATCCAGCGGGCATTGCTGATCGGATACCAGGTCCAGCAGACGACGGCCACCAGGGCCAGCATCGCGCCGAGCGCCAGTCGCGACAGTGCCGATTGATGGCCGCTTCCGGTCGATGGATCGATGCCGGTCAGCGCGGCGACTTCGGCGTGGTTCACCAGCAGGATGCCGGCCAGAATGACTGCGAGCGAAGGAGCGAGTCGTCGCCACGGCAGGGCGCGGTCAGACAGGTTCGACACCAGCGCAATCACCACTGGCAGTGTGCCGATCAGCATGGTCGGTATCGGCACGCCGGCGGTCTGGATGGCAGCGGCCAGAAAGACGTAATAAACCAGATTGCCGATCAGCGAGAGCCAGCCGGCCTTGATCCAGTCGGCACGCGACAGTTGCTGCAGCGCCTGGCGACCGGGCCAGGCCATGACGAGCGCAACCAGCCCGAAGGCCAGGTAGCGTCCGGCGGACAGCACCAGTGGCGGATAGTCCGGCAGCATCACCGGCGCCACGAAGACCAGACCCCATGCCAGACCTGCGCCGATCGCGCAGGCCAGCCCCAGCCCGAGGCCTTGCCGGGCGCCTGCGTCGGTCAACGGCTGAAGTTCAGCACCCGATCGGGCTGCGGGAACGGCTCGTGGGCATAAAGGCCATTGGCCAGATTGTGCGGATGCTTGGCGGCTTCGAGGAAGTCGAGGACCGGTGACAGGCAGGCGTCGACCTTCTCGGCGTCCTTTTCCCACTCATCGCGGGTCCGTTTGGCAAATTGCTGCGCAAAAAGCGCAATGGTGGCGGGCCAAGTCGAGCGGTCGTTCTGGCGGGCCGGGTCGATCTGCCCTTCGAGGCCTGTGACCTTCAGCAATTCGCGGTAGAACTTGGGTTCGATCGCGCCCACCGCCACGAAGCGGCCATCCGATGTCGGGTAGACCCGGTAATAGGGCGTGGCACCATCGAGCATGTTGTCGGCGCGATTGACGCTCCAGCGGCCGGCGGCGATCAGGCCGAAAAACAGCGGCGACAGGCCGACCGATCCGGCAAGGATGCTCGAGACCACCGCTCCGCCCCGACCATCGATCGAGCGACGCACCAGCTGTGCCAGGACACCGACTGCCAGATGCATCGCGCCGCCACCGTAGTCGCCGACCACATTGAGCGGTGCGACCGGGGTCTCCTTGGTGCCGATGGCATTAAGCAGCCCGGCCATCGCGAGGTAGTTGATGTCGTGGCCGGCCCGCTCGGTCAGTGCGCCGGCATTGCCCCAACCCGACAGCCGACCGATCACCAGACGCGGGTTGCGTGCCAGCAGGTCGGCTGGCGCCATGCCCAGACGCTCGAGCACGCCCGGGCGAAAGCCCTCGAGCAGCACATCGGCCTTGTCGATGAGCGCCAGCGCTTCGGCCAGTCCTTCGGGACGCTTGAGGTCGATCGCAAGCGGCGTCTTGCCGTAGTTGCTGAGGTCGAACCGAGGATCGGTGGCCACGCCAAGGCCGGGGTCGGCCGGTGGCGAGATGCGCGAGACGCTCGCCCCCAGACTGCGCAGCAACTGGCCTGCGAAGGGCACCGGTCCGATGGCATGGAGTTCGATGATCCGGATGCCCTCGAGGGGGCCGGCGTCGGCTGACTGGGAGTGTGTTGGGGACATGTCTCGGGGACGGCCTTGGGCCTGTCTTGTTGTGGGGGGGAAACTGATTCTAGCTCGCGCCGGGGGCGAAGCCGGCGCAAGCTCAGGTTCAGGTCGAGGGGCGGGACTGCGCCAGGGCATCGAGCAGTACTGGGGCTCCTTGAGCGCCGGATACCGCAATTTTCTCGTTGAAGATGAAAAAGGGTACGCCGCCGATACCCGATTGGCGTGTGCGCAGATCCATCTCGGCGATCTCGGCCGTGGCAGTCTGCCCCTCCAGCATTTCGAGCGACGCGCCGGCGTCGAAGCCCGCTTCACCAGCGACTTCTGCCAAGACCTTGCGATCGCCGATGAAACGGCCTTCGACGAAATAGGCCTTGAAGAGTGCCTCGACCAGCGGCTCGACATCGCGCCCGCTGGCCTGCGCCCAGGCGATCAGACGATGGGCGTCGAGGGTGTTGGGCTGACGCTCGATGCGATCGAAGTCGAGCGCCAGACCCGCTTCGCGCCCGGCCGCCCGCACGCGATCGTAGATCGTGGAGGCCCGCTCGGCACCGCCGAATTTTTCTTCGAGATAGCTGCGGCGATCGACCCCGGCAGCCGGCAGATCAGGGTTGAGCTGGAAAGGGTGCCAGCGAACCAGCGGGCGCTCATCAACCGGCAGCTTGCTCAGCGCGGCTTCAAGGTGCCGTTTGCCGATGTAGCACCAGGGGCAGACGACATCGGAGATGACATCGATGGTTTCGGGTTCGGACATGAGGGCCTCCATCAAGTCATTTTACGCCGGCGAGGCGGCGATAGCCGATGGCCTCGGCCACATGCCGGGCCACGATGTTCTCTGACTGCGCCAGATCGGCAATGGTTCGGGCGAGCCTCAGCAGTCGTGGCAGTGCTCTTGCACTGAGTCCGAGTCGCTCGATGGCGGCCGACAGCAGCGAGTTGCCGGCATCGTCGACCCGGCAATGACGTTCGGTTTCGGCGGCGCTCAGGCCGGCGTTCGGCGTGGCCTGGCGTGCCAGGGCCCGGTCTCGGGCAAGGCTTACCCGCTCGCGCACCGGCTTGCTTGCCTCGCCGGCAGCACTGGCCAGCAGGTCGGACTGCGACACCGGCGGGACATCGACATGCATGTCGATGCGATCGAGCAGCGGCCCGGACAGGCGATGCCGATAACGCGAGATCTCATCGGGCTGGCAGCGGCAGCGCCCCTTGGGATCGCCCAGATAGCCGCAGGGGCAGGGATTCATGGCGGCAATCAGTTGGAAGGCGGCCGGAAACTCCGCCTGTCGCGCAGCCCGCGAGATCGAGACACGGCCGCTTTCCAGGGGCTCGCGCAGGGTCTCGAGCACATCGCGTCGGAATTCGCCGAGTTCGTCGAGAAACAGAACGCCGCAATGGGCGAGCGATGCTTCACCCGGGCGCGGCATCGACCCGCCGCCCACCAGCGCGGCGCCAGAAACAGTGTGATGAGGCGACCGGAAGGGGCGTACGCCCCAGTCGCCTGCCCGAAAGCCGGAGCCCGACAGAGACAGAATGGCTGCCGACTCGAGCGCCTCCAGGTCGGTCATCGGTGGCAGCAGGCCTGGCAGTCGCTGCGCAAGCATGGTCTTGCCGGTGCCGGGCGGCCCGATGAGCAGCAGACTGTGGCCGCCTGCGGCCGCGATTTCGAGTGCACGCCTGGCGCCGGCCTGCCCCCTGACTTGAGCGAGGTCCGGGGCTGCACTGAGGCGCAGCGGCGCTGGAGCAGGTCCGGCGGCGGGAGAGGGCAGGGCCACGCCCTCGACCAGGGCTTGCCAAACTTCACGCAAGGAATGTGCGGCGCGCGTGCCGGGGTAGCCTGCCACCGCTGCCTCGGCCGCACTGGCGGCCGGCAGGACCAGGAGTCGAGCGGCCGGGTCGCGGCGCACGGCCAGTGCCAGAACGAGCGCCCCCCGGATCGGCCGCAGTTCACCAGTGAGCGAAAGCTCGCCCATCAATTCGACTCGCTCGAGTACTTCCGGCGCGATGCCTGCGCAGGCGCTCAGGATGCCGATCGCGATCGGCAGATCGAATCGCCCCGACCCTTTCGGCAGATCGGCCGGCGCAAGATTGACCGTGATCCGCCGGTTGGGAAATTCGAAGCCTTCCTGCAGCAATGCTGCGCGCACCCGTTCACGGCTTTCGCGAACCTCGGTGTCTGGCAGGCCGACGATGTGAAACGCAGGCAGGCCGTTGGCGAGATGCACTTCAACCGAGACCGACGGTGCCTCGACACCGACCAGACCGCGGCTGCGAACGACCGCCAACGACATGGCTGCCCGGGGGAAAGAGGGGGCGAGCAGTGTGGACGCGGCTTTGCAGGTGCCTGATCAGCGCCCTGATGTCGACTGATCGGCCGGAGGGGTCTCCAGACGCGCCTCGAGCAGATCGAGACGATGACGAAGACGCTCGACCAGTGCGACCTGGATCTCGAAGTCCTCGCGAGTGACCAGATCCATTTTCTGGAAGCCCTGAGCGAGCACGGCCTTGAGGTTGCGTTCGATATCGGCGGCCGGACTCGATTTGATGAGTTCGGCAATGCGTTGCTGAAAATCGTGAAGGAAGGCCTGTTTGTCCATGTGTCGCCCCTTTAAGTGAAACGACTCTAGCACGCACGAATCTTCGGACGCCGGGTCGTGGATAGGCCTGAAGACCTAGGCGAATCGGCGGATGAGTCGCCCGAACTCGGTCGGCATGCTCTCGGTGCGTCTCGCAAAAAACAACTCGATGCCCGATGGTGGTGCAAAAACCGAACAATGTGGCTAAAACGACCGAAATTGGTGCAAAAACAAGATGGCACGCAGTTTGCAAGAGAGCCTCCACTCGCAATCGATATCTCGGATGCGAAGCTGATCTTCAAACGCATTTGCCATTTCGGGTCGCCTGCTCGAATACCCGGTTAGTGAAATTCAGATCCCTTTCTTATCTTAAATTGGAGAACTCATGAAGAAGTCGCTGCTTGCCCTGGCCGTCCTGGCTGCTCTCACCCCGCTGCATTCAAATGCCCAAACCGCAGCGGCCCCTGCCGCTGAGCCGGCAAGCCCGCTGACCGGCAACCTCGCGATCGTCTCCGACTACCGGTTCCGCGGCATCTCGCAAAGCTACAGGCTGCCCGCGGTCCAGGGCGGTATCGACTATGCCCATTCGAGCGGCTTTTATCTGGGCAACTGGAACTCGAGCGTCTCGGGCAATCAGTACCCCAACGGCGCCAGCCTCGAAATGGACTTCTACGGCGGCTTCAAGATCCCGTTGGCCGATGCCATCACGCTCGATCTCGGCGCCATCTACTACTACTACCCGGGCTCCTATTACAACGTTGCCAGCGGCGGAAAGCCGACCTTCAATAACTTCGAGGTTTATGTTGGCAGCAGTTTCGGCCCGCTGACCGCCAAGGTTTTTTTCACCGTCAGCGACTACTTCGGCGTCAACAGCACCACCGGCTACGCGCCCAACGGCGGCTCGAAGGGCTCCTATTACCTCGACCTTGGCTACTCCACCGAGATCGCGGCCAAGACCAGTCTGGTGGCTCATGTCGGCTACCAGAACGTCAAGAGCTACTCCAACCACAACTATGTCGACTACAAGCCAACGCCAAGAAAGATTACTGGACCTTTTTCGAAGGTTCGGGTGCCTCCAAGTTCGTCGGCAACAACGCCGCCGTCTTCTCAATCAGCAAGGCCTTCTGATCCGGCCGCGCGGGGCGTGATGCCCCGCTCTCAAAGCAAGCAGGGAGCATTCATGAAATTGATCACCGCCATCATCAAGCCATTCAAGCTCGACGAGGTCCGTGAGGCCCTCTCGGCCATCGGCGTGCAGGGCATCACCGTGACCGAGGTCAAAGGCTTCGGTCGTCAGAAAGGGCATACCGAGCTCTATCGGGGTGCCGAGTATGTCGTCGACTTTCTGCCGAAGGTCAAGATCGAGGCAGCTGTTGCGGCCGATCTGGTCGAGCGAGCCATCGAGGCGATCGAGGCGGCGGCCCGCACCGGAAAAATCGGTGACGGCAAGATCTTCGTGTACGACCTGGAGCAGGTCGTCAGGATCCGGACCGGCGAGACCGGCGCGGATGCGCTCTGAACCCTGATTACGAAAACTGAGGAATCCAACATGAACCGCTTTGCACGATCGCTCGCGCTGATTGCAGCGCTGGGCCTCGCGCCATGGGCCGGCGCTTTTGCCGTCACCGGCGCTCCCGCGACCGAGGTCGCTCCCATGGCCAAGGTCGCTCCTGTGCTGCTCGCCCAGGCGGCCACGACCGAAGTCAAGAAGGACGACGCCCCGGCCGAAGCCAAGAAAGAAGAGGCAGCACCTGTTGCCGCCGCGGCCCCCGTCGTCAAGAAGGAAGAGGCTGCACCGGCAGATGCACCGGCCGCCGCTGCCGCACCCCCCGTGCCCAACAAGGGCGACACCGCCTGGATGATCGTGGCCACCGTGCTGGTGATCATGATGACCATTCCGGGTCTGGCGCTCTTCTACGGTGGCCTGGTCCGCTCGAAGAACCTCCTGTCGATTCTGATGCAAGTGACCATGGTCTTTTCGGTGATCACCGTGCTCTGGGTCATCTACGGCTATACGCTCACCTTCGGTGGTGCGGGCACTTTCTTCGGCAGCTTCGACAAGCTGTTTTTGAAGGGCGTCACGCCTGACTCGGTAGCAGCCACCTTCAGCAAGGGTGTCTATATCCCTGAGTACATCTTCATTGCTTTCCAGTGCACCTTCGCGGCCATCACGCCGGCGCTGATCGTCGGCGCCTTTGCCGAGCGCATCAAGTTCTCGGCCGTGCTTCTGTTCTGCGTGCTGTGGTTCACCTTCTCGTACATTCCGATCGCCCACATGGTCTGGTACTGGGATGGTCCGGATGCAATCACCGATGCCAAGACGCTTGAAGCGGTGACCGCCGGCGCAGGCTTCCTGTGGGCCAAGGGCGCGCTCGACTTCGCTGGCGGCACCGTCGTGCACATCAACGCCGGTATTGCCGGTCTGGTGGGTGCCTACATGCTCGGCAAACGTGTCGGATTGGGCCGCGAAAGCATGGCGCCTCATTCGCTCGCTTTCACCATGGTCGGTGCAGCGCTGCTGTGGGTGGGCTGGTTCGGCTTCAACGTCGGTTCCAACCTCGAAGCGAATGGCGTGGCCGCTCTGGCTTTCGTCAACACCTTCGTCGCCACCGCCGCAGCCACCGTGGCCTGGTCGTTCGCAGAGTGGATGAGCAAGGGCAAGCCGTCGGGTCTTGGCGCGGCCTCGGGTGCGGTTGCCGGTCTGGTGGCCATCACGCCGGCGTGCGGCTTCGTCGGCCCGATGGGTGCAATCGTCATCGGTCTGGCGGCTGGCTTCGTCTGCCTGTGGGGTGTCAATGGTCTGAAGCGCCTGCTGGGCGCCGATGATTCCCTCGACGTGTTCGGCGTGCATGGCGTCGGCGGCATCCTGGGTGCGCTGCTCACCGGTGTATTCGCTGCACCGTCGCTCGGCGGCACCGGCATCTATGACTATGTTGCCAACGCAGCCGGTGCGGAGTATTCGATCGGCAGCCAGGTCTGGATCCAGTTGCAGGCCGTGCTGACCACGCTGGTGTGGTCGGCTATCGTCTCGTTCATTGCCTTCAAGGTGGTCGACATGATCGTCGGTCTGCGGGTGGCGGAAGACGAAGAGCGCGAAGGCCTCGACATCAGTTCGCACGGCGAGACCGCCTACCACTCCTGAGCGGCTTCTCCTGCCTCCTCTCCTGAGAGCTCAGGTCTCACACCGCGTCGGGTTCGCCCGGCGCGGTTTTTTCATCAGGAGTCCACGCGGGCTCTGCGATAATTCGGGATGATCTCCGAACGCCACTTCACCCTGACCATCGATTGCCCCGACCGCGTGGGCATTGTTGCCGAAGTCTCCCGCTTCATTGCAGAGCGCGGCGGCTGGATCCTCGAAGCCAACCACCACGCCGATCGAGACACCAAGCGCTTCTTCATGCGCAATGCGATCCTGGCCGATTCCTTACCCGGGGGCATCAAGGATTTTTCGACCGGATTTGCGCCGCTCGCGCAGCGCCTCGAGATGCGCTGGCGACTGTCCGATTCGGCCCGACCGCGTCGGGTCGCGCTGCTGGCAAGCCGCCTTGACCACTGCCTGGTTGACCTGCTCTACCGTTGGCGCGCGGGCGAGTTGCCCTGCGATATCCCGTGTGTGATTTCAAATCACGAAGATCTGCGCGGTGATGTCGAAATTCACCGCGTGCCCTTTCACTGCGTGCCTGTCTCGCCCGACGACAAGGCCGGGGCATTCGAGCGCTTGACCCGGCTGCTTGAGGACAATGAGGTCGACACCATCGTGCTCGCCCGCTACATGCAGATCCTGCCGCCCGATCTGTGTGCCCGCTATCCCGGTCGAATCATCAACATCCACCACAGTTTCCTGCCGTCATTTATCGGTGCCAAGCCTTATCACCGTGCCTTTGAGCGAGGGGTCAAGCTGATTGGCGCCACCAGTCACTATGTCACCGAGGATCTCGATGAGGGGCCGATCATCGAGCAGGACGTGGTCAGGGTCGAGCATAACGACACGGTTGATGACCTTATCCGTTACGGCCGTGACGTCGAAAGAGCCGTGCTGGCGCGAGCGCTGCGCTATCACCTCGAAGACCGCGTGATGCTCAACGGCAGTCGCACAGTGGTGTTTCGCTGACTCCCGAAGTGCCCAGGCCGGTCATCCAGTCGGGCGCCCCGGCGCTACAATAAGCGCCCGTACGAAGGCAGCCCCATCCGATGGTTCCTCATTTCATCACCTCACTGACTGGCCCGCTGCTCGAGCTGGAACGCAAGTTTCTCGACGCAACACCCCGCATCGAACGGTGGTTTCGTCTCCAGTGGCAGGAGCACACGCCGCCCTTTTATGGCTCGGTCGATTTGCGCAATGCCGGCTTCAAGCTCGCGCCGGTCGACACCAATCTCTATCCGGGTGGCTTCAACAACCTGTCGACCGAAGCCCTGCCGCTGGCGGTCCAGGCGGCGATGTCGGCGATCGAGAAATATTGCCCTGATGCGAGCAATCTGCTGCTGATCCCCGAGAACCACACCCGCAACACCTTCTACCTGCAGAATGTTCTTCGTATTCAGGCCTTGCTGCGTCAGACCGGCCTGACCGTGAGACTCGGGTCGCTCAACCCTGAGGTGCTTGAGCCGACGCGCCTGGAGCTGCCCGATGGCCAGTCGCTCACGGTCGAGCCGCTGGTGCGCCGTGAGGGCCGTGTCGGTCTGAAGGATTTCGACCCCTGCGCCATCCTGCTCAACAACGATCTGTCGGCGGGTATACCCGAGGTGCTCGGTGGGCTGCATGGGCAGATCCTTTTGCCGCCCCTGCATGCCGGGTGGGCGGTGCGGCGCAAAACCAATCATTTTGCGGCCTACGATGTCGTTGCTCGGGACTTCGGTGCCATGCTCGAGGTCGACCCCTGGCTGGTGAATCCTTATTTTGCCGGCAGCTCGGGTCTCGATTTCCATGCTCGTGAGGGTGAGGCGCAACTGGCCGAACAGGTCGATGTCACGCTGCAGCGCATCCGCGCGAAGTACAAGGAATATCAGATCGACGCGACGCCCTTCGTGATCGTCAAGGCCGATGCCGGCACCTATGGCATGGGTGTCATGACGGTCAAGGATGCCTCCGAAGTTCAGAACCTCAATCGCCGCCAGCGCAACAAGATGGCGGTGGTCAAGGAGGGCCTCGAGGTCAGCGAGGTCATCATCCAGGAAGGCGTGCCCACCATCGAAACCGTCGAAGATGGTGTCGCCGAGCCGGTGGTCTATATGGTCGACCGTTATGTCGTCGGTGGCTTTTATCGAGTCAATGCCGAACGTGGTCGCGATGAAAACCTCAATTCGCCCGGCGCCCACTTCGTGCCGCTGCCGTTCGCTGCGCCCTGCAACCAGCCCGATGCTGGCGCGACCGTCGACTGTCCGCCCAACCGCTTCTATGCCTATGGTGTGGTCGCCCGGCTGGCGCTGCTTGCTGCCTCGCTCGAACTCGAACAGACCGACCCGAATCAAGACCGAGCTGGCTGAAGGTCCGCGCGGTCTCTCTCTCCAGAAGGGCAGCCCATCCCATGCGCATTCTTATTGTTCTCGACCCGCTGGAGTCGATCAAGACCTACAAGGATTCGACCTACGCCATCATGATGGCGGCCGCGGCGCGCGGTCACTCGATTGTGGTGTGCGAAGTCCCGCAACTGTGGCTGGCCGACGGCCATGTCTGGGCCGATGCGTCTGCGCTCACGCTCACTGGGCCGCAGCTTGGCGATCCCGGCCATGATCCGCACGACTGGTATCGCTGCGCCGAATCGGTGACCTCGCGCCTGAGCGACTTCGATGCGGTCCTGATGCGCAAGGACCCGCCCTTCGATCAGGAATATGTTTATGCCACCTGGCTGCTCGAGCATGGCAAGCGCGAGGGGGCAAAGGTGTTCAACGATCCCAAGGCGATCCGCGACCATGGTGAGAAGTATTCGATCGCCGAGTTCGCGCAATTCACCGCGCCCACCATCGTGACCCGTGATCCGGTCAAGCTGCGCGCCTTCGCCGAGCATCATGGCGAAGCGGTTTTCAAGCTGCTCGACGGCATGGGCGGCGCATCGATCTTCCGGGCGCGCAGCGACGATCCCAATCTGTCGGTGATCATCGAGACGCTGAATCAGTTTGGTGCCCGCAGCGTGATGGCCCAGCGCTATCTGCCTGCCATCGCCGAGGGTGACAAGCGGGTGCTGCTGATTGGCGGGCAGGTTGTGCCCTATGCGCTGGCGCGGGTGCCCAAGGCCGGCGAGGCCCGGGGCAATCTGGCCGCTGGCGGGACCGGCCGGGCGCAGCCGCTGTCGGCGCGCGACCGCGAGATCGCAGAGTGGCTCGCGCCGCGTCTGTGGGCACGTGGCCTGTTTCTGGTCGGGCTCGATGTCATCGGCGACAGCCTCACCGAGATCAATGTCACCAGTCCGACCTGCTTTCGCGAGATTGCCGACCAGACCGGTTTCGATGTCGCCGCACTGTTCCTTGAGTCTCTCGAGCGCGAGGCGGTGCGCATCGTATGATCGGCATCCTGCTCATCTCGCATGAGCCGCTGGGCACGGCGCTGCTGCATTGCACCCGTCACATCTTCGGGCGTCTGCCACCGCAACTGGCCGCGCTTGATGTCATTCCCGATGAAGACCCCGAGCTTGCGCTCGGCGCAGCACGCGAGCTGCTCAAACGCATCAATGACGGTACTGGTGCGATCGTGCTGACCGATCTCTATGGCGCGACACCCGCGCGCATCGCCGCTTGCCTGGCCGAACCCAATCGCATCACCGTCATCGCCGGTGTCAACCTGCCGCTGCTCGTAAAGGCCATCACCCATCGGCGCGGGGCGCTCGAAGAAGTGACCGACAAGCTGCTCGATGGCGTTCGCGAGACGATTCGCACGGTGCATGCTCTGGACCCCGACGAGAATCCCGGATGAAAAAGGCAACGGTGGTGGTCGTGAACAAGCTGGGTCTGCATGCCCGGCCCTCAGCCGCGCTCAGCCAGCTGGCGAGTCGCTTCAAGTCCGATGTCTGGATCAGCAAGGGCAGCCGTCGCGTCAATGCCAAAAGCATCATGGGCGTCATGATGCTCGCGGCGGCGCGCGGGGCAAACCTGGTTATCGATGTCGACGGCCCCGATGAGGATGCGGCGCTTGCGGCGCTCCTCGACCTGGTCGGCTCGGGATTCGGGGAGGGCGTGAGCCCGGCCGATCCGCCCGAGCGCTGAGACCGGCGGCGCACACACCATGTTCAGCCTTCACGGTACCGGCATCGGCGGCGGCATCGTCGTCGGCCGTGCGGTCGTGCTCGAATCTCGGCTGATCGATGTGCCGCGTTATCGCATCACGCCCGAGCAGCGTGCCGCCGAACTCGGTCGGCTCGACCGCGCGATCGACGTGGTGAGGCTCGAGCTGGCCAATCTCGGCGAACAGTTGCCAGTCGATGCGCCACCCGAGGCTCAGGCTTTGCTGCAGATCCACGCGATGATGCTCGAAGACCCGTCGCTGGTCGAGCAAACGCGACTGGCGGTCGAGCTGCATGGCCAGAATGCCGAGTGGGCGTTCTTCGCGCAGGTCGAACACCTGGCTGCGCAATTCGAACAGTTCGAGGATGCCTATCTGCGCGAGCGCGGCCGTGATCTGACGCAGGTTGCCGATCGGGTGCTCAAGGCGCTTTCCGGATCTGGCCGCCGATTGCCCGAGCGGCCCAAGCCGGGCGACGTGCCGCTGGTCTTCATTGCCCATGATGTTGCGCCGGCCGACATGCTGCACCTGAAACAGGCCGGTGGCTTCGCGCTCGACCTCGGCGGCACCGCCTCGCACACCGCGATTCTGGCGCGCAGCATGAATGTGCCGGCGGTGGTCGGGCTGAACACCGGCAGTCTGCTGGTTCGTGACGATGACTGGGTGGTGCTCGACGGCGACGCGGGCGTGCTGATGGTTGCGCCCGACGCCATCGTGCTCGAGGAGTATCGGCACCGCATGATGTTGGGCCTGCTCGAGCGCAAGCAGCTCGGGCGGCTGGTGCATGTGCCCACGGCGACCGTCGACCGTGTTCCGATCGAGCTGCATGCCAACATCGAGCTGCCGGCCGAGGCCGAGCAGGCGATCGAGGCGGGTGCGGCCGGTATCGGACTGTTTCGCACCGAATTCATGTTCATGAATCGCGACGACCGGCCGGGCGAAGACGAGCAATACGAGGCTTATGCCGCCGCGGTCATTGCGATGCGAGGCCGCCCGGTCACGATCAGAACCATCGACATCGGTGCCGACAAGCCCTTGCGCGGCGATGACGAAGGCCATGATCAGGCGGCGGCTGCCAACCCGGCGCTCGGCCAGCGGGCAATCCGCTATAGCCTCGCCGAGCCCGATATGTTTCTGGAGCAGTTGCGTGCGATTCATCGCGCGGCCGAGCACGGGCCTGTCCGTCTGCTGATACCGATGCTCGTCCATGGTCATGAGGTCGAGCAGTCATTGCGGCTGATCGCCCAGGCGCGTGAGCAGGTGTCGGTGCGCACCCGGCGATCAGGGCCCGAGGTACCGGTGGGCGGCATGATCGAGGTGCCTGCGGCGGCGCTCACCGCCGGCATGTTCGCCCGACGTCTCGATTTTCTGTCGATCGGCACCAATGACCTGATCCAGTACACCCTGGCGATCGACCGCACCGATCATGCGGTCGCATCACTCTATGACCCCTTCCATCCGGCGGTGCTGCACCTGGTGTCGCAGACCATCCGTGCGGCCGTGCGGGCCGGTTGCGGTCTTTCTCGATGCATCCGGCGAGTCTGTTGCGGGTCAAGCGCGAGATTCTTCGCTGCGATGCGGCCCGACTTCGCACGCGTGTCTCGCGGCTGCTGGGGTCAGATGATCCGGTCAAGGTCCAGGCCGGGCTCAGGCGTCTGCGCGAAAACTGAGCCGCTCATGGCTCCAGTGCGGCTGCCGCACGGCGCTGTGCAGCAGCGGTGCAGCAAGCGGGTCCACGGCAGGGCCGCGTTGACACCCCGCGGCCGCCCCGCTAAGGTGAGCCCCGCGCCGATTTGTGACCAGCTTGCGGGCGCCTAAAAAATGCGGCTAAAGCGGTGTACAGGAAAAGCCTCCTGTGCCCGAGCGCCGCGGCAAGCCGGTCGCTTCAGTGCCCGACGACGGTCGGGGCGCCATACTTCCACGGATTGACCTGATGACCGATTCGGTCGGGGTGACCACCCCGCAACGCCTGCGTTTCGATGCGCCGCTCGCGCTGTCCAGCGGCGCGTCGATCGATCAGTACGAGTTGGTCTATGAGACCTATGGTCGTCTGAACGCCTCGCGCTCGAATGCGGTGCTGGTCTGCCATGCGCTCAATGCTTCGCATCATGTGGCAGGCGTCAGTGCGAGCGACGCCAAGGACATCGGCTGGTGGGACAACATGGTCGGCCCGGGCAAGCCGGTCGATACAGACCAGTTTTTCGTGATCGGTGTGAACAACCTCGGCTCCTGCTTCGGCTCGACCGGACCGATGTCGCCAAACCCGGCCACCGGCAAGCCCTATGGGCCTGATTTTCCGGTCGTGACCGTCGAGGACTGGGTCAATGCCCAGGCACGACTGGCCGATGCGCTCGGAATCGAACGATTTGCCGCGGTGATCGGCGGGTCGCTCGGCGGGATGCAGGCGCTCGCGTGGAGCACGCTTTTTCCGGATCGCCTGGCGCACTGCGTGGCGATTGCGACCGCGCCCCGGCTGTCGGCGCAAAACATTGCCTTCAACGAAGTGGCGCGGCGAGCGATCGTGACCGATCCCGACTTTCACGGCGGACGCTTCTACGACTTCGATACCCTGCCGGCGCGCGGCCTGCAGGTGGCACGCATGATCGGCCACATCACCTATCTGTCCGACGACACCATGGCCGAGCGCTTCGGCCGCACGCTCAGGCGCCCGGCGCAGGACGCCTCGCCTGGCAACGATTACCAGTTCACCTTCGATGTCGAGTTCGAGATCGAGTCCTATCTGCGCTATCAGGGCGAGAAGTTCTCGCGCTATTTCGACGCCAATACCTATCTGCTGATCACCCGTGCGCTCGATTATTTCGATCCGGCCCGCGAACACGGCGGCGATCTGGCCGCGGCGCTTGCACCGGCCCGATGTGATTTCCTGCTGGCTTCGTTTTCGACTGACTGGCGATTTGCGCCCGAGCGCAGTCGCGAGATCGTGGCCGCCTTGCTGGCCAATCGCCGGCGGGTGACCTACGCCGAGATCGATGCGCCGCATGGACACGACGCCTTCCTGCTCGATGACTCGCGCTATCACGCGTTGATGAGGGCCTATTTCGATCGGATTGCCACGGGGCTTGCGACATGAACCTGACCCAGCGTGCCCTCGATCGTCATGGTCTGAGGCCGGACCTCGCCGAGATTGCCGACTGGATCGCGCCCGGCTCGCGTGTGCTCGATCTGGGTTGCGGTGATGGCGCGCTGCTCGATCATCTTCAGCATGCCAAAGGCTGCAGCGGCTATGGCGTCGAAATCGACGACGCCCAGGTGCTGGCCTGTGCTCACCGCGGTGTGGATGTGATCCAGCAGAACATCGAAGCCGGGCTCGACATGTTTGCCGGCAGCCGTTTCGACGTGGTGGTCCTGTCGATGGCGATTCAGGCGACCAAGCATACCGAGCGGGTGCTGCGCGAGATGAGTCAGGTCGGGCTCGAAGGCATCGTGTCGTTTCCGAACTTCGGCCACTGGACCCATGCGATGTCGATCCTGCGCGGGCGCATGCCGATGTCACGCGAGATGCCCTACCAGTGGTATGACACCCCCAACCTGCATCTGAGTACCCCGCTGGATTTCGAGGACCTGCTCGACAAGCTCGGACTGGTCGTCACTCGCCGCGGTTATATGGCCAACGGACAGCCGATCGGCTTTCTTCCGGGCTTGCGCTGCACGCAGGCAATCTATCGATTCCGCATCCGCTGAGGCTTTGCCTTCTCATGTCCGATTCAAGAGATATACCTGCCACAAAGCGTTTTGCCTGGATCCTGGGGCTGGCCGGACTGCTGCCCTTCGTGGCGCAGGCGCTTTTTTCCTGGCTGTCGCCGCCGGTCGAACTGGCGGGGGTGCTGCGCTCGCAGGTCCACTATGCCGCCGCCATCCTGACCTTTCTCGGCGCGGTGCACTGGGGCGTGACCCTTTCCTCGCCCACGATCGTCGATACACCGGCGGCAACGCGGCTGTTCTGGGGCGTGACGCCGGCAGCCTTCTGCTGGATCGTGACCCTCTATCCGATCGATATGGCGCTTCCGCTGCTGTTCTTCGGACTGCTTGCGGCACTGGTCATCGATCTGGTCCTGTATCGCGGCACGCCGGTGCCGCGATGGTTTCTGACGCTGCGCATCGTCTTGAGTGTGGGCGCGCTCGCAAGCGTGGGCGCCAGCTGGCTCGCCATGGCGGCGCGGCTGTCGGGTACGAAATAGCCGCGCTCGCGAACGATTGGAACCAGCTCAGCCGAGACGCTGCTTCAGACGCTGGTGCAGCGCCGGCGAGGCCAGTGAGTCGAGGTAGCGTGACTCGATCGGGGCCACCGCAGCGCGTGTGGTGCCAAGCTCGGCCAGACTGCGTTTCATCGCGGCGAGCGCCAGAGGTTCGGTGGCGACCAGATCGGCCACCGTCCGGTCGATGGCAGCAGCGAGCGCATCCGGCTCGACCCGCTCGGTCAGAAAGCCGATGCGCAGCATCTCATCCGAATCGATGGTGCCCGCTGTCAGAAAGAGCCGGGTCGAGGCGGTCAGACCGAGCCGTTCGACATAGCGCCGCATGCCGCCCGGGTAGTAGTGCAGCCCGAACTTTGCAGCCGGCATGAACATGCGGCTGCTGCTCACGCCGATGCGCAGATCGCAGCACAGGGCAAGGTCGGTCGCCCCGCCATAGACGCCGCCATGAATCGCGGCAATCGTGGGCAGCGGCAGGGTCTCGAGTCGATCGAGGAAGGCCTCGAAGCCGCGCTCCTGCAGCCGCTCGAGAATCGCCTGCAGGGTGTAGCCCGAACTGAAACTCTTCGAACCATTCGAGGCGATCACCAGCACGCGGATCTCGGGTCGGGCCAGGATCTGATCGAGATAGCCCTGCATCACCGGCACATCATCGGGGTCGATGCGATTGTGCTGCGAGGGTCGGTTCAGTCGAAGGGTGGCCCGCGGGCCGTCGATGTCGAGCAGGGGGGCGGAGTCGATGGTGTCCATCGGCAGATGATGCCGCAAAGTCGATTCGGGCCGCGATGACCCAGGCGCCAGCATCGACCGTCACGCGCCCGATGCTAAGCTCGGTGATGGCAGGCTGGCTGATGTCGCCTGCCGATCGCTCGTCAATCGCTCGTCAATCGCCTGTCAATGCCCCCGAAAAGCACGCCGCCTTGAGAAAACTCATCCGAGGAATCGTCGAATTCCGTGAGCAAAAGCTGCCCGATCACGCGCAGCGGTTTCGCGATCTGGCCTACGAACAGATGCCCGACGCCTTGTTCATCACCTGCGCCGACAGCCGGGTCGTACCCAACCTGATGGTCTCGACCGAGCCGGGCGACCTCTTTACCGTGCGCAATGTCGGCAATCTGATGCCGCCTGCCGACCATCAGGGCCACTCGGAGGGCGACCTGTCGGAGGCCAGCGCCATCGAGTACGCGGTCTCGGTGCTGAAGGTGCCGAATATCGTCGTCTGCGGACATTCCGAATGCGGCGCGATGAAGGCGGTGCTGGGCGGCAAGGCCGACAGCCTGCTGCCCAATCTGGCGAAGTGGCTGCATCATGCCCACCCGGCGGCCAGGCGACTTGCCAGTGGCGACCGGCTCGATCCGAGTCTGAGCGAGCATGACCAGCTCTCGCAGCTCAATGTGCTGGCGCAGCTCGAACACTTGATGACCTATCGGGTGGTGCGTGACCAGGTCGAGGCCGGCACGCTCACGCTGAGCGGCTGGTGGTTCGACATCGGCTCTGGCGATGTGCTCGCCTATCGCGACGAGCACCGCGCTTTCGTCATCATCGATCGCGAAAATGCCGAACGCTGGCACGGGCCGCTCTTTGGGTCCGAACAGGTGTCCTGAGCTTGCGCAAAGCCTTGCGCGGCGACGCCCGCCGGGATGCCGAACAGACCACTTTCATGCTAAAACCGCAGGATTCATTCTGGAGGAGACAAGACCATGGCTGAAGCATTCATCGTTGCCGCGGCGCGCACTGCCGGCGGTCGCAAGGGCGGTCGCATGTCGGGCTGGCACCCGGCCGACCTCGCCGGACAGGTTCTCGATGCACTCATCGCCCGTACCGGTATCGATCCGGCGCTGGTCGAAGACGTGATCATGGGTTGCGTCGGCCAGGCCGGCGAGCAATCAGCCAATGTCGCTCGCAATGCGGTGCTGGCGTCCAAATTGCCCGAGAGCGTGCCTGGCACCTCGGTCGATCGCCAGTGCGGCTCTTCGCAACAGGCCCTGCAGTTTGCGGCCCAGGCGGTCATGTCGGGCACCATGGATATCGTGATTGCCGCCGGCGTCGAGAGCATGAGCCGCGTGCCGATGGGCATGCCAAGTTCGCTGCCCGCCAAGAACGGCATGGGCAGCTATATGAGCCAGGCGATTCACGATCGTTACCCCGGCCCCGATTTCAGCCAGTTCCTCGGCGCCGAGATGATGGTCAAGAAATATGGCCTGACCAAAGACCAGCTTGACGAATACGCCTTCTCGAGCCATCAGCGCGCGATTGCCGCAACCAAATCGGGCGCGTTTGCCGACGAGATCATTCCGCTGCCGGTTCGCATGGCTGACGGCACGGTGACGACCGAGATGCACACCGTCGATGAAGGCATCCGTTTCGATGCCAGCCTGGCCGGCATCTCAGCGGTCAAGATCCTGCAGGAAGGCGGCGCGATCACCGCGGCCAACGCCAGCCAGATCTGCGACGGCTCGGCCGGTCTGCTGGTGGTCAACGAGCGCGGCCTGAAAACCCTCGGCCTGACGCCGCTGGCGCGCGTGCATCACATGACGCTGATCGGCCATGATCCGGTGATCATGCTCGAGGCGCCGCTGCCTGCGACCGAGCGTGCGCTCAAGAAGGCCGGCATGAAGATCGACGACATCGATCTTTTCGAGGTCAATGAAGCCTTCGCCTCGGTGCCGCTTGCCTGGCTCAAGGCCACCGGCGCCGATCGCGAGCGTCTGAATGTGAACGGCGGCGCGATCGCGCTCGGCCATCCTCTGGGCGGCTCGGGCGCCAAGCTGATGACCACCCTGATCCATGCCCTGCACAAGCGCGGCAAGCGCTATGGTCTGCAGACGATGTGCGAAGGCGGTGGCCTGGCTAACGTCACCATCGTCGAGCGCCTGTAATCCCCGGCCTGAACCGACCCCGATCCGACGCACGGAAGACCCCGATGACCGACCTGTCAGACGCCAAGAAACTCGCCGAATACCGCATGAAGAACAAGGTCCGGTTCGTGACCGCGGCCTCGCTTTTCGACGGCCATGATGCGTCGATCAACATCATGCGGCGCATTCTGCAGAGCATGGGCTGCGAGGTGATTCATCTGGGTCATAACCGCTCGGTGAGCGAGGTGGTCGACTGCGCGCTGCAGGAAGATGTGCAGGGCATCGCGGTGTCGTCCTATCAGGGCGGTCATGTCGAGTACTTCAAGTACATGATCGACCTGCTGCGCGCCAATGGTGCGGGTCATGTGAAGGTTTTCGGCGGCGGTGGCGGCGTGATCGTGCCCCCCGAGATCCGCGAGCTGCATGCCTATGGCGTGACCCGCATCTACTCCCCGGAAGACGGGCAAAAGCTCGGCCTGGCCGGCATGATCGGCGACATGATCGCGCGTTGCGATCTCGACCTCTCGTCGTTCGCGCCGGTCTCTCTCGATCCGATCGTGCTGCCTCCGGGTGCCCGCGCCGGTGATGCGTCGGGGCGTGCCGACATCGCCCGTTCGCGTCGCTCGCTGGCTCAGCTCATTACTGCCCTCGAAAACGACACCCCGCCAGGCGGGCTTGACGCCGCCGCGTTCGCCGCGATGCGCACCGATCTGCGCCAGCGCGCCGATCTGGTGGCCACGCCAGTGCTCGGGATTACCGGCACCGGCGGTGCCGGCAAGTCGAGTCTGACCGACGAGCTGGTACGCCGCCTGCGTCTCGATCAGGACGATGCGCTGCGCATCGCGATCATTTCGGTGGACCCCACGCGACGCAAGTCGGGCGGGGCCTTGCTTGGCGATCGCATTCGCATGAATGCCATCGACCATCCCAATGTGTTCATGCGCTCGCTGGCCACCCGCGATGCCGGCAGCGAGATCAGCCAGGCGCTGCCCGATGTGATCGCCGCCTGCAAGGTCTCGGGCTTTGATCTGATCGTGGTCGAGACCTCCGGCATCGGTCAGGGCGATGCTGCGATCGTGCCGCTGGTCGATGCGACGCTCTATGTCATGACGCCGGAGTTTGGTGCCGCCAGCCAGCTCGAAAAAATCGACATGCTCGATTTCGCCGATTTCGTGGCGATCAACAAGTTCGATCGCAAGGGCTCGCTCGATGCCCTGCGAGATGTCAGCAAGCAGTACCAGCGCAATCGCGAACTCTGGACCACCGCGCCCGATCAGATGCCGGTCTTCGGCACCCAGGCCTCGCGCTTCAACGATGACGGCGTGACCGCGCTCTATCAGGGCATGCTGCCCAAGCTGGTCGCGCTCGGCCTGGCGCTGCCGCTGGGCGACAACGCGCGTCGCGGCGATCAGGCGGCCGCTGCCGCCAAAACTGGTGGCCGTCTTGCGCGGGTGGCAAGCCGCCACACCAGCAATCATTCTGTGATTGTGCCGGCTGCCCGCGTGCGTTACCTCGCCGAGATTTCCGACGCGGTGCGCGGCTACAAGCAGCGCGCGCGCGCCCAGGCGCGGCTTGCCCGCGAGATCCAGCAGCTGCGCGAAACCGCACGCATGCTGCATGACGACGATACCCAGAGCCAGGGCGCGCGCGACACCGTGATGGCACTGGCCGAGCGGCGCGAAGCCGGGCTCGACGGCGCGGCCCGCCGACTGCTGTCCGATTGGCCGGCACTGCGCGAGTCCTATGCCGGCGACGAGTTTGTCGTGACCGTTCGCGATCGCGAAATCCGCACCGCCATCACATCCACCTCTCTGTCAGGCACGCGCATCCGAAAAGTGGCGCTGCCGCAATACGAAGACCACGGCGAGCTGCTCAAGTGGCTGATGCTCGAAAATGTTCCGGGCGCTTTCCCCTATACCGCCGGCGTCTTCACCTTCAAGCGCGAGGGCGAAGACCCGACCCGCATGTTTGCCGGCGAGGGCGACGCGTTTCGCACCAATCGCCGCTTCAAGCTGCTCTCCGAGGGCATGGCCGCCAAGCGGCTTTCCACTGCGTTTGACAGCGTGACCCTTTACGGCAACGACCCCGATCTGCGCCCCGACATCTACGGCAAGGTCGGCAACTCGGGTGTGTCGATCGCCACGCTCGAAGACATGAAGGTGCTCTATTCGGGCTTCGATCTGTGCAACCCGGCCACCAGCGTCAGCATGACGATCAACGGCCCGGCGCCCTCGATCCTGGCGATGTTCATGAACACCGCGATCGACCAGCAGATCGACGCCTTCACAGCCAAGCACGATCGCGAACCCACCGCCGACGAAGCCGCAACCATTCGCGCTTTCACGCTGGCCAATGTGCGCGGCACGGTGCAGGCCGACATCCTCAAGGAAGACCAGGGTCAGAACACCTGCATCTTCTCGACCGAGTTCAGCCTGAAGGTGATGGGCGATATCGCGCAGTATTTCGTGCAGCACGATGTGCGCAATTTCTATTCGGTCTCGATCAGCGGCTATCACATCGCCGAGGCCGGGGCCAACCCGATCAGCCAGCTCGCTTTCACGCTGTCCAATGGCTTCACCTTCGTCGAGGCCTATCTGGCGCGCGGCATGAAGGTCGATGATTTCGCGCCCAACCTGAGCTTTTTCTTCAGCAACGGCATGGATCCGGAATACACCGTGCTCGGCCGCGTGGCGCGGCGCATCTGGGCGGTCGCCATGCGCGACAAATATGGCGCCAACGATCGCAGCCAGAAGCTCAAGTATCACTGCCAGACCAGCGGACGCAGCCTGCATGCGCAGGAGATCCAGTTCAACGACATCCGCACCACGCTGCAGGCGCTGATTGCCACCTACGACAATGCCAACAGCCTGCATACCAATGCCTTTGATGAGGCGATTACCACGCCGACCGAAGACAGCGTGCGCCGTGCCATGGCGATCCAGCTGATCATCAATCGCGAGTGGGGTCTGGCGAAAAACGAGAATCCGCTGCAGGGCAGCTTCATCGTCGACGAGCTCACCGAACTGGTCGAAGAAGCGGTGCTGGCCGAATTCGAGCGGATCGCCGAGCGTGGCGGCGTGCTGGGTGCGATGGAGACCGGCTATCAGCGCGGCAAGATCCAGGACGAGTCGATGCACTACGAGCATCTGAAGCACACCGGCGAGTACCCGATCATCGGCGTGAACACCTTCCGCAATCCGCACGGCGACCCGACCCCCGAAAAGCTCGAGCTGGCGCGTTCTACCGACGAGGAAAAGCAGTCGCAACTGGCGCGCCTGGCCGACTTCCAGTCACGCCATGCCGGTGAGTCGGCGGCGATGATCGCGCGGCTGCGTCAGGCGGTGATTGATGACGACAATGTCTTTGCGGTGCTGATGGACGCGGTGCGCGTCTGCTCGCTCGGGCAGATCACCCATGCCCTCTTTGAAGTGGGTGGGCAGTACCGTCGGAATATGTAGCGGGGGTGGGCAGCGATTGCGCGCGGTGTCTGCGCGCGCAATCAGCTTTGCCTCAAGCGCGGCCTCAAGGTTTAACTCAAGGCCTGCCTCAAGCTCTGCGTCAGCCCTTCGTCTGGCGCAGACGGCGCACTGCCGGCAGACCTGCCAGTGCCAGCAGTGTCAGCGCCAGCGTCGAGGGCACCGGAATCGACTGACCGACATACTGCGACGCGCCAAGATCGGCATCGGTCACGCCGAACACATAGAAGTTGTTCGTGCCGGCGACTGTCGGCAGGAAGTCGTTGTCATTGGCCATCCACAGGGTGTGGGTGAGCGTGCCGTTGACCAGGATATCCGCACCGAAAGCCAGGGCTTCGAGCTTGGCCGGGACATTCGCCTTCGTGATGCCGTTGGCGCCCAGCACCGCGACGATGTCGAGGAATGAGGTCTTGGCGACTGCGGCATTGGCGGCCGCACTGCCACTCAGAGTGCTGATGTCGGTGGCGCCGGTCAGATCGATCTTGAACAGCGTTTTGACTGCGGCATTTGTGCCGTCGCCAAGACCTTTGCCGTCGCGCTCGAGCACCAGGAATTCATGGTCGTTGATCGCGGTGATCTCGCTCACGCCCGAGCCGGTGGTGAGCTTGTAGCCGTATTCGCCCTTGATCGCGCCGGTGGCGACATCGATGGCGATGATCCGCAGCAGCTTGTTGCTGGCAGAGATGGCCGCATCCTGGGCCATCGGCGCCTGAACGATACCGACGATCGTCTTGCCGTCGGGCGTGATCGCCAGGCCTTCCATGCCCTTGTTGGACACCCGGCCAATCGTGTTGCCCGAGATCTCGGTATCGCCGACTGCGTTCTGGTTCGGCGCGTAGTACTTGGCGGGCAACTCGAAGTTTCTGATCAGCACCCCGGTCGTGCGGTCGAACTGGCGCACATAAGGACCGTATTCGTCGGAGATGAACACCGAACGGCCATCGGCCGAGACCCGGATGGCTTCCGGATCGAAGCGTCCGTTCAAGGCGTTGCCCGAGTTCGATCCGCCGAAGTTGTCCGAACGACCCGAAAAATAGAAGGTGCTCGCGGTGTTGCTCGCCGGCGCGCCGGTGCCTAGATTGATGCCCGCGCCACTGCCATAGACCAGCGGCTGCGAGCTCGACAGCAGGGTGGTCTGGGTGAGCACAGGCGTGAGGATCATCGGCAGCCCGGAGCCGCTGCTGCTGGGCGCAAGCGTCATGTTCACCGTCTGAAAGCGGCTGATGTAGCTGGCGGTGTTATCGACCGCGGCGTTGTAGGGCGCGGCGTTAGGCCCGCGATCGGGAAGTGTCGCGAAGGTGTTGCCGCCTGCCCAGGCCATGCCCGATCCCATGCCGCCGAGCACATTGCCGGCAAGGCCGTTTTCTAGCGGCCCGGTCAGTCCGGACAGATCGCTCGAGCCATTGAGGGTGCCGATCGCGAGCAGCCCGGGCGCGGCCTGAGCACCCGATGCAAACATCGCCGCCACGCAAAGTGCGAGCGAGGCGCTGCGCGCCAGGCGAAAGATCGGGTTGGGGGTTTTGGCGCGCACGGGCGACGCAGCGAACAGGGCCTGCATGATGTGAAACTCCGGGGTGGGATTGATTGACGAGTGGCGTGCTGTGACGCGCCAGACCAATCAAAAAGGCTAGACCCCGAATGTGACAAAACGCACAGAATCGAGTGCCGAAAAGGCTAATCTCGGTTTTGGGGCCGAACGCGACCGCTTTGCTCGTGACCGCCCCGGTGTGCTTGCCCTCAGCCCGGGTTGCCCCGGCGCGAACTCACGGCTTCGCAGCCGAATCCTTCAGCCGCTGCAGTTCTTCCCAGCTCTTGTAGGCGGTAATGCCGTTCTCGTCGAAAAAGACCACCGGCCCTTCGCACACGAAGAGGTATTCGGTGTCTTCAAGCGCGGTGGTCGAGCCATGCAGCACGCCATTGGGTTCGTAGTCATAGTCGCCGGCTTCGAGAATGCCGTCGCGCACCTGCAGCTTGCCCTTGAGCACATAGGTGTGGGCATCCGACAGATGCTTGTGCGGCGGCGCCACGAAGCCCTTTTTCCAGCGATAAAGCGCCACCCAGCGGCCGGTCTCGGGGCCGGTCCAGAGCACCTTGGTCCAGGCCATGCCGGGGCTGGTTTCAATCCAGGGTTCGTTCGCGCGAACGATGATGTCGGCAAGCTGGTCATTGATCGGCGAGATGTTCTGCAGGGCCATGTTGTCTCCTTTGTTTGTCGTTGTTGTTCATTGTTGCTGAGGTGCTCAGCTCATGTCTGCGCATCGTAGACCGCGGTCTCGAAGGCCTCGAACAGCGGCAGTGCCTTGACGTCGGCAAAGGGCAGGATCTGGGTCATCAGGACGCCGGCCAGATCGCTGGTCGGGTCGATCCAGTAGTAGCAGTTGGTCAGACCCGCCCAGGACATCGATCCGGCGGCCCGCCCGGTGGGCGCACGGCGCATATTGATCTGAAAGGCGAGGCTCCAGGTCTTGGGCGTGCCCGGAAAGAACTCGGCATCGTTGGAGCGGGTCGGGCTGACGGTTTTCAGCCTCGTCACCCGACTGTCGCCCAGGTGGTTCATGCCCATGAGTGCGACGGTCTCGGGTCGCAGCACGCGTTCGCCGTTGCCGGCACCGTGATTCAGGATCATGCGCGTGAACTTGAGATAGTCGCGCGCGGTGCTGAGCAAACCCCCGCCGCCCTGGTCGACATCGGGAGGTGGTGGCGGGCCCATGCCGGTGATCGGCGCGAGCGACCCGTCGTCTGCGCGCTGATGCATGCCGGCCATCTGCGCGCGCATCGCCTCACTCGGTCGGTAGGCGGTGCTGCTCATGCCCAGCGGGCCGAGCAGGTGGTCCTGAAAATACCGGCCCAGCGGCTTGCCGCTGGCGGCCTCGACCATCTTGCCGGCCCAGTCGGTATTCACACCATATTCCCAGCGCTCGCCCGGATCGGCGATCAAGGGAATAGTGATCGACTCGTTGGTGCGGGTCTCGATGCCCGGGATCTTCATCAGGTCCTTGTAGCGCTTGATGTCGGCGTTCCAGAGCTCGTAGCTGAAGCCCCCCGAGTGGGTCAGCAGATGGCGCAGGGTGATCGCCCGACGGGGCGCGCGCATCAGCGGCTGCCCATCGGCACTAAAGCCGGTCAGCACGCTCAAATTGCCAAGCGCCGGCACCACCGCGCTGGCCGGTGCGTCGAGTTCGAGCAAACCGCGCTCCACCAGTTGCAGCGCGGCGCTCGAGGTGATCGCCTTGGTCATCGAGGCGATGCCCACCACCGTGTCGATCGTCATCGGCTCACTGCGAGCCAGGCTGCGCACGCCGAAGGCGCCTTCGTAGAGCGTGCGCTCGGACGAGGTGACCATCGCCGCCACGCCGGGGATATCGCCGCGTTGGGCGGCGTCACTGAGCAGATGATCGATGCGGGCCTGATGACTCATGCAGGTTTCCTGATGGGGTTGTAGTGATGGGGTTGGGATGATGTGTCGAAGGGGCGATGCGCTCGTTCAAATCAAGCTTCCGATGATAGGAGCAATCGGCGGTGAAAAGACCGATCGCAGACGACTGCGTCAGGCGCGACGCGCGCATGGCTGACACCCCCATGAATATGGGTAGCTGAGCAAGCCCGGAATCCGGATCGTTTCAGCTGATTTTGGCAACCCGACTAAGGTAAAAAATGTTCTCTCTTGCTGGCTCGTTTAACTGGTTGTGGCGGTCGCGTCGAACCTGTTTCAACAATCTCTGGATGATCATCGCCGTCTCGATGCTGGTTGCATGCGGAGGCAACAGCAGTGAGGCAGACAGCACACTGCAGCAGGCGACTCCGGTCACCTTGAAAGAGGCGACATTCGCCGGACGAACCAGCAACAGCAATCTTTTCGGTGCGGTTGTGACGCACACCACCGGCATCGAAGCCTATTTTTGTGATGGCCAGCGCGACTACTGGTTTCGCGGCGTGCCGGGCGATTCAATCGTTGAACTGATTGACAGCGCAGGCAAGAAACTTCTGCTGTCGCTCGATGACAGCACCGTGATCGGCCGCCTGGTGGATGGCGATACCGTCACGCAGTTCGAGTTGCCCAAAGTACAGGGCGAGGCCCTGTTTCGCGCAGAAACCTTTCTTGGCGCGCAGCGGATATTGGGCGGCTGGATCAAGCTGCCCGACGGCGAGCAGCGCGGTGTGATTCGAGCGGGGGCTGTCAGCCTGAACAGCAGTTTGATTGGCGATCGGTTTACCTGCGACAACTGCGTGGTCTTTTCCGGATTGACACCTGCCGCCTTGACCCCGACCAGCGCCTTGCGCACCGCCAATGTCGCCCCGAAGTTCACTGTCATCGGCATGGGCGACTCGTTCATGTCGGGCGAAGGCGCCCCGGTGACTTCGGGCTTTCACACCGACAACGGGGAAAGAGGCCGGTCGGAGACATGGTCGTCGGGCATGCCTCTGGGGGCCAACCTCAGCATCGATGCGGCCACCCAGACAAAGCTGCTGGCCGAGGCCCGGGCCTGCCATCGTGGCGCATCCGGTCTTGGACTGGCTGTGGCCGATCTGCAGACGCTGTGGCCGGGGGTGGCGCTCGTGCACCAGACCTTTGCCTGCTCCGGCGCGATCGTTGCTGACCTGATCGAGAACTCCGTCAGTGGCCAGGCCAATTGCGCGGCTTTGGACAATGCTGACCAGCGACGGGACTGCTACAAGTTGGCCGACGACTTGCCGAGCCAATCGCTGCCCCCGCAATGGACCGCAGCACTTGATTTTCTGAGAGCTCAGCGTTTGAGCGCGGATGCGGTGGTCATGTCCGTTGGCGGCAACGACATGGGCTTTGGCAAAATCATTGCGGAATGCCTGAGCGGCAGTTGTGGCGATGCAGACAGCAACGCAAGAAGGGTATTGGCCCAGGGGCAGATCGATGTACGCGGCTGGTACAGTCAGTTGGCTGTCAGGTTCACTGAAAGTCGGCTGCCGCCAGCCAATGTGCATCTCACCATGCACCCCAATCCGCTGAGCCGCACCGCCACTGATCTTTGCTCGGGACTTGAATTCAGCGACGTACTGTTCGCGCAAATTTCGGACGAGGACAGCGTCTTCGCCGGCAGCGTGCTGGCCACGGTCAACACCGAGGTGGGTAAGACCAAGGCGGAGCACAAATGGAACATCATCTCATCGCACGTCGGCACAGAAACCGGTCGAGGAATCTGCACAGACCGACCCTGGTGGAACGACAACACGACAGCACTGGCGACTCAGGGTCGCGATTACTGGACCGCCGGGAATCCACTGACCTTGAGCGCAGGTTTGGCCCATCCAAACAAAGCCGGTCAGAGTGAGGCCTACAAACCGGCTTATCAGGCGGCGCTGCAAACCGAACTGGAAAAACGGTTCACGCCCCGCACACCGACCCGGTTCAAGCCCGTCGAGTTTGCGGTTCGCAACGGACGCAGCCAGGTGACGCTGCAGTGGGACGACATCAACAGCATCGAATCGAAGACCGTGATCCGTAACGCTGTCGGCGGCGCCCTCGATACCGCTGCGGGAGATGCGACGCGCCTGACGGTGACCTTGCCCGGACAGATTGGCAGTCTGACTGTCAAGGCATGTCTTACTGGGCCATCCGAAATCTGTTCGGCTGAAAGTATTGCGCTCGATGTCGAGGTCAAAGTACCGACCCACACGCCGCGCATCATTGCCAGCGGTGGTACGACGATCAATCAGCTTGCTCCCGAGATTCCCATCGCGTGGGCAGACCTGGCACCCTCCCGCATGTATTCAACGCTCGAACTCGACGACAACGGCGTCATTCGACGCAGTGCGGTCGAGGCACAGCAAGTGGTGTTGCCGATTGGCAGTCTGGTCACTCGCTTTCGGGTTGCCGCCTGCAACACCTTGGGCTGTGGCCCTGCCACGCTGTGGACAACCCTGACCAAGCCACCGGCTAACCTGTTGCCGCCCTGTGTGCCGCCCCAAAGGCCCTTGCTCAATGGATGCCGGTAAGGAAAACAAGCAGACCGTTCCTCGCGGCTGGCACAGCGCCGGCCGTGCAGGATCGTGCCGATCAGCGCTGCGCCGACAAAGACCGCGTCAGGCCTGAGGCTTGATCGGCGCGCCAGGCAGCGTGATGCGCAGACAGGTTCCCTGCGACGTGGAGTCGATCGACAGGCGGGCATGAATGAGCGCGGCCCGCTCCTGCATGATTCGCCGCCCGTTGCCCTTGGCCTCGCCCATGCCTACGCCATCGTCCTGCAATTCGATCCGGATGTCCTGGCCTTCGGCGACCGCGGTCAGGGCGATATGACTGGCCTGGGCGTGCTGGATGACATTCGAGATGGCCTCCATCAGCACGAACTGCAGATGCCGCATCTGTGTGGCGTGAAAGTTGGCGAGCACAGGAAGCTCATCGGCGCGCCATTTCAGGCCCAGGTCGGCCGCCTTGATCCGCCGCTCCAGCCTGAATCGCAGGCTCGCGAGCAGCGCGTTGATATCGCCCTGGGGCAAGTGGATCGCGTCGACCGACAGTCGCAACTGGTCCAGTGACTCCTGCAGGGTCTGTAAAAGCTCGGTGCGCGATGCGTCGCCACGCTCGACTTGCCGGATGGCCGTGATCAGGTGGGCGCCGGCGCCGTCGTGCATGTCGCGCAGGACGCGGGTGCGCTCTTCGGCCGTCGCCTTGTCGCGCTCCATCGCGGTCACCTGGGCATGTTTCAGGTTCAGTTCGAGCTCGCGCGCTTCAATGCGTGCCTGAATGGAGCGGTTGGCTTGAACCAGGTCGTCGCGAGCGTGCTTGAAGCGCATGCTGACGATGGTCAGGACGCACATGGCGAGTAACAGCGCCGCATATTTTCCATACGCTGA
>JAPLQF010000025.1 GCA_026399875.1 Burkholderiales bacterium | reverse complement strand
CATGGCTACATTTGGTTTGCCAACGGCATCATCGGCGCCGTGATGGCTGGCTGGATGATCTGCATCATCCTGTTGGCCAGGGGCCCGTTCCTCGAAGGCAGGCTGCACGCCTGGAACACCATCGCCATTCCACTGGCCAGCTGGTTTCTGATCGACACGGCGTTTTCAATCGCCCATGGCGTCTGGGGCAATGTGTTGCTCAATACGGCAACTGGGCTGATGTTCGGTATCCCCTTGCTCTTTTCGCGCCGGCACTTCGTCGCCAAGCACTGATTTCGTGGTCGGGCTAACGGGAGCAAAAGCCTGCGCCTGGTCACCGGCATCGCCACAAACAGCGTTCAATCGGTTCGGCTTAACAATCGATTTTCGAACTCGCTCGGTCAATTGGTTCTGAGCAGAACCCCGCCTCAATCTGGGGGAAGGCCCTCTGCCGAGGCAGTTTCTTCGAAATCGTGCCGCGATCGGATCGAAAAAAACGATCAGATCAATTATTGGCGACTGAGAATTTGAAGCATTGAAGATTGCGAAGAATCTTCTGGCGGAGAGGGTGGGATTCGAACCCACGGTACGGTTGCCCGTACGCCTGATTTCGAGTCAGGTACATTCGACCACTCTGCCACCTCTCCGGGGTCTTTACGAACGCGACGCTGCAGGAACACCTCAGCCGTCAAGTCAGGCAGTCAAGCCGGCGATTCTAGCACGCTCTATCACAGCAACTGCCGCGCTGTTGTGCGAGCCGCATGTCTGCCCTGATGCACCACTCATGCGGTCGAGAGGCCGCCAAAGCGGTCGCAACGCATCGCACGCCTTACTCTCGCAACGCCTGCCACTGACCGCGAGTCCTGCGATGAAATCCTCCCACGCCCTGAGCCTGCTGATCGTCCTCGCCCTGCTCATCCCGATCCTGGCCATGTTTGGCCTCTATGAAACCAGCCTCGATGAACTCGCAAGATTTGCCGGACCGGCGATCGGTGCGATCAGCGCCATTGCAGTGACTCGGATCCTGAGGCGCCCGGCGTCCTGAATGCCTAGACGAGAGGCTTGAGTACCTCGAGCCCGCCGATCCATGGGCGCAGCGCGACCGGAATCCGGATAGAACCATCAGCCTGCTGATGGTTTTCGAGCACCGCGACCAGCGCCCGGCCAACCGCCAGACCCGAACCGTTGAGGGTATGCAGCAGTTCGGTCTTGCCCTGCTCATTGCGAAAGCGTGCCTGCAGACGACGCGCCTGGAAGGCCTCGCAGTTGGAACACGACGAGATCTCGCGGTAGGCATTTTGCGCAGGCAGCCAGACCTCGAGGTCGTAGGTCTTGGCCGCCCCGAACCCCATGTCGCCGGTACACAGCGCCATCACGCGATAGGGCAATTCAAGGCGCTGCAGAATGATCTCGGCATGCCCCACCATCTGCTCAAGCGCCTCATAAGACGCCTCGGGCGCAACCACTTGCACCATCTCGACCTTGTCGAACTGATGCTGGCGGATCATGCCGCGGGTGTCGCGCCCATGCGAGCCAGCCTCGGAGCGAAAGCACGGCGTGTGAGCGGTAAGCCGGATCGGCAGCGACTCGGCCGCGACGATCTCGCCCCGCACGAGATTGGTCAGCGTGACCTCTGACGTCGGGATGAGATAGAGCGCGCCGCCTTCGGCTTCCTCGCCGTCCTGCCCGCCCTTGCGAACCGAAAAGAGATCCTGCTCGAATTTGGGCAACTGGCCGGTGCCGCGCAGGGTCTCGGCATTCACGATGTAGGGCGTATAGCACTCGGTATAGCCGTGCTCGGTGGTCTGGACATCGATCATGAACTGGGCGAGCGCACGATGCAGCCGCGCGATCTGGCCCTTGAGCACGACGAAGCGCGCGCCCGACAGCTTTGAACCGGAGCCGAAATCAAGACCGATCGGCTCACCCAGATCGACATGGTCGCGCGGCGCAAAGGCCAGGGCCTGCGGCTCGGTGCCGCCGGGCGACCATCGACGCGCCTCGACATTGCCGGCCTCGCTGTCGCCGATCGGGACGCTGTCATGGGGCAGATTGGGGACGGTGAGCAAGAATGCATCGAGGCGTGCGAGCAGGCGGTCGTTTTGCTCGGCACTGGCTTTGAGTTCGTCGCCCAGGCCAGCCACTTCGGCCATCACCGCAGCGGTGTCCTGCCCCTTGGCCTTGAGTTGTCCGATCGACTTGGAGAGCGCATTGCGACGGGCCTGCAAAGCCTCGGTGCGTGTCTGAACGTCTTTGCGTTCGGCCTCCAGCGCCCGGAAGGCTTCGGTATCGAGGGTGTAGCCGCGGCTTACCAGGCGGACCGCGACACCATCGGTGTCTTTGCGCAATATCTGGATATCGATCATGGCGGCATTCTAACGTCGGTGAGCCGTCGCCACTTGCACGCCGGGCAACACCGGTGCATCGCCCAATGCTGCCGTGACGACGGCAATGCGCTACCCGGGTTTTCTGGCCTTGTCGTCAAGGCTCTTGAGGTAGTCCATCTTCTCGCCGATGCGGGCCTCAAGCCCCCGCGCCACCGGCCGATACCAGTGCGGATCGGCGATGCCCTCGGGCAGATAGGTTTCGCCTGCGGCATAGGCATCCGGCTCATCATGGGCATAACGGTAGTCATGTCCGTAGCCCAGCTCTTTCATGAGCTTGGTTGGCGCATTTCGCAGATGGACCGGCACCTCGCGGCTTTTGTCCTGCTTTACGAAAGCACGGGCCTTGTTGAAGGCGGTGTAGCCGGCGTTGCTCTTGGCGGCGATCGCCAGATAGATCACCGCCTGGCCCAACGCCAGTTCGCCTTCGGGCGAGCCCAGACGCTCGTAGGTGAGCGCGGCATCGTTGGCAATTTGCATGGCGCGCGGATCGGCCAGGCCGATGTCTTCCCAGGCCATGCGGATGATCCGGCGCGATAGGTACTTGGGATCGGCTCCGCCATCGAGCATGCGCGTCAGCCAGTAGAGCGCCGCATCAGGATGAGACCCTCTCACCGACTTGTGCAGGGCCGAGATCTGATCGTAGAAATCGTCGCCACCCTTGTCAAAACGCCGCGCATTGAGCGTCAGGGCGTTCTGGATGAATTCGGCGTCGACCGTCCTGACCCCCGCCGCACCAGCTGCGGTCAGGCATTGCTCGAGCAGATTCAGCAGACGTCTTGCATCGCCATCGGCATAGGCCACCAGGGTCTCGATCGCAGCCTCTTCAAACTGCAGATCGCCCAGCACCTTGACTTTCGCCCGATTGAACAGCTGTCTGAGCTCGTCATCGGTCAGCGACTTCAGGACATAGACCTGAGCACGCGAGAGCAGCGCCGAATTGACTTCGAACGAAGGGTTTTCGGTGGTGGCTCCGATGAAGGTCACCAGCCCGGATTCGGCATACGGCAGCAGCGCGTCTTGCTGCGACTTGTTGAAGCGATGAATCTCATCGACGAACAGGATGGTGTGCTTGCCCTGCGACAGGTTCTGCTGGGCCTGCTCCATGGCTGCGCGGATGTCCTTGACGCCGGAAAACACCGCCGACAGGGCAATGAACTCGCAGTCGAAGGCATGCGCGGTCAGACGTGCAAGCGTGGTTTTTCCGACCCCGGGCGGGCCCCACAGGATCATCGAATGGGGTTTGCCCGACAGGAAGGCCAGCTTCAAGGGCTTGCCCTCTCCCAGCAGATCCGACTGTCCGATGACCTCATCGAGCACCTTCGGACGCATCGCTTCCGCCAGCGGTGGCGTGGGGTCGCGCGAAAACAGGTCGGCGACAGCCATGGCGACGCTACTGAACCACGTCGACGCCGGGGGGCGCGGTGAAGCGAAACAGCCCGGCATCGAGCTTGGGATTGCGGTCGATGGCGCGAAAGACGAATCGGGTGGTCTGCCCGAACGAATCGAGCACTTCCATGGCGACCGGCAGACCGGTGCGAAAGCCGATCCGGATCCGGTCGAAACCCGACTCCTTGCTGCGCGGCACCGCCTCGAGCCACTCGACGCCTTCGCTGGCGCCGAGATCCTTGATGGTGAAATTCGTCTCGAGGTCGTTGGAGCCGAAGAGGATCGCCGCCGGCGTTGCACCCACCGCCTCGGTCACCTTGCGCACGGTCACCTGCTTGAGGTCCTTGTCGTAGAAATGGACCCGCTCGCCGTCGGTGACGATCAGCTGCTCGAAAGGCTTGAGCACCTCCCAGCGGAATCGACCCGGACGGGTAAAGGCGAAGGTGCCGCTTGAGGCCTCCCCCGCCCGCCCGTTGGCACGCACCTGCTGCTGCAGGAATTCGCCGCGTGCCGAGCTGGTGCCGGAGGCGAAGCTGCGAAGCTGTTCGATGGCCGACGCCATTGCAAGCGATGGACACAGCGACAGGGCGATGAGACAGAGCACCGACAGGCGCGCGGCCCAGCGTGGGGCGGCGCGTGTAGCCTTGTGCCCGATGCGAATGCCCGCGAGATCGGCGGGGCCGGCAAAGAAGATAGGGGAAAGATTCATCCGATCGATGTTACCCCGGCCCGATCAATCGCCTTCGCGACGCGGCACGATGATGTCGCGATTGCCGTTGGTGGCCATGGCGGACACCACACCGGATTTCTCCATCTGCTCAAGCAGCCTGGCTGCACGGTTGTAGCCGATTCGCAGATGCCGCTGTACCAGCGAGATCGAGGCCCGCTTGTGCTGCAGGACGACCGCGACCGCCTGGTCGTAGAGGGCATCGGACTCGCCGTCGACACCGGCTTCCTGAAGCGTGGTCTGCAGGCCACCGAAACCAACCGCACTGCCGGTATCGATCGACTCGCCCGAGAGGGCGCCGTCGAGCATGCCTTCGACATAATCGGGCTCGCCACCGCGCTCCTTCCAGTGGGCGACCACGCGGTGGACCTCCTCGTCGGCCACATAGGCGCCGTGAACCCGGACCGGCAGGCCGGTGCCGGGCGGCATATAGAGCATGTCGCCCTGCCCCAGCAGCGCTTCGGCGCCCATCTGATCGAGGATGGTCCGCGAATCGATCTTGGAGGAGACCTGGAAGGCGATGCGGGTGGGGATATTCGCCTTGATCAGACCGGTGATTACATCGACCGACGGACGCTGCGTGGCCAGGATCAGATGGATGCCGGCCGCCCTCGCCTTTTGCGCAAGTCGGGCGATCAGCGCTTCGATCTTCTTGCCGACCACCATCAGCAGGTCGGCCAGCTCATCGAGGACGACGACGATCACCGGCAGATTTCCAAGGGGCTCGGGCGCATCGGGCGTCAGCGAAAAAGGATTGGAAATGTGTTCGCCACGCTTGGCGGCCTCGGCAATCTTGGCGTTGTAGCCCGACAGATTGCGTACACCGAGCTTGCTCATCAGGCGATAGCGGCGCTCCATCTCGCCGACACACCAGTTGAGCGCATGACCGGCCTGGCGCATATCGGTGACCACTGGCGCCAGCAGATGAGGAATGCCCTCATAGGTGCTCAGCTCAAGCATTTTCGGGTCGATCATGATCATCCGGACCTGCGAGGGTTCGGACTTGTAGAGCAAGGACAGCAACATCGCATTGATGCCGACCGACTTGCCCGAACCGGTGGTGCCGGCCACCAGCAGATGGGGCATCTTGGCCAGATCGGCGACCATCGGCCGCCCGGCGATGTCGTGGCCGAGCGCCAGTGTGATTGGAGAATTGGAGTCGGCGTAGACCTGAGATCCGAGGATCTCTGACAGTCGCACCGCCTGACGGCGCGGATTGGGCAGCTCCAGGCCCATCAGGCTCTTGCCGGGAATGGTCTCGACCACCCGGATGGAGGTGAGCGACAGGGCTCGGGCCAGATCTTTCGACAGATTGACAATGGTCGAGCCCTTGATGCCGGTGGCCGGCTCGATCTCGTAGCGGGTGATGACCGGGCCGGGATATGCCGCCACGACATTGGCGGTGACGCCAAAGTCAGAGAGCTTCTTCTCAATAAGCCGGGAGGTGAATTCGAGCGTCTCGGGCGAGACGGTATCGTGCGAGATCACCGGCGGATCGAGTAGCGAGATCGGCGGCAGCTCGGTATCGGCCGGCAGATCGGCAAAGAGCGGCTGCTGGCGCTCGCGCTGGGCGCGCTCGGAGAGTTCGACTGCAACCGACTGACGCTCGATGCGCACCGGCTCGGGGTCATCGCTCAGAATCTTGCGCTTGACCTCGACCGTCTCGGTGCGAACCGTCGCCGCGAGCTCGCCTGCAAGACGGTCACGATGCGCTTCGCGGCGGTTGAGGAAGAAAAACACCACGCCTTCGAGCGCCCCGCCCACTTTCTCGAAAATAGTGAGCCAGGACAGACCTGTGGCCAGCGAAAAGCCGACCGCAGCAGTGAGCAGCATCAGCAAGGTGCCGCCGGCCGCTCCAAGATGCACCAGCGCCGGCTGGGCAAGCAGATGCCCGACGACGCCGCCCGGCGCGAGCGGCAACTGCATCGGCAAGCTGCCCAGGCGGGACGACTCGAGCGCCAGGCATCCGACAAACAGGAGTGCGAATCCCAGCCAGCGATCCCAACCAAAAAGGGTCTCATCGAGCGCCTGACGACGATCGACCAGGCGTGCGGCGTTCAGGTGGCGATAGCCCGACACGACTCGCATCAGCATGAAAACGGCAAGCAGATAGGAGCAGGCGCCGAAAAGATAAAGCAGCAGGTCGGCGAGCCAGGCGCCCAGGCGCCCACCGAAATTGTGAACATCGCGACTCGCGACCGCATTCGACCAGCCCGGGTCGCCCTTGTTGTAGCTGATCAGGATCAGGACCAGAAACATCGCCGTGGCGCAGAGCACCAGCCAGCGAGCCTCACGCAGCAGAACCAGCGCCCGCTCGGGAAGCAGTGACCGGTTGCCCGGGCCGCTTCGACCCGACACGCCGTCGATGGCGGAGGCGGAGGCGCGAGCCACTCGACGCCTAATGCAGGTAGGTGCCGAGCTTTTCGCGCAGCAACAGACGACCCTCGCCGGTCGGCACGATATAGCCGTCGACCTCAAGCACTTTCATGACCCGCGACACCATCTCGCGGGAGGCGCCGATCATCTTGGCGATCTCCTGGCGCGGCAGCTTGGACTTCACGATGCGTTCGCCATTGACCTCTTCGGAGAAGTCGAGCAGCACCCGGGCGACGCGACCATAGACATCAAGCAGCGCCAGCGTCTCGATCTTCTTGTCGGCTTCGCGAAGGCGCTTGACCAGACCTTTCATGATCTTCAGAGAGATATCGTGGTTCTCAGCGAGGATCTCCTTGAAACTGTCCTTGTTGATGGCCATGAAGTAGCAGGATTCGAGCGTCACGACACTCGCCGACCGGGGCGCGTCGTCGATCAGGCTCATCTCGCCGATGCACTCGCCGGCGCCGACGATCGCAAGGATGACCTCCTTGCCTTCGGAGTCGGAGCGCTGCACCTTGGCACGCCCTGACAGCAGGATGTAGAGGGACTGCGACGCTTCGCCTTCTGCGACGATCAGGCGGCCTCGGGCAAAGGAGCGCCGGACGGTTCCGGCCGCCAGGGTATCGAGCTGACGCTCGCCCAGGCTCGAAAATAGGGGCACGCGCTTGAGAAACGCCTTGATGTCTTCGTGGGCCATGGAGACTCCGGTTGGTGCTTGGACACGCTGGCATGACGCCTGCAGCTTGTATGATTTTGCACGAGCTTCAGTCAAAATCCAAGGATATGCTTGAAGTGATCGGTCCAACATACTGTTTTTTAACATAGATGCACTCTCCAGAGGTCTGACATGAGCGCCGAAAAACATTGCCGTCTGATCATCCTGGGCTCGGGACCGGCCGGCTATACCGCGGCGGTTTACGCCGCCCGCGCCAATCTGAAGCCGGTTCTTGTGACAGGTCTGGCACAAGGCGGCCAGCTGATGACCACAACCGATGTCGACAACTGGCCGGCCGACGCCAAAGGCGTCCAGGGCCCTGAGCTGATGCAGCGCTTTCACGAGCATGCCGAGCGCTTCGATACCGAGTTCATTTTCGACCAGATCAACACGGTCGAGCTCGGTTCGCGTCCGTTCAGGCTGATCGGCGATTCGGGCACCTACACCTGCGACGCCCTGATCATCGCGACCGGTGCGTCGGCTAAGTACCTGGGGCTCGAGTCGGAGACCGCCTTCATGGGCAAGGGCGTCTCGGGCTGCGCCACCTGCGACGGCTTTTTCTACAAGAATCAGGAAGTCGCGGTGATCGGTGGCGGCAACACCGCGGTCGAAGAAGCGCTTTACCTGTCGAACATTGCCAGCAAGGTGACCGTGGTACATCGTCGCGACCGCTTCAAGGCCGAGGCCATCCTGATCGACAAACTGATGGCGAAGGTTGCAACCGGCAAGGTCGATGTCCGCTGGCACAGCGTGCTCGATGAAGTCTTGGGTGATGCCTCGGGCGTCACCGGCATGCGGATCCGGAATGTCCAGTCGGACCGGACCGAGGACAAATCCCTGCACGGCGTGTTCATTGCGATCGGGCATCACCCGAACACCGGCATCTTCGAAGGACAACTGAAGATGGAGGGCGGCTATATCCTGACCCGTGGTGGTCTGCAGGGCCAGGCCACCATGACCAGCGTCGACGGCGTCTTCGCGGCCGGCGATGTCCAGGATCATGTCTACCGGCAGGCAATCACCAGTGCCGGCACCGGATGCATGGCCGCGCTGGATGCGCAGCGCTGGCTCGAAAGCCAGGATACGCAGGGCTGAACCGGATTTCGCAACGGTCGCGCGGGCCGAGCCGATGCCAAAGCGTAGTCTCGCCACCGGACTCGCCGATCTCGCGGCGTTTCGCGACGCGCTTCGGGATGAGGCACTGCGCCAGGCGCAAGCCGATGCGCGGGCCCGCCGCGAGCGCGAGCAGCGCGAACGCGAGGCGCACCTGTTTCGCAACAGCGTCGGCGACGCCGTGCCGCTGCCGCCCACCGGTCGTATCGATCCGCCGGCCGTGGCCATCGAGCCGACTGCCCGTCAGTTCGAGCAGGACGAGCTCTGCGCCCTGGCCGAATCGATCAGTGACGAGATCGACATCGATCGCCTGCTCGATACCGACGGCGACCTGTCGTTTCGCCGGCCGGGCGTGGGTGCCGACGTGGTGCGACGGCTGCGCAGAGGTCACTGGGTCCTGCAGAGCCAGATCGACCTGCATGGACTGCGCGTCGATGAGGCGCGCGAGGTGTTGGTGAACTACCTGACCGACTGCATGAAGCGCGAGCGGCGATGCATCCGGGTGATCCACGGCAAAGGCCTCGGATCGGTCAACAAGGAGCCGGTGCTCAAAGGCAAAGTGCTTAAATGGCTGGCGCAGCGCAATGAAGTGCTGGCCTTTTGCCAGGCGGCGCCCGCGGACGGCGGCAGCGGCGCACTGATTGTCCTGCTGCGCCCGCCCGCCTCCAGAACCCGAAAACGGTGAACCCCGATGATGCAGACCCTTCAGCAGCACCTGCCCGATCTGGCACTGGCCGCAGCGCTGGCCTGGGGAGCCGGACTGCGCCTCTATCTGGTGATGTTCGGGCTCGGGCTGGCCGGCCGCCTCGGGTGGTTTGCCCTGCCCGAGCATCTCGAACTGATGACCAGTCCACTGGTGCTGACCGCTGCAGGCTTCATGGCCACCGTCGAGCTCTTCGCCGACAAGCTGCCCTGGCTCGACAGCCTCTGGGACAGCATGCAGACCTTCATCCGGATACCGGCAGGTGCCGCACTTGCTGCCGCTGTCTTCGGTGACTCAAGCTCGGCCGTGGCGGTGGCTGCCGCACTGCTCGGCGGCTCGCTGACCGCGGCGACGCATTTCTCCAAAGCCGGAGCCCGCGCGGCCGCCAACACCTCACCTGAACCGTTTTCAAACCTCGCCCTGTCATTCACCGAGGATGCTGCAGTGGTCGCCGGCAGCTGGCTTGCCGTGCAGCATCCTGAAGTGTTTCTGGTGCTGCTGGCGATCTTCCTGGTGCTGATCGCGGTACTCATGAGCTGGCTGATCCGCGGTTTCCGACGGCTTTTCAGACCTGCTGCCAGGCCCACCGAGATCAGATAGCCTCGTTATCGACTTCGCCGGTTCGAATCCGGATGACCTGCTCGACTGCTGTCACGAAGATCTTGCCGTCACCGATGCGACCGGTCTTGGCTGCGCCGATAATGGCCTCGATCGCAGCGTCGAGGCCGTCGTCGGTGACCACCACCTCGACCTTCACTTTCGGCAGAAAATCGACGACATACTCAGCGCCCCGATAGAGCTCGGTATGGCCACGCTGCCGACCGAAACCCTTGACTTCGGTCACGGTCAGTCCGCTCACGCCGACCTGCCCGAGTGCTTCGCGCACCTCATCGAGTTTGAAGGGCTTGATGATGGCAGTGATCTGTTTCATTGCTGTCTCCTTGTTCAGTCTCGAAAGCGCGAGGTGATCGGGTAGCGCCAGTCTCGGCCGAAGGCCCGATGCGTCACTCTGATGCCAACCGGTGACTGGCGGCGCTTGTATTCGCTGATTCGCATCAGCCTGACCACTTTGAGGACCGCCTCACGAGGAAAACCGGCGGCGATGATCGCTTCGACCGACATGTCCTCTTCCATGTAGTGCTTCACGATCCCATCGAGCTGATCGTAGGGCGGCAGCGAGTCCTGATCGGTCTGGTCGGGGCGCAACTCGGCGCTCGGTGCACGCGTGATGATCCGCTCGGGGATCACCGGCGACACGCTGTTGCGATACTCGCACAGCCGATAGACCAGGGTTTTGGCAATGTCCTTGATGACCGCAAAGCCGCCGGCCAGATCACCATAGAGCGTCGAATAGCCGACCGCCATCTCGGACTTGTTGCCGGTGGTCAGTACGATCGATCCGAACTTGTTCGAGAGTGCCATCAGCAGGGTGCCGCGGATACGGGCCTGCAGGTTCTCCTCGGTGGTGTCGGGCTCGCGGCCGGCGAACTCGCCTTCGAGCGTGCCGAGAAAGGCCTCGAAACATCGCTCGATCGGAATCTCGTCATAGCGGCAACCGACGCGGGCAGCCATGTCGCGGGCGTCGATCCAGGAGATATCGGCGGTGTAGGGCGACGGCATCATCACGGCGCGCACCTTGTCAGCCCCGATCGCATCGACCGCAATCGCGAGCGTCAGGGCCGAATCGACGCCTCCCGAGAGGCCAATGATCGCGCCGGGAAAGCCGTTCTTGCCGAGATAGTCGCGCACCCCCAGCACCAGCGCCGAGTAGACCTGGGCCTCGAAAGCCGGCTGCGGCACGATCGCCCCCGACAATCGTCCTGCGCCATCGACCTCGACCATCAGCAGATCGGGCTTGAAGGCCTGAGCCTGAGCGGCAAGCGAGCCGTCTGCATTGAGCGCAAAGGACATGCCGTCGAAGACGAGTTCGTCCTGCCCGCCGACCAGGCTGGACAGCACGATCGACATGCCTTGAGCGCAGACCGTCTCGCGCACGATGTCCATGCGCTGATGCTGCTTGTCGAGGTGGTAAGGCGAAGCATTGGGCGCCAGGAGCACCTGCGCGCCGGCCGCACGCGCGGCGGCAGGCGCCCCCGAAAACCAGAAGTCCTCGCAGATCACCACGCCGAAGCTGACTCCGCCGACATCAAAGACCAGCGGTTGCGAGCCTGATTCGAAATATCGGCGCTCATCGAACACGCCGTAATTCGGCAGTTCGCGCTTGTGGTATTCGCCGATCACCCGACCGGCATGAATCACCGATGCCGCGTTATAGCGGCGTCCGTCATGCGCGACCGGATGGCCGACCACCAGGTGCAAGCCAGGCCATTCGAGGGACTGACGAATGAGCGAAGCCATCGCATCACGCGTCCTGTCATAGAATGAACCCCGCAGCAGCAGGTCTTCAGGCGGATATCCGGTGAGCGACAACTCGGGGGTGACCAGTATCTGGGCACCCGCCAGGTGAGCCTGTTGCGCGGCATCGGCGATGCGGCTGCAGTTGCCGTCGAAGTCACCGATGATCTGATTGAGTTGGGCACTTGCAACCCGGGTGGGCATGAGCGAATCCGAAAGAGCATCAGGGTCCGGGGATTATTGCACGCGTGTCGTCACCGATCTTGCGCAGCTCGACGCTGCCCAGTGGGATCAGCTGGCCGGCACCGGCCCATTCACCCGGCATGCGTTTCTGTCCGCGTTGCAAAACACCGGCTGTGTCGGCGGAGAATCGGGCTGGCATCAGCATATGGTTTGCATCGACGACGCCGAAGGCCGCCTGGCTGCCGCCGCGCCGATGTATCTCAAGTCCCATTCGTATGGGGAGTATGTGTTTGACTGGGCATGGGCCGAGGCCTATCACCGCAATCGGCTGCCCTACTACCCCAAGGCGCTGATTGCCGTGCCCTTCACACCGGTGCCGGGGTCACGGCTGCTGGCTCGCGACGCTCAGTCGCGGGCCCTGCTGGTGCAAGCGCTGATCGCAGAGACCGATCGGCTGGGCGTCTCCGGCCTGCATGTCCTGTTTCCCGAATCCGATGATGCAAGCGCACTCGAAGCTGCCGGAATGATGCGGCGTCAGGGCGTTCAGTTTCACTGGATAAACGCCGGTTGGCCCGATTTCGACGCGTTTCTGGCCGACCTGTCTCAACCCAAGCGCAAGAAAATCCGCGCCGAGCGGCGCAAGGTGGCCGAGGCCGGGGTCGTGGTCGAGATGCTCGAAGGCGAGGCGATCTCGGATGACGACTGGGCCTTCTTCTCACGCTGCTACCGGACCACCTATGCCCAGCACCACTCCACGCCCTACCTGAATCGGGCGTTCTTTCTGGAACTGGCCCGCACCATGCCCGAGGCGCTGCTCATGGCACGCGCCAGCAAGGACGGCCGACCGATCGCCGCAGCGCTGCTGATGCGCGACACAAACGCGATCTATGGCCGCTACTGGGGCGCACTCGAACATGTGCCCTGCCTGCATTTCGAGGCGAGCTACTACGCGCCCCTTGAATGGGCGATCTCCCGGGGCATCCGGCGATTCGAGGGGGGTGCCCAGGGCGAGCACAAGATGGCGCGCGGTTTTTTGCCGGTGCCGACCTGCTCTTACCATCGGCTGGCCCATCCGGCCTTCGCCGATGCCATCGAGCGTTTCCTCGAGCGCGAGACAGGCGGCGTTGACGCCTATCTCGATGAGCTCAACGAACGCACGCCCCTCAAAAGTGGGGCTTTTCCTTCGCAGAGTTGAAGCGCTCGATCGCCGCCTGCATCACCTCGGCCGCCTCGTCGACGCTGCCCCATCCCCGGACCTTGACCCACTTTCCGGGTTCGAGATCCTTGTAGTGCTCGAAGAAATGCTGGATCTGGAGCAGGCGTTCGGGCTGCAGATCGGCATGGCTGCGCCAATGCTTGTAGAGCGGAAGGACCTTGTCGATCGGCACGGCCAGCACCTTGGGGTCGATGCCGCCGTCGTCTTCCATGTCGAGCAGACCCACCGCACGGCAGCGCACCACCGCACCGATACCGATCGGATAAGGCGTGACCACCAGGATGTCGATCGGATCACCATCACTGGCGATGGTATGGGGCACATAGCCGTAGTTACACGGGTAGTGCATCGCCGTCATCATGAAGCGATCGACGAAGAGTGCGCCGGTCGCCTTGTCGACCTCGTATTTGATCGGGTCGGAATTCATCGGGATTTCGATGATGACGTTGAAGTCATTGGGAATGTCGCGACCGGAGTCGACGCGATCGAGATTCATAGTGATTGGCCTCAAAGCGGTGGGAGGGGTCCGCGGCGCAGAGTTTATCAGCGCAGGCAGACCTGACCCGCAGGTCGCGCTGCCGCTTCGCCGATAATTGCACCTCCCATCGCGCCTCAGGAGACCACCGCTTATGCTGTCAACGATGACGCCCGCCGCCCATTTCATCGGCAATCAGTGGGTGAGCGCGCTCTCGGGCGACACCCTGCCGGTGTTCAATCCGTCGAACGGCGGGCGCTTTGCCCAGATCGCTCGGGGCAACCGTGCCGACATCGACGCTGCGGTCACCTGCGCGCGACAGGCTTGTTCCGGCCAGTGGCGCCATCGGAGCGCGCTCGAGCGCGGCCGGCTGCTGACCGACTGGGCGCAGGCGATCCTGGCCCATCAGGACGAACTCGCGCGGATCGAATCAAACGATACTGGCAAGCCACTTACGCAGGCGCGTGCCGACGCGGTCGCACTGGCGCGGCATATCGCATTTTGTGGCGGCGCGGCCCACAAATTGCACGGGCAGACGATTCGCGACCGGGAGGGCTACACGGTTCGCACGCTGCGTGAGCCGCATGGTGTCACCGGCCACATCATTGCCTGGAGCGACCCGATGCAGATTTTCGGCCGATCGGTCGGCGCGGCGCTGGCGGCCGGCAATGCCTGCGTCGTCAAGCCGGCAGAAGAAGGCAGCTTGTCTTTGCTTCGGGTCGCCTCACTGGCCGCCGACGTCGGCTTTCCTGCCGGCGCGCTGAATATCGTCACCGGCCTGGGTGCCGAAGCCGGACAGGCGCTCGCCGACCATCCTGGCATCGACCATCTCTCGTTCTCCGGTTCACCGGAAACCGGCAAACGCGTGGCCATGGCGGGCGCGTCGCACCATTGTCCGGTCACGCTCGAGCTGAGCGGCAAATCGCCGCAACTGGTGTTTGCTGATGCCGACCTCGATCAAGCCCTGCCGATGCTGGTCGGCGCGATCATCCGGAACTCCGGCCAGACCGGCTCGACAGGCAGCCGCCTGCTGATCGAACGCGCAATCTACGAACCGCTTCTGGAGCGGCTCGCGCAGCAGTTCACGCAATTGCGCGCGGGTCCTGCCGATCTCGATCTCGACCTCGGCCCGCAGGCCAGCCGCAAACAGCAGCAGCGGGTCTGGGACCTCCTGTCGGATGCCCAGGCCGATGACATCGCGATCATGGCGCAGGGCGAAGTCATCGACGAGGCGCCGTCGCAGGGGTACTACCAGGCACCGGTGCTGTTTCGCGATGTCGTGGCCAACAGCCGCCTTTGGCAGGACGAACTCGTCGGTCCGGTGCTGGCCGCAGCGGCCTTCGATGAGGAGGATGAGGCGATCGCACTGGCCAACCGTACGCCCCATCGCCTGGTCGCAAGCATCTGGACACGCGACGGCGCCCGTCAGTTACGGCTGGCTCGGCGACTCGAAGCCAGCCGGGTCTTCATCAACGATGACGGCTTCGCAGGCCACGTGGATCTGCCCTTTGAAGGTGTTCAATACAACGAGCACGGCACAGAGAATGGATCCGAGGCGCTCCATCGCTATACCCGGCTCAAGACCGTGGCGATGCGCCATGGCTGAGGTCGGCACCGGCAGGACAAGCTTCAATCATCAGACAGGAGGAACGAGGACATGAGACTGCAGGGAAAGGTAGCGCTGGTAACCGGCGCAGGGTCCGGATTCGGCGAAGGCATCGCCACGCGATTTGCCCTCGAGGGCGCGCGGGTACTGGTCAATGATGTGACGCGGGACGCAGGCGAGCGGGTCGCGGCCGCGATTCGCGCAGCCGGCGGCGACGCCCGTTTCGCCTACGGTGATGTCTCAAGCGGCCCGGATGTACGGGGTCTGCTGCAGGCCGCCACCACACACTTCGGCGGCCTGGACATCGTGGTCAACAACGCCGGCGTCTCACATCGCAACCAGCCTTTGCTGGAGGTCAGCGAGGCCGATTTCGACCGGGTCTATGCGATCAACGTGAAGAGCCTTTTCTGGACTGCGCAGCATATGGTCCCTCATCTGCGCGAGCGAGGTGGTGGTGTCTTCATCAACATTGCCTCGACCGCCGGCGTGCGACCGCGTCCGGGACTGGTCTGGTACAACGGCAGCAAGGGCGCGATGATCACGATCTCCAAAGCCATGGCGGTCGAACTCGCTCCCGATCGCATCCGCGTCAATGTGATCAACCCGGTTGCCGGCGAAACGCCGCTGCTGGCCACTTTCATGGGCGAGGACACGCCAGCACGGCGCGCCCAGTTCATCGCCAGTATTCCACTCGGGCGTTTCTCGCAGCCGCGCGACATCGCCAATGCGGCGCTGTATCTGGCCTCGGATGAAGCCGACTTCATCACCGGGGCCTGCCTGGAGGTGGATGGCGGACGCTGCGTCTAGCCGGCGATTGCCGCAGGGCGGCCTGATCGTCTGCAGGGCGCGATCAGGCTGCGCGATAAGGCGGTGTGGTGTCGGCCGCCATGCGGGCGGCGAGGCGGAACTGGGCAGCGGCCTCCTCGTTTCGCCCGAGCGACTCGAAGAGATCGGCCAGCGCCAGATGGGCACCGACCGAGGCCTGGCGCGCCAGGGCAAGCCTCAGATAGTCCTCGGCCTTGCCCCAGAGCTGATCATTGGCACAGACCCGTCCGAGCGTCAGCAGCAAGTCGGGGTCGTCGCCATAACGTCTGCGCCAGCCTTCAAGGCGATCGAGTCGATCGCGAAGCGAAATCCCGCTCACCCGGCCATAGGCCTTGATGAGTTCGCCATTGCAGTTGGCATCGAGGCCCTGCTCGATGATTCGCCGGGCATCCTCGTCTGCACCCGCTTCAATCAGCGCGGTGGCGGTGGCTGCAGCCATGTCGGCATCAGCGCGCTCATCGGCGCGCAATGAACGCCAGTGGGTCCGGATGGCCACTGCGTCGCCGGCCTTGCGACGCATCAGCGCGGTATGCGCCTTCAGTCGAAGGCTGCGCACTGCAGACGGATGCAGGGCGTCGCGCTTTTCAACCAGTCGCAATGTCTGGATCACTTCATCCCAGCGCTCGGCTTGTTCATAGGCGCGCAGCGCGGTGCGCATCGCGACGATATGGCGCGCACCGCCTGCCTGCAGCCGCTCAAGAATCTCAATCGCGTCGGCCGAACGACGGTCGTCAACCGCGAGTTCGGCCTGCGTCATCTGCAGCGCACTCGCCGCGCCCTGATCCGCGCCGACCTCGGCGAGCCATTGATCTCGTCGCTCGCGCTCATTCATGCGATGGGCGGCGCGGGCGGCAATCAGTGCCGCAGGTGCTGCAGTGTCGCGACTGGCCTGTGCGTTGCGAGCGAACCGTTCGGCGCGTCCCATGCGTCCCTCGAAATAGGCGAGCAAGGTATCGCGCAGGGCGGCGCCTGCCTGATCCTGCTGACGACGGGTCCGGTAATCGCGAACACGCTGCGGCAAACCCAGGGCACGAGCGGCTGCGACCAGAACCAGATGCAGCACGACGAAACCGGCAGCCAGCAGGGCGAGGGCAAGGTTGACCGAGATATCGATGCGATAGGGTGGCCACATGATGGCCACATTGCCCTGATTGAATCGCAGCAGCAGCGAAAGGCCGACCGCCACAGCAAATGCCAACAAAAGCCAGACCAGCCAGCGCATGGCGCGGCTACCTGTTTTCGCCGGCTGCGCGTGCTGCGCGCACGGCGGCGATGGTTTCGGCCAGTGAGGGCATCTCGAGCGTCAGGGGTGCTGCCTGCAATTGCCTGAGCGAATTGCTCGCCGCCCCGACCGAGGCGTGCGAGCCATCGAACCAGCGATCGAGAGACTCGAGTGCACGGGCGATATCGGCCCTGAACAGCGACTGATTGCGAGCCAGCAGATTCAGACGGGCATTGAGCAACTGGAGCCGCAGATTTTCGCGAGCGAAGAATCGCTGATCGGGCGACAGCAGCAGCGCGTCAGGCTGATCGACACGCTGCACTCTGACGAGTTGGCGCATCTCGGCAATGAAGGCATCCCACCCGAGTGCGCCGGTGCGCATCACCCGCTGAGGCAATCCGCGCAAACCGGGTGAACTCGCGGTCTCGGACTCGGCGGAAGGTCTGGCAGGCGTGCCGCGAGTCGCATCGGCCACCATCGGCAAGCGATCGACGACCGATGCGAGCGAATCGAGCCGACTGACAGCCGCGGCGAAGTCAGCCAAAGGAATCGCTTTCAGACGCTCGATATCACGGGCAAGCACCCGCCGAAGGCCGATCATTGATGGCTGATTGGACCTTGCCAGCACCTGCTCGGCATCCTGCAGGGCCAACAGTGCGCTTTGCACATTGCCGCCGAGCTGCAGTTGCTGCGCGGCGATCATGATCGAGCTTTCGACATCAGCCAGCATCAGCTCGCCCCGGCTGCGCGCCATCTGGTCATAGAGCTGACGAAGCTGAGCCTGCTGCCCGAGCGACTCGGCGAGCTTGGCTTCGAGAAGCGCGGCTTTTGCCTGCTGGTCGCGCACGGTATCGCCAATCAGGCGGGACTGCTGCTCGAGCTGCTGCTCGCGAATCTCGACTTCCTGCAACCGACGGACCATGTCGCGTTCGACCCGCCCGATCCTCTCCTGGCCGAACCATGCCGCCGCCAGCAGTCCGAGCAATGCGGCGACACCGGCAACTGTGAGAAAGCCGGCCAGCCAGCCGGCGCCGGCAACCCCCTGCCTGGACGCACGATCGCGGTCGGTGCGGCCACGAACAGCATCCTGGCTGCCCCCGCCATTCAGGCCGCTGGCTGCCTCCGGCGCTGACTGCTCAAGGGAATTGACAGGGCCGTGAGGGCGGGAGACGTTCGACTCGGTGGTGTCGTTCATGGGCGGGGTTTCCGCAGCGATTCTAACGCGTGCACCAGCGCCGACACGCCCGGCGGGTGCTCGCGCACCTCTCGCCAGCCGCATTCGCGCAGCGCCTGCGCGATCTTCGGATGCTGGGTCATCACCGGCTGACGCATCAGCCAATCGGCATCAGGCAGCGCCAGGACATGGTTTGCCAGCCGGCGGCCGGCATCGGCACTTGCAATCGACAAGGCAAACCCGCACCCGCCGGCAGCTTGCGCGCCGAACCATTCGTTGGCACCAGGCGACGGCGAAAGCTCGATCATTCGATAGACCGACCTCGCGATTACCTCGGCGCCTCGGTCAGCCAGGGTATGCAACCAGGCTTCGCGGCCGTCGTCGCGTCGCAGCACCATCACCTTGTCGCCTGCAATCCGATTGAGTTCAGGACAGGCAAGCAGCCGCTCGGCATCGAAGGGCGCGACATCCGGAGCGATCGTCACCGCCGTCGACAATCCGGCGATCCTCGACTGCCATTCATCGAGCATTTCGCGGCTGCCGGGTCCGATCAGACCGATTCCGGGACCCGACGGCCAGCGCAGTCCCTGCCGTTGCAGGGCGGCCATGACCACCGCAATCGCCGCCGGACTTGGAAACAACACCCAGCGCGACTTCTCAGCCGTCAGGCAGATTTCTGGCCAGTCGAGATCGCTGCCCTCGGCAATCGCGCTCATCGGCATTTCGACCGGCGCCCAGCCGACCGCCTTGAGCGCATCCTTGATCGAGTCGCTGCGAATGCTCGGCTGGGTGAGCACGACCTTGTTCATGGCAAGTCGGCGCGGTACTGGCACATATCGGTGCGCCCCAAAAATCAGACTGGCCGGTACCCGGCTCGGCGCCCTGTGCGATGGCACCGAGGCATGGCGGCCGAGGGCGTCAGGCCAGACCGACCGCTGCCTGCTGGCCCAGTGCCTCGGCAGCGTCGTAATCGGGTCCGAGGCCTTCGGTAAAGCGCGTGGCATCGGCAGGCGAAAGGCTGACCGCCTGCGGTGTTCTGACCGAGCTGCGACGCACAACCCCGTCGGTTGCCAGAAGCGCGTCGAGTTGCAGTGTCCCGTCGGACTGGACAACCGCATAAGCGGCCAGGGGAATTCGGCAACTGCCGCCGAGCGCGCGCGACACCGAACGTTCGGCAGTGACCTCAAGCCAGCTGCGACGATCGACGAGCGGCGCCAGCCACGATCTGACATCGGCGCGTCCGGCCGCGATCTCGATGCCAAGCGCTCCTTGACCGGGTGCAGGCAAACTCTCGGTGGGCGGCATGACAGACCGGATCCGGTCGATCAGGCCAAGTCGCTTCAGACCTGCCGCGGCCAGGACGATCGCGTCATATTCACCGCGGTCGAGCTTGCCAAGACGGGTATCGAGATTGCCCCGCAAAGGCAACACCTGCAGATCGGGGCGGCGCTCGGACAACTGCGCAGCGCGGCGCAGACTCGAGGTACCGATGCGAGCCCCCACAGGCAGATCGTCGAGCGAGGCGAAAGCGCCCGACACGAAGGCATCGCGGGGATCTTCGCGCTGCAGCACGGCAGCCAGCTCGAACTCGGGCGGCAGGCTCATCGGCACATCCTTGAGCGAATGCACTGCCAGATCGGCTCGGCCATCGAGCAGCGCAACTTCAAGCTCTTTAGTAAAGAGGCCCTTGCCACCGATTTCGCTCAACGACCGATCGAGGATCTGATCGCCGGTGGTGGTCATGCCAAGCAGCTCCACCTGACAGTCCGGATACAGGCCGAGAAGGAGATCACGGACATGGTGTGCCTGCCAAAGCGCGAGGCGGCTTTCTCGCGTCGCGATGACAAGCCGGGTAGGCGCTTGGGACATGCTCAGTTCAGGCAGAAGGAAAGTTGATCGGGCAGGAAGGGCGTCGAGGCTCGGAACAGTACTCAGCTGACCAGCCCCTTGACGATCGACCACTGACGACGGCTGACCGGAAGCTTTTCGCCGACTTCACGCAGGACAACCTGCCAATAAGGATCACCCGCCTCGCCCTCACCGGTTGGCGTCACCCGCTCGAAACCGGCGATCGAGGGGCGAGCCACCAGCGCGTTTCGGTGGATCCGCACGAAACGCTCGCTGAACTCCTCTTCGAGCGAGGTGAGCGATTCTTCGATCAGGAATTCACGTTCGCGCGTACGCACCGTGATGTATTTGAGCTCGGCCTTGAGATAGAGCACCTGCTCGACCGGCACCAGGATGACCCGACCGCGCTCGTGAACCGACAGCTGGCGGCGTCGGGTATTGGTCGCCTTGGCAAGCTGGTCGATTGCCTCGAGATGCTCTGCCGGCAGCAGGGTCTGCGCCCTGACCAGCGCCCCGAGCAGGCGCTGGGCACGGACCGGCTTGAGCAGGTAGTCGAGCGCATTGACCTCGAAGGCCTCGACCGCAAACTCGTCAAAGGCGGTGACGAAGATGATCAGAGGCATCGGCTTAGGATCGTCCTGATCGGCCTCGGCGGCACGAGCCGAAATATGCCGGGCCAGTTCGATGCCCGTCATGCCCGGCATCTGAACGTCCATCAGGACGATCTGCGGGCGCTGCGATTCGATCTGGGCGAGCGCCTCGGGGGCATTAGCCGCTTCACCGACGATCCGGTGCGGAAATTGGGGTGCAAGGTCTGAAAGCACCTCGCGAAGCCGGCTGCGCGCCGGCCCTTCGTCATCAACGATCAGGATCGAAGTAGCGTCGGACATCTCGGCTTCGCCTCTCTTTGCGGTATGGAAATTCAAGCTGAAGGCGGAAACGATCGCCTTCTGCGCCTGTTTTGAGATCTGCCTCGATATCGTACAGCAGCATCAGGCGCTCCCGGACATTCGACAAGGCCATCTGGTTGCCGGAACGGGATTGTGTTGCGGGCGGAATCGGATTGAGAATCTCAACCCTGACACGGTCACCGGTGCGCCCGACCGTGATCGCGATCGTGCCTTCTTCACTGCTTGGTTCGATGCCATGGTGGACGGCGTTTTCAATCAGCGGCTGCAGCAAAAGCGAGGGCAGCAGGGCATCCCCGGGCATATCGTCAAGTTGCCAGACGACCTTCAGCCGCTCCCCCAGACGCAGTTGTTCGATCGCCAGATACTCCTTGCAGGTCACCACCTCGTCGTCGAGCGCGACCAGTTCGCGGGCATCGCGCATGAACACCCGAAAGAGATCGGCAAGATTCTCGAGTGTGGCTTCGGCGCGTCGCGGGTCGCCCCGCATCAGCCCCAGCACGGTGTTGAGACTGTTGAAAAGAAAATGCGGGCGGATGCGCGCCTGCAGGGCCTGCAGACGCGCCTCGGCAAAAGACGGCGAATAGGCGCGCGCTCTCAAGCGGAAATACTCGACAACCGCCCAGGCAGCTGTCGCGGCGATCAGGGCGCGTGACAGCATCAGCCAGAAGATTTCGGGGACCGACAACTGGATCTCGAGAAGCTGCAGAACAACCAGCGACACCAGCAGGGTCAGCAGCACCGGCAATCCGATTGCCACCGCCCATTGCGATGAATGCGAGGCTGCATTGGTGTTTTTTCGAACCAGACAGACCAGCGCCAGCGACAGCAGCAGCGATGGTTCAAGGACGGTGGCAATGACCAGGAATCGGGTGGAGGTTTGCCAGACATCGGATGACTGCACGGCGGCAAGCAGCATCGCCAGAACATTGAATGCGCCCAGGCATCGCAGCACGACGCCGAGATTGCAGGCATCGGGAATCAAAGGAGCCAAACCGCCTTCGACTTGCCGGCGCGCCTTGACCGCAGCAGCCGTTGCGGGATGAGGCGCCTTATAATCGACGGTTTTCGGTTCGTTTGACGCCATAGGCCTTCAGTTTATGACAGATCAGTTCAGCAAGAAATCTGAGGCGTGGTCAGCGCGGTTCACCGAGCCGGTGGCCGATCTGGTCAAGCGCTATACCGCCTCGGTCGACTTCGACAAGCGGCTCGCGATGCAGGACATCGCCGGGTCGCTCGCCCATGCCGACATGCTGCAGGCAGTCGGGTTGCTGACCCAGACCGATCTGGAAGCGATCCAGCGCGGGCTGTCCAGCATCCGGGCCGAGATCGAAGCCGGTCGCTTCGTCTGGTCACTCGACCTGGAAGACGTCCATCTGAATATCGAAAAACGACTGACCGAACTCATCGGCGATGCCGGCAAACGGCTGCACACCGCCCGCTCGCGCAATGATCAGGTGGCGACCGATATCCGACTCTGGCTGCGAGACACCATCGACGACATCCGTACGCTGCTGGCTGCCCTGCAGACCGCCCTGATCGATCTGGCCGAGCAGCATCACGCCACGATCATGCCGGGCTTCACGCATCTGCAGGTCGCGCAGCCGGTCACCTTCGGTCACCATCTGATGGCTTATGTCGAGATGTTCGCCCGCGACGACGAACGCATGCACGACTGCCGTCGACGGGTCAATCGCCTTCCTCTGGGCGCTGCAGCGCTGGCCGGCACCAGTTATCCGATCGATCGGGAACGGGTGGCCCGCACCCTCGGTTTCGAGGGGGTCTGCGCCAATTCGCTGGATGCGGTGTCGGATCGCGACTTTGCGATTGAGTTCTGCGCTGCGGCCTCACTGGTCATGACGCATATTTCGCGACTGTCCGAAGAACTCGTGATCTGGATGAGCCCGCGGGTGGGATTCATCGATCTGGCGGACCGCTTCTGCACTGGCAGTTCGATCATGCCGCAAAAGAAAAACCCCGATGTCCCTGAACTGGCACGAGGCAAGACCGGGCGGGTCACCGGTCACCTGGTTGCCCTGCTCACGCTGATGAAAGGCCAGCCGCTCGCCTACAACAAGGACAATCAGGAGGACAAGGAGCCGCTTTTTGACACCGCCGACACCCTGATCAACACCTTGCGGATCTTCGCCGACCTGGTTGGTGGCATCCGGGTTAATGAGCAACGCATGCGACAGGCCGCGGCCGAAGGGTTTTCGACCGCCACCGACCTGGCCGATTACCTGGTGCGCAAGGGCCTGCCGTTTCGCGATGCTCATGAGGCTGTGGCCCGGGCGGTGCGCCTGGCAGCCGATTCGGGTCGAACGCTCGATGCGCTGACCCCTGCCGAGATGCAATCGATCTCGCCGCTCATCGGTGCCGATGCCTACGACTCGCTGACCCTTGAAGGATCGGTCGGCTCGCGCGACCACTTTGGCGGCACAGCACCCGCAAGGGTGAGAGGGGCAATCGAGGCTGCCCGGCAACGACTGACGACCTTGTCGGCCCAGCCCAGCGCAAGGTGATTGCCCTAAGTTCGTCTAACCCCTAGTATCCCGGTACCTCGGGTCTTGCGGCCCGAGTCGTGGACCGGTATCGCCCAAAATCAGGGTATCGGCCCGCGAAACTCAACTGTCTGCAAATTGGAGACCCCATGGAACGTCGTTCATTCATCCGGAAAGCCGGAGCAAGTGCCGCAACCGGCGGCGCGATTCTGGCCGCCCCTGCAATCATCAGTGCCCAGCCCACGATTCGCTGGCGCATGGCCTCTAGCTTTCCCAAAAGCCTTGACACGATCTACGGCGCAGCCGAGGTCCTGTCGAAATCGGTCGCTGCGATGTCGGGCGGCAAGTTCCAGATCAGCGTGCATGCCGCCGGTGAACTGGTGCCGGCTTTTCAGGTGCTCGATGCGGTCCAGCAGGGCAACGTCGAAATGGGTCACACCGCGATGTACTACTTCTTCGGCAAGGACCCGACCTGGGCAGTCGCTACCGCGATTCCCTTCGGTCTGAACTGCCGGCAGTTTCAGGCCTGGTGGTATCAGGGCGGCGGCAGCCAGATCTATAACGAGTTTGCCGAAAAGTCAGCCGGCGTCTACGCCATGCTTGCCGGCAACACTGGCGCACAGATGGGTGGCTGGTTCCGCAAGGAGATCAACACTGTCGACGACCTCAAGGGCCTGAAGTTCCGGGTCGGTGGTTTCGCCGGACAGGTGCTGACCAAGCTCGGCGTCGTGCCGCAGCAGATCCCCGGTGGCGATATCTATCCGTCGCTCGAAAAAGGCACGATCGATGCCGCCGAATGGATCGGCCCCTATGACGACGAGAAACTCGGATTCAACAAGGTGGCCAAGTTCTACTACTACCCGGGCTGGTGGGAAGGCGGCCCCGGCCTGCATGCCATCGTCAATCAGAAATCACTGGCCACGCTCCCGCCCGAGTACAAGGCGATTCTCGAGGCAGGCGCCGAACAGGCCAACAGCTTCATGATGGCCAAATACGACGCGCTTAATCCGCAGGCGCTCAAGCGTCTGGTCGGCAGCGGCACGCAACTCAAGCCCTTCCCGCGCCCGGTGATGGATGCCTGCTTCAGGGCGGCTCAGGAAGTCTATGCCGAGACCAATGCAGCCAACGCCAACTTCAAGAAGGTGTCTGACCACTACTTCAACTTCCAGCGCGACCAGATCTCCTGGTTCCGCGTCACCGAGAACACCTTCGACGACTACATGGCCACCGCAAAACGCTAAGCCAATCTGATTGGTGCGCCGCAGATCGTGGCGCACCGCAAGAAAAAGCCCCGCCTGATGCGGGGCTTTTTTATTGCTACCTGCTCAGGGCAGGCTCACTGCTTCTGTTGCAACTTGTTCTGGTCCTCGCGCATCTGATCCATCAGACGCTTGGCAGGATCGTCATCGCCTGCCGGCGCCTCGACTCTCGGGATGGCCGCATCGGCCCCAGGCTTGTCGGCCGCGGGCTTATCCGCGCCCGCACCGTCCGTTCCGGGTTTGGCCGGGGGTACATCATCGAAGCTTTCCACCTCGATCCGGACCTTATCGGTGTCGACAACCACTTCCTTGTCGAGCCACATCGTGACCATCCCAGGATAGAAGATCAGCACCGCGACCAGGATCAGCTGCAACACCACCCACGGAATCGCGCCAAGGTAGATGTCGGAACTCTTGACTTCCTTGGGCGCAATGCCGCGCAGATAAAACAGCGCAAAACCGAAGGGCGGATGCATGAACGAGGTCTGCATGTTGACGCACAGCAACACGCCGAACCACACCAGATCGATGCCCAGCTTTGCCGCCACCGGCGCCAGCAGTGGAACAATGATGAAGGCAATCTCGAAGAAATCGAGAAAGAAGGCCAGAAAGAACACGAAGAGGTTGACGATGATAAGGAAAGCGACCTTGTCGCCGCCGGTCATCGAGATCATCAAGTGCTCAATCCAGGGGCCACCATCGACCCCCTGGAACACCAGCGAAAAGACGGTCGACCCGATCAGGATGAAGATCACCATCGCGGTCAGCCGCATGGTCGATTCCATGCCCTCGCGCATCAGCTTCCAGGACAGTCGCTTGTGCAGGGCAGCGAGCACGATCGCACCGACCGCACCCATCGCGCCGGCTTCGGTCGGCGTCGCCAGGCCCAGAAAGATCGTACCCAGCACAAGGAAGATCAGGACGATCGAGGGCACCATGCCCCAGAGCACCCGCTTCCAGAGCGCCCACCCATGCAGGGTCCTGGCCTCTGGCGGCAAGGGCGGCATGAGATGCGGCTTGAAATACGACAGCACCAGGATGTAGAGCATGAAAAGCGCGATCTGGGCAATCGACGGTCCGATCGCACCGGCGTACATATCACCGACCGACTTGCCGAGCTGATCAGCCAGCACCACCAGAACCAGCGACGGCGGGATGACCTGGGTGATCGTGCCGGACGCCGCAATCACGCCGGTGGCCAGCTTCATGTCGTAGCCATAGCGCATCATGATCGGCAGCGAAATCACCCCCATCGCAATCACCGATGCCGCCACCGTGCCGGTGATCGCGCCCAGCACCGCACCCACAACGATGACCGCGTAGGCCAGACCGCCGGGCACCGAACCGAAGAGCTGCCCCATGCCTTCGAGCAAGTCTTCGGCCAGGCCGCAGCGTTCGAGAATCGCCCCCATGAAGGTGAAAAAGGGAATGGCCAGCAGCAGCTCGTTGGACAGGATGCCGAAGATGCGCAGCGGCAGGTTTGACATGAACTGGGCCGGAAAAAAGCCCAGCTCGATCGCGATGAACCCCGATATCAGACCCAGCGCAGACAGCGAAAATGCGACCGGAAAGCCGATCACCATGACAAACACCAGCGCGCCGAACATCAACGGCGCCATGTTCTGCATTGTGATCATTGCAGCGGCCTTTCGTATTGCAGATCCATCGCGTAGTCGCCTTTCAGATAGGCGGTCCGCTTGATGATTTCGGAGATCCCCTGCAAAGCGAGCAGCCCGAAGCCGATCGGCAGCGCCAGTTTGACCGGCCACCGAATAAGTCCACCCGCGTTGCTCGACATTTCGTGGGTGACAAAGGAATCGACAAACCAGGGCCACGACATCCAGGTCAGCAGCAGCGCGCCCGGCATCAGGAAAAAGATCAGACCAAAGAGATCGACGCGCGCCTGCCCGCGGGAGCTCAGGCGCGAATAAATCACATCGACCCTGACATGCTCATTCATTTTCAGCACGAAGGGCGCGCCGAGCAGCACGCAGGCCGCAAAGAGATACCACTGCACTTCAAGCCAGCCATTGGAGCTCAAGCTGATCAGATAGCGAATCGTCGCGTTTCCGGCCGACACCATGCAGGAAATGAACATCGCCCAGACCGCGAATCGTGCGATCTGCTGATTGAACCAATCGATGGCGTGGGCAAAGCCGAGAAGCCCTTTCATCACGACCCTCTTATCTTTCTTGTCGTTCTATTCCGCCCGGCGCCGACCGCCCGGACCCAAAAGCTTTGCAGTATAGCGGTCATAAGGCCGACCTCCGAGCCCTGAGTTAATGCCGACTTAATGCCGCCGGCTAGCCGGCGGCAGATCGGTGCAGACGCCTTCGAAAAGTTCGGCGGCCATACCGATGGTTTCGCCAAGGGTCGGATGCGGATGGATCGTCCGACCGATATCGGTGGCATCGGCGCCCATCTCGATGGCAAGCGCGAGCTCTCCAATCATGTCGCCGGCATGGGTGCCGACGATGGCACCGCCAAGAAGGCGATGGCTGGCCTGGTCAAAGATCAGTTTGGTGAATCCCTCATCGCGCCCGTTGGCGATCGCCCGACCCGACGCAGACCAGGGGAAAGTCGACTTGGCAATCTTCAATCCCTGCGCGCCGGCCTGCTCCTCGGTCAGACCCACCCAGGCGATTTCGGGGTCGGTGTAGGCCACCGATGGGATCACCCTGGCATCGAAGTAGGACTTTTCACCGGCAGCGGCTTCGGCGGCGACATGGCCCTCATGGACTGCCTTGTGAGCCAGCATCGGCTGCCCGACGATATCGCCGATCGCAAAAATATGGCTGACATTGGTGCGCATCTGCTTGTCGACCGCGATGAAACCGCGCTCACCAATCGTGACCCCCGCAGCGTCTGCGCCAATCGACAGGCCATTGGGGCGACGCCCGACAGCACTCAGGACCAGGTCATAGCACTGCGGCTCGGCAGGCGCCTGATCGCCCTCGAACCAGACCATGATGCCTTGCGGTGTCGCCTCGGCGCGCACCGTGCGGGTCTTGAGCATGATCCGGTCGAAGCGATGGCCGTTATGACGCTGCCAGACCTTGACCAGGTCCCGGTCGGCGCCCTGCATCAGCCCATCAAGCATCTCGACCACGTCGAGTCGGGCGCCGAGCGTCGAATAGACCGTGCCCATCTCGAGGCCGATGATGCCGCCGCCGATCACCAGCATGCGCCCGGGTCGGGTCGCGAGTTTCAAGGCGCCGGTCGAGTCGACGATGCGCGGATCATCAGGCAGGAAGGGCAGCCGAACCGACTGGCTGCCTGCGGCAATGATCGCCTGCTCGAAGCGGATCACCTGCCTGGCACCGGTACGGGTCTGGCCGTCGCCTTCGGTGGTCTCGACTTCAAGATGATGCGCGTCGATGAAGCGGCCATACCCTCGAATCACCCTCACCTTTCGCGCGCGTGCCATGCCTGCAAGACCCTGGGTGAGCTTGCTGACGACCTTGTCCTTGGACGCTCGCAGGGCATCGAGGTCGATGCGCGGTTCACCGAAGGTGATGCCATGGGCCGCCAGGGCGCGCGCTTCGTCGATGACCGCCGCGGTATGAAGCAGCGCCTTGGACGGAATGCAGCCGACATTCAGGCACACCCCGCCCAGCGTCGGATAGCGTTCGACCAGAATCGTGTCCAGGCCGAGGTCGGCGGCACGAAAGGCCGCCGAATAGCCACCGGGCCCGGCGCCCAGCACCAGCAGGCGGCAGCTCAGATCAACCTGGCCAGCGTAGGCGCCGGCAGCGGCAGGCGCCGAACCTGAAACACGCTCGGCAGCAAGAGGCGCAATCGGTGCGACATCCGTCGCCGACACAGACGCGGCGGCGGCCGGTGGCGCCGACTGCGTCACTTCGGCCACATCAGCCAGGTCGGCCACATCGGCAACGGTCTCGACCAGGGCGATCACGCTGCCCTGCGCCACCTTGTCACCGAGGCCGACCTTGAGCTCGACGATGCGACCTGTCGCGCTCGACGGAATCTCCATCGAGGCCTTCTCGGACTCGACGGTCAGCAGACTCTGCTCGAGCTTGACGGCATCGCCTGCCGCCACCAATAACTCGATGACCTCGACTTCATCAAAGTCGCCGATGTCGGGAACCTTCAGTTCGATCAGTGCCATGCGTGTCATCCGCCAGGGAAAATCGTGGAGTTGCGCCGGCGCAGGGGCACCGCACGGGAATCAGGTTGGGTTGATCGGAAAATCGAAGACACGGCTGGGTCCGGATGAACTCTTGTCGAACTCGGCACCCGCGTTGACGCCGATCTGGGCGATCTGTGTCGCAGTGCGCTTGCTGCCGTAGGCGGCGTACATCGCGCCGAGTGCGAAGTTGCGACCCGAGCCGATTGCCCAGAAACGGTCGAAACTGAACACTTCACGATAGGAATACACCCCGTAAATGCCGCTGGGATTGGCAATCAGCGCAGTGATCTGCGAGCTTTCGTAGGGATCGTCGTCTTCTTCCTTGGGATTGAGAAAATACTTTTCCTTCAGTTCATGATGTGCATTCAGGAAGGTCTCGAAGACCTCATGGCGGGAATGCAGCCGGGGATGCTCGAGGTTGCCCAACACCCGCCTGAGCACTTCGAAATGCGCGGTGCTTCCGGCCAGGCCGACCAGGGAATCGCCGACGCGGATGATCTTGTTATTGGCTTCATAGTCGCCGGGCAGTCGGGTCTCACCAAACGTGACCAGCGTATCGGCGCCGATCGCGATCTGATTTTTCTTCTTGACGACAACGATCGTGGTCACGACAGGCTCCGGCTCGGGGTCACCCTAAACAGGGACGGCTCACAGCAACACCCGACGAAAATCGAGCAGCAGACGCGCCAGGTGCGCGTTGAAACGCGCAGCCGCTGCCCCGTCGATCACCCGGTGATCGTACGACAGCGACAGCGGCAACAGCAGCCGCGCTTCGAAACTGGTGCCGTTCCAGACCGGACGCATGGCGGCTCGACTGAGCCCGAGGATCGCAACCTCGGGCGCATTGATGATCGGCGTAAAACCGGTTCCGCCAATGCCGCCCAAGCTCGAAATCGTAAAGGTGCCACCCTGCATCTGGGCGGGTGCGAGCTTGCCTTCGCGGGCGGCAAGCGCAAGCGTTGCGGTCTCCTGAGCGATCTGTGAGACGGTCTTGCGATCGGCATCGCGAATCACCGGCACGACCAGCCCATTAGGCGTGTCGGCCGCAAAGCCGATATGCCAGTACTGCTTGTAGACCAGCGAATCGCCTTCAAGCGAAGCATTGAAATCGGGCATCTTCTGCAGCGCATGCACGCAGGCCTTGATCACGAAGGCCAGCATCGTGAATTTGACGCCGGCAACCGCCTGCTCTGCATTGATCTCGGTTCGGAAGGCCTCGAGTGCGGTGACGTCGGCTTCGTCATGGTTGGTGACATGAGGAATCATCACCCAGTTGCGATGCAGGTTTGCAGCCGACAGCTTTCGGATTCGCGACAGCGCACGCGTCTCGACCGGCCCGAATTTCGCGAAATCGACCTTAGGCCAGGGCAGCAGCCCAAGACCCGCGCCGTCGGCATCACCCGCTGCCTTGCCGGCAGGCTTGCTCGCAGCGCCGGCCATGAGCGATTTGACATACGCCCGAACGTCATCGGCCGTGATGCGCTGCTTGGGTCCGCTGCCGACCAGTCGGGTCAGTTCGACGCCGAGCTCGCGGGCAAACTTGCGCACCGACGGCGAGGCATGCGGCAGATCGGCCGGCGAGGCATCCTTGCCCGGATCGGCCTGAACCGGCGGTACTCGCACCGCCGACTCAGGGCCTGGCGAACTCGCGGGGGCGACAGTCGGTGGTGAAGGCTCGGCGGCGGGGGCAGACGGTGCGCGAGCATCCGGCGGCGCGGTCGATCCCGGTGCGATCACCGGTGCGATCACCGGTACCGTCGGCGGCACGGCATTGGCTGCAGCGGATGGCTGATCAGCAATGGCATCGGCAGTCTCGACCAGCGCAATCACGCTGCCTTGCGCCACCTTGTCGCCGAGTCCGACCTTGAGCTCGACAACCCGCCCGGCTGCACTCGACGGGATTTCCATCGATGCCTTGTCGGATTCGACTGTCAGCAGACTCTGCTCGGGTTTGATCTGCTGGCCCGCACTCACCAGCAGTTCGATGACTTCGACTTCATCGAAGTCGCCAATATCGGGAACCTTCAGTTCAATCAGTGCCATCGTGTCGGTTCCGTCAGGCGTAGTGCGGGTTAGGCTTGTCGGGATCGATCCCGTAACGCGCGATGGCATCGGCCAGCAGCGCCGGCTTGAGCCATCCCTCGACTGCCAGCGAACGCATGGCAGACAGGACGACAAAGTACCGGTCGACCTCAAAATGCGAGCGCAAGCGCGTGCGAAAGTCCGAACGACCGAAGCCGTCGGTACCAAGTACCCGGTAATCGCGCCCGACCGGAATGAATGGCCTGATCTGATCGGCAAACAGCTTCACATAGTCGGTCGATGCCACGATCGGTCCGGCATGCGCACCGAGCTGCTCGGTGACATAAGGAATCCGGGGTGAGTCATCGGGATGCAGCAGATTCCAGCGCTCGCAGTCGAGTCCATCGCGGCGCAATTCGGTAAAGCTCGTGACCGACCAGACATCCGCTGCAATCCCCCAATCGCTCGCAAGCAGATCGGCCGCCGCCAGCACCTCGCGCAAAATCGCGCCCGATCCGAGCAGCTGGACCCGGGTCCTGTTGTCGGGATCGCCCTGCCGAAGCAGGTACATGCCGCGAACGATGCCCTGCTCATCGCCCTGGGTCAGCCCGGGATGCGGGTAGTTTTCGTTGAGCAGCGTCAGGTAGTAATAAATGTTTTCCTGATTGCCGACCATGCGGCGCAGGCCCTCGTGCACGATCACCGCCACCTCGTGGGCGAAAGTCGGATCGTAGGACACGCAGTTCGGAATCGTCGCCGACATGATGTGGCTGTGACCGTCGGCATGCTGCAGCCCTTCGCCATTGAGCGTTGTCCGACCCGCCGTGCCGCCCAGCAGAAAGCCGCGTGCCTGCATGTCGCCGGCCGCCCAGGCGAGGTCGCCGATCCGCTGGAAACCGAACATCGAGTAATAGATGAAGAAGGGAATCATGATGCGGTTGTTCGTCGAATACGACGTTGCCGCCGCAATCCATGAACAGAAAGCGCCCGCCTCGTTGATGCCCTCCTCCAGAATCTGGCCCGATTTGTCCTCGCGGTAGTACATCACCTGATCTTTATCAACCGGCGTGTACTTCTGACCCTCGGGTGCATAGATGCCGAGCTGCCTGAACATGCCTTCCATGCCGAAAGTGCGGGCCTCGTCCGGCACGATCGGTACCACGCGCGACCCCAGATTCTTGTCGCGCACCAGCGCGGTCAGCAAACGCACGAACGCCTGGGTGGTCGAGATTTCGCGGCCGCTTGCGGTCGGCTCGAGCACCGCCTTGAACACCTCAAGCGGCGGTACCTCGAGCGTTTCATCGGCCATCACGCGACGATGCGGCAGGTAGCCACCGAGCGCTTTCCTGCGCTCGTGCATGTAACGCATCTCGGGCGCATCTTCAGCCGGCATGTAGAACGGCAGCTCGTCAAGCTGCTCGTCAGCGATCGGAATATTGAATCGGTCGCGAAACTCCCGAATCGCGGTGACATCGAGCTTCTTGAGCTGGTGGGTCGGATTTTTGGCTTCACCTGCACGGCCCATGCCATAGCCCTTGACGGTCTTGGCCAGCACCACGGTCGGCTGCCCTGCGTGGTTGACCGCCGCGTGAAAGGCCGAATAGACCTTGTGCGGATCGTGGCCGCCACGATTGAGTCGCCAGATATCGTCATCGGTCATGCGCGAAACCATCTCCAGCAGGCGCGGATCCTTGCCAAAGAAATTCTTGCGAACGAAGGCGCCGTCATTGGCCTTGTAAGCCTGGTACTCGCCATCGACGGTCTCTTCCATGACCCGCTGCAGGATGCCGTCCTTGTCGCGCGCGAGCAGCGGATCCCAGTAGGAGCCCCAGATCAGCTTGATCACGTTCCAGCCCGATCCGCGGAACTCGCCTTCAAGCTCCTGGATGATCTTGCCGTTGCCGCGAACCGGCCCGTCGAGTCGCTGCAGGTTGCAGTTGATGACGAAGATCAGGTTATCGAGCTTTTCGCGTGCCGCCAGACTGATCGCGCCCAGCGACTCGGGCTCATCCATCTCGCCGTCGCCGCAGAACACCCAGACCTTGCGGTTGGCGGTATCGGCGATGCCCCGGGCATGCAGGTACTTGAGAAAGCGGGCCTGGTAGATCGCCTGAATCGGGCCCAGCCCCATCGACACTGTCGGGAACTGCCAGAAATCCGGCATCAGTTTCGGATGCGGGTAAGACGACAGGCCTTTGCCGGCGACTTCCTGTCGAAAGCTCAACAACTGGTCCTGGGTGAGCCGCCCCTCGAGAAAGGCACGCGAATAAACACCGGGGGCCGAATGCCCCTGGAAATAGACTAGGTCGCCGCCATGCCCCTCGTGAGGGGCGTGCCAGAAATGATTCATCCCGGCACCGATCATCGTCGCCGAAGACGCGAGCGACGCGATATGACCGCCCAGATCGCCACCATCTGGCGGGTCGAGGCGATTGGCCCGCACGACCATCGCCATGGCATTCCAGCGCACGAAAGACCGGATACGCTCTTCGTATTCGGCATTGCCGGGACTGGGCACCTCGAGATGGACCGGAATCGTGTTGATGTAGGCGGTATTGGCCGAAAACGGGATGAAGGCACCGCTGCGGCGCGCCTTCTCGATAAGCGTACTCAGCAGGAAATGCGCGCGCCCGGGGCCCTCACGCTCGATGACCGACTCAAGCGCGTCGAGCCATTCGCGTGTTTCGAGCGAATCGGGATCATTCGCCGCGGCGTCGTTCGGCAAAGCGGACATCCGCATCTCCTTTCTCTGTGATTTGAGTCGATTCTAGTCAGCAGACCTGACGAGCGTCTACAGAAATTATCGTATCGAGAAAATATATTTCGTATTACGGGAAGGCGTGGCGGCCTTGCGACGAAGCTGTACCGGGACAGTGTCAGGAATCAGCGCAGCAGGCGCTCATCCAGTCAGGGCCGTGTTACTATTTGAGGCTTAGCGCCCGTAGCTCAGTTGGATAGAGTACTTGGCTACGAACCAAGGGGTCGTGGGTTCGAATCCTGCCGGGCGCGCCATAATTGACTGCGATACCGCGGGCCTGGGGGCTAAGCCTTCCGGGCCCGTTTTGTTTTGGGGCATTTTTGTTTTCCGGCCCTTTTTGCTTTGTCAGGGGTGCATCGTCAACCGACGGCCATCCTCAGCCCTCGCCCCCCTGAGCGCCGTAGAAGACAACCCAGGTGACAAAATCGTCGCTGAAGTTTTCAAACCGATGCTCGACTCCTGCCGCCACGAAAAAGGCGTCGCCACTTGCGCACTCAAAGCGCTGAGCACCAATCAGCAGATGCGCCGTGCCGCATTGGATGAAATACAACTCGTCCTGTGCATGAGGCTGCTGCCTGTCCTGATCACGGGGTGCAAAGACCTCAACCGACATTGAACCGCCTGCCATCATCGTCACAAACGGCGCCCCGGCAGGATAGGTCTCACTGGGTTCACCGGGTAAACGCTTCAACGCCTGGTGCAAAGAGACTTTCATATTTTCACTTCATCCGACTGTTGAAACCTGCGAGATTCGGCAGATTCGGGCACACTTTTGCTTTACCCACCCGCCTTCCGATAAGAGGTTATCGATGACCACTGTCAAAAGCGCGCTAGCCCAGAAAAGCGGCGCCCTCATCCATGTTCGTTCCGACGACATGGTCTTCAAAGCTCTGACGCAGATGCGGGACAACCGTGTCCGATCAGTGCTGGTCATCGACGACGAGGTGCTGGTCGGCATCGTGTCGCAGGGTGACTGCGCGATCAAGGTGCTGCTGCCGGGGCTCGATGCAAAGACAACGGTGATCAGCCAGGTGATGACTCGCAATCCCATAACGGTCAAGTTGAGCGACCAGATCGACTCGTGCATGGCCCTGATGTCGGCAAAGGGATTTCGTCACCTGCCGGTACTGGAGGCCGGCAAGGTCGTGGGCGTGATCTCGATCGGGGACGTCGTCAAGGACACCATCCGCGATCTCAAGCTCAACGTGAATGACCTGATGGGCTACATCATGTCCGACGGGCCCGGCGGTTGAGATCAGCCCGGCGCGCCGGGTTGCTTGAGCGGATGCGATGTCGCGAACGCCGGCAGTGCCTGCAGACGCTCATGGATGGCGACGGCCACAGGACAGGCTGACGCATCGACCTTGAAGAACATCATGGCCAGCAGGTGCGAGGACAGACAGATATCGGCCAGGGTCACCTGATTGCCATGGCAATACACACCGGTGTCGGGCGAAGACGCCAGGTTGGCTTCAATCGCCTGCAGGCCGGTCGTCAGAGCACGCGTGACCCAGCGCTGGATGGCCGCATCATCCAGTCCGGCGTCTTTCTGCAGATGCCGACGCACTCTGGGGACCAGCAGCGGATGGGAGTCGGCCGCATGGATCTGTGCCAGCCCGCGCACCCGCGCCCGCCCGGCAGGGTCGGCAGGTAGCAGCGGCGGCGCCGGTGCGATCTCATCCAGGTATTCCACGATGGCCATCGACTGAAACAGCACACGCCCATCATCGAGCACCAGCGCGGGCAAAACCGCCTGCGGGTTGATAGCCCGAAACTCGGGCAGCAAATGCGCGTCGCCCAGCATGTCAACCTGAGTCACGTCATGGGGAATGTCTTTGAGTGTCAGGGCAACCCGTACGCGATAAGCCGCCAGCGACCGCCAGTTTGAATAGAAGTTCATGGTGACTGTCTCCTTGAAGTCCGGCAAGAATACGCACTCGGGACGGCAGACCCGCCGATGTCGTCCTCAGACGACAAGGTTTTCAGGCTGCCGACCCCGCTGCCGGGGATCACAGTCGTCAGCATCGATCAACCCGGAGCGGGCATCTCAAGCCCACGCCTGAAGAGCGAGATCGACACCTTCGCTTGCCTGCTGGTCAGGACAGGCGGCGGCGAAAGGGTCCAATGACTCGCTGCCAACCGCCACCAGACGGCATTTCCCCGTGATAATCGTCCGATGAACATCGTCCAGACCGCCCGCGACCTGACCCCGACCATTCGGGCCTGCATCCCTGAACTCGAAAGCAAGCGCACCCTGCCGACCGAGCTCGCCACCGAGCTCGCCCACGCCGGGCTCTTCCGAACGCTGCTGCCACGCAGCCTCGGCGGCCTTGAGCTCGAGCCGCAGCAAGCACTCGACACCATGGAGGCGATCGGCCATGCCGATGCGTCGACCGGCTGGTGCGTGATGATCGGGGCTACCTCGGGCATGAGCGCAGCCTGGCTGGAGCAATCGGTGGCTGCCAGTATTCATGCCACGCCGCAGACCGTCACCGCCGGGGTGTTTGCGCCAATGGGCCGCGCGACCGCGCAGGGCGATCACTACACGGTCGATGGCAAATGGGCCTGGGCGAGCGGAAATGCCCATTGCAGCTGGATCGCCGGCGGCTGCGCCATCATCGAGGACGGCAAACCCAGGCTTTTACCCAACGGCATGCTCGATTCGCGCATGGTCTTCTTTCCGTCGGATGCCGTCACACGCCTCGACGGCTGGCATGTGAGCGGACTGGTCGGCACCGGCAGCGGCGAGTTCTCGGTCGAGAATCTGGTGGTTCCACGCTCCCATTCAGTCTCGCTGATGTCGGACTCACCGCGTGAAACCGGGGCGCTTTATCGGATGCCGATATTCGGGCTGCTGGCGCAGGGCATTGCTGCCGTCATGCTCGGAAACGCGCGAGCCGCAATCGAAGACCTGGTCGCACTGGCCGGCGCCAAGCACCCCCAAGGCAGCCGACGAACCCTGGCCGAGCGCGCCAGCGCGCAGACCGACCTCGCCCGCGCCGAGGCGACGCTGCGCTCGGCTGGCGCCTATTGCCGCGAATCGGTCGGCCAAGCCTGGCGGCAAGCCTGCGCCGGCGAGCCGCTCGACGCCGCAACCCGAGCCCAGCTCAGGCTGTCGGCGACCCACGCAACCCGGGTCGCAGCCGAGGTTGCCACCAGCATGTACGAACTCGGTGGCGGCTCGTCGGTCTACCTGTCGAGTCCGTTGCAGCGCCGATTTCGCGATGCGCATGTCGGCACTCAGCACCTGATGGTCGCTGCGCCCACCTGGGAGCTCGCCGGGCGGGTTCTCATGGGTCTGCCGACCGATGCCACGCTGCTTTAGACCGGCATTAGTGCTAACGTTTACGCCACCATGGTCCGTCGCGCCCTCTACAGCCGCCCACCGCCAGCCCGGCCTGCCGGCGGTGGACGGTCAGACGCCATGGTCAACGCCTCCGAGAAGGCGGCACGACCACGAATCGGCAGTGCGCAACAGACTGTCGCTGCGCCTGCAACACCCGCGGCAAACCCGCCCGCGCCCCCGGTCGGGCGCTTCGCTCGCCTGCGACGGCTGATCGCCCGTCTGAGCGCGCGATACGAACGATTCCTGCTGGTCGCACTCGGCATGGCCGCAGCGCTCGCCCTGGTAGCGGCGTCGCAACGCATGGCGCCGCCTGCTTCAGGGCTCGACCAGAAGATCATTGATGCTGCGGTGCTGCGCACGCTCGAGACCGCCACCCTGCCCTCGCCTGCGGCCAAAGCTTGGGAAATCATCCGCCCATCGGTCGTCCGGGTGAGGCGTATCGGCCCTCCCAAAGAGGGCAAGGACGGCCAGAGCGGCGGCGAAGGGGAAGACATCGGTGTCGGCAGCGGTGTAGTCATCGTCGAGTCGGGGCTGATCCTGACCAATCTGCATGTGGTCGAGGGTGCCACCTCGATCAAGGTGGTCTTTGCCGATGGCCTGGTCTCGGACGCTGAGATCGTGAAGACCCAGCCCGACCAGGACCTCGCCATTCTCAAGGCCAGAACGCTGCCGGACGATCTGCAGGCGGCAACAATGAAATCGACCGCCGATCTGCGCCCCGGCGATACCGTGATCGCTGCCGGCTTTCCCTTCGGCATCGGTCCGTCGGTGACCTCCGGGGTCGTCTCCGGGCTCAAGCGCGAGTTCCGAACGCCGCAAGGCCAGCAACTGCTGACCAACCTCATCCAGTTCGATGCCGCGGTCAACCCCGGCAGTTCCGGCGGGCCGCTCATCACCCCCGACGGCGAGGTGATCGGCATCGTCACCGCCGTGCTCAATCCGACCGAGCAGCGCGTCTTCGTCGGCATCGGCTTTGCCGTGCCGATCGAGAACGCCGCGGGCGGTGCCGGCATGTCACCCTTCTGAACCAAAGCAGTGATGTCCCCACCGAGACCCATCGGGTCCCACTGAGACCATCGGACAAACCAGCCCATGAACGATCACCCGACGCAACACAGTACCCACCACGGCGCCACCGGAGCCGACGTGTCGGCGCTGATGGAGCGGATCCTCTTCGAAGTCAAAAAGATCGTCGTCGGCCAGGACCACTTTCTTGAGCGTGTGCTGGTCGCCATCCTCGCCCAGGGCCATCTCCTGGTCGAGGGCGTGCCGGGGCTTGCAAAGACCCTCACAGTCAAGACACTTGCCACCACGATTCAGGGCCATTTCAGACGAATCCAGTTCACGCCCGACCTGGTGCCGGCAGACCTGATCGGCACGCGCATCTACAGCCAGAAGACCGGTGAATTCAGTACCGCGCTCGGGCCGGTCTTCACCAATCTGCTGCTGGCCGACGAAATCAACCGTGCGCCTGCCAAGGTTCAGAGCGCCCTGCTCGAGGTCATGCAGGAGCGTCAGGTCACCATCGCCGGCGAAACCCATTTCGTGCCCGATCCCTTTCTGGTGATGGCCACCCAAAACCCGATCGAAACCGAAGGCACCTACCCGTTGCCCGAGGCTCAGGTCGATCGGTTCATGATGAAGGTGCTGGTCGGCTATCCGACCGAGGAAGAGGAATTCGTGATCGTCGAACGGGTAACCGGCCCGGCCATCGCGATTGGCGCAGTGGCCACTACCGCGCAACTGAGCGCGCTTCAGCGCGCCTGCCGGCGCGGCTATGTCGACCCGACGCTCATGCAGTACGCGGTCAGGCTGGTGGCCGCAACGCGCGAACCCGATCGATTCGGTATTGGCGACACCGCCCGGCTGCTGACCTTCGGCGCCAGCCCCCGTGCCTCGATCGCGCTGGTCGAAGGCGCGCGCGCCCTGGCCTTCCTGCGCGGGCGCCCCTACGCGCTGCCGGAAGACATCGCCGACATTGCGCCCGATGTGCTGCGCCACCGGCTGGTGCTGTCCTATGAAGCCCTGGCAGAAGGTGAGTCGGCCGACGCCATCGTTCGCCGGATCATGCAGCAGGTGCCGCAACCTCCCCGCCCGCTGCAGAGCCATGTCGAGCTTGAAGCGCGACCCTGAGGCGCTGCTTCGCCGACTCGAGTGGACGGTGATCCGTCGGCTCGACGGTCTGCTGCATGGCGACTACCGGACCCTGTTCCGAGGCTTCGGCCTGGACCTGGCCGATCTTCGTGAATACCAGTTCAACGACGATGTGCGACGCATCGACTGGAATGTCACTGCCCGGATGCAGACTCCCTATGTCCGCGAATACCACGAAGACCGCGAAGTCTCGGCCTGGTTCCTGGTCGATCTGAGCGGCTCGATCGGCTTCGGCTCGGGCGCGCAGACCAAGCACATGCTGACGGTTGATTTCGTCGCCGTCATGGCCCGTCTGCTGTCGGGTCACGGCAATGCGGTCGGCGCGATGTGTTACGGACAACGGGTCGACCAGGTGATTGCCGCACGCACCGGTCGCAGGCATGTCCTGCACCTTCTGCAGCAACTTGAAACGCGTGGGCAGTCGCTGCCGGCCAGCCGTCAAGGCGCCGGTTCGCCGCAATCGCGCAGTGCCGGCACCGCGACCGACCTGGGCGAACTCTTGCGCGCGGCGACGCAGTTGATCAAGCGCCGTTCGCTGGTCTTTGTCGTGTCCGACTTCATCAGCGAGCCAGGCTGGCCATCAGCGCTCGCGCAGTTATCGCAGCGACACGAAGTAGTCGCCATCCGCATGCACGATCCGCTCGAATCGAGTCTGCCCGATATCGGCCTGATCACGGTCGAGGACGCCGAAACCGGTGAGCAGCTGTTCGTCGATACCGCTGACCGAGCCTTTCGCCGGCGCTTTGAGGCGATTGCCGCCACGCGCGAAAACACCCTGCGCGAAGCGCTCGCCCGCGCCGGGGTCGATGCCCTTGAGCTGTCGACCGAAGAGGATCTCGCCGATGGTGTGCTGCGTTTCGCCGATCTGCGCCGACAACGAAGTCGGCGCAATGCCGGCAGGTCGATGCCCGGCCACCTCACTGCCGCAGGAGCCGCCAGCCGATGAGCTTCGTGTGGCCCCAGATGCTGTTCACGCTGGCAGTCCTGCCGCTGATTGCAGGCTTTTATCTCTGGCGTCAGCGCAGCCAGCGCTCCGCGAATCAGACTTTGTCGGGCATCTCGGCCGCAACCGCCTCCGGGCAGGCCTGGCGCCCTCATCTGCCGCCGCTGCTGTTCCTGCTCGGCCTCGCACTGATGCTGTTTGCACTCTCGCGCCCGGCCACGGTCGTCAGCATGCCGACCAGCCATCGCACGGTCATCCTCGCGCTTGACATCTCGGGCAGCATGCGCGCGACCGACCTGCAGCCGACGAGGCTGGCAGCGGCCCAAGCCGCCGCTCGCGCCTTCATCGATGCCCAGCCCTCCAGCACCCGAATCGGCATCGTGAGCTTTGCCGGCACCGCATCGCTGGTCCAGGCGCCCACAGGCAATCGCGAAGACCTCAGCCAGGCCCTCGATCGGCTGCAACCCCAGCGCGGGACCGCGATCGGCAGCGCCATCGTCGTCAGCCTGGCCACACTCTTTCCGGGCGCGGGCATCGACCTGAAGTCGGTCGGCCAGCGACCCGCCGCGCCTGCCGGCAACGGCTCAAGAGAAGATCGGCGCGACGCCGCCCGAAAATCCCCGGAAAAGACCGAGCCGGTGCCGGCCGGTTCGTTCGAGTCAGCGGTGATCGTGCTGATGTCAGACGGCCAAGCCAACACCGGACCGGATCCGGTCGGCGCAGCCAAACTTGCCGCCGATCGCGGTGTGCGCCTGTATACCGTGGGAATCGGTTCGACCAAGGGTGAAGTGCTGCGCACCGATGGCTGGTCGATGCGCGTCGGACTGGATGAGGCCTCGCTCAAGACCATCGCCGACATCACCCGAGGCGAATACTTTCAGGCCGCAAGCTCCGATGAACTCAAGCGTGTCTATGCCTCGATGAACAGCCGCTTCGTGGTCGAGCGCAAGGAACTCGAGGTCGGGGCGCTGTTTGCAGGCGCCGGCCTTGTGATGCTGCTGATCGCTGCCGCACTGTCGGTCGCCTGGTACGGGCGGATCCTCTGAGCGCAGCATCCGATCAGTCGGTGCTGCAGCGCGATGGCTGCGGCGATCTCACGTGCTTCAGCTGATCGCAATCGGATTGATCAGCGCTCAGGGTCAACAAGAGCAGATTGACCGCGTACGTCCAGCACGCGTCCTCGCGCAGCACGGCATTCAAGCCCTTGGAGCCGTCTCCCAGTCCGGTGCTGTCGATCAGCGATTCACGATAAAGTCATACCCATGAGTGATTCGAATCAGCCATCCGACAGCTGGGATGTCGTGGTCATCGGCGGTGGCAACGCGGCCCTGTGTGCCGCGCTCACGGCTGCCGAAGGCGGCGCACGCGTCATCATTCTCGAATCGGCGCCCCAGGCATGGCGCGGCGGCAATTCGGTCCACACCCGCAACATCCGCTGCATGCACGACGCGCCGCAGGATGTGCTGACCGAGGCCTATCCCGAAGAAGAATTCTGGCAGGACCTGCTCAAGGTCACCGCCGGCAAGACCACCGAGGCACTGACCCGACTGGTCATCCGCGAGTCGGCCACCTGTCGCGAATGGATGCGCGGTCACGGCGTGCACTTTCAGCCCTCGCTTTCCGGCACGCTGCATCTGTCACGCACCAATGCGTTTTTCATGGGCGGCGGCAAAGCGCTGATGAACGCCTACTACCGCAGTGCCGAGCGGCTCGGTGTCGCGATCCGGTATGACACACCGATCGACCGGATCGAATTCGACGGCAGGCGCTTTGTGGCGGCCTTCTCGGGCAGCGAGCGATTTGAAGGCCTCACCTGCGTGCTGGCCTGCGGCGGCTTCGAGTCGAACCTCGCCTGGCAGCGCGAGGCCTGGGGACAGAATCAATGGGGCGAATGGACGGCCGATAACTTCCGCATCCGTGGCACCCGTTTCAATATGGGCGTGATGCTGCGTCATCTGATCGACCAGGGGGCCGATGCCATCGGTGACCCCACGCAGGCGCATTGCGTCGCGATCGATGCCCGGGCGCCACTCTTTGACGGTGGCATCTCCACCCGCGTCGACTGCGTCTCGCTGGGCATCATGGTCAACAGCGACGCCAAGCGCTTTTACGATGAAGGCGAAGACTTCTGGCCCAAGCGCTATGCGATCTGGGGCCGCCTGGTGGCCGCGCAGCGCGGACAGATCGGGTACGCCATCATCGATGCCAAGGCGATCGGCCGATTCATGCCGGCGGTCTTTACGCCCGAGAAAGCCGACAGCCTCGCCCAACTCGCCTCGCAGCTGTCGCTTGACCCGGAGACGCTGGCCAGCACCGTCGAGGCCTTCAATGCGAGCTGCCGCGAAGGCCACTTCGATCACGCAGTGCTTGATGACTGCCACACCGAAGGTCTCGAGCCACCCAAGACGCATTGGGCTCGTCCGATCGACACACCTCCCTTTTTTGGCTATGCCCTTCGCCCCGGCATCACCTTCACCTATCTTGGCGTCAAGGTCGACAGCAAAGCCGCCGTGCACTTCGCCGGCGAGCCGAGCCCCAACCTCTTTGCAGCCGGTGAAATCATGGCGGGCAATGTATTGGGCCAGGGCTATACCGCTGGCGTCGGCATGACGATCGGCACCATCTTTGGCCGGATTGCCGGCGCGCAGGCCTTGCTGGCTTGTCAACAATCCGAGCGCACCACCCATGTCATCGCTTGAATCACTCACCGCCCTGACTCGCGAAGCCAGTGCCCTGGCCGGGGGCTTGCCGATGGCGCGCCTTGGCCCTGCCGAAAGCGAAGTCGCCCGCCAGATGCAGATCTGCAATGCCTGTCGCTATTGCGAGGGTTTTTGCGCGGTCTTCCCGGCCATGACCCGACGACTCGAATTCGATGCGCCCGATGTGCACTATCTCGCCAACCTGTGCCACAACTGCGGCGCCTGCCTGCATGCCTGCCAATACGCGCCGCCCAATGCCTTTGCGGTCAATGTGCCGCAGGCGATGGCCCGGGTGCGTCACCAGACCTATCAGACCTATGCCTGGCCGCGTGCATTCGGCGCCCTCTACCAGCGCAACGGGGTCGTGGTTGCAATCGCGCTCACGCTGGCGCTGGCCGCTTTTCTGGCTGCGACGCTGGCCGCGCGCGGCACGCTCTGGCAGACGGTCGAGGGCGGCAACTTCTACGCCATTTTTCCGCACGGCATACTGGTCGGCATGTTCGGACCGGTGTTCGGATTTGCCTGCCTGGCCCTAGTCCTGGGACTGCACAACTTCTGGCGCGACGTGCGCCCCCTGTCGCCATCAGGTGGCGCCGCGCCAATCGGTGCCGCAGCCGGTGCGCAAGCCGCCCATGACGCAATGAGCCTGACCTATCTCGGCGGCGGACACGGCGAGGGCTGCCATGAATCCGACGACGGGGCGACCCTGTGGCGCCGGCGGTTTCATCATCTGACCGCCTACGGTTTCGGACTGTGCTTTGCCGCCACCAGCGTGGCCACCCTTTATCACTACGGCCTCGGACGGATCGCGCCCTATCCGTTTCTGAGCCTGCCAGTGCTGCTTGGCACGATCGGCGGTATCGGCCTGATAATCGGGCCGGCCGGCCTGTTCTGGCTCAACCTCAAACGCCACCCCGACCATGGCGATGTCTCGACCCGCCCGATGGACAGAGCCTTCATCGCGCTGCTGGGTTTGTGCGGTGCAAGCGGCATGGCCCTGCTGGCGGCGCGCAGCGGCCCAGCGATGCCGCTCACACTGGCGATTCATCTCGGAGCGGTGATGGCGTTCTTTCTCACCCTGCCCTACGGCAAGTTCGCGCATGCCCCGTATCGCGTTGCCGCGCTGCTCAAATTCGCCGTCGAAAAGCGCATGCCGAGTCGCCTGCGACTGGGCAGCGACTGATTACCTGGCAAACCGCGATGAATCTCCCGCTTTCCGATGTCCCGAGCGTCTCCAAATCGGCGAGAAGGACTTCGAGAGGTGCCGGTGCTACGGTATCGGGGTGCCTGCCGGTACGCCGGATGACCTGCCCGAGCTTTGTCTGCTCGACCCCAAACACCCGATCCTGAAAGGACAAACCACCATGCTCACCCTGTTGCACGAGCAGCGCGAAACCACGCTGCCCAATGCCTCTGCCAGTGGCGACGCGCTATGGCTCGATCGCCATGACATCGAAGCCACCACCGGCTGGGCCTGGAAGCCCGAAGGCCTGTGCCGCGATGACATCTGTGTGCCGCTGCCTCGCGATGCGGCGCATTCCATCGTCAAGCATGACAAGCTCGACCTCGCAGCGATGTGGCGTCACATGGGCCAGCCGGTGGTTCACGATGCGACCGCCAGCACCTGGGTATTCGGTACCGGCCCTGCGCAACGCGCCGCGGCGCTCACCAGCCTAGAGGCACCCGACTTCGAACTGCCCGATCTCGTTGGCAATCTGCACCGACTGTCCGACTACCGCGGAAAGAAAGTTTTTCTGGCGACCTGGGCGTCCTGGTGAGGGTGTCGAGCCGACCTGTCCGTGTGGCAGGCACTGTTCGAATCCCTTCAGGGGCAAGGCATCGTGGTCCTGGCCATCGCCATGGACAACGCGCAGGCGGCAAGGCCCTGGATCGAGGCGGCCAAACCGTCCTATCCCTGCCTGATCGACCGTGATCATCATGTCGCCGACCTGTTCAACCTGGTGAACGTGCCGCAGGCGATCTGGATCGACGAGCACGGGCGCATTGTTCGACCGCCCGAAACCGCCGGATCGACCGACGTCCTGCGCATGATGGACCGCAGCAACGGTGCCCTGCCCGAGCCGATCATGGCTGAGCGCAAGCGCATCAAGGCGCTCTATCTCGATGCGGTGCGCGACTGGGCGCAAAAAGGCGCTGCAAGCGAGCATGTGCTTGAGGCGGGGGAGGCCAGCCAACGTCTGGTGCCTCCCGATCCGGCGATTGCTCAGGCCCATGCCTGCTTCCGGATGGGTCAGCACCTGCTCAGAGGCGGCCAGGCCGACCAGGCGCGAGTCCACTTCGGTGAGGCCATCCGCCTGCACCCCGACTCCTGGAATATCTGGCGTCAGGCGGCCGAAAAGGATGCGCGCGGGCTCGCCGCCGGGCCCGATTTCTGGGCTCGGGTCGATGCCCTTGGCGAGAAAGCCTACTACGCGCCGATCGAGATGAAAGGCGTGGGTCCTGCAGGCTGAGGGGCTAGAGCCCGCGCAGAAAGTCCAGGAGCAGCCGGTTCACTTCGGCCGGCCGCTCCTGCTGCACCCAGTGGCCCGGGCCGTCGATGATGTGACTGCCGCGCAGGCCAGGCAGCGTGCGCGGGAAGGCTTCGATCTGCTGCATCGAGGCCGGAAACTTGAGCACGCCGTCACGGCTGCCGGCGATGAACATCGAGGGCTGCCCGATCGGCTGGCCTTGCCAGGCTGAGGACAAACGCCAGTTGCGCGTGAGATTGCGGTACCAGTTCAAACCACCGCGAAAACCGGTGCGAGCGAATTCGCCGGTAAACCAGTCGAGGTCGGCTTCCGATAACCAGGCCGGCAGGGTCTGCGGATCGATGGTATTGGCAAAAAAGCCGCCCGTCTCCGGGATCATCGCGAAACCCTTGCCCTTCTCGGTCACATCGCCACTGGCGGTGTAATAAATGCGGCGCAAGGAGGTCCGAACATCCGCTTCGAATTCGGCCTCGGCCACCCCCGGCTCCTGAAAATACTGAAGGTAGAACCGGGTGATGCCGAGCTTGCGTAGTGAAGAGAGCATGTCGATGCCGCCGCGAGGCGACCAGGGCACGCTCATGCCGACCACCGCCCGAAACACATCCGGACGCCACAAAGCACAATGCCACGCAACCGGCGCACCCCAGTCGTGCCCAACCACCACGGTTTGCGACTCACCCAGCTCCTTGACGAGTGCGACCATGTCGCCCACCAGGTCAAGCAGGGTGTAGCACTCGATCTCGGCTGGCGCGTCGGTGCCGCCGTAGCCACGCATATCGGGAGCCACGCATCGGTAACCGGCCGCTGCAATTGCCAGCATCTGATGTCGCCAGGAGTACCAGCTCTCCGGCCAGCCATGACAGAAAAGCACCATCGGCCCGCTGCCGCACTCTGCATAGCGCTGAGTGATGCCATTGGCGGTCACAGTCCTGAGGGTGATGCCGTCGATCGGGGAGATGTCCATCAGACCGTCCTGTCGAGTGGGGTGGATTCTTGCGCGATCGCAGGTCTGGCTCGCAGCGCCGATCGCAGACGATCAAAGAGTCCGATCAGGCCTCCCGGGAAAAACGCCAATGTGGCCACCAGAACGCTGCCCAGAACGATCTTGTCGGCATAGCCGCCGAGTGACATGAATTTTTCCTGCGACAGGACCAGCACTGTCGCAAGCAACGGCCCCAGCAGCACACGCCGACCGACCAGTACAACTGCAGTCAGCATCAGGATCAAAAAGTAGGCATCGAGAATATCGGCACTGACATAAGCCCGCTGATAAGCATAGAGCCAGCCGGCCGCTGCGGTCAGGGGCGCCGAAAACAGGAAGACCTTCAGGCGCACCGCCTGCGGATCGACACCCGACATGATCGCCAGACGAGGATTGAGGTGCGACATGATCGCGGCTGACCCCAGCCTTGAGCGACGGAATCGCTCGACAAGATAGAGCACGACACACAACAGCGCAAAGGCGAAGGGCCAGATCTCGCGGTCATTGGCCGCCTTCAGCGTGATGCCGAAGAACGACATGTCAAGTGGGGGAATCCCCCTTAATCCGTCTGATCCTCCAAGGAAGGACCAGTTCTGAGCCACGGTCGCGGCAACAACCGCAATCGCGTAAGTCACCAGCGAAAAGACAAATTCCCGCAGCCGCAAGGTGATCAGACCCAGGACCGCGGCGAAGATCAATGCGGCCGCCAGCGAGGCCACCAGCGTCGTCCAGCCGCCTGCGCCCAGTCGAGTCGAGAGCAGTGCCGTGGTGTAACTGCCCACCGCAAAGAACACGGTATGCGCGAGACTGACCTCACCCAGATCGGACACGATCAGATCAAGGCCATAGGCCATCACCGCAAAGATCGCCATCAGCACGAAGGCACTGTAGATCGCCCCGGAGCCACCCGCGATGGTGGGCGCGAAAAACAGCAGCACCGCCAGCGCCGGCACAAGCAGATTTCGGAATCGAGTCATCATGGTCGCTCTGCGAGGTTTCAGCGGGCACCGGCGGCAAGGCCGCCCGGACGAAGGACCAGCACCGCGATCAGCACCACGAACGCCGCTGCCGTGGTGTAAGCAGGCGAGACCATGGCGCCGAAAAATGCAGTGAAAAGGCCCAGCGCGATACCCGCGAGATAACTGCCGGTGACACTGCCGATACCGCCCAGCACCACCACCACGAAGGTCATGATCACTTCGTCAAAACCCATCGACGTCAGAATCGGGGTTCGCGGACCGACCATCGCCCCGGCAAAGGCCACCGCCGCGCCCTCGAAGGCAAACACGCCGAGATAGACGTTGCGAATGTTCACGCCGGCGAGTTCGGCAAGCTTCGGATCCTCGGCCACCATGCGCACCAGCCGACCGATCCGGGTCCGGTCGATGATCATCTTGAGCACGATGAACTCGACGATGGCGACCACAACGATCGCTGCGTCCTGCCAGGTCAGCCAGAAATCGCCGAAAGCGATTTCTTTCGTTGACAGGGGCGTATCAAGAATCTGGCCGGTCGAGCCGAAAAACAGCGCGGCAGCGCCATGCAGCACGTAGCCGAAACCGAGCGTCATGATCATGATCGAGACCAGATTCTGTTCGATCGTCGCCTGCAGCATGATCCGCTGCATCAGCAGACCGACCAGCACGCCGATCACGATGGCCAGCGGAATCGCGACCAGATAGGGCATCCCGAGCGTCGCGATCGCAAACCAGGTCACGAAGGCGCCGAGCATGTACATCTGCCCGTGGCCGAAATTGACCAGTCTCGCCACACCAAGCAGCACGGTCCAGCCGATCGCCACAAGCGCAAAGGCATGCCCCATCACCAGCCCGTTAATCAGTTGCTGACCGAAATTCATGTGCTGCTGGCTCCGAGGTAGGCCTGGGCGATGCGAGGATCGTTTCGCATGGCATCGGACGGGCCTTGTGCCACCACCCGACCGCGCTCGAGAAGGACCAGCCGATCGACAACATCGATCGCGGCCCGAACATTCTGCTCAACAAGCAGCACCGCCAGACCGGTTGACGCGAGCGTTCGCATGGTCTGCAGCACGGTCGAGACCAGACGGGGCGCCAGCCCGATGGAAGGCTCATCGAGCATCAAGGCTCGCGGACCCAGCATGAGGGCACGACCGATTCCCAGCATCTGTCGCTCGCCGCCAGACAACTGCGACCCGAGGTGGTTGCGACGTTCACTCAGTCGCGGAAAGAGTTCGAACACCGCAGCCCGATCGTAGAAGCGGCGATCGGCATCCTGACTCATGCCAACAAGCGAGCTGAGGTTCTCATCGACGGTCATCTCGCCGAAGACAAGCTTGCCTTCGGGTACCAGCAGCAATCCGGCACGTGCCCGGTCGTGGGCCGGCATCGTACTCAGGTCGACGCCATCGAGCATTACCTGTCCGCTGACTCGCGGGGAACCTCGCGACCAGCCGGCCAGCGCATTGACCAGGGTCGACTTGCCGGCACCGTTGGCACCGACCACGCCAAGCACCTCGCCTCGCCGCACCTCGATCTGATCAATCGACAGCGCAGTATTTCCGGCATAAGCCACCCTCAGACCATTGGCTTGAAGGACAATCGAATCGCCGGGATCAGTCATGCGGTGCGTCCCAGATAGGCCTCGAGCACTGCCGGATCGCGCTGGACTTCGGCAGGCGTTCCGTTGGCAATGCAACGGCCCTGTTCGAGCACGACGATCCGATCGGCGACCGCCATGATCAGATCCATGTGGTGCTCGATCACAACCAGAGCGAGCCCGTCTCGCTTGAGCGAGAGCAAAAGCTGAATGAGTCGCTCCATGTCATCGCCGCCAAGACCTGCACCTGGCTCATCGAGCAGCAGAACCTTCGCACCGGTCCCGAAGGCGAGCGCGACCGACAGCATCCGCTGGGTGCCATAGGGCACGGCAGTCGGCAATCGGTCGTGATACTCGCTGCCGATACCAAAGCGTTCGAGGGTCGCCACCGCCAGCCGCGACGCCTGCTCACGGCGGCGGGCCGCAGCCCAGGGCGTCAGGATGCTGGCGAGCAAACCACTGCCGTGATCATCGTTCATCACGGCCAGCATGTTCTCGATCACCGTCAGGTCGTGGAAGAAGGCATTTTGCTGAAAAGCACGCTTCAGTCCACGCTCAGGCAAGCGATGCGCAGGCACGTCACTGACATCTTCGCCGCGCAGATGAACCTTGCCGGCACGGCTCACCATCGCAGTCACTGCGTCATAGCAGGAACTCTTTCCCGCGCCGTTAGGGCCAATGATGCCCAGAAGCTCGCCGGCGCGAACCGACCAGCTCACTTCGTCCAGCGCGACCAGATTACCGTATCGAACACCCAGCCCGTCAACCTGCAGCACAGGCGGCGGGCTGCCTTGCAGGACTGCGTTCACTTGGACTCGACAATCATCTTCTGATTCTGAACACTGAAGACATAGTGGCGCGATGCGAGTTGCCCGTTCGGGGCGAAATTCATGTCACCCATGATGGTGTTTCGAAAGCTTCCGCCGCGGATCCGCTTGGCGATCGCCTCTCTGTCGAGGGTCTTGAGCTCATTGGCGCTCATCGCCCACACCTGCAATGCTGCAGCACCCAGGGCCATGAACTTGTCGGGTGTCTGCTTGTGCTGCTCCTGGAACTTCGCCACGAAGGCCTTGTTTGCAGGATTGGACGCAAACGGCTCGACATCGGGGAAATAGATGTCGGCGCCGACCACCGCGTTGGCCGACTCACCGGCAACACTGATCACGCTCGGCGCGATCGTGCCGACCGCTGCGATCAGGGTACCGGGGGTCTTCGCCTGACGTGCCTGACGGATCAGTGCCGGCATGCCGAGACCTTCGCTGGCATTGATCGCCACCACGGCATCCGGATTAGCCGACCGCACATTGGTCAGCGCCACGCGAAAGTCGGCCTGAGTGAAAGGAAACTTTTCTTCAGCAACCTTTTCGTAGGCGTAGTTGAGCTTCTTGAGCTCATTTTCGATCGAGGCCTGCGCACCGTTACCGTAGGCGTCGTTCTGCGTCAGGAATGCAATGCGCTTAGCCTTCAGGCGATTGGCAATGTAGTCGGCTATCACTGCGCCATCCTGGGAGTTCGAGCTGTTCAGACGAATCGCCAGCGGATTGCCCTCGCCCGACAGAATCGGATCAGCCTTCGAAATCGCGGTGATGTCGAGGATGCCTGCGCGGCTAAGGACAGGCTGCATCGCAAGCGTCACCGGGCTGTTCCAGCCTTCGATCACCACTGACACACCAGCCGATGCCAGTTCATTAGCACGCGACACGCCAACAGCCGGTGTCGATTCGTCGTCACGCGCTTCGATCACGATCTGCCGACCCAGCACACCACCGGCGTCATTGATCATCGATGCCATGGTCTGAAGTGACTTCACGATGTGCTGACCCTGTGGGCCGGCACCGCCGCTCAAGGGAAAGATGGCACCGACCTTGATCGGCTGGGCAACCGCTGTGCCGGCCAGCATGAGTCCTGCAAACGCAGCAAATACCGCTTTCGGAATTGATCGCATGATCGGGCTTGTCTCCGGTTGGTGGGTCGATATATCGAGCGACTGGCCAGGGAATCTGGTCCGGCGAGTCGCATTATGTGGGCCTCGAGTGTAACGTCGCGGCGATCCGTCTGTCTCGGAACGACATGATTATCTGACAAGGAGAGCAGTGCATGGCGCAGAGAACCGTTCTGATTGCTGGCGCCACCGGCGTCGTCGGGCGCGCGGCGCTCGAGCACTTCGCGCAATTGCCCGATTGGCGGGTGGTCAGCATGTCGCGGCGGCAGCCCGACGGCGCGCAGGCCCATCGCACAAGGCACCTGAGTGTCGATCTCACCGACCCTAAGGCCTGTACCGATGCCATCGCCGCGATCGGTGAGATCACTCACGTCGTCTATGCCGCCCTTTTCGAGAAACCAGGACTGGTCAAGGGCTGGCGCGAGCCGGACCAGATGCAGACCAATCTGACCATGCTGCGCAATTTGCTCACCCCTCTGACGAGAACAGACCACCGCCTGCAGCATGTCAGCCTGCTTCAGGGCACCAAGGCTTATGGCGTGCATCTGCATCCGGTAGCTGTTCCAGCACGCGAAGATCAAGCTCGCGATTCGCACGAAAATTTTTACTGGCTGCAGGAAGACTTTCTGCGAGAACTGGCGCAGCGAGACGGTTTCGGTTTCACAATCTTTCGCCCACAGCTGATTTTTGGCGACGCCTTGGGTGTGGCCATGAACCTCGTGCCGATCATCGGCGCCTATGCAGCGATCAGGCATGCACAAGGCAAGCCCTTCAGCTATCCGGGCGGCCCCACCAACATCCTCGAGGCCACCGATGCCAGGCTGCTTGCACGGGCGATGGCCTGGGCAGCAGAGTCGGCCAACGCGCGCAACCAGACCTTCAACATCACCAACGGCGATGTCTTCGCGTGGCGCACAGTCTGGCCTGCGATTGCCGATGCACTCGGAGTCGAATGCGGTTCCGACGAGCCGGTGCGTCTTGCGCACTATCTGCCAGAGCATGCTCCGGTCTGGGATCGGATCGTCACAGAGCACCGGCTGAACGCGCCCGCGCTGTCACAAATGCTCGGCGAATCGCACCATTACGCAGACTTCTGCTTTGGGGCCCATGCTCGCCAAGCCCCACCGCCGGTGATCGTGAGCACAATCAAGCTGCGTCAGGCCGGATTCGCCGACTGCATCGATACCGAGCGAATGTTTCGCGACTGGATCTCAATCTTGCAGTCACAGAAGATTTTGCCGAAAGGGCGCGCCAACTAGACCAGTATCCGCGTAAAGGCAATGCTGACGTCGATCCGACCGAAGGTCGATGGCCTGCGGCCTCAACGTTGAATCGATTGTCAACGGCCGCCGTATCGCTGGTGGATCCTGCTTGCTATCGGCATCAGCGATGCGATCCGCCGGATGCGATCAAGTGCGAGCGGATGCGTCAGGTTCAGGCCAGTCGTTTCATGAGCCTTCAACTTTGAAAGCAAACCGGTCTGATCATGGGGCGCATATCCGGCCAGCGCAGCCAGCATCAACCCGCCTTCGTCGGCCTCGTGCTCCTGCTCCTTCAGAATCGGCGACAGATTCATCACCATCGACAGGTCGGATCCGAAATCCTCATACAGCGACTCAAGCGGCCGCAGGCGGTTAACCGGATTCAGCGCTTTCACCAGGGTCATGCCAAAGACTTCATGGGCCAGCAGCACATGCATGACCTCGTGAGCCAGGGCCATTGCAATCTCGGACTCGATCAGCGAATGCCTGGAGATGAACGATTCAGAAATGAAAATATGGCCTGTTGCTGAGGCCCAGGCATCGATACCCGGATCCCGAACCACCACGAGAGTCAGTCGTTTCGCATCAGGTGACTGTTGAACAGCTGCCCGCTTGATCCGGGCAAAGGCTCGCTGGATTTGTCTGCAGTAGATCGCGCATCCCAACTGACCCTTCTCACGATATCGAGCCAATTCCTCGACAACGAAGGTGCTGCGCAGCGCGCGAACCTCCCTGCCCAGGTGGGGATCGGACGGAATGTCGAGAAGCTGCTTCGCGGAAGCACTGACCGCCAGTAAGGCACCGGCCAGCAGAATGCTCAGTCGACACAGCGCTCGTCGAAGCAGCCTTTCCGATGAAGCAGACATGACACTCCTGTAAACAGGCCGGGCGTTACAATCGAGAACGACTGTAACACCAGTGTCATAAATAAGGTGTAGGCGCGAGCAGCGTCAGCAAGTGAATTAAGTCTGCCTCAGCCAACTTCAATAGACATACCGGCAGCCAAACTGGTTGCAGATCTGCTGGGGCTGATAGCCGTATGGATTCGATCGGGACGCCGCGACAGCCGCGGCGCCAAGGATCAACGCCGTCCCAAGGACCATCAGCACCTGCTGCCCCTGTTCGGTCATATAGGTCGTCTGCTCGCCGGTGTGGGGGTTGCGATAGGTCGCGCAACCCTGAAGCGCCATTGAGGCACACAGAACAATCGCAATCTTCCTCATTCATGCCCCCTGTCTGGTGAAGGCGTAGTCGCCTCGCACGGTTTCATGTGAACAAAGCTGTGCTAACGGCTGTCGTACAAGTCGCGTTGACCAATCAAGGCACGCCATCAGCAATCGATCCGCCTGTCTCAACGCGACCGCGCAGACCCGCTTCATAGTTTGCGCCGCAGCGGTATCGGGAGGAGGGACTTCCCAACCGGTCGGCTTGATGTCCGACATCACCACCTCACCCTCACCCACTCGCGCAGCGCGCCGGTGGAGCTTCAGCAAGATAGTCTTGCAGCCGACGTAGCCGCACTTCATCAAGAACTCCCGTTGACCGATGCGACGGCGCACATTGAACACTGCGTCGCGGATCTTCGCGACATCGCCTGCTGCATGAGCCTCGGCATCATTGCCGCACAGGCATTCATCGACGATCGACGACAGCCATTTATCAACCGGGCGATAATCAAAGTCGACACCGTCAGGCCACTTGAGGCAGTAGCGGCCCGGCGCCACGCTGTGACCGCATCGACTGTCGCCCCGGTACGCGCGAACTCAGGACAAGGCCTGGTCCGGGATGAAGCCAGGCCGCCATTCAACAGGAGAAGACGATGCAATATCGCCCACTGGGCCGCAGCGGGGTCCGGGTTTCGGCCCTTTGCCTTGGCACGATGATGTTCGGCGACCGGACAAGCGAAGCCGAGTCAAACGAGATTGTTGCCGCCGGGCGTGATGCCGGCATCAACTTCATTGATACCGCCGACGTCTATTCAAAAGGGGAGTCGGAGCGCATTACCGGACGGGCGATCACCACCGATCGCAACCGCTGGGTAGTCGCTACCAAGGTGGCCAACGCGATCGGATCGGATACCAATCGGCGCGGACTGTCTCGACGCTGGCTCTTCCAGGCAATCGACGAATCGCTCGAACGGCTGGGGATGGACCATGTCGACATCTGGTACCTGCACCGCGAGGACCTCGAAACGCCGCTGTCGGAAACCATCGGCGCGGTGGCAGACATCGTGCGGGCAGGCAAGGTACGTTACCTCGGTGTCTCAAACCATCGTGCCTGGCGAGTCGCTGAAATTGTTCAACTGTGCCGCGAAGCCGGTCTGGCACCCCCCGCAGTCTGTCAGCCTTACTACAACGCTTTCAACCGGATGCCTGAGGTTGAACTGCTGCCCGCCTGCGCGCATTACGGCATCGGCATCGCTTCCTATTCGCCGGTGGCACGAGGCGTTCTCGCGGGCAAATACCGACCTGGCGAAGCACCGCCCGAGGACTCACGCGCTGCGCGCAACGATCGTCGGATGATGCAGACCGAGTGGCGCGACGAATCACTGATACTGGCCCAGCGCATCGCGGTTCATGCGGCCGCGCGCGGCCTGACTGCATCGCAATTTGCGGTCAATTGGGTGCTTCATAATCGCCTGATCAGCTCAAGCATCGTCGGCCCAAGAACGATCGGACAGATGCAGGAGTATCTCGGTGCCCTCGACCACAGTTTCGGGCCCGAGGATGAGGCGCTGATTGACTCGATGGTCGCTCCGGGACATCCCTCCACCCCGGGCTACAACGATCCGGCCTACCCGATCGAGGGCAGGGTGGTGGCCGAGAATCCGAATTCGCCCGAACGATAGAATTGCTTTCGTATTCCCACAACGCCATTCACCACACAAGAGGCATCGATGCGACCCACGGTCAAGCCCACCGTCCCCAATTTTTCGTCCGGACCCTGCGCCAAGCGTCCGGGCTATGACGTCAGCGCCCTCAAGCTCGACACGCTCGGCCGATCGCACCGGTCGTCGGTTGGCAAGAAGGCGCTGGCGCTTGCCTGTACCGAAAGCGCCCGATTGCTCGGGCTGCCGGAAGGCTATCGGGTGGCGGTGGTACCCGGCTCGGACACCGGTGCGATCGAAATGGCCATGTGGTCGCTGCTCGGCCCGCGCGGTATCGACGTGCTGGAGTGGGAGTCGTTCAGCGCGGGATGGGTCACTGACATCGTGAAGCAGCTCAAGCTTCCGCAAGTGAACGTGATCAAGTCCGACTACGGCGATCTGCCCGATCTCTCAAGCGTCGACTTCAGCAATGACGTGGTCTTCGTCTGGAACGGGACGACCTCAGGCGTACGGGTTCCAGACGGTGACTGGATTCCTGGCGATCGTGCCGGCCTCACGCTGTGCGATGCGACATCGGCGGTCTTTGCGATGGACATGCCCTGGGACAAGCTCGATGTCGTCACCTACTCATGGCAGAAGGTGCTTGGCGGCGAAGGAGGTCACGGCATGCTGATCCTCAGTCCGCGAGCAGCCGAAAGGCTGGAAAGCTACAGCCCGCCCTGGCCGATGCCCAAGGTGTTTCGCATGAAATCGGGCGGCAAGATCACCGAAGGGCTTTTCAAGGGCGAAACCATCAACACCCCCTCGATGCTGTGCGTCGCCGACTATCTCGACGCCCTGCAATGGGTCGACAGCCTCGGCGGCGTCAAGGCCACGATTGCCCGCAGCGAAGCAAATCTGAAGGTGATCGCCGATTTTGTCGCAGCCAATGACTGGATCTCCTTTCTGGCGAAAGATCCGGCAACCCGCTCCAACACCAGCGTGTGCCTGAGCGTCGCGCTGCCGGCGGACAAGGTGAGCGCCATGGTCAAACTGCTTGACACCGAAGGCGTCGCCTATGACATCGGCGCCTACAAGGATGCGCCTGCGGGTCTGCGAATCTGGTGTGGGGCGACCGTCGAAGCATCCGACCTCGAGGCCCTCATGCCCTGGCTGGCCTGGGCCTATCGCCAGGTCCAACAACCCGCTTCGGCCTGAGCATCGCCATGTACAAAGTTCGAACCTATAACAAGATCGCGGTCAAAGGCCTGAATTGCTTTGACCGGCAGACCTTTGAGGTGGGCAGCGACATCGGCCACCCGGAGGCGTTCCTGATCCGCAGCGAGAAGCTCCAGGGCATCACCTTTCCCGACACGCTGCTGACCATCGCGCGTGCCGGGGCCGGTGTCAACAACGTACCGGTTCCCCAGTGCAGCGCAGCCGGCATTGTGGTCTTCAATACACCCGGCGCAAACGCCAACGCGGTCAAAGAACTGGTGCTTGCCGGCATGCTGCTGTCTGCACGCGGCATCCTCCCGGGCATTGAGTATGTCAACAGCCTCGGGGCCATCACCGATGCCGCCGAAATGTCTACCCTCCTCGAAAAGGAAAAGGCCCGTTTCGCCGGCATTGAGCTGCGGGGCAAGACGCTGGGCATCGTCGGTCTTGGCGCAATCGGGTCAATGGTGGCCGACGTGGCACTGGCCCTTGACATGAAGGTCCTGGGTTTCGACCCGGCCCTGTCAGTCGATGCGGCATGGCGGCTGTCCAATGCCGTGACCCGGATGGAAAACCTGCAGGCACTGCTGGCGCGAGCCGACTTCATCTCGCTGCATGTACCGGCGATTGAGGCGACCCACCACCTGATCAACGACGACGCGCTGAAACTGGTCAAGCCCGCTACGGTCATCCTGAACTTCGCTCGCGAAACCATCGTTGATGCAGCCGCGATCAAGCGAAGCCTCGATGCCGGCAAGCTTGGCCGCTATGTCTGCGATTTCCCCGAGCCCTTGCTGCTGAACCATCCCAAGGTGATCGCGATGCCTCACATCGGCGCCAGCACCGAGGAGTCTGAAGAAAACTGCGCAGTCATGGCCGCCAACCAGATCATCGACTATCTTGAGAATGGCAATGTCACGAACTCGGTGAACTTTCCGGCGGTTCGACTCGAGCGTGCTTCCGGTGCCACCCGCATCACCGTACTCAACGACAATGTGTCGGGCGTTCTCGGGCAGGTGTTGTCAGTGCTCGCCGAAAATCGGATCAACGTTCTCGACATGGTCAACAAGAGTCGTGGGGATCTGGGCATCAACATCATCGATGCCGAAAACAGCATCACCGATGAGGCAGTCGCAGCCATCAAGGCAGTACAGCATGTGATTCGTGTACGGGTCCTGCCGCCCGCTGCAGCGGGCTGAGGAACACGCTGCCTGGCGACCGTTCGCTAATCGCCGCCCCGCAGACTTGCCCCGCCGTCGACTGGCAAGGCGATGCCGGTAATGAACCTGGCCTCGTCGCTTGCCAGGAAAAGACAGGCATAGGCGGTATCCCAGCCCGAGCCCATCTTGCGACCAAGCGGCACCCTTGCATCGCGCATCGCCGCGATCTCGCCGCGCGGCCGGTTCAGCTCTCGAGCACGGGTATCGACCGCCATCGGGGTGTCCATCAGCCCAGGCAATACCGCATTGGCACGAATGCCGAATTCGGCGTTCAGGCGAGCGACCTGTTCGGTGAAGGCAATCATGCCGGCCTTGCTGGTCTTATAGGCAACCATCGGATAAGTCGCCGACCATGCCGCAACCGACGAAATTGCAAGGATGACGCCCGAGCGCTGCGCCTGCATCACCGGCAGCGCATGCTTGACAGCCATCACATAGCCGCGCAGGTTGATCGCATTCACATTGTCGAAGGCCGCCTCGGTCAGATCCTGTACCTTTCGGTCGCCGCCCGACAGACTCACACCAACGTTGTAGTGCAGCACATCGATGCGACCCCAGAGCGCCTGCGCCTGCGCGACGACCGCCGCCATATCAGCCTCGTTGCGAACATCGCCCTGGAAGGCCACACACTGCCCCCCTGCCTCAAGCACCGCGGCTGCGGTCTCCTGCACCGACGCGAGGTTCGTGTCGACCGCCAGCACCCGAGCCCCTTCGCGGGCATAGAGCAGCACCGATGCCCGCCCATTGCCGATACCTTCGCCGGGACTCTGCCCTGCTCCGATAACGATGACCACTTTGCTCTGCATTCTCATCAGAAATGACTCCATTCGTAGACCAGTCGCTTGCACACGGGCATGATCGCCTGAAATTCAGGGAGACAGGGACTTGTCGATTGCCTTTGCACTTCGGCGCCATCCGCCGTTCGCCATCGATTCGAATAAGTGCGCGCACCCCGCGATTCCGTTCGAATGATCCGACGCGCGATGAGCGAAATCGCTGCGCTGGCGCCTTTTCGCACCCGAAGTTTCCGCTTCCAGTGGCCGGCCGATCTGTGCACCGCCTCGGCAATGGAGATGGAAACCCTGATTCTGGGTTGGTATGTCCTGGTCGAGAGCGGATCGGTCACTCTGCTCACGATCTTCGGTGCACTGCAGTTCGTCGGCACCTTGCTATCGCCGCTGATCGGTGTGGTGGGCGACCGGCTTGGCGCGAGCAAGGTGCTCTGCGCGATGCGTTTTTGCTATGCACTTTTTGCCGGAGTCATTCTCTTTCTGGCAAGCACCGATCAACTCAGCCCAATCGGGGTACTGGTCATCGCTGCCCTGTCCGGGCTGATCCGACCAACCGATATCGGCCTGCGCAGCGCTCTGGTCGGGGCAACCGTACCCCCTTCCCATCTGGTGGCCGCGATGGGCATCTCGCGCACCACCATGGACTCGGCCAAGATCGGTGGTGCGCTGCTCGGCACAGGATTCATGGCGATTTTCGGGATGGCACCGGCATACATGGTCATTACCGGCATCTATCTTGCCGGCGCGCTGCTGACGCTGTTCACCGACGGCAAGCCGATCGCCAGCCCGGCGAGCGCCGTCGGGATCAATGCTGCCCCCAAAGCCTCGCCATGGCTCGACTTGAAGGAAGGCATCGTCTATATCTGGCGCACACCACGGATGCTGGCCTCGATGAGTGTCGCCGCGCTGGTCAATCTCACCGCCTATCCGCTGACCCTTGGCCTGATGCCCTACATCGCGCGCAACGTCTTTCATCTGGACCAGCAGGGCCTTGGCCAGTTGGTCGCCAGCTTTTCACTCGGCGCCCTGATCGGGTCAATCGCGATCAGCGTGCTGGGGCCCTATTTGCGCCCGGCGCGCACGATGGTGGCAGCCTGCGCGATCTGGTTCATCTTTCTGCTGGGCTTTGCGATGGCGAGCGACGTGCGCGTCGCGATGGGCCTGCTGCTGTGTGCCGGAATCATGCAAAGCCTCAGCATGCTGACACTCACCGTCATATTGCTGCGCACATCGGATCAGCGTTTCAGAAGCCGGATCATGGGTGTGAGGATGCTGGCGATTTATCCCTTGCCGCTCGGTATGCTGATTGCCGGCGCGCTGATCCCCAGGATCGGCTACCAGGAGACTGCGATCAGCATGGTGGTCTGCGGCTTGCTGCTCACACTCGCACTGGCGATCACCTGGCGTCGGGACATCCTTCCTCGCGACGCACCCGGCAATGGCATGTGAACCAACCCGCGAGAGTTTTCGCTTGGCACCAGAATCCTGGTGTGGCTCACGTCACGACGGCATACCCCTCGTCCCGAATCGCCTCGACCAGCCGCTCACGGGACACGCCCGAGCTGATCACCACCTTGCCGGAATCGAGCTCGACCGAGCCCACCGCGGTATTGTCGAGAAGCTGAACGGCCTGGGTCACTGCCTTCACACAGTGGCCGCAGGTCATGCCTTGCACCTTGAATTCCTGCTGCATGGATTCACTCCTTCACGTCGGTTTCAACCATGATGCCCGTTGATAACACAGTTGCGATGTGGGAGAGGTGCGCGCCTGTCAAGCGAAGCGAAGCGGACGGTGCACACCCGACCATCGGTTAACATCCGCCGAGGCCACTGCATTCGAAGCAGGGCCAATAAAAGGAGATGAGAATGTTCAGTCATGTGATGGTCGGCGTTAACGATCTTGAGGTTTCCAGGAAGTTTTACGACGCGCTTCTCGGCACGATCGGCATCGGCCCCGGAGTCGCCAACAACAATCGCTATTTCTACCGCAGCCCCGCTGGCACTTTCGCAATCACCACGCCGATCAACGGCCAGCCCGCGACATTCGGCAATGGCAGCACGCTCGGATTCCTGCTGGAGTCACCCGAACAAGGCGCTGCCTTTCATGCAGCCGGAATCGCCAATGGCGGCACAACCTGCGAAGACCCTCCCGGCTTTCGCGAGGGTCCTGCAGGCAAGCTCTATCTGGCCTACCTGCGCGACCCGGATGGCAACAAGCTTTGCGGCCTGCACCGCCCGCCCAAGAAGTAAGGCCACCCACCCTCAACGCGCACGGGTCGACCCGTGCGCCAGACTGAAGGACAAGCCATCATGAAAGCCGCGGTTTTTCATGGCCCACGCGACATCCGATTCGAAGAGGTCCCCCGACCCGAATTGAATGAGGGCGAGGCGCTGATGCGGATCAAAGCCTGCGGCATTTGCGGATCTGATCTGCACACCTATCGTGAAGGCCTGTTTCTTCAGCTTGGGCTGCCAATCGAGCAAGGCCGAATCCTCGGCCATGAGTTCAGCGGCGAGATCGTGGAAATTCGCGGCGAGATGCCGTCTGTGAAGGTCGGCGGGCGCTACACCACGGTCAGCATGGGCGGCAATGCGGAGTTTCTGCGGATCACACCGCAGATCGCCAGCCGCATGATTCCGATTCCTGACGACATCAGCTTCGAAGAAGCCGCAACCAACGAACCCCTCGCCACCTCGCTTCATGCAGTCAATCTGGCTGACCCGCAAGACGATCAGGTCCTGGTGATCATGGGCGCCGGCATCATCGGACTCGGGATCCTCCAATGCATCAAGGCACGCTGCAAGGCGCGCACGATTGTTGTCGACCTCTCTGCGCGACGTCTGGCACTGGCCGAGCAACTCGGCGCTGATTTCACGATCAACGCCTCGCAGGAAGATGCGGTTGCCCGCCTGAAGGCCATGCACGGCGCGGCTGAATTGAGTCTGCTCGAATCTGCCGAGAGCAATATCGATACCGTGTTCGACTGCGCTGGCGCGACAGCCCACTTCAAGGGCACGACCGTCCTTGAGCAGGCGATCGGACTGGTTCGCCAGAACGGCAAAGTGATCGTTGTGGCTGTCTTCGAACGGAAGATCGAACTGGACGTCAATGTGCTGGTGCGCAAGGGTATCCAGCTGGTCGGATCCTGGGCCTGGACACCAGCCGATTTCGTCCAGGCGATGGCACTCATCAGCACACGACAAATCGATCGCAAGCCGCTGATCACCCACCGGTTTGCGCTTGAAGACGCCTCGCAGGCCTACGAAACACAGATCCAGGCCAATGAAGCCGTGAAGGTGGTGCTGACCCCTTGAAGCCTGACCGTCGACAGGCCCGCAGCGATGCGGGCTTTTTTTATTGCAGACCGAAATCCGGCCAAGACCATCCGATCACGACCCCAGGAGACGCGATATGAACCAGAGCTCACACCAGTACACCACGACCAACACCCGCATCCTGCTTGCCAAGCGGCCCACAGGCTGGCCAGACGAGTCCTGCTTCCAGATCGAAGCCTGCGCCGAGCCCGAGTGCGGCCCGCAAGACGTCACCGTTCAGGCGGTCTGGTTATCGCTTGACCCCTATCTGCGTGGCCGGATGGACGCCGGCCAGTCGTATGCACCCGGCTTTGCGCTCGGCAAGCCGATGGTGTCTAGGGTGGTCGGACGCGTGATCGAATCGCGCAATGAGCGCTTTCGCGAGGGTGATTTCGTCTGGGGCTTTCTTGATTGGGCGCTGCGTACCGTGGTGGCGCGAGGCGAAGGTCTGCACAAGATCGGGCCAGAGCTGGGGCGACCGAGCCTGGCGATTTCAGCGCTCGGCATGCCGGGGCTGACCGCCTGGGTCGGTGCAATCGAGCTTGGCAAGCCCAGCCCGGGCGACACGGTCTATATCTCGTCGGCGGCAGGCACCATCGGGCAACTCGCCGGGCAGTTCGCCAAGCGCGCCGGCGCGCGCGTCGTCGGTTCGGTGGGCAGCGACGACAAGGTCGACTTCGTGCTCAAGCATTGCGGCTACGACGCCGCCTTCAATTACAAGACCCGCGACATGGACGACGCCCTGAGCGAGCTGTGCCCCAAGGGCATCGATGTCTATCTGGACAATGTCGGTGGTACAACGCTTGAGGCCGCGCTGCGGCATGCGAATGTCGCGGCACGCTTTCCGCTGTGCGGCATGATCTCGCGCTATAACGAAGTCAAGGATCCGGGCGTTCGCGGCATGCAGCTGATGGTGTCCAAGCGCATCGTGATGACCGGCTACATCGTCTATGACCATGTACATAAACTGCCGGCCTACCAGCTGCGTGCTGCGCCCTGGTTCAATGCCGGCGAGATGACCTTTCACGAAGACATTGTCCATGGCATCGAACAGGCACCCACGGCACTGCTCGGAATGCTCAAGGGCGACGCACTCGGCAAGAGACTGGTCCAGGTCTGCGCTGTCTGAACGAATCACACGGAGACCTCGGAAATGACGAAAATGACGACACGCAATGACCTGGCGGCAAGCTTCGCGCCGGACGACACCGCGACAGGCATCGGGCCGCAAGGCCAGCGCGCACACCGACTGGCGATCGAGCAGGCAAGCCGAGTTGCCGAGCGTTTTGAGGAAGTCCGCGAGGGGGTCTGGAGCTTCGTTGGCAACGGCCTGTCGAACCAGACTTTCGTACAAGGGCCGCAAGGACTGATCGCGATCGACACCGGCGAGTCGATCCAGGAAATGCAGTGCGCCATCGACCGTCTGCGCGAAAAAACCGACGCACCGATCGTCGCCGTGATTTACACGCATTTTCACTATGTGGCCGGCACCGCCGCCATACCCGGCAGCGAGTCGCTGCCGATCTGGTCGCACGCCAGGGTCGTCACCAATCGACGCCGCACCGGTGGCGAAATCGCACCGATGTACCAGCGAGGTCTGGTGCAGCAGTTTGGCATCAGGTTGCCGCTTGACGGCCCCGACGGCGTGGTCAGCGTGGGCCTGGGGCCTTTCTTTCGCAATCCGGCACATGCGCCGTTCACGACCGGCTTCGTTGCGCCCACAAACGTCTTTGATACGCCCACCTCGGCCACGATCGCAGGCCTTCAGGTCGAGTTCATGCCGGCTTCCTCAGACGCCGATGACTCGGTGACGATCTGGTTTCCGCAGCTCGGTGTCGCGGTCAACAATCTTGTGTGGCCGGCGCTCTTCAACGTTTTTGCGATCAGAGGCGAGGAATATCGCGACCCGAGAGTGCTCCTTGCCGGCCTGGACCACCTCAACGCACTGAATGCCGAGCATCTGGTCGGGGCTCATGGCCCGGCGCTGTCGGGGGCTGAGCAAATCAAGGCAGTGGTGACCGACTACCGAGATGCAATCCAGTTCCTGTGGGACCAGACGGTTCGCGGACTCAACAAAGGCCTGTCGGCCGATGAGCTCACGCAGTTCGTGCAACTGCCCGAGCGCTTCAAGCGCACTTACTTCACGCAGCAGTTCTATGGCCTGGTCGAGCACCATGTACGCCAGATCCAGACTGGCCTGATCGGCTGGTTCGATGGTGTCGAGTCGTCGCTCTTTCCGATGCCGCCGCTGGAGCGTGCCAATCGACTGATCGCCGGCTTCGGCGGACGTGATGCGGTGCGACAGCAATCGATCGAGGCGCTCGCCGGCGACGATGTGCGCTGGGCACTGGAACTCGCAAGCTGGTTGGTCAGATCGCAGCCGGGGACGCACGGTCGGGCCGATGGCGGCTCGCCTGAAGAACGCGCTCAATTGGCTGCGGTGCTGCGCACGATCTCTCAGCGCACCACCTCAGCCAACGTCCGAAACTGGTGCGCGACCCGCGCCCTCGAACTGGAGGGTCGGCTCGAATTCGCTCGCCTGAGGGGACACAGCTTTCGGGCCCCTGAGGTGGCGGATGCACCCGAAAACTCGATCAAGGTCTTGCGTGTCCTGCTTGATCCCGAACCGGCAAGCGCTCTCGATTGCGAATTCGGCGTGGACTTTGGTGGCGACATTCGGGTCGGACTGCACATTCGCCGAGGCGTCGCCATCCCGACATCTGGCGAAGGGGCGACCATCGCCTGGCGCATTTCGCCTCAGGACTGGGGCCAGGTGCTGGCCGGCAAATCAAGCGTCGACGAGGCCTTCGCTGCGGGCAAGATCACCATGACCCGCGGCAACTGGAGCGAGGCCAGGACTGCGCTGGCCTGCTTCGATCATCCTTCGCTCAGTCGGTGAAGCCGACAAATACCGCGGCTTCATCGACCGATTTGCGCTGCGACACCACCGCGTTGGCCGGAAAGGTATCGTCCGGCCAGCCCATCGCCACACAGGTCTGAATCACCTGATCGTCGGGGATACCGGCTTCGGCGCGCACGACGGGTGACTGCATGATGCCCTGGCTGTTGATGACGCAGCCGAGCCCACGCGACCAGGCGGTATTGACCAGAGCATTGACCACGCCTCCGCAGTCGAAGGGTGCAATGTCGCTGCCTTGGATGGAGCGGTCGTAGGTCACGACGATCGAGACCGGCGCATCGAACTGGCGAAAGCCGCGCAGCACCCAGTCCTGGCGCTTTTCCTTGTTGTCGCGCTCGATACCCATCGCAGCGAACAACTGCTTGGCAATACCGATCTGCCGCTCGCGATGGACACCGTCATAGCCCGGGCCCATGCGGAATTCGCGCGAATCAGGCACACCGGCCAGGTTGCGCTCGACATTGCCCTTGCGGATGCGATCGAGCACATCGCCAGTGACAACATAGAAATTCCAGGGCTGAGTATTGAGCGAGGTCGGGGCACGCATCGCAACCTCCAGGACTTCCCGAATCAGCGACCTCGGCACCGGCTTCTTGAGATATCCGCGGATGCTGCGGCGTCCCTGAACGACATCATCAAATTGCATCACTGTCTCCGACATGGGTGGATGGGTCGTTGTCTGATGAGCCGCTGCTGAACGAAACGGCTTGTCGAGTCTCATCCGACCGCAGGCCCCAATACTATCTCGACACGCAGACCGCAGACCGCAAGCCACAGGCTTGTCGTCGTGGTCATGTCAGCCGCGCCAGCGCGTTAGAGTGACGATGTTCGTGCAGCCGAAACCCGACCATCGCCAGTGAGACAAGCATGCCCACCATGACCTTCAACAGCGGTCGAATCAGAAAGGCCGACTACAACAGCGCCGCGCGCCAACTCGAACTGCATTGGGACAACAAGACCGTCACCGCCTACAAGAATGTGCCGGAAGAGGTCTATCGGCGGCTATGCAGTTCACCCAATCCGGCAACCTACTGGGAGGACCGGATCGCGGATGAATACCCGAAAGGCACTCCCTTGGCACACTCTGCCGATGCAAGCACAGCGAAGAGACTGAACGACCTCTTTGGCGACAGTTGAGCCAGGTCGGGTCCTGAAAAAGACGAGCGTCGCGCCGCCATCAGTCTTTTGGATCGCAGCTATCATGCCCGCAACCCTACCGACACTCACCATCAGGTCACCATGCTCGAAGGAATCAAGGTTCTCGATCTGTCGCGCGTCATCGCGGGACCCTATTGCGGAATGCTGCTCGCCGATCTCGGCGCGGATGTGATCAAAGTCGAGCGGCCTGGTGCTGGCGACGACATGCGCCACATCGGCGGCAAGGACGGCATCAGCCCGGCCTTCGCGGCGGTGAACCGGAACAAGCGCGGCATCGCGATCGACCTGAAAAAACCCGAGGGCCGCGATCTCGCGCTGATCCTGGCGGCGCGCGCCGATGTGGTCATCGAGAACTTCCTGCCCGGCACTGCCGCCGAGATGGGTCTCGGCTACCAGGCGGTGCGCGCGCTCAACCCGGCGATCATTTATGCGTCGGTTTCGGGTTTCGGACAGGACGGCCCGAAGGGTCACAAGCCGGGCTACAACGGCGTGGCGCTCGGCATGAGTGGCATCAGTGCCCTCACCGGCGTACCCGGCGGGCCGCCGTTGCGCCCGGGAGGCTCGATGGCCGATGCGGCCAGCTCCTATATGGCGTTCGCGATGATCAACGCGGCGCTGGTCCACCGCCTGCGGACCGGTCAGGGCCAGCACATCGACGTCAACCTGCTGTCGTCGGCGTTAGGCCTGCTGCCCGACCCGGCGGCCAACTACCTGACCGGCGGCGTTGTGCCCGCGCGCGCCGGCAATCGCAATGCAGTGGTCTGTCCGGCTGAGGTGTTCGAGACGAAAGACGGGCTCATCAGCATCACGCTGCTCAATCCGGCGCAATGGGGCCGCTTTTGCGATGCACTGGGCGACTCGCCGCTTGGCCTTGACCCGGCCTTTGCGAGCAATGCAGAACGCATCGCCAATCACCCTGCCCTGCGCGCGCGCATCGACCCGATCTTCCGCTCGCGACTGACAGACGATTGGGTCGATCGCATGGAGGCCGCATCAATCGCAGCCGGGCCGGTCTACGAGTTCCCGCAAGTCTTCGAAGACGATCAGGTCAAGCATCTGGGGCTGATCGCCGAGGTCGACCAGCCGGGCATCGGGCCGATGCGCGAGCTGGGATTTCCGGCACGCGCATCGGGCTGGAAGGCAAGCGTGCGCAGACCCGCACCGGCCATCGGCGAGCACACACTCGAAGTGCTTCGCGAGGCAGGTGTCACCGAGGATCGGATCCAGCAGGCGTTAAAAGACAGGGTGCTGCAGGCGACCTGACGCAGGCATCTGCCTGCGCGAGGGCAAGGTCAGCGCCAGTCGAACTTCGATTCAATCAGCCGCTGCATGAAGGTGTCGCAGTCGGCAAGCTGCTGCAGCGACACAAACTCATCAGGTCGGTGCGCGTCGTCAATGCTGCCTGGCCCGATGATGACAGTCGGAATGCCTGCCTCGGAGAAGATGCCGGCTTCGGTACCGAAGGTCACCTTGCCCGCACCCTGTGTGCGCGCGAGCCGGCGCGCGTAGTTCACGATCGGCGCTGTGTCTTGCACAACGAAAGCCGGCACGCCAGCGAGAAACTCCACCTCGCAGCCGGTCTCGGGTGACTCGCGTTTCATCTGCGCATCGAGCTGGGCGGCGAAGTCACGGATCTGGGCATGCAGGGTCTCAAACGAGGTGCCAGGCATGGTGCGCAGATCGACAGTCAGCTCGCAATGATTCGGCACGATATTCTGAGCGGTGCCACCGGCAATGGTGGTGGTCTGGATGGTGCTGAAGGGCACAGGAAAACCCTCATCACGCGGCTCGTCTCGCACGAAGCGCGCGGCCACCTCACGCATGAACACCACCAGCTGCGCTGCGTATTCCACCGCATTGACACCATGGGTGGGCATGGCGGAGTGAGCTTCGCGCCCCCTGAAACAGCAGCGCAGTCGCCAGGTGCCTTTGTGCGACACCACCGGTTGCATGAGCGTCGGCTCACCCACAATGCATCCCGCCGGCTGAATGCCCGCTTCCTGCAGATCCTTGATGAGCTCGTGCACGCCGAAGCATCCGACCTCTTCGTCATACGAGAATGCAAAGTGCACCGCGCTCGGCAGATTGGCCTGAAGGATGGCCGGCGCCGCAGCCAACGCGCTCGCGATATAGCCCTTCATGTCGGCGGTGCCACGCCCGAAGAGCTTGCCGTCACGCTCGGTGAGCTTGAACGGATCGCTATGCCAGTCCTGGCCGTCAACCGGCACCACGTCTGTATGCCCCGAGAGCACGATGCCTGGCGCTCGGCCATCGCCCAGAGTGGCGAACAGATTGGCCTTGCGCCGATCAGGATCCCAGGTCAGGCGAGACGCCACCCCCAGCCTCGCCAGTTCATCGCGAACCCATTCGATGAGCCCGAGGTTGGAATTGCGGCTGACGGTATCGAACCCGACCAGCGTGTGCAAAATCTCGAGGGTTCGCGCGCTGGGGCGACCGGCACCAGACGATGCCGCGTCGCGGAAATCAGAACCGGGAACAGTCTGGATCAGAGACATGGTGTGCAGGAGTGGAAAGCGTCGATCGATCGAGCTTACCGCAGCCAGCGCAACATGCGGCACCAGAGCCGGCTCAGCTCGCTCGACAGGCCCTACTCGATCGCTGCATCGTCACCGACCAGCTCAAGGTAAGCATCCTCCAGAGTGACGGCTTGCACGCTGACCGCGCTGACCTCTGGACCGTCCAGCGCGTCCACCACCTCGCGCAGACTGAGATGACGCGGAAGCAGGCAGCTGAGTTGGCCCGCGCGCTGGAGTACGACCCATCCGTGGCTGTGCGCGCGCCGCAGGGTGGCGGCATTGTCGCGCGACTGCAGCTTGGCCACCGCCTGACCGGGTACACGGGCCAGCAGCTCGGGCACGGTGCCCAGAGCCACCACCCGGCCAGACTGCATCAACGCAACGCGATTGCACAGGCGCTCGGCCTCGGCGAGCTGATGACTGGTCATCAGGATGGTGGTGCCGCTGTCGCGCAGGCCTTCGATCAGCCGCCACAGATCGAGTCGGGCAGCGACATCAACAGCCGCGGTTGGCTCGTCCAATATGAGGAGTTCGGGGCGGTGCATCAGTGACACAGCAAGATGCAGTCGCTGCTGCCAGCCACCGGAGAGTCGGCCTACCCGAGTCGTCGCATACGGACCGAGACCGAAACTTTCCATCAGTTCGTCGACTCGCGCCCGGCGCTGAGCCGCTGGCAAACCGTAAAGACGGCCGAAGAAGTGCAAATTTTCCTGCGGCAGCAAGTCGGGGTAGAGCGCACAGTCCTGCGCGCACAGGCCAACCCGCGCGCGGGCACCGGCACCAAGTTGCGCCATTGCTTGGCCCATCAGTTGAACCTGTCCGGCATCGGCCTGCAGCAATTGGCAAACGATGTTCAGCACCGTGGACTTGCCGCAACCGTTGGGGCCCAGCAAGCCCATGACCTCACCGCGCTCGACCTGCAAGCTGAAGCCGTCCAGCACCTGCCGACCTCCAAAGCGCTTGTGCAGGCCTTCGATCGCCAGGGCAGCGGTCATGGCCGCTGCTCCAGCAGCAGCAGTTGCCGATAGGACCTCACACCCAGCGCGAGAGAAAGGCCACAGAACAGCAGCAGAAAAGCCAGCTCGAAACGCAGTTCGGCAATACCCAGGCTGTAGGCCGCCACACCCTTGAAGGCCTGGTTCATGTGCAGCATCGGGTTCAGCTGAGCCACCGCCTGCATGGTGCGCGGCATGATTTCAAGCGGGAAAAAGGTGCCCCCCAGGACCAGCAACGGAACACCAATGGCCGACAGGGCGACCACCACTTCCTCGCTGCGCCGGGCAAAGCGTGCGCCCAGAAAAAATCCCATGCCAACGTAAGCAAAAACAGAGAGCAGCAGGATCAGACCACCCAACCACAGGCTGCCGTGGTAACGGGCACCGATGAGCCAGGCAATGCTGTAGAGCATCACCACCTGCACCACTGCCAACAACAACTGCGCCAACACCACGCCAAGGAAATAGGCCGCCGGATGCAATGGCGAGGCCAGCAAGCGGCGCAAGGTACGGCGCTCGCGCTCGGCTGCGATGATCGCCACCGTCCCGCCCAGGCAGCTGAAAAACAGCGCCGCACCCATCAGAATGCCGGCCGCTGCCGCATCGAGGCCGGCTCGCATGCTGTCGTTATGGGCATAGACCAGCCCGAACAGCAACATCATCGCCGCCGGAAACACCGCCCAGAAGATCAGGCCTCGCCGCTGACGCCACTGCTCGACCAGCAGGCGCTGTGCGACGGCAAGGGTCTGATCGAGCAGCAATCGGCGAGGCGGCATGAAGTGACCTGGATGATTTTCAGACGCTCAGTACCTGGACGCTCAGTACCTGGACAATCAGATCCGGAGATCGGGCATCCGAGCGAAGCAACTGAATGCACACCGCAAGATTGTACGTCTCGGCCCTTGACCAGTTGCCGGACCTGAAAATCCGGCCGAATCACCAGGACCCGATTGAGGGCAACAAAGCATTGCATGACTTGGCAGCCTGCGCTCGGTGATAGCCTGCGCTCGGTGATAGCCTGCGCGCAGTTGTAGCCTGCGAACTCGTCTGGTCAACACTGCGATGATCGAGCTGACTGGACTCAGCCCAAACAGACAGACACCCTTTTTCCACACAGGTCGCACAGCATGAATCGAATTGCGCTAAGGCTTTCCGTCACGGTGCTGAGTGCCTTGATGCTTTGTATGGGAACACCGGCACTTGCCGACGCAGGCGCGCCCGGCGAACGCTACCTGCGCGTGCCGGCTGGCGCGGACGGCATTGGCAAGCGCTATATGGGCCGCGACATCGCGGCTGTCATGGGATGGCAGGGCGCGCAGTGGCTCGAGCGTGCAGAGCGCGAAGCCGAGGAGCGGACCGACCTTCTGGTGCCGGCACTTCAGCTGAAGCCCGGCATGGTGATCGCCGACATCGGCGCCGGCACCGGCTATCTGGCCAGGCGGATGGCAGCGGCAGTCACCCCCGCAGGCAAGGTGCTCGCGGTCGATGTCCAGCCGGAGATGGTCGCGATGCTTGAAAAATCAGTTCGGCAAATCGGCCTGAAACAGATTCAGCCGCTGCTCGGCGCGGAAGACGATGTCAGATTGCCTGCTGCTTCGGTTGACCTGGCCATCATGGTCGACGTCTATCACGAGCTGGCATTCCCTTTTGAGATGCTGGCAAGCATCGTGCGCGCACTCAAACCCGGTGGTCAGCTGGTCTTCGTGGAGTACCGGGCCGAAGATCCGCGGGTGCCGATCAAAGCACTGCACAAAATGAGCGAAGCCCAGATAAAGCGCGAAGCCGCAGTCCATCCACTGGTGTGGGATCGCACTGTGAACACCTTGCCATGGCAACATCTGGTGGTGTTTCGCAAGGCCAATTGAGCCAGAGAACCCAGGGCCGCAATCGTCCGGGCCCAGCCGGTTGCCAGTCAGCCTGAGCGTTGCAGCCGTGACCTAATCGGCGCTGCCGGGCGCGGACAGGAACTTGAGCCCGAGAACGCCGAGGACGATGGCTGCACCAATCGCGCCGATACCGGTCTATACCGCATAGGCGGTACCTACAGGAAGCGACTTCATCGCCAAGCCCAGCAGAAAAAAACTGACCCCGGCAGCAAGCAGCGTGATGCCTGTGTAGAGGCCTCTTGTGAAGCCATCGGACGCTTTCATGCTGACCGACCAGACCACCTCAAGCAGACCGGCTACGAACAGAATCTCCAGGCGGTTGATGGGGATGAGAGAGCGAGCATGGTGTCTATTGTCCTGTCCAAACGCCCACCGGTTCACGCTCAGGCGTGGCTGCGAGAACTCAGACCGATCATCGAATGCGTGGCAAGTGAAGCCATTGTGCATGCGAGCACACCCAAAACCGGAAGCAGCACCGCGCCCCTCACCCCGACAGCTGCAATCGCCTGCCCCGTCATGAATGCGCCGAGAGGTCCCCCGCCGGTCGTCATCAACGTCAATGCAGCCATGATCCGCGACTGATGGCTGGCTGGAGCCTGCTCCTGCATGATCGTGCGGCTCATCGTCATGCCCACGCCCAGGCTAAGCCCCCAACAAAAGACGCACAGGTAGAAACACCATAGGGGAACGCCAAGACTGATTGGCAACAGGGCTGCGCAGGCGGTGAACTGCGTGACCACCAGGGCACGCCCCGGTCGACGAACCCCACCGCGCTGCGTCAGCCATGCAATGCTCAACAGCGTGCCGGCCGCGAACATCACATAGGCAGACGCAATATCCCGCGCGCCACCTTCATAAAGATCACGCACGGCCAGCGGTATCAGCACCAGCAAGAACCCGCCAAAAAACACCCCCATACCGGTGCTGACCAGATAGTTGGACCGCAGGACCGGGGTCCTGGCGATCATCGAGAGGCCGGCACCGAGTTCGCTCAGGAGCGAGCCTTGTGGTGTTGTCTGGGGCGCGCGCCCACCTGGCAGACGCGAGGCCACAAAGATGCCCGCTGCAGCAATCGCGGCCTGAATCAGCAGCACCGTCACCGTGCCCAGGCGTGTCGCTTGTCCTGCGAGGGTCTGCCCCACCATCTGTGATGCAAACTGAGTGCCGATCGCCAGGCCGACCATCTGTTGCACATTGGTGCCCGCGACCCGTCTGAGCAGTCCGTCGCGCGAAGGCAGCGAAAAAGCACCGACCATTCCCCAGACCACTGCATAGAGCAGGATCATCGCCTCCGAAGCGCCTCCTCTCCAGATCAGAAACGCCAGGATGATCGGCATGAGCATACCGATGGCCTGCAGGGTCATCAGCCAGCGACGGATGTCGACCCTGTCGGCCACCCATCCCCCCATCAGGAGAAACAGCAGCAGCGGCAATTGCCCGACCATCTGGGTTATACCGAAACTGCCCGGCGACTGATTGAGCTCGATCGCCATCAGATAGGACACCATCACCATCTGGATCCCATTGGGAACCATGTAGGTGGCGACGCTGGCAAGGAACCAGACTGCAGAGGAGGTTTGCGACGGATGGTTCAAAGCAACTTCCGGATTGAGTGATGCATACGACAGGGCAAGCCGGGACAGGCCTCACAAGCTTAAACCCGGCGACAGTTCGGATAGACCGCTGTTTCGTCGCCTCCGTTAAAAAGTTCCACCCCTTTCTGTGAATCGCTAACCCGAAAGACTGAGAAGATCGGTGCGACGGCGCCTGCCGAATTGGCTGCACAGTTCTCAACACTGTGCCGGTCGCGAATGTGAGTGGTCGCAAGTCGCGTCTGATATCTCGAACCTCCAGCAGACCGACTGATTTGAAAAAAATCTTTTTCCCTGAATTCCTGGTGAACCGCTTTTCGTTGATATCCGGATTCGTAACGCAAGGCCGAACACTCCGGTCGGCAGGACCTGTTGACGGGCTACTTTTCAAGATCGAGCATTGCAGCAGCAAGAAGTACTTGCCAGACCGATGGCGTTTGGGTCACAGTCGGTTGCCTAAAACCTGTGCTCCAAGATTGCCATTGGAAGCACCTACGAGGAGACGCCAAATGACCCCATTTCGCACCAGCCGTATTCGGTCTGCGTTTGCATTCGCGCTGGCCCTTTCGATCGGCTCGTCGCCCGTCTGGGCCCAGCCTGCGCCCTTGACGCTTCGATACACCACCGGAGCGCCGGCAAAAACCCCCTGGGTAATGCAGCTCGAGCGATTTGCCAAAGACGTCGAAGAAGAGAGCAAGGGCTCGATCAAGATCGATCAGTTCATTGCTGCGCAACTCGGCAACGAGCAGGACACCGCGCAACAAATCGCTCGCGGACGTATCGACATGGGCGGCTTTTCCTCCGGATCGGTTGCCCTGCTTGTGCCCGAGATCGCGCTGTTCGGCTTGCCTTTCTATTTCAAATCGATCGCTGAACAGGATTGCGTCCTGGATTCAGTCATGACCAAACCTGTGACCGAACTTCTTGCCAAGAAAGGTGTGCAGTTTCTGGGCTGGACAGAAGTTGGCACGGTCGACCTGGTCGGGAAAAAGGCTTTTCTGACACCCAAGGATGTGAACGGTGTGAAAGCAGCGTCGGCCTCGAACAAAGTCAGTTCAATGATGTGGCAGGCGGTTGGTGCGAACCCCAGCTTCGTAGGCATCACGGAAATCACCTCAGCCTTCCAGACCGGGCTAGTCGATGTGAATGCAACGGTGGTGACTTTCTACCTGCCCTCAGGCCTGAACAAGGTCGCCACAGTCATGACTCGGCTTGAATTGAGCGACTCTCCAGGCATCATCATGATGAACAAGGCCACTTGGGATCGCATGCCAAAAGAGCAGCAGGCAGCGCTGACCCGTGCGCTTGAAAGGCGTTCGCCCGATCAGTTGCGCAAGGAGATTCGAGGGTTCGAAGAAACCCTGCGTAACATGCACGAAAAATCCGGCGGTCAGATTGTCACGCCGACTGCAGCGCAGCGCGACGAGTGGCGCAAGGTGATGGAATCCGAGTGGCCCAAGATGGTCAAGGATATCGGCGGTGATTCCGACAAATGGTTCCAGCTCATGGAGAACTCTCGCAAGTCTTGCGAAGTCAGGCGCTGAGACCCTGATCGGTCTCGAACTCGAAGCGAAACGTCGCGCAACCTTCGGCAGACCGCATGAACTCACATGCAACTAGCGTAAGCCCCCCTCACCACATGGTACCTGGCCCGGTGCGGGCGTTTCTCGAGGGCTGGCACCGTCTGGAGTGCTGGATCGCAGTGGTGGCATTCGGCTTTATTGCGGCCATCCTTGTGGTTGACGTGATCGGGCGCGAGTTCATCGGTCCGCTTTTCAAACTGATTGGCTACCCGCTTGGTGCCACAGGGGTGCCCGCTTCGCAGCGACTGTCGGTCTATGCACTGGTGATCGGCAGTTTCTGTGGCGTGGGCATTGCGACGGCCACAGCAAGCCATCTGGTGCCGAGGGTGGCCTTCAACTGGGTACCCAAGGCCTGGGGACCGAGCATGGATCGACTCGCTGATCTGTTCGCCGGATTGTTCCTGTTGGGTGTGGCCTGGTACGGCTGTGAGTTCGTGCTGTCATCGAAGGCGACCGACTTGCGTGCCCCGATCCTGAACTGGTCGGTCTGGCCATTCCAGTTGGCTATTCCCTTAGGATTCGGTTCAGCGGCACTGCGCTATCTGATCTACGCTGTCTGGCCGAGTGCTCGCCCGATCCCACCGGAGTTCCAGGAATGACCGGCGCGCTCCTGCTTCTTGGCCTCGTCATCTTGTTGCTGGTGCTTCGCCAGCCGTTGCTGGTGACCTTGCTGGCAGTCGCAGCCTTCGTGCAGATCGTCTGGGGACGCGGACAACTCGATTACATCATCGAGGATATGTGGGTCGGCCTCGACAAGGAAGTGATCCTGTCGATTCCGTTGTTCATCCTGTGCGGCAACGTGATGACCAAGGGAAGCACAGCCAAGCGACTGGTGCGAATCCTGGCCTCGATCACGCGGCCGCTGCCAGGCGGCATGGCGGTGGCCTGCATACTGAGTTGCGCCATTTTCGCAGCCATATCAGGTTCTTCCATCGTCACCATGCTGGCTGTGGGCACGGTCATGTACCCGGCAATGCGGGCTGCCAACTATGACTTGAAATTCACGCTGGGCGCGATCATGGCTGGTGGCACGCTGGGCATCATCATTCCGCCCTCGATCCCGATGATCATCTACGGACTGGTGACCGAAACCTCGGTGACCGATTTGTTTTCAGCGGGCTTCGGGCCAGGCATTCTGATCACGGTCGTGCTGTCGGCATACTCGATCTGGTTCAATCGCCATATGAGGCCCGAACCCTTCGACGGAGCAGAGTTTCGCACCGCGGTAAAGGAAGGCATCTGGGCTGCGATGATGCCGGTCATACTGCTGGGGGGGATTTACACCGGCTACTTTACCGCGACCGAAGCGGCTGCCGTAGCACTTTTCTACGCCATGCTGGTCGAGATCTTCATCCACAAGGAACTCAAGCTCAAGGACTTCTACGGCGTGGTCCTCGAAACCTCCAAGCTGGGCGGTTCTCTCTTTCCGGTGCTGGCGGTTGCGCTGAGCCTGAACATCGTGCTGACCGAGCACCGAGTACCGGCTGCGATGGTGCAGTTCATGCAGGGTTACATCGACAGCCCACTGATGTTCATGCTGCTGGTGAACATGCTGTTGCTGGTCGTCGGCTGCCTCATGACCACGGGCGAAGCGATACTGGTGCTGGCCCCTCTGCTTGCACCGGTGGCCGAAGCCTACGGCTACAACAAGGTGATCTTCGGTCTCATCATGATCCTGAACCTCGAGATCGGTTATCTCACACCACCGGTCGGTCTGAATCTGCTGGTGGCAATGACTGCCTTCAAGCAGCCATTCGGCACATTGGTGAAGGCGGCAGTCCCGTTCATTATTCTCATGCTGATCTGCCTTGCGATTGTCATCTGGCAACCCTGGATCGGGATGTACTTCGTCAATGGGAAGTTTTGAGTCCCGATCCTGAGCGCCCCGTTTCTGTCAAGGCTTGGAGCGCGGCTCGCCCAGATCCCAGAACACTCCAGTCATGATGCGCAGTGCGTCGCGAGCCACCGAGGCAAGCAGGTGTTCGTCAGGTGCATGCTGCGAACAGGCGGCATAAGAATGCGGGATCCACACCGTCGGCAGACCAAGCACGTCGGCGAAGATGTCATTCGGCAGTGAGCCACCAAGATTAGGCAAGATCGCCGGCTTGCCGCCGGTGGTGCGTTCGATTGAATCCGAAGTCCAGTGCACCCAAGGGTGATCCGGGTCGAGTCGCGTAGCGGCGAAAAAGCCGTCGCGTGCTTCAACCACGCTGATGTCTGGAAATCCATGGCTAGCGAGGTGGCGCCTCAGTGCCGGGACGATATCGGTGGGATCCACGCCCACCACATAGCGCAACTGGCAATGAGCGCTCGCCCTGGGCGGAATGGCATTCACAGGATAGTCAGGGTTGCCTGTAACGAAAGCCAGCACTTCGAAGCTGCTCCAGCCGTACACGCGTTCGGCCGGTGTCAGGCCGGGTTCACCCCAGTCGGTATCGATGGCAGGCCCATGCGCGCCAGCGTCGACCTCCAGGCCATCGAGCGCCCGCCGTACCGATGGCGTGAGTGATGACGGTCGCCACTGCGGGACCTGAATAGCACCATTGGCGTCGGTGATCGAGGCCAGCGCATGCGCCAGAACGATGCCCGGGTTGCGCAGCAATCCGCCCCAATTGCCTGAATGATGGCCCCCCTCGCGCAGGTCGACAATCAGGTCGAAATTGAGCGCGCCGCGGGTGCCCAGGAAAATGGTCGGTCTGGCGGCGGCAAGTCGGGGCCCGTCCGAGGCGATCAGGACCTCGGCGGCAAAGCGCTGCCGATTTGCTTCGCACAACTCACGCAGTCCGGGTGACCCGGTCTCCTCGCCGGTTTCAATCAGGATGCGCAGGTTGAACCCCAGACGGCCGCGAGCCTGGTATACCGCGGCCAGTGCGGCCAGGTTGATCGAATGCTGTCCCTTGTTGTCGGCGGTTCCGCGGCCATAGATGCGATCACCTTCGCATTTGAGGGTCCACGGGTCGAGCCCGGCGCGCCACTTGCCCTCCTGGCCTCGAATCACATCGCCATGGCCGTAACTGAACACGGTTGTCAGCCCAGGGTCCTCGATGCGTTCAGCAAAGAGGAATGGCCCGCCGGTGGCGACCGGGTTGGGAAGCACCTCGCATCGGAAACCGAGTCTCTCCAGGCAAGGCCGCATCTCCAGGTCGAGATAGGCACGCAAGTCGGCAAGTCGCTCCGGGTTCTGGCTTTCAGTTCGAAATGCCACTCGCCCCGCAAGGTCGGCCAGAAAATCGCCAGTGTCGAAATGACGTTCGATACTGGTTATCACCTCGGAGCGGTTCATCTCATTTCCTGTTTCGTGCTGGTTGCCTGCAGTAGCGGCGATCTATCTGGCAGTCATCACATGAATCCTCAACCGATCAGATCAGCTCGGATCAGAACAGCCCGACCACTCTGCCCTGCTCGTCCAGATCGATCTGTTCGGCCGACGGCAACCTGGGCAGACCCGGCATGGTCATGATGTCGCCGCAGACCATCACGACAAACTCGGCGCCCGCCGACAGCCGCACTTCGCGCAGGTTCACGGTGTGACCCGACGGTGCACCTCGCAGCGCTGCGTCGGTAGAAAAGCTGTACTGTGTTTTGGCCACACACACCGGGTAGTGGCCGTAGCCGGCATCTTGCAGTCGCTGCACCTGCGCCTTCACTTCGGCCGGAGCGCTGATGCCGGCAGCGCCGTAGATCTTGCGCGCGAGCGTCTCCATCTTCTCCCACAGCGGCAGAGCGTCATCGTAGGCGAAGCGCACCGGTGTGATCTGATCACGGGGCTGCTCGCACAAACGCACCACCTCGCGCGCCACGTCGGCCGCGCCGCGCCCGCCCTCGGCCCAGTGGCGTGCGGTGAGCACCGGCACGCCCAAGGCGCCGATGCGTTGGCGCAGCAGGGCGTGCTCAGCCTCGGTGTCGGCAACAAAATGGTTGATCGAGACCACACAGGGCAGCCCGAACACCTCGCGCAGGTTACGGACGTGGCGCTCCAGGTTTGCCAAACCGCGGTCAAGCGCGGGCAGGTCTTCGATGTTCAGCGCATTCAGGTCAACGCCACCGTGGTACTTCAGCGCCCTCACGGTGGCAACGATGACAGCACAGTCGGGGCGCAGCCCGCTCTTGCGGCACTTGATATCGATGAACTTCTCTGCCCCCAGATCAGCGCCGAAGCCGGCCTCGGTGACCACATAGTCGCCCAGCTTCAGCGCCGCCTGGGTCGCAATCACACTGTTGCAGCCGTGCGCAATATTGGCGAAAGGGCCACCGTGCAGGATGGCCGGATTGTTCTCCAGCGTCTGCACCAGGTTCGGTGCCAGCGCGTCCTTCAGCAGCACGGTCATCGCGCCGTGCACCTTCAGGTCGGCGGCGCGCACCGGTTGGCGGTCACGCGTCTCGGCCACCACGATACGACCCAGCCGCGCCTTCAGATCGGCCAGCGAGGTGGCCAGACAGAAGATGGCCATGACCTCGGAGGCGACGACAATGTCAAAGCCGTCCTGGCGCGGAAAGCCGTTGCCAGGTCCGCCCAGGCCGGCAGTGATGCTGCGCAGCGCACGGTCGTTCATGTCAATCACCCGCTTCCAGGTGATGCGCCGCGTGTCAATGCCCAGCGCGTTGCCGTGATGGATGTGATTGTCGATGGCTGCGGCCAGCAGGTTGTTGGCCGATGCGATGGCCGCGAAGTCACCGGTGAAATGGAGGTTGATGTCCTCCATCGGCACCACCTGCGCGTAGCCGCCGCCGGCCGCTCCGCCCTTCATGCCGAACACCGGACCAAGGCTGGGCTCGCGCAGCGCGATCACCGCCTTCTTGCCGATATGGTTCAGTGCGTCGCCCAGGCCCACCGTGGTGGTGGTCTTGCCCTCTCCGGCCGGCGTGGGGCTGATCGCGGTAACCAGCACCAGCTTGCCATCGGGCCGGTCGCGCAGCGACGCCAGGTAGCCCAAGTCGATCTTCGCCTTGTGATGGCCATAGGGCACCAGTTGCGCGTCGGCAATGCCCAGACGGTCTCGCGCCAGATCGGTGATTCGGCGCAAGGTGGCGCGTTGGGCAATCTCGATATCGCTAAGTGGCAAGGCAGGCTCCGTTGGGCGGGAAGACGTGGCGGACTGCGGCGTTGTCGCGCCCCACTCGGCCCCAGCGGCAGCCCGGGCAGGCATTTTAGCGTTCTATGGCTTGCAGCGCAGGACGCCGAACAGCGAATTCAACCCTTCTCCGGATAGCGACGGTCGAACAAGCGATCACGACTCAGAAGGTGATGGATGAAGCGGCTTCAACCGCTTTTCGATCAGATCACGGACGTGGCGCAATCAGCGGTCGATTTCGGCATCCACAGCGGCCTGAACGCCCTGGCCTGAGGGATCCCGATTAACGTGGCCGTCTAATCATCGGCTAAGGATTGCGTGCTGATCCGGATCAGGCCCTCCTTAGCTCGAGTCTCTGGCGCACACCCATCATTCCGGGTCGTATTGCGCCGGATGGGTTGACGATGACATGATCGCGGGCGAATCGCTCGTGAATCGCCCGGCTTCTCCCGGACAATGAATTTCCGGGTATTTTTTTCAGACAAAGGCCTTAGGCGACCCGAAGCAAACATTGTTTTTGGCAGGCTTGCTGACTCCCTCTTATGGAAACCATTCCTGTCTTTCCGCTCTCTACCGGCCTTTTCCCCGATGGCCGTTTGGACCTGCAGATTTTTGAAGTTCGCTATCTCGATCTCGTGCGTAGGTGCTACCGGGAGCAGACTGCATTCGGCGTAGTGTCGATACACGAAGGCAAAGAAGTCATGGTGCCGGGACAAACTCCGGCGCTGTTCAGTCATGGAACGATGGCGCACATCGAGACACTCGACACCTTGCAACCGTCCTTGCTGCGCATCCGCTGCCGGGGCGGTCGGCGCTTTCATCTGCGCCGTACCTACCCCGGACCGCTAGGCGTGTGGCAGGCAGACGTCGACTTTCTGCCGGTCGACCCTGCGGTCGAGATCCCCACCGAATTGAACTACCTCGCGCTACGCCTGGGGCGAGGCATTGCGCAGGCACAGAAAGACGGCCGACTGGCTGATCTGCCCCTGCTCGGGCCATTTCGTCTGGACGAATGTGGCTGGGTCGCTGACCGCTGGGCTGAGCTGCTGCTCCTGCCGGCAAGCGACAAACTGGACTTGCTGCGCGAAACCGACCCGCTGGCGCGCCTTCGAGCGATTGATCGAACCATGGGCGGTCCTGACGCGAACTGAGTCCAGGCAGGCGTAATGGCGGTCGCCTGATCGGTATCAAGCTGCCCCACAATACCCTGATGAGCAATGTGCAACTCTGGGGTGAATCTCTGCGGCTGCTGGTCGAACTCGGCGCGACTGCCGCCTTTGCCTTGTCCGGCGTCCTCGAGGCGGCGCGAAAGCGGATGGATGCAGTCGGGGTTTGTGCAGTCGGATTCCTGGCCGCATTCGGTGGCGGGACTCTGCGCGACCTGCTGCTGGACCAGCGACCCTTTTTCTGGGTGCGTCATGTCGAAGTGTTGTGGGGTGTCCTGGCGATTTGCGTGCTGGCGATGCTGTTCTTGCGCCGACGCCACTTCGAAGTGACCGAGCGCGCGATCCAGTGGCCTGATGCACTCGGCCTTGGACTGTTTGCAGCGACTGGCCTGGACCAGGCGCTGCAACTGCAGATGCCGGCCGTGGTCGCGGTGCTGATGGGCATCATCACTGGCGTGTTCGGCGGGGTATTGCGCGACATCGTTTGCAACGAAATTCCCAGCGCATTCAAGGACCACCGACCCTACGCGGTCTGCGCCTTCGCGGGTGGCTGGGTCTATGTCGGCCTGGTGGAGATCGCCGCACCCGCCTGGCTGGCGCTGGTGGCCTGTGTTGTGGTGACCGCCGGTTTGCGAGCCCTGGCCGTCTGGCGCGATCTGGAGTTGCCTGCCTGGCGCGTCTAGTGAGGCCGGTGCCAAGCGACCCCGAGGTGCAAGAGAATTCCATGTGCTTCAGGGTCGCCGGCCGCTCGGGTATGCTGAGCCGATGCCCCTTGATTCCGATTTCGCGCTTCGCGCAGCGGCCAGACCCGTCCCGCACGCCGGCAATAGTCAGCCGCGTCGCCTGCTGGTTGCTGGTGCGGTCGGCCGACTCGGGGATGCGCTGCTCGCCGAGGCGCTGTCACGCGGCGGCTATGACGAGGTGGTCGCGCTCGCCGACGGCAACGCGTCGATGTCCCTCGGGGTGCGCGGACTGATGCTCGCGCCGCTTGGAATGCTGCCGCCGCTCGAAGGTGTCTGCATCGCACAGACCGTCGATCCGCAGGCACCCGACGCCCGCTCCTTTCACGGTCGCGATGCACCCTTCGCGATGGTCACGCGTGACTCGATGCTGCCGATTGCCGCGGCGGCATCGGCCGCCGGTGCGCGTCGGCTGGTGCTGGTCGATCCGCTGCCGCTATGGCAGCAGGTTTCGCAATTCCACCTTGGCCTGAGCAGTGAGGCTGAGCTGCAGATCGCCGGGCTGCCATTCGAGGCGGTGACCGTGCTGCGTCCGCTCGCGCAGAGCGGCCCTGTTGTCGGCAGTTGGTTGCAGCGAATCGCACACGTCTACCTGAGCCTGCAGTTTCTGATGGCGCCGCGTTCGATTCCGACGCTGACTTCGGCGCAGGTGGCACGGGTCGCAATCGACAGACTGCGGACAGACGAGCTCGGGATCCGGGTCCTGGGCGCCGCGCAGCTTGCGGTGTCGGACATCGCACCGGGTCTGAGGCAACCGACTTTGCCTGCCAGGCCTTGACGCCCGGGTGCTCGGCAACAACACGATCGCGCTTCATGCCGCACGGGCGCACCCAGGCTAAGCCCCGCTATGCACCCTTGACTGGCAAGCTTAGGGCGGGCTTGGATAGCGCACATGAGTTGTTGCACGACCCTGGGCATCAACCTTCACCAGAACCATGTCGCCCGAACCGATATCCGGCCCGGCGAAGGCCCTGATGTTCACATGATGGGTCACCAGAATCAGGGCTTGGTCGCCTTTGGTTTTCATCGCGCGTGCGACGAAGTGAGCCAGCGCTGCTGTGGATGCGCCCGCCTGATCCGGCTGGTTGAAGAACGACGCGAGCGATGGCTCGATATCGACGCTTCCCAAATCAAGCGCTTTCGCGGTATCGCGACAGCGACACCAGCTGCTCGAATAAACCAGCGCTTTGCCAACGCCCTGGCGTTTCAGCCAGGCACCGGTGCGTATCGCCTGAGCAATCCCTTGTGCATCGAGATTGCGCTGCGTGGCGCAATCGTCGAGCCGATAACCGACCGGGTCGCCAACCCCTGGCGCGTAGGCATGTCGCATCAGGAGCAGGTAGCCCGGCGAGCGCAGCTTGTCTGCCAGCTCAGCTGACCGGTCACTTGCCTGCACGCCAAGACTGCAACAAAGCAGGACCCAGGAGAGGATCAGACGACAGGACAGGTTGAATTTGCTTCGCATCGGCAATTCACTTTGCATTGGCAACAGGAAAACCCAAGCATGCACGGATTATCGCGCCCATTAAGAGCAAGCGAAACACGCTCGATTTCCCGAGCTGCAGATTCAGCTTTAGAGTTCCAGGAACTTCAGAGAGGACCTCATGAAAATCACAGGCGGCTGTTACTGTCATGCCATCCGTTACGAGGCCGAGGGAGAGCCGTTGGCATCGCTGCAGTGTCACTGCCGTGAATGCCAGTACATCACCGGCGGCAACCCGAACGTGATCATGGTGATGCCGGAGGCGGGCTTTCGATTCACGAAGGGCGTGCCCAGTAGTTTCACGCGCAGCGACATCGAGCATGCAGTCACACGACTGTTCTGCCCTGCCTGCGGCACCGCTCTGGGCACGCGCTCACCCAAACGAGCCGGCGCAATCATCCTGAAGGTCGGGACCTTCGATGACCCGTCGGTTTTCAAGGCGACAGTGGCGATCTTTACCATCGACAAGCAGCCCTTTCACCACATCCCGCCTGATCTGCCGGCATTCGAGCGACGACCCGGCTGAGGCGCTGGAAGTCAGGGCTCTGGCAACTCGGCAAGCAGCACGGTCCCGGTCAGCGACTCGGTCATCACCACCGCGTCGCGTCCCGGCCAGCAGGCGACATTGGTGACTGCGGCACGCGGCCACGGACTGCAGAGCATGTGGGTGACTTCGCCCAGATGGTTGAGAACGAAAACGCCACCCAGGCTGGCATGGGCAACCAGCAGACGGCCATGCCGGTCGATGGCCAGTCCGTCGGGACCTGCAGTGCCGAAAAAGGTTTGCAGCGCGCCCACTTTCGTCACCGATCCGTCAGGCTGGATCGGACCGCGCCAGACCTGATTGGCGCGGGTCATTGCCACGAACAGCACCCGCATGTCATCACTGACCGCCAGCCCGTTCGGGCTCGGTGCGTTTGACAGCATCATGTCCAGGCGCCCGTCGGCGCCAAGACGATAGACGCGGCCGCTGGGATCGTGAAGTCCGGTCTGGCCCTGATCGGTGAAGTACAGACGCCCCAGCCTGTCGAACACCAGATCATTGACGCCCTTGAATGATTCGGTGTTTCGATGACTCAGGACATTTGCCATGTGTCCTGATGCAGGGTCGAAACGGCGTATGCCAAAGCGATAGTCGGCTATCCACAGGCTGCCGTCTGCATGCATCGCCAGACCATTGGGCCAGCCTGCGTCTTCGTGTACACAGTGCCAGGACAGATCGGTGCCGATGCGCATGATGCGCCCATGCGGAATGTCGACCACATACAGGTTGCCCGCCGCGTCAAAACACGGCCCCTCGAGAAAACTGTCAACGGTATCACCGGGCCGATTCGCCGACGCCCACTCAGACGGCTGGGGTCTGCGCAAAACCTCTGGCAGGCGGGTCAGTTCGCGGGCGACAACTCGAATCACTGGGCGTCCGGTCAGATTCATCGTCATGACGTCGTCAGGCCTCTGGATCAATGGTCTTTTGCATGGCTTCACCGAGCTGAGCCTGCCCTTGTCGAATCAGAGTCTGAGCTGCGGATTGCCGGTCTCTTGTCTCACGGTTCTGGCTCAGCTTGGTCTTGCCCTCAAGGCGTGTGATGGCGATCTCGATGCCCACAATCGCCTTGAGCATGCCGTCGATGTATTCGGGGGCGGAGTCAGTCATCTTCCAGGGCTTGGGCTCGGAGGCCTCATGGACGCGTGTCAGACGCGCCACCACACCCCGCACGAATCGCTCTTCGTCCTGAACCGTCAAGACCCCGTGGACATGCACCACCTCGTAGTTCCAGGTTGGCACCTGTCGATGCGTCTCGTGTTTGCTCGGATACCAGTTGGGTGAGATGTAGCTCTGGTTACCGCGAAAGATCACCAGCGCATTCGCGCCGTCCTTGCACTGCTGCCAGACCGGATTGGCACGCGCCACGTGCGCGGTGAGCACACCTCGGTCGGGGTCGAGTTCAAAGGGGATGTGGTTGGCGTCCAGGCCTTCGGGAGTCATGGTCACCAGAGCACCCAGAGGGTTTGTCACGATGATCTTGTGCAAGGCCTCGCGGCTTTTGATCGAGAAGTGGGCTGGTGTGTACATTGTCTAGTCTGGTTGGTGATGAATTCGACCGCTCAGTTTTCAGGCTGTTTGGGTCTGCCTGACCACCCGGTATCGGGACGGCCGGCTTGGTTCAGCTTTCAGGCCCGAGCGACGATTATCACAGACAGTGCCAAGCCGGTTTTCTTTCCCAAGGCGCGAACTTGCGGACATCGACATCCAGATAAATGGTCACTTATCCGATGGACTTCCGGGGCGACCACTGAGTCGACTGTGAGTTCGATGCAGACGACCCTGGACCGTCGGGGCACCCGGCATTACCAGGATCAATTGACATTGACGGAAAGCAGATGGACTGATGCGCCGGTAAACACGCTCGAATCAGCCCGCTTCCACGGAAATTCCGGTCTGTGGGGAGTCAGATGAAGCGCTGCTGTCGATACGACCGAGTTCAACGCCTGCACGGGAGAGACCGGCGATGCAGGTTCCGGAATACTTAAGACAACTGGCATTCAGCGTTGTGGCAGACAGGCCTGCCTTTCCCGACACTCACTATCCAGGCGGGTCTTCAGCCATTACTGGCGGAGACGGAGGGATTCGAACCCTCGATGCGCTTTTGGCACATACTCCCTTAGCAGGGGAGCACCTTCGGCCTCTCGGTCACGTCTCCAGCACGCGCGAATGCTACCACGCGGCTTGCGCTGGTCAGCCCTGCTGCTCCAGATCAAAGGCCTTGTGCAGCGCCCTAACGGCGAGTTCGAGGTACTTGTCCTCGATGACCACCGAAATCTTGATCTCGCTGGTCGAAATCATCTGAATATTGATACCTTCTTCAGACAGGGTGCGGAACATCCGGCTGGCAATGCCGACATGCGAACGCATGCCGATGCCCACCACCGACACCTTGGCGATCTTCGGATCACCCACGATATCGCCTGCCTTGACCTTGCCGCGAACCTTGAGGTTGAGGACCTCGAGCGCTTTCTGATAGTCGGCGCGCGGCACGGTAAACGAAAAGTCGGTCGAGCCATCGACGCTCTGATTCTGGATGATCATGTCGACGTCGATATTCGCATCGGCCACCGGGCCGAGAATCTGATAAGCCACGCCCGGCAGGTCAGGCACATGCATGACCGTGATCTTGGCCTCGTCACGCGCAAACGCGATCCCTGAAATGACTGCCTTTTCCATTGCCTGCGATTCCTCAAACGTGATCAATGTGCCCGACGCCATCTCGACCTCGAGCGGCATGTCGGGCGGTGTCAGACTCGACAGCACCCGAGTCTTGACCCGATATTTACCGGCGAACTCAACCGACCTGATCTGCAGCACCTTCGAGCCCAGGCTCGCCATCTCGAGCATTTCCTCGAAGGTGATAAGAGGCAACCTGCGCGCCTCGGGAACGATTCGGGGGTCGGTGGTGTAGACCCCGTCGACATCGGTGTAGATCAGGCACTCCTCGGCCTTCAATGCGGCCGCGATGGCGACGGCGGAGGTATCAGAACCACCCCGGCCCAGGGTCGTGATGTCGCCGTTGGTCCCGACACCCTGAAAACCTGCCACGATCACCACCCGGCCGGCGTCAAGATCTGCGCGCACCCGGGCATCATCGATCGACTCGATTCGCGCCTTGGTGTGGGCATCATCGGTGCGCACCGGCACTTGCCAGCCGGCATAGCTCACCGCCTCCACACCGATCGCCTTGAGCGCCATGGCAAGCAAACCGACCGACACCTGCTCGCCGGTCGAGGCGATCATGTCGAGTTCACGGGGATCGGGCTGCGGCTGAAGCTGGGTCGCCAGCGCAATCAGGCGATTGGTCTCGCCCGACATCGCCGACGGCACCACCACCAGTTGATGCCCGGCTTGATGCCATTTGGCAACCCGCTGCGCGACATTGCGGATACGCTCGACCGAGCCCATCGAGGTGCCGCCATATTTGTGAACGATCAGGGCCATAAATCGGGACGCTGCTTTTCTGTCGGGAAAACCGTCAATTATACGAGGCGGACGCCAGGACCGGTTCTGAAGGGCTCATGCAGCCGGATACACCGGTGCAGGAGCTTGCATGAACGCCCTGCGAAGATCGGTGACATCGGCCATCACCCAGTCGATCGCAATGCCCGGACGCGCGATTGGCCAGTCCTGACTGCGATCAAGACCGAAGGGCGCGGCCAACAGCAGACGGTCGGCGCACCACAGCGCCGGAAAGCGCGGGCGCAGCCAGGCAGGTATGCCCGCTTCCTGCCAGAGATTCTTCATCGATCGCGAAGCGCGGTTTGGCGACAGCCGCAGGCGCGCACCAGACGATGCCGGCGCAATATTCAGCGGCACAGTACGCAGCCAGGCGGCTGACAGGCCTTCGGCAGCGACCCGAAACTCGAATGCACTGTCAGCGCCGACCGACACCCTTGACTCGCCGCGCCATTCAAACGCCGCTGGCGCATCGCCGTGGCAGATCCGCTCACTGCAGCGCACGCCGAAGATCGCATGGCGATAACGCATCAGTTGCCACCCGTCATGCCTGACTTCGCCATAAGCGCCAGCGCCATCGACCAGCTGATCACTCATCGCCTGCAGTCTCGCCTGCGGGGGCGGCAGACAGCCCAGACTGCGCACCCAGGCTCGCAAGACCGCGGCCCGGCGCGGCAGCGCCAGCCGTGAGAGAGCGGCGCGATCGAGAATCTGCAAGCCGGTGCCCGAGGCGCTCAAGACGCTCGAGACGCCGCGCAGATCATCTTCGGCAATGCTCTCGAGTGTCGCCCGTGCCTGTCGCAGCAACTCGATCGTGGCCGGTAACTGGCCGGGCAGATCGGGCAGTACCTCGCGCAACACAGGCATCAGCCGATGCCGCACCGCATTGCGCGCAAAGTTCAGATCAAGATTGCTCGGATCATCAACCCAGCGCAGACCGAGGCGTTTCGCTTCGCGGGCAAGCTGCGCCTGCGTCACCGTGAGCAACGGTCGCAGCAGCACCACGCCCTCGCGGTCATCCGACTCGGCAATGCCGGTCAGACCATCCAGACCACTGCCGCGCGCCATGGCCAGCAACAAGGTCTCAAGCTGGTCATCGGCATGATGGGCCGTCATCAGGGCCGCAGCACCGACATCGGCAGCCGCCTTGAACAAGAGGCGATAGCGCTCGCCTCGAGCCCACTGCTCGATGCTGTCACCGCGCGCCGGCGAGCCCAGCGCTCGCAGCCCGACAAATCGAACGCCCAGCGCAGCCGACTCAGCGGCACAGTGCTCGAACCAGGCTTTCGAGAGCGGCTGCAATCCATGATCGACATGCGCAGCAACGATGGACCCGGCACCGATGACTCGCATCGCCGAATGCAGCAGCACCGTCGAATCGAGACCGCCGCTGAGGGCGATCATCAGGGGATGGTCGGGTGTGGGCAGCGTTCCGCCCGCCACCACAAAGCGCGAGAGCGCCTCGGTCAGCGCGCGATCAGCCGAGTTCCTTGAACTTGCCATACGCCATGATGCGCTGCTGTCGCGTGGCGATCAGATCGTCGGGTTTGACGTTCTGGAACTGCCGCAGGGCCTCTCCGAGCGCGCGCTTGAGCAGCTGCCCCATCTGGGCGGTGTCGCGATGCGCGCCGCCCAGCGGCTCATTGACGATTCGATCGATCAGCCCGAGCGCCTTGAGCCGATGGGCAGTGATACCCAGGGTTTCGGCCGCTTCGGGCGCTTTGTCAGCGCTTTTCCAGAGAATGGCTGCGCAGCCCTCCGGCGAAATCACCGAATACACCGCGTATTGCAGCATCAGCACGCAATCGGCCACAGCAATCGCGAGCGCGCCGCCCGAGCCGCCCTCGCCGATCACCACCGTGACCAGCGGCACCTTGAGCTCGGCCATCACATACAGATTGCGACCGATTGCCTCCGATTGGCCGCGTTCTTCGGCATCGATGCCCGGATAGGCGCCGGGCGTGTCGACAAAGGTGATCACCGGCAGGCCGAACTTCTCGGCGGTTCGCATCAGCCGCATCGCCTTGCGGTAGCCCTCGGGACGAGGCATGCCGAAGTTGCGCATCACCTTTTCCTTGGTGTCATGCCCCTTCTGATGGCCGATGACCATCACTGCCTGACCATTGAAGCGAGCCAAGCCACCGACGATCGCACGATCGTCGGCAAAGGCACGATCACCATGCAGCTCATGGAAATCGGTGAACATCAGGTCGATGTAATCGAGGGTGTAGGGCCGCTGCGGATGCCTGGCCACCTGCGTCACCTGCCACGGCGACAGCTTGCTGTAGGTCTCCTTGACGAGCGCATCAGCCTTCTTTTGCAAACGCTGGATCTCGTCGGCGATGTCGACCGCCGCATCATCCTGAACGAAGCGCAGTGCGTCGATCTTCTGTTCGAGTTCTGCGATCGGTTGCTCAAAATCGAGGAAGCTTGTCTTCATGGACACTCAGTATTCAACCGGCAGGGGATCGAGGCTGCGCCACAGGTACCAGGTGGCCACTGTGCGCCAGGGCCGCCAGCGCTCGCCGATTTCGGCGGCCATCGCCCGGGTCACCGGCTGACGCTCGTTGTAATGCAGGGAAATCGCCTTGAGCAGCCCGAGGTCATCGAGCGGAAACACATCAGGACGAAGCAGATTGAAAATCAGAAACATCTCGGCTGTCCAGCGTCCGATGCCGCGAACCTGAACGAGCTCGGCAATCACCGACTCATCGTCACTCTCGGGCCACCGGGTCGGATCGACTGATCCGCTCAGAAAATGCCCGGCCAGATCACGGACATACTCGGCTTTGCGTCCGGACAGACCGGCACCGGTCAGCGTTGTCAGGCGCATGCGCGAGACCCGCTCGGGCGTCACCTTGCCCGCGGCCTTCTCGAAACGCAGCCACACCGCTTGCGCGGCCTTCACCGAGATTTGTTGCCCGATGATCGAACGTGCCAGGGTGTTGAACGGATCGCCCCGCGAACTGAGCTGGCCGGCATCACAAAACGCCCGCACGATGCCGGCCATCGCCTCATCGGCTGCAGCCAGGTGGTCGCTTGCCTGTGCCCAGTAGTCGGGCCGTGCACCGATGGTCTGCGACGCCATTGTCTCAGCTGCGCCGCCAGCGCGTGCCGGTCGAGCTGTCTTCAAGAATCACGCCCTGCGCGAGCAGCTCGGCTCGCAGCTGATCGGCCTGTACAAACTGTTTCGCCTTCTTGGCCTCGGTGCGCCTGATGACCAACGCGTCGATGTCGGAATCGGACAAGCCCGCACCGGACTGATCCGAGCCTCGCAGCCCCGACTGCACCGCCTGCTCGGGCGGCTTGCCAAGGAGACCCAGCACACTTGCCAGCGAGCGCAATTCGCGTTCGATGGCCGGGTCACGGGTGCGGTTGAGCTCGCTGGCGAGATCAAAGAGCACCGAGACGGCGATCGGGGTATTGAAGTCATCATCCATCGCCTCGCGAAACCGCTGACCGGACGGCGTCGTCCAGTCGGGTTGGGCTGCTGGCTGAAGATGCTCGCCGTTGCCGGCCAAGCCAGGCGTGAGCGCGGTGTAGAGGCGCAGCAGGCTCGCACGGGCATCGTCGAGATGGGCATCCGAATAATTGATCGGACTGCGATAGTGCGCACGCAGAACAAAAAGACGCAGCACCTCAGGGTCGAAGACCCGCAGGACATCGCGGATCGTGAAGAAATTGCCGAGCGACTTCGACATCTTCTCGTTGTCGACCCGTACGAAACCGTTGTGCATCCAGTAGCGAACAAAGCTGCCGCCATGCGCGCCCTCGCTCTGGGCGATCTCGTTTTCGTGATGGGGAAACTGAAGGTCGGCACCGCCGCCGTGAATATCGAGCGCCTCGCCAAGCAAGGCACCGGCCATCGCCGAGCATTCGATATGCCAGCCTGGCCTGCCCGGACCGAAATCGGACGGCCATGTCGCCTGCACCGGATCGCTCGCCTTGGCCGCCTTCCAGAGAACGAAATCGAGCGGATCATTTTTTGCGTCGGCCACTGCCACCCGCTCGCCGGCGCGCAATTCATCGAGCGACTTGCCCGACAGGCGACCATAGCTGGCAAAGCGGCGAACCGCGAAATTCACGTCGCCGTCGGCAGCGCGGTAGGCCAGGTCCTTGCGCTCGAGCAGACCGATCAGATCGAGCATCTGCGGCACATAGCGCGTAGCACGCGGCTCATGGTCGGGGCGCAACACGCCGAGCGCATCAAGGTCCTGGTGCATGGCCGCGATAAAGCGCTCGGTCAGCTCGCCGATGGTCTCGTTGTTGTCGACCGCACGCTTGATGATCTTGTCGTCGATGTCGGTGATGTTGCGGACATAAGTCAGCGCATAGCCGCTCGCACGCAGCCAGCGCGACACCATATCGAAGACCAGCATCATGCGGGCATGACCGATGTGGCAGTAGTCATAAACCGTGATGCCGCAGACATACATGCGCACACGGCCCGGATCGATCGGCTCGAAAGCTTCCTTGCTGCGGGAAAGCGAGTTATGGATGCGGAGCATGTCGGACGGCGCGGCGCGGATGGTTAGAATAGGCGGATGAAATCCGCTCTGGATGTGGCCTGCGCAGCGATGGCGATCGGCCTTGCGAGTATATCAGCGCACCGTGCAAGGGCCGTCGCCCGGCACGGGCCTGCTCGCCTTGCGGGCGCTGCACTGCCTGCAACCCTGTCGATCATGCTGCTGTCGGTTGTACCCCTCGCATCGGCGCAAAGCGATCTGATCACGCCGTCCAATCAGTCGAGTCAGCTCAATCAGCTCAACCAGGCCGCCCAGCCGGCTCAGGTTTACCAGCCGAATCAGGTCTATCAGATCGGCACCGGAGAACCCCTGCGACCGGCACGCACCGAGCCTTATGACGGCGCAATCGCCGCCTATCGGGACGGCCGTATTCAGGACGCACTGGGACTGACCGACGCCGCCTTGCTGGTCGATCCGCGCAATCCGCGGCTGCGCTTTCTAAGGGGTGTGATCCTCACCGAAACGCGGCAGCCGCAGGCTGCAAGCGAGGTTTTTCGAGCGATGATCCAGGACTTCCCCGAGTTGCCCGAGCCCTATAACAACCTGGCCGTCATTCAGGCCGCCGCCGGCGATTACGACGGCGCGCGGCAATCGCTCGAACAGTCGGTCATGGCCTTGCCCAGCTATGCCATGGCTCGAGAAAACCTTGGCGATATCTACCTCCAACTGGCCATTCGTGCCTACGAAGAGGCGGCCCGGCTCGATGCGGGTAACCCGTCGGCACGCCACAAGCTGTCGATTGCCCGCGAAATGATCGTGAAATTGCCCTCTGCTGCATCAACCCCTCCGCGCTCCGGCGCGCAACCCTAGGAATCCCCGTCATGACCAAATCCCTGCCCCTCATCGGCGCCCTGCTCTTTGCCTTGACCGTCCCCGAAGGCGCGGCCGCACAAGCCAATCCGCAGGTGCTCATCAAGACCAGCAAAGGCGAGATCGTGCTCGAGCTCTATCCGGCCAAGGCACCGGTCACCGTCGAAAACTTTCTGAAGTACGTCGACGACAAGCACTACGACGGCACCATCTTTCATCGCGTCATCGCGAACTTCATGATCCAGGGTGGCGGCTTCACGCCCGATATGAAGCAAAAGGCCAACCGCGCGCCGATCAAGCTCGAATCGCAGAACGGTCTGAAAAACGATGCCGGCTGGGTCGCGATGGCGCGGACCTCGGTACCCGATTCGGCCACCTCGCAGTTCTTTATCAATGTGGTCGACAACGGCATGCTCAACTTTCCGCAGCCTGACGGCAACGGCTATGCGGTCTTCGGCAAGGTGGTCAAGGGCATGGACACGGTCGAGGCGATCAAGGCGGTAAAGACCAGTTCCAGCGGCATGCATCGCGATGTCCCGGCCGATGCCGTCGTCATCCAGTCGATGACCCGGGTCAGCGGGAAGTAAGCCGGTCGCTTGCCACCATTGCCGCCATCCGAACCCACATCGGACAGTGACCGCGGCGATGCTGCAAATCACTCGCGACGAACCGGTTGTTTTCGCGTCTGACCTGCACCTGTCGGTGCAGGCACAGGCAACGATCGAAGATGCCCTCGATCAGATCGCCCGGCACAGTCGCGACGCAGCGCACCTGTTCTTGCTGGGCGACCTGTTCGAGTTGTGGGTCGGCGACGATGGTGCCGATGCGGTTGCAGCCCGCTTTGCCAGCATGCTGGCAAGCTTAGCGAGCTCAGGCACCCGCGTCTGGATGATGCGCGGCAACCGCGACTTCCTGCTCGATGTGCCGGTGCCAGGATTCGAAGGGGGCGCTTTCTCGCAGCGCTGCGGGGCGACACTGCTCAGCGATCCCTTTGCCCTTTCGCTGCATGGCCAGGCGGCGCTGCTCGCGCATGGCGATGCGCTGTGCACCGACGACCTGGTCTATCAGCAATGGCGTCAGACCTGCCGCAACCCGGCCTGGCAGCAGGGTCTGCTCGGCCGCAGCCTGGCCGAACGCTTTGCGATCGGCCGCAATGCACGCGAATCAAGCGAAGCGGGCAAGCGCGAGATGGCCGGCGCGCTGATGGATGTCAATCAGGCAGCGGTCGATGCCGCGATGGACGCAGCCGGCGCGAGCCTGCTGATCCATGGGCATACGCATCGGCCGGATGTGCATCGGTGGCAGCACGGCGGCGTGACGCGAACACGCGTCGTGCTGACAGACTGGGATGCCAGCGCCGATCGGGGTCAGCTGCTGCGATGGGAAAACGGCGAGCCGAAGGCGATTGCGCGATCGACCCGCTAAAGCGCAGGGCCACGTGAGGCAGCGCCCGAGTTGGCAGCGAGTCTGATCGGACGACGAATATCAGCCGGCTGATGACCTCAATCGACCAGGCGGCTGAGTCGACCGGCATCGAGCGGGACCGCCTCGCAGGACTGCTCGGGCGGCGCAACGCCGAGGCGCTCGAGCGATTCGAGCAGCTGGTCGATCCGCTTGTCCTGCTCGGCGACATGGTCGATGAGCTGATGCAGGGCAACCGAGAGCGGATCGTCTGCACCCTGCGTGATCGCGTACGCCGAAAAGCCCATCCGGTTGGCATCTGCCTCGCGTCGCTGATCGACATCGTCGCTGATGATGCGAGCCGGTATGCCAACTGCGGTGGCACCGGGCGGCACGGTCTTGGTGACAACAGAATTCGAACCGATTCGCGCACCGGCGCCAACGGTAAATGAGCCGAGCACCTTGGCGCCCGCACCGACCACCACACCGGCTTCAAGCGTTGGATGACGCTTGGTGCCGCGCCCGAGCGAAACCCCGCCGAGGGTCACGCCCTGATAGATCGTGCAGTCGTTGCCCACCTCGGCGGTTTCACCGATGACCACGCCGAATCCATGGTCGATGAACACACGATGACCAATACTGGCAGCCGGATGAATTTCGATGCCGGTCAGCACGCGGGCGATGTGCGAAACGAATCGCGCGGCTGTGGTCAGCCCCATGCGCCACAGCGGGTTGGCCAGCCGATGAAACAGGATGGCGTGAATGCCCGGGTAACAGAGCAGAACCTCGAGCGTCGACCGGGCGGCCGGATCGCGCTCGCGCACGACGGCAATGTCTTCCCTGATTCGCTTGAGCATCGAAGTGTCTTCCGGTCGGTTCAGGGCTCGATTCTAGCCGGGCGCCCGTCTGAGCTGCGGCCGCGCTCCATCAGTTTGAATATTCCGCGAAGGAGATCGACTTCTTCGGCACTCAGGCGGGCGCGCAGGAACAGACGTCGCATCCGGGGCATCAGCTTCTTGGGATGCAAAGGGTCGAGGTAGCCGATCGCAAGCAAAGCCCGCTCGAGATGGTCGAAGAAACCTTGTATCGCGGCCCCGCTGGCCATCGGCGCGGGGGACTCATCGACTGTCGCCGCCGGCAGTTGCAGCGACCGGTCTTGTGGATGAGCGCTGACCGATGTGCCGCCCAGGGCTTCGCGTCGCAGGCAATACGCCAGGATCTGAATCGCCTGCGCAAGGTTGAGCGACGAGTAGACCGGACTGGCCGGGATGCTGGTCAGCAGGTGACACCTCTGGACCGACTCGATCGACAGACCGGTGCGCTCGGCACCAAACACGAAAGCCACCCGGTGATCGGGGCGCTCAGCCAGACTGGCCAGGGCCTTGGCCGCACAGACCTCGGGCGCAGCCGGTTGCGGCCCGAACTCACGCGGCTCAGCGCTGACTGCCACCGCAAGGCTGACATCGGCCAGCGCATCGGCCAGCGAATCGAAGCGATTCGCACCGGCCAGGACATCGGTCGCGCCACTGGCAAAGGCAATTGCTTCGGGCTGCGAACACACATCGGCATAGCGCGGCGCCACCAGCCGCAGTTGGCTCAGGCCCATGGTCTTCATGGCCCTGGCCGCAGCACCCACATTGCCGGGATGGCTGGTGCCGACCAGCACGAACGCCACTCGGGCAAGCGCCTGCGGGTCGGTCTGGTGCAGTGGGCGGGGCGTGGAGCGTTCAGCGGGCAAGGACATGGGCATTGTGGCGATTGCGCACCGCCTGCGGCCCGAGAGAGCCAAGCAACATGCCGGCAAATGCAGCGATCAATCCGGCAAGTTGTGCCGGAAACACCTCACCGGCATCGGTTGCCATGAAGAGCAGCCAGGCCAACAGGCCCAGAACGATCGAGAAAATCGCACCCTGGGTGGTCGCGCGCTTCCAGAACAGGCCTGCCGCCAGGGGCACAAAGGCGCCCACCAGCGTCACCTGATAGGCAGACGACACCATCTCGTAAATTGACGTGCCACGCATGGCAATTGCATAGGCGCAGACGCAGGCGCTGAACACAAGGACGGTGATCCGCATGTCGCGCAACTCTTCGCGATCGCCCATACGCGGCTTGAACTGGCGCCATATGTTTTCGGTGAAGGTGACCGAAGGCGCCAGCAGAGTGGCCGATGCGGTCGACTTGATTGCCGACAGCAGCGCGCCGAAAAACAGCACCTGCATGGCGAAGGGCATGTGCTCGAGCACCAGCGTGGGCAGTACTTTCTGCGGGTCTTCGGCCATCAGCTCACCTGCCTGCTCGGGCATGATGATCAGAGCGCTGACCACCAGAAACATCGGCACAAACGCAAACAGGATGTAGCAGATCCCGCCGATCACCGGGCCGCGGGTGGCTGCCTTGACATCCTTGGCCGACATCACACGCTGAAAGACATCCTGCTGCGGAATCGATCCGAGCATCATCGTGACCGCCGCGCCGAGAAAAAACAGGATCTCGTGCAACGACGGCTCGGGCAGGAACCTGAATAGCTCACGACTTGACGCCAGCGCGATCACCTTGTCGGCACCGCCGGCCAACTGGCTCGCAAACACCGTAATGATCAGCAGCCCCACGACCAGAATGATCATCTGCATGAAATCGGTTACCGCGACCGACCACATCCCGCCAAACAGCGTGTAGGCAAGGATCGATACCGTACCGATCACCATGCCCATCGGCACCGAGATCGTGTCGCCCGACAGCACGTTGAAGACCAGGCCGAGCGCGGTGACCTGGGCCGAGACCCAGCCGAGATAGCTGAGGATGATGATGACCGAGCAGACCACCTCGACCACTCGGCCGTAACGGGCGCGGTAGTAGTCGCTGATGGTGAGCAGGGTCATGCGATAGAGCTTTCCCGCAAAAAACAGACCGACGAGGATCAGGCAGAAACCCGCCCCAAAGGGGTCTTCAACGACCGAATTCAGACCTCCGTCGACGAAACGCGCTGGAATCCCGAGCACGGTTTCGGAACCGAACCAGGTGGCAAAGGTGGTGGTGATGATCATCACCATCGGCAGGTGTCGACCGGCGACTGCAAAGTCGGTGGTGGTTTTGACACGCCTGGCGGCCCAGAGTCCGATGGCGATCGTGACCAGCAGATAAGCGAATACCAGAGCGAGCAGCATGGCAGAAGCGATTCGGTGGGATAACGGATTATGACCCGACAAAGCCCTGCTGTTGCAACAGCCTGCGGGCAGGTGGGGTCAGGGCGCTTACAATGCCGGGTTTACTTCAGGCGACGCCCCATGCATCCCATGTTGAACGTCGCGGTGCGCGCCGCGCGCGCCGCCGGGCGCATCATCACTCGAGCCAGCCTCGATATCGAGACCGTCAAGGTCGCGGTCAAGCAGCGAAACGATTTCGTCACCGAAGTCGACCGGGCCGCAGAGGAGGTGATCATCACGACCCTGCGCCAGGCCTATCCGACCCATGCCTTCCTGGCGGAAGAGTCGGGACACACCATCGGCAAGATCGAGCAGGCACCTCATCAGGCCGAAAACATCTGGATCATCGACCCCCTGGACGGCACGACCAACTTCATCCACGGGCTGCCGCACTATTGCGTGTCGATTGCGCTCATGCAGCGCGGCGTGGTGACCCAGGCGCTGGTCTATGACCCCAACCGCGATGAGATCTTTTCCGCGAGCAAAGGCAGCGGCGCCTTTCTCAACGACCGCCGCATCCGCGTCTCGCCGCGCACCCGGATCGACGGGTCCCTGATCGGCACCGGCTTTCCGTTTCGCGAGATCGACGACATCGACCGGTATATGACGATGCTCAAGGCGGTGTCGCTGCGCGCTGCGGGGGTGCGTCGCCCGGGTGCGGCAGCGCTCGATCTGGCCTATGTTGCCTGCGGGCGCTACGACGGCTTTTTCGAGATCGGTCTGATGCCCTGGGATGTGGCCGCCGGCAGCCTCCTGGTGAGCGAGGCGGGCGGTCTTGTCGGCGATCTGGCCGGTGAAGCCGACTGCATCTTCTCGAAACAGGTTTTGGCTGCCACCCCGAAAGTCTTCAGCCAGATGGTGACCCTCTTCGCCCCGTCGCGCTGATCTCAGCCGACCGCCTTGCGGTATTGAATGAAGCCCGATCGCTCTGCGATCCGGTCATAGAGCCTCATCGCCACCTCATTCGTTTCATGCGTGAGCCAGTAGACCCGTGAGCAGCCTGCGGCGGCAGACTGCTGATAGACATGCTCAATCAGGGCACGGCCCACGCCTGTGCCGCGCACATCAGGCTCGGCGAACAGATCGTTGAGATAGGAGAAATCACCCACGCTCCAGCAGGCGCGGTGATAGATCCAGTGAACCATGCCCACCGCCCGATCGCCCTGCCAGGCGATCACCGCATGCATCGGCTCGTTGGGGTCGAGCAGCCTTTGCCAGGTGACCGCGCTGGTCGCGGCCGGAATATCGACCTTATAGAAAGTCTGATAGCCCCGCCACAAGGGCATCCAGTGATCATGGTCGGCAGGTGTCACAGGACGCAGGATCAGTCCGCCCTTTGATTGGGACGATGAGGCATCGGTTGAAGCAGTCATGGCGCAAAGGACCCATAAAAAAGATGAGATCGATTCTAAGCCTCAGAGATTCAGGGCTCATCAGGATTCTCGATGCCATCCGGACGGACTAGGTTTTTCGAAAGCCGTCGCATTTCTGTCCTGGCGCCTGTCGCAGCAACTGACCGGCCATCCGTCCCATCTGTCCGGACAGAGATAAAGAGGCAGACAGCGCTGCCTGGCAACAGCCAGGCATGAAATCATCCAAAAGCAGTACGAGTTCATGATTTCGTCACAATGCCGGGAGCAGTGACGACCCACCTCAGGACGAATGTATGCGCTGCGCCAGCACATCGATCAAGAACCGCCACAACATTGCCCCTGCCAGCGATATCGTCAGCGACGTCAGGCCGCAGCTTGTGTTCATGTTCGCCGGACTCGAGTGGTTCAAGGATCCTGCGGTACTGACTCGATTGGCTGCCGCCTGGCCGCAGGCCTTGTGCTTTGGATGCTCGACGGCCGGCGAGATCAGCGGGACCACTGTCGATGACGGGTCGCTGTCGCTGCTCGCCATTGGCTTCGACTCGCCCGATGCCCGCATCGAATGGTCCCAGGCTGATGTTCCCGGGATCCAGAATTCTTTTTCAGCCGGAGCCGCGCTGGCAAACGGCATATCGACCGAGGGTCTGCGGCATGCGCTGGTCATTGCGCCGGGCACTGACCTGAACGGGTCGGCACTGATCGACGGCGTCAGAAGCGTACTGCCGGAGGACTGCAGCCTGTCGGGCGGGCTCGCGGGCGATGCCGGGACCTTTGCCGGCACCTGTCCGCTCACTCCTGCAGGCGTCGGCGCACGGACCGCTTTCATCATCGGTTTCTATGGCCGGACACTCAATATTCAAAGTGCCTGCGAAGGCGGCTGGAAACCCTTCGGGCCCGCCCGCAAGGCGACCCGCGCCAGGGGCAACATCCTCTACGAACTCGACGGAGAACCTGCACTCGCGATCTACAAGAAATATCTCGGCGACCATGCCGCCGATCTGCCCGGCTCGGCCCTGCTGTTTCCCTTCGAGACGCGCTCGGCATTGCGCGAGCCCACCGGCATTCTTCGTACCATCCTCGCGGTCGACGAAGCGCAGGGCTCGCTGACCTTTGCCGGCTCAATCGAAGAAGGCGGCTATCTGACCCTGATGCATGCCTTCACTGACGGACTGGCATTGGCTGCAATGGCCGCAGCGCGGTCTCTCCGAAACCTCGGAGATGCGCCAAGAGCCTTGCTGGCGATCAGTTGCGTCGGTCGTAAACTGGTCATGGGCGCGCGCACCGAAGAAGAAGCTGAAGGCCTGTCCGATGTGCTGGGCCCGCAGGCCGCGATCGGCGGCTTCTATTCGAACGGCGAAATCTGTGGCGCAGACCTCAAGAGCTGCTCATTGCACAATCAGACGATGACCGTGACAAGTTTCGCCGAAACACCGGTCAGTCCATGAATCCAACGCTTCGCAGACACCTGAAGAAGGCTTTCGGTTTGACCCCGGAAGCACTCGACGGTTTGCTCCGAGAGTGTCTGGCCAGTGCAGCACCTGAGAGCAGCGAGGCAATCCTGGCGAGCGGGCTGGGCACGCTGCTGACGCGTATCGACGACTCCTACGATCAGTTCGAACGAGACCTCGAACTCAAGGGCCGTTCACTCGAGATTTCGTCCGACGAGATGATCGATGCCAATGCGCGGCTCGCCACCGAACTGAGGTGCAGACGCAGATGGTCGAGGCGATGCGCGAGGCCTGCGCCGAACTCAGCGAAGACGGCAAGGTCGCGGACATGTCGAATGCTGAACAGGCCTCGCTGACCTTGCGCCGCGCGGCTGAACGCCAACGCAAAGCGATGGATGAGATCTCGGTGCTGCAGCGCGCGCTCGACCAGCATGCCGTCGTCAGCGTGACCGACAGTCGCGGGGATATTCTGTTCGTCAATGACAATTTCTGCGAGATCAGCGGCTATTCGCGTGATGAACTGATTGGCCGGAATCATCGGATCGTCAATTCCGGCATCCATCCGAAGTCCTTTTTTGATGACCTCTGGACGACGATCACCTCGGGCTCGGTTTGGCGCGGCGTGATCTGCAACCGGAACAAGCGCGGCGAAAACCACTGGGTCCAGTCGACCATCGTGCCGGTGCTGAATGCCGATGGTGTGATCGAACGGTATATCGCCGCACGCACAGACATAACCGCGCGCATCCGGGCGGAAGAGGTGATTCAGCGGCATTCCGACCTGATCGAGGCGCTCTTCGAATCAATTCCTTTGCCGGTCTTCGTGAAAGACGAACAGCTGCGCTATGTGCGAGGCAACGACGCCTTTTTCGACCATACCGAACTCGGCCGCGACATCATGCTCGGCAAGCGCTGGGACCAACTCAATCAGCACTCAGCCGCCCGCAAGATCCACAGCAAGGAAGAAGATCTGCTCGCAAATGGCAGCTCATCGGCTTCCGAGACCTCATTCAAGACGAAGGACGGCTCGCAGGTCGACCTGCAGATCACCAAAGCCGCGATCAAGAGCCCCGACGGCAAATCGACCGGCCTGGTCGGTGTGGTCGTCGATATGACCGAGATCAAGCAGGCGACACGCGAGCTGATGGCCGCCAAGAGCGCCGCAGAAAGCGCCAACCGGCTCAAGAGCGACTTCCTGGCCAATATGAGTCACGAAATCAGAACGCCGATGAATGGCCTGATCGGGATGGCCAATCTCGCGCTCGATCTGGCGGTCGACCCGAATCAGCGCGAATACCTGCAGATCGCCAAGAACTCGGCGATGTCTCTGCTGCAGATCATCAATGACATCCTCGACTTCTCGAAGATCGAGGCCGGCAAACTCGCGATCGAGCGGATCGACTTCGACATGCCGCAACTGCTCGGCGAAGCGCTGCGACCGATGGCGGTCAAGGCCGCCGAAAAGGGTCTGGAGCTGGTGCTCGACATCGATGACAGCCTGCCGCGAGTCCTGCGCGGCGATCCGGGCCGATTCCGTCAGATTCTGCTGAATCTGGTCTCGAACGCGATCAAATTCACGATCGAAGGCGAAGTTCTGGTCCGGATGAGCGCCCGAATCGACGGGCCATCTGCCCTGATCGAGCTTTCGGTGATCGACACCGGCGTGGGGATCGAAGCCAGGAGTCTGGCAAGGCTTTTCGACCCCTTTACCCAGGAAGATTCGACCATCACCCGGCGCTTTGGCGGGACCGGTCTTGGGCTGTCAATCACCCGCAGACTCAGTGAAGCCATGGGCGGTTCGGTCTCGGTCGAGAGCGACACAGGCAAGGGATCGCATTTCAGATGCCTGATTCCGATGCCCTGGTCGACTGCCGAACCTGCACCACAGGCTAAGGCCGCCCACCTGCTGAGCGGGCGCCGCATCGCGGTGGTCGACGACAACCCTCGCAGCGCAGCAATCCTGGTACGCCAGCTCGCCAGTCTTGGTGCCGCCAGCGAGTCGTTCACCGATCCGCAGGTCGCGCTCGGCAGTATCGGATCACGACACGGCGAGTTCGCAGCGGCCATTGTCGATCAGTCGATGCCCGGGCTCGATGGCCTGACCCTGTGCCGGATGCTGACCCAGACAATGGGGCAATCGACTCCGGTGCTTTTGCTCACTTCGGCCTTGGCTTACTCGAGTGCGCACCAGATGAAGCAGGCCGGCATCCATGCCCACCTGCTCAAGCCCGGGACCCTGCCCGACCTCCAGTCGATCCTTGGTGCAATTTTCAAGGTTGCCGCTGCTGCACCTGAGCGGCTGAACGGCGGCCTTGCCGAGCGCACCGGCGTCCCGAGTCAGGAAGCTTCGTCGATCGCCGGCATCGAGGTGCTGCTTGTCGAAGACAATCTGGTGAACCAGAAACTCGCCCGAACCTGGCTGACAAGATGGGGCATCACCTGCACGGTTGCAGAGAACGGCGCCCAAGCGCTCGAGCGCCTGAGCGAACGTCGATTTGACCTGGTCCTCATGGATTGTCAGATGCCGGTCATGGATGGCTTTGAGGCCTCCGCCCGCATCCGGGCTCAGGAAAACCCCGAGATTCGGGCGATACCGATCATCGCCATGACGGCCAACGCGATGGCCGGTGATCGCGAGCGGTGTCTGGCCGCCGGCATGGACGATTACATCTCCAAGCCGATCTCGACCAACTACCTCAAAGAAGCGATCGAACGACTCGCCGGGAAACGCGATCGATCCGTGGTGCCGCCCATCACCGAGTTCGACTACGCTCAGGCCCTGCGCAGAGCCGATCCCGACACGATCTCGATCGTCGCAGAGTCTTTCATCGAATCGATGGAAGCCGACTTCACCAAAATGGCCACAGCCATCTCGGCGCTCGACTGGCCGGAAGTGATGCGCCTGTCGCACAGCGCCAAGGGTCTTTGCCTGACCTTTCATGCCGACCCGCTCGCCGATGACTTTGCCAGGCTCACCACCACGGCACGACATGGCGGCATCGACGCCCGGCCGGCTCAGGCGATCCTGGATGGCGCGAGAGCGGCCTGGCCGGCCTTCGCCTGCGCCCTGATGGCCCGACTGCGTACACTGACTACTGGACAACATTTGCCCGCCTGAGATCGATCAGGCCATCGATGTCGACACAGAGTCATCCCGCCCCGGCGACCGGACAGCCGCATTCCGGCCACACGCCCATGATGCAGCAGTACTTTCGCATCAAGGCCGAGTACCCGTCGGTGCTGCTCTTTTATCGCATGGGCGATTTCTATGAGCTCTTTCACGACGATGCCGACAAGGCAGCCCGGCTGCTCGGCATCACGCTGACCCGGCGCGGCGCCTCCAACGGTGAGCCGATCAGGATGGCGGGCGTGCCCTTTCATGCCGCCGAGCAGTACCTGGCCCGGCTGGTGAAGATGGGCGAGTCGGTCGCAATCTGCGAGCAGCTCGGCGATCCGGCCACCTCGAAGGGCCCGGTCGAGAGAAAGGTGATGCGCCTGGTCACGCCCGGCACGCTCACCGATGCCGCACTGCTGCCCGATCGGGAAGACCGGCCGATCCTGGCGGTGAAGGTGACCGCGGGCGGGCGCAGGCTCGCCCTGGCCCGCATGATCGTGGCCAGCGGCGAATGCTGGCTCGCCGACATCGATGCCTCGCAATTCGCGGCCGAACTCGAGCGGCTGCGCCCGGCCGAGCTGCTGCTTCCCGAGTCGGCGGGATACTCGCCTGCGCGTTCGCGCGTGGCCGCATCGGCTGCCAGCGATGCCGCACTCGAATCGATCGAGCTGGCCGCGGCCGGACTGCCGATCAGCCGATGTCCGGCCTGGCAGTTCGATGCCCAGCGAGCCCGCGGTCAACTGGCCGAACAGCTCGGTGTTGCAAGCCTGGCGGGCAGCGATGCCGATGACTTGCCCGATGCAATCGGAGCCGCCGGTGCGCTGCTGGCCTATGTCGCACGCACTCAGGGGCATGCACCGACCCATCTGCAGCCGTTGCGGGTCGACCATGGAGACAACCGTGTCGTGCTCGATGCGGTGGCGCGGCGCAATCTCGAGATCGTCGAGACCATTCGGGGCGATGCCTCGCCAACACTGCTGTCGCGCCTGGACCACTGTGCGAGCGCGCCCGGCAGCCGCCTGCTGCGTCGCTGGCTGCTGCAGCCGATCCGCGATGCTGCCGAGATCGGCCGGCGGCATGAGGTGGTCGAACAATTGCAGGCGCCGCGCGTGGCGCTGCGCAATGAACTGGCAGCTTGCGTCGATTTCGAGCGGATCGCGGCGCGCATCGCGCTGGCCACCGTGCGCCCGCGCGAGCTGGCGGCGCTGCGTGATGCGCTTGGCGCCATCGGCACGATCGACCGGCTGCTGGCGCGCCTGGAGCCTGCGGCAGGCCTGTCGCAATCCCTGTCGCAATCTTTGTTTGCCCCCTATCGAAGCGCCTTTGCGATCGATCCGGCGCTTGCCCATCAGCTTGCCGAAACCCTGCTCGACGAGCCTGCCGCCATGGTGCGCGACGGCGGCGTGATCCGGGGCGGACACGATGCCGAGCTCGATGAGCTTCGCAACATCGACCGCGACTGCGACGCCTTCGTCGCCGCGCTCGAGCGCACCGAACGTGAGCGCACCGGCATCCCCAACCTCAAGGTCGGCTACAACGGCGTGCACGGCTTTTTCATCGAGATCAGCAATGGTCAGGCCGAGAAGGTGCCGCTTGACTATCGACGACGCCAGACACTCAAGAATGCCGAGCGCTACATCACACCCGAGCTCAAGGCATTTGAGGATCGCGCGCTTTCGGCACGCGACCGGGCGCTGGCGCGCGAAAAGACGCTCTACGACCTCCTGCTGGCCGGTCTGGCACCGCATGTCAGCGCGCTGCAAAGGCTCGGTCAGGCGGTCGCCGAACTCGACGTGCTGGGCGCATTTGCAGTGGTGGCCGCCGATGCAGGCTGGGTGCGCCCCCGTCTGAGCCGGGTGCCAGGCATCGAGATTCGAGGCGGGCGTCATCCTGTGGTCGAGGCCGGGGTCGAGCGATTCACACCCAACGACTGCCTGATGTCGCCCGAGCGCCGCATGCTCCTGATCACCGGCCCCAACATGGGCGGCAAATCAACTTTCATGCGTCAGGTCGCTCTGATCGCCCTGCTGGCGCACTGCGGGGCCTTCGTGCCGGCGCAGTCATGCGAGATCGGCCCGATCGACCGGATCTTCACGCGCATCGGTGCGTCGGATGATCTCGCCGGCGGGCGCTCGACCTTCATGGTCGAGATGACCGAGGCGGCAAGCATCCTGTCAGCCGCCGGGCCCCAGTCATTGGTGCTGATGGATGAAGTCGGGCGCGGCACCTCGACCTTCGACGGTCTGGCGCTTGCGCATGCGATTGCCGAACGGCTGCTGCAGCACAACCGTGCCATGACGCTGTTTGCCACGCACTATTTCGAGCTGACACAGCTTGCCCAGACCTCGCCGGCTGCACTCAATCTGCATCTGGCGGCGGCGGAGCATCAGGGCGGCATCGTCTTCCTTCACGAGGTCAGACCCGGCCCGGCCAATCGCAGCTATGGTCTGCAGGTCGGGCGGCTTGCCGGGCTGCCTGCTGCGGTCGTGCGCAAAGCCGGTCTGCTGCTTGAGCAGCTTGAAGCGCGTGCACGCGCTCACGACGACCAGCTCGAGCTCTTCGGCCTGCTCGAAGACGACCCCACTTCAGTGCAGACGGGCGCAAGCGATTCGGTGCAGGAAGATTCGCCTGCGGGCAACGACGACAAGGTCGCGCCAGCCAGCGCTTCGATGACCGCGCATCGGTTGGCCGCCGCGCTGGCAGACATCGACCCCGACACCCTGAATCCGCGCCAGGCTATGGAGGCGCTGTATCGGCTGCGCGCCATGCTTGACAATCAGGATCCGGACCATTGAAGCCGCTGCTCACACCGTCGCCCAGACGTCGCGCACTGAGGGCGATCACATTCGGCGCGGCGATGGGCGCAGGCCTTTGGCAAGGCTCGCAGGCGCAGCCGGTCCAGACTGGCCAGGATGCATCGAGCCGTCTGACCGCTTCGGCGATCGTCGACGACAGCCCTTTTGCCTTCGCGCTGATCGGCGATCTGCCCTACTCCGATCTGGATGAGCCGCGACTGTCGGCGATGCTCACCCAGATCGATGCCGAGCCGCTCGCGTTCGTTGTGCATGTCGGCGACATCAAGGCCTCGCGCGAAACCTGCTCGAACGAGCTCTACCAGCGTCGACTGAGATTGCTCGATGCGAGCGCCCACCCGCTGGTGCTGCTGCCCGGTGACAACGAATGGACCGACTGCCACCGTCGCTCTGCAGGCAGCTTCGATCCGCGCGAGCGTCTCGCGATGCTGCGCAAGACCTTCTGGTCGCGCCCCGAGCCGCTCGGGCGCAATGGGCATTCAGCCATATCCTCGATGGCTTTCGAGCGACAGGCGCAGATGCCGGAGAACGTGCGCTGGAAGATCGGCGCAGTTCGATTCGTGGCGATCCATGTGGTGGGCGGCAACAACGGCCTGGACGAATACACCGGCAGCCGCGACGAATTCGAGGCGCGCCAGAAGAACAACCAGACCTGGCTCTTCGAGGCCCTGGCCATGGCCGAGCGCGAGCAGGCGAGCGCGCTGGTGATCGCCGCCCATGGCGACCCCGGCTTTGGCCTGTTTCCGGAGAAAGGCCATCGGCAATTTCTGTCCTGGCTCAAGGAGATCGCCAAGAGCTTTCGCGGTCAGGTGCTCTTTGTGCATGGTGACAGCCATCGCTTCAAGGCAGACCAGCCGCTTGAAGACAGCAAAGGTCGTCCACTTGACAACTTCATGCGGGTCGAGAGCTTTGGCTACCCGATGAGCTCGAACTGGGTGCGGATCGGCTATGACCCGCGTCGCCCGCAGCGCTTCACGGTCAGCACCCGGGAGGTCCGTCAGTCAGGCTTCTGACGCTCGATTTCGGCGGCCACTTCTTCATTGGTCGCTTCGCGAAGGTCATCGACCTCGAGATCGAATCGCAATGACATGCCGGCCAGCGGATGATTGCCGTCGAGAATGACGACCTCGTCGGTGATGTCGGTGACGGTGTAGAGTTCTCCGTCGGCCGGTTCGCCAGGAACGCTTTCGAAGGTCATGCCCGCTTCGAGTGCGTCAGGAAACACATCGCGTGCCGCCATCTTGAGCAACTCGGCGTTGTAGTCGCCGAAGGTGTCATCAGGCTCGAGATAGAGCGATGTGCTGTAGCCCAATGACTTGCCGAGCAGCGCGGTCTCGATTTTTTCGAAGACCGAGCCATAACCGCCCTGAAGATAGGTCACCTCGCGCTCGCCTTCTTCAATGGCCTCGCCCTGCGAGTCGTAGAGCCTGTAGCGAACCGTCACCCACACATTTTTTTCGATCTGCATCCCCGCGACCCCGATGGATATCCTGACTTCGATTGGCGAACTGAGTGTAGACGAGTTCATGCGGCGGCACTGGCAGCGCCGTCCCTTGCTGGCGCGCAAGGCCTTTGCGCATTTCAGCTCGCCGATCGAGCCAGCGCAGCTCTTTGCGATGGCCGCCAGCGACGAGGTCGACTCGCGGCTGGTCAGTGCCTTCAATGGTCGATGGGCGCTGCAGCGCGGCCCGATCCCGCGACTGCCGGCGCGTCGCAAGCCTGGCTGGTCCCTGCTGGTCAATGGCGTCGACCGGCACGACGACGCCATGAGTGCCCTGCTGCAGCGCTTCCGATTCGTGCCCGACGCGCGGCTCGACGATCTGATGGTGAGCTTTGCCACCGACGGTGGTGGGGTCGGCCCTCATGTCGATTCCTACGATGTGTTTCTGCTCCAGGCCCGCGGCAAACGGCGCTGGCGGATATCGCCGCCGGGCGACGAGCGTCTGGTGAGCGGCGCACCGCTCAAGTTGCTCGCGCACTTCGAGCCGACTGAATCCTGGCTGCTGGAGCCGGGTGACATGCTTTATGTCCCTCCCGGGTGGGGGCATGAAGGCGTGGCCGACGGCGAATGCATGACGTTTTCGATCGGCTTTCGCGCCCCGTCGCGACATGAGTTTCTGTCGGCTTTTCTGTCTGCAACAAGCGATTCACCGGCGGGGCCCGATCCACGCTTTTCGGACCGCGGCCGGGTCGCAACGAAACGCCCCGGCGAGTTGCCCGCCGATCTGGTCGGACAGTTGCAGACCTGGGCCAGGACATGGCGACCGACGACTGCCGAGATCGACCGCTTCATCGGCTGCTATCTGACCGAGCCAGCGCCGAGCGTATGGTTTGAAGGGCCTGAGCGAGCCTTGTCCGATGCCGCCTTCGCCAGAGCAGCGGCCACACGCGGCCTTCGACTCGATCGGTGCACACGCATGGCCTGGCGCGGCACGCGGCTCTTTATCAACGGCGAATGCATCAATCCGCCTGCCGGCATCAGAAGCTGGACCCGGCGCCTCGCCGATCGGCGCTCGCTGTCACCGACCGAGGTCGGCGCAGCGCTCGCAAGTGCATCATTGGCCGAGCTGCTGCACGCCTGGCACGAGGCAGGCTGGCTGCTGATCGGCATGGAGCAAGGCTGACCATGGATCCGAAAGGCACGATTGTGTTTGGCAGCCGCGGCGCCTTTACCGAAGCCATTCTGACGGCGGTCGCCGCGAGCCGTCTCGACATGACGGTTGCCGACCGCGATTTCCGCGACTGGCCCTTCGAGACCCTTGCAGGCAGCCAGAGTCTGGCCGCTTTCTTGCAGGGTGAGCCGCGCGCGCGACTGCGCCTGCTGGTGGCCGAACCGGACTGGCTCGAGCGACACGCACCACGGTTTGCGCAGTTGCGTCAGCGGCATCGGGCGGCTATCGAGTGCCGACAGATTCCGGCCGAGTTCTACCGGGGCGAAAGCGTACTGATCGCCGACCGCTGTCATCTTCTGCGACGAGCCCATCACGACTTCTTTCGGGGACGACTGACACTTGGCGCGCCGGCCGAGGTCGAACAAGTGGCTAATCGATATGACACCTTATGGCATGAGTGCACCGACTGTCTTGGCCCCACAACGCTGGGGCTCTGACTCAACGAATTCGGATCGTTCTGCAGGGGCCTGCAAATGCTTCATCGGATGGCATTTGCTAGAATGGAAGGCTGCCTCCGGCTTAGTCGGAGTGAAGGCCCGGTTTCATCGTTGCCCGAGTGATGAGATTGCGGCGTACGGCTTTATTTCTCGCTCTGCCAACTAAGGACCCATCATGACCAAATCACTGCTTATCGCCTCCCTGATCGTTGTCTCGCTCGCTGCCTGCGGCAAGAAAGAAGCTCCGGCACCGGTTGCTGCACCGGCACCCGCACCGGCCGCCGCACCGGCACCGGCACCGGCTGCCGCAGTCGACGCCGCCAAAGAAGCTGCTGACAAAGCGGTCACCGCAGCCAAGGATGCCGCTGCTGCCGCAGGTACTGCCGCAACCGCCGTGACCGATGCCGCCAAGGACGCCGCCAAGGACGCGGGCAAGGACGCTGCTGCTGCTGCCGCAGGTGCCGCAAGCGCTGCCGCAGGTGCTGCGAGCACCGCCGCATCTGCCGTTGCTGACGCCGCCAAGGAAGCCGCCAACAAGGCTGCTGCCGACGCTGCCAAGACCGCTGCTGACGCCGCCAAGAGTGCTGCCGACGCCGTTAAAAAGCCCTGATCAGGTCACTGACCGTTCAGACGGATGCCCGGTCACGGGCATCCGGGAATCGGGCCAAGCGATCAAAACACCGCGATGCCTGAGGCCGAACCAAGCGTTTCAGCCCTCGAGCCAACCCAGACCATCATCCTGATCCGCAACATGAATGCGGTCGGCGTCCCACCCGAGAGTGGATGCAAGCGCGCATCGCGCCAGGTGAGGGGTGTTGTTCTGTCGACTCAGATGCGCCGCCACGACCTGCCTTAGTTCCGAGCAGTCCAGACCTGCCAGGATCGCGGCCGACTCGCTGTTCTCGAGATGCCCGTAGAGACCCGAAATGCGCCGCTTGAGCGAGGGGGGATAGTTACAGACCGACAGCATCCGAGCATCGTGGTTGGTCTCAAGCACCAAGGCGGTCAAGCGCGACAGCACTTTGGGCAAATGTGCCGTCGGATGTCCGATATCGGTCAGGACTCCAAGGCGTGACTGCCCGTCATCAATGACGTATTGAACCGGCTCACTGGCATCGTGAGGCACCGGAAAAGGCTCGACTCGCAGCCCAGGCAGATCGAAGGCCTCATGTGAATCGATCACCTTTACCAGGTCCTCGGCCCCCACCGCCTGTGGGCTGGCTCGCAAAGTGCCGCTGGTGAGATAGACCGGAATTCGATGTGCCCGCGCCAGGCGGAATACACCGCCCACATGATCACTGTGCTCATGCGTGACCAGAATCGCGCCGATATCCCCGGGCTCGCAGCCCAGCCGCTCCAGCCTGCGTCTGGTCTCGCGCAGCCCGAATCCACAATCGATCAGGACCCTGAAAGCCGAGCCCGCGGCCGAGTCGCCTGACTCGACCAAGAGGGCATTGCCCTCGCTGCCACTGCCCAGGCTTGCAAATCGCACGACCAGAACCGCCGTCAGCGAAGCTGGTCGTTCAGTACCGTGACGATCTGCGTGGCAAGGCGTTTGTCAGCGTCGGTCGCCGGCAGCGCGCCGTTGTCATCGAGCACACCAACTCGCGAGCCGGCCGAATCCGCAGTGACTGTCACGCGGAACTTCTTGCCGGAGAGATTTTTACTCGCACCCGTCCCGAAGACGCGATCGAACAGGCCTGGCTGCTTATCGACCTGATTGGTGTCGACATAGCGGATGTAGTAGATACCATTCGAACGGTCCCGATCTTCGACGGTGAACCCGCTGCGATCGAGCGCAAGCCCCACCTGACGCCAGGACCGGTCGAAGGTATCGGGCAGTTGTACGAAACTGCGGCCATCGACATCAATCAGTTTGGACCGAACGGGCAGAACAACCGTCTCGAGTGCAGCCGCCTCCTTCGCTTTGGCCTGCTGCTGAGGCAGGAACCTCAGCGCAAGGCGCTGGAGATACTCGGCCTCAATCTCGGGACTGGGTGGGTTCATCGTCCAAAGGGTCGAGTCGGCCTGAACACCGACCAGCTTTTCGGTCATGCCTCGCTGGGAAACGAACACGTCCGTGCCGTTACCAGACACCTCGAGGCGGGCGCGAAATTTCTCGCGGATACCAGTGGAATAAACGCTGCCCAACACACTCGATAGCTTGTTGCGCAACCATGAGTCGGCCGGCGGTCGCTGCTCTTTCCAGTCGGTCTCCATGATTCCGGCTGCCGGGTTATCAAGCATCAGTGCGAACCCGGACTCAAGCCAGAATTCACGGACAACCGGCCATACCTTTGCTGGCGGCAAATCGACCACCAGCCATCGCTGGTTACCTTCACGGACGATTCGGGCGGCACCCGACTGAGGCAGCACGTCGACGCTGCCGGTGCTTGTGCCATCGGTCGCGGCCGCTCGACTGCGCGAGTAGGCCGAAAAGGTCGTGCCGGACGACGGCCCGGCCGGGACCGAATAAGCGGTGTCCGCCTTCGGTGTCACCAGATCGGGGGGCACTTGCAGATCAGGCCCTTTGGACGCCGACTTGTAATCGATACTGGAAGCACTGCGCAGGGCCTCGGTAATGCTGGAGCAGCCGGCAAGCATCGCAACCGGTACCGCGACAACCAGTAGATGACGCAAGAAGACCGCCGCAAAACCGCCGCTGATCATGCCAGTACTCCGGACTGGCGCAATGCCAGCATGACCTGCTCATTGTTGCGAGCCTCAAGCGGCGTCATCGGCAGGCGGATGCCTCCCTCGATCCGACCCATCTGCTGGAGCGCCCACTTGACCGGGCTCGGATTAGCTTCGACGAAGAGCTTGAAATGCAGCGCGAGCATCTTCCGGTTGAGCGCACGGGCGCCGACGATGTCGCCGGCAAGCGCCGCTGCGCACATCGCCGCCATCTGAGCCGGCGCGACGTTGGCGGTGACCGAGATGACGCCGTGCCCGCCAAGCGCCATCAGTGCAAGCGCAGAATCATCGTTGCCGCTGTAGAGCGCAAACGACTCGGGCAGTCGGTCGAGCAGGTCGGTCGCGCGAGGCATGTCACCGGTCGCATCCTTGAGGCCGATGATCCCCGGAACCTGCGCAAGGCGCACGACCGTGTCATTGGACAGGTCGGCAACCGTGCGACCGGGAACGTTGTAGAGAATGACAGGCAATGAATCGGCCTCGGCAACCGCCCGAAAATGACGATAAAGGCCTTCCTGACCTGGCTTGTTGTAGTAAGGCACCACTTGCAGCGAGGCACTCGCACCGACTTGCGCGGCATGCCGGGTCAGGTCGATCGCCTCGCGGGTTGAATTACCGCCCGCACCGGCGATGACCGGCACTCTTCCGGCGGCATGCTCGACTGCGACCCGAATGAGGGTGGCGTGCTCATCGACATCGACGGTCGGAGACTCCCCAGTCGTGCCGACTGCGACGATCGCCGCAGTGCCGCTTGCAACATGCCAGTCGATCAGCTGCCGATAACGGGGCAGATCGAGACTGCCATCTTCGTGCATCGGCGTGACGATTGCCACGATGCTGCCTTTGATCATGATGACGGTGCCTGCAATAAAAGAAGGGATTCTAGCTCAGGGAGTCGGCAAACAAGCTCAGCCAAGAGGGAATCGCTCGAGGTCGAAGGGGGGTGCGAGTGCAACCATACGCTGCACTCGGGCGGGGCGCGGTGTCGGAAGGTAACCGTCTTCATAGGCAAGAAGGTGCAAACCGCCGCGGATCGCCAGTTCGGCCAGTTCACCCGGCCTGAGCAGGAAGTCCGGGTTGGCGGGTCGGCCATAGCGCGCATTGCCGCGCGCGAAGGTCTCGTAGATCAACAGGCCGCCAGGCGACAGCCAGGACACCATCAGGTCGAGTCGCGACCGGAACAGATAATTAGTGCAAAGGATCGCATCAAACCGCTCGGCACCAACCGCCAACCGCCCATGCTCCAGGTCTATCGACCAGGTTTCTACCCCAGTACCCTCCATTGAGGATAAGGCGTCTGGATCCCGATCGACGGCCAGGACGCTATGGCCGGCCGCCTGAGCGATACGGGCATGGCGCCCCGACCCGCTGGCGTAGTCGAGAACCCTGCCGCCAGGTCTGATATGGGGCAACCATTTGATCACCCAGGCCGATGGCGGGAGCAGTGCGGTATGGAGGCGGCGGGTCGGCGGCGGTGGTCCGCTCGAAGCAGCCGAGGCAATGTCGTGAATGGAAGAAGAATGACTCATAGGAGCGCCGGCGCGAGCAGGTGATCATCAGTTGAAGCGTGACGCATTCGGATCATTGTACGCACGTGTTCAGTCGCAACGCGAAGGCCTGCTGCTGTGCGCGGCATCGGCCGGCGTGGCACTGGCCGCCGCCGCAATCGGTCTGATCCTTTCAGAGGAAAACCTTGTTGCGATCACGACCGCCGTGATCTTCGGGCTGATCGCCGCGGGGATTCTGGCCTATCTGCTGATTCGCCCGGGCAGCACGCCAGCACCAACAGCCGAGGTGGATCCACAACCGGCCGAACTCGTCACGCCGACGCATGTGGCCGAAGGACTCGCGCTCCTGGGCTCATGGTCCTATGAAGTCGACGCCGAAAAATTCATCTGGAGCGAAGGCGCCTACCGCCTCTTCGGTGCCGATCCGTCGACACCGCCGCCGACACCGCGAGATTTCCTCTCCAGCATTCATCCTGATGATCAGGAGAGATGGCAAACCGCGCATCGGCGTGCGATCAAGAGCGCCCGCGAGATCAGGATCGAGTATCGCTATCTCAAACCCGAGGGCGACATGATCTGGGTACGCAGTGTCGCGGTGCCGGGAAATGATGCGAGCGGCGCGACCCAGCGACTGTCAGGCATCGTCCAGGACGTCTCGACGATGCGAAACATGGCCCGCTTGCTGGCGGCGAGCGAATCGAAGTTTCGCGATCTGACGCAACTGTCGGCAGACTGGGTCTGGGAGACTGACCTTGGGCAGCGCTTGAGCTTTCTGTCTGACAGCGCGGCCGCCTCGCTCGGAGGCGACTGGATCAAAGAAGGCCTGGGCAAGCACCACTGGGAGCTGGCCCCAATCGACTTTCCGAAAGCCGATTGGGGTCGGCACCGCAACGATCTGAACGCCAAGCGGCCGTTCGACGGATTCGAATTCAGCCTGCTCGATCCGACCCGACAAGTGCATCACGTGGCCTTGAGCGGGCGCCCGGTTTTCGACGAAAACGGCAAGTTCAAGGGTTATCGCGGTGTCGGTCGGGCAATCACCAAAGAGTATTACCAGCAGTTGCTGCTGCAGGTCGAAGGGGAGATGGCCTCGATCATGCGCGAAGAAACCGAGACCGACCGGGTCTTTGTGGCGCTGATCATCGCGGTTTGCGGCCTGATGGGCTGGTCGGGGGGCACCCACCTGGTCCAGATCCCGGGCACACGAGCCATCACGGTTCGGGAGCGCTGGGGGAACCCGGCCATCCTCAAGATGCTGTCGAGTCTGCCAAGCCAGCTCCCGATGCCGCACGACAGCCTGGAAGGCCGCGCATGGTCAAGCGGCCAGGCAATCTGGCTGCCCGACCTGTCGGATGAACCGGGCTTCGTCGCCCGCTACAGCACCGAGGAGCTGGGACAGCAGGCCGCCTTCATCGCCCCGATTCTGGACGAGCGAAGCAACGTGCTGTCGGCGATGCTGTTTTTCGGTCCGACCGGATTTCATGCCGGTCGCCTGCTGATGCAGTTGGCCGAAATTCTGTCGCGAACCATGTCGCTTTACCTGCAGCGAAAGAACGCCGAGCAGCGGCTGATACACGCGTCGCTGCACGATGCCCTGACCGGCCTGCCCAACCGCGTCTATCTGACGCATCAGCTGGAAGACGTTCTCAGGATGGGGCAGCCGGCCGCGGTGCTCTATGTCGACCTCGACCGCTACAAGCTGATCAACGACACGCTCGGGCACTCGGTCGGCGACCAGGTGCTGATCGACGTTGCCAAGCGCCTGCGAGAGTCGATCCGTCGTACCGACATTCCAGGCCGGATGGGCGGTGACGAATTTGTTCTGCTTTTGCCGGAACTGCGCGATCGTGCCGAGATCGAGCAGATCGCGCGCAAGGTGCTGGCCGCGATCGAGCGCCCCTTCGTGCTGATGAACCGCGCCTATTTCCTGTCGGCCTCGATCGGCGTCGCGATATCGCCGGACGACGGCACCGAAGCGCAACTGCTGATTAAATGCGCCGACACAGCGATGTATCAGGTGAAATCGGAAGGCCGCAACAATGTGCGCTTCTTTGTCGGCGACGTCTCGGACGAAAGAAGCGATCAGCTACAGTTGAGTGCGGAATTTCCCCTGGCGCTGCAGCGCGGCGAAATCGATCTCTACTATCAGCCGGTGCTCGCGGTCGGAGCGCGCCGACTCGTCGGTGTCGAAGGGCTGATGCGATGGCGGCATCCGACTCGAGGCCTGATGCTGCCGGAGCGATTCCTGCCCGCCATCGAGCAGAGCAACGCGATGCGCGAAATCGGCATATGGGCGATCCGTCGCGCCCTCGACGACCGTGTGGAAATCGGTCTCGACCGTTATGAGGATGTCTCGATCTCGGTCAATATTTCTCCCCGCCAGCTCGCCGAGGACGGCTTTCTGGCGCAGCTCAACAGCATGCTCGCCGAGCGCCATTTCCCGACCAGCCTGCTGCGCATCGAGCTGACCGAGAACGCACTCATCGACAACAGCGAAAAGACGATCGCGCTGCTCACCGAACTCAGACGCCTGGGTATCAAGGTGATCATCGATAACTTCGGGACCGGCTACGCATCGCTGTCGTATCTGAAAAATCTGCCGGTCAACGGCCTGAAAATCGACCGAACCTTTATCCGCGGTCTGCCCGAAGACCGCGGCAATGCCGCGATCATCCAGGCAATCACAACACTCGCCGGCAAGCTCGGGCTCGAGGCCATGGCCGAAGGCGTCGAGACCGCAGCCGAAATGAAAGCGCTGCGGGCCTTCGACTGCGAGAACATGCAGGGGACCTTCATCAGCGAGCCTTTACCGCTGAGTCAGCTCAAGGATTTCCTGGATACCTTGCCCCAACTGCGCCAGTTGCATCTGCTGAAAAGCGAACCCACAACCGGCTGAACCGGTGTGGCAAGGCCTGCAGCACCAGTCGGGCTAGCGGGCGTGAGGAACAGAGCGGCCACCACAACCTGGCCTCGGACGGTCAGCTGTAGGACAGCCCCATCACCTCGCGGACCTCGCGCATGGTTTCCTGCGCAACCGCCCGCGCTCTGTCGCAACCGTCTGCAACGATCGCTTTCAGACGGGCCGGGTCATCGAGATAGGGCTGCGCCCGCTCGAAGAACACCTGCTGCTCGGCGATCACCGCATCAATCACCGGCTGCTTGCATTCGAGGCAACCGATCCCGGCGCTGCGGCAGCCCGCCTGCACCCAGTCGCGCTGCGTCGCGCTGGAATAGACCTGATGCAGTTGCCAGACCGGGCAGCGATCGGGCTCGCCCGGGTCGGTGCGTCGTACCCGGGCCGGATCGGTCGGCATGGTGCGAATCTTTTTCGTGACCGAGGCCGGGTCTTCGCGCATCGCGATCGCGTTGCCGTAGCTCTTGGACATCTTCTGCCCGTCGAGACCCGGCAGACGCGAGGCCTCTGTGAGCAGCGCCTGAGGTTCGGTGAGGATCTGACGGCGCGTCCCGGCGATGTAGCCGAGCAGGCGCTCACGCTCTTCGCTGGACAGGCTTTGCGTGCCTTCGATCAGGGTGCGCGCCTGCTCGAGTGCCTGGGCATCGCCCTGCTGCTGAAAGCGCGTGCGCAGATCGGTATAGATGGTGCCGCGCTTGTTGCCCAGACGGCGAATCGCCGCCAGCGCTTTCGCCTCGAAATCGGGATCGCTGCCGAACAGGTTGTTGAATCGGCGCGCCAGTTCGCGGGTCAGCTCGATATGAGGCACCTGATCTTCGCCGACCGGCACCCAGGCAGCGCGATAGATCAGGATGTCGGCGGCCTGCAGCAGCGGATAACCCAGAAAACCATAGGTCGTGAGGTCTCGGTCGGCGAGCTTTTCCTGCTGGTCCTTGTAGGTCGGCACGCGCTCGAGCCAGCCAAGCGGTGTCGACATCGACAGCAGCAGATGCAACTCGGCATGCTCGGGTACCAGCGACTGGATGAAGAGCACCGATTTGGCCGGATCGATGCCGGCCGCCAGCCAGTCGATGACCATGTCCCAGATATTGGCCTGGATGACCTCGGGCGACTGGTAGTGGGTCGTCAGCGCATGCCAGTCGGCCACGAAGAAGAAGCAGGTCTTGTCTTCCTGCAGGCGAACCCAGTTCTTGAGCGCACCGTGATAGTGACCGAGATGCAGGGCGCCGGTAGGGCGCATGCCGGAGAGGACGCGTTCGATAGTCATGGGTGCCGAGTGTATCAGCGGCACCGGCAAAGGCGTCCTGGGCCTCAGCCCATGCGATCGACCGGACCACGGCCCACACGAACGATCTCGGGCGTCTCACCGGTCAGATCGATCACGGTGGTGGGCTCAAGGCCCTGAGCTCCGGCATCGATGACCAGATCGACGCGCTTGCCGATCTGGGCGACGGCCTCATGCGCATCGGTGAGCGGCTCGGTCTGGCCGGACAGGATGAGGCTGGAGGTCAGTACCGGATGGCCGTGAGCTGCCAGCAACTCGGTCACCACCGGATGGTCGGGGACCCGCAGGCCGACGGTCTTGCGCGAGGGATGCCAGAGCCGGCGCGGCACCTCCTTGGTGGCCGGCAGAATGAAGGTATAGGCACCCGGCGTCCAGTCGCGCAGAAAGCGAAACTGCCAGTTGTCGACCTTGGCATAGGTCGAGAGCGCCTTGAGGTCGCTGCACATCAGCGTCAGCAGATGCCGGTCGTCGATACCGCGCAGGGCGCGCAGCCGGTCGACCGCGGATTTGTCGTCAAGCTGACAGGCCAGCACATAACAGGCATCGGTAGGCAGCACCACCAGACCGCCACGGGCGAGAATCGCCGCAGCCTGATCGATCAGCCGCTTTTGCGGATGCGTGGGATGAAGCTCGAAGAGCTGGCTCAACGGGCTTCCAGGGCCGACGCCTCAGGCCAGTCGTGCCAGACCGGTCGCAGCGCCTTGGGAAGCGGGGGCATCGAACCGAGGTCGTGTCGACTTTCGCCCGGGCCATGAAAATCCGAGCCGCGCGACGCCATCAGGCCAAAGCGCTGGGCGGTCGTCGCAAACTCGGCATACTGGTTGGGCGTATGGCTGCCGCTGACCACTTCGATCGCCGCACCGCCGGCATCGCAGAACTCGCGGATCATCTGGTCCATGCACAGATCAGACAGTTTGTAGCGTCCGGGATGGGCCATGACCGCGGTGCCGCCGGCCGAGCGGATCCAGGCGACCGCATCACCGAGCTTTGCCCAACGATGCGGCACATAGCCCGGCTTGCCCTCGATCAGGTAGCGCTGAAAGACCTCCTGCACCGTCTGGCACACGCCGGTCTCGACGATGTAGCGCGCGAAATGGCTGCGCGAAATCAATTCAGGATTACCCGCAAAACCAAGCGCGCCCTCGTAGGCATCGGGAATCCCGGCGCTGGCCAGACTCGCGGCGATCTCGAGCGCTCTGGCATCGCGGCCATTGCGGGTCTTGTAGAGGCCGTCGGCCAAGGTCGGGTTGAGATAATCGAGACGCAGGCCGACGATATGGATGGTCTCATCGGACCAGGTCACCGAGACTTCGACGCCGGGCACGAACTGCATCCCGAGTTCACGCGCCCTGCCCTGCGCCGCAGCCAACCCGCCGAGCTCATCGTGATCGGTCAGTGCCAGGATCTCGACACCGTTTCGAGCGGCTCGCTCGACCACTTCGACCGGCGTCAGCGTGCCGTCGGACACCACCGAATGGCAATGCAGATCGGCGTTGATCCGGTGAGCGGCGGTATGGGATTCAGCCATGCATGAACTCCTCGATCAGTGAGGCGACCTTTTCGGGCTGGTCGTGGTGAAGCATATGCCCGGCATCCTCCACTTGCATCTGGCGCAAGTCACGGATAGCCATCAGACGCTCGCCGAATTCGCGGGATCGGATCAGGCGCAGCCGCGAACCGTCGTCGGCAGCATTGACCAGCAGCACCGGCGCGGTGATTTCACGCCAGGTGGCCACCACTTCATCAACCCGGTAGGGAGAGGGGTTGGAGACCTTGTGTGCCGGGTCGCCCAGCAATGCATAGCGGCCATCGGGGGTGCGCTCGGACCAGAGCTCGGACAGCCATCGGGCCTTGTCGATCGGCAGCCTGTGGTTGGTCTTGACCAGCCGCTGCGCGACCTCTTCCTGCGACGCATAGTCGCGCAAGCGCGAGCCCTTGCGCAATTCGTCGAGCCATTCGCGCATGCGGCCCGGCGCCTCGCCCGGTTGGCTTTTAGCCATTCCGAGCCCCTCGAGATTGATCAGCCGGCGGATGCGTTCGGGTCTCACGCCGGCGTATTGCATCGCAATGCTGCCGCCCATGCTGTGTCCGACCAGGTCGATCTTGCGCCCAGGCAGCAGCGCGTCGAGCAGCGCGTCAAGATCGGCCAGGTAGTCGGGATACCAGTAGCAGTCGGCCTGCGGGCGCGAGCTCAGCCCGAACCCTCGCCAGTCGGGCGCGATCACGCGGTAGTCGCGGGAAAAACAGTCGACGACAAACTGGAAGGACGCCGAGATGTCCATCCAGCCATGCACCATCACCAGCAGCGGCGCATCGGGCTCACCCCAGCAGCGCAGGTGATGGCGCAAACCGCGCGCCTCGATGAAGAGCGATTGGGCAATGCGACGGGGGCGGTAGATCGATGTCATCTGAACGGGTCGTTAACCCTCTGATTATACGAGGACGGGTTGAGCGCCACGTTGTTGCAGGGGATAACGTCGACATTGAGGCCGACAGATGGCACTCCCGGGCAGCACAGGCTACAGCGGTGTGTCGGCGAGGCCTGCAAGCGCCTTGACGCTACTGCCAGCGAGTCAATTCCGCTTCGGTGAACCCGGCTCGCAGTCTGGCTTCGACATTGAAAGGCGCCTTCGGAGCCGACGCGCCGTAGCGCCTGGCCAGCCCATCCCAGTCGGCCTCTGGCTCGAGCCCCTCGCGCCGGCACAATACCGCATACCAGTGGTTGCCGATGGCCACATGCCCCACCTCATCGCGCAGGATGACATCCAGAATCGCGCAAGCCTGCGCATCACCCGCCTGCTCGAGCTTGCGCCGGATGACCGGGGTGACGTCCAGACCGCGCGCCTCCATCAGCCGCGGCACCAGTGCCATGCGGGGCAAGGGGTCATCGCGGGTTTTCATGGCCATTTCCCAAAGACCGTCATGGGCATCGAAATCGCCATAGCCATGACCACGGCGGCCGAGTTCCTCGGCGAGCAGGCTGAAATGCTTCGCCTCCTCGCTGGCAACCGACGCCCAGTCGAGATACCAGTCGGCTGGCATGCCTGCGAATCGCCACACCGCGTCAAGCGCTAGGTCGATCGCATTGAATTCGATATGCGCGATGGCGTGAAGGAGTGCCACCCGCCCCGCCGGCGTGCCGGCTCCGCGATTTGGCACATCGCGGGGATGAACCAATCGGGGCAGCGCCGGCCGACCTGGGCGCAGATCGTCATGGAAAGCGCGTGCGGCATCGATCAGCGGGGACGCCGACGCGATCTGCTCGCCGATTGCCAGCGCAGCCTGTGCCTTGGCATTCGGGTCGGTCAGGCACCAGGCACGATGAGCCGCGGCGCGCAGTTCTGTGCATGGCTCGTCCTGCACAAGGCACTGCGACCTTGAGCCGCCAGCCGGGTGTTCATCGGGTTTCGGGTCGGGATGCGACGGTAGGGCCGGCATTCGCGTCAGGTCTCATGTCAAGGTCGGTCGGTTTACGCCGGCAAGGCAGGTGCCGAGGGCAGACCGCAGGCCTGCGGCGGTACACTGCCGTGTGGCGCAGCGGGCGCCTCTTTCCAGTCTACAGGGATCAAGATGGCCATTTACTCGATCGAAAAACGTGTCCCGAAAATCGCACCGAGCGCCTGGGTCGCGCCTGGCGCGCATGTCCTCGGTGGTGTCGAGCTCGCCGATAACGTCAGCATCTGGTTCGGCGCGGTGCTGCGCGGCGACAACGACCCGATCATCATCGGCACCGGCAGCAATGTCCAGGAAAATGCGGTGCTGCATACCGATGTCGGCCAACCGCTGACCATCGGCCAATATGTGACGGTCGGCCATCAGGCCATGCTGCACGGCTGCTCGATCGGCGACGGCAGCCTGATCGGCATCCAGGCAATCGTGCTCAATGGCGCAAAAATCGGCCGTGAGTGTCTGATCGGTGCGGGCGCGCTCATTCCCGAGGGCAAGGTCATCCCCGACCGCAGCGTTGTCATGGGTGCCCCAGGCAAGGTGGTTCGCGAGCTCACCGACGCAGATGTAGCGCGAATCCGGGCAGGCGTTGACAGCTATATCGCGAAAGGCGCGCAGTTCAATGCCGAACTGAAGCGGATCGACGAATGAGCGAAGCCGGCGCACCGTCGCCGGAACACGACTGCCTGCAGCGCTTCATGCTGCAAGGCGCGCCGGTACGCGGAGAGTTCGTGTCACTGGATGCGGCCTGGCGCGAGATCGCCGGCCGGCATGCGTTTCCGCGATCGGTTCGTGACCGTCTCGGTGAGTTGTGCGCAGCCGGTCTGCTGCTGTCAGCCACGCTCAAATTCGATGGTGCCCTGATCCTGCAGATTCACGGCGACGGGCCGGTCGCCCTGCTGGTGGTCGAATGCGAGGCCGACGGGAGTTTTCGGGCGACTGCCAAACTGCGTGAAGGGCAGCTCTGCCCCGAAGACGCCGACCTCACGACGCTGGTCAATGCCAACGGACGAGGCCGATTCGTGGTCACGCTCGACCCGCGATCGAGTTCGCCAAACCGCCAGCCCTATCAGGGCATCGTGCCCTTCGAAGGCGACAGCGTGGCAGAAGTGCTCGAACGCTATATGGCGCGCTCGGAGCAGGTTCCCACGCGGCTCTGGCTTGCCGCCGATGACTCCCGGGCAACAGGGCTGCTGCTTCAACGCCTGCCCGAGGAGGGCGGCAAGTCCTTCTCACCGTCGCAGGTGGCCTCGCCTGCCGGGCCGTCCGCGTCATCGGGGGTCGTCACAACCGAAAGCGATACCGACGGCTGGAATCGGATGCAGAAACTGGCACAGACTCTCAGTCGGGATGAAATGCTGGCACTGTCGGGGCAGTCGATCCTGCACCGCTTGTTCTGGCAGGAGCGTCTGCATGCCTTCGATTCGCGGACGCCGCGTTTTGGCTGCACCTGCTCGCGCGAAAAAGTTGCCAACATGCTCAGGATGCTGGGGCGCGAGGAGGTTGCGTCCATCGTCGCCGAAAAAGGCGTGGTCGGAGTCCGCTGCGACTTCTGCAACACACCCTATGACTTCGATGCAGTCGACAGCGCCGAACTGTTTGTCAGCGAGCCGATTGCACCGGGCTCGCAGGTACGGCACTGACCGTCGTGACCCCCGCCTGCGGCACACCTGCCGCGGCGGGTGCCGGGCGCACTGGTGAAACCGGCCGGCTGGCCTGCGTCGGCTCTGAGACCTGAACGAAAATTTCGTCGGACCGCATCATTCCGAGTTCGTAACGGGCGCGCTCCTCGATAGCGATCGTCGCCTGCTTGAGGTCGTAGACCTCACCTTCGAGCGCACTGTTGCGAGACACCAGCTTCTCGTTCGTTCTGTTCTGGACAGACAGTTGGCGATCGAGGTCCCAGACCCGCAGCCATCCGCCCTTGCCCAGCCACAAGGGGTATTGAATCACCCCGAGCAGGGCCACCAGCACAAGCGTGAAGAGGCGCATCGACTGACCCTCAGAGCAGGTTGTAGAACGCCGAGCGGCCGGGATACTGGGCCACTTCGCCGAGGTCTTCCTCGATCCGAAGCAACTGGTTGTACTTGGCCACCCGATCGGATCTCGACATCGACCCTGTCTTGATCTGAAGCGCATTGGTGCCAACCGCGATATCGGCGATCGTGGTGTCTTCGGTCTCACCCGAGCGATGCGAGACCACCGCGGTGTAGTTGTTTCGCTTGGCCAGTTCGATCGCGGCAAAGGTCTCGGTGAGTGTGCCGATCTGGTTGATCTTGATCAGGATCGAATTGGCAACCCCTGCCTCGATGCCCTCGCGCAGGATGCGGGTGTTGGTGACGAAGAGATCGTCGCCGACCAGCTGGATGCGATCACCGAGTTGATCGGTCAGCACGCGCCAGCCGTCCCAGTCGTTTTCGGCCATCGCGTCTTCAACCGAAATGATCGGGTACTTGTCACACCAGGTGCCAAGCAGGTTGGTGAAGTCGGAGGCGCTCAGCGACAGGCCTTCGCTCGCCAGACGATAGCGGCCGTCCTTGAAAAACTCGGAGGCCGCGCAATCGAGACCGATGGCGATCTGTGACCCGGCGCTGTAACCGGCGCGGTCGATCGCCTCGAGGATCAGCTGGATGGCTGCCTCATGGTTGGCCACGCTCGGCGCAAACCCGCCCTCATCGCCCACCGCAGTGCTCAGGCCCCGGTCATGGAGGATTTTCTTGAGCGCCTGAAAGGTCTCGGCGCCATAGCGCACCGCTTCCCGAAATGTGGGCGCACCCACCGGGATGATCATGAATTCCTGAATGTCGAGATTGTTGTTGGCATGCGCGCCGCCGTTGATGACATTCATCATCGGCACCGGCAGGGACATCGCGCCCGAACCCCCGAAATAGCGATAGAGCGGCAATCCGGACTCTTCGGCCGCAGCCTTGGCAACCGCCATCGACACTGCCAGCGTTGCGTTGGCGCCGAGTCGGGCCTTGTTGTCGGTGCCGTCGAGTTCGATGAGGATCTTGTCGACATACGCCTGCTCGCTGGCGTCGAGGCCCATGATTGCCTCGGAAATCTCGGTGTTGATGTTCTCGACCGCACGCAGCACGCCTTTGCCGCCGTAGCGAGATGCATCGCCGTCGCGCAGCTCGATCGCCTCGCGCGAGCCGGTCGAGGCCCCGGATGGAACAGCCGCACGGCCCATCGTGCCCGATTCAAGCAGTACATCGCATTCGACCGTGGGGTTGCCGCGGGAATCGATCACCTCACGTCCGATAATGTCGACAATCGTGCTCATTGGTTCAGATTCCTTCTACGATGATCATGTTGAAAAATTCGGTCGCACCGGCACGTTTGCCGCGCGCTTCGAGATACAAGGCTGAATCATAGAAGGCCTGCGCAGCCTCGAAAGACTCGAACCGGATCACCACGACACGCGATGGTGACCACTTTCCTTCAAGCAGCGCTGTGCGGCCGCCGCGAACGACAAACTCGCCGCCGGCCGCGGCAACCGCCGCCGGCGTCAGGGCAGTGTAGTGACGGTATTGATCAGGGTCGCTGACCTTGACGTCGGCGATGACATAGGCAGCGGTCATGACAGGCCCCTTCTGAAGGACAAGGCGGAATCAGGCACCATGACCGAGCTCCGCAAACCCCTGGCGTTTGACCAGGGCATCGAGCTGACACAGCGTTGCCAGCAATTCGGCCAGCTGCGGCAGGGGCCAGGCATTCGGGCCATCAGACAGGGCACGCGCCGGATCGGGATGGGTTTCCATGAAGATGCCCGCGATGCCGACTGCCACCGCCGCGCGCGCCAGCACCGGAACGAATTCGCGCTGACCGCCGGAAGACGTGCCCTGGCCGCCCGGCAACTGCACAGAGTGCGTGGCATCGAAGACGACCGGGCAACCGGTCTCGCGCATGATCGCCAGGCTGCGCATGTCGGAGACGAGATTGTTATAGCCGAATGAGGCGCCACGCTCGCACACCATGATGCAGTCGCCATCGAGCCCGGCTTCGATCGCTGCCTCGCGGGCCTTGTCTGCGACATTTTTCATGTCGTGCGGCGCCAGAAACTGCCCCTTCTTGATATTGGCCGGCTTGCCGCTGGTTGCCACCGCGCGAATGAAATCGGTCTGGCGACACAAAAAAGCCGGCGTCTGCAGAACATCGACAACTGCCGCGACCGGCGTGATCTGATCGATGTCGTGGACGTCGGTCAGGACCGGCACGCCGATCTGACGGCGCACATCATCGAGGATGCGCAGACCCTCGTCGATGCCCGGGCCGCGAAACGACTTGCCCGAACTGCGATTGGCCTTGTCGAAGGACGACTTGTAGATGAAAGGCACGCCGAGCGCGCCGGTGATGGCCTTGAGCTCACCCGCGGTATCGATGGCCAACTGGCGCGACTCGATCGCGCAGGGCCCGGCGATCAGAAAGAGGGGCCGATCGAGACCGACTTCGAATCCACAGAGTTTCATGTCATCGGCCTCAAGGCTGGTTCACCGACTTGGCTCACCGACAACCGGCGCACCGAATGCGCGATCGCCGCCTCGACATACGACCGAAAGAGCGGATGCCCATCGCGCGGCGTGGAGGTGAACTCGGGGTGAAACTGCACGCCGACAAACCAGGGATGCGACAAGGGCCCGCTCTGGGCAAGCTCGGCAATTTCGGTCAGCCCTTCGGTCGGCGTGCGCGCCGAGACCCGCAGGCCTGCCTGCTCGAGCTGGTCGACATAGTGATTGTTGACCTCATAGCGATGGCGGTGACGCTCGTTGACTGACTCACCGTAGATCGAGGCAGCAAGCGTGCCTGCGGTGACCGGGCAGCGCTGCGCGCCCAGGCGCATGGTGCCGCCCAGATCAGAGTCGGCGTCGCGCTTTTCGAGTCGGCCCTCGCGATCGAGCCACTCGGTGATCAGTCCCACTACCGGATGCGGCGACTGAGGATCGAACTCGGTGCTGTTGGCGCCCTCGAGTTGACAGACATGGCGGGCGTATTCGATGACCGCCAGCTGCATGCCCAGACAGATGCCAAGGTAAGGCACCTGATGCTCGCGGGCATAGCGGATCGCCTGGATCTTGCCCTCGACACCCCGCTTGCCGAAACCGCCCGGCACCAGGATGGCATCGAAACCGGCGAGCGTCGAACAGCCATCGGATTCGATCTGCTCGGAATCAATGTATTCGATCTCGACCCGAGAGTCGGTATGAATACCGGCATGGGTGAGTGCCTCGGTCAGCGACTTGTAGGATTCGGTGAGATCGACGTACTTGCCGACCATCGCAATTCGCACCGAGCGATGCGGATGCTCCTGCCGATAGACCAGACGATCCCAGACCGACAGGTCGGCAGGCCGAGCCTCGATACGAAGCGCCTCGCAAAGCAGATCGTCGACACCCTGCTCATGCAGCATGCGCGGAATCTTGTAGATCGAATCGGAATCCCAGACTGAGATGACCGAATCGAGTGCGACATTCGAGAAGAGCGAAATCTTGTCGCGCTCATCGTCGGGAATCCGCCGATCGGCACGGCAAAGAAGCAGATCCGCCTGAATCCCGATCTCGCGCAGCTTCTGCACCGAATGCTGGGTCGGCTTGGTTTTCAGTTCACCCGCCGAGGCAATGAAGGGCACCAGCGTCAGATGCACAAAGCAGACGTTGCCGCGACCGAGCTTCAGACTCATCTGGCGCGCGGCCTCCAGAAAAGGCAATGACTCGATGTCACCGACCGTACCACCGACTTCAACGATCGCCACCTGGGCAGGCGACTCGGACGCCACGCCCGCACCGCGCTCGATGAAGGCGCGAATCTCGTTGGTGATGTGCGGGATGACCTGCACCGTACGACCGAGGTACTCGCCGCGGCGCTCCTTGCGGATCACCGAGTCATAGATCTGGCCGGTCGTAAAGTTGTTGACGCGGCGCATCCGTGCGGTCACGAAACGCTCATAGTGACCGAGGTCGAGGTCGGTCTCGGCACCGTCTTCTGTCACGAAGACCTCGCCGTGCTGAAACGGACTCATGGTGCCCGGATCGACGTTGATGTAAGGGTCGAGCTTGAGGAGCGTGACCTGCAGCCCGCGCGACTCGAGCAACGCACCCATCGAGGCGGCAGCGATTCCTTTCCCGAGGGAAGACACCACGCCGCCGGTGACGAAAACGAATTTGGTCATGAGGGCCAACCGGGAAATTCTGAGTATACCAATCCGGCAGGCTTGGTCGGCAAGCGCATCGTCGGCGATGATCGGTCCTTCAGCCTCCACTCAACGGAATCGCAGGCGATGTACAACGCCCATCCGCTTCGCACCGAACTGCACGACGAAGTTCACACCCGGTCGCGCCTGCCGATCACCGCACCGCATGCGATTTCACATGCCTCGGTCATTCATTCGCTGCAGGAAGCCCACTATCCGCAAGCGATGCTCGACTGGTGCAGCGCCAACGGCATCGTGCCGCCGGCAACACCCAAGGGCCAGTTCACCGCGCAGTTCGGATCCCTGCGCATTCGGTGGGAATGGCACGGCGAATTCCATGATTACACCGTCTACGACCCCGACTGTTCAGCGCTCGAGCCCTTCGCTCCGAATGCCGCGGACCGGCTGATTGCCCACTGGCTGACACTCGATCCGAACCAGTTGATTGCCGGCGTTCGCCTGGCGGTGCTGGCACGCGATGATTCGGGTGCCGAAATCAGCCGTGCAAAACAGGCGTTCGGCATCGCTGACGCGACAGGCCTCGGAGGGCTGATCGGCGCGGAAATCAGCAACAGGGCGGCCAACCTCTACTCCACCTTCAAACTCGACGAAACCGGCTTCGGCCGCTTCCTGCTGATCAATATCGACAGCGACGCGGCGCAGCTCGGCCGCACTGTCCAGCGGATCATCGACATCGAGGTCTACCGGATGATGGCGATGCTCGCCTTTCCGGAGGCACGCGAACTCGACCAGGCGCTTCGCGCGATCGAACCTGACCTGGCCAGCCTGGTCGGTCGCCTCGATCTCGCACCGACCAGCGAAGAACCCGAAATGCTGCACAACATCACCCGGCTGTCAGCCGATATCGAGCAGCTGTCGACCTACAGCTCCTATCGGCTGGATGCCGGCCGCGCCTATCACCGGCTGGTCAAGCACAATCTGGGCGACCTGCGCGAATCGCGCCTGGACCGGATGCAGACACCCAGCAAGTTTCTGCAGCGCCGATTCGAGCCGGCAATGAACTACTGCGAGGCGATCCGAGGACGACTCGAATCGGTGTCGGCGCGTGTTGCCCGCGCCACCGCCCTGCTCGGCACCCGGGTCGAGATCGATCGTGAGCGACAGAACCAGGCGCTGCTCAACGCCCTCAACGAACGGGCGGCATTGCAATTACGCCTGCAGCAGACGGTCGAAGGACTGTCGGTGGCAGCGATCTCGTACTACACGATCGGCCTGGCGAGTTATCTTTTCAAGGCAATCGAAAAAGCCGGCGCGCCGATCGCTGCCGAACTGGCGACCGGTCTGGCGGTGGCACCGATCGTACTGACGATATGGTTCCTGCTGCACCGCGCGCAAAGGCATGTCAAACGCAACGTGCAGAGCCACTGAGCTCAGGTCACACCGAACCCATCATCAGCCGAGATCACGGCGCCATTGATGAAGCGCGCCTGGTCGGACGACAACAGCAGCAGCAGTCCGTCGAGATCTTCCGGCGTGCCCAGGCGTTTGCGCGGCAGCATCGAGACCAGCTTGCGGCCGGCCTCGGTCTCCCAATGATGCTCATTGAGTTCGGTGTTGATGTAACCCGGACAGATCGCATTGACATTGATGTTGTAACGCGCCCATTCGAGCGCCATGGCACGGGTCATCTGGATCACTGCGGCCTTGCTCATGCTGTAGATACCGATCTGGGCGAGCACTTTCAGGCCGGCCATCGAGGCGATGTTGATGATCCGGGCCGAACGATCGGGTTCGGTCCGCGCCCGGTCGATCATCCTGCGGGCAACCGCCTGAGCGACGAAAAATGCACCGCGGGTGTTGGTATCGAAGACGAAATCAAAATCTTCCGCTGTCACATCAACCAGCCGCTGAGTCGTGCTGACGCCCGAGTTATTGATGAGGATATCGATCGGCCCCGACTCGGCTTCGGCACGCGCAACGCCATCGGTGATCGCCTGCGCATCATTCACATCCATGCCAATCACATGCGCCTTGCCACCATCAGCCTCAATCTCGGCGCGCAGCTCCTTGAGCCGCTCGACTCGGCGCGACGCCAGCACCACGGTGGCACCGTGAGCGGCCAGCACGCGGGCAAATCGATTGCCCAGACCGCTTGATGCGCCGGTCACCAGCGCGGTCTTGTCGGAGAGGTCGAACTTGATCTGATCGGTCATCGCATCGGCTCCTGGAAGGGCGTCGATGATCGCATAACCGTCGTCCCGGCAATCCGCCGGTTTGCGCCGCCGAGCCGCTTTGGCGAGAATCGCGGATCTTCGAGGAAAAGCGGACATGGACATTCAACGGGATTCAATGGAATTCGACGTGCTGATCGTCGGAGGCGGCCCGGCCGGCCTGAGCGCTGCGATCCGCTTGAAACAGCTCGCGGCCGAGGCGAATCAGGAGCTCGCGGTCTGCCTGATCGAGAAAGGCTCGGAAATCGGAGCACATACCTTGTCGGGCGCGGTCATGGACCCGCGCGCACTCAACGAGCTGATCCCCGACTGGAAAGAACAGGGCGCGCCGCTCGACACCGAAGTCACCGAAGACGAAGTGCTCTTCCTGACAGAGTCGCGCGCCATCCGCACGCCAAACTGGGCGATTCCCGACTGCCTTCGCAATCACGGCAATTACATCGTCAGCCTGGGCAATGTGGTGCGCTGGCTGGGGCAGCAGGCCGAGGCGCTTGGCGTCGAGATCTATCCCGGCTTTGCCGCAGCCGAGATCCTCTATACCGACAGCGGTGCAGTCAGAGGCGTGGCCACCGGCAATCTGGGGGTGGGCCGTGACGGCGAGCCAACGTCAAACTTTCAGCCCGGCATGGAGCTGCTCGCGAAATACACGCTCTTTGCCGAAGGCGCGCGTGGCCATCTGGGCAAACAGCTGATCTCGGGCTTCAAGCTCGATGCCGACAGCGACCCCCAGACTTATGGCATCGGCATCAAGGAACTCTGGGAAATCGAGCCGGCCAAACATCGCAAGGGACTGGTGGTCCATACCGCCGGCTGGCCGCTTGAGAATGACACCTACGGCGGGTCCTTCCTCTATCACTTCGGCGAAAACCTGGTGGCAGTCGGCTTCGTGGTGGGCCTGGCGTACCAGAACCCGTGGCTGTCGCCCTTTGAAGAATTCCAGCGCTACAAGACCCATCCGGCGATCCGGCCCACACTCGAGGGCGGCAAACGGCTGAGCTACGGCGCACGAGCGATCACCGCCGGCGGACTGATGTCGCTGCCAAAAACGGTCTTTCCGGGCGGCGCCCTGATCGGCTGCGATGCCGGCTTTCTGAACGCCTCGCGCATCAAGGGCAGTCATGCTGCGATCAAGACCGGCATGCTGGCGGCCGAAGCCGCTTTTGCGGCGATCGGCGCCGGGCGCAGCGCGGACGAACTCTCGGCCTATCCGCAAGCCTTCAAGAACTCCTGGCTGCATGACGAACTCTGGCGGGCGCGCAACTTCAAGCAGTGGATGGCCAAGGGCCTGGTCCTCGGCACGGTGATGACCGGCATCGAGCAAAAGGTGCTGGGCGGCAAGATCCCGTGGACGCTGCATCACCAGCATGCCGATCATGAGTGCCTGAAGCCCGCGTCGTCGTTTCAGCCGATCGTCTATCCCAAACCCGACGGCAAGCTGACCTTCGATCGGCTGTCATCGGTGTTCATCTCGAACACCAATCACGAAGAAAACCAGCCGATCCACCTCACGCTGAAAGACGCGAGCGTGCCGGTGGGTATCAACCTGGCGCGCTACGGCGGCCCCGAGTCGCGCTATTGCCCGGCCGGTGTCTACGAATACGTGAAGAACGAGGACGACAGCGATCGGCTGCAGATCAACGCCCAGAACTGCGTGCACTGCAAGACCTGTGACATCAAGGACCCGACCCAGAACATCGTTTGGGTGGTTCCCGAAGGCGGCGGCGGACCAAACTACCCCGGCATGTGACCATGCCTGCGCCCGGGCACCGTCGTGCCCTGATCGCAGGGGCCAGCGGCGCCGTCGGGTCGGTGCTGCTGGCGCAATTGCTGGCAGAACCGGCCTATTCTGAAATCCACGCACTGGTGCGTCGGCCCTTGCCGGTGCCGGCATCGGCTGAGGCCGGCAAGCTCGTGCAGCATGCCTTCGATTTTTCGGGCCCGGGCGGCATCGAGGACATGTCCGGCATTGACGATGTCTACATCTGCCTGGGCACGACCATCCGCAACGCCGGGTCACAAGCGGCGTTCAGAAGCGTCGACGTCGATGCGGTCGTGAAGGTGGCCCACCTCGGGCGGCGGTTCGGCGCGTCGCGTCTGGCAGCGGTGTCGGCCCATGGTGCCGATTCAAGGTCATCGGTTTTCTACAATCGCGTCAAGGGCGAGGCAGAAGCCCAGCTGATCAGCTCGGGCTATGCCGCGATCACGATACTCAGACCCTCCCTGCTCGATGCCCAACGCAGCGAGGTGCGCCCGGCCGAACGGCTGTCGCTCGCCCTGACTCGTCCGATTGCCTGGCTCATACCGGCCCGCTGGCGACCGGTCAGCGTCAGGGCTGTGGCGCGGTGCATGGTCGATGCCGTCCTTCAGGGGGACGCTGGCGTGCGGATCATCGAATCGGACCGTATCCAGCGATTCGCCGGTTGATGCGGTGCAGCGATCAACGGTACGATCTGCGACTGCCCGCCATCGATGGCGAAAGGACTCCCCCCACCATGAGCAAGTTATACCCGAGCGCGGCCGCGGCGCTGTCAGACGTCGTGGCCGATGGCCAGATGATCGCTGTCGGCGGCTTCGGCCTGTGCGGCATTCCCGAGGCCCTGATCGCTGCACTGCGTGACAGCGGCGTGCGCAACCTGACCTGCATCTCGAACAATGCCGGTGTCGACGGATTCGGACTCGGCTTGCTGCTGGCGACCCGTCAGGTCCGCAAGATGATTGCCAGCTATGTCGGCGAGAACAAGGAGTTCGAGCGTCAGTATCTGGCCGGAGAACTCGAACTCGATTTCACGCCCCAGGGCACTCTGGCTGAAAAGCTGCGGGCGGGTGGCGCCGGGATTCCGGCCTTCTTCACCCGGACCGGCGTCGGCACGATCGTGGCCGAAGGCAAGGAGACTCGTGAATTCGACGGTCACACCTACCTGATGGAACGTGCGCTGGTGCCCGATGTCTCGCTGGTCAAGGCCTGGAAAGCCGACCAGTCGGGCAACCTGGTGTTTCGCCGGACCGCGCGCAACTTCAACCCGAATGTCGCGATGGCAGGTCGCCTGACGATTGCCGAAGTCGAAGTGATCGTGCCTAACGGTGAGATCGATCCGGATGCCGTACATCTTCCCGGCATCTATATCAACCGGCTGGTCCTCAACCCGTCGCCCGAAAAACGCATCGAGCAGCGCACCACCCGCCCTGCCCGGCAAGGAGCCGTCTGATGGCCTGGACCCGTGATGAAATGGCAGCGCGCGCCGCGCGTGAACTGCGTGACGGTTTCTATGTGAACCTGGGAATCGGTCTGCCGACGCTGGTGGCCAATCATGTGCCGGCCGACATGGAAGTGTGGCTGCAGTCCGAAAATGGCCTGCTCGGTATCGGCCCGTTTCCGACAGAAGATGAGATCGACGCCGACATGATCAATGCCGGCAAGCAGACGGTGACCCCCCTGCCCGGCTCATCGATCTTCGCCTCGGCCGATTCCTTCGGCATGATCCGCGGCGGCAAGATCAACCTGGCCATCCTCGGTGCGATGCAGGTCTCCGAGCGAGGCGACCTCGCCAACTGGATGATCCCCGGCAAGATGGTCAAGGGCATGGGCGGTGCGATGGATCTGGTGGCCGGCGTCGGCCGGGTGATCGTCCTGATGGAGCACACCGCCAGGCGCAAGGATGGGGGTGTCGATCTCAAGATTCTGAGCGATTGCAATCTCCCCCTGACAGGCGTTGCAGTGGTCGACCTGATCATCACCGACCTGGGTGTGCTCGAAGTGGGAGACAAGGGTCTCACCCTGCGCGAACTTGCGCCTGGCATCACTGTTGAGACACTGAAGGCGAACACCGGGTGCCCAATCGACACCACACAGTTCGAGTCAAGCGCCAGCCGCTGACACGGCACTGACCCCTGAAGCAGGGCGCCCATCGTCGCCCTGCTTCGCCAGACTTAGATGTCAGTACTGACGGGGACGTCGCTGACCGCCTTCGCCGCCACCGCCACCGCCGTAGCCGCCGCCTCCGGCACCACCACCGTAGCCGCCACCTCCGCCTCCACCGCCGCCGTAGCCACCATTACCGCTACTGCGGCGCGCGCCACCGCCTGCGCCACCGCCCTGCTGTTCGCGGGCTTCGTTCACAACCAGCGCTCGGCCTTCGAGCGGCGTCGTGTTGAGGGCGCGAATGGCGTTTTGCGCATGCTCATTCGACGCCATCGTCACGAAACCGAAACCGCGTGATCGGCCGGTTTCGCGATCGTTGATGATGCGCGCCTCGATCACTTCGCCATGAACGGCGAACATCTCGTTGAGTTGCGCATCGGTTGCGCGCCAGGGAAGGTTGCCGACGTAGATCTTTGTGCTCATTTATGGGCCTCGAGTTCAATGGGTTGACTGCGACCCGAGGTCAATAACGAACAGAACAGGGCGTAAGGCCTTGGCTTTTCGACGACGATCCGGGCATTGCTGAGTCAAACGCTGCTGCCCGCAGACACATCGATCACTGACGTCGAGTACGGGTCGGCCAGGACAGCGAACAACGCAGGCATTCCGGACACCATCAAACGGCTATCGAAGCGAGCGTGGGCGCTACGCCCGCCCAATGTGCCACAAAGGATCGCACTAGACACTAATCACTTAGGATTACAAACCAACAAAAAATAAATTTTTTTTGACAGATCTGACCGTCGCTGGTGATCACGGAAAGTATTTGCCGACAGATCTGAAAAATCAGGTCGATCAGCCGGAAGCGGCCCGGATCGAGGCGTTACCGCTGATTCGGGAAAGAACTGCTTGCGCGCCCGGAGTCACTTGCCAAATCCGGATAACTGTATAAAAATACAGCTATCGACATTCACCAACCGGCGTCATGCCTGTGCCGCCCCATCGAGTTGATACGCCATGCGCGATCTGACCACCCGGCAACACGAAATTCTCGGACTCATCCGTCAGCATATTGCCGACACGGGTTTTCCGCCCACACGAGCCGAAATCGCCGCAAAGCTCGGATTTCGCTCGGCCAACGCTGCCGAAGAGCACCTCAAGGCATTAGCCCGCAAGGGCGTCCTCGAACTGACATCAGGCGCCTCGCGTGGCATCCGCCTCAAGATGCTGCCGGGCATGGACGACGACCACGAACGGAGCATAGGGGCCAGCATGGTCCAGATCGCCCTGAGCCTGCCTCTGGTCGGGCGGGTCGCTGCCGGCAGCCCGATCCTGTCGCAGGAGCACATCGAAGCCAGCTACGCCCTCGATCCCAAGCTGTTCACCGAAAAGCCCGACTATCTGCTCAAGGTGCGAGGCATGAGCATGCGCGATGCAGGCATTCTCGAGGGCGACCTCCTGGCGGTTCGCCAGGCGGTTGAAGCCCGAAACGGCCAGATCGTCGTGGCTCGGGTCGATGGTGGCGTCACTGTCAAACGCTTTCGCCGCCGCGGCAGCACCATCGAACTGCTGCCCGAAAACCCCGATTTCCAGCCGATCATCGTCGACGCACGCAGCAGCGACTTCGCGCTTGAAGGCATCGGCGTGGGCCTGGTGCGGACTACCAAGTCTCTGTGATCCTCTCAGCTCACCCTTATTTCGTCCTTCATGGCCATATCCGTGCCCGCGACGCCCACGCCTGCTGCCACGCCCTCATCACCCGCGCTCATTCCCGGGGTCTGGCGCGCTGACCAGCTCGGCCATGGGGGCGTCGCTGCCCTGCCCAGCAGCTTCGCCCAACTCGACGCACAGTTGCCCGGAGGCGGTTGGCCACTGGGCATGCCCACCGAACTGATCGCCCGCAACCCCGGCATCGGTGAACTGAGGCTGGTCGTGCCCCTGCTCAAACGACTGACCCGCGAGCACAAGCTGGCCATCCTGCTCGGCCCGCCGCATATGCCCTATGCCCCGGCCCTGGCATCTTTCGGCATCGATCTCGACTACCTGATCGTCATTCAGGCCACTCAAGCCGCAGACCGACTGTGGGCGGTCGAACAGGTGCTGCGCAGCGCAAGCTTCGGCACCCTGCTGGCCTGGTTGCCTCAAGGTCGAACCCGCCCCGAACACCTGCGGCGAATGCAACTGGCGGCTCAAGCGACGCGTGGCCCGGTCTTCCTGTTCCGTGAATTGCCGGCGCAGTTCGAGGCCTCACCCGCGCCACTTCGACTGCTGCTGTTGCCGCGCCCGGGCCAACAGCTGTCGGTCCAGATCCTCAAGCGGCGCGGCCCGGTGCTGGCTCAGCCTCTGGTGCTCGATCTGCCGCAGCCGCCCTCAACACTGCGCATCAGCCGGGCTGATCTGCCCTTGCATCACTCCCGGGCACCCATGCGCAGTCCCGAACCGGTGCCTGCTGCGCCACTCACACTCCTCAGCACGGCGCATGCGCCACCCCCCTCCTCACTGATCGACCCGCGGCATAGCAGCCTGCCACGCCCGCCTGCCCGTCGGCACTGACCGGAGCATGCAGGCATGCTCTGGATCGCCGTGCGCTGCCATCGGCTGGCACTCGACTGCGCATTACGAGGGCAAGAGGCCCCGCTGATCCTGGCGATCTGCAACCGCCTGCAAGTGCTTCATGCCAGCGAGCCAGCGCAAGCGCTGGGCATCCGGCCTGGGCTGCGACGAGCCAGTGCGCTCTCCATGGCATCCGCACTCCAGATCATCGAACACAACCCGGCGCTCGACCATGCAGCGCTCGAGCAGATCGCCGGCTGGCTGCTGCAGTTCACGCCCTGCGTCAGTCTGCAGCCACCCGACGGCGTTCTCATCGAGGTCGAAGCGAGTCTGCAACTGTTCGGCGGACGTGATCGGCTGCTGGCACGTATCCGGGAAGGGCTCGACGAACTCGGTTTCACCGCAAGTCTGGCCATCGCACCCACGGCGATTGCCGCCTGGCTGCTGGCCGGCTGGCACGACCGGGCCTGCATCGAACACGAATCCCTGCTGGCCGAAGGTCTGGCACTCCTGCCAGTCGAGCAGCTTGCCGCAGCCGCACCCCACAGGACCGCGCTCGCCGCCATCGGAGTTCGCTGCTTTGCCGACCTCATGCGCCTGCCTCGCGCGGGCCTGGCAAAACGGTACGGCAAGGCCCTGCTCTTCGAGATCGACGCGGCCCTGGGCCATCAGGCCGACCCTCGGCGCTGGTTCGAGGCACCCGCCCGGTTTTCGGTCCGCCTGGAGTTACTCGCACAGGTCGAGCATGCCGAAGCACTGCTCTTTGCCTCGAATCGCCTGCTGCTTCAATTGTGCGGCTGGCTTGCAGCCCGCCGGTGCGCCACCCGCGAGGCACTGCTGAGCGCCGAGCACGACAGCGGGCGCCACGCCTGCGAGGACACCCGCATCACGCTTCGGCTGACACAACCCAGCCGCGATCCGCAGCGCCTGCTCGCGGTATTGCGGGAACGACTCGCCATCGTGAAGCTGCCAGCACCGGCCCATACGCTGCGGCTCGATTGCACGACGGTCGTGGCGCTGCCCGGCACACACGGCGAACTGTTCCCGACGCAGACAAGCGATGCCGAAGGATTGTCGCGGCTGATCGAAAGACTGCAGTCGCGACTCGGACACGACCAGGTGCAACGCTTGCTGCTGGTGGCAGATCATCGGCCCGAGGTCGCCTATCGCGCCGAGGCGGTCGATTACACAGGCCGTCAGCCCGACACACCATTGCCTGGCATGCCGCGCCCCCTGTGGCTGCTCAATGAACCGGTCGCGCTCGCCGAACGAGACCATCGCCCCTGGTGGCATGGGCCCCTGACGCTGCTGGCCGGCCCCGAGCGAATCGAAACCGGCTGGTGGGACGAACACCGTGTACAGCGCGATTACTTCATCGCGCAGGGCGAATCGACCGGCTGGGTCTGGATCTACCGGACGCGCCTGGCCGATGCCGACAGCGGGTGGTTCCTGCAGGGTGTTTTCGGATGACCAGGCCTTTGCAGACGCGCGATCATCGCCGGATACACTAAGCGAAACCAAGCGAATCATGCCGACACCCTCACACCGCCCACTGCTGCTTGCCCTCGACCAGGGCACGACCTCATCTCGCGCCATGCTTTTCGATCGGACGGGCGCGCCCATCTCGATCGCCCAGCGCGAATTCGCCCAATCCTTTCCGCATCCCGGCTGGGTCGAGCACGATGCCAACGAGATCTGGGCAAGCCAGCGCGCAACGATCGCCGAGGTACTCGCCAAGGCCCGAGTCTCGATTGCCGACGTGCATGCGGTGGGCATCACGAACCAGCGCGAAACCACCGTCGTCTGGGACCGCACAAGCGGTATCCCGATCGCCCCGGCAATCGTCTGGCAAGACCGCCGTACCGCCGAGCGCTGCGCGCAGCTGCGCGACGCCGGGCATGAGCCGATGATCCGAAAACAGACCGGTCTGCTGCTTGATCCTTATTTTTCCGCTACCAAGATCGCCTGGTTGCTCGACAACGTCGCGGGCGCACGCAGCCGGGCCGACCGCGGCGAACTCGCCTTCGGCACGATCGACACCTGGCTCGCCTGGCAACTGTCGGGCGGCGCGCTGCATGTCACCGACTCCTCCAACGCCAGTCGCACCCAGCTCTTCGACTTGCAGACAGGCACCTGGAGCGACTCGCTGCTCGAGGTCTTCAACGTTCCCCGATCGATGCTGCCGGTGATCGCGCCATCTTCCGGCCACATCGGCGATATCGAACTCGAAGGCCGCCGACTGCCGTTGGCCGGGATCGCGGGCGACCAGCAGGCCGCCTTGTTCGGGCAGGCCTGCTTCAACCCGGGCATGGCCAAGAATACCTACGGCACAGGCTGCTTCCTGCTCATGAATACCGGCGAGCATCCTCAGGCCTCGACCCAGGGGCTGCTCACCACCGCCGCCTGGACGCTCGATACACCGTCTGGTCTGCAACGGCGCTTCGCGCTTGAAGGCAGCGTGTTCGTCGCCGGCGCGCTGGTTCAATGGCTGCGTGACGGGCTGGGCCTTTTCCAGTCAGCTTCCGACATCGAGGCACTCGCAGCCTCGGTGCCCGATACCGCCGGCGTGCATCTGGTGCCGGCATTTACCGGTCTGGGTGCGCCCTGGTGGGATGCCGATGCCCGAGGCGCCATGCTCGGCCTGACACGCGGCGCGACCCGCGCGCACATCGCGCGCGCAGCGCTCGAAGCGATCGCCTTTCAGAGCGCCGATCTGCTCTCAGCGGTACAACGCGATTCACCCAAACCGCTGACCGAACTGCGAGTCGATGGCGGCGCGTCGGCCAACAATCTGCTGATGCAATTCCAGGCCGACCTGCTCGGTGTGCCGGTTGTGCGCCCCAAAGTGCTCGAGACGACCGCGCTCGGCGCGGCGTCCCTGGCCGGCATCGGCAGCGGGTTCTTCGAAAGCGCCGACGAGCTTGCCCAACACTGGCGCGTCGATCGCATCTTTGAGCCATCGATGTCACGCGACGAGGCAGCAAGCCGCATGCAGGGCTGGCACGCGGCAGTCAAACGCGTCAGGAGCCAGCCCGCCTGAGCCTTGCAACCGGAGGGCTCAAAGCGCGGCGACGCCCGTAACACCCGTGGCGCCCCATGCGCCGCCACACCTCAACTCGGCCAAGCCGCTGCTCGCAGCGGCCTGACGCCCACCACAGGTCCCGTCGGTCAGAGATCGCGAAAAACCGGCGCCCTCTTTTGCAATGCCGCGGCAACCGCTTCGACCTGATTCGGGCTGCCGAGCAACTTGATCTGTTCATCTGATTCGGCCTGCAGTATTGCCTGCGCACTCGTGGCAGCCGGCAACTGCAACAGCCGCTTGCCGGCCCGGATCGCATCCGGATTGCGCCCAGCAATCTCACGGGCGAGCGCCAGCGCCTGCTCGCGCGGATCGGTGCAGACGCGGGTCGCAAAACCGAGCGCCTGCGCCTCGACGCCATCGAAGATCCGACCGCTGAAGGTCAGCTCGCGAATCACATCATCACGGGCCAGACCGCGCATCAGCAGCACGCCGGCCATATCCGGCACCAGCCCCCACTTGATCTCCATCACCGACATCCGCGCATCGGGCGTCACGAAGCGCATGTCGGCTCCGAGTGCCAGCTGAAAGCCACCACCAAAGGCAACACCATGAACTGCGGCAATGACCGGCACCGGTATGTCCTGCCAGACCATCGCCACATACTGCGCGCCATTGGCGATACCGTGGCTGCGCGGACCCAGCCGCATCTCGTTGGACACGCCCATCACGCCCTCACCCGGCTTGTCCGCCATCTTCTCGAAACGCCCCATGTCGAGCCCGGCGCAGAAGGCCCGGCCCTCGCCCGAAACCACAACCGCGCGAAGACCGGGCCGGGTGATCAGATCCTTGCCGGTTGCCACCAGGGCATCGAACATCGGCTGATCGAGGGCGTTCATCTTGTCTGCACGAACCATCCTGACATCGGCAACGCCACCCTCGATGGTCACCCTCACCCTGTCCTGTAACGCTACCTGCTGCATACCTGTCTCCTGAGTCGTTGTCTCAATTCATGGCTTGATCAGATCGACCGCGTCGGTAATGACGCAGTCGACACCCCACTCGCGCAATTGCTCGACCCGTGCCGGATCGTTCGGCGTATAGGTCAGAACCCGAAAGCCCTCTCCTCGTGCTTGCTGAATGCGCTCGCGATCGAGTATTTCATGGTTGACATCGATCGCCACGCACTCCAGGCGCCTGAGCTGCGCGAGCCAGTCTGACGGCCAGCGATGCAGCAACAGCGCCCTGGGCAATGCCGGCGTGACCCGTTGCGCGGCGGCGAGCGCTTCTGGCGAGAAGGATGACAGCAGCGGCGGAATCTCGCAGCCATGCCAGGCCATCGCGGAGGCCATCGCCACGACCGCACCGGTCTCGGACTCGCGCCCGGGGCTGGGTTTGATCTCGACATTGGCCAGCATCCGATTTGCGAGCAGCCATGCCACCACGTTGGCATAGATCGGTACCGGCTCACCCGCCCAGGCGGGCCCGCACCAGGCACCGGCATCAAGCTGGGCGATCTCCGACAGGGTCGCCGCACCGGCCAGGCCCCGGCCATTGGTCGTGCGCTCGAGACTCGCGTCGTGCATCAGAATCGGCTTGCCATCGCCAGTGAGCTTCACATCGAACTCGAACATCGTGTGACCGTAGGCGGCGCCAAGCCGAAGCGCAGCGAGCGTGTTTTCAGGTGCAAGCCGGCCGGCGCCCCGGTGTGCGATCACACTCGGATAGGGCCAATGCACGAAATCGACCTGCCAGCCCGGCAAGGTCACAGGCGTCGCCGGCACAGGACCGGGTACCTTCCGCAGATCAGACATGATTCGCCATGGTGTTCAGACCGAGCATCGATGCCACCTCACGCGCAATCGCCAGCGACGCAGTCAGGCCCGGCGACTCGATGCCAAAGAGATTGACCAGTCCGGTCACCGAATGCGCGCCCGGACCCTGCAGGACGAAATCGCCCGCCGCCTGACCCGGGCCACTGACCTTGGGGCGAACGCCGGTGTAATCGGGCTGCAGTGCTCCGTCGGGCAGACCTGGCCAATAGCGACGGATCGCCGCTGCAAACCGCGGCTCCAGACCCTCCTCGAAGACATAGTCGGGCGCCGACAGCCATCGGGTGACATCCGGCCCGAACTTGCATCGCCCGGCCAGATCGAGGGTCACGTGAATGCCGAGCCCGGCCTCATCCGGCATCGGATACACCAGATGGGTAAAGGGCGAGCGCGCTGCGAGCGAAAAATAGTGGCCTTTGGCATAGTGCGCAGGGGGCACATACTGAGGCGCCAGACCTTCGATCGATGCCGCCATTTGCTGGGCCGCCAGACCCGCCGAATTGACCAGCATCCGACAGCGCAGACGCATCGGATCGGCGCCTCCGGTGCTCAGCTCAAAACCCCGATCAATCACCCGAACACCGGTCACCGGTGTCTGCACCACCAGCATCGCATCGCGCGCCTGCGCATCGCCCAGCAGCGCCAGCATCAGGCCATGACTGTCGATAATGCCGGTGGACGGCGACCACAATCCGCTGACCGCCTTGACCTCAGGCTCAAGGCTGCGAACACCGGCCGAATCGAGCGGTTCGAGCATCACGCCATTGATGGCCGCCTGATGGGCATACTTGGCCAACACGGTTCGCTCGTCCTCTGTCGAGGCCACCAGCACTTTCCCAATCTGACGATGCGGCACACCGCGCTCGACGCAGTAGCGGTAGAGCATCTCTCGCCCCTGAACGCACAGGCGCGCCTTGAGCGAACCGGTCGGGTAATAGATTCCGGCGTGGATGACTTCGGAGTTGCGCGACGAGGTCTGGGTGCCAAAGTGCGACTCAGCCTCGAGGATGAGCACCTCGCGCCCGGCGTTGGCGAGTTCGCGAGCCACCGCAAGCCCGACGACCCCCGCACCGATGACCACTGCGTCGACAGATTCCATGCACCGATTGTAGGGGACAGACAATCCGTCAGCGCCTGGCGGGAGCCGCGTGGCCTTGTCTGCCAACCGCGCCGCAGACCTTTGCAGGGTCACCACTGGCGAAAAACCAGCAGGCTAACCCTGCTCGGCGAGGGCCGCGACCGGCAGGTTCAGGCTGTCGGTTCGGACGCCGGCGCGACGCCCGGATCGCCGGCGCTGTCGCCAGGCGTCAGCCCATCGACCGACAGTTCGGGGTTGTCGTCGTCGGGCTTGTCGGTTGATTTGCGAGCGGCCTTTTCGGCCTTCTTTGCCTTCTTGGCAAGTTCTCGCTGCCGCTTTTCGTATTGATAGTTAGGTTTGGCCAAGTCGTTTGTCCCCTTTGAACCCTCACCTTACCCGATTCCCGGCAATCGGTCGGTGTGAAGCCGGGCATTCCGGTGCGGTTCAATCCGGTATCCGGCAGTTTCCGGGCATGACCTGATGCTATAAAGCAGGAATGCCGTTCTGCTCATTGATCGGCGCCCAAATCCGCACTGCAGAGGCAACTTTACGATGTCTTTCCTGTGGCCACAGATGCTCTGGATGCTGCCGGTCCTGCCCGGCTGCGTCCTGGGCTACCTGTGGCTGATGCGCCGGCGCAAGGTCGCAATGGTCTATCCCAGCCTGTCTCTGATTCGCGAGGCGATCGGGCCGCGACAGGGCTGGCGTCGGTTTGTTCCGCCAGCGCTGATGCTGCTCGCGCTGGCATCCGGACTGACTGCCATTGCCCGACCAACTGCTGTTGTGACTCTGCCGTCGCAGTTTCGCACCATTGTGCTGGCGATTGATGTGTCGCTCAGCATGCGCGCTACCGACGTCCAACCCGACCGGATTACCGCGGCGCAGATCGCTGCGAAAGCCTTCATCGAAGACCATCCGCCGCGCTCGCGGATCGGCATCGTGTCGTTCGGCGGCTCGGCGCAGCTCGTGCAAAAACCGACCGACAGCAGCGAAGACCTGATCGCGGCCATCGAACGCTTCCAGCTGCAGCGCGGCACTGCCACCGGCAGTGCGCTGGTGGTGGCACTCGCCACCCTGTTTCCGGATGACGGCATCGATGTCGAATCGGTGGTGTTCGGCCGAAGCGGCGGAAGCGGCGCAAACGACGCCGGTCGAAACGCAACAGCCCCTGCGCCGCGTGCCCCGGTCAAGCCTGGCTCATACAGTTCGGGCGTAATCGTGCTGCTGTCGGATGGCCGTCGCACGACCGGCCCCGACCCGATCGCAGTCGCCAAGATGGCGGCCGATCGTGGCGTGCGGGTCTTTACCGTCGGCTTCGGCACGCTCGAGGGCGCCACCATTGGATTTGACGGCTGGTCGGCCTATGTTCGACTCGACGAAGAAACACTCAAAGCCGTGGCCGAAATAACTCGCGGAGAGTACTACCACGCCGGCACCGCGGCCGATCTGAAGAAGGTCTATGAAGAACTGAATGCCCGCTTCGTCATGGAGCGCGCCGAAACCGAGGTCACCGCGCTGTTTGCCGGCGCGGCCGCGCTTCTGGCCATCTCAGCCGGACTGTTGTCGATCATCTGGTTCGGTCGGCGGGCTTGAGCCGACCATGGCTCGGTGAGGCCCCGGTCGCATCAGATCACCCGGCGTCAGATCTCTCGGCCACACGAACTCAGATCGGATCCGACCCTTTTTGTCGCGACCCGTCGCACGGCTGCAATCTGGATAACCGAAAATAAATTTTTTTTTGATGCGCATTCATGATGAATCGGACCACGACACTTTCGAGCTCTGCTCCCTCAAATCCTCTCGATAATGCCGGCTCACCCGGGCTGGCGGGTATCGCACTATTCGTGGCACTGCTGTTGGCTGGGGCAGGGTTTGTCCTTTACTCACTCTTCAACGATGTCGGAAGCGTCGCCTCGGTTCCGTGGGCACTGCTCATCCTGGCACTGTTCATCGCGCTGGGTTTCGAGTTTGTCAATGGTTTCCATGACACCGCCAATGCGGTCGCAACCGTCATCTACACCCACTCGATGCCAGCCCACTTGGCGGTCATCTGGTCGGGCATCTTCAATTTCCTGGGGGTCATGGTTGCCAGCGGCGCGGTTGCATGGGGAATTGTCTCGCTGTTGCCGGTCGAGCTCATTCTTCAGGTCAATTCGAGCGCCGGCATGGCGATGGTGTTTGCACTGCTGCTTGCCGCGATTATCTGGAATCTCGGCACCTGGTGGCTCGGGCTGCCTTCTTCCAGCTCGCACACCCTGATCGGCTCGATCATCGGTGTCGGTATTGCCAATTCACTGATGTCGACCGGTCAGGCGACCAGCGGCGTCGACTGGGGCAAGGCCAAGGAAGTCGGCATGGCACTGCTGATTTCGCCGATCGTCGGCTTTTGCGCCGCCGCACTGCTCTATCTGGCCATGCGCGCGGTCATTCGCAACAAGGTGCTCTATGAAGCCCCCCGAAGCAATGCGCCGCCGCCATTCTGGATCCGCGCCCTGCTGATCCTCACCTGCACTGGCGTCAGCTTTGCTCACGGCTCGAATGACGGTCAGAAGGGCATGGGCCTGATCATGCTGATTCTGGTCGGGATCGTGCCGACCGCCTTCGCGCTCAATCGCACGCCCGATGCCTCGAAAATGGAACAATTTCGGGCATCGTCTGCCGCCGTCCAGCAAGTCCTTACAAAACATATGGTTCCCGGCATCAAGGTCGACGATGCGCGCGAGACCGTCAAGGATGCGGTGCGCCTCAAGAAGTTCACAGACGAAACCACGGTCGGTCTGAACCAGATGGTGGCGAGCACGCTGACCAGCGTCGAGCGCTACAAGAGCTTCGATACGGTTCCCACCGAACTTGTCTCGAACCTGCGCAACGACATGTACCTGATCGGCGAAGCCCTGAAGCTGATCGACAAGAAGAAGCAACTCACCGTCTCGGAGGGCGATCTGGCAACCGTTGTGGCGTATCACAAGTCGGTCGACGATGCGACCCGCTTCATCCCCACCTGGGTGAAGATCGGCGTGGCGATCGCCCTCGGCCTGGGCACCATGATCGGCTGGAAGCGCATCGTCAAAACCGTCGGCGAAAAGATCGGCAAGACGCACCTGACCTACGGCCAAGGCGCGGCCGCCGAAACCGTGGCAGCCATGACAATCGCCGCCGCCGACCACTACGGTCTGCCGGTCTCGACAACCCATGTGCTGTCGTCGGGCGTAGCCGGCACGATGGCCGCCAGCGGCGCCGGATTGAACGCCAGTACCGTGAAAAGTATTGCGCTGGCCTGGGTGCTCACACTGCCAGCATCGATCGTGCTGGCAGGTTTCCTGTTCTGGCTGTTCCGGCAGATCTTCTGATCCTCATGGCGGCCTGAGAATCTCTCAGGCCGTCTGCGCTCACGCCAAATCAGGCTACTTCAGCTCGATCTCGATGAAGCTGAACTCAAAGGCGTTGGCGTTGATCACATTGTGCGCAACACCGCTCAGGCGGGTATACGACACGCCTGCCTGAAGCGCGACATCCCGCGTGCCGCCGGGCTCCTCCAGCCGCAGGATGCCGGTGGTCATCGGCACCACCACATAGTCATGGCCATGCACGTGATGTCCGGTATCGGCACCGGGCGCAAAGCGCCATTCGGTAACAATCACGCGATCGTTATCGATCTGAACCGTCGGAATCGCTTTCATCGTTCAGACTCCCATCGCGTGAAAGACACGCTTCTTGAACTCGAATGAATAGGGGTGCCAGAAGGCCATCTGCCGCTGAGCCATCATGACACCTGCAAGTTTGTGGCGCGGCGAAATCCACCAGTGGGTGCCGGCCACGCCGCCCCACTGAAACTCTCCAAGCGAATCCGGCGGATCAATCGCCGACGGCGCAATCGTGACCGAGCCGGCCAGTCCAAAACCCTTTCCCGGCACCGGCCCCAAGCCTGCAAAGGCAATCGACATGCCCGCAGGCAGCTGGTTGCTCATCATCAGCGACAGCGTTTCGGGCTTGAGCAGGGACGGACCATCGGGCAGCAGGCTTCGCACCAGCGCCAGCATGTCGGGCAGGGTCGAGACCAGTCCGCCGCCGCCCGACAGATTCGGTGCCGGTCGCAGATAAGCCTGCGGATAGGGCGCGTCGTCGGTGCGGGTCAGACCAGGCTCCATCGGGTTGAGCAGATTCGCGCCGGCGTAATAGGCGACAAAACGGTCGCGGTCAGCCTGCGGCACTACGAATCCTGTGTCGACCATGCCCAGCGGATCGAGAACGCGCGCCTTGATGAAGGCATCGAAAGCCTGGCCGCTCACCACCTCGACCAGACGCGCCAGTACGTCAGTCGCGACCGAATACTGCCAGGCGGTGCCCGGATGAAAACTGAGCGGCAGATCGGCGATCACATCGGTCATGGCCTCGAGCGTGTTCATCGGGCTGAGCACCTTGCGCGCCTGATACGCCTTGTAGAGCACCGTGCCCGGATCGAACAGGCCATAGCTCAGACCCGAGGTGTGAGTGAGCAGGTGACGGATGGTGATCCGCTCGGCGGCCGGGTCGGTATCGTCAATAGAACTCGGGTCACGGCGCAAAACGCGGCGATTGCCAAGCTTGGGGATGAAACGCTCGATCGGATCGTCCAGCGCGAAATGGCCGGCCTCGAACAGCAGCAGGACCGCCATCGAGGTCACCAGCTTGGTGTTCGAAAAGGCTCTGAAGATGTGATCGCTGCGCAGCGCAACCCGGCTCTCGCGGTCGGCCCAACCCACCTGATTCACGTCAACCAGATCGCGTCCCGACAACACTGCCCAGGACACACCTGGCAGCACATCGAGATCGACATAGCGTTGCATTGAGTCCTTCAGCGCGCCGAAATCACGCCCGCTACTCACCACCTTCAGTTCTTGCATGCCATCTCCGTATCGGTCTCAGGTCATCAACCAACCGGTCACAGGCAAACTCATCGTGGGCGACAAGTTGTCCTGACTTTCCGGAATCATGATGGCCGCCAGGGTCACTTCAGTGCACGAGCGGGTGCGCTATGCTCGCACGACCAACAGAGGAGCTTCAAACGTGTCTTCGATTCAGGCGGTCATCTGGGATTTCGGCGGTGTGATTTCATCGAGCCCCTTCGAGGCCTTTGCACGCTTCGAGGCCGAGCGCGGCCTGCCGAAGGATTTTCTGCGCACGGTCAATGCGACCAACCCGCATGACAATGCCTGGGCGAAACTCGAGCGCAGTGAATTCACTGCCGACGCCTTCGACGCCGCGTTTGCCAGCGAAAGCCTCGCCCTTGGTCATGAAGTGCGCGGTCGCGACGTGTTGCCCCTGCTGTCTGGCCACATCCGCCCCGAAATGGTCGAAGCACTGCGGCGCATCGGCGCCAGGATGAAAACCGGCTGCATCACCAACAACTTCAAGGCGATGGGCGCAAGCCCGATGGGCAGTCTTTATAAAGACGACATCATGGGCCTCTTTCATCATGTGATCGAAAGCGCCAAGGCCGGCTTGCGCAAGCCCGATCCGCGCATCTACCTGATGATGACCGATGCGCTTCAGGTCGAGCCGTCGGCATGCGTCTATCTCGATGACCTGGGCATCAATCTCAAGCCCGCCCGCGAGCTCGGCATGCGCACGATCAAGGTCGGCGATGCGCGCCCGGCACTCGATGAGCTCGAGCGCCATGTGGGATTTGCACTGATCGACTGATCTCCCGCGCTGGCTTCGCGCGGATCAGATCAGGGCAATCAATGGGCTGTATCACTGACGGGCTTCGAGCACCAGTTGGGTCTGGGTCACCACCGCGCACAGCTTGCCATCAGCGTTTCGGATCGAGGTCTGCCAGACCAGGGTGCTGCGGCCGCGATGCAGGGCCAGACACTCCGCGGTGACCGTGCTGCCAACCCGTGCACCGGCGATGAACTTGGTGCTCGAATCGGTGGTGGTCGTGCCTTTGCCGGCGCTCAGATTGACGATCGTTCCGACGGCGCCAAGCGTGTCGGCAAAGGCCATGTAGGCGCCTCCGTGCATGATGCCGCCACCGGTACACAAGTCAGGGCGCACGAGCAGCGTGGCCACCACCCGATCTGGCGCAAGCTCGGTGAGCGTCACGCCCATCAGACCTGGGAAAAGCGGATCGAGCTTGGCCTGGATATCGCTCATCGACAGCATGAAAGTCTCCTTGATTGAATGTTTTCTGAACGCCGCTTGAGTTGGGCATCGATTGAGTTGGGCATCACTCGGGTTGGGTATCAGAGCGGTGGGTCATCCCATCAGGCCCGTCTGCCACCGGCGATCACCAGACCGATGCCCCCCAGGATCACCGGCGATGCAAGCCACAGGCGCAGGCTCAACTGCTCATCAAGAAAGACCACCGCACCAAGCGCCGCAATCACCGGGACGCTGAGCTGCACCACCGCCGCATTGGTGGCCTTCAAGGCCGGCAATGCGGTATACCAGATCGCGTAGCCCAGCGCAGACGCCAGCGCGCCCGATGAAACCGCCCACCAGAATCCTGCCGTGCTGATCGAGACCTGATCATGCATCACCAGGCTGACTGCCAGAGCCATCGGAACGGTGCGCAGGAAATTGCCGGCGGTGACCCGAGTCGGGTCACCCTGCCCTTTGGCTCGCAGCGAATAGACGCCCCATGAGAGCCCGGCGCAAACCATCAGCAGTGCTCCGGCGAGCGGCGGTGCCGACAGACCCGGCAGCAGCAGGCTGACCAGGCCGGCAATCGCCATCAGCAACCCGACGACCTGCACGGCTTGAAAGCGCTCTCCTGACCACAGACCGTGCCCGATCATGGTGAGCTGAACCGCGCCGAACAGCACGAGTGCGCCCGAGGCCGCAGGCAGGCTGCCATAGGCGAAGGAAAAGGCGGCGGCATAGCCAAAGAGCGCAAGCGCAGACCGCCAATTGCCATCGCCCGAATGCGAACGTCGGGTCAATCGCACGATCAGCCAGAGCACGAGTGCGCCCGAGACCATGCGGATTGTCGTGAAACTTGCCGCATCGATGGCAGGCGCCTTGAGCGCCGCCCGGCACAACAGCGAGTTGCCGGCAAAGGCGATCATGGCCAGAACGGTCAATACAGCGATTCGAGCGATCGACATCTCCACACTCCCTTCTCGAGCCGAGGCGACCCTGGCAGGCAGACCCCAGGCTCGAGCGTCATGATTTCCTCGCGATCGCCCTGCTTTCGCCTTGCTTTCGCCATATCTCGCCCGCGCCCGCCAGCACATACCAGATCTCTTCCACCGTGCGATGCCGGACTGCCCGGGAAACCTGGCCCGCACCGAGTGCGAAATGCGCCATTCCGCCGCCGGGCAAGTGCAGCCGGATGCGTACATCAGAACCGTCGGGTGCACCTTCACTTGGTCGCTCAGGCAATGTCCGCGTCTCAAAATCAATCATTTCACGAGGTCCTGTTGATGGTTGACCTGCCGATCACCCTGGGCGGCCACACTCAGACCTGCCTTGTCATCGCCAGGCGCAGCCCCAGAAAAACAAAGACCGCGCCAACACCCCGATTGAACCAGAGGGCAGCTCCCTGACCGAGGCCTATGGCGCTCACTCGTGCCGCAGACCATGCCAGCAGCAAACACCACAGCAGTCCATTGAAGTTGAAGACCGCGCCCAGAAACAGAAAGGCAAGAGTCTTGTCGGTCGCGCCGGAATCGATGAACTGCGGCACGAACGCCAGAAAGAACAGCGCCACTTTCGGATTGAGAAGATTGGTGAGAAAGCCTTGAGCGAAAACCGCACTCATGCTCCATGCCGGCAGGCGCTGATCTGAAGGCTGATCTGAAGACTCATTTTCCAGCTCATTTCTCAGCGCAACTGCCGCACGAGTCCGCAGCAAAGACACGCCGATGTAGACGAGATAGGCCGCGCCGATCAACTTGATGACGGTGAATGCCGAGGCCGACGTCGCCAGCAGCGCGGACAGTCCGAGCGCGGCGGCAATGACATGGACACAGCATCCGACGGAAACGCCGAGGGCAGCAACCGCGCCCGCCCGCGCGCCTTGCGTCACACTGCGGGTGATGATGAAGAGCGAATCGGCGCCCGGTGTGATGTTGAGCAGCAGACCCGACAGGACGAAGAGCGGGAGATCATGGGTGCCGAACATGGGGGCTCACAGCCAGAAAGCTTGCAGGCGCAAGGGCGCATGCGCAATCGGAAAAGTATAAGCGGGCCAATGACGGCACCCATGAGGCGACATCCTTGAAGCGTGAAAGAGACTTGTTCTACGGCTGGCGGATCGTCGCGACCTGTTTCGTGATTGCCGCTTTTGCCTGGAGTCTCGGGCTCTTCGGTTCGAGCGTTTATCTGCAGTCGCTCACCGCAGAACGAGGCTGGACGGTCACGACGATTTCATCGGCAATCACCCTGTTTTTTCTGGTGAGCGCTGCAGCGCAGCGGATTGTCGGGCGCAGCATCGATCGCTGGGGTCCAAAGCCAGTGCTGTCAATCGGCTGCCTGTCGCTTGCCGGCGGCGTCGCGCTGATCGGGCAGGTCGCCTCACCCTGGCAGCTGTATCCCTGCTTCGCGCTGATCGGCATCGGATGGTCGAGCTTGTCGACGACCGGCATTTCGGCCACCGTCGCGCCCTGGTTCGAGCGGCATCAGGGGCGATCGATGACCCTGGCCCTGATGGGCGCGAGTCTTGGTGCCATCGTCGGTGTACCGCTTCTGATCGCCGCCCTCGCCCGATTCGGCCTGGAAACCGGGCTGTTGCTTGCAGCGCTCCTGGCGCTCACCGTGCTGCTGCCGCTGATCGGCATCGTCCTGCGCTATCGACATCCTGAAGATCTCGGGCTGAATCGCGATGGGGATATTCCTGCAGCCGGCGAACCGGTCGCGACGGCGCCTGTGCCGATCGCCAATCCAGGCAACCGCTCGAGACTGCTGTGGAGCACGACAACCGGCTTCGCGCTTGCGCTCACGGTTCAGATCGGCTTCATCACCCACCATGTGAAGCTGGCCGAGCCGATGCTGGGCGCTCATGGGGCAGGCCTTCTGGTGAGTGCCGCGGGCGTCGCCGCACTGATCGGCCGGATGATCCTGGCGCGGATCGTCGACCGAGTCGATGTGCGACGGCTTGCCGCCGGCATCCTGCTGCTTCAGACCCTGGCGCTGATCGCCATCGCTGCCTGGCCGAGCGCATGGGTGCTGGTGGTCGCAAGCCTTGCTTATGGCTATGGCATAGGCCATGTGACGACCCTTGGGCCGGTGGTCGTTCGCCGCGAGTTCGGCGCCAGTGCCTTCGGTGCCACGTATGGCACGGCCGCCACCGTCATCCAGCTCAGTTCGGCCTTTGGGCCCTTTCTGCTTGGCGCACTGCGCGACGGCTTCGGCAACTATCGCCCGGGGCTTGCTCTCGCGGCAATGCTCACCTCGGCGGGATGCCTTGTTCTTCTGCTTGGTGGCCGCCGCGAACGCGCATCAATTGAAAACCACCTCGCCAAATAGACCGACCTGAACAATGTAGTCGGCCAGCTCGGCATTGATCAGGCTTGAATTGCCCGCTGCACGTGCGTCGCGCAGCATCCCGGCCCAGGCTTCGTCCAGCACGGTCTGGCCGTCTTGCAGGATGATCGCAACCCCTCTGGACACCACCGCCGCATCAAGCAGTTGCCAGTCGAGCTCGCCGTCATGGTCAGTCACCTCGAGGCGACGATAGCCGGCATCACCCATCTCGTGACGGCGCGAACTCGCCCAATGGTCAATACCCCCTTCAACCGCGGTGTTGAGAATGTCGGTCAAGAATGTGTCGTCGGTCATTGCAGCCGGCCTCGTCTGGGAAAAAACATCGATCACGATTTTACGTCGGCGCTGAGGTCAATGAAGTGAGCCCCTGGCAAACCAGCATCAGCCTTAGCCTCTTTGGCTTGATGATGCAGCACGAAGCCGGCGGTTATCATGGGCTTGCAGGCATATCTGCCGCTATTTCACTCGTCAAATAACCAATAAGCAGGGACAAGCATGGGACAGGTCGAAGGCAAAGTGGCATTCATCACAGGCGGTGCCTCGGGCATCGGCGCAGCCTGCGCAAGGCTGCTGGCAAGCGAGGGCGCGCGCGTCGTCATCACCGATCTGGACGATGCTGCCGGCAAGACGCTGGCTGCTGACATCGTCGCGCAGGGCGGCATTGCCAGTTTCGTTCGCCAGGACGTGACCGATGAAGCCGCCTGGCCCGAGATCATCGCTGGCATCGAGCGCATGCATGGCCGACTCGATATCGCAGTAGCCAATGCCGGCATCGCGGTCTTCGGCTCGGCACTCACCATGTCGCTGGCCGAGTTTCGCCGGCAAAACGCGGTCAACATCGACGGCGTCTTTCTCACCGTCAAGCACGCGGTTCCCGCCATGCGCCGCTGCGGTGGCGCAGGCTCGGTAATCCTCATGTCGTCGGTCGCCGGGCTTCGCGGTGCGGCCAACCTCGCGGGCTACAGTGCCAGCAAGGGCGCGGTACGGCTCTTCGCCAAGTCAATGGCGATGGAGTGCGCGGCGGCAGGCGATGGCATCCGCGTCAACTCGGTCCACCCAGGGATCATCGTCACGCCGATCTGGTCCAAAGCGGCAACACCCGCCGGCGGGGGGATGGCTGGCACGCTCGATCCCTTCGCCATGGCAAAACTCGGTGTGCCACTGGGCGTACCGGCGCAGGCCGAGGAAATCGCAAACGGTGTGCTGTTCCTGGCCAGCGACGCCTCGCGCCACATGACCGGTGCCGAATTTGTCATCGATGGCGGCATGACCGCCGGATCAGTGCGACGTCCCGACTGACTAACGATCGACAGACACTCTCAGGAGCGTCTTGCCGACGCCCTGACCGCTCAAGGCATAGTCAAGCGCCTGCCGATAGTCCTCGAAGGCAAACTCGCGGCCGACCGGTGGCGAGAGTCGGCCATCGCCCACCCACTGCAGCAACTCGGCAAGCTCACCGGCCGCCTTGTCGGCCTCGAGCAGCAGGAACTGGCGCACGTCCACCCCTACCAGTGCTGCACCTTTGAGCAGTGACAAGTTGGCGGGCAGGGCCGGAATCGCACCACCCACGAATCCCACCACCAGATGCCGCCCACCCCAGTTGATCGAGCGAAAGGCCAACTCGAAAAGCGGCCCGCAGACCGGATCGAACACCACATCAGGCCCCTTGCCGCCACACAAGGCCTTCAGGCGATCGCGCCAGCCATTGCTTGCGGTATCCATCACCTCGTGGGCGCCGGCGGCCTGCGCAAAGTCGCGCTTGGCCTGGGTCGAGCCGGTGGCGATCACGCGCGCCCCCATCAGACGGCCGATCTGTACTGCGGCGGCCCCCACGCCACCGGCAGCCCCCAGCACCAGCAGCGTCTCGCCAGGCGCGAGCGCCGCGCGATCGCGCAGGCCATGCAGCGCAGTGAGGTAATTGACGCGAAACCCCGCGGCCTGCGCCTCGCTCATCGACGCAGGAATCGTCTTCACATCATCGGCTTTTGCCCTGACATAGTGCGCAAAGCCGCCGCTCACCCGAGCCATGACCCGATCGCCAATGGCCAGGCCCTCGACCTGAGCACCCACCGCCGCGATGCGCCCACCGACCTCCTGGCCCGGCGTATGAGGCAGGGCCGGCTTGACCTGATAGCGCCCGAGCGAGACCAGCGAATCGACATAGCCGACACCGCAGGCGACGACCTGGACAAGCACCTCCCGCGGGCCGGGTACCGGTATCTCGACCTCGCGGATCGCATAGTCGGCAATCGAGTCGAGGCGGCTGGCTTCAATGAGTTTCATGGTGTCCTGCGAAGAATCTGAGGATTGCGAAAAAGGTGAGCCGGAGGATGATCCGGAGGTTGACCCGGAGTGTGGGGCAAAGTGTCGGGTTATCAGGCGTCGACTACACTCGAGCCAGTCGGAGACACACCATCATGCCGAAAACAGAACCGTTGATCAGCGGCAAGATCCTGATCGAAACGCAGGGCCCGGTCACCACGATCATCATCAATCGCCCGCAGGCACGCAATGCACTCGATCGCGAGGCGAGTCTGGCACTGGCCGCAGCGATTGCGGCCTTCGAATCCGACGAGTCAAGCGCGGTCGCAGTCCTGACCGGCGCGGGCGGTCATTTCTGCGCCGGCGCCGACCTCAAGGAATTGGCCTCGGGCGTCGACTACATTCCCTTCGCCGGCAGTGCCCAAGGCCCGCTTCATCGACCCTGCCGCAAACCGGTGATTGCTGCGGTCGCAGGCCATGCCTGCGCCGGCGGTTTGGGGGTCGCGCTGTGGTGCGATCTGCGGATTGCCGAACGCAGCGCCTCGTTTGCGGTGCTGTCACGCCGCTGGGGCGTACCGATGAGCGATGGCACCACCGTGCGGCTGCCGCGGCTGATCGGCATGAGCCGGGCAATGGATATGCTGCTGACCGCACGCAGCGTCAGTGGCGAAGAGGCCGAGCGGATCGGTCTGGCCAACCGCGTGGTTGATGATGGCTGTGCGCTCGCGCAAGCGCAGACGCTGGCGCTGCAGATGGCGCAGTTTCCGCAGATCGCGATGCGCTCCGATCGCGCCTCCGCAATCGAGCAGGCCGATCTGCCTCACGACCAGGCAATCGCCCGAGAGCTCGAACTCGCCACCGAGGCCAGGCAGAAAGAGGCACAAGCCGGCGCAAGCCGATTCGCGCAGGGCGATGGTCGCCATGGTGCGATGCCGTCATCGGCCGCCAAGGATCGATCGTGATGCGCGCTGTAGTCTGTCGCGAATGCGGCAATGATGCAGCGGTAGGGATCGAGACCCTGCCGGAGCCAGTGGTCGACGAGCATGGCGTGCGCATTGCGATCGCATCGATTGGCGTGAGCTTTGCCAATCTGCTGGTGCTGGCCGGCAAGCATCAGAACACGCCCCCAGTGCCGTTTACACCGGGCACCGAGGTCAGCGGCATCGTGATCGAATGCGGCGCGAAGGTCAGCCGTTTCCGCCCCGGTGATCGGGTCGCCGCAAGCGTGCGCAACGGCGGCTTTGCCGAGCAGGTGGTCGCCCCCGAGCGCACCGTCCATGCGCTGCCTGAGGCGATCGACTTCGACGCAGCCGTGCAATTCCCCACGATCTATGCAACCGCCTACGCCGCGCTGGTCTGGCGCGCCCGCGTGCGGCCTGGCGAAACCGTCCTGGTCCACGGCGCGGCAGGCGGCAGCGGACTGGCCGCCATCGAAATCGCGAAATGCCTGGGCGCGCGCGTGATCGCCTCGGTCAGCAGTGCGCTCAAGGCCGAGGCCTGCCGGCGGCATGGAGCGGATGTCGTGATCAAGCATCGCGAGCAATCCATCCGTGAGCGCGTGCTCGCCCTGACCGATGGCCGCGGCGCCGAGGTGATCTTCGACCCGGTGGGTGGCGAAGCCTTCGACGAATCGCTTCGCTGCATCGCACCCGAGGGCCGACTGATCACCATGGGCTTTGCCAGCGGCACCATTCCTCGCGTGCCAGCCAACATCCTGCTGGTCAAGAACTTCGATGTGATCGGGCTCTATTGGGGCTATTACCTTGGGTGGTCGAAACAGGCCGCCCACCCGCGCGAAGAGGCTCGGGTGAGAGCGGCGATGGCCGAGCTCTTCGCCTGGTGCGAACAGGGTCGCCTGAACCCTGAAACCCTGGCCCGCTATCGACTCGACGACTGGCGCGCTGCACTCGACGTGCTTGCGGCACGCGAGGTGATCGGGCGGGTCGTGATCAATCCGGTCGCACCGATGCCTTTTGGCGAGTCTGATCGCGAATCTGCCAAGACCGTTACGCATGCAAGCGCCCCCGCGAATGCGGCGCGACCTGACAGCGCGTCGCTGGTCATGGAGGAGTTCATGGTGCCGGGGGCCGACCCGGGGGTGCAGCTCTATGTTCGCAACAAGCGGCTGGCCTCACTTCATACCTTCAGCCAGGACAATGTCGTGCTCTTCGTTCATGGCGCGACCTATCCGGCTGAAACCGGATTCGATCTTCAGCTTGACGGTGTTTCCTGGATGGATGTGCTCGCAGCTCAGGGCTTTGATGTCTACATGGTCGACATCCGCGGTTATGGCAAATCGAGCCGCCCCGCCGAAATGGATCAGCCGGCGAGCGCCAACAAGCCGATCGTCAACTCGGACGTCGCCGCGAGAGACTACGCGGCAGCCGCCGACTGGATCCGGGCCCGACGGGGCGTGGCGAAACTCAACGCAATCGGACATTCCTGGGGAACGGTCATCACGGCGCTCTATGCAACGCGCCATGACGACAAGGTCAACCGTCTGGTCCTGTTCGCGCCGGTCTGGATACGCCAGGGTGGCTCCTTGGTCGATAGCGGCGAGGCCGTCCTCGGCGCCTATCGTGAAGTCACTATCGAGGCTGCGAAACAACGCAAGGCCACCGGGCTGAAACAGGGGATCAAGCCTCAGCCTGATACCTGGTTCGACGCCTGGGCCGAAGCGACCTTTGCCAGCGACCCGCTCGGCTCGAGAGCCGACCCTAAATATGTCCGCGCGCCCAATGGCGTGGTCGAAGACGGCCGCCTGTATTGGGGTGCAGGCAAGGCGATCTATGACCCTGCACTGATCCGGGTGCCGACACTGCTGATCCTGGCCGAATGGGATGCCGACACACCTCCCGACATGGCCCAGACCCTGTTCCCGCTTCTGGTCAATGCCAGCCCAAAAAAGCTCGTGATCCTGAGCGAAGGCACTCACGGTGTCATGAACGAAATGCAGCGCTTTGCGCTGTTCGACGAGGTCGAGCGCTTCCTGACAGCGAGTCACAAGCATTGATGAACCGCATTCAAGCACTGCGCCCCCCCCGAGACCTCCATCACGGCCAGAGTCTTGCCCTGCGTCGGCCGCACGGTGCCGACCTTCAGCGGGATCCAGTCGATCTGCGCCTTCATGATCCCGGTCATCGGGAAGTATTGTTCAGGGGATGTCCAGACCAAGCCTTCAGCCCATGTGACCGCATCGCGCAGCGCCTGTACCTTGGGGTGAGTGTCCGGTGCGCGGTCGGGCAGCTTGCTGTGGCAGCGCTCGCGCAGCGAGCCGCACAGCTGAAGCTGAGTGTGCCGGAGAGCTGATTGGAACTGCGCTGTCAGCGGTGCTCGTACCAGCCCTTGCTCTGATTGACGACCCGTACAACCAGCAGCATCACCGGCACCTCGATCAGCACACCGACCACAGTGGCCAGTGCAGCACCGGACTCGAAGCCGAACAGGCTGATTGCTGCAGCCACCGCCAGCTCGAAAAAATTGCTAGCGCCGATCAACGCCGATGGGCAGGCTACGCTGTGAGACTCGCCGAGACGCCGATTCAGCCAGTAGGCCAGCGCCGAGTTGAACAGCACCTGGATCAGGATCGGCACTGCCAGCATCGCGATGACTAGAGGCTGCTTCAGGATGGCTTCCCCCTGGAATCCGAACAGCAGAACCAATGTGGCCAGCAGTGCCGTGATGGACCAAGGTCCAATCCTCGCGAGGGTGGCATCGAACGCGGCCTGTCCACGCGCCAGCAGCGCGCGGCGCCAGAGTTGAGCGATCACCACCGGGATGACGATGTACAGAACCACCGAAGTGATCAGCGTGTCCCAGGGAACGGTGATCGACGACAGGCCCAGCAGCAGCGCGACGATCGGTGCGAATGCGAACACCATGATCGTGTCATTCAGGGCGACCTGGCTGAGCGTGAACAAAGGATGGCCGTTGGTCAGCCGGCTCCACACGAACACCATCGCGGTGCATGGAGCTGCCGCGAGCAAGATCAAACCGGCGATGTAGCTGTCGGCCTGCCCCGCAGGCAGATAGGGAGCGAAGACGTGGCGGATGAAGATCCAACCCAACAACGCCATCGAGAATGGCTTGACCGCCCAGTTGACGAACAGCGTCACGCCAATGCCGCGCCAGTGTTGCTTCACCTGATTCAACGCGCCAAAGTCGACCTTCAGCAACATCGGGATGATCATCACCCAGATCAGCAGGCCCACCGGAAGGTTCACCTTAGCGACCTCCATCCTGCCGATGGCCTGGACCGGGCCGGGCAGCAACTGGCCCAGGCCGATGCCGACGACGATGCAGAGGAAGACCCAGACGGTCAAATAACGCTCGAAGACACTCATCGGCGCCGGCACGGCGGCAGGTGCGGGCAGCCTGGCGGCGGTCATGGTCAACGAGTCCCGATGTCCTTGATCTCGCGCTGGATGGAAACCTTGTCCAATGTTGCGAGCGGCAGCGAGAGCATCAGTTCGATGCGGCGTTTGATAATCGACGCGGTATCCCAGAAAACCTTGGTCTTCTGCTCGTCAGTGCCCTGGAACGCAGCGGGATCGGCCACACCCCAGTGGGCCGTCATCGGCTGGCCCGGCCATACCGGGCAGACTTCGCCGGCGGCCTTGTCGCAGACGGTGAAGACAAAGTCGAGTTCGGGCGCACCTGGTCGGGCGAACTCGTCCCAGTCCTTGCTGCGGTAGCCATCCACCGGGATATACAGGCTGGCCAGAGTCTTCAGCGCGAAAGGATTGACCACGCCAACTGGCTGGCTGCCGGCAGACCAGGCCTTGAAGCTGCCCCTGCCCATGCTGTTCAACAGGCCCTCGGCCATGATCGAACGAGCCGAGTTGTGGGTGCAGACGAACAAAACGTTGTAGACCTTGGCAGGGGTGTCTTGGCTCATGTGTGCTCCGAGGATGGTGGTCGTTGTTGGGAGGGGGCGAGGCTCAGCAGGCAGTGCACCCGGGTGGCGATGCCACCTCACAGGCGGCGCCGTCCGTGGCCTGGCAGCAATGCGCGGTGAGGTAGACCAGTAGCGAGTTCATCCGCTCCAGCGAGGGTCGATAGATCAGGTTCCGGCCGTCGCGCTCCTGCGAGACCATGCCGGCGTGCATCAGTTCCTTCAGGTGAAAGGACAGCGTGGAGGCAGGCACATCAAGCGTTGCTGACAAGGCGCTGGGCGTGAGCCCCTGTGGTCCGGCGCCGACCAGAGCCCGGAAGATGCGCAGGCGCATGCCCTGGGCCAGAGCGGCGAGCGATGTGACTGCGCCCTGTTCGTCCATCAGACGGGCGCGAGAGCGAGTTGCAGCCATGGACGTTCTCCGTCGCTTGGAAAGTGATCAGTAACCTGCTTCGGCGCGAACGCCGGCATCAGCGGAGCCCGCCGGCATCGGCGCCTCGACTTGGTCCACCGCGGGCAAAGCCTGGGTGTCGTTGCGGCTAAGCTTCACGGGCAGCGCCAGGGTGATGAGCCAGCAGGCCGTCAACATGACGGCCGAGCCGGTCAGCGAAAACAGCAGACCGCCCCACTGGTACAGCAGACCCGACAACAGCGTGCCAAAGAAGCGACCGAGCGCATTGGCCGCGTAGTAGAAGCCCACGTCCTCGGCAGCCTTTTCGGAGCCGGCATAAGCCAGCACCAGGTAAGAGTGCACTGACGAATTGACCGCGAACGCAAACCCGAACAGTCCAAGTCCGGCGACCACGACCCATTCGAGGTTCGGCACCTTCATGGCCACGAGCACTGCCAGGCCCATCGGCACGATGGCCAGCAGCGCCGACCACAGGCGTGCAGCCGGCACTTCGGTGCTCAGGCCGTCATCGCTGCGCCGCACGATGGCTGGCGCCGCCGCCTGCACCACGCCATAGCCAATGGTCCACAGTGCGACGAAACCGCTGACCATGGTGAAGCTCCAGCCTGATGCGTACAAAAACACTGGCACGCCAACCACGAACCACACGTCGCGGGCTCCGAAGAGCGCCACTCGCGCGGCAGCCAGCAAATTGATGCCGCGATTCTTGGCGAACAGTTCCTTGGCCGATTTCGAGGCCTTGCTCTTGCCCATCAGCGGCGGCACAAAGCTCACGACCCCGATAAACACAATGAACAGCAGCCCGGCCATGATCCATAGCGCAGCCTGAAAGCCCACGGCCTGCAGCAGCAGCCCGCCGAGGAAAAAGCCCACGCCCTTCATCGCGTTCTTGCTGCCGGTGAAGAAGGCCACCCACTTGAACAGTTGGCCTGAGGCGTCGCCCGCTGTCGCCTTGATGGCCGACTTGCTGGCGGTCTTTGTCAGGTCCTTGGCGACGCCACAGATGCCCTGCGCGCCGACAACCCACGCGACCGACAGCGCCACCGACCAGGTTGGCGACAGCGCCGACATCAGCAGGAATCCGGCAATTTCGGTGAAGAGGCCGACGGTCAGCATTCGCTTGATGCCGTATCGCGTCGCCAGCCATCCACCGATCAGGTTAGCCACAACGCCCATCGCTTCGTACAACAGGAACAGGAAGGCCAAAGTGAAGGGTGAGTAGCCTAGCCGGTAGAAGTGCAGCAGCACCAGCATGCGCAGCGCGCCGTCGCTGAGCGTGAAGCCCCAATAGGCGGCAGTGACGATGGCGTAGTTGCGGGTGCCGGTGTTCATGGTGCCGACGATCCGCTCAAATGCCTTGCTGCTGTAGGTGGCAGGCCAGATCGACCATGCGGCAGGCATATCCCATCTCGTTGTCGTACCAGGCATAGACCTTCAGCATCGTGCCGTCGGTCACCATCGTTGACAGCGCATCGACAATGCTGCTGCGCGTGTCGCGGGCGTAGTCCGCGCTGACCAGCGGACGTTCTTCATAGCCCAGGATGCCTGCGAGCGAGCCCTTCGCGGCTTCGGCGAACAGGCGGTTCACTTCCTCGGTCGAGGTTTCACGCTTGAGTTCGAACACGCAGTCGGTCAGTGAGGCGTTCAGCACCGGCGCGCGCACAGCATGGCCATTGAGCTTGCCCTTGAGATCCGGATAGATCAGCGCGATGGCGGTGGCGCTGCCCGTGGTGGTGGGCGCCAGACTCAACATCGCACTGCGGGCCCGGCGCAGGTCCTTGTGCAATGCGTCGACCATCAGATTGGTATTCGTCGGGTCGTGGATCGTGGTGATCTGACCGTGGCGGATGCCCAGGCCTTCGTGGATCACTTTCACCACCGGCGCCAGGCAGTTCGTGGTGCACGACGCCGCAGTGACGATGCGGTTCTTTGCGGGGTCGTACAGGTGGTGGTTGATACCGACAACGATATTGAGCACGTCTCCCACCTTCACCGGCGCGGCGACGATGACTCGCTTGGCACCGCGGTCGAGGTGGCCCTGCAGCGACTCGGGCGTCAGGAACTTGCCGGTGCACTCAAGCACCAGATCGACGCCCATGTCGCCCCAGGGAATCTCGGCAGCGCTTGCGTGGGATGAGAAGCTTAGCTTGCGGTCGTTGATACGGATGGCCGACTCGCCGTCGGCAGCAATGTCGGCCCGCCAGCGGCCCTGCACGCTGTCGAACTCAACCAGGTGCGCGGTCGACAGCGCCCCTCCCTTCAGTTCGTTGAGGTGTATCACCTCCAGGCGATTGCTCGCGCGCGGATCGTCGGCCTGCCGCTCAGCGGCGCCCATTGCAGCGCGCAGCGCCAAGCGGCCGATGCGGCCCATTCCATTGATTCCTACTCTCATGCCGTTTACCCCGTCGCCGTCTCGGCGGAAACCTTAGATGATTCCAGCAGAGTGGAAATATAAGACCGGTTTGTGACTCTGGAGTGACAAGCTGCGGGCCGGGCTGGCCTTCACTGACGACGGCTTTGCTGCAGCGATTTGAGCCGACCGCAAATGGAAAGCACTGAGAGAAGTTGTCTGGGCCAAAAAGCGCCTGCTGCGCTGACGTGTCACGCCAATAGAGCGCCCACCTGCTGGACCAACGACACCGAATTCGGCCCCCACCTCTTTCCGCATCGCGACATGTTTCGACAGACATTAATCAGAGCATCAAGGGCCTGAAATGGCGATGCAGCGACTGCATTGGCACTGCAGCCCCTGCGCAATCAGTCGAGGGCGAGCGCTGACAAATCCGGATGCAGACGGTGATGGGGCGTCGCCTGCTCAAAGGCCTGCCCTAATGACAACACGGTTCGCTCGTCAAACGGCTTGCCCACGATCTGCAATCCGACCGGCAAGCCCTCGACCAAGCCAGCGGGTTGCGACAGCGCGCATAAGCCGAGGTAATTCGCCTGGCGGGTCAATGCGCCCGGAATGGGCGAGGCCTCATCGACCTGCTGCACCGCCATCGCAGGAATTGCCGCCGACGGCAGCAAAAGTGCATCGAAGGGCTCGAACCAGTTCGCAAAAGCCCTGCGCAATTCACTCATGTTTCGCAGCTCCTGGGCATACTCCCAGGACTTGAAATTGGCGGCATTCTGGATTCGCTGCCGTACCGCCGGCCCCAAAAGCGCATTTGGATCGTCGACATAATCACGGTGCAAGGCGTGCGCCTCGCAGGCAATGATGCGGCCGGTATTGACCGACAATCCGAAAAACCAGTCGGGAAGTCGCACCGGCACGATCTGTGCCCCCAGGGATTCAAACACTTTCGCCGCATCCTGCCAGGCCTGCGTCACACCGGGGTGCATGAAGTCGGGCAACTGCGTCACATCAGGCAGCGCCAGACGCAAGCCCCTGACCGAGCGAGCTTCCCGAGAAAACTGCTCGGGCGGCTGAACAAGCGTGACCGGATCGCGCGGATCAGGAGCCGCCAGGGCATCAAGCAGCAGCGCACAGTCACGAACATTGCGCGCCATCGGCCCGATCGAATCGAGCGTCCAGCTGAGCAAACCTGTGCCGTAAAGACTGATGCGCCCGTAGGTCACTTTCAGACCGGTCAAGCCGTTGAAGGCCGAGGGGATACGCACAGAGCCGCCTGTATCGCTGCCGATGCCAACCGGCGCATAACCCGCTGCCACCGCAACGCCGGTGCCGCTCGATGAGCCGCCCGGGACACGGTGGGTGGCGAGATCCCAGGGATTTCGCGAGGTCTGCATCAGCGGATTGGTGCCCCAGCCGCCAAAGGCAAACTCGGTCATGTGCAATTTGCCCAGCGGCACCATGCCAGCCTGCAGCAGTCGCTCCACTGTGGCACTGGTTTGCGTGCCTCGCCGGTCGATGAAATGTCGGGAGCCGAGCGTGCCGATTTGACCTTCGATATCGAGCAGGTCTTTGAGGACGATCGGCAAGCCGTGCAAAGGGCCAAGTGGCAGCCCGGCCGCGCGCTGCTGATCGGCACCTCGCGCCAGGGCCCGCGCCTGCTCGGCATAGACCTCGGTGAAGGCATGCAGGGTCGAATCCGCCTTGTCGATCCGATGCAACAGAAACTCGGTCAATTCGAGCGACGACAACTGACCCGCATCGAGCATCGATTTGAGCTCGGTCAAACCCATCCATGCCAGGGACATGCTTTTTCCTCCGGTCAAGACATCTGCATCAGTCAAGGGTCACGCCCAGCGCTGATACCTCCTTGATCCACTGCGGGGCATCGTCGCGCCACAGACGCAAAGCCTCGGCACGACCGCCGGTGGCATTGGGAATCGCGAAGTTCTCCCGAAGGGCGCGAGCCCGAGGCGTATCGTTGCCCTCGACGGCAACCTTCGAAAGCAGTTCGAGAATCTCGACCGGCACACCTGAACTTGTTGTCAGCGCAAGGCCACCCTCAAGGCGCGCGATCGGCGCCTTGAGGCCCTGCTCGGTCAGCAGCGGCAGATCAGGCAGCTTGGGGCTGCGAATCGGGCCGGTTGTCGCAATCGGACGCACGCCCTTGCTGGCCACGGTCGAAAAGGCCTGGTAGCTGCCGACGCACATCTGCAACTGACCCGAGCCCATTTCGACCCACATCGGCCCTTCGCCCTTGTACTGGATCGCCTGGAACTTGCAGCCGAACTGCTTGTTGAGGGTCTCGGCCAAGACGTGCGGATAGGAAGCCGGGGCGTAGGAGCCGCTCGAACACTCATTCTTGCGCGCATATTCGATGAGCTCATCGAGATTCTTCACGCCCATCTTTTCCTGAACTGCCACGATCAGCGGCCCCGACGGAAACACCGTGATCGGCGCAATGTCGCGGGCCAGATCGAACGGCAACTTCTTGTACATGACGCGGGTCTGCCATACCTGCCCGGTGGTCGTCGACAGCAGGGTATAGCCGTCGGGCGGCGCCTTGACGACCGCATCAATCGCCAGAATACCTCCCGCCCCAGGCCGGTTTTCAACCACGCACGGCAGATTGAAGCGGTTGGTGAACTGTTCGGCGAAAAGCCGCGCATACGCGTCACTCAGGCCACCTGGTTGGGCGCCGACGACAATCTTGACCTGCCTGTTCGGATAAGGGCCGGTTTGCGCAAAGGCCCGGGGGGCAACAAGACCAGCACCGGCGCCGGCGCCGGCAAGCAACAGGTTTCTGCGACTCGAATCAGTCATGCGGAACGCTCCATCATCAGACAGTTGGTGGGAAATAGACTTTCTCGCGGGGCGGGCAATGCAGGATGACGCACTGAACGCCACCTTCGGCGCCGCGCAGATCAGGAAAGGGCTCATCGGCGGAAACAAAGATCGACTCCCATTCGCAGAGTTCGCGCTCACCGTACTGAAGTCGACCACCCAGCACGACAATGAATTCGCCCTGACTGGCCGCGTGCCGCTGCACGCTCATCGACTGACCGCGATCGAGGCAGACCTCACCCACGCCCAGACCTTCATCGCTGATGTCCAGCAGGAAATGCTCGCCCGGCTTGCCCTGTTCATGTGCTGTCGCTCGCCGCCCTGCCTCATCCAGAACCCTGACCGGCCCGACGCTCTCATGGCGCTTGGGGCCGCGGATCATTTTGTCGCGCGCTTCGTCGAGCGGCATCATGCCGGCTTCGCACACCGGTCGGATCGTGAAGTACTTGATCCCTTGATTTCCCGAAATCAGCGGGCCGTAGCCGGTATAGGCCCCGGCATAGTGCACGGTCACCGTCTCGACCGCATGCTTGCCGAGCGTCCCACCGCCGTCCACGAATAGCTGGAACTGGTTCTGTCGATGAAAGTGCGGCACCAGCGTGGCGTTTGGTGGCTGCTCGATCAGAAAGACCGTGGGCGACAGAACCGGGTCATCGCCCGACTCCATCCATTCGCCCTTGTGGTAGCAGTCGCCCCTCACGTCGATGGGGCGTCTGCGAGCGGCGCCATGCTGGCGTGTGCCGATTGAAATCATGGTTCGTCTCCTTGCGCGTGCTCAGGCACGGCCGTCTTTGATGACACGACTAGTTTAACTCTGGACACCCAGGGTTTGAATCTCGTCCTCGCTGTAACCAAGGCTGCGCAAAATCTCGGCGTTGTGCTCGCCAAGGCGGGGTGGCGACAGCCTGACACCCGGTCGTTCGCCATCCAGGGTCAGGGGCAGCAACACCGTGCTGGTGTCGCGACCATCGGGCAAGCACATCGGGGCGAGCCCGCCAGTGGCCAGCAGATGCGGATCATCGAACAGATCTTGTGGTCGGGTGATCGGGGCAAAAGGCAGGCCATGTTTTTCAAATCGGCTCGCGAGTTCGGCGGCGGTGAAAGCGGCAAGCCGCTCGCGCAGTATCGGCAGCAAGGTATCGCGCGCCACGACACGATCGTTATTCGTGGCAAAGCGGGGATCGGCAAGCAGATCGCCGAAATCGAACGCGGTACAGAAAATCCGCCAGCCGGTATCGCTGACGACCGCCAGAAAAATCTGCTCGTCCTCACGCACCTTGAAAATGTCATAGACGCCCCAGGCCGAAATGCGGGCTGGCATGGGCGCTGCCGGCTTGCCGGTCACCGCGAACTGCATCATGTGCTGTGCAACCAGAAAAACATTGTTTTCGAAGAGCGCCGACTGCACTTCCTGCCCCAGCCCCGTCGATTCGCGCGCTGCCAGTGCAGCCATCGCGCCGATTGCGCCAAACATGCCACCCATGATGTCGTTGACGCTCGCGCCGGCCCTCAGCGGATCACCCGGGCGACCGGTCATATAGGCCAGCCCTCCCATCATCTGGACCACTTCGTCCAGCGCGGTGCGGTGCTCATAAGGCCCCGGCAGGAAGCCCTTATGGCTGACGTAGATGAGACGTGGGTTCAAGGCCTTCAGACTCGGGTAATCAAGCCCGAGTCTTTTCATGGTTCCCGCTTTGAAGTTTTCGGTGACGATGTCCGCCGTGGCGATCAGGCGCAACACCGCTTGTCTGCCTTCAGGGGTCTGAAGATCGAGCGCCAGACTCTTCTTGTTGCGGTTGAAAAGCGGGAAAAAGCCTGCCCCGGATCCCAGCAAATTGCGAGTACTGTCACCCCTCTGGCCGTGGCCGACTGCCTCGACCTTGATGACTTCGGCGCCCAGGTCGGCCAGGACCATCCCGCAGGTGGGGCCCATGACCATATGGGAAAACTCGACGACCCGGATGCCGGCATAGGGCAAGGGCTGGGGCACCTGCTGGTTCACGCGCAGCGCTCGATCGCCAACTGTCGCAACTTCGTGCGCTGAATCTTGGTGCCGTTGGCACTCGGCGTCGTCGGGAACTCGTCGATCCTGAAAATCCGCCGAGGCACCTTGTAGCCGGCAAGGCGTGATCGACACCATTCGCGCAGTTCGTCTTCCTGAAATTCAGCCTGGTCGCTGGCGATGACAAAGCCGACCGCGACCGGCTCGCCATCCAGGTTGACCCCCACCACCTGAGCGCCTGCAACAGACGGCTCGGCTTCAAGCACAGCTTCGATTTCCTGAGGGCTGGTCAAGAATCCACCCAGGCGCAGGACATCGCCGATGCGGGTCAGATAGCAGAAGCGGCCGTCGGCTTCGAGGTATCCGAGGTCACCGCTGCGAAACCAACCGTCAGCCGTGAACGCGTCCTTGCTTGCCTGCGGATTGCCGTAATACTCAAGAAGCAGGCTCGGGCCGCGCAATTCGAGTTCACCCTGCTCACCTGCAGCAAGAACCCGCCCGGTCTCAGGATCACACACGCGCACCGAGGCTTGAGGCGAGATCAGTGCCCCGCCTCCCTTGGATCGTTCTGCCGCAGGCATCGTGAGCGGCTGCAGCGCATACAGGGCGAGACACTCGCTCATGCCATACAGCCCGCAGGCAATCACGCCGCGGGCCTGTGCCCGTTCGACCAGGTCATCGAGCGCCGGATTGAATCGCGCGAAACCGAAACTGCGCAGATGCGGGAAGGGTCGGGGCTCGGGTCGGGATGCCAGGAGCCGCACCAGCATTTCATCGCTGCCGTTGACATGCGTAATGCACTCGGCCTGCATGACGGCGGCCGCATCGACCTCATCGAAGATCGCCATCATCCGCATCGGCGCGCCGCCCGCCAGCGCGGCGAGCGCCTGGGTGAAACCAAAGACACCGCACAGCGGCAAGGCCTGCAGTACTCGGGAGCCGGGTGTCGTCATGCCGAAACCGACTGCCACATCCCGGATATGCTGCACGATCCCTTTCTGGGTATGGCACACAAACTTAGGGGCTCTGGTTGTGCCGGAGGTGGTGAAGATGACGCATCTCGACTCGGCGTCAGCCGCTGGCATGGCCTCTTCGTCGTGTCGCGCAAGATCCGCGTAGGCGGAGCACCGGCGGCCGGCAAATCGAAAGTCAGCGCTTTCTCCGGCGGTCGAAAAAGCGACGATATCGGTGAGCGACGACAGAGCTTCAGGATCGACCGCTTCCAGGATGCCCGCGAAATCAATGCTCTTGAAGGTGGGCCACAAGACCAGCGCTCGGCAACCCGAACGCCCGACGATGTCCTCAAGCTCGTTGGCACGAAAGCGGGTATTGACCGACACCGCAATCGCGCCGATGCGGGCACAGGCAAAAAACAAGGCGAGCCATTGGGGAATATTCGGCAGCCACAGCGCGACACGATCGCCCGGCCCGATACCGAGCGCCCGCAGGCCGCTTGCCAGGCGCCGGGACTCGGACTGCAGATCGCCAACGGTCCAGTGCCGATGGTCATCATCGATCGCAACTGAATTCGAGGGCAAACCCTGGAGGAAATCGGTCAGGCTGTCGGCCATGTTGCGCTGAGCTCCACAAAAAAGTGCATGAGGAATCGGCCGGATTGAAACAGCCCGATCACTGCCACGCCGAAGTCACCTGAGCGGGGCTTTGCAGACCGACTTCAACGACACATCCAGGCGGGTTCCCGGCAGGACATCATCCCATTCGAGCGGTTTGCGGCTGTACGACACAATCGCGCCGGTTCCCATCGCCCCCTTGAAATCGGTACTCTGCACCGACCGCACACGCTTTCCTGCGCAATCGAACTCGTAGACATCGACCATCGAGCTCACGCCATCACTGTCGGGTTTTGCGCGGTCCATCATGAAAGAGGCCCGGCGGCCATCGGGGCTCTTGCGGATCGCTCCCATGTCGATATAGATGGTGCCTGAGGTATTGCTGTCCATCCTGGTCCACTGTGCCAAGGCCGGCAGTGGCCCGATCAGCAGCGTCAAGAGCAATAATGACTTCATCGTTCCCTCGTGTTTGCCGGCGGCCCTGATTCTGCCTGCATTGGCGATTCGACCGCATCACAACCGCTCATTACCGACAACATGACCTATCAAACCACCACCCGACAACTGACCGCCAACGGCGTCGACTTCACGCTGCTTGAAATCGGTACCGGACCTCTGGCGCTTTGCCTTCACGGCTTTCCCGATTCAGCTCACAGCTGGCGATATCTGCTGCCCGAACTGGCGGCAGCCGGTTATCGGGCGGTAGCGCCCTTCATGCGCGGGTATGCGCCGACATCGGTCGCGCCTGACGGCATGTACCAGACCGGCGCACTGTCAGCCGATGCCAATGCACTGCATGAGGCGCTGGGCGCAGACGAGAACGCAGTCATCATCGGGCATGACTGGGGCGCACCGAGCGTCTACGGTGCAGCGGCCAGCGAGCCCAGGCGATGGAAGCGTGTGGTGGGCATGGCCGTACCGCCCGGCAATGCGATGGGAAGAGCGTTCGCCACCAACCTTGAGCAGACAAAGCGCAGCTGGTACATGTTCTATTTCCAGCACGCCTTATCGAACAAGGTCGTCCCGGCCAACGATCTCGCTTTCATCGACATGCTGTGGCGCGACTGGTCGCCCGGCTTCGATGGGGCGGTCGACGCCGAAAACTGCAAAGCCTGCCTTCGCGACCCCGCCCACCTGGCGGCCGCACTGGGGTATTACCGGGCGTCGCTCGGCGACGCCCCGCACACCGATCACTACGACGCCATTCAGACGCTTGGCCGCGGCGAGCTGACTCAGCCGACGCTCTATCTGCATGGCCGCAATGACGGCTGCATCGGACTGGAAGTCGCGGAATCGGCGCGCGACCTGTGCCCATGGGCAAGGGTCCGGATCGTCGATGACGCAGGTCATTTTCTGCAACTGGAGCAACCCGCCACGGTCAACCGGTTGATCGTCGACTGGATGAAGATGGCCTGAGCCGCATTGATGGACGCCCCCGAACTCAGTGAGCCGCCTCGGCGTTGCCGGATTCGGATTCGGATTCGGATTCGGATGCAGGCGGTGTGATCCGCATGGTCTTGTTCCGGATGATCTTGGAGGACATATCACTGTTGGTGACGCTGATCAGCGTGCCATCAGCAGCCCTGATACGGGTCGACCGCATCCCGATGTCTTCAACCACCCCCTCGACATCGCCCGACTGGATCAGATCGCCAACCTTGATCGACTTGTCCATATAGATCACGACACCGGCCAGAAGATTTTCGAGTGTGGCCCGCGCTGCCAGAGCAAACGCCAGGCCACCAACGCCCAGACCGGCAACGATCCCCATGACCGGAAATCCGGCGGTGTTCAAGCCGTAAATGATGATGGCAAGCGAGGCAAACACACCGCCCAACCGGCACAAGAGTCGGATGATGCTCGAATCGAGATGGTTCGCACCGAGGCGGGCAATCTTCAGGTAATTGCTGGCAAGAATCTCGCTCACCATGAAGGCGGTCAGACTGAGGGCGAGATAAAAGACGATGGTGAAAATGATCGCCGCGATCGTGGCGCCGGCTCCGGTCAGGCTGCCCAGACCGATCGAGACCTCACTGCCAAGTCGCGAAAACAACATCGTAAGCACTGCGGCCCCCAGCACTCTTGGCGCGCCATTGCGAAACAGGCGCCGCAACAGAAAAGGCCCAACCGACATGACCAGCAGGCTCACGCCCAAGAGGGTCCACTGCCAGACGGTATTGCTGCCATACGACGCAAGCCAGAAGCCCGGGAGCGAAAAAATCGCCGCCGTCCAGGTCGGCGGGAGGACCCCTCCCGGACTCTCGGTAAAAGACTTGTAGGGATTAAATTCATCGATCGGCTTTGTCGCAATGATCTTTTGATAAAGCGCCGGGACATTCGCGACGGTTTCGGCGGTAAAGACGACATCGCCCATGCGCAGACCTGACTTGATTCGACCGATCTGAAGATAGGTTCCGGGTACAACCCACAAGTCGTCATTAAGCTTGCGCAGTGGTGTATCGGCCTTGACGTTCGACAGACGCAGGACTTCGCTGATCATGAAAGCCGTTCCGGTGCCGATCGACTGTCTTGACCATTGCGGCACACTGCTCAGGTCCATGCTGTCGAGCATTTCAGATACCAGATAATCGACCCGCTTGCGCTCGGTTTCAAGCGGCTGCGGATAACTCCAGGACTTCTCCTGCTCGTACTGCGTCTTCAGGCGCTCCATCACGCCCTCCACATCAGTCGTCGCATTGATGAAGAAGGCCAGGCATCTCTCGGGTGTCGAGCGATCAACCGTCAGATGCATCCGATAGGCATCAGCCCTGCCCGCATGGGCGTGATTGGCGGCGGACAACAGAACGGCACACAGGCACAAGAGTGCAACGGTCAGGACAAGTCGCGACACCTTTTTGACAACCAGCTGCATCAGAGTCCCAGTTCAAAATCGAGTCGTGAAAAAATCATTTTTACCGTGATTGTCTGCCAATCAGGCGTCGCGATACATTTTTCCACGATTTCGAACCGGCGCAAGCAGCATCAGATCGCCGGAGATGACCTTGTAGCCTTGCGGCGCCGGCGAACGAAGCTCCATGCCAAGCGCGGCCAGGACGCGATCGTGCTGGTAGTAGCAGGTCACGGTTTCGAGCGCAAGACGGCTCATGAAATCAGCGTCCTGCGCGCGCATGCCGTCGACAAGCGCCTGGCGATCGTCTGCACCGAGTGCGGCGAAGGGCTGTCCGCATCGGGCATGCGCCTGGGCGTCGAGCCGATCGAGCTCAGTGCACAAGATCGGCAAGGCATCGGCGCAATGAGCCAGAAGATAGGCCGGCACACCGACCTCGGTCGCACCCGGCATTCGGCCATCTGCGCTGGGCGGCACGATCAGATCGAGGACCCCTTCAAGGGTCGCGAGCCGAATCAGCCCAAATCCACTGCTCAGTGGCCGGTTCTCAAAAAAATCGATGGATGAACGTGATTCGCGAGTCGACATGGCAGCGTTCGCAGGAATCGGGATCAATCGAAAAGATTGGCCAGACGCGCCTTCATCGCGTCAGCGATGTAGAGCGCAAGCGCCTGTATCGTCGAGGTCGGATTGACCCCACCGGAGGTGACAAACACGCTTCCGTCGACGATGAAAAGGTTGCGTACATCATGGCTGCGGCCCCATTCGTTGACCACCGACCGGGTCGGATCGAGTCCCATTCGGGCGGTACCAAGAAGATGCCAACCGGCATAACGCATCGGCCCCTCGGTATGTATATCAACCGCACCAGCCGCCTTCATCACCTCGGTGCCTTTCTCGAAGCTGTGCTGCAGCATCCGCTTGCTGTTGTCGCTCAGCCGATAGCTGATCCGCGGCGCCGGGATGCCACTCGAATCGGTCAGCGTCGGATCGAGGGTGACGCAATTGCGTTCCTCGGGCAGATCCTCGCAGCAGATACCGATATTGATGGTGCGATCATATCGTCGGGCGAACTCGGCATGGTGCGCCGCGCCCCACGGGATCGTGCCGCGGGTCAGTCCTTGCCTGGTCACGACCGGCCCTGTACCTCGGGTGATCTGCATGTTGTAGCCGCGCACGAAATCGCGCCCAGGATCGGTTTCGTAGAACTGCTTGCTCAGGAGGCAGCAGCCCTGCGGCCCGTAATGCGAGTCGAGCTGCTCATCGAAAATCCCTGAAATCAGCCCCCAGGGATGCAGCATCAGGTTCTTGCCGACCAGACCCGAGCGGTTGGCCAGACCATCGGGAAAACCCGCCGACCTTGAGTTGAGCAGCAGGCGCGGAGTGCCCACGCCATTGCAGGCAAGGATGACAAGCTCGGCGCGCTGACGGTGCTCAACACCATGCTCATCAAAGTAGACGACGCCGGTGGCCATGTCATGGTCATCAACCAGAATCTCGCTCACTCGACAGCGGGTGCGCAACTCAACCCCGGCGCGCCGCGCCATCGGCCAGTAGGTCATGTCGGCGCTGCTCTTTGCGCCCTTGGCGCAGCCCGAGTGACAGGGGCCCAGATTGACACAAGCCTCGCGCCCCTCGTAGTCGCGGGTGATGATCGCGCTGTCGGATGGCCACCAATGCCAGCCGAGCCGATTGAAACCGCGAGCGATGGTCTCGCCCATCTTGCCCAGCGGGATTGGCGGCAGGGGCAGCTCGTGCGGAGGCATGGCGGGGTCGCCCGACAGACCGGACACCCCGATAATGCGGTCATTGAGTGCGAAATAGGGTTCGAGCATTGCATAGTCGAGGGGCCAGTCATCGGCCACGCCATCGAGCGTCCGAACCTTGAAATCTGACGGATGAAACCGCGGGAAGTGGGCCGAATAGAGCACCGTACTTCCGCCCACGCCGTTGTAATTGACGATCGAGATCGGCGAATCATCTTCGTTGATCGGATAGTCATCGCGACCATTTCGAATATTCGGACTGGGCGAGGCACTCGAGGCCGCCTCGGCCTCCCAGCTGCGGCGGGTACTGGGATAGTCGGACGGATTGGTCCAGTCGCCCTGCTCCATGCAGACGATGCGCATCCGCGTATCGGCCAGGCGCCAGGCAACCGCAGCACCCGACGCTCCGGAACCGATGATCAGCACGTCAACGATGTCATCAGCCATTGCGGTCGGCCTGTTCGGTCAGCCTGTGCGGCCCGAAACCATCACGGGCGCTGCTTACTGACTGTGGGCGCGCGCCCGGACGGCTTCGCGTCGCGCTTCGATGTCCTCGGCGCTGACCGCGCCATTGTTGGCATCAGCCCGCTCCCGCTCGATCGCCATGCCCTGAGCAAACGAGACCGCATAGCCGTCGTCGATCACTTTCTTGTAGGCCACCAGCATATGGGGCAGGACCGACAGCATGTCGCAGGCCAATGCCCGCGCCTGCGTCAGCAATTGGGAGGGCGGTACCACGCGATTCACCAATCCCCAGGCCAGAGCCTGATCGGCGCCCAGAAAATTGCCAGTCAGCGAGAGCTCCTTGGCACGCGAAATACCGATGATCCGGCTGAGCTTTTGCGACAAGCCCCAGCCGGGCATCACGCCCACGCGGGCATGGGTATCGGCAAACCGGGCTTCGGACGAGGCGAGCAGCACATCGCAAGCAAGCGCAAGCTCAAAACCACCGGTAATCGCAACGCCATTGATTGCGCCGATCACCGGACCGGTGAAGCGGCCGATGGACTTCACCGGATCGCCGACCTGCACGGCCTCCTGCATCGATTGCGCGGCTGCATCGCCCTTGAGCCCCTTGATGCCGAGCTCTTTCAGATCGAGACCGGCGGTAAATGCGCGACCGGCGCCGGTCAGAATGAGCACTCGGACCTCCGGATCGGCCTGCATTGCATCGATTGCGTCGGCCAACTCCTGTCGCAGCTGACGCGACAGGGCATTCATGGCACCCGGTCGATTGAGGGTGATCACCGCATAGCCCTCGGGGGACTTCTCGATCAGGACGGTGGGTTCGGTCATGTCGGCTCCTGCTCCTGTTTCATGTGGCCCCAACAGCCACCGGTTGGACGATCAGATTCAGTTCGAGCCGCCGCGATTACCGGGCAATGCAGCGGGTGCCGGCCCACTGCTGTTGGGCGTCACACCAAGCTGCTTGGCCATCGCCGCCTCAAGCGCAGTCAGCTTGGGCTCGACCTGAGCACGGGTTTCGTTCACCAGCCTTTCTGACAACGACCGCTGAATATTCGGCGTCAGATCCTGAAAACGCTTGATGACCGGGGACTCGAGCCAGTCGATCAGCTGCTTGAGTTCGGCTTCATTGAAATTCTTGTCGAGCTCGGGCCCGATGATCGTCGGCGCGATCTTGACCGCCCGATCACGCAACAGGGGCACCACATCATCCCCATACTTTTTCAGCTCGGCATCGATGTTCTTGACCGCAGCATCGCGCTTGTCTGCAGGAACGTTCTGAATGATCTGACGCGCCTGCATGACCAGCTGGGCAGCAGGCTGCTCGCCCATACTGCGAGCCATCGCCTCGACTCCCGGTTGCTGAAGCAGGACGATCCTGTCGACAAGCTCTTTTTTTGATTGAGCCACCGCAGGCGCAGTCGCCATACCAAGCAGAATGAATGCGGCAGCAAGGGTGCGAATATGAGTTTTCATCGTAAGTTGGTCCTGGGTCCGGTGTGGACGGCCGACAGTTGGGATGCGCAAGATTACCTCACGCCTATCATCGAAAGGATGACTTCGCCATGAACGACGAAAACACACTCAAGGCATTGAGGGAGGCACTTGCAGCGCGCTTCGGTGAAGAAGTCGCGATCCCGCCAGGACTCGAAGGCCTTCAGCAGCTGCTGCAAATCGCAAGCCAGACAACACACCGGGCATGGGACGAGCGAGCGGTCGATGCTGATCTGGTCAGGCTGCTCGCAGCCTGCGCGCTGAGCGCCCCCACAAAAAGCTATCTGCAGCAGGCCGATATCGTCGATATCCGCGATTCGTCTGTGCGCTCGGCGGTGGAATCGCTGGTGCCATCGATGCCCTGGATGAAGACCGCCCCCGCGCTGCTGCTGTTTTGCGGCAACGGTCGGCGATTTCGCCGGATTTTCGAGTGCCGGGACCAGGCGTTCACCAACGAGCACCTCGATGGCTTTTTCAATCCGACGGTCGATGCGGCGCTCGTCATGATGAATTTCATGCGGGCCGCAAGCGCCATCGGCATGGTCTGCTGCCCGATCAGCGTCCTGCGCGACCGGGCCGAGGAACTGGCGACGATCCTGGAAATGCCCGAGCATGTCTTTCCGCTGGCCGGCCTTTGCATCGGGTGGCCGCTGCAGGCGCGCTCTATCAGCCCCCGGTTGCCGCTCGAGGCGACCCTGCATCAGGACCGATTCGACCCAAGCCGCACCGACGCACTCATCGACACCTTCGATGCGCGATACGTCGCGGTGCAGTCGAGTCGGCGGCCTGCAGGCTCACCCGCGGCGCAGACCTGGTCCGATGAGAAAGCAAAACAGTACGCATCACCGCAACGCGACGACTGGGGGCGCTTCGTGCGCCGTCAGAAGTTCGACCTGCGATGAATCGCAGATCAGACCGCCAGCTCAAGGATCTCGATCACCTCATCGATACCGGTGATCGGCCGCGGGTTATCACGCAGGTTCACATAGACCAGAGCGCGCTTGGCGATATCGGCGAAATGCTCGCGACCGACGCCCACTTCCCGCAGCGAGCCCGGAAGGCCAAGCCGAGCGACCAGCGCTGCCACCAGATCGGCCGCCGGCACATCGGGCTGCCCGACTGCCTCGGACAGCAGGCGTTGTCGGTCGGCATTGACCGCGGCATTCCATCGCAGGACCGCAGGCAGCATCACGCAGGAAGTATGCCCGTGGGCGATATCGAAGGTCGCGCCCAGCGCATAGCCGATGCCGTGGCTGGCGCCCGTCCTGGCACCAGCCACTGAGCCCGCAATCGCCTGCCACATTCCGAACTGCGCCTTAAGGCGTGCATCGAGATCGGTCGGGTCCGCCTGAATGGCAGGCAAGGACCGGGCGAGCAGACGCCAGCCCTGAAGCGAAAGCGGCTCGGTGGCCGGATTGGCCCGAGGCGAGCAGAAGGACTCCACCGCATGGTCGACCGCACGAATCGCGGTGTTGAAGAGCAGATCGGGCGGCGTGTCGAGGGTGGCCTGTGGATCGAGGATGGCGGTCACCGGAACCATCAGCCGATGGCTGTAGGACTGTTTGGTGTGTGTCTGCGACTCGGTAACTCCGGCATTCGGCGTGAACTCGGAGGCCGACAATGTCGTCGAGACGGCCAGCATCCGGATAGCGTCGACTGGCGCCTCGACCGGACGAGCCTCGCCTTGTGGCTGGTTATTGCGATAAGGCGCCATGTCGGCGGGCGTATCGAGCTTCATCCAGATTGCCATCAACATTGCCTTGGTGGCATCGATGACCGAGCCGCCACCGACGGCCACCAGCAGATCGGCACCAGCCTCACGTGCGGCCAGCGCACCATCGATAACATCCTCGCGCGGACTGTGTGCCCGAATCTGCGACCAGGTGCCGCAGTGACGATCGCCGAGTGCCCGGCGGATACGCTGCAATGGCCCGTCATCAAGCTGGCCGAGGGTGCGCCCGGAGGTCAGGAACACCCGCCGCGCACCGATTCGCTCGACCTGTTCCAGGACCGCCTGCGCGGCGGGGCGACCAAACACCACCTGCTCCTGGGCCTGCATGAAAAATGTGCCCACAGGCAGCTGCGTGTGATCAAGGCTCATGATCAGACCTTCGCAACCGCGATCACGCCGCGCTTGGCGAGTCCGGCAATCTGTGCAGCGTCATAGCCGCATTCGCCAAGCACCTCGGCGGTATGCTGCCCGACGGTGGGAGCTGTCGCCGCCGGCGTGCCATCCTCAAAACGCTTTATCCCCGGCAAATTTGCCACCGGTACAGTGCGCGCCAGGCCCGGCTGCGACAGCCACGAAAAAAGGCCGGTTTCAATCGCCTGGGGCTCCTTGACGAAGTCGGCGTAGCGATTGACACGCTCGTGCATGACGCTGGCTTTGGCCAGCCGTTGCGACCAGTGCGCGGTGGTTTGCGTGATCAGCAGCGACCTCAGCATGGTCATGAGCTCATCGTCCTGGGCATGCCGGTCGGCGACCTTCTTGAATCGCTCCTGCGCGGCCAGATCCGGCCGATCGATCGCCTCGCACAGCGCCAACCAGTCCCGATCGAGGATGGTGGTCACCGAGATCCAGCCGTCTGAAGTACGGAAGATGCCCGCCGGGGAACCGCCCGGGCGTACCACGCCGCCTTCAAGCAGCGACGACATCATCCGGATCGCCTGCATGCCGGCTGCGCCTTGCATCAGACTCGAATCGAGGTATCGGCCGCGCGGCTCGTCACGGCGCGCATACAGCGCCGACGACATTGCCTGGAAAGAATAGAGCGCGGTGACCATGTCGACCGGAATCGTCGGCACGCGATGCGGAATGCCGTCCTCGCCGTGGTTCTCGCCGGTCAGCCCGGAAAATGCCTGCAGTACCGGATCCATGGCGGGCCGCCCGACCAGAGGCCCGCTCTGGCCGAATCCCGAAATCGACAGGTAAACGATTCGCGGCTCGCGCGCGCTGACCGCTTCGTAATCGAATCCCAGTCGCTTGATCACGCCCGGGCGAAAACCCTCGATGAACACATCCGCGCCTTCGATCAGACGCCACAACACCGCCTTGCCCTCGTCATTCTTGAGGTCGATGGCCACGCTGCGCTTGCCCAGATTGCCGATGATCGAAAACGCCGAATGGTCGCCATATCTGACACCGAGCACGCGACTCCAGTCGCCGTCTCCCGGGCCTTCGACCTTGATGACCTGCGCACCCTGCTGGGCGAGCAGCATGGCGCAATAGGGTCCTGCAATGCCCTGGCTGAGGTCGATGACCTTCAGACCTGCAAAGGGGGCGTCATAGCTCATCGTCGTCTCCTGATGTCGTCATATCTTGCTTATGCCTGCGACTATACTTGGCCCGCCCAGAACCCGAGGAGACACGCCATGGCGAGCATCAAGCGAATCGACCACGTTGCCATCGCAGTACGCGATGCCGATCAGGCGACCGAACAGTACAAGAAGCTTCTCAACGCGGTCCATATCCGAACCGAAGTCCTGCGCGAGAAGGCCGGCATGGTAAAGGTCGCCTACATGCAGATCGGCGAAAACGTGCTGTCGCTTGTGCAGTCGCTTGAAGCAGATGGCTTCATCAACCAGCATATCGACAAGCACGGCGAAGGCCTTCATCACATGGGCCTGGAAGTCGACAATCTTGCCGAGTTCATCAGTGAAGTCGAAGGCAAGGGCTACAGGATTCCCTTGCGCGATGAATTCAGCAATCGCAGCGAAGTGGTGCTCCGCCCGCGCGATGCCTCGGGCGTGGTGCTGCAGGTGCTCGAGTGGAAAGGCGGCAGCGATGCCACCATCGAGGACCGCATCGACCGCATCAACAAGCTGCAGAACCAGCCCGAACATTGAGCGCCAGCCAACGCGCAAGCCCGCCGTTGACCAACTCGGGGCGCTCCTGCGCCATCCAGTGGCCAGTCGGCAAAGTCATTTCGACGAGCTTGTCGCAATGCTCGCGCATCGGCTCGGGCAGGCGAGTGGCAACCGTATCGCACACATAGTCGTGCGCCGCATGAAAGAAGAGCACCGGCATCGACAGCCGCTTGCCTGCGGGCGCGCGCGATGCGTACTCGATATTGGCGGGGCCGTTCATGTACCAGGCATCGGCTCCGAAAAAACCATTGGCCGACAGCGCGCTGACATAGCGATGCAGATCTTCGTCAGTCAGCAGGTCGCGGTCGACCGGCAGGTCGGGCGCGCAGGCCGCGCCGCCAAACCATCCGCCTGATCGGCGCACCATCGACAGTGCGGCGGGCTTTCCGCGGCCGCGAGGATCGCCCTTGCGAAACAGAGCCTTGACGGTATTGAGCGGATTGGCTTCGAAGGTGGCCTGGGCACGCTCGAAACTTTCCTGGTAGAAGAGCTGGTAGTCCCATTGCCCTGCGGGGAATTCATCGATTGGATAGAGCGCACGATCGACCAGCGGAATCAGGTTCAACGGACTGAAACCGTCAGGCAAATAGGGGACGCACAGACTCGCCACACCGGTCACCCGCTCCGGATGATGCTGCGCCAGGCTCCACACCACCGGTGAGCCCAGGTCGTGCCCGACCCAGACTGCCGAGGACGCCCCAAGCCCATCGAGCAGCTCGAGCATGTCGGCGACCGCGTTCGAGATCGCGTAGTCGCTCAGATTCGGGTGAACCGTCGATCGGCCATAGCCGCGCATGTCGGGCGCAACGGCGCGAAAGCCGAGGGCACCGAAGCATTCGAGCTGATGGCGCCAACTGATCGACAGTTCGGGCCATCCATGCAGAAAGATGATCAATGGTGCGTCAGCCGCACCGCAGGACAAGTAGAAGCTGGTGTGTCGCTCAGTCGTGATGACATGCTCGGTCACCGGAAATCGGGTTGTCATGGCCTTCCTAGGTCGCTTGTTCGCGAATCTGCTGCCACTGCATATAGACGACCCCCGCCAGGACGATCGCGCCGCCGAGTACCTGTTCCGGCAACGGGATGACCGAGAAGAACACCAGTGAAATCAGCACTGCAAACACCGGCACGGTGTTCTGCCACATCATGCCGGTGCTCACCCCGAGACGGGCCACACCATGGCCCCAGGCCACGATGCCCATCACGGTGGCAAGAAACGCGGTGAGCAGAAGATAGGTCAGGGCCGTGCCATCGGGATTGAAGTTTCCCGGGCCGGCAATACCGACGGCATAAGCCAGCGCCCACCACAACAGCAGCCAGACCGACGCCGCCCCGAGCGACAGGAAGGTGCGACGCAGCTGCGGTGTCTCGGCCTCGAACCATCGCACCGACAGAATCGAATAGGCCGCCCAGGCCGAGATGCCAAGCACGATCAGGATCTCGCCGCCCTGAAGATGAAACGACTGGCCGCTGGCACGTGCGCGTCCATAAATCGCGACGCCGGCACCGATGAGCGTCAGCACAGCCGCTCCCCAGAATCCCTTCTGGAGCCTGCCACCGGTCATGAAACGCGACACCACCGCGCCGTATACCGGCGAGCCGGCCAGAATCGCCGCCGCCGTGATGGTGTTGGTATAGCGAAGCCCGAGGTTGTAGAGGGTAAAGAAGCAACTGGCCAGACCGCCCAGGATCATGATCCGCCATAGCGGAATCGGCGATCGAAGGTTTCCTTTGCCTTTGGACAGCAGCAGCATCCCGGCAAGGATGAGCGCCGCCAGGCTGACCCGAATGAAGCCGAGCCAGAACGGGTCGAAGGTCTTGAAGAGTTCTGCTGTCAGCGGGATGTTCATGCCCCAGAAGACGCAGGCAAGTACGAAATACAGCCCGCCCACCAGCGCAGCCGATGAGGTTCGCCCGCCTGGCGACGCGCCGGTCATTGCGAGGCACTCTGGTCGACCGAACCGGCGCGGTCGAGAAAATCGAGCAGCAAGCGATTGAAGACTTCCGGCTCTTCGAGGTTGATGCAGTGCCCCGAGTTGGGCAACACCGCGAGCGTTGCCCCCGGGATGGTTCGCCACATGAAGAGCGTCGGCTCGACGCAGCCGCTGTCGCGATCGCCAAGCATCATCAACACTGGTGCGCGGATCGCCGCAAGTTGCGGACCTTTATCGAGCAGCGACGGGCGGGCGGCCTGCACGCCGCGCAAGGTCAGTGCCGAGCCGATGGCATCGTGGCTTGCGAACTGTTCGAAAAAAGCCTCGAAGCCGACCGGATCCTTTTCAAGAAAGGGCAGCCGCGCCGCCGCCTTGGCGTAGTCGGCGATGCCGCTGCGAATGCCATCGCGTTCGATCTGATCGGCCAGGCCCAGACTCGATGCGATCATCGCTTCGCGTCCACTCGAGACCGAGCCCGAACCGGCGCTGCACACGCCGATTGAGAGGATGCGATCAGGATGCAGATAGCCTGCAGACACCACGGTATAGCCGCCCATCGACAGACCGACGACATGCGCACGCCGCAAGCCAAGAAAATCCATGAGCGCAATCAGATCGGCAACGGCTGCCTGCCAACTGTAGGCGCTTGCGTCGACTGGCACATCAGAGGGTGAATAGCCGCGCGCGTTGTAGGCGATGCACCGATAGCGGCGCGACAGCGCATTGATTTGCGGCAGCCAGCTCATCATGTCGCCCGCGAATTCGTGCACGAAGATCACCGGGATGCCTTCGCCCGCATCGATGTAGGCGAGATTGACCGGCAAGCCCGCAGTATGGCGGATCAGGTTCTTCATGATTTCGACCTCGAGGTGATCGATACGGGGAAAAACCGCACCGAACGCGCCGGCTCGGCCGACGATAAACCCTCAGCATAGACCCGGTCGCGGGTCTGACGACAATCGGGACGCCTACAATCGGTTCGCCCTCTCTGTTCAACCGAGTCTGCCGCGATGTCCGATCTCATCCTGCACCATTATGATTTTTCGAATTTCGCCGAGAAAGTGCGTCTAGCTCTCGGCTTCAAAGGCCTTGCATGGCAGTCGGTCATCATCCCGCCGATCGCACCCAAGCCGGATCTGGTGCCGCTCACCGGCGGCTACCGTCGCACGCCGGTGCTCCAGGCAGGCGCCGATCTCTATTGCGATACCCGTCTGATCGTTCGTGAACTCGAACGGCGCGCCCCGTCGCCAACGCTTTTCCCGCCGGCGCAATCCGCGACAGCCGATGCCATCGCCTACTGGGCGGAAAATCGCCTCATGCGACCGATTACGCTCTACGTCTCAGGGATGAACCTCGACCATCTGCCCGCCGGTCTGCAGGCTGACCGTTCGGTGATGCGCGGCCTGCCGCCACCCGATGAAGCCACCATGCGCCGAGCGGCACTTCGCAATGCGCCACTGGTGCGCGCGCAGATACCCGCCATCGAATCGATGTTGTCCGATGGCCGCGAGTGGATCGCAGGCCCGGCGCCCTGTGTCGCCGATCTCGCGGTCTACCACCCGCTCTGGTTCTTCACCGCACGCACCGATCGTCTGGCACATGAGTTGGCGCCTTATCCCTTCATCGCGGCCTGGATGGCGCGTATTCGTGCCTTCGGACACGGTGTATCCACACCGATGGCACCCGAGCGCGCGCTCGAGATCGCGCGAAACGCGCAGCCGCTGGCGCCTGAGCCCTCGACGCCCTGGCCCGAGGATCCGCCGCTGGGTTCAGACGTCAGGATTCGCGCTGACGACTACGGCCGCGATGTGGTGAACGGGGAACTGGTCCATGCCGGCACCGATGAAATCGCGGTGCGTCGCAAGGATCCGAGAGTAGGAACGGTCGTCGTACACTTCCCGCGGCTTGGCTACGATCTTCGCGCAGCCTGACAGATCACACTCACCAGGAGTCAACAACATGAAGGCAATTCTCGCAGGACAAGACGGTGCAGTGCTCGGCCAGGCATCGCCACCGGTGCCCAAGCCTAATGAAGTGCTGGTACGGGTACGGGCCTGCGGCCTGAATCGTGCCGACCTCGGCATGGCCGCCGGCCATCGGCATGGCGCGCATGGCGGACAGGGCACGGTCCTCGGCATGGAGTGGGCGGGCGAGGTGGTCGAGGTCGGCGCGCAGGTGCCAAGCCAGTCCGGCCTGAAAAAGGGCGATCGGGTCATGTGTTCGGGTGGTGGTGGATTTGCGGAATATGCAGTGGCCGATTACGGGCGGGTCTTGCCGATTCCGTCGGCGCAGATGAGCTTCGAGCATGCTGCAACACTGCCAATCGCCCTGCAGACCATGCACGATGCCCTGATTACCCACGGTCAACTCGCGCCGGGCGGCACAGTGATGATCCAGGGAGCCAGTTCCGGTGTAGGTCTGATGGCGATGCAGATCGCAAAGTGGCGAGGCGCATCGCTGGTCGTCGGCTCGTCAACCGATCAGGGTCGCCGTTCCCGCCTGGCAGAGTTTGGCGCCGATCTTGCGGTCAACTCACGCAACCCTGAGTGGGTCGAGCAGGTGCTCGCCGCCACCGACGGCAAGGGCGTCGACCTGATCGTCGATCAGGTCTCAGGCGGTGTCGCCAACCAGAATCTCGCCGCTACACGAATCCTGGGGCGCATTGTCAATGTCGGCAGATTGGGCGGCACGCGCGACGAATTCAATTTCGACCTGCATGCCTTGCGCCGCATTACCTTCATCGGCGTCACCTTCCGGACCCGTTCGCTCGACGAAGTCCGCGAAATCGGCAGGCGCATGATGGCCGACCTCGGACCTGCGGTCGCTGCCGGCCAACTGGCTCTGCCGATCGACCGGACCTTCGCACTCGACCAGGCGCCTGCCGCACTCGCGCACATGAGCGATAACCGGCATTTCGGCAAGGTGGTGCTGACCGTCTGACACAGTCGAGCCGGACTCAAGACAGGGCGACATCGTGCTGCAGATCAGAGCCCTGTCGGTCTCGTTTGCGACCACCCCGGAGCCACTCGCAGTGACCCGGGATGCACATGCGGCGCTAAGCTCCGAACGCACCCCGAGCGCCTGCTGATGTTCTGATCAAAGTCTGTCGCTCTTGAACGAGTCCTGTCGATAGAAGCCGCGATGTGGAAAGTGGTGGGGACCAAATTCGGCGTCGTTGGTGCAAAAGGTGGGCGCTCTGTTGGCGTGACACGTCAGCGCGGCAGGCTCTTGTAGGCTCGGAGAACTGCTGTCGGCGCGCCCGTAAGCTTCGGTTCCCCGACGCGTCGTTTCGACCCGGTACGGAAGTCGGCCACGGCGAATGAGCAGCCCGAACACCGTCGCTCAACGTGGAGCGACGGGGCTGCGCGCTTTTGCGCAGTCCCGCTTGCGCGAATACGAAGGGACTTCCCTAACGTGGTACCAGTGCGCAAGCACCAAGATTGATGGGTTCGAAGTCAATCTCAACCGTTGAAGGAGAAGTACCATGATGCGAACTTTACGAGCGCCGATCGCCAACATTCGTGGCATAGGCGTGGACCTGGACAAGAGAATGATTCATGCGCGTGCAGTCGACGGCGCGGGCCAGCATACTTTGAGTAGAACAATCAAGCGCGACCAGTTACTGGCTTGGTGCGAGCAGCTGCCACCGGGGTCAAGCGGCGCTCGCTTTGCGATGATGTGACCTCATGCGCGGCGGATAGCGCCACCAGGCTGCAACGACCAACAAGCCAAAGATCGTGTAGCTCAGGGTGAAGACCCAAGACGGCGCTTCGTAGAAGAGAACTCGCTGAACCCAGTATTCAATGAAACTCGTTGTGTAGGCCGACTCTCCTGCTCTTTCGCGCAACCACAACTCCAAACCGGTGAGTGGACACAGCTTGCCGAGTAAGGACTGAACAACGACGACACCGATGGCGGCTAGGTGCGCAAGCCGAAACCAAAGGCTGTTTACCCAGCGCAATCCTCGCAGATTCCCGATTACGATAGCGGCCAAGCCAGCGACAACGAACACCACGACGCCGAAATGCAGAAGAAGCACTGCATCCGCAAGGAGTTGGTACGACAGCGAATTGTCCATATGCGGCGCCTAACGCCGCAACTCAGCCGCGGGCCTAGGAGGACCGTCGGCTGGAGCTGCTTGTTGGACCTCATGCGCCACCGGATAAAAATGGGAAATCATTGTGTGTCGTGACAGCCAAAACATCCTTATCGCTTACGAATGTGCGCTCAACGATATCGATAACCGCCAAAACGCCAATTGAAACATCAGCTTTCCTAAATCGCGACCATGACTATTTTGTCTCTTTCTGGATCGATGGCATAAGCCCATATCTCTCAGGATTACCCTCGGCGTCCGGATCCGAGTAGAGGCAGAGTGCCATTTTGAAGCCGCCGCGTTCAACCTTTAGCCACCAGCCCCAGTCTTCGTTGCAGAAGAACGGCACATTGACCCCAGCCCTTGGCAGGTGCTCTTGCAAGTAAGTGCAAAGAGCCTTGCCGTACATACTCTCGTTCGTGATCTCCTGGTCCTCGCCAGCATTGGCTAACGACCGCCTCCGGCCGACAAGAGTCTCGCTGCTGCGAAACCAATGTGCCAGGCCAATGGCCGCAGTTGCCGCTGAGGATCACTTGCAATCCTGCTCAAGCGATGGCGAATGGCACCGATGCGGACAATCTCGCCGGGGACTTCAAACGCAGCAATGAGTCCGGTGCTTCCGAAGGGGATGATCAGTTCGCGCTGCTTGTCGTTCACGGCGCGAGCAGCTCTGCGACACGAGTACGGCGAGAACTCCAGCAGTCGAAACGCTCGGTCGACCGCGTCTCTGAGGCGCCGCACGACGTCGAGGTCAGGTGTTGCAATGGCGAGTTCACGTTCGATGGTGAAATCCTCGATCCGGAGCAAGTCGTCGACAGCCTCGTCCGCGAGGACGACGCGGCAGACGGTCACTGCCCCGCGCTCGGCTTACCTGCCGCCAGTCGTTGGCGCGCCGCCTCAAGTCGGACATCCATCTGCCGCAGCATTTCCTGCGGTGAGATCCCGCTGTCTTCACGCTCAGATCGCTCAACAGAGACGCTTGCGCGCGCGAGAAATGCGTCTTGCGTACGCCGCCAGGCGATGCCGTCGCGAACGCACGATGCGACGAAATCGGAGAGGGATTCGCCTTCGTCAAGAACCGCCTCGGCATCGCTTCTCAATGCGGGCTCGACGCGCACCGCAGGCAGTGTGGAGGTCTTCATGTCCAACATGTAATGCAAATGTGATGCGCGGACAAGTATCGTGAGTCTTCCACCTCGTGGCGGGCGATCGCAACAAGCGAACCGTCGGTAAACCGACGGTTGCGACCGTCAGGTTCTGGCCGAAAGCGCCCTGCGGGACAGGGCCGGCTAACGAAGTCCGACTCAACCGATCTTGTGGCCAACGACGCACAGATTCAGCCTCGGAGCTGTTCCAAGGCAAGCCGCGGCAGGCACACGTTTCCGTGGCCTGCATACCGTTAATTGCTTAGTCGACAGACCTTGATCAGAGCATGACTGCCCTTAGCCTTCATCCTGCGATTTGGCAGCTGCCTGCGTTGCCCTTCGCGCATCGCCCTCACGGCGCAGCGCCTCGATGCGATCGGGATCGACCCGGGCATAGACCTCCCGCCAGGACTCGTCCTCGCTCCAGCGAAACGGCGTCTGCACCGTCGTGCGGGGCAGCCTTGCAGACTCGAGCAGGTCGAGTGCAATCGCCACCGTCGCACGCTGCATGGCCGCGTCATAGGGCTTGCCGATCGGGTTACCCAAGGGAAAGTCATTGAAGACGAAGCGGGTCACACCACACTCTTCCACAATGTCGCGTGCCGATCCGATCACCACCGTTGAGATGCCGTTTGCCTCGAGATGCCGACTGACCAGACTCACGGTCTGGTGACAGACGGGTCAGAGCGCGGCGATCAGCGCGACGTCGACCGCGTCTTCGCGGCACATTGCCAGCACGGCCGGCGCATCCTGGCTCACAGTGCGGTTCTGCGAATACTCGGTTGGCACGCCATAAAAGCGCGGGCTCACGCTGCCGATGCGACCGCGTGCAGCGGCTTCGGCCAGCGTGCGCAGCGGAAGGAAGGATTCGACATCCCGGGTATGGGTGCTTTCCTTGTCCCACGCCAGGTTGTCGGTAAACAGTCTGTCCGGCGGCGTCTCGCTAGATCCTGACCAGACCGCATGAACATGATCGGCCGGATCCGCACACCAGGGGCTGGCGGTGGTGACCAGCGCCACCCGGGATTTGGCAAGGGGTTTGGCAAGCGGCGCAAACGGCACCTCGTGGTGATGCGCGTAAACATAAGGCCTGGGATATCCCAGTGCCGCGTAATACAGACGCGTGCGATCGATATAGCTCACATGCGTGCGATGAGTGGTTCCAGTCATGACAGTCCCTCAAAAAGCATTCAAAGACAACATTAATCCTGCCGCGGCGGCAGGTGCAGACAAGCGATGCCCAGTTCATCGCCCGGCACAAGCGGATAGCGTTTCAGCACTTGCGGATCGTGACCGGGCACCACATGGTCGGGCGAATCGGCCTCACGAAAGAGCCTGCGATGACCCTCGAGCATGTCGGGCACATTGAAGACAATCGGAAACGGCCGACCATCGTCCATGTTTTCGTAATAGTGGCTGGCATCCGAGGCCAGCACGACCCAGCCGCGCGCAGTGCGCACGCGAACCGACTGCAGGCCGCGGGTGTGACCACCGATCAGCATCAGCTCCACACCCGGCGCAAGCACATCGTCGCCATCATGGAATTGCACCCGGTCGGCATAGACGTTTCGCACAAGCTCGACCACATCGTCGACCCCATAAGCATGGCGCACGGTGGCATGACACATGCAGCGGCCGGTGGCATAGTCAAGCTCGCGGTCCTGAACATGAAAGCGCGCATTGGGCAGCCGCGGCAAGTTGCCTGCATGGTCGTAATGCAGATGGGTCAGCACCACATCCTGAACATCCTCCGGCGCCACACCCAGCACCCGCAAGGCCTCGACCGGGCAGCGCGACCAGTCGCGGCTACGACGCTTGGCCGTGGCTTCGCTGAAACCGGTATCGACCAGAATGGTTCGGGTGGCCGACTTCAGCAGCCAGACGAAAAAGTCCATCGGCATCGGGCCGTCATGCGGATCGGCGGGAACAAAATTGTCGCGCCGGCGACGCTGGGCCATGGTCGCATAGCGAATGGCATAGACCTCGTACTGCGCTTCGGTCTCATTGGCCGATGCAGTCTGTTTGCTCACCATGGCTCGTCTCCTTTGACAATGCAGGTCATATCGCCCGCTTGATTCAAGTCGGCTTTCCGACCAGCTCGCTGATGACCGGGTGATACAGATCGCCCAGCCCGGCTTCAATTGCCTGATCAAAAAAATCATTCACAGTCTGCGCCGTCCTGGCCTCGACGCCAGCGGCTTGCGCAAGCTTCATCGCGTAGCCGAGATCCTTGCGCGCATACCGCACCGAGAAGGCGCGCTCAGGGAAGTCGCCCGGCAGCATCGACTTCATGCCGTGGCTGCGCAAAGCAAAACTGTCGGCAGACCCTTTCGACAGGGTATCGAAAAGCAGGGTCGGATCGACGCCGGCACGCTCGCCGATCAGCTTTGCCTCGGCCAGTGCGAGCACGGTCTCAAAGAGCACCAGGTTGTTCAGGATCTTGACCACCTGACCGCAACCGACGCCGCCGCACAAGGTGATCTCGGTAGCAAAGGTTGCAATCAGCGGGCGCAGTCGCTCGAAGAGCTCGGGCTCGGCACCGACCATCACCGAGAGCGTGCCCGCCTCGGCGGCTGCCCGGGTCCGGGCAAGCGGCGCATCGGCAAACGCCACGCCCTGCTTCGCAAACGCCGCTGCCAGGTCACGGGTGGTGTCCACCGATGAGGTGCTGAGATCGACCAGCACCTGACCGGGGTGCATCGAAGCCAGAAGACCACCGGGCTGATGCGCGATCTGATGAACGATCTCACCCGACGGCAGGCAGAGAAAAACAATATCGACCGACGCCACGAGATCGGCCACTGAGGCGGCAGCGTTCACACCATCGGCGGCAAGTCGTGACATCACCTGAGCCTGCGTATCAAAGGCCGTCACCGGCAGGCCAGCCTTGCGAACGAGATTGCGGCAGATGGGCTCACCCATCACGCCCAGACCGATGAATCCGATACGACTGAAACTGGCCATGAGACTCCCTGAGAACTTTTGACTGAACCCGCCCCACGCTACGCCCGCCCGAAGCATTTGAACAGGCGACCTCCCCGCTCAACAGCCAGACGACCGCCTTGCGCGCACGAAGCGGAACGCAAGCGATGCCTTGTGCGGCGCGGTTCGTTGTATACACGAAGCGATCAACCGGGACACTGTCATGCGCTTTCGAAAAATGCTGATCGCCAATCGCGGCGAAATCGCCATCCGGATCGCGCGCGCCGCGGCCGAAGCCGGGCTGCCGACCGTCGCCATCTATTCGCATGACGACGCCACCTCGCTGCATGTGCGCCTGGCCGACGAGGCTCGTGCGCTGCCAGGATCCGGTGCTCGCGCCTATCTCGACATCGCCGAAGTGATCGCGGCCGCGCAGGCCACTGGCTGCGATGCGCTGCATCCCGGCTACGGATTCCTCAGCGAAAACCCTGAACTGGCGCGCCAGTGCGAGCAGGCTGGCATCGCTTTCGTGGGGCCAGGCATCGCAGCCCTGCAGACCTTCGGCGATAAAGTGCAGGCACGCGCCCTGGCGCAGCGTTGCGGTGTACCAGTGATCGTGGGCAGTGACACGGCTGTCTCACTTGACCAGGCACATGCCTTTCTGGCCGCGCTTGGTGGCGGTGGCGCAATCATGATCAAGGCAGTCGCCGGAGGCGGCGGGCGCGGGATGCGGGCCGTGCATTCGCCTGCAGAACTCGATGAGGCCTATGCCCGCTGCCGTTCCGAAGCGCACGCTGCCTTCGGACGCGACGAGGTCTATGTCGAGCGTCTGATCAAGGATGCCCGACATATCGAAGTGCAGATCATCGGCGATGCGACCGGAGCCATCAGTCATCTCTGGGAGCGCGAGTGCTCGGTGCAGCGACGCCATCAGAAGCTCATCGAGATCGCCCCCAGCCCGTCGCTGTCGCCCGATCTGCGTGAACGCATCGTCGCGGCGGCCGTCGCCATCGCGAAGGCGGCCGCCTACTGCAATCTGGGCACTATCGAATTCCTGCTCGACATACAGGCCGATCTCTCACGATCGGATGCTTTCGTATTCATTGAGACCAATCCGCGCCTGCAGGTCGAGCACACCGTCACCGAGTCAGTGCTTGGCATCGATCTGGTCCAGGCACAGATTGCAGTGGCAGCCGGCGCCACCCTTGCGCAACTCGGCCTGTTGCAGCATCAGATTCCCTCGCCTCGCGGCCATGCGATGCAGCTTCGCATCAACATGGAGACCATGGACGAGCGCGGCAACGCGCGCCCGACCGGTGGCCTGATCTCAGTCTTTCAACCGCCTTCCGGGCCTGGCGTTCGCGTCGACAGCTTCGGCTATGCCGGCTATCGCACCAGCGCGGCCTTCGATTCGCTGCTCGCCAAACTGATCGTGCACGCCAGCTCATCACGCTTTGAGGACGTCATAGCCAAGGCTTCGCGTGCGCTGCGCGAACTGCATATCGAGGGCGTAGCGACCAATGCGCCGTTTCTTGAAGCCTTGCTCGCGCATCCTGATTTCTCCGCCAATCGGGTCAACACCCGCTTCATTGACGAACGTCTGGGCGAGCTGCTGCGAGCCGGCTCGACGGCTCCACGCCTTTATGTCGCGTCGGTTCCGATTGGCGCCGATTCGGGCGGTACTGCTGCGGTTCGAGCGATCGAAGCACCTGCCGGCACGATCGCAGTCCTCTCACCGCAGCAAGGTACGGTGGTGAGCATCGGGGTGGAGCCGGGTCAGCGGGTACGCGCCGGTGAGGCGGTGGCAGTGCTTGAAGCCATGAAAATGGAGCATCTGATCGGCGCCGAACGCAGCGGCATTGTCCGTGCGGTTGTCACCGGTGCCGGCATCACGCTGATGCAGGGCGACCCGATCCTGTTTCTCGAGCCGCTTGAGACCGATGGTGACGAGCAGATCGAAGCGGCCGCCATCGACCTCGATCACATTCGAGCCGACCTTGCCGAACTGCGTCACCGGCAAGCCTTCACACTCGACGCCAATCGCCCGAAGGCGGTCGCACGTCGACGCGCAACCGGGCAGCGCACCGCGCGCGAGAACATTGCCCAGCTCTTTGATACCGACACTTTCATGGAGTACGGCTCGCTGGCCTTCGCCGCACAGCGCAAGCGACGCAGCATCGAAGACCTGATCGAGAACACGCCGGCCGACGGCGTGATCGCCGGCACCGGCACAGTCAATGCTGCGCTGGTGGGCGAGGTGGCCGCACGCTGCATGGGCATCATTTACGACTACACCGTGCTGGCCGGCACGCAGGGCAATATCAATCACAAGAAGCAGGACCGGATGCTGCAGCTCGCACAGCGCCTGCGCATCCCGGTGGTGATTTATGCCGAGGGCGGCGGAGGCCGGCCGGGCGACACAGAGGGTCTGGGTCTGACCGGACTGGATGTGACCACCTTCGCTCAACTTGGGCGACTCTCGGGTCTGGTGCCGCTGGTTGGCGTGGTCTCAGGTTACTGTTTTGCCGGCAATGCCGCGCTGCTCGGCTGCTGCGACGTGATCATCGCCACAAAGAACTCGTCGATCGGCATGGGTGGCCCTGCCATGATCGAAGGCGGCGGCCTCGGCGTCTATCGGCCGGAGGAGGTCGGCCCGGTGAGCTTTCAGGCCACGAACGGCGTGATCGATCTGCTGGTTGATGATGAGGAGCAAGCCACCACCGCCGCGCGTCAGTATCTTTCCTACTTCCAGGGTCCGATTCAGGACTGGCACTGCGCCGACCAGCGTCTGCTGCGCCAGGCGATTCCCGAGAACCGGCTGCGCGTCTATAACATTCGCTCGGTCATCGCACAGCTCGCTGACGATGGTTCGGTGATGGAACTGCGTCGCGATTTCGGCATCGGCATCGTCACCGCCTTCGTGCGCATCGAAGGGCGAGCCTTCGGACTGATTGCCAACAACCCCAATCATCTGGGCGGTGCGATCGATGCGCCAGCCGCCGACAAGGCCTCACGCTTCATGCAGCTGTGCGACGCCTTTGATCTGCCGATGATCTCGCTTTGCGACACGCCGGGTTTCATGGTCGGCCCGGAAGCCGAAAAAACGGCGGTCGTGCGGCATGTGTGCAGAATGTTCGTCGTGGGTGCGAGTCTGACCGTGCCCTTCTTCACGATCGTCCTGCGCAAGGGCTACGGACTGGGTTCGCAGGCGATGGCCGCAGGCGGCTTTCACGAGACCATGTTCACCGTCGCATGGCCGACCGGCGAGTTTGGTGGCATGGGACTTGAAGGCTATGTGCGGCTTGGCTATCGAAAGGAAATGGAGGCGATCGCTGATCCGGTCGAGCGGCAGGCCTATTACGACGCGATGGTGGCCAAGCTCTATCAGAGCGGCAAGGCCACCTCGATTGCCTCGGTGCTTGAAATCGATGAGGTCATCGACCCCGAACAGACCAGACGCTGGGTGATGGCAGGATTGAGGGCCACACCGGCACCGACACCGAGGCAGGGCCGCAAGCGGCCGTGCGTCGATACCTGGTAACCAAGGATCCCTATGACAACTTTCGTCCTGGTTCATGGCGCCTGGAACGGCGCACACGGTTTCACGAAAGTGCGGCGGCTACTGCGCGCAGCCGGGCACGAGGTGTTCACACCCAGCCTGACCGGCCTGGGCGAGCGCTCGCACCTGAGCAGCCCGCAGGTCAATCTCACCACGCACGTCCTGGATGTCTCGAACCAGGTCCTGTATGAAGACCTGCACGACATCGTGCTGCTCGGCTTTTCCTACGGGGGCTTCGTTGTCACCGGCGCGCTTGAGCACATCGCTGACCGGGTCAGCCATCTGGTTTATCTCGACGCTTTCGTACCGAACAACGGGGAGACGCTCATGGGCCTGGTCAACCGCCTCAGTCGGCTGCCCTTTGCACTTGGGCAGTCCTGGCAACTGCCGATCACACCGAGAGTCCTGGATCGGCAAGACGACACCGACTGGATCAGAGCCCGATCGAGCCCACAGCCTCTGCAGTGCTTCACTGAACCTGTCTATCTGGCCAAACCGCTCGACGCTTTCCCATTCACCCGCACTTACATCAAAGCCACTCGTAATCCGCCGGACGATGTCGCCGAACCGGTGTTCGCGGCAACCGGCAACCGGCTCAAGGCCTCACCAGCCTGGCGATACGACGAGATCGCGACCAGCCATATGGTGGCAATCAACCAGCCCGAAGCGCTCGTCGGAATACTGACCGAGGTTGCCGGACAGTGATCTCTGCTGCCGCAAGAACTTTCTGCGATAGCGTGTAAAGCCGCTGTCGGGACTGGCGCGGTACAACATGTAAGGGAACTGATAAGCAACTGACCACCCTAATCGACAGCCAGGTACTGAATCGAACCGGCTTTCATTGTTTCCATTGATCAGAGTTCATGGCCTCGGTTAGCAATGATTGACAATCAGCTTCCGCAGGCATTCGGTTCATTCTGGTCGAAGCTTACCCTGCAAACCGAATCACGTCAGTCCAACTGGACGCTTCAATATCAAGCCGCAACCGCCAGCAACCCTGCAGCCAGAGCGCGAATCAATCCGCCAGACATCGCGACTGGATCAACTCGGGCCGGGCCTGATCACAGGTGCTGCCGACGACGATCCGAGCGGCATCGCCACTTACTCTCAGGCAGGTGCACAGTTCGGGTACGCCATGCTCTGGACTGTGGTGTTCACGCTGCCCCTGATGGTCGCAATCCAGCTGATCAGCGCGCGCATCGGCTATGTCACGCGACGCGGTCTTGCCTCGAATATCAAGGCGACCTTTCCCCGACCGATCGTCGTGCTGATCGTCGGCATGCTGCTGATCGCAAATACCCTGAATGTCGCTGCCGACATCGCCGCGATGGCCCAGGCGCTCAAGCTGCTGATCGGCGGCCCTGCCCATCTCTATGCGGTCGGCTTCGGTGCCCTGTGCCTGGGGATGCAGATCATGCTGCCCTACAGAGCCTATGTGCGCTGGCTGAAGTGGCTCACCCTTGCGCTGCTCGCCTATGTCGGGGTTGTCTTTTCGGTTCGTATCGACTGGTGGCAGCTTGCAAGCGATCTGATCTGGCCACCGCTGCCGGCAAGCCACGCGGTGCTCGTGACGATCGTCGCGGTGTTCGGGACAACCATCAGTCCTTATCTCTTTTTCTGGCAGGCCGCACAGGAAATGGAAGATGCGAATACCCGGAAGGCCGACGTCATCGATTGCAGCGATGTCTCGCGTGCGCGCATCGCGTCGCATCTGCGCAGGATCCGAACCGACACGATCGTCGGCATGTCGTTCTCAAACCTGATCGCCTTTTTCATCATTCTCAGCACCGGGGCAACCCTTCATGTTGCCGGCATCACCACGATCGAAACCTCGGCGCAAGCCGCCGAGGCGCTCAGGCCGATCGCCGGCGACCTGAGCTTCCTGCTGTTCAGTCTGGGCATCATCGGTACCGGATTGCTCGCCGTCCCGGTGCTGGCAGGCTCTGCGGCTTATGCCGTAGCCGAAGCCGCGGGATGGCGCGGCAGCCTTGATCTGCGACTCGACAAAGGCGAAGGACGAGGCTTCTACAGCGTGCTGGCCGCAGCAACTGCAGGCGGCGTGGCCTTGTGTTTCACATCGATTGATCCGGTGCGTGCGCTCTTCTGGTCGGCGGTCATCAACGGCGTGATCGCGGTTCCGATCATGACGGTCATGATGATCATCGCCGCCCGGCCCCAAACCATGGGCGAGCATGTCATCGGCGGAAAGCTGAAGTGGCTGGGCTGGGGCTCGACCGCCGTGATGGGGCTCACTGTCGCAGCGATGTTCGCCTCAGCGTGAGGTGCGATCCTGCTCGATGGCCTCGAGAGTCCGGGCCTTCACCAGACCAAAGAAAGGATTCGACTTGAGTCGTAACTGGTCGGCAGAAGCAACCGCGAAAATGCCTTTTTCTCCGCGCACTGCCATGGCACCGAGCGACATCAGTCCATCTGTTGCCGGCGGCGCGTTCAGGCCGTAAATCGGGTCATCGAGCGCAAAGGGGATTGCCATGTGCGACAGCGAAAAAACCTGATCAGGCCAGTCATAAGGCAGCCTGGTCTCGACCGATACAGATTGACCGGGTTCGGTGGTTCGAGCCAGTCCGGTCTTTTCATCGAGCACATTGCCGATGAAGGTCAGACGATAGTCGCGCCTTGGCGAACGCTCAATCGCCGCCTGCACTGTATTCGAGGGCAGCCGCACCAGTGCGCCATAACCCGAGACGCGATTCAGATCAAAAAAGATCAGCTCGCTGCCCGGACGCCGCAAGCGCGAAAAAAGCCGTGTCACCAGATCAGGCGCGATCACGGTGGCATCGACCACCGATTGGAAGGCGGTAATCGGTGGCAGCTTGTCGATCAGGCCTTCGCGCTCAAGCCGCGCCAGATCGCTTGCAAGGACATCGCACAAGAGCCCGACCTGCGCCGCGCCATTCTGGGCAAATGACGCGTATTTATAGGGATCGAGTTCGAGATCGACATTGCCCCAACGCGCTCTTTTCGCGACACCGAAATTGCTGATGATTCGCTGTACGTTGGCAAGCGGCGCGAAGGGCGACACGCCGACAGCCGGCGACATCAGGATCAGCCTGCGTGGCAACTGATCGAGTCGACCTGCGCTCACCGTGTCGGCGGCGTACTTGAGAGCCAATGTCGCGCCGGTGGAGTAGCCCACGATCCAGAAGGGCGAGTCGGGGTGGTCACGCCTGATCTGCGCCACCACCACCCCGACCGCGGCCTGCCAGTCACGCCAGACAGCTGTGTCGAGGCCTGAAGGCAGGGTCCCGTGCCCGGGCAAGCGCAGTCCATAGACTGTCAATCCGGCCTGGTTGAGCGCGAGTGCGGTCGATCGCAGCGAATAGGGCGAATCCGACAGCCCATGCACCATCAGCGCCACGCCCTTGCCGGGCTCACCCTGCAACAGATAGCTGCGATTCCAGTCGCCTTCGACCCGCCTGCGGTAAGGGCTGCCTTCGGGGGCGTAGCGGCTGAGCGTCGAATCGAGGTCAGGGTCGAAGACGGTGCGCTGCACGGCTGCGACTTCCTCGAACAGGCGTGTCTCCTGCGCACGATAATCGGCAAAGCCGAATCCCTCTTTCGCCTGACTGGCGCTGAACTCATTTTTCAGCCGCGTGGTGTGCCAGGGTCTGAGTTCGGGCAGGGTCATGGCATACAGCACATTGCCGATGGCGATCGTGAGCAAAGCACCGACCAGCACTGCCAGGGCGAGCCTGAGGATGCGGCCGAGGAAAGCCAGGCTGCGGAAGTTCGCGAACGGTTTTTCAGGAGCGTTCATGGCCGTGATTATGGCCCGAGCAACACCCCGCGGTTACACTCGGCATCACTTATTCAGCGAAATGGGGACTTCCTCGTGGCGGAACTCTTTCTTGTGCGTCACGCGCAGGCGTCGTTCGGCACCGACGATTACGACCGACTCTCCGATCTCGGTCATCAGCAATCTCGATGGCTGGGTGACTATTTCGCTCAGCGTGGGCTGGTGTTCGACCGCGTGGTGACCGGCACGCTGCGACGTCATCGCGAGACCCTGAGCGGTCTGGCCGCCGGCGGCGCCACGGTGGCCGAATCGCTCGAGCATCCAGGACTCAACGAATACGAGTCTGATCGTCTCATCAAAGGCTGGCTTAGGCATACCGGCCAAGCCGCCCCCTCGATGGGCGGCGATCGCCGTGATCATTTCCGGGTCATGCGAGATGCCCTGTCGGCATGGGTCGACGGGTCGGTCGACTTTGCGCCCCACATCAGCTTTCAGGACTTTCTGGCTGGAGCGCGGGCGGGCCTGGACCTTGCGCGGGCCGATGCGAAAGCGCGCAGGGTCCTGGTGGTGAGTTCAGGCGGCCCGATCTCGACCCTGATCAGCGACGCACTCGGCACCGAACTACGAGCGATGGTCAACCTGAACCTGCAGATGCGCAACGCCAGCTTCAGCGAGTTCCATGCGAGTGCAAAAGTGGTGCGCTGCGTGAGCTTCAACAACATTCCTCACATGGACTCCGAGCCCCGCCTCGCGCAGGTCACCTACTCCTGAGAAAATGATCAACCCACGTCCTGAAGCGGACTTGAGACCCGACATGATGAGCGAGCGTGCAAGCGCGGCCGCACCGTCCTGATCGAGATGCCTCAAACGTGGCTCACGGCAGGAGCCTGCGAGCGGGCATGATCGCCAGATGTATCCCCAGACCCAAACCCTCCCGCCGCCACGCATCCCGATGCGTCGCTTCGCCTTCATCGACCTCGAAACCACTGGCGTTTCACCTGCAAGCGATCGCATCACCGAGATCGGTATCGTCCTGGTCGATGGCGACAGCACGATTCAGGAATGGTCATCGCTGGTCGACCCGGGCATTCCGATTCCGTCCGACATCCAGGCGCTCACCGGCATCACCAACGACATGGTGCGCGACGCACCGTGCTTCTCGCAGCTCCTGCCGACCATCACCAGGCTGCTCGCAGGTCGAATTTTTGTCGCCCACAACGCTCGCTTCGACTACGGCTTCATCAAGGCCGAGTTTCGCCGCTGCAGCGACCGATTCAGCGCCGACGTCTTGTGCACAGTCCGGCTGTCGCGGGCCCTCTTTCCCCAATACGATTCGCATCGGCTCGACGCGCTGATCAGCCGGCATCATCTGCAGGCAACCGATCGCCATCGAGCGCTCGGCGATGCACGGGTGCTCGTGCGATTTTTCGACAGGCTCTGGCAACAGGAAGACATCGGCCAGGTCGATCGGACCATCGCTCAACTCCTCAAGCAGCCCGCCACACCTCCCCACCTTGCGCCCGGCGCGCTCGACCACCTTCCCGAATCGCCAGGGGTCTACACCTTCGTGGGCGCAACCGGGCAGCCGCTCTATGTGGGCAAGTCCCTCAACCTTCGCGAACGGATCAGGTCGCACTTCTATGCCGACAGCCGCAATGCCAACGACGCGCGGCTTGTAGCCGAGGTCCACGCCCTCGAAATCGAAAACACCGCAGGCGAATTCGGCGCCCTTGTTCGTGAGATGCAGACAATCAAACGAAGCGCGCCACTTCACAACATCGCGCTTCGAAAGCGCGAATCGGTGTGCTTCATCAAGCCGGCAGAGCCGGGGCTCACACCGAAAATTCTCAAACTGAGCGACCTCCCCGAGGGCGACCCGCTTCAGGAGCCCGAGCTCTACGGGCCATTCGGCAGTCGCGCGAGCGCGCGCGCGGCGCTGGCCGCAGTGAGCAAGTCGCAACGACTTTGCGATCGGGCATCGGGTCTGTGGGCACGTGAAGGCGCCTGCTTTTCTCGGCAGGTCAACCGCTGCGCGGGTCTTTGCACCGGCGGTGAATCGGCGCAGACCCATCATGCGCGATTGCTTAGGGGTCTTGCGCCGATGCGCTTCGCGGCTTGGCCCTTCAGCGGCCCGGTAGTTCTGACTGAGCGTGATACCGAATCCGGGCTCACCGACCAATGGGTCTTCGATCGATGGCGTGCGATCGAATCTAACGGTGAAAGCCACTTCGACCCCGATCTCTACAAACTTCTGCGCCGCAGTATCAAGCGCACACCCGAAAGATTTCTTTACCTGGGCGAATCGAATAACTGAAAAGGATTCGGCAAACAGCAAAACGCATGCTAAATTCCAGCCGCTTCGTATAACGACACACAAAGAGACCGCCTTGCAGGTACTTCAGCTTCTGGTCAGCGGTATCGCACAAGGCTGTATCTATGGCCTGATCGCACTGGGCTTCGTGCTCATCTACAAGGCCACCGAAACCGTCAGCTTCGTTCAGGGCGACCTGATGATGCTGGGTGCTTTCATCGGCCTGGTCGTCATGACCATGCTGGGCTTCCCGTTCTGGCTCGCGATTGTCAGCTCGATGCTGGCCATGGGTATTTTCGGGCTCTTCATCGAGCGGCTGGTCATACGGCCCATCCTCGGTCAGCCCCAGTTCACGGTCGTCATGCTGACGATTGGCGTCGCGTACATCATCCGCGGCCTGATCACCATGATCCCGGTCATCGGCTCCGAGACCAACAGCTTGCCTGTCCCTTACAAGGACCAGGTGATCGCCGCGGGCGGCCTGCTTCTTTCGCTGGAGCATCTGGTCATCATTGCTGCCACCGCCGTTCTGTGCGCAGTGCTTTATGCGGTTTTCCGGTTCACAACCGTCGGCATCGCGATGCAGGCCTCATCGCAAAATCAGCTGGCCGCCTACTACATGGGCATCCCGGTACAGAAACTCAACGGACTCGTCTGGGCGCTGTCAGCGGCGGTGGCAGCGGTGGCCGGCCTGCTGCTCGCGCCGATTACCTTCGTGCATGTCAACATGGGCTTCATCGGCCTCAAGGCCTTCCCGGCGGCGGTCGTCGGTGGCTTTGGCAGTCTGCCTGGTGCGATCGTCGGCGGACTCATCATCGGCATCGTCGAGTCGCTGTCGGGCTTTTATCTGCCAACCGGATTCAAGGACATCGCCCCTTACATCGTTGTACTGCTGATGCTGTGGTTCAAGCCAAACGGCCTGTTTGGCGAAAAACTCCGCAAGAAGGTCTGACCGATGCGCTTTACCTTCAAGACCTCCTACGAGCAGGACATCGCGCTGGCCAAGCATGGCGGGCATCGCCTCTGGTACGGCCTTCTGATCGCGGCACTTTTGATTGCGCCACTGCTGCTGCCCGAATACTGGCTGGCCCAACTCAGTTTCGTTCTGATCTATTCAATTGTCGGGCTGGGGCTGATGCTGCTGGCCGGCTTTACCGGCCAGGTCTCGATCGGTCATGCCGCTTTCATGGGCGTCGGTGCTTATGCCCAGGCCTATCTCACCAACCACGGCATACCCTTTTTCGTGGCGCTGGCGATCGGAATGACGCTATCAGCTGCGGTCGGGGTCATCGTTGGTGCGCCCGCGTTGCGGGTCAAGGGCATTTACCTGGGCATCGCGACCCTTTCTTTCGGCTTTATCGTTGAAGAAGTCTTCGCTCGATGGGAAGACGTCACTGGCGGTAATGCCGGCCTGAGTGTCAAACCTCCCGAAATTTTCGGCCTCACACTTGATACCGATTCGTCCTTCTACTATTTGTGCCTCGGTTTGTGTGTGATCGTCACCTTGGGAGTGCTCAATCTTCTTCGCGCGCCGACCGGCCGTGCCTTTGTGGCGATCCGCGACTCGGAGATTTCCGCGCAGAGCATGGGCATCAACCTCGCTCGGTACAAAGGCCTTGCTTTCGCGATTTCGGCGGCAGTGGCCGGTATCGCCGGCGCGCTCTATGCGCACAAAATGCGCTTCATCTCGCCCGATCAGTTCAGCCTGATCCAGTCGATCGACCTTCTGCTGCTGGTTGTGGTCGGCGGACTCGGCTTCGTGCACGGCGCTTTTCTCGGTGCGATCTTTCTCATCACCCTTCCACAGCTGATCGCGCTCGGCAAAGACTATCTGCCCGATGCCATCGGCGGTGCGGCCGGATTGCAGGCAGTCATCTATGGCATCGTGCTGGTGGCTTTCGTGCTTTTTGAGCCGCTCGGACTGTATGGGCGCTGGCTCAAGATCCGTACCTGGTTCCAGATGTTCCCGTTCTACCGCAAGGGAATGTTCAAGCGGCAAAAGAGCTTCACCAAATCGGATCGCCTCAAATGAGCGACGTGACTCTCAAGAACGACGCACCCTTGCTGTCTGCACGCGATCTGCAGGTTCGATTCGGCGGCGTGCTGGCGGTCAATCAGGTCAGCTTCGATGTCAAGCGGGGAGAAATCTTTACGCTGATCGGCCCCAATGGCGCCGGCAAGACAACCGTCTTTAATCTGATCAGCCGTTTCTATGTGCCTACCGCCGGCACGCTCGAGTTCGATGGCGTGCTACTCAACAAGGTCTCGCCCTACCGGGTTGCTGAACTCGGCATCGCCCGAACCTTCCAGAACATCGAACTCTTCGAATACGCCACGGTGCTTCAGAACCTGCTGATCGGCGGGCATGTGCATCGCAAGACCGGTTTTCTGGCTGATCTCTTCCACACGCCCAAAGTGCGTCAGGCCGAAGTCGATGCGCGCGAAGAGGCAGAAAAAGTCATCGAGTTTCTCGATTTGCAGCCTTATCGCGACACGCTGGTGGCCGGCTTGCCCTATGGCATCCGCAAAGTGGTCGAGCTCGCGCGCGCGCTGTGCACGCGCCCCAAGCTGCTGCTGCTCGATGAACCTTCGTCGGGGCTGAATGTAGAAGAAACCGACGGCATGGCTTTCTGGATCCAGGACATCAAGAACGAACTCGGCATCACGGTGCTGATGGTCGAGCACGACATGTCGCTGGTCTCTAAAGTCTCTGACCGCGTGCTCGCGATGAATCAGGGCGAGACCCTGGCGCTCGGCTCGCCACGCGAAGTGCAGTCCGATCCTCGCGTCATCGAGGCCTATCTCGGATCGGCCGAAGACATGTCCTTTCTGCGTCGGCCAGAACCGTTTGTTCGCAAGGGCTCATGATGGATAGCAGCACGATCCTGAATCTGTCTAATGTCGAAAGCGCCTATGGCCCGATCCGCGCGATACGCGGGGTCAGTCTGAAGGTTGCTCGTGGCGAAATCGCCGCAGTGCTGGGCTCCAATGGCGCAGGCAAAACCACGATTCTCAAGACCATCTCCGGGATCATCGATCCGCGCCGTGGCGTTGTCGAGTTCAAGGGCGAATCAATCACCGCCAAAGACCCGGCGGTCATCGTTCAGCGCGGGCTGTCGCACGTTCCGGAAGGCCGTGAAGTCTTTCCGCTGCTGTCGGTGCGCGACAACCTCCTGATGGGCGCTTACACCCGAAAGGACCGCGATGCCGTCGGCCGCGACATCGAAACCGTGTATGGCTATTTCCCGATCCTCAAAGAGCGCGCAATGCAAGACGCAGGCCTGCTCTCGGGCGGTCAGCAGCAGATGCTAGCGATCTCTCGAGCGATCATGGCCGCACCCGAACTCATCCTGCTCGATGAACCAAGTCTGGGTCTTTCGCCGCGCCTCACCAAGGAAATCTTCGAGATCATCGTGCGAATCAATCGCGAGCGAGGCACCTCGATGCTGCTGGTCGAGCAAAACGCGAACATGGCGCTCAATGCCTCCGATTACGGCTATGTCCTCGAAAACGGCCGCATTGTCATGGAAGACACCTGTGCCGCTTTGCGTGAGAAGGACGACATCAAGGAGTTCTACCTCGGCATGAAAGAAGAAGGCGTGCGCGGCGAGCGCCGCTGGAAAAAGAAGAAGACCTGGCGATGAGCAGAGCAATCGATCCCCATCGCATCGTCCGCGGCGACGACTTCGGCTGGAGCGTCGAAGCACTGAGCTTCGAGACGATCCCCGAACTCTTCTGGCAGCGCGTGAACGAACTCGGCGACAAGCCGATGATGCGTCAGAAGGACCTCGGCATCTGGCGCGCCTACAGCTGGAATCAGGTTGGCGCGATCGTGAGCGAAATCGCGGCCGGCATGGTCAGCCTTGGTTTCGAACCCGGCGAAGTTGCCTCGGTGCTGGCCAACACCTCCCGCGAATGGGTCTGGGCTGATCTCGCGATCCAGACGGCCGGCGGCATTTGTAATGGCATCTATCCGACCGATGCAGCACCTCAGGTCAAGTACCTGTGCGATGACTCGGCATCGGTCTATCTGTTCGTCGAGAGTGACGAGCAACTCGACAAATTCCTCGATGTGCGCCACGAACTGCCACGAATCCGCAAGGTGGTGGTCTTCAACATGGAAGGCCTGGGCGATCTCAACGATCCACAGATCATCTCGCTGGAGCAGTTGCGCGACATCGGCCGACACTATCTGACGGCCAACGCTGGTCTGATCGAAGCGCGCCGCAAATCCCGCAAACCGGCTGATATCGCCATTCTTGTCTATACCTCGGGCACCACCGGCAGGCCCAAGGGCGCAATGATCACCCATGCCAATCTGTGTTCGGTGCTGGCTGGCCAGTCGGGCAGCCTCTTCGAGGGCTTGCCTCAGGGTGGCGAACGAGTTGCTTTCCTGCCCTTGTGCCACATTGCCGAGCGCATGATCGGCGAGTACGTTCCGATCATGCGCAGCTCGGTGGTCAATTTCGTCGAAAATCCCGAGACCGTCTTCGAAAACCTGCGCGAAGTCCAGCCACATGTATTTTTTGCAGTGCCTCGCGTCTGGGAAAAAATCTACTCACAGGTTCGCATTTCGCTGAGTGAAGCAGGCAAGCTTCAACAGCTCGCCTATGGCTGGGCTCTCTCGGTCGGGCAGGAAGTCGCAACAGCACAGGCGCAGGGCCGCGAACCCTCGGGATGGCTCGCCTTTCAGAACAAGCTGGCCCGCTTTGCCGTCATGAACAATGTTCGCCGGATGGTTGGCCTGGATCGCGTAGAACTCGCGCTGACCGGTGCAGCACCAATCTCGCCCGAATTGATCCGCTGGTATCAGGCCCTTGGTATTCCTTTGCGAGAAGGCTGGGGAATGACCGAGACCTGCGGTGGTGGCACGGTCAATCCGCGTTTGAAGCCGCGCCCCGGCAGCGTCGGCCTGCCTGGGCCCGGCATCGAAATGCGCATTGCGCCCGAGACCAACGAGATTCTGCTGCGCGGACCGAATGTGATTCTCGGATATCTCAATCAACCCGAAAAAACCGCTGAAACCATTGATAGCGAAGGCTGGTTGCACACCGGCGATGTCGGTCGGGTGGATGATGATGGCTACTTCTACATCACCGACCGAATGAAGGACATTATCATCACCGCTGGCGGCAAGAACGTTACGCCAAGCGAATGGGAGAACGAGCTGAAGTTCTCGCCTTTCGTGACCGACGCGGTTGTCATTGGCGACAAACGCTCTTACCTCACGGCATTGGTCATGATCGATCAGGAAAACGTCGAGAAATTTGCCCAGGACCGGGATGTGCCTTTCACCAACTATGCGAGTCTGACCAGAGCAAAAGAGGTGCAGGATCTTGTCTGGTCTGAGATCGAAAACGTGAACAAGAAATTTGCGCGAGTCGAGCAGGTCAAGAAATTCCGGCTGCTCGAAACCCAACTCACCGCAGAAGACGAAGAGCTGACACCCACCATGAAGCTCAAGCGAAATTTCGTGCAGAAAAAATATGCCGAGATGATCGAAAGCATGTACCGCGACTGACCCACAGGAGACTTATATGAACCTCACCCGCAAGACAGTCCTGACGATCGCGATGCTGGCAGCCACTGCCGGCATCGCATCTGCCCAACAAACACAGGGCATTACCAAAACCGAAATCCTGATCGGCTCGATCCAGGATCTGTCCGGGCCGATCGCAGGTCTTGGCAAACAGACGCGCAATGGCATGAACCTGCGGATCGAAGAAATCAACGAGCAGGGCGGTGTCAACGGCCGCAAAGTCAAGCTGCTGATCGAAGACGGTGGCTACGATCCGCGCAAGGCCGTGCTCGCCGCTCAAAAACTGGTCAACCAGGACAAGATTTTTGCAATGGTCGGTCACGTCGGTACCGCGATGAACAATGCCGCGATGCCGATCCAGTTCGAAAAGAACGTGATCAACTTCCTGCCGATCACCGCAGCTCGCGAAATGTACGAGCCATTCCACAGACTCAAGTTTTCTTTCGCAGCAACTTACTACGATCAGATGCGCGCCGGTCTGCCAGAGCTCTACAAGCGCAAGAGCTACGCCGCTCCTTGCATCATCTATCAGGACGATGAATTTGGCCTGGAGGTGGTGCGCGGGGCCGAAGAGTCCCTCAAGTCGATGGGTAAGACCTTCACCGAAAAGACCACCTACAAGCGGGGAGCCACTGACTTTTCCTCGCAGGTTGCGCGCATGAAGGCTGCCAATTGCGATCTGGTGGTACTCGGAACGATCTTGCGAGAGACCATCGGAACGATGGGCGAGGCCAAGAAAATCGGCTTTAACCCGGACTTCTTCGGATCGAGCGCGGTCTATAACGACCTGGTCCACAAGCTCGGCGGCCCGGTTGTCAATGGTCTGTACGGTATGCACTCGCAGTTCCAGCCCTACATGGACGATCCGGACGACAAGATTCGTTTCTGGGCTACCAAGTACAAGACCAAGTTCAATGAAGACCCGACGATCTATTCGATCTACGGTTATTCCATCATCGATAACTTCATCGTCGGTGCTCGTAATGCCGGCCCCAATCTCACGACCGACACCTTCATCAAGGCCATGGAAAGCACCAAGTTCCCGGCTGACATGTTTGGCAGCGCACCGCAGTCCTTCTCGTCAACTTACCGACTGGGCAACGACCAGAGCCGCATGTCGCAGATTCAGAATGGTCGCTGGGTGAAGGTTACCGACTACCTTCCGGTCCCCAAAGCAGCGAAGTAAGGCGTGTCAACGGGCACCCGTTCAGGTGCCCGTCCTGAGCTCAAAAGAAAACGGCCAGCAATGCTGGCCGTTTTCTTTTGGCAGACGCGGCCTGATGACCGCGTCTGCCGTGTTCAACTCAGCGTTGACTCAGCGAGCGGCCAGCCCAATAGACCGGGCGATCACTTCTTTCATGATCTCGTTGGTTCCGCCATAAATACGCTGCACACGGGCATCAGCCCAGGCTCGGGCGATCGGGTACTCCCACATGAACCCGTAGCCGCCGTGCAACTGGACACACTCGTCGATCACTTTGCACTGCAGATCGCTGCACCAGTACTTGGCCATCGATGCGGTTGCAGTGTCGAGCTTTCCTTCGAGCAGCAGTTCAGTACAGCGATCGACGAACACACGGGCGACCTGAACCTCGGTCTGAAGCTCGGCGAGCTTGAAGCGCGTGGTCTGAAAGCTGGCGACCGTGGTTCCGAAAGCTTTGCGCTCCTTGGTGTAGTCCATGGTCCAGTCAATCGCTGCCTGGGCCGCTGCGATCCCGGAGATGGCAATCTGCAATCGCTCCCAGGGCAACTCCTGCATGAGATAGATGAAGCCTCTGTTCACATCGCCGAGCAGATTGGCCTTGGGCACTTTGACATTGTCAAAAAAGAGCTCCGAAGTGTCCTGGGCTTTCATGCCGACCTTCTTGAGACGCTTGCCCTTCTCAAAGCCCGGCATACCGCGCTCGACCAAGAGCAAGCTGGTGCCTTTGGCGCCGGCAGACGGGTCGGTCTTCGCAACGACAATAACAAGATCTGCATGCCAACCATTGGTGATGAAGGTCTTCGAGCCGTTCAGCACGAAGTGGTCACCGGCGTCGTGGGCCGTGCTGCGAATTCCCTGAAGGTCGGATCCGGCAGCCGGCTCGCTCATCGCGATCGCGCCGACAATTTCGCCGCGAGCCATTGCAGGCAGATAGCGATCTTTCTGGGCCTCGCTGCCATAGCTGAGAATGTAGGGCGCCACGATTTCGTTATGCAGACCGAAGCCCAGTCCGGTGAAACCAGCGCGTGCAATCTCTTCAAACATCACCACCGAATACAGTCGATCGGCGTCCGACCCGCCATATTGCTCGGGCATCGACAGGCAAAGCAGCCCGTTGGCGCCAGCCTTGGTCCAGACGCTGCGGTCGACATAACCTTGCTCCTCCCATTCGGCGTGATGGGGGGCGACTTCCTTATCGAGAAAGCGGCGGACGGTATCGCGAAACTGTTCATGCTGCTCGCCGAAAACGGTACGTTCGATCATCTTGTCTCCTGAAAAATGAGGTCAGCTTGCCTCGAGTCTTTTGCTCGAATCGACCGCGGCGAGCAAGTGGCTTGCGAGCGCCGAGGGCGAAAAAGGCTTGCGCAATACTGTGACTGACGGCGAGGCAAGGATCCGAGGGGTCTCAGTCAGGTCCTCGCCAGTGATCAGCACACGCGTTGGAGAATACCCGAGCCATGTATCGATCGTGTCGAAGGCGTCCAGGCCATTGAGCCCTGACTGGAGCGAGTAATCACTGACGATGGCGTCAACCATCCGCTCCGTATCGTCATGGGCTGCCTTTAGCGTTTCGATGTTGGAGCCGGATGCGACGATGACGCCCCATTCCTCCAGCAACTCAGAGATCGCCACCCGCGCTTCGCGGTCGTCTTCGAGAAGCAGTACATAGGCACCGCTGAGGGGTTCAAGGGCGGCTTCATCGAGGCGGTGGTCAACCGCAGGCTTCATTGCTTCGACCGATTCGTTTGTCTCCGTGCCACATGGAATCGTGACGGTAAAGCGCGTGCCACGGCCGAGGCGCGATCGAACCGAAATCTGATGGCCCGGCAACTTCTCGACAATGCGCCGAACCAGAAAGAGCCCCAAACCAAGCCCATTCAAACGGTCCTGCTGACTGGAATTCAACTGATGGTAGGGCAACCAGATTTCATCGGTCTTCTCCGAACTGATGCCGATCCCGGTATCGATAACCTCAATCCGACATGCGCCGAGACGCACGGACGCAGCGATCAGAACACCGTTGGTGCCATCTGCCGACGCTGGGGTGAACTTCAGCGCGTTCGTGACCAGATTGCCGAGCACACGAAAGAGTGACTGGCGATTACTTAGTACAAACAGCGGCGCAGCAGGAAGTCGAATGCGACACCGCAGTCCGAGGCGCTCAGCCTGAGGCGAGTAAGTGTCCAGGAGAGTCCGTAGCACCAACGACACATCGACATGCTCAAGGTGGAAGTTTTCAGGGGCACGCTCGTCATCGGCCGCATTCAGGACGTGATCCAGAGAGCCGCCGAGCAGATCGATCGCCGCCCGCGCCTTGCGAGACTGGTCGGCCACCCTGACGAAATCACGGCGTTCCACGTTTCGCTGAAGCACGTCAAGGTGCATGACCGCTGCAGTCATCGGTTGCCGCAGATCATGATTGATCGCGGCAATGAGTCGCTCCTTTTCGCGCCTGGCTTCCTCGACCTTCTCCAGCGCCTCTTCGGCGGACTTCTTCGCACTGATCAGGAGCCGGCGTTGAAGAAAAAGAGTCCGCTCCCGCCTTTCTGTCAACGTCGACATCACATGACCGGAAACGAGAGCCACAAAGTAATACATGGCCTGCCGAAAGACGACAGGAAAAGGCGCAGCATAGAAAGAAAAGCTTAGAACCACGACGACGAACAGAAGCGCAATAATCGCTGCCAATTTTGCAGGCAGCCTTAACATCGTATTGATCCAAAATATGGCAAAAACAGCTGCTGGGCCAATACTGACGACCGCAGCCATCGCATTTGGGCCAGGAGAATTAAGAACCTCTCTGAAAACTAAGAATATGAATACCGAACTGTTTATTAGTACGCCGCACGACACCATAACCACTGTCAACGGCCACTGAACAAGCCCCGAAAAAACCGTGGCCGCGCAGGCAACGAGAAAAATGATCGTAAAACCTCGCAAAAACAGACCAAAACTGTCATGCGTAAATCCACCGATCCAAGAAAAACCTAATAGAACAACCCACAAAAACACCATTGTGAGCAATCCCGCTGGAATCCAAATGCGATCCCTCGAAACTGTTTCACGACGAAACTCAACCTCCAGATCGTTGTCCCAAACGTGACTATGAAACAGCGACGACTCATTTAACTTCTCAACGCTTGATCGTTCTAAAGCAATTGGCGCAGAAATCACGATCAACCCCACACAAAGCTCTAAAAATTGATGCCGACCAATAAAAGCGCGCTACACGCGATAGGCTTGCGACAGACACGGGATCCAATACAGGAGGCACACCGTGTCATTAGACGTAAAGGAAGACGGATAGATTCAAACCCGAAAGCTTAGTTATCGCTTTCCGACGACAAAAGTATCGTCTCAACAGAAGTGCAGCGCCGCACGCAAATTTGTCACGTTTTCTCTTACGTGACGAGCAAAGGGCTTGACTCAAGACCTGAAACCCCATTGGCACAACCATCGCGAGCGCGATGTCGCGAGAGAAGGCGTCGCAGATGCATACTACGAAAAGTGGGAGATTCGTTTCAACTCAATTTAGGATCAACCACAACATCGACGTAAAACTCTATCTGTGAAAAAGCGGCGCCTTTCTCTGCAAGTCAAGTGGGTGCTTGAAAAAGATCGGAATGACAATAAATCTGTTAATTCAACCCTGACCGGATTGTATCAACCTTGAATGGCTTGAAAATTAAAATTGTAAACAATAATTTGAACTTGGAAAAACTAAATTTAGTCTTTACAAACAATGACGCCTAAAAATCAAAAACAAAAGCCAAAGGAAATCAAACCAAAGTGCCAACCCAGAAACAAAACTACACAATAATTTCTGATGCCTTTTCTGAAGCTTTTGGTAAGCTGAGCCCAGACACCCTCGCCTCTCTTGTTACCGTGACATCCTCATAACCATCTCGCGGCAAAACCCTGCGGCGCCATTCACTACGTCGTACATTATATGAACATGAAGGATTTATATGCCCATTCTCATGCTCAACTAAAGATTTATGGCTGTAACTCAGGTTCAAACCTCGAAAAAGCCCTAGGCACGCTTTATTATCCTCGTGCGTCTGCGCATGGAGTACATCGACGGGTGTCTCATCGAATAAAATGTCGTAAGACATTGCGGTAACCTCTACGGACAACCCGCCCAGCCAATATCTGGGATGAAGCCAAATACCCGTTTCAAAGTGCAGTTCGTCCACATCTTGCGGCGGCGGGACCGTATACGCCCTGAACAATGCCATGAACGCACCCGTGGTTATATCCGCCGCGACCCACGCGCCCATCTGCCCTTTACGCCGTTCGTCCAGAATGCCTTTGATCCTCTCTGAAAGCTGAGAGACGCTAGACGGAGCATCCCAAAGCAAAAAACGGTTAAAGGCCGGATCGGTCGTTGCCATGAACAGCGGATAGACATCGCACTCCGCAAGTGGGCGAAGGACAACCCGCTCACTGTAGTAGCTCTTCTCCACGCCCAGGATTTCATTCCAGTCAAATTTTTTCATGGCTTACGAATTTAAAATGAAGGGCAAAACACAGTGGATGCGAAAGCAGATCCACCCGGATGGTTTCTCAACGGATTCCGCGAATTCGGCTGAGCGACCCATTATTTCAACTAGTTTGGTCAGTCGTGTCAAGACACGGGATCCAGACTACTCCTATATCTGCTCTAACATCGGCGAAGCGATTGCAACGATTGATCCTAATTGGCTAATAACGAGTTGCAATCAGATATTTTCGAGGCACTTTGGTCGCATTCAAGAGGAACTTGTCGGCCGAACCACCTTCGAACTCAACCCAAACTTCGAAAAATCGATTTTTTACCCCGTAATTCAGCAGGTTTTCGACACTAAATTACTGTCATCCGGTCTGGGATATTCGGCGTCGGTACGTCGATGGCTGTACATGCGAGCGTATCCGATGGCCGAAGGCTGCGTCATTTTCGTATCTGATGCGACTGATCTCGACTCAAGCCATCACCAGATGGCTGCGGTTACCCGCAGGGACCCGCTCACAGGTCTGGAGAACCGGCTCTCGCTTGAACTGGCAGTGCCGCAAGCGGTCAAGGGCGGCAAGCCGTTCGATTTGTTTCTGATCGACATCTCACGGTTCAAGCAGATCAATGACTCGTTGGGTTACGGTTTTGGTGACCGGGCGCTGATGGAACTGGCTTCTCGGTTCAAAACAATTCTGCCTGCGGGTGGCTCGGTGTTCAGACTGGCGGGTGACGAGTTCGTCTTCATGTGCCCGCGGTCCGCTGATGCACCTGATGCATTTATCGCTCAATTGCTCGCCACCACTCGCGCTCCACTGGCAGTCGGCGGCAGCAGTTTCAACCTCGATGCCTCGCTCGGTTGGGTGAACTTCCCGGAAGACGGGACTGACATGGGGCAGTTGTTGAGGCGAGCCGACCTTTCGTTGCTGCAGGCAAAGGGCAAGGGGCCGGTTGCAAATGCCTTCCGCTATGAAGACAGGCTCGAAAAGGACATTCGCCAAAAGGTCGCACTCGAAACCGACCTTCGCCAAGCGATTGACGAAGGTCGGTTCTGGCTTGCATATCAACCCAAGGTCTCCACCAGAAGCGGCAAAGTTGTCGGTGCAGAGGCGCTGATTCGCTGGAATCACCCGACCTTGGGCCCGGTCAATCCGGGCGAGTTCCTTCCGCTCGCCGAAGAACGAGGGTTGATGAAGGAACTCGACCGCTGGGTCATTCGCGCGGTGATCACCGATGCATCCAACCTGCTGCGGCACGGGTTCCAGTTTCCGATCGCGGCCAACATCACACCAAGCACGCTGGCCGATCCGAAGATCCTTGGAGAAATCGACAAATGGCTGACCGAACATCGCTTGCCTGCTCGAATGCTCGAACTGGAGATCACCGAGCGGGACCTGATGATCGATATCGAGGGCAGCGTCAGGATTCTGGAGAAGTTATCGGAGTCCGGAATCAATGTCGCGATCGATGACTTCGGGACCGGATACTCATCGTTTTCTTACCTGCTCGAACTCGATGTCGAAGCCATCAAGATCGATATCAGTTTCGTCAGTCGCCTGAACGACCTCTCACGCCCAAGCAATAAAGTCGTCAAAGGACTCATCTCTATCGCCCACTCCATGGGCATGACAGTGGTTGCCGAAGGTGTCGAAGAACCCCTTCAGAAGTCCTTGCTCAAACGCATGGGCTGCGACGTCATCCAGGGCTATCACGTGAGCCCTCCGCTGGCACTGCCGCTTTTCCGCGATTTTCTCTATGAAAACGCCCCGGAGAATCTGCTCGAGCCCGATCCGTACAAGACCTGAGTAGCTTGGCTTTGTAGACAGACGCCCTGACTCAGAGCGTCCAGCGCTTGAAGATCGGCGCGACATTGGGACTGTTGGACTCGAGCCTGCCACGCAAGCCACCATCAGTCACCCAATGCCTGCCCGAATGGCCGAGCATGCTGTCGACCTGTGGGCTGCTTTCATCCGACAGAGCTTCGCCCGATATCCGCACCCCGCTCAGGCGGCCTGTACGGTCAAGGATCGCTTCGGCCGGACCAGGACGCCACGCATAAAGGCATAGCCCCAACAGTTCACCCTGGGAGGCGGTCAAGGCCTCCAATCTGACTTCGATCGGCACAGCAGAACGGAGCGAGGTTCGAGTCGCCTGCGAAAAGGCTGCAAACTGCTCAATCGTCAACGGCCCCTTATCGGACTTCCGATTGCCGATCCGACCCTGATAGATCGCAATCAATGTCGCCATTCGAGCGTCACCAATAGACATATCGCAGTTAACGATCGCCGGCCGATCCAGTTCAGTTGAAGATGCATGCAGCGTCAGCGTCACGACGTCGATCATCCCGATCGAGTGCCATTGCAGCAGGTCATCGGGTCGGCGAATCTGCAAGACTCCCGGCCCGTTCAGAACCACCGATTGCGGAACAGTTGGCTTATTCGCCTGCAGCGTCATTTTTCCTACGAGGCCCGATGGATGGGCGCATATTCCTGGAAATACTACCCCCAGCAGTTACCGCGCGCAGTGTGAAATTTCGCGAAGCTTGTGGGTCAGTAGCAAGTGACATCGTGAACGACCAGCCTCGGGCCGCAGCAAGCAACGGCTATCATTGATCTCTTGAGCCGCATGACGCGGCGCGCGAGATCGCCCCATGTCCAACGCCCACCTCTCTTCGCCGCACCTGGCACGTCTCTATTCGCAGCCCGCGGCGGCCGCAGTCATCAACGAGGCGATGGCAATGCTCGGCGATGGCATCGCCGCGGCCGCAATCGAGTCGGGCGCACTCGACGCCGCAATGCCTTCAGGCGTTCTTGCGATCATCGATGCGGTTTCGCTTGAAGTGATTGATCACCAGTTGCATGAATCGCAGCATGCGCTTGCTCATCCGCAGGCCCATGAGCATTCAGACCATAGCGCCCACCAGCATGAGCACGACCATGGGGATGGTCACCAGCATGGTCACCAAAGCCAGCATGGTGATGAACGCAGACATGCCCATGCCCACGACCACGACCACGGTCATGATCACGATACCGCCCATCATCACGCCCACCATGACAAACACGATCACACGCATGATCATGCTCACGCCAAAGCGGCCCACTCGGACAAGCACGACGCGGCGCGCCTGACCGAGTCGGCCGTCTATGTCCTCGAGAAAATGGCCCATGGTTATTCGAGGCTTGGTCGGGCAGCGGGCGCGGGCTTTTATGACTACAACGAAACGCCGCCGCAGCTCTGGTCGGGCCTGAAGACCTTCGAGCGGCGCAATCGCGGCATTCCTGGGGCCGACATCACGGATCGACTGACCCACGCTGCCATGCTGGCGGCCCTCACGATCGATCACTCGGCCGACAGCGAATTGATGGCGGCAAGCTTCGGACCGAGTATTGCCAGCAGCTCGGCGCAGGTGCTTGAAATGCTGCCCGAAGCCGACCGCCATCGCTTCATCGATCGCTGCCGCGAACTGGCCTCGCGCTATGGGCCGCGTTTCGAACCCTCGCCCGCCGCGCTCACCAGACTCAACCGGACCAAGCCATGAACAACATTCGACACGACAAGCTTCTGCATGGCTGGCGCGACCCTGTCGCAACCCGCCCGGCCGCCACCATCCTGCTGCTTCGCGAGGCCGATGAAGGGCTGCAGGTGCTGATGACCCGTCGATCACCGACTGCCAGCTTCGCGCCGGGTGTCTATGTGTTTCCGGGCGGCGCGCTTGATGCAGCCGATCGCTCCGACTCGGCGCAATCAGTCGTTCGCGCCCGCAACGATCAGGATGCAACGCATCGTCAGTTCGCCAGCGCGGCGTTGCGCGAGGCCTTCGAGGAGCTCGGTGTGCTGCTGGCATGGCAAAAGGGCCATGAACTGCCCTGCCCGCCTCATCTGAGCACCACGCTCGATCGCTCGGTCGATGCCGATTTCTATCGGCAACTCGCCGAGGCCAATGCCGAGCTCGCGCTCGATCGCACCGGATGGCTCGCGCACTGGATCACCGATCGCGATCTGCCCAAACGTTTCGATGTGCGCTTTTTTGTCGCGCCGATGCCGCACGGCCAGGAAGCGATTGCCGATGGCGCCGAGCAGTTCGATCCGGTCTGGGTGAGCCCCTCCTCCGCGCTCAAGCGCCATGAGGCGGGCGGCTTCGACATGATCTTTCCGACAATCAGGACCCTGGGGATGCTCTCGCGCTTTTCGCGAGTTGATGATGTGCTCGACGCCTGTCAGACCCAATCGAAAGTCTTTTCGTCCTGCCCCCGAGGCGCCCATCTGAAGGGCAAGGAAACCCGCTTCAGCGAAGACGAGATGGCCTATGGCGAGCTCGAACTGGTCTCACCCGATGGCCGCATCCTGCATTCGCTCGACTGGCGACATGACGCCCCGGTCGCACTGCGGAGCAATCTGCAGCGTCTGACCGCGCCCAACCCCGGCATGATGACCGGACCAGGTACCAACACCTACATCGTTGGCGAGCCGGGCGACTACATCGTCATCGATCCGGGGCCCGACCTGCCCGAGCACATCGATCGCATCGCCGCCGCCGTGGGCGACGGACTTCGCGCCATTATCTGCACACACTCGCATCCCGATCATTCGCCGGGCGCGCCGATGCTGCGCAAGGCGGTCGGCGGCAACCAGCCGATCCTTGGGCTGTCATCGGGCCCGCATGCAGCCGAAAACTCGCGCTTCGTGGCCGACCGCGAACTCGCCGATGGCGAGCGCATTGTTGTGGGCGACTCGACGCTTCGCGTGATCCATACCCCGGGCCATGCGGCCAATCATCTTTGCCTGGTGCTTGAAGAAGACCGGCTGCTGTTTTCGGGCGACCATGTCCTCAATGGCTCGACCACGGTTGTCGGCCCACCCGACGGCAACATGCTGGCCTATCTGAAGTCGCTGCGACAACTCTCCGAGGAACCGGTCGACTTCATCCTGCCGGCGCACGGTTATGTGCTTGGTTCGGCCAAGGCAGCAATGGATAAGCTGATCGCGCATCGGCTGACCCGCGAAGCCAAGATCGCTGCGGCACTCGAATCAGTGGGCGGTGGCACGCTTGATGACCTGGTGCCCACCGCCTACAACGACGTCAATCAGGCGCTCTTTCCAGTGGCCAAACGATCACTGCTCGCGCACCTCGAAAAACTGGTCGAAGAAGGACGAGCCCGCCAGGAAGGCGATCGCTGGATGCCGCTCTGACCTCCCGTCAAACAAAGCTCCTCGAGGGGCCGATAGCGCCGACGCTGATCCGCTTCGCGCTGCCGCTGCTGTTCACCAATTTCCTGCATTCGCTGTCGGGTACCTGGAACGCGATCTGGGTCAGCCATGTTCTGGGCGACTATGCCCTGACCGCGGTCGTGAACTCGAACATCTTCATGTACATGATGATGGGCGCGGTGATGGGCATCGGGCTTGCAGCAGGTGTCGCCATCGGGCAATCGATCGGTTCGGGGGATGCCCAGGCGGTGCGGCGAGTGGTTGGCACCTCGATCACCGCGGTCGCAGCCTTCGGGATGCTGGTGGCTGCGGCAGGCTGGATGCTGGCGCCGGTGCTGCTCGATCGCATGCATGTTCCCGAGTCGGGCCGCGATGCCGCCATTACCTACCTGCGGCTGATCTGCCTGCAGATGCCGAGCATGTTCGTCTATATCGTGATGATGATGACGCTGCGAGGCACCGGCGATGCCAAGACACCGTTTCGCTTCACCCTGCTCTGGATCGGACTGGGACTGGCACTCTCACCGATCCTGTTGACCGGCGCGTTCGGTCTGCCGGCACTTGGTATCGCGGGCGTGGCGATTGGCGCGCTGCTGGCCAATTCGCTTGCGCTGCTTGCGCTGGTGGTGACGCTCTATCGGCGCGACGTGCCAATTGCGCTTCGCGGCGCCGACCTTCGCCACTTCGTGCCCGACCTCAGGCTGCTGTGGCTGCTGATGAAGCGCGCGGCACCGATGGCACTCGAGTCCTTCATCGTCCAGGGTTCGTACTTTGTGCTGCTGTCGATGGTTAACGAACATGGCGCGATGACCGCGGCGGCCTACAGCGGTGCGGCCCAGCTTTGGAGCTATGTGCAGATGCCAAGCCAGGCGGTTGCCTCCTCGATGGCAGCGATGGCCGCGATGAATATCGGGGCAGCGCGATGGCCACGCGTGGAGTCCATCGCACTCAAAGGCTGCGCGCTGGGCGTTGCGGTGACCACCCTCGCCGCGCTGCTGATCTACGCGCTCGGCGACCGTCCCCTGCTGCTCTTTTTGCCGCAGGGCGGCGAAACGCTGGAAAAGGCCCGCGGCATCAATGCCATCGTGGTCTGGGGATGGGTTGCGGTCTCGATCACCTCGGGTCTGGCGGCAGTCGTTCGCGCCAACTCAGCCATGCTTGCGCCCACGCTGATCTTTGCGATCACCATGTGGGTATTCCGGGTGCCCTTTGCGATGGCGCTCGAACCAGTCCTTGGCGAGGCGGCGATCTGGTGGAGCTTTCCGGTCGGCACGATCAGTTCCGCGCTGCTGGCCTGGGGCTACTTCCGGTGGGGCGGATGGCGCGACAACCCACTGATGATGAGTCGGGTCAAGAAGGGCTGAAGGGCTGAACAGCCCTTCAGGCGCTGGCGCATCAGAAGCGGAAGGTCGCCCCGATCATCGGGCCACTGAGTTCAAAGTCAGTTACCGCGGTGTTCTTGTCATTGCTCATCGACAGATGACGGTACGCGACGATCACGTCTCCCCAACCGAAGGTATAGCTTGCGCCCAGCATCGCCTGCCAGGTCAATTGCGATGTGCCTGCGCCGACGTCGAGGTAGTAAGGCATCGACCATTGTTCACTGAAGCGATACCGGCCTCTGACACCGACAATGCCATCGGAAAAACTACGCGAGTTGCTCGCCGTCCCCTGGCGCGCAATGACGCGGTCGCTGTTGGGCAGGGTGATTTGCCCCGACAGACTCCAGTCGATTGTGGTGTCGAGGTTGCCGAAACGCGCGCCTGCAAACCCATCAAGCCGCATGCGATCGTTTGCGATCAGCTCATAGCCAGCGGTCAGCGTCCAGAGCGTCGTTTTGATCGTCGATGTCGTGCTGGTGTTGAGCGAATTCGACACCGGAATATCCGGCCGGTCGAAGGGCTTGAAGCTGTTGACCCGGCTGCCCAGGCCGGTGGCCTTGATGCCGATGTAATCGAAGGTCGCCGACCACGGACCACGGCGAACCTCGCCATTGAGCATGAGCGCGAAGTTCAGCTTGCTCAGGTAGTCATTCGGGCCGATCTCTGAATTGAGGGAGCCATCGGGCGCCAGGCCCGCAGGACCGCCGCTGCCGCCGTTTGGCAGGCTCGACACCGGGTAGTTGAGGTTGGCGTTGATCGTCGGCAGCCAGATGTAGGGCGTCAGCGAAAACTGCGTGGCTGTCTGCGCATTGACTCCGGTGGCGGCGCCAACCGCCAGACACACACCCATCGACTTCACAAGGCTCGAGAAAGGCATTTTTCTTTTGCTGAACTGGCCGACTGAATCGGAAGTAGAAAAAATCTTTTTGACCAGAGGCAAGGGCTTGTCGGCGTGAAGGCGCATATCGGTCGTCTCCTGGTTGGTGAAGGCCGCCATGATAACCGAGCAATTCACATCAGCAGACCGGCTGCGTATTGCGTGAAAGCAATCACCCGGCGCGCTTGCTTACCAGCGAGTCATGCATTGCGCGAAAACGAAAACAGTCACCGACGATGCGCCAGAGACCCGAATCGTCAAGCTCACCCGATTGCTTTGCCTCCGACGGAAAGCCGCGCTACAAGGGCCAGAGCAAGCCCGATGATCCAGCCGGTTTGAATGCGTGAACCCGGCGTCGATGCTGAAATAAGCCGCCCGGCAGCGCGACCCGCCTTACTGCAGGCAGGTCGCCCGCCAGATGCCGGGCAAAAAAAATCGGGCTGCCTGAGCAGCCCGATCGATCCTGCAAAACGACGCTGAGGTATCAGGCCGCAGCAGTCGGTGCTGACGGTGCAGCGGGTGCTGCCGCGGCGGCATCGGCAGCCGCTGCCTTCATTGACAGGCGCAGTCGACCCTTCTCGTCTGCCTCGAGCACTTTCACACGGACTGCCTGGCCTTCCTTGACATAGTCGGCAACCTTCTCGACTCGCTCATTGGCGATCTGCGAGATATGCAGCAGGCCGTCGCGACCGGGCAGGATCTGGACGATCGCGCCGAACTCGAGCAGCTTGAGCACCGTGCCTTCATAGACCTTGCCGATCTCGACCTCGGCAGTCAGGCCTTCGATGCGCTTCTGGGCCCGCTTGGCCGCCTCGGCATCGATGGCGGCGATGGTGATATTGCCGTCGTCCTTGATGTCGATGGTGGTGCCGGTCTCTTCGGTAATCGCTCGGATGGTCGCACCACCCTTGCCGATCACGTCGCGGATACGCTCGGGGTTGATCTTCATGGTGTACATGCGCGGCGCGAAATCGGACAGTTCGGTGCGAGCACCTTCCATCGCCGTGCGCATCTTCTCGAGGATATGCAGCCGGCCTTCACGCGCCTGTGCGAGTGCGACCTGCATGATCTCCTTGGTGATGCCCTGGATCTTGATGTCCATCTGCAGCGCAGTGATGCCGCTGTCGGTACCGGCCACCTTGAAGTCCATATCGCCGAGGTGATCTTCGTCGCCCAGGATGTCGGTGAGCACCGCAAAGCGGTTGCCTTCCTTGATCAGACCCATGGCGATACCGGCGACATGCTTGTCGATCGGCACACCGGCATCCATCATCGCCAGACAGCCGCCGCAGACCGACGCCATCGAGGACGAGCCATTGGACTCGGTAATCTCGGAGACGACCCGCATCGAATAGGCAAACTGCTCGACCGGCGGCACCAGGGCGGCCAGCGCGCGCTTGGCAAGACGGCCATGACCGACTTCGCGACGCTTGGGCGCACCGAAGCGGCCGGCCTCACCGGTGGCGAAGGGCGGCATGTTGTACTGGAGCATGAAGCGATCGCGGTATTCACCGTTGATCGAGTCGATGATCTGCTCATCGCGCGCGGTGCCAAGGGTCGCCACCACCAGCGCCTGGGTCTCGCCTCGGGTAAAGAGCGCCGAGCCATGCGCACGCGGCAGCACACCGGTGCGAATCGAGATCGGGCGAACGGTGCGGGTATCGCGGCCATCGATACGGGCTTCGCCCGACAGGATCTGACTGCGAACGATGCGCGACTGCAACTCGAAGAGAATGTTGCCGAGCTCGTTGGCATCGGGTGCCGGCTGGCCGGCTGCTGCCGCCTCGGCGATCACGGTCGCCTGGGCCGACTTCTCGATGGTCCGGATGAGCTGGGTGCGCTCCTGCTTGTTGCGGGTGCGATAGGCATCGCGCATGGCGGTCTCGGCCAGCTCAGTGATCCGGGCAATCAGGGGCTCGTTGCGGGCAGGCGCCTGCCATTCCCACTCGGGTTTGCCGGCGATCTCGACCAGTTCGTCGATCGCCTTGATGACCGACTGCATCTGGTCGTGGCCATAGACCACCGCACCCAGCATGACGTCTTCGGGCAGCTGGTTGGCTTCGGACTCGACCATCATGACTGCCGAATCGGTGCCGGCAACCACCAGATCGAGCTTGCTGGTCTTGAGTTGCGTGGCGGTCGGATTGAGCAGGTACTGGCCGTCGATGTAACCGACGCGAGCGGCGCCGATCGGGCCATTGAAAGGCAGACCCGAAATCGCCAGCGCGGCCGAGGTGGCGATCATGGCCGGTATATCGGAATCGACTTCCGACGGCAGGTGAGGATTTCCTTTTCAGTCGGGCGACCTTCGCGCTTGAAAAAGCCGCCGGGAATGCGACCCGATGCCTAGAACTTCTCGACATAATCGACGGTCAGGGGGAAGAAGTCCTGACCGGCTTTCACCGATTTGGCACCGACCACGGTGGCCAGCACCACGGTGTCGTCCATGCTGACCATCACGGCGCCACTGGCCTGACGGGCGATTTCACCGGTTTCCATGGTCAGCGTGTGCTGACCCCACTGAATAGTCTTCTTTGCGATATCAAACACTTGTTTTTCCTCTATTTGGTCAATGACCCGCGCGATCGTTCAGCGGCGCGGTTCGCCTCGATGTCAGACAACCTGAAAACAAAAATGCCCGCCATGAACGACGGGCATCGTGACGCCAAGCCAGCAGGCAGCACCCCATTCCGACCGTTCCCGAGGGCTCGTGTCGAAGGGCACTGCCCCGGAAAACGTCATTACTTGCGCAGACCCAGGCGCTCGATCAGCGCCTTGTAGCTCGCCGGGCTGGTGCCCTTGAGATAGTCGAGCAGCTTGCGACGGCGGCTGACCATCTTGAGCAGACCACGACGCGAGTGGTGGTCTTTGGTATGGGTCTTGAAGTGACCCGTGAGCTCATTGATGCGAGCGGTGAGCAGGGCGACCTGAACTTCCGGGGATCCGGTGTCGTTCTGGGCGCGCTGGTAATCGGCGACGATCTTCGCCTTGTCGATTTCAGCAACGGACATGATTTCCCCTGATTGACTTGCGGCCGCGCCGGGATGCGCGCCGTGCAATGGTGTGACAGTTGATGTGCAAATCGCACAACCTGAAAAGTTTAAAGGGAAACGACCGACTGTGCAATCGGGTGGCCGTCCTGCCTTATTGCCAGCCTTATTTCCAGCCTGATTGCCCGTCTTATTGCATATGCCAGCCGTGACTGACGGTAACCGACTGACCGGTGAGCGCATTGGTCGGGAATGCGCTCAGAAACACCGCAGTTTGCGCGACATCCTGGACCGTCGTGAACTCGCCATCGACCGTGTCCTTGAGCATCACATTCTTGATGACTTCGGCTTCGGTAATGCCGAAAGACCTGGCCTGCTCGGGGATCTGCTTGTCGACCAGCGGCGTGCGCACGAAGCCCGGGCAGATCACATTCGAGCGGATCCCATGGACCGCGCCCTCCTTGGCGACCACCTTGGCCAGGCCCAGCAGGCCGTGTTTGGCGGTCACATAGGGGGCTTTCAGCGGTGAAGCGAGGTGCGAATGCACCGAGCCCATGAACAGCACCGAGCCGCCCCGCTTGCCGGCAATCATGGCGCGCATGGCAGCGCGGGTGCACAGGAACGCACCGTCGGCATGAATGGCCATCAGCCGCTTCCAGTCCTCGAACTTGAAATCGACGATCGCGCTGATGATTTGAATGCCGGCATTGCAGACCATCACATCCAGACCGCCATAAGCCGCCACGGTCTGCGCCACGCCGGCATCGACCTGCGCCTCATCGGTGACATTCATCGCGACCGCCATGGCGGTGCCGCCGGCTGCGGTGATCTCTTTGGCGGTGACCTGGCCGGCCTCCAGCGACAGGTCGGCGATGCACACTTTGGCGCCCTCGCGGGCAAACTCGATGGCGATGGCCTTGCCGATACCGCTCGCGGCACCGGTGATCACGGCGACTTTGTCTTTCAACTGCATGGCATAGCTCCAGGTGAGGGTCTGATCAGAGGGTGAGCACTGTTGTCGTATGCAAGGCCGCTGCCGTGCTGCCGGCGCGGGTGCCGATCGGATGCGATCCTACCAATCGCCACCCCGATCACGGGCAGCGGCATGATTCTTTGTCATGATCCCGGTTTACGCCATTGTGGCGTGCCACTTGCCGCCTCGCCGACAGACCATGTCCGCAACGACTGTCCTCAATCTTGCCGCCTACCGCTTCTGGCCGATCGACGAACCGCAATCCGTTCGCGAGCAACTGTTTGAGCGCGGACAGGCCTTGGGCATCCGCGGCACCATCCTGGTCAGCAGCGAAGGCTTGAATGCGGTACTGGCCGGGCCCGAGCCAGACTGCCGGAACATGCTGGCGACCATGCGCGAATTGCCGGGATTCGCGCCGATGGTGGCCAAGGAAAGCTGGTCGCAGACCATACCGTTTCGGCGCTTCAAGGTGAAGGTCAAACGCGAAATCATCCGCATGGATCATCCGACGATCCGACCGGTCGACTCACGTGCTCCGACAGTCGATGCGCCCACCCTCGCACGCTGGCTCGACCAGGGTCATGATGATGCCCATCGGCCGGTGGTGCTGCTCGACACCCGCAACGGTTTCGAGGTCGACCATGGCGGCTTCGCCGGTGCGCTCGACTGGCGCCTGAATCAGTTCACTGAATTTCCGCAGGCACTCGCCGAGCATCGCGAGGCCCTCGAGGGCAAGACCGTGGTGACCTACTGCACCGGCGGCATCCGGTGCGAAAAAGCGGCGCTGTATATGCAGTCGGTCGGTCTGCCGGATGTGCTGCAACTGGAGGGCGGCATCCTCAACTACTTTGAGTTGACCGATGGCCGCCACTACCAGGGCAGCTGCTTCGTCTTTGACGAGCGCGAGGCGCTTGCCTCCGACCTGTCAGCGATCAGGCATCAAACATGATCACGTTGCGAGCGACACCACCCGCCTTCATCGCCGCAAAACCCTCGTTGATCTGCTCGAGTTTCAGGCGACCCGACACCAGGTGCTGAAGCGGCAGGCGGCCCTGCTGATAGAACTCGATCAGGCGCGGCATATCGATGCGGAACCGGTTGGAGCCCATCATCGAGCCCTGGATGCGACGCTCGCGAAGGAAGTCGGCGCCGTGCAGTTCGATCTTCGTGCCGAACGGGATCATGCCGATGATGGTCGCAGTACCGCCCGGACGCAGCATCGCAAAACACAATTCGGCGGTCTGCTTCAGACCGATGCACTCGAAGGAATAGTGCACGCCGCCTTGAGTCATCTCGATGATCTCCTTGGCGGCCTCATCGGTGGCAAGCACGCCGTCGGTGGCGCCGAAGGTCTTGGCGAGTTCGAGTTTGCCGGGGTCTTTATCGACCGCGATGATGCGCGTGGCGCCGGCAATTTTGGCGCCATTGACAGCAGCCAGACCGATGCCGCCACAACCCACGATCGCGACCGTGGAGCCAGGCTCAATCTTGGCGGTATGCACGATCGCGCCATAACCGGTGATGACGCCGCAGCCAATCAGTGCTGCGAGATCCATCGGCATGTCGGGGGTGATTTTCACCAGCGCATGCTCATGCACCAGCATCTGCTCGGCAAACGACGACAGGTTGGTGAACTGGTTGAGGTGCTCGCCCTTCCAGCGAAGCCGCTTGGCCTTGCCTGGCGGGATCTTGACCTCAGGGGTCTGGCAGATCGACATATGGCCGGTCAGGCAGTACTCGCAATGGCCGCAGAACACCGACAGACAGCTGATGACATGGTCGCCGGGCTTCAGATAGGTGACGTCGCGGCCGACCTTCTCGACGATGCCTGCCGACTCGTGCCCAAGCACCGCCGGGACCGGAAAGGGGTACTTGCCTTCCATGAAGTGCAGGTCGCTGTGGCACAGGCCTGCCACGGCAGTGCGGACCAGCACTTCGCGCGGACCGGGATTCTCAATCTCGACATTCTCGATCGTCAGGGGCTGGTTAGGGGCGTGGAATACGGCGGCTTTCATCGGGTCTCCTCTCGCGGTGTTTGTCTTTGTCGATACAGGCTGTTTCGAGAACTCAGTGAGGGTTCTCAGTGAGGGTTCTCAGTGCTGCCCTTCAGGCAGCTTCACAATCAGGCCATCGAGCTCGGCTGACATTGCGATCTGGCAGGACAGTCGCGAGTTGTCTTCGGTGCCGGCCGCAAAGCTGAGCATGCTCTGCTCCATCTCGGTCCGTGAGCCGGTGCGGGAGAGCCAGGCCGGATCGACATAGACATGGCAGGTCGCGCAGGCACATTCGCCGCCGCAGTCGCCATCGATGCCAGGCACGCCGTTGTCGACGGCACCCCTCATGACCGATGTGCCGACCGGCAGGTCGATGGTGTGCTGTTTCCCGGAAAATTCAATGTAAGTCACTTTAGCCATGGGAGTTTCCTTGTGATTCGAAAAAAAATAGGCGCTCAGGCCACCCCTGGAACCGATTCGATGATCTGCTTGACCGGCAGCGCGGTATCGGCCGCACGAGCCGGGTCGATGACCTGACGGGCAGACACCCATTGTCGGGCTGCGGCAAACTCGGCTGGCGAGTTGACGGCCTCCAGTGCCTGCAAGCGGTTGTCGGCGTCAAGGTGAAAGACCGCAAAGCGCGCCGAGGCAGGATCCCCGCGAACGACGGTTTTGGCAACATCGAGCGAGAGGCCCGCAATCTGCAGCCGCAGGTCGTATTGCTCGGACCAGAACCAGGGCGCTTCGGCCGCCGGCATCGGCTTGCCGCACAGACGCGCGACCACCTGGCGCGCCTGCTCAAGCGCGTTGGGGACGCTCTCGAGACGCACCGATCGACCATAGCGCGGCATCGGTCGTTGTGTGCAGTCGCCGATCGCGAAGATGGCGGGGTCGCTGGTGACCGCATGCTCATCGACCACGACGCCATCACGACAGTCCAGCCCGGCGTCGAGCGCCAATGCGTCGTTGGCAAGCGCGCCGATTCCGACAAGCGCAACATCGCAGGCGATGGTTTCGCCACTGGCGAGCATCACGCCACTGACTTTGCCTGCAGTGGTCGCAAAACCGGTAACGCTCGCAGCGAGCATCAGCGTCACGCCCTTTGCCCGATGGAAGTCAGCAAAGAATGCCGACAGGGCCTGACTTGCCACCCGGGCGAGCAGTCGGTGTTCGCGCTCGATGACCACCACTTCAGCGCCCAGGCCGCGTGCAGTGGCCGCGACCTCCAGGCCGATATAACCGCCGCCGACCACCGCAAGGCGAACGCCCGGCCCGAGTCTTGCGCGCAGCGCCTGCGCATCGGCTTCGGTGCGCAATTCGAAGATGCCGTCGCTGTCGATGCCCGGCACAGCAAGGCGACGCAGCTTCGAGCCGGTGGCCAGCACGAGATGCTCATAAGGCAGGGCCTCGCCATTTTCCAGATGCACGCGTGCAGCAGCGCGATCGATACCGGCAACCCGAGTCGACAGCCGCAGGTCGATGTCGTGCTCGGCATAAAAGGTGGCCGGACGCAATAGCAGCCCCGCGGGATCGGCCTCGCCCTTGAGCCAGGCCTTGGACAGGGGCGGACGCTGGTAGGGCGGCAGCGGCTCGGCACCGATCAGGCGAATCGGAGCGGTGTAGCCACCCTGCCGCAGGCCCGCTGCGAGCGTGCCGGCGGCATGCCCGGCGCCAACGATGACGACCCCGTCAGCCCTCACGCGGCACGCGAAGGAATACGCACGGACATCGAGCTGAAGCCATGGACGAAGACGGAGGCCACACGCTGCGGCTCACCGACGACCTCGATCGTGGGGAAACGCTTGAGGGCTTCTTCCCAGAGGATCTGCAATTGCATTTCAGCCAGCCGGTTGCCCACGCAGCGATGGATGCCGAATCCGAAGGACAGGTGCTGACGCGCACGGGGACGATCGATGATGAACGCATCGGGATTTTCGATGACTTCGTCGTCGCGATTGCCCGAGATGTACCACATGACGACTTTGTCACCCTTGCGGATCTGCTTACCGCCGAGTTCGGTATCGACAAGCGCTGTGCGTCGCATATGCGACAGAGGCGTCTGGTAGCGGATGATTTCGGACACCGCACTCGGGATGAGTTCGCGATTGGCGCGCAACTTGGCGTACTGGTCGGGGTTCTGATGCATGAACAACAGGCCGCCGCTGATCGAATTGCGGGTGGTGTCATTGCCGCCCACGATCAGCAGGACCAGATTGCCCAGAAACGCCTGCGGCGTCATGTTGCGGGTGGCCGGCGCATGCGCGAGCATCGAGATCAGATCATTGCCCGGTTCGGCGTTGACCCGCTGGTTCCAGAGCCGGGTGAAGTAGGCCAGACACTCGTGGAGGATCGCGTCGCGCCGCGCCCAGGCCTCGGCATTGCCATCCTGAGGCGGGCTGGTCGCGATGTCGGACCAGTAGGTGAGCAGACGGCGATCCTCGAAAGGAAAATCGAAGAGCGTGGCCAGCATCTGCGTGGTCAGCTCAATCGAGACCTTGTCGACCCAGTCGAAGGTTTCGCCGATCGGCAGACTGTCGAGAATCGCAATCGCCCGCGAACGGATCGTCGCTTCGAGCTTGCTCAGGTTGGCAGGCGCCACGATCGGGCTGACCGCCTTGCGCTGCTCGTCGTGTATGGGCGGATCCATCGAGATGAAGCTTGGGCGGCGCATCTGCATGGGTGCGTCGACGATCGTGATGCCACCGAGCGACGACTCGGACGAAAACACCTGGTGATTGGTGTCGACCGCGACGATGTCCTTGTAACGGGTCACCGACCAGAAATTGCCTTGAATGCCGCCTTCCTTGTAATGAACCGGATCTTCGCGGCGCAGACGGGCCAGATAGGGCCAGACGGTGTCGTTCTGAAAGAGCGTGGCATCGGAAAGGTCGATCTGGGACAGCGGAACCGAATCGGCAAGGCCCTGGGCCTCGGACTTTGTCAGCGCATTCATGGCGTCTCCTGATGGTCGCGGCAGGTCGCATTGAACGGTTGCGCTGCCCGCATCCGGCATTGTCACCCATTCGTGGGCTTGCCGACAAATGCCGTGACCGTGAGCCTGACAGGCAACCGGGCATCAGGATTGCGTGCCGGTTTGTGCCGCCGGTTTCCTGTCGATGGCGTTTCTTTTGCGGACCTGACAATGACCCCGATCCAACCAATCATCCTGCAAGACACTCACTCGCCTCGACTGTGCCAAGCCCGGCATCAGCCGAGGGCAAACCGACTGCCCCGATCGATGCAAGCCTGGCGCGCAGCCATGCAACGCCCGCTGATCGTCCATGCCCACCAGCGCTGGACCTCTGGCACCGAACGGCATCGGCAGCTTTTTTCCCGTCTGGCCGCGCATCATCCGGTGCTGTTCATTGAAGAAGCGATCGAGGGAAGCCTGGATTCGGCCGCGCTGAAGCTGAGCCAACCGCATCCCAATATCCTGCGGGCGGTGCCGATCCTGCCTTATGACTCGCGCAGTGCCGACGACTTGCGCCGGGCAGGCGTGGCGCAACTCCTTCGCGACAGGCTTTTTACTGATCCGTCGCTGCGGGAGCGCTTCATCGGTGCGATTCAATGGTTCTGCTCGCCATTGGACGCACCCGTCTTTATGGGACGTTTCGGCACGATCGGCGTGGTTTATGACAGGGCTTGCGGACTGTTTGTTCGCAAGCAGTTGGCCGATGAGTCGGGCAGTCGCGAACACCGCAAGCGGGAGCGGCGTCTGCTGCGCGAAGCCACTGTGGTCTTTACCGACGATTGCTACGCATCGCCGGGTGGGCGAATACGATGCGCCTCGTCGGCAGCGGTCGATGAAGCGCGCGCCAGGCGGATCGTCTGGGATGCGATTGCGATCACGATGCGCAGCCGGCTGCTCGAGGCCTTCCCGCCGCAGCGCAGCAGCGCCTTGCCGCCAGGATTCCTGGCAGCATCAATGATGGCCTTTGATCTGGTGTGAGCCTCATCGTCAGAGGCTCGGCGACGCACAGGATGTGAGCCGGGTGTTTGGGGGAGTTCGCACTCCACGGTTAAAATCGGGAATGACCTCTCACACCACTCCGCCCCCCAGCCTCTTCGATCCGGTCAGTATCGGTGCCCTTCAGTGCGCCAATCGCATCGTCATGGCGCCCTTGACCCGCTGCCGCGCCCTGCCTGGCAGCCTTGCACCCCACGCCCTTAATGCCGAGTACTACGCGCAGCGCGCCTCGGCCGGCCTGATCGTGAGCGAAGCCACGCAGGTCGAGCCTCGCGGCATCGGTTATATGGGCACACCCGGCATTCACAGCGATGCCCAGCGCGAAGGATGGAAGCTGGTGACCGATGCGGTCCATGCCGCCGGTGGCCTCATCGTCGCCCAGTTGTGGCATGTGGGCGCAGTGTCGCATCCCGATCTGCAGCCGGGCGGCGAACTGCCGGTGTCGGCATCGAACGTCGAACTGTCGGGCACGGTCCATACCCAGAACGGGCGGATGCACCGGGTCGCGCCTCGCGCGCTTCGCACCGACGAGATGCCGGGCATCGTCGAGGCCTTTCGGCAGGCCAGTCGCAATGCCCGCGATGCCGGCTTCGACGGCGTCGAGATCCATGGTGCAAACGGCTATCTGATCGAACAGTTCCTGCGCGACTCGACCAACCTTCGTGACGACGATTGGGGCGGTTCGGTGACCAACCGGATCAGGCTCGCCCTCAGCGTGGTGGATGCCGCGGTCGACGTCTTCGGGCGCAACCGGGTCGGCATCAGACTGTCGCCGGTCTCCAATGCCAACGCCTGCCCGTCCGACTCGAATCCGCAGGCGACCTACGGCACGCTGATCGAGGCTCTGGCTCGGCGACGCATCGCCTTCCTGCACTTCATCGAGGGCAACACCGGGGCGGCGCACTTTACCGACGGATTCGATTTCGCCGGCGCACGCAGGGGGTTTCCCGGCACCTGTATCGCCAACAACAAGTACACGCGCGAGATGGCAATCCAGGCAGTTGAAAGCGGCGCCGCCGATGCGGTCGCATTCGGCGTGCCTTTCATCTCCAACCCCGACCTGGTGCGGCGCCTTCAGTTGAATGCGCCGCTGACACCGGCCAATACCAAGACCTACTACGGCCCGGGCCCGATCGGCTACACCGACTACCCGACGCTCGAGTCGGTGCAGGCCGGCTGAGGTCGGACCCGGTCAGGCCGCCTCGACATCACGCGAGGCGCGCTTGCGCTCGTGCTCCTTGAGATAGCGCTTGCGCAGGCGGATCGATTTCGGCGTGATTTCGACCAGTTCGTCGTCAGCGATGAACTCGACCGCTTTCTCGAGGGTGAGCTGGATCGGCGGCGTGAGCACGATCGCATCGTCCTTGCCCGATGAGCGCACGTTAGTGAGCTTCTTTTCGCGCACCGGGTTGACGACCAAGTCGTTGTCGCGAGTGTGGATGCCGATGACCATGCCCTCGTAGAGCGCCTCACCGGTGCTCACAAACATGCGACCACGATCGTCAAGCTTCCAGAGCGCATAGGCCACCGCCTCGCCATCATCGCCGCTGATGAGCACGCCGTTACGCCGATCTTCGATCGGGCCTGCCATCGGACCATAGGCGTCGAAGACATGGCTCATGATGCCGGTGCCGCGGGTCAGGTTGAGAAACTCGCTATGAAAGCCGATCAGGCCGCGGGCCGGCACACGATAGTCGAGCCGCACTCGCCCTTTGCCGTCTGATTCCATGTTGGTCATGTCGGCGCGACGGGTGCCGAGATATTCCATGACCGAGCCCTGATGCTGGTCCTCGACATCCATGACCAGCGTTTCATAGGGCTCTTCGCGCTCGCCGGTCTCGGCATTGGTTCGCACCTTCGGCTTGGGACGCGACACCGCCATCTCGAAGCCTTCGCGGCGCATGTTTTCGAGCAGGATGGTGAGGTGGAGTTCGCCTCGCCCCGACACCACGAAGGTATCGCTGTCGGAAGGGAACTCGACCCGCAGCGCAACGTTGTGCTGCAACTCGCGCTCGAGTCGATCGCGGATCTGGCGGCTGGTGACGTACTTGCCCTCGCGTCCGGCAAGCGGGCTGGTATTGACCATGAACTCCATGGTCAATGTCGGCTCGTCGACCTTCAACAACGGCAGACCATCGGGCGTATCGGCTGCACAGACCGTCGTGCCGATGTCGATACCCTCGACACCGGTGATCGCCACAATGTCACCGGCCAGTGCCTCGTCCATCGGAATCCGCTCAAGGCCCTTGTAGCGCAGCACCTGACCGATCTTGCCCATCACCGGTTTGGCGCCCGGACCGTGGACGACCGCGACCTGCGAGCCGGCGGTGATGCGACCACGATTGACCCGACCGACGCCGATCCGGCCGACATAGCTGCTCCAGTCGATGGAAAGGATCTGCATCTGAAGCGGACCGTTGATATCGTCGGCGCGCACCGGAACGAATTTCAGGATCGCATCGTAGAGCGCGCGCATGGTGCCCTGGGGCATGCCGCTGTCAGACTTGGGCAGGGCATCGAGTTCATCGATTTCATTGACCGCAAAACCGGCCAGCGCCGAGCAGTAGACGATCGGGAAATCCATCTGCTCATCGGTTGCACCGAGCTTGTCGAAGAGCTCGAAGACCTGATCGATCACCCAGTGCGGACGGGCGCCCGGGCGATCGATCTTGTTGACGACAACGATCGGCTTCAAACCCAGCGCCAGCGCCTTGCGGGTCACGAAGCGGGTCTGGGGCATCGGACCATCGACCGCATCGACCACCAGCAGTACCGAGTCGACCATCGACAGCGCCCGCTCGACTTCTCCGCCGAAGTCGGCGTGGCCCGGGGTATCGACAATGTTGATACGGGCGCCGTCGACCTCGATCGCGCAGTTCTTGGCGAGGATCGTGATGCCGCGTTCCTTCTCGAGATCATTGGAGTCCATGACCCGTTCGGTGAGCGCCTGATGTGCGCGGAAGGTTCCCGACTGCCTCAGGAGCTGGTCGACAAGCGTGGTTTTGCCGTGGTCGACGTGGGCGATGATCGCGATGTTGCGGATGGGCTGCATGAGAAATGTTCCTGCTTGGGTCGGTCAGTCGTGATGGGTTGCAAGGACGCGCTGGGGGGCGAGCAGCCCCGGCGGCGCAAAAAGGGCCGTACCGAGCAGGCGATCGCCGCGATACACACGCACCGGACCAGCCGGTGCATTGGCAAGCGGGGCACGACTGACATTGTCGAGCACCAGACGTTGCCCCTGGATGAAACGATCAGCAAGGGAGTCGACCAGCGCCACTGGCGGCAGACCGGACAGCAGCATGTCGACCGCGCCGACCGTTGCGATGCGCGCCTCGGGATCGATTTGCTCGAGCGCCTCGGGCGTGAAGGCGCGGTCGATGGTGAGCCTGCCGACCGCTATGCGACGCAGCGCCACCAGATGGGCACCGCAGCCGAGCCGCTCGCCAATGTCCTCGGCAAGGGTTCGAATATAGGTCCCTTTACTGACACGCGTGCGCAGGCTGACACGCGGGCGCTGTGGGTCGGTGCGATCGATGCCGATCACCTCGATCGAATGGATGGTGACCGGACGGGCCTCGCGCTCAAGCACGATGCCCTCACGGGCATAGGCGTAAAGCGGTTTGCCGTCGCGCTTGAGCGCCGAATGCATCGGCGGCACCTGCTGGATGTCGCCCTGAAAAGCCCTGCAGGCGGCGTCGATCGCCGCATCCTCGCAGGCCACCGGCCGCTCGCCGGTGATTTGGCCTTCGGCGTCGCCGGTATCGGTGGTGATGCCCAGACACAGCGTGGCTTCGTAAGTCTTGTCGGCATCGAGCAGGTCGTGCAGGAACTTGGTCGCTTCACCAAAGGCGATCGGCAGCAGACCGCTGGCCATCGGGTCGAGTGTGCCGCCATGGCCGGCCTTGGCCGCATTGAGCGCGCGTCGGGCGCGCTGCAGCGCGTCGTTGGAGCTCGGCCCAATCGGCTTGTCGAGCAGCAGGACGCCGTCGATATTCAGACGTACGCGCTTCATTCGTCGCCCCGAGGCGGTGCGTCAGAGGCCGGCGAAAGGCCAGGCTCATCGTCGGCTGCGCGAACCGCGTTGGCTTCGTCGATCAGCCGGGACAGCCCGACCCCGCGCGTGACCGACGCGTCGTGCACGAAACGCAGCTCGGGATTGGTGTGGATGCGGATTCGCCGCCCAAGCTGCGAGCGCATGAAACCGGCGCTGCGACGCAAGCCCTCGAGCGTGCGCGCAAGCGTTGCCTCATCGTCGGGCATCACCGAGAAATGGATCGTGGCATAGGCATAGTCGGGCGTAACCTCGACCGAGGTGAGCGTGACCATGCCGATGCGCGGATCCTTGACCTCGCGGGCGATCATCTGCGCGATTTCCTGGTGGATCTGCTCGGCCACCCGGACCGATCGGTCACCGCCACTGCGCGAATGCCTGTTCATGCTGCCACCGCCTGTTGCCCGCACCTGATGCGCCTGCACGTCGCATGGCGCGGGCCGACCGCCCTCAGGCGATCAGCCTCGCGGCCAGCGGCGCTCAGAGCGTCCGCGCGACTTCCTTGACCTCGAACACCTCGAGCTGGTCGCCGACCTTGATGTCGTTATGGTTCTTGAGGGTCAGGCCGCACTCGAAGCCATCGCGCACCTCGCGAACATCGTCCTTGAATCGCTTGAGCGAATCGAGCTCGCCAGTCCAGATGACCACCGAATCCCGCAACAGACGGATACGCGAACTGCGACGAATCACGCCCTCGGTGACCATGCAACCCGCGATATTGCCGATCCGGCTGACCGAGAAGATCTCGCGGATCTGCACCAGTCCGATGGTCTCCTCGCGCTTTTCGGGCGCGAGCATCCCGCTCATGGCCGCCTTCACCTCATCGACTGCGTCGTAGATGATGTTGTAGTAGCGGATGTCGATACCGTTGGACTCGGCCAGCTTGCGCGCAGCCTGATCGGCACGGACATTGAAACCGATCACCACCGCCTTGGACGCAACCGCCAGGTTGATGTCGCTTTCAGTAATGCCGCCAACCGCCGCGTGCACGATCTGAACCTTGATCTCCTCGGTGGCCAGCTTGAGCATCGACTGCGACAGCGCTTCCTGCGAACCCTGGACATCAGACTTGATGATCAGTGCCAGCGTCTGGCTCGCGCCTTCGGCCATCTGCTCGAGCATGGTCTCGAGCTTGGCAGCCTGCTGACGGGCCAGCTTGACGTCGCGGAACTTGCCCTGACGAAACAGCGCAATCTCGCGCGCCTTGCGCTCGTCGACGATGCCCACGAGCTCTTCGCCGGCCGCCGGCACTTCGGACAGACCCTGGATTTCGACCGGAATCGATGGCCCGGCTTCGGTGATCGGTTTGCCGGTCTCATCGAGCATGGCTCTCACCCGGCCATAGGCCGAGCCTGCCAGCACCACGTCGCCGCGCTTGAGCGTGCCGGACTGGACCAGAATGGTCGCCACCGGACCACGGCCCTTGTCGAGTCGCGCTTCGATGACCAGACCCTTGGCCGGTGCATCGACTGCGGCAAGCAGCTCGAGCACTTCGGCCTGCAGCAGCACATTCTCGAGCAGGTCATCGATACCCTGACCGGTGCGCGCCGACACCGGCACGAAAGGCGATTCGCCGCCGAACTCCTCGGGTACGACCTGTTGCGACACCAGTTCCTGCTTGACCCGGTCGGGATTGGCTTCGGGCTTGTCGATCTTGTTCATCGCCACGACGATCGGCACACCGGCCGCCTTGGCATGGTGGATTGCCTCGATCGTCTGCGGCATGACGCCATCGTCGGCCGCGACCACCAGGATCACGATATCGGTGGCCTTGGCGCCGCGGGCGCGCATCGCGGTAAACGCTTCGTGGCCCGGGGTATCGAGGAAGGTGATCACCCCACGCGGCGTCTCGACGTGGTAAGCGCCGATGTGCTGGGTGATGCCACCGGCTTCGCCAGCGGCGACCTTGGCGCGACGGATATAGTCGAGCAGCGAGGTTTTACCGTGGTCGACGTGGCCCATCACGGTCACGACCGGGGGACGCGACAGGCGCGGCGCCTCGGCATGCGACTCGGCTTCCTCGAGCATGGCCTCGGGATCGTCGAGCGCCGCGGCGATCGCGGTATGGCCCAGTTCCTCGACGATGATCATCGCGGTTTCCTGGTCGAGCACCTGATTGATGGTGACCATCTGGCCCATCTTCATCATCAGCTTGATGACCTCGGCCGCCTTGACCGACATCTTGTGGGCCAGATCAGCCACCGAGATGGTTTCAGGAACATGGACCTCGCGAACAATGGCTTCGGCTGCCGGTGCTGCCTGCATCGATGACGCGCCACGGCTGTCACGCCCGCCACCCCGTCCGCCACGCGGGCCGCGCCAGCCACCGACACCGCCACCCGCATCGCCGCGGGTCTTGATGGCGCGCCGCTTGGCCGCGTCGTCCTGCCAGGTGGACGAGAGATTTTCGGATTTGACATGCTTCTTGACGCCCGGGGCACCAGGCGCCGCCGCAGCGCCGGCAGGCCGAGCCGCATCGGGCTTGGTCGCAGGACGGTGAAGCGTGCCGGTTTTTGCCTCGGCGGCTTGAGCCGGCGCGGCAGCGACCGGCGCGGGAGCCACCACAGGCGGTGCCTCGACCGGTTTCGGCGCAGGCCGACGCGATGCGGTGAGCAAGCGGTTGATGGCTGCCGCTTCGCTTTCAGCACGCTTGCGGGCATCGGACAGGGCGGCCGCATCGGCTTGCGCCTTGCGAGCCACCTCGGCCGCCGCCTGCGACGCAGCGCGCGCAGACTCGGCCGCTTCGGCTGCCTGCGCTTCGGCCACATCGCCTTCGGTGGACTGTGCCTGGGTCGACTGGGCAGCGGCGATTCGCTCGCGTTCGAGGCGGGTCTGTTCTTCAAGACGGGCGGCGGCAGCGGCGGCCTCTTCAGCCCTGAGACGCTCGGCTTCGAGGCTTGCCTCGCGCTCGCGCATTTCCTGGGCCTGGCGCTCGAGCTGCTCGCGCTGCTCGCGTTCGGCGGCTTCCTGCTGAGCCTGGGCAGCGGCTTGAGCGGCCGCTGCGGCGGCAGCTGCAAGCGCTTCGGCAGAAGGTTGAACCTCACCGACTTCGGCTTCGCGCTGGACAAAGACCCGCTTCTTGCGGACTTCGACCTGGATCGTGCGAGCACGACCGGTGGCGTCAGCCTGCTTGATTTCGGAGGTCTGCTTGCGCACGACCGTGATCTTCTTCTTGGTGCCTTCGTCGGCGCCGTGAGCGCGCCGAAGCGCGGTCAGCAGCTGCGCCTTGTCACCTTCGGTCAGCGTATCGCTGGCCGAAGCCTTTTCGACGCCGGCCGAACGCAACTGCTCAAGCAGCACCTCAGCCGGGACTTTGAGTTCGGCTGCGAAACTCGAAACGTTAGTGCTTGCCATTCAGGTCCTTTCGGCTCAGGCCGACTCGTTCTCGAACCAATGAGCCCGAGCCGTCATGATCAATACCTTGGCCCGCTCTTCGTCGAGGCCGGTTGCCTCCACGAGTTCGTCAAGCGCAAGCTCGGCCAGTTCATCACGGGTATGCACATTGGCATCAGCCAGTTTTGCAGCGAGATCCCGATCCATGCCCTCGAGATTCAGCAGGTCATCGGTCGTGGTCTCGAGTTTTTCTTCCTTGGCGATCGCTTCGGTCAGCAATGCATTGCGGGCACGCTCGCGCAGTTCGTTGACCGTGTCTTCATCGAAGGCCTCGATTTCAAGCATCTCGTTGATCGGCACATAGGCCACTTCGTCGAGGCTGCTGAATCCTTCGTCGATCAGGATGTCGGCGACTTCCTCGTCGACATCGAGCTTGCCCATGAAGATCTCACGCAGCGCGGCGCGCTCGGATTCCTGTTTGCCGGCACTTTCCTCGGCACTCATGATGTTGATCTTCCAGCCGGTCAGCTCGGAGGCCAGCCGGACATTGCGCCCGCCAGTGCCGATCGCCAGCGCGAGATTGTCTTCGTCGACCACCACATCCATGCTGTGCTTTTCTTCGTCGACCATGATCGACGACACATTGGCCGGGGCCAGCGCACCAATCACGAACTGAGCCGGATCCTCGGACCACAGCACGATGTCGACCCGCTCGCCGGCCAGCTCGCCGGTAACAGCCTGAACCCGTGAGCCGCGCACACCGACGCAGGTACCGATCGGGTCGATTCGACGGTCGGTGGTATGGACCGCGATCTTGGCCCTGACGCCTGCATCTCGCGCAGCCGCCTTGACCTGCAGCAGCCCCTGCTCGATTTCGGGAACCTCGAGCCGAAAGAGCTCCATGATGAATTCGGGGGCGGTGCGCGACATGAAGAGCTGAGGACCACGGCCCTCGCGGTTGACCTTGCCAACCCAGCCGCGAACCCGATCACCCACCCGCAGGTTTTCTTTGGGGATCATCTGATCGCGGGGCAGGCGGGCTTCGATCTTGCCGGACTCGATCACCGCGCCTTCACGATCGAGACGCTTGATCGTGCCGGACAGCAGGGAATCGCCGCGCCCGAGGAAGTCGTCGATGATCTGCTCGCGCTCGGCATCGCGGATCTTCTGCAGGATCACCTGCTTGGCAGCCTGGGCGCCGATCCGACCGGCTTCGACCGGCTCAAGTTCTTCTTCGAGGTACTCGCCAACATTGATGTCGGCAATCTGCTTGCGCGCCTCGGTCAGGATGACCTGGATGTCATGATCCTCGAGTTCACCGTCGGGCACGACCAGCCAGCGACGAAAGGCTTCCGACTCGCCGGTCTCGCGATCGATGGTGACCCTCACATCGACCTCTTCCTTGAAACGCTTCTTGGCAGCGGACGCCAGAGCGCTTTCGAGCGCGGCGAACACCACCTCTTTCAGCACGCTTTTTTCGCGCGCCAGCGCATCGACCAACAACAGTACCTCGCGGCTCATTGTGAAGCTCCTAAAACTTGACCTTGGGCACCAGCCTCGCCCGCTCGACCTCGGAGAGAACAAATGAGAGACGGCGAACCATCTCTCCCTCAGACGCATCGACCGGGACCTCGATGTCGGGATCTGCAGACCCCGTGCCCGGCTTTTTCGTACTGCTTTTCGCCTTGCCGGCAACACGACCGTTTGCAGACGGTTTGCCGGATGCCTTGACCGCCGGCTTGGCCGACTCGATCAGCTCGAGCGCCCAGCGATCTGATGCTGATTCGTCGCGCACCAGCACGCCGACAAAATTTCGTCTGCCCGACAGCGGCTCACGCAATCGAAGCGACACCTCAGCCCCCTCGAAACGGGCAAAATCGGCCTCCCGCTTGAGCGGCCGATCGAGACCCGGCGAAGAGACCTCGAGTCGTGAGTAATCGATGTTCTCGACCGTCAGAAAATGCGTCAGCTGGTGACTCACCCGTTCGCAGTCTTCGACCTTGATCATTGGCGCTTCAGGCGAGTTGGCCGGCACCGACAACTGTTCGAAGGCACTGGCAGGCAGGTCGATGTACACGCGCAGCAAGCCCGCCCCGGCGAATTCGACATCGACCAGTTCATAGCCCATTGCGCTGATGGTCCTATCGATCGCGGCAATCACCGGTCTCACGTCGGACAGCACTCCCTGAAAAACCCGGAACCGTAAAAAAAAATGGGCCTGACAAGCCCATTTCCAAAACCAGTACGCCTAACCAATCGAGTATAACGCACTCGCAGCATTTCGCCCACCCGGGAAAGGACTCAGCCCGGTCCGCGACGGCGCCCGCCACCGGGAGGGCGACCGGAGCCACTGCGCTGACCGCCCGGCGTGCCCTGGCCACCGCGGTTGCCACCCTGACCGCCCTGACCCCCCTGACCGCCACGGTTGCCGCCCTGACCACCGCGGTTGCCGCCCTGGGCGGTTCGCTGCGCGCCCTGGCCGCCTCGATTGCCGGCTTGCCCCTGACCGCCGCCGAAACCACCGCCGAAACCGCCACCCTGAACGACACCCGATCCGCCCTGACCCGCGCCACGGTTTCGTCGCCCCTGACCGCCAGGTTTGGGCTGACCCGGGAGACCGCCCTGGCCGAAGCCTGCGCCAAACCGCTGCTGGCGGCCCTGCTTGCGCACCGCACCGGTGATACCGGACAGGTGGGCGTCGGCCGAAGTCGGCTGCCAGTCGTCATCCTCGCGATTGACTTTCGACGCCCGGGGCGGCGGAACCAGCGCAAAGTCAGGAGGCGGTTGCGATTCGAATTCGTCGTCTTCGTCTTCGTCGTCAAAGAGACGGTCGGCATCATCGGCACGAAGCGGCTGGTCGGACAGGCCCGAGCGCGCGGCGGCAGCCGCCACCTGTTCGTCGCTCGGCTCGCGATCAAGATCCTCGTCGTCGGCCTCGGCCATGCCCGATTCAGGCCGCTGCCGACCCGGTTCGGGCGCGTCGGGCTGTCCGGCCACCGACGGGCCTGCGCGCCGGGGCGGCGCCTTGGCATCGCGCCCGACCTGCTTGAGCATGGCCGTGAGCGCGGTGACATCACCGGCATTGAGTTCGACCCACCGGCTGCGGATCAGTCCGGCCGGCAGACCGATCGGACCAAAGCGGATCCGAACCAGTCGCGAGACGATCAGTCCGACCGCCTCGAAAATCCGACGTACCTCGCGGTTGCGCCCCTCGCCGATCACGACGCGGTACCAGTGATTGGCGCCATCACCACCGACATCCTCGAGCGACAGGAAGTTCGCAGGACCATCTTCCAGCGGTATTCCTGCCAGCAGCTTTTCGCGGGTCTCGTCGTCGATTCGGCCAAGGATGCGGACCGCGTATTCGCGTTCCCATCCAAAGCGGGGATGCATCAGCAGGTTGGCCAATTCACCCGAAGTGGTAAACACCAGCAGACCTTCGGTATTGAAGTCGAGCCGCCCCACGGCCACCCAGCGCTCACCCTTGAGCCGGGGCAGCCGCTCGAAGACCGTGGCGCGCTGACCGGGATCGTCGCGGCTGCAGATCTCACCCGGCGGCTTGTGATAAAGCAGGACTTTCGGAGCAGGCTTCTGAGCACGGCGGTTCAGCGGCCGACCGTTGACCCGCACCTGATCGGACGGTCCGATGCGCTGACCGACATAAGCCGGCTGGCCGTTGACCGACACCCGTCCGGCGATGATGAGTTCCTCCATTTCGCGCCGCGAACCGATACCGGCATCAGCCAGCAGTTTGTGCAGCTTGGGCGCATCGTCATCGGCCTCGCGAGGCGGTGCCCCGCGCGGGGCATTGCGCCGGCGCGGATCGGTCGCATCGACGCCGACCTTTGCCTGGCGCGAATAGATGGGGATGACCTGATCGGGATCGCTCGGGCCGGCAGCACTGGCACCGCCCTGACCTGCCGGCGATTCGTTCTCGGCGGTGCGCGGCCCGCCCGGCCCGCGCGGCCCCTGGCCGTTGCGGCCGGGCCGTCTGCGATTCATTCGGTTTCGCGGCCCCTTCGGCCCGCGACGATCATCCTGACCCGGCCCGGCAGCGTCGCTGGCCTGAAATCCGGCCGAGCCCGGTTCTGCGGAAAGCGGGGCGGCGGTGAATTCGTCGGCGGAGGACTCACCGATGACGCGCTCGCGATGGGGCTCTCGCGCAGCGGAAACCCCCGACTCGACGCCCGAGGACTGCACACCTGCCGCCTCACCACGCACTGCCGGACGGCGGGAACGCCGGCGCGGCCTTGACGCCGGCTGGCCGTCGCCAGGCAGTTCGGACGATTCGGCGGATTGAGGCTGTTCGGGATTGTCGTTCATGGGTCGGCTGGCGGCTCAGGTTTGTCTGGATGTGTGGCGGAAGAAACGTCGGGGAAAATGTCTGGGGATAGGGCAGCGTGCGCAAGCGATTCGAGGTCGATTGCCGGGCTCATCGGGGCGGTGGCATCGGTGGAGAACTCGATAACCCGCTGACCGATTGCCTCGGCGACCGGCAGGTCGGCATCGAGTGCCGGCAATTCACGCAGCGTGCGAAGCCCGAGGTCGTCGAGAAACTGGCGGGTGGTGGCAAAAAGCGCCGGACGTCCGACCACATCCTTGTGGCCAATGACTTCGATCCAGCCCCGATCCTCGAGCGTCTTGATGATCTGAGCAGAAACCGTCACGCCCCGGATCTCTTCAATGTCGCCGCGGGTCGCAGGTTGTCGATAGGCGATGATCGCCAGTGTTTCGAGCACCGCCCGCGAGTAGCGCGGCGGACGCTCGGGACTGAGGCGCTCGATGAAACGGGCAATGTCGGGGGCGGTCTGAAAGCGCCAGCCACTGGCCAGCGGTACGAGTTCGACACCGCGACCCTGCCATTCGAGACGCAGTGTTTCGAGCAGCGCCCTGACCGTGTCGGGTCCGACATCGACCTCGTCAGCAAACAGCCGCCGCAGATCGGACACAGCCATAGGCTGCTGCGCGCAAAGCAGCGCTGCCTCCATGATGCGTTTGACATCCGCGGTATTCGTCACGCGGTGAGCCCTGTGGAATCGGGTGGACGGCCAGCGTGCGGCCGTGACATTCGCAGCCCCCCTGCGGGGAGTGATCCGACCGACCGAACGATCGGGCACACTCTGCAGCAAGATTGGGCGAGAACAACAATCGGAAAAATCGGGATCGCGACACACCAGGCGCGGCGATCGATTCGGGGCGGCTTTCGGATCGACAGGAACGCGGGCCAAAAAACCCCGGTTCGGCTTCGATTCTGACCCGGTGATACCGGCCAACTCCATGCCCTGAATCACCAACCCAGCGCGCGATGGTATCAGCAGGCAGGTGCGTGCGACAAGCGCGGCGGCACGGACGCTCCAGCGCGGCCGGTCTGCCGGTCAGAACAGCTGCCTGAATCGAAGCGCCACCATCGCATCGATCGGGGCGGTCGCATCGTGGTTGGGCTGCTGGCGCACAGCAAGCACGGCGCTGACCGAGCGGTCGCGACCAAGCGGGGCACGATAGGCCAATTCGGTCATCAACTCACGCCCGGCAGGCACCAGCGAAAGGCTGCGGTTCGACATCATCGGGTTGCCATCGGCGTCGACACCGGACTGGAGCGATGCCGAGATCTTGCCGGAGCGGGTGCGCAAAGGCTGCGACACCGACATCGACAGACCATCGCCATTGATGAAGGTATCTCGCTGAACCAGCGCGACCGACATCGCCTCGGTAACCGAATCACTGATCACGCCGACCACGCCAGCTGTCTGCAGCGTCGGGGTCCGACCGACTGAATAGGAGCTGGCGAGCAAGGTCTTCGGTGCAAGCTTGAGCGCCGCACCGAACTGAACCGCTTCGGTCTGCACTTTCTGGTTGACGCTCATGCCGCCCGAGCCGACCGAACCCAGCCAGGCGCCCTGCTCCTGCGAACTACTCCAGGTGGTTGATACCGCAAATTGCTGGCTCATCCTGTGCGATACCTCGAGGAGCAAGGTGCGGGCTTCGACCTGGGTCCAGGCAATGCCGTTGGGCTCGGTCGCTGCACCCGAATACAGACCTGCCTTGAACAGGGTGTCGCCAAAGCGCAAGCCACGGGCCAGCATCGCTCCGCGCGGCGTCAGAGCGGCATACGGATTGGCCAGGGCGGTCACATCGAGTCCGGCGCCGATGCCAAAGTACTGGCCGCCCTGATTTCCTGCGCCGAAAGCGAACTCACCGGCTGCGTCGTTGCGGATGAGGGCAAACGACTCGGCACCCTGCACCAGCAGGCGTGTGCCATCGGGCAGCATTCTCTCGAGTTGCCGCAAGCGCAGATCCATGGCGTCGAAGGTCCGCCCGAGCATCAGCGGCAAGGGGTCGGCCAGGCGCGACTGGAGATTCACGGTGTAGTCGCGCTGATAGCTGTCGACGCCGACCACGGTCATTGCGCTTGCGGCCCCCCGCTGGGCGAGTGCAACCGTCGCCGGCGACAGGCGCATCGCGGTACTGCCGCTGACAGACACCGTGCCGGATCCGGTTGCGCTGCTCAGATTGCCCACCGGCCGCATCGCGGCGTCGGCATCGAGCAGGCCGCGGCCATAGATCGGGTCGGTGCCGCGGGCGCCGAGATCGCGGGCGGTGGCCAGCAGGATCGATCCGACGTCCTTCGGACTCAGCCTCGGCCAGGTCGCCTGCAGACGCGCCGCAGCGCCCGAGACCGCCGGTGCGGCCATTGATGTGCCGGACATCAGGGCCTGGCCGGTATCGCTGCCAACATGGCTCGACTTGACCTCGACACCCGGTGCGACCAGAAACCATTGCGCGGTATCGCCCGCCCGATTCGAGAAGTCGGCGATGCGATTGTTGGCATCGACCGCACCGACCGCGATGACCGCGCCACGCGCCTGACCACCGTTGGCCCATGATTGCGCGGCGAACCTCGCCGGCCAGTCGGGCTGCGACGCACCGCGATTGCCGGCCGCCACCACCACCAGCGCCCCCTTTGCAACCGCATCGCGAATCGCTGCCCCGGCAACCGGCGCGCCGGCCGACAGGCTCAGATTGAGGATGCCGGCGCGAGACGAGGCCCAGTTCAGGCCAGCCGACAGCGAGGCATCGGTCGCGCCGCCGGCGTTGCTGAAGATCTGCACCGGCAGGATCGTCAGACTGGAGCCGATACCGGCATCGGTGGCCAGGGTGCCGGCCACATGCGTGCCATGGCCGACCAGATCACGGGTATCGGTGCTGCCATCGATCGCGTTGTAGCCGGACTGCACGATGCCGCGCAGATCGACATGGCTGGCTCGAACGCCGGTATCGATCAGGCCGACCGTGGGGCCGGCCGTCATTTGCGCCTGCGCAGCGCCAAGCGCCAGCAGCACCACCAACATCGCCAGCATCGCCAGCCTGAAGGCCCGAGCGGTAAAACACGACGATGCGTACGACAAGGCAATCATTGACCGCGCCCGATTGGCTGATGCGGCAAATCGTGACGGTCAATGGATTTTCAGTCTGTGAAGCCCTTCACGTACCGTTCTTCGGGGTGAAACAACCGTGCATTAAGTCACCTGGAAACTGCAATCAGACTGCGGCCACGGCTTGACAAGCACCTCGCCTGACGAGCAAACGGAGCAGGCGTTGCCTCGCCGATGCGCCGCAGGCGCTTGCAGTGGGTGTGGTGAAAAGGCTCGGCAAGCCCGCGAATCTGCAGGACGGCCTTGGGCTTTGCGGGAACGACCAGGAGACTTTTCACCGGGTGCCACTGCGGATCTGAGGCTCAGGATGAATGGACGACCGCCGACACCACATGATCTTCGCGCAGGCTCAGGCCTTTGATGAGGAGCCTGCTTGTGTGGCTGCCTGCGGCGGCAGCGTGCACATCCTGCCAGCCGGGCCGACGAACTCCCGGCGCATCGATGGAAGTCGTCATTGCGCCGACGGCTAAAGCCGCGGCTGAACCAACCCGATCCAGATGGCGGCACTGACAGCAATCCAGATCAGCACGATCACGATTGCACCGACACGGCTGCTCGGCTGTGAGCCCTGCACCCTCATCCAGGAATCTGCCTGATCACGACAATCGGCGAGCACCTGGGGAGGCAAGAGCCGGATGGTCAGCCAGATCAAGCCAGGGAGCAGCAAGACATCGTCCATGTAACCGAGCACCGGGATGAAGTCTGGGATGAGGTCAATGGGGCTGAGCGCATAGGCGACGACGAAGGCAGCTAGGGCTTTCACAGACCATGGCGTTGCAGGGTGCTTGCCAGCAAACCAGAGTGTCAGTCCGTCACGCTTGATTCGCGTCGCCCAGCGCTTGATCGCTTCGCCTGCCTTCATTTGCGCAAGCATGCCATGGGGCGCAAATCAATCCGCCGAAAAGCAATGGACCGAAAAACAAAAATCCGCCGCAAGCTGAGCCTGGAGCGGATTCGCCGGTCATTCGACCTGTTTTGATTCTGATCTGATTGGGTTGCGGGGGCAGGATTTGAACCTGCGACCTTCGGGTTATGAGCCCGACGAGCTGCCAGACTGCTCCACCCCGCGTCCGTAAGCCGATCACAATAGCACATTGTGACAGTTGTCGCCACGCGCGGATCATCAGCGGCCGGCGCTGCTACACTCGATTCGTCCATTTACAGACCATCCCCATGAAATTCTGCTCGAGCTGCGGTCGTGAAGTGATCCTCCAGATTCCTGACGGGGACAACAGACATCGCTACTGCTGCAGGCACTGCAGTGCGATCCACTATCAGAACCCTCGAATGGTGATCGGTACGGTCACGGTCTGGGAAGAGAAGATTCTCCTGTGCAGGCGCGCGATCGAGCCGCGCCACGGCTACTGGACCCTGCCGGCAGGATTCATGGAAAACGGTGAAACCACCGACGAAGGGGCGGCCCGCGAGACGCTCGAAGAGGCCGGCGCGCGGATCGATATGGGCCCGCTGTTTTCGATGATCGACGTGCCCCATGTCGATCAGGTTCATCTGTTCTACCGCGCCTCGCTGCTGCACCTGGATTTCGAGCCGGGCCCGGAAAGCCTCGAAGCCAAGCTGTTCCATGAGGACGAGATTCCGTGGGACGAGATTGCCTTTCGCACGGTCGGCCAGACCCTCAAGTGGTTCTTCGAGGACCGGCGCAGCGGCCGATACGATCTGCATACCAGCTCGATCCGCTACCAGCCGCCTCGCCCCGAAGCCTGACACGATCAGCGGGCCGCATGCTGACCTGGGTCGACCCCGCCGCCCCCCTGCCGCACGCCTCGTCGGCGCTTGATGAGCCCGACGGTCTGGTGGCTGCCGGCCGGGACCTCTCGGCACGACGCCTGCTCGAGGCCTATCGCGGCGGCATCTTTCCCTGGTACAGCACCGGACAACCGGTGCTGTGGTGGTCGCCCGATCCGCGAATGGTGCTCTTCGTCGACGAATTCAAGCTGTCGCGCTCACTTGCCAAAACCCTGCGCCGGGTTCGCCGCGAAGGCCACTGGCAGATCAGCCTCGATACCGACTTCGAGGCGGTGATGAATCAGTGCGCGCAGCCTCGTCCCGATCAGGATGGCACCTGGATCACGCAGGCCATCATCAATGCCTATTGCGACCTGCACCGGATGGGGCATGCGCACTCGGTCGAAGTGCGCGAAAACGGCGAATTGATCGGTGGGCTTTATGGCGTCTCGATCGGGCGGATGTTCTATGGCGAATCGATGTTCGCGCGCCGCACGGATGCCTCGAAAACCGCTCTGGCAGGACTGGTCTGGATGCTCAAAGCACAGCAATTCACCATGATAGACTGCCAGCAGACGACCTCGCATCTCGCCTCGTTTGGTGGCCGAGCGATCCCTCGTCAGGTCTTTCTGGAGCAGATTGCGGCGCTGACCGCGCAGCCTTCGCCCGACTGGCCTTCGATGACAGTGACGTTTCCGGTGGTCTGAACCGGCCAGGTTTCAGCCCGCCAGGTCCCAACCGGTTTTGCTTGAACTCTCACGTTCTGATCCAGACGCCAACGGCATGACGCTCCTCAACGAACTGCCGTTCTCGGCGCTCCAGTTCTACGCGACGGCGCCGTATCCCTGCAGTTATCTTGACGGACTCCAGGCACGTTCTCAGGTCGCCACACCCAATCACCTGATCAACGCCGACGTCTACAGCCAGCTGGTGCGCTCGGGCTTTCGGCGCAGCGGCGTCTTCACCTATCGGCCCCACTGCGACGGCTGTCGCGCCTGCGTGCCGGTGAGGGTGCCGGTGGCGAGCTTCGTCCCCGACCGCAGCCAGCGACGGGCCTTGAAGCGCCATGCCGACCTGCGCACCCTGATTGCCCGTCTGGCCTTTTCGCCCGAGCACTACGCGCTCTATCTGCGTTACCAGTCGATACGCCACGCCGGCGGCGGCATGGACCATGACAGCCGCGACCAGTACGCGCAGTTTCTGCTGCAAAGCAAGGTCAACACCCGGATGGTCGAATTCAGAACCGAGGACGGCACGCTGCAGATGGTGTCGATCATCGATGTGCTCGATGATGGTCTGTCGTCGGTTTACACCTTCTTCGACCCCGACCTGCCGAATGCCAGCCTGGGCACCTTCAACGTGCTGTGGCAGATCGAGCAATGCCGCCAGTTGGGGTTGGCCCATCTCTATCTCGGCTACTGGATCGCGCAGAGCCCCAAGATGGCCTACAAGGCACGTTTCAGGCCGATCGAGCATTTCGAGAACGGCCAATGGCAGGTACTCGACGCGTGAGTCTTTATCGCCTGGCCAGACCCCTGCTGTTTGCCCTCGATGCCGAACAGGCCCACGACCTGACGCTGGCCTCGATGGGGCCAATGGCCGCCAGCGGCGCGCTGCGTCTGGCGGCAGGACCGATGGTGGATGACCCGGTCGATCTGCTCGGTCTGCGGTTTGCCAATCGAATCGGCCTGGCGGCCGGCCTCGACAAAAATGCCGCCCATATCGATGCCCTGGCGCAGATGGGCTTCGGTTTCATCGAAGTGGGCACGGTCACGCCACGGCCGCAATCGGGCAATCCGCGCCCCCGCATCTTCCGGCTGCCGCAACGATCGGCACTGATCAACCGGCTCGGCTTCAACAACCTCGGACTCGATGCCTTCGTGGCCAATCTGGCCCGAACCGGCTATCGCGGCGTACTGGGTGCCAATATCGGCAAGAACGCCGACACGCCGCTGGAGCGGGCCACCGACGACTACCTGACCGGGCTGCGTCGCGTCTGGCCGCTGGCTGCATATGTCACCGTCAATGTGTCATCGCCCAATACCAGCGGGCTGCGCTCGCTGCAGGAAGGCGAGGCACTCGAAGGACTCCTGGCGGCGCTCGATACCGAGCGTACGCAGCTGGGCCGAACTCACCGGCGCAGCGTGCCACTGCTGGTCAAGATCGCACCCGACCTCGATGACGAGCGCATTGCCTTCATCGCTGCTGCCCTGGTAAGGCACAGCATCGATGGCGTCATTGCCACCAACACCACCCTTGCGCGCGACGCGGTCAAGGGCCTGCCCCATGGCGAGGAGGCCGGCGGCTTGTCTGGCGCACCGGTCTTTGAAGCCAGCAACCGGGTGATCAGGGCACTGCGGGCCTTGCTGCCGCCACGCTATCCGATCATCGGCGTCGGTGGCGTGATGTCGGGCGCGGATGCCCGCGCAAAGCTTGCTTGCGGCGCCGACCTGGTCCAGGTCTATACCGGCCTGATCTATCGTGGACCGGCGCTGGTGGGCGAGTGCGCGCGATCACTGGCCAGCGCCTCGAGGTAGGGCTCCCAGCAGTCGACGAAAACGCTTGATGCGGTGGTGTCGGCACCCCAGAGCTCGTGCGCATCGAAGCGCACGGTATACAGCCAGCAGGGCGACTCGCCTTCGCCGCGTGCATGCGTGTCGGGATAGACATGGGTGCCGTGCAGCGACACGATCGTGCCCCGACGCCCGCGCACGTAGCGCGGCAGTCGGGTGTGCGTGGCCGGATTGATCTGACGCGCCATGACCGCATCGCCCACTGAAAACCTTGCCGGTGCAGCGGTCTCGCGTTCGGTGGGCGCGCCGCGCGCCAGTGCCGCCGGTACCGCATCGGCGCTCAGCACGCGCGCCAGCAGGCGAGGCGGCTCGCGCAGCTGACCGTCGAGGAGTTCAGCCTCGGTGACCTGCCCGCGTTCGAGCATCAGGCGCACCAGCGCCTCGAACCAGATCCGGTAATAGGTGCTTGCGAGATACTGGGCGGGCGGCAGCGACTCTCTGGCGAATCGCCCCTGATCGAGATTCCAGCTGCCGGTCGCGCCCATGGCCAGCGTGAGTGCAAAGGCCCGCGGCTCCCAGGCCTCATGGAAAGGCGCGTCGTCGGCATCGGGCACCACCCGACCGAAACCCTGCATGCCGCCGAGATCCTGGGCGCCGTTCATGGTGCGAGTGTCGCGGAGGCCGCATCGGGCAGAATCGGCAGACCCGTGCCGATCATCGAGTCGCGGGTCACCAGGTCGGCAAGCTGCTCGGGCGTCCAGTCGTCGGTGCCGGCAGGCCGGGTGGGAATCACCAGATAACGCAACTCGGCGGTCGAATCGAACACACGCAGCTCGGTTTGCGCCGGCAGCTCGAGCCCGAAATCGGCCAGCACGCCGCGCGGATCGATCACCGCACGCGACCGGTAGGGCGCCGACTTGTACCAGGCAGGCGGCAGGCCCAATACCGGCCAGGGATAACAGGAGCACAGGGTGCAGACCACCAGATGATGGACACCCGGCTCGTTGAAGAGCGCGACCATGTGCTCGCCCTGGCGACCGGTGTAACCGAACTCGGCGATGGCTGCGGTGGCATCGGCTTGAAGACGTGCGCGATAGTCGGCATCGACCCAGGCTCGTGCCACCACCTTTGCACCATTGCGCGGCCCGACCCGGTGCTCGTAGGTGTCGATCAGGACATCGAGCGCTTTGGCGTCGACATAGCCCTTGTCGATCAGAAGCTTTTCGAGTGCAAGGACACGCAGCTCCATGTCGGACAGCGTATTGCGATGGGGTTCGGCGGGCGTGCTCATGGTCGTGAAGTCTAACCCGGGCAAGGGTCCTGGCGGCGCAGGCCTCAGCTGGAATCATGGCCGGGAGGGTGGCGAAAGTAGAATCGGCCAATGACAGACATCGTGCTTGCCACGCTCAACGCCCGCTGGTCGCATGCCTCGCTCGGGCTGCGCTATCTCTACGCCAACCTCGGCGACCTGCAGTCACGCGCCCGCATCGAGGAATTCACGATTGCAACGCCGCTCGACCGGGTGGTCGAGCGCCTGCTTGAGGGCCAGCCCAGTCTCATCGGCCTTGGCGTGTATATCTGGAATGTCGAGAGAACGACCGCGCTGATTGCACGGCTGCGCGAGGCGGCACCCGAGATCAGGATCGTGATCGGTGGCCCGGAAGTCAGCCACGAGGTGCAGGAACAGGCGATCGTACAGATGGCCGACCATGTGATCACCGGCCCGGCCGACCTCAGCTTTGCCGTGCTGGCGCGCCAGTTGCTCGAGGGACCTCGCCCGCTGATGAAGGTGATCGCCGGCGTGCAACCCGAACTCGATTCGCTGGTGCTGCCCTATGCGCATTACTCCGATACCGACATCGCCCATCGCAACCTCTATGTCGAGGCCTCGCGAGGCTGCCCCTACAAGTGCGAATTCTGTCTGTCGGCACTCGACAAGACCGCCTGGCCTTTCGAACTCGACCGGATCCTCGATCAACTGGCGCAGTTGCATCGGCGCGGCGCGCGGCGATTCAGGTTCGTCGACCGCACCTTCAACCTAAAGGCACAGACCGGCCGGGCGATCCTCGAATTCTTCCTGCAGCGCATCGAGGATCATCCTGGCGATCCGGTCTTCGCCCATTTCGAACTCGTCCCCGACCATCTGCCCGAGGCGCTGCGCGAGGCGATCGTGCGTTTCCCGGCGGGTGCGCTGCAATTCGAGATCGGCATCCAGACCTGGAACCCCGAGGTTCAGGCGCGCATCAGCCGACGCCAGGACAACGCCCGCGCCGAGAGCCATCTGCGCTGGCTGCGCGAGCACAGCCAGGCCCATCTGCATGTCGATCTGATCGCCGGATTGCCGGGCGAAGACCTGGCAAGCTTCGGCGCCGGCTTCGATCGGCTGGTGGCGCTGGGTCCTCACGAGATCCAGGTCGGCATTCTCAAGCGACTGCGCGGCGCGCCGATTGCCCGTCACACCGAGGCCTTCGGCCTGCGCTTTTCACCGATACCGCCTTATGAAGTGATCGAGACCAACGCGCTGTCGGCCACCGATCTGGCCCGCATCGCGCGGTTTGCTCGCTACTGGGATTTGTACGCCAACTCGGGGCGATTTGCCGGCACCCTGCCGGTGCTGCTGGGCAAGTCGCCGTTTACCCGCTTCATGGCATTGTCGGACTGGCTGCACGACCATGCTCAGGCAACGCACCAGTTGTCGCTCGAGACGCGTGCCGAGGCATTGCTCGCCTGGCTGACCGAGGTCGACGGCGGTGACGCGTCGGCAATCACCCGATTGATCGCCGCCGACTATGCCCGCAGCGGCGCTCAGGGCCGACCGTCTTTCATGGCGCGTGGCCTTGGCCTCGCCGACCGCGATACCGGCGTCACGCCCGAGCGGCAAGCACGACATCTCACGATCAGCGAGGCGTCGTTCGCCGCCCCTGCTTTGCCCAGCGTTCCTTGAAGGTCGGCCCGACCGGCGAGGGCATGTCCCGATAAAGGCTCCATCCGGATCCGCCAGGAAGACTCGAGATGCGATGGGCATCGCCGCCCATCCAGCCCAGCACACGGGCGCCGATTCGGGCGAGCGGCCGGTAGACTGCCGGGCGCCTTGCCGCAAACGCCCACGCCGCCATGCCCAGCCGCTCGCGCCACGGTCGCAGCCCGCGCTCGAACTGCCGCTCGCGCAACTTGCGCAGCAGATCGGGCAGCGGAATCTTCATCGGGCAGACCACATGGCATTCGCCGCAAAGGGTGGCTGCCTGAGGCAGATCGAGCGTTTTTTCCAGGCCGACATAGGACGGCGTGAGCACCGAGCCCATCGGACCGGGATAGACCCATCCGTAGGTATGGCCGCCGATCTTCTGATAGACCGGGCAGTGATTCATGCAGGCGCCGCATCGGATACAGCGCAGCATGTCCTGGAATTCGCCGCCGAGCAGACCGGTGCGACCACCATCGACCAGCACGAAATACATGTGCTCGGGGCCGTCCTGTTCGCCCGGCGCGCGCGGTCCGGTCAGTATCGAAAAATAGTTCGAGATCGACTGCCCGGTGGCCGAACGCGGCAACAGCCGGGCCATGGTGGCAAGGTCCTCAAGCGTGGGAATCACTTTCTCGATCCCGGTCACCACCACATGCACCTTGGGCGGCAGAACCGTGCACATGCCCTCATTGCCTTCGTTGGTGAAGACCGCCACCGAACCGGTCTCGGCAATCAGAAAATTGCCGCCCGACACGCCCATGTCAGACGACAGGAACTGCGGCCGCAAGAACTCTCGAGCCTCCCGGGTCATCTGCGGAATGTCGGTCAGACGCGGACGCTTGTGCACCCGCGCAAACAGGTCAGAGACCTCGTCCTTACTTTTGTGGACCACCGGCGCCACGATGTGCGAGGGCGGCTCGTTGTCGTTGATCTGCAGGATGTATTCACCCAGATCAGTCTCGACCACCTTCACGCCGGCAGCCTCGAGATGGCGGTTGAGCGCCATCTCTTCCGAGACCATTGACTTCGACTTGGTGACCTTGGCAACCTCGTGGCGCCTGGCGATCTCGACGACCAGTTTCGAGGCGTCCTCGGGCGTCTCGGCCCAGAGCACGGTCGCGCCGCGGGCGGTGGCCTGCGCCTCGAAGCGCTCGAGCCAGACGTCGAGATTGGCCAGCGCACGATTGCGCCGCTCGACCGCTTCGTCGCGGGTCGCCTCGAAGTCGTCGAGTTCGGCGATCGCATTGGTCCGCCCGACCGTCCAGCGCTGCGAAAGCACCTTCAGATTCTGCTGCAACCGAACGTCGGCGAGTTTTTGCCCGCTGCGCGCCTTGAAGTGCATCGACTGGACTTGCATCAGCGCGCCTCTTGCGTAGCGGAGGGTGAGGGAGCATCCGCCGCGGTGCCGGCCAGCACTTGTGCGATGTGGAGCACGCGGGTTGTGTTGTCGCCGGTGCGTCGCAGGCGACCTTCGATATTGAGCATGCAGCCGAGGTCGCCGAGCACCACGCAGGGCGCCCCGCTGGCATGAATATGGCCGATCTTCTCGTCGACGATCGCACTGGAAATGTCACCGTACTTGACCGCAAAGGTGCCTCCGAAGCCGCAGCAGGCTCGCGCCTCTTTCATCTCGGTCAGACGGATAGACGGATTAAGCGCCAGCAGCGCGCGCGGCTGGGCCTGCACACCGAGTTCGCGCAGGCCGCTGCACGAATCGTGGTACGTCACCTCACCGGCGAAATTGCCCGGCAGCGATGCAAGACCGATGACATCGTGAAGGAAAGCGGTCAGCTCGAAGGTCTTTTGCGCCAGCGCATCGATGCGGTTGCGCAGGTCCGGGTCGTCGGCGAAAAGCGCCGGATAGTGCTGGCGGACCATCCCGCCGCAGGAGCCCGATGGCACCACGACATAGTCGAAGCCTTCGAATTCCATCAGGAACTTTAGCGCCAGATCGCTGGCTGCAGTCGTGTCGCCCGAGTTGTAGCCGGGCTGGCCGCAGCAGGTCTGGGTCATCGGCACCTCGACCGTGCAGCCGGCCGACTCGAGCAGCCGGACCGTCGCCTCGGCGATTTCGGGGCGCATGACATCGACCAGACAGGTAATGAACAAGCCAACTTTCAAGCGGCACCCTCCTGCCTCGACATCGATTTCACAACACGATATAACGTATCACGATCCACAAACACACATCCCGTCGGGATGTCGCACGATACCGCCAGATGGTCCAACACCGAAACGACGACGATATTCCTGCAACCGATACCGGATCGCGGACCGCGATCCAGGTTATTGACCGGCTGGTCTCTCTGCTCGACGCCCTGGCTGAACATCCGGAAGCGGTCAGCCTCAAGGATTTGTCGCGGCGCACCGGCCTTCATCCCTCGACCGCCCACCGCATCCTGAACGACCTGGTGGTCTCGCGGCTGGTCGACCGTTGCGAGCCGGGGAGTTATCAGCTCGGCATCCGTCTGCTGGAACTCGGCAACCTGGTGAAGGCGCGACTCAATGTGCGCGATGCGGCGCTGGCGCCGATGCGCGAGCTCCACAGGCTCACTCACCAGCCGGTCAATCTGTCGATCCGCCAGGGCGACGAGATCGTCTATATCGAGCGCGCGGTCTCGGAGCGCAGCGGCATGCAGGTGGTGCGGGCGGTGGGTGGCCGTGCGCCGCTGCATCTGACCTCGGTCGGCAAACTCTTCCTGGCCGCCGACGATCCGCGCAATGTGCGCGCCTATGGCACCCGCACCGGTCTCGCAGGACATACCCGCAACAGCATTACCAGCGCAGACAAACTCGAGCGTGAACTCTCGCTCGTTCGCAGTCGCGGCTATGCCCGTGACAATGAGGAACTCGAACTCGGCGTGAGATGTATTGCCGCCGGGGTACGCGACGATGCCGGCAAGCTGGTTGCCGGTCTGTCGATTTCGGCGCCCGCCGATTTTCTTCAGGATGACTGGATCGAACTGCTGGTGAACACCGCGGGACAGATCTCGGCAGCGATCGGATTCGACGCAGCGGACTGAGCAGCAAGCAGCAGAAGCGGCGGCTGTGCCACAAGCGGAAGAAGCGGCGGCTGCGCCGCCGCGGGATCTCAGGAGCGGGCTTGCGCCTGGACCAGCGTGGGATCGAGGCGCAGCTGTTCGGTCATCCAACGACGAAGACGTTGGGCATCCGCGAAACGCGATTGCGCACCGCTTGCATCGAGCAGGATGATGATCATCGTCCGCGATTCGATGCGAGCCTGCATGACAAGGCATTTGCCGGCCTCGGAGATATAGCCGGTCTTCTGCATGCCGATCTCCCAGGCCGGATCGTCGATCAGGCGATTGGTGCTGCGAAAGGTCACCTGCCGGGGCCCGAGGTCGACCGTGGCTTCGGTCGAGGTGGAGTACTGGCGAATCAGCGGATAAGCCGAAGCCGCCCGAACCAGTCGTGCCAGATCCCGGGCATTGGCAACGTTGCCGCTCGACAGCCCGGTCGGGTCCGAAAAGTGGCTGTCCGGCATGCCGATCGCGGCGGCCTTGGCATTCATGGCCCTGACGAAGGCGCTCTGACCACCCGGGTAATTGCGAGACAAGGCGCTGGCTGCGCGGTTCTCGGACGACATCAGCGCAAGATTCAGCAACTCCGCGCGCGACAGGCGCGACCCGATCGGCAGCCTGGAGCTGCTGTGCCGCTCGGTATCCCGATCGGCCTCGGTGACCTCGAGCATCTCGGTGCCAGGCAGACCGGCATCCAGGACAACCATGGCGGTCATCACCTTGGTGATTGATGCGATCGGCAGCACGGCTTCAGCATTTTTCTGAAAGAGGGTCTCACCGGTCTGCTGGTCGATCACCATGGCAACCGACGAACGCAGATCGAGCGGATCGTCGACCATCCTCAATCCGATCGCCTGGCCGATCGACAGGCGCGCCGGCTCGACCGAACGGGGCGAATAGGACACTCGGGTAGTCCGAGCAGCACGGGATGATGGCGGCGCCACCGCTTTGAGTGTCGAACGCCCGGCTGCCGAGCGTGAGGACGAAGCGGCCTTTTGTGGTCGCGCAGCAAGCGACTTGCTCTTGCTCCCCCCGGCTGGGCTGGTCGCGACATTTGGCGACCGGGTTGTGACCGCCTTGGCGGGCGTGCTCTTTTTCACGGAGGCCGATGAGGGCACGCTTTTTTTGGAGGATGAACTTGCGGTCTTTGCAGTCGCCGCAACAGCCGGAGCCGACAGCGTCACCGCAGCAATGCCGAAAGCCAACCCTGACAAAGCGCGCAGAAAAAAGATCGAAAGATTCATGGGGGTCACTTTGCCAAGTCGGTTCAGCCGAAATCGAATCGGAATTGTACCAACAGCGAGTCGAGATTTGGAAAAAAATCCTGTCTCTATAAGTACTTGGAGCAGGATTCAAATATAGAACATCAGGTATACGACGAACAGTAGCCTGCAGGGCCGCCGAAAGCCCGTCAAGCGGGCCTGACACTGCGCACATCAGGTGGCCGTTGCGCCGCACCGAAAAAACCGCTGCTCGCGTGTTGACAGGTTCAAAACAGTCGGTATACTCGGGCTTGTTGCACTGCACAAACTCAGGTATCCAGGCAGCGTCAAGCCTCTATGTTCCTGTTTAATCTACTTTTTAAATTCATTACGAGGGTTTCATGATCACTTCCGTAGACCAGATGACCGCAATGCACAAAGCCAATGTCGAGTCGATGCAGGCGCTCGCAGCCAAATCAATGGCCGGACTGGAAAAACTCGCAGAACTGCAGATGGCGGCCGCCAAGTCGACCTTCGAAGACGCCTCTGAGCAGATGAAAGCGCTTTTCTCGGTCAAGGACATCAAGGAATTCACTGATATCGCGAACACTGCGGCCCAGCCTGCCGCGGACAAGGTGAGCGCCTACGCTCAGCATGTCTATGCAATCGCGACCGAGACCGGCTCGGAAATCGCCAAGATCGTTGAGAAACATCTTGCCGAAGGCAATCACCAGCTGCACTCGGCAATCGATGCCATGGCCAAAACTGCCCCCGCCGGCACTGAAGGCATGGTGGCGATCGTCAAGCAGGCTGCAGCCGCAGCCAGCAGCGCCTTCGACCAGGTCAATCGCGCCGCCCGCCAAGCGGTCGACATGACCGAGGCGAACATCGCTTCGGTGACCAAGACCGCCGCACCGGCCACCACGAAAGCCCGAAGGGCAGCCTGACGCTGCTGATCGGCTGATGCCTGACCAACCGGGTCGCTGACCGCGACCCGCGCAGGCTCAGCCGATCTCGCCGCCGAGCGCCTGCACGCCAGCAAGCAGACGCTCGAAGGCGGCATCGACCTGATCGAGCCGCCCTTTGGCGCCAAGTTCGATATGTCGACGCCCTGTTGCAGGGACGCTTGAGCCACTGGCTGACTGATCCGCAGGCTGGCTTGCCGAGCCGCCCACCGAGGGCAGGCTGTAGACCTTGATGCCGTCGAACTCCCGCTCGACCGCTTCCATGAGCGGGGTGAGCGTTGACTCAGCCATCTCGAAGACCAGCATCGACCGATCGCCGCGCTGCTCCAGATGAAACTGGTCGGCATAGTGCGTCTCCAGCACCCATTCAATCATCGGCCAGGCCATCACAGGGAAACCCGGAACGAACCAGTGGCGACCGCTGGTAAAGCCGGCAATCCGATTGAAGGGATTGGGGATGATGCCGGCGCCCGCCGGAAACTCGGCCATCTTCAGACGCTGACGATTCTCCGGCAAGGTCATGTCGGCTGAGGCCTTGCCCTCGCGGGCCATCTCGGCGGTCCGCTCGGCAATGAATCGTGCTGCCTCGGGATGCAGAACCAGCTCGACACCGAGCGCGGCGGCGGCCGCCTGACGGGTGTGGTCATCGGGCGTTGCGCCGATCCCGCCGCAGCAGAACACCACATCGTCCGAGGCCATCGACTGGCGCAGCGCGGCCACCAGTTGAGGGCGGTCATCACCCAGATAACGGGCCCAAGACAGCGCCAGGCCGCGGGCTGCGAGCAGTTCGATCACTTTGGCGAGATGCTTGTCCTGACGCTTGCCCGACAGGATCTCGTCGCCGACGATGATGAGTCCGAAATTGTTCATGCCCGTCCTGTCCAACGTTCGATGGCTCGCCACTGCTGCGACCAGAAACCGCGACCATAATCGCGCCCGTCGAGCTGATCCCGAATGCCGGTCGGCACAAACCCGACCCGCCAGTCGGCGGTGCGAAAAAGAATGTCCCAGATCGGAAACAGCACCGCGAAATTGACGCCACGCGCCGGTCCCTCATGACCGAATCCGATGGCATGGTGCAGGCGATGAAAGCTCGGACTGACCAGGACGCGTTCGAGGCCGCCGGGCCAGCGCCAGCGCAGGTTGGCATGCTGCAGGCTTTGCAGCACACGCGAGGCGATCACCAGCGCCACGAACTGCCCCGGCGCAACACCGACCGCAATCGCCACCATGGCGAGCAGCGCATCACGCAGGAGATCGTCGAGCAGGTGATTGCGCTGGTCACTCCAGAAAGTCATCTGACGCTGGCTGTGATGCACCGCGTGCAGTTGCCACCACCACTGCAGGCGATGCTGGCCGCGATGCAGCCAGTAATCGACGAGATCGAGCACGACCAGATAGATCAGAAAACTGACCAGAGGGCGATCGGTGAGGCCTGGCCAGATCTGATCGATATTCATGCGAGACAGACCAAGCAGCCTGAGCCTGGCTTCGAGGGCGTCAAAGAGCGGAGTGATCAGCCAGAACACCATGAAACCGAAGCCGCCCAGACGATGCAGCAGGGTGTAGAGGATGTCGGTTCGCACCGCCTTGCGGTCGATCACCGGTTCGGCCGGTACAAGCCGCTCCAGCCCGCCGAGCACGAGCGCAAGCACCAGTACCTCGATCGTGCCCAGCACCAATGCCTCGGTGAAGTCGAAGGCCACATCGGCCAGCCCCATCGATCCGCTTGCAAAGAGCAGCGGCTGCACCAGGCCTTCGAAGACCCAGAGCTGCAGCCAGCGCACCGCATCGACGAGAGATTCGAACAGATTCATCGGGCGTCGACCAGTCGGGGCGTCTGTGAGCTCATGGTGGCGTGCGCGACCTCAGCGCCGAAAGGACGGATGCTCGCGCAGGGTCGCAAAGCACATCCCTCGGGCCTTCAAGCCGGCGATCAGGGGATCGAGCGTTGGCGCATAGGCTTGCACGCGCGACCAGATGCCGAGATGCGCCATCAGGATATCGCCATCGCGGATCGTGGCCAGCGACTGCTTGAGCAGACTCGCATTCGGAAACCGGTCGGACGGCAACTCATCGCCAAGAAAACCCGCCGGCGCCCAGTGGACATGCGCCCATCCGCAGCCCTTTACCGCGCTCATCACCGCAGCCGGTGCCTTGCCACCGGGAGCACGCCACAACGGGTCCAGCGGCTGACCGGTGAGTTCGCGAAAGCGCACACCGACCCGATCGATCTCGGCGCACACCGCCCGACCGTCCCATTGCAAGGTCTGGCCGCCCTGGGCACCGAATTGCGGTCGCACGATGAAGCGGCCGTCGGCGGCGACGCCCTTGAAATAGACATGGTCATAGGTGTGGCTGCCAAATGCGTGTCCTTCGGCAGCCCGTTCGCGCCAGTAGCCCGCCCAGGCGTCGTCAAGCGAAAAGTTGCCGGCAGGGGTCTTTTCGTTGGCCAGAAAAAAACTCGCCCTGATGCGATGGCGCTTGAGGATATCGGCGATCAGCTCGGCCGACGCCATATTGCCGGTGTCGAGGGTCAGATAGACCGTGCCGCCGGCGCAGGCGCTTGAGGCCGCACCCGCCGCAGACGACGTCTGGCAGACCACGACCAGCGCGCAAAGCAAACCGGCAGACAGCACCGACTTCACAGCAGCGGCGCCCGGCTCGAGAGATAGATGCCATGCGGCGAGCGGCCGACCTTGATGGTCTGGATGACCTTGCGCTGCGCCATGTCGACCACCGAGACCTTGCCGGCAAAGCGCGAGGTCACCCACAGGGTCTTGCCGTCGGCCGTCAGGTCCATGCAGTCGGGGCCGCCCGGCACCGGAATCTGACCGACGACTTTCAGATCGACCATGTCGATGATGCTGACGGTGTTGTCGACCCGGTTGCTCACCAGCAGATGGCGTTTGTCGCCCATGCCACGGAAATTGTGAGCCCCCCGACCGGTGCGGATGCGGGCCACGGTCTTGCGCTCCTGCCAGTCGATGACCTCGACGAAATCCTCACCCATGATGCCGACCATCAGATACCTGCCATCGGGCGTCACCAGGATGCCGGCGGGTTGTTTGCCGACCTTGTGTTTCCAGACCACCGTCTGAGTCGCCATCTCGATCGCGGCAACCTCATTGCTGTCTTGCAGGGTGGCGAAGACGAAGCGGCTGTCATTCGAAAACCAGACATGACTCGGCGCATCGGGAAGCGGTATTTTCCTGACCGGCCGTTTCGACTTGCCGTCCCAGGCGTAGATATCGACACGGTCGAGGCGCAGCGCCGCTGTCACGAACCATTTGTCATCGGGCGAGAACGCGAGCTGATAGGGATCATCAATGCCGCTGATCTTGCCGATCAGCTTGCCAGTCGCGGGGTCGAGCAGACTCAGGTCATTGCTCACCGCATTGGCCACCAGCAGCGTGCGGTTGTCGGCGGTCGGATAGAGGTGGTGCGGCTCTTTTCCGACCGTAAAGCGATCGAACTCCTTGTAGGTCTGGGTGTTGATGAGCGATACCGATGCATCGGCCGAGTTGAGAACGACCGCAATCGGCGCGGCGCCCGAGGGAGCACCCGCGGGGGCCGGCTGCGCCAGCGCAATCGGTAGGGCACTCGTGAGCCCCAGCATGAGCGCGAGACGGGCGGCGAATCTGACAGACCTGGACATCATGAAATACACCTGTGCGAAAGATTCAGGGACGGGACGACCATCACTTACCTGATCGACTCCCAGACACGCTCCAGCCGCTTGACCGAGACCGGCATCGGTGTCCGCAGCTCCTGAGCGAAGAGTGACACACGCAGCTCCTCGAGCATCCATCGAAAATCATCGAGCCTGGGATCGCGCCGACCTTTGAGCGCGGCCTGTGCGCGCGCAAGATTCTGAGCCAGCGGGGCAATTTCGGCCAGGCGTTGGGCGTCGCGGGCCGGTTCGACGCGCAATTTGTCGAGCCGTGCACCGGCCGCTTTGAGGTAACGGGCGAGATGACCGAGGCGCGCCGGCTCGGTCACCGACACAAAACGCGCCGGCACCAGGCCGGCAAGCTGCTGGGTGATATCGGCAAAAGCCGCCGGCGCACCGGCCCGCGCAGCCGGGAGCTTTTTGGCGAGGCTGGCGTATTCGGTCAGGATGGCGGCCACGGTCCGGGCAAGCTCGTTGCCCACAAGGGTCACGCGCGGGCGTGCCTGAGCCACCCGCGCTTCGAAAGCGGCCCGATCGGTCGGCCAGGGATCGCCCAGACAGGCCCGATCGATGAGTGCGTCGACCAGGTCACGCTTGAGTTCGTCTGCCGTACCCAGGGGCATGAAGAGTATCGACAGGCGCTGGAACTCGGGCACATTGCGATCAAAGAACTTCAGCGGCTCACGCAGGGCGATTGCAAACAGGCGCCGCAGTCCGCGACGATGCTCGCGCTGGGCCGATTCGGGTTCATCGAAAACCTGCAGCTCGACCGCATCGTCGCGATCGACGAGCGCCGGATAGCCGATCAGTGTGGTGTCGCCCGACCGGCCCAAGCCCTGCAGCTCGAGCAGCTCGGGCAACTCGCCGAAATCCCATGCGGTGAAGCGTTCACCGGCACGCCGTACCGTGGCGTCGCGAGCCGCGCCGGCCTGCCGCGATGAGTCGCTCGCAGCCGTCTGTCTGGCATCTGCTCCGCTTGATGATGTCTCGCTGGATGAGATCACGGTCGAATCGCTGCCCTGCGCACTGCCCTGCTCCCTGCCCTGCGGCCGGCTGAGCTCATCGGCGCTGCCGAGTGCCGATGTGACCGGTGCCATCGCCTGGGCTCTAGCCGAGACACCGGCACTGCGCAAAGCCGCCTGAAAGCTACCCTGCGCACTGGCACCAAGCTGGGCTCGCAACTGGGCCAGATTGCGCGACGCCGCCAGAAAGCGGCCGTGCTCGTCGATCACCCGGAAGTTCATCTGCAGATGCGCCGGCACGGTCTCGACACGAAAGTCGGTCTGCGCAACCCGGATCGAGGCATGCTCACGCAGCGAATCGATGAGCGCGACCATCAGGGCGCGAGCCCCTGCGGCATCGCCCGCGCGTTCGACAAAGCCGGCAGCCCACTGATCGAGGGGCAGCAGATGGCGGCGATGCTTCTGGGGCAAGGACTTCAGCAAGGCCGCGACCTTGTCGGCCAGCATGCCGGGCACCAGCCATTCGGCACGTACCGCATCAACCTGATTGAGTGCAAAGAGCGGCACCGTCAGGGTTACGCCATCGTCGTCGGCGCCGGGCTCGAAGTGATAAGCCGCCTCGAAGGACACACCACGCATGTTCAGGCGCTGCGGAAACTTGCGGTCATCGATGCCGTCGGTTTTCTTGCGCATCAGCAATTCGCGCGACAGCCTGAGCAGACCGGGCTGAGCGCGACTGGCGGCTCGCCACCAGCGCTCGAGCTGCTGGCCGCTGGTGATCTCGGCAGGCACCTGGGCATCGAACCAGTCGAAGAGAAACTGCTCGTCGACCAGCAGATCGGGCCTGCGAATACGGGCCTCGAGCTGGCCGATCTCGGCCACCACCTTCAGGTTGTGGCGAAAGAAGGCGCAGTCGGACTCCCAGTCGCCGGCCACCAGCGCTTCGCGGATCAGCAGTTCACGGGACAGTCGGGGGTCGATGCCGCCATAGGGTGTGCGCCGCTGGGCATAGATCACCAGGCCATAGACCGTGCCGCGTTCAAAGGCGATCGCCTGCCCGGCGCGCCGCTCCCAGTGCGGCTCGCTCCAGCTGCGCTTGATCAGATGCGCGGCGGCCTGCTCGATCCAGACCGGATCGAGCCGGGCCACGGTGCGGCCATAGAGCCGGCCGGTATCGACCATCTCGGCGGCCATCACCCACCGGCTGCTGCCGGAGGCCTCGGTGCGCGCGGTGGCAGTGGCGGTTTCCTCGGCCGAGCGCTGCGCCGAACTGCGCCGCGCCAGTCCGGAGCCGGGATGCAGCCAGAACCGGGTCGCATGGGTACCAAGGTAATGGGGCTCGTCTGGCGCGCGGCACCCAAGGTTGCCGAGCAAGCCTGCCAGCAGCGCTCGATGCAGCGGCTCATACGCCGCCGGCTGCTCATTGGGCAACCACTTCATCGAGCCCACCGCCTCGAGCAGCTGAGCATGCACATCGGCCCATTCCCGAAACTTGCGCGGCGACAGAAAATCGCGCTCGAGTCGAAGCGTGAAAGCACGGCGCGACTCACCTGCCGGGCGGCTGGCCTGCTGCTGCGCCTGCCACCAGTCCCAGAGCTTCACATAGCCCAGAAAATCGGAACGGGGATCGACAAAACGGGCGTGCGCCTGATCGGCGGCCTGCTGACGATCGAGCGGCCGTTCACGGGGATCCTGGGTGGAGAGCGCCGAGGCGATGATCAGGGCCTCGCGCAGGCAGCCGCCCTGTTGGGCTGCGAGCAGCACCCTGGCAATGCGCGGATCGACCGGCAATCGTGCCAGCTGGTGCCCGGTCGCGGTGAGCTCGCCATGCTCGTCGATGGCGTCGAGCTCACGAAGCAGATCGAGGCCATCGAGCACCGCACGCCGAGGCGGCGGATCGACAAAGGGAAAGGCCTCGATGTCTTCGAGCCGCAGCGACTTCATCCGCAAAATGACCGCTGCCAGCGATGAGCGCAGGATTTCGGGGTCGGTGAAGGCCGCTCGCTTGAGGAAATCGGGCTCGTCGTAGAGCCTGATGCAGATGCCGTCCGACACGCGGCCGCAGCGACCGGCGCGCTGATTGGCGGCGGCTCGCGACACCGCCTCGATCTGCAGCTGCTCGACCTTGCCGCGATAGCGATAGCGCTTGACGCGGGCCACACCGGTATCGATCACATAACGGATGCCCGGCACGGTGAGCGAGGTCTCGGCAACATTGGTGGCCAGCACCACGCGCGGCGCATTGCCGGTGGCAAACACACGCTGCTGGTCGGTGGCCGACAGACGCGAAAAAAGACTCAGGATTTCGGCCGACGCCACCAGCCCGCCGCGCGACCCGCGCCTTGCCCAGGCGCGTCGAAGGTGATCGGCGGTCTCGCGGATCTCGCGCTCACCCGGCAAAAAAACCAGGATATCGCCCGGCCCTTCACGCCAGAGTTCGTCGATCGCCATCTCGATCGCGGCAGGCGTGTCGGTCTCGTCGTCTTCGTCGCGGCCACGGGCGACGCGAGCAGACGGCGCAATCGGCGCAATCGGGCCCGCCGTAATTAGCCCGCCCGGCGATGGCGTCACCGATGGCGCCGATGCTGGCGAGCCGGCGGGCTCATCAGCCTGCCTCGCGTCGCCCCCCGGCGCGCGCCAGCGGATCTCGACCGGGAAGGTTCGCCCGGAGACCTCGATCACCGGCGCGGGTCCGCTTGCACCACCGAAATGCGCGGCAAAACGTGCGGCATCAATGGTGGCCGAGGTGATCAGCAGCTTGAGGTCATCACGGCGCGGCCCCTCGAGCAGACGTTTGAGATAACCGAGCAGAAAGTCGATATTGAGGCTGCGTTCGTGCGCTTCATCGATGATGACCGTGTCGTACTGCCGCAGCAAAGGATCGGACTGGGTTTCGGCAAGCAGGATGCCGTCGGTCATCAACTTGATCTTCGCGCTGCGCGAAACCTTCTCGTTGAAGCGGATCTTGAAGCCGACATCCTCGCCAAGTGGCGAGCCGAGTTCTTCGGCGATTCGCCGCGCGACACTGGTGGCCGCAAGGCGGCGCGGCTGGGTGTGACCGATCAGGCCGCGCACGCCGCGTCCAGCCGCGATGCACAGCTTGGGAAGTTGGGTGGTTTTGCCCGAGCCGGTCTCACCGCTGACGATGATCACCGGATGAGACGCGATCGCCGCGGTGATTTCGTCGCGCCGGGCCGAAACCGGCAGGGCTTCAGGAAACAGCAGTTGCACCGGCAAATTATAATGCTGCGATGAACGAAAACGCCGAGCATCCGCAGTTCGTCGCCTGGCTTCGTGCCGTGGCGCCTTATATCCACGCTTTTCGAGGCAAGACACTGGTCATCGGCTTTGCCGGCGAACTGGTGACTGACGGGCGGCTGAACACCCTCGCGCAGGACTTGAGTCTGCTGCACGCCATGGGCATGCGGCTGGTGCTGGTCTTTGGCTCACGCCCTCAGATCGATGAGCAGATGACCCTGCGGGGTGCGCAAAGCCGCTATCACGGCAGTGTCCGGATCACCGATGCGCTGGCCCTCGAATGCGCCAAGGAAGCCGCCGGTGAGACCCGTCTGGACATCGAAGCCGCTTTCTCGCAAGGCCTGCCCAATACCCCGATGGCGCACTCGACCGTTCGCGTCATCTCCGGCAACTTCGTGACCGCCAGGCCGGTCGGTATCGTCGACGGTGTCGATTTCGAACATACCGGACTGGTCAGAAAGGTCGACACCTCAGCCATCCGGCTGGCTCTGGCCAACGACTCCCTGGTGCTTTTGCCGCCACTCGGCTTTTCGCCCACCGGCGAAGCCTTCAACCTGTCGATGGAGGATCTGGCCACCGCCACCGCCATCGCGCTCGATGCCGACAAGCTGATCTTCGTGACCGAAACCGACGGCGTGCGCGACGATCAGGGGCGGGTGATGACCGAAATCACCGAGGGCCTCGCGCGCTCGCTGCTCGATGCCGGGCAGCTGCCTGCCGACGCCGCCGCCTATCTGAGTTATGCCCTGAAGGCCTGCGACGGCGGCGTTGCACGCGCCCACATCGTGCCTTTTTCCCTCGACGGCTCGGTGCTGCTCGAGCTCTTCCTGCACGACGGTGTCGGCTCGATGGTGGTTGAAGAAACCCTCGAGGCGCTACGAGAAGCCGGGCAGGACGATGTCGGCGGCATCATCGCTCTGATCCGGCCGCTCGAGGAAGACGGCACGCTGGTCAAGCGCGACCGCAGCCTGATCGAACGCGAAATCACCAACTTCACCGTGATCGAACACGATGGCGTGATCTTCGGCTGTGCCGCACTCTATGCGTTCGCCGATGAGGCCATGGGCGAACTCGCCTGTCTGGCGGTCAACCCCAATGTTCAGGGCCAGGGCGATGGAGAACGGCTGCTCAAGCGCATCGAGCAAAGGGCACGGGCGTCAGGTGTGAAGCGGCTCTTCGTACTGACCACCCGTACCGGACACTGGTTCCTGAAGCGCGGTTTCATCCCGGGCACGGTCGACGATTTGCCCCGATCGCGCAAGAACCTGTACAACTGGCAGCGCAAATCTCAGGTGCTGCTCAAGACGCTCGCCTGAGACCGCTGCTCGCAACGCAAACTTTCGAAGGATTGTCATGGCCCGAACCGTTCAGTGCATCAAGCTTCAGAAGGAGGCCGAAGGCCTCGACTTCCCGCCCTATCCGGGCGAACTCGGCAAGCGCATCTACGAGAACGTCTCGAAAGACGCCTGGCAGGCCTGGCTCAAGCATCAGACGATGCTGGTCAACGAGAACCGGCTCAATCTGGCCGATGTGCGGGCGCGCAAATACCTCGCCACACAGATGGAAAGCTTTTTTTTCGGCGGCGATGTGGATCAGGCCACCGGCTACGTGCCGCCTTCGGCCTGACCGGCAGCAGGTCCGCCAGATCGGCTGACCAGCAGCATCAGCACAGCGCCCGAAGCCAGCACAGCCACGCCGACCCAGGCGGCATTGACACCAAGGAAGGTGTTGCCGCCGACATAGCTCAGACTCGACCAGAGCATATAGGCGCAAGCCATGCAAAACGCGAGCGGCAGCACCGGATAGAGCGGCACCCTGAACGGCCTGGGCGCGTTCGGCTCACGGATGCGCAGCACGAAGAGGCTGATGCCGGCGAGCAGGAAGAACAGCCAGAACACCGGGGCGGTGTATTCAACCATGGTCGCAAAACCGCCACCGGTCGCGATGCCCAGCAGCATCAGCAGCAGCGCAAAGGCACACTGCGCCCACAGCGCATTGACAGGCGTGCCGCGATCTTCGACCCACACGCCGAGCCGGCCAAGCGCTGCCCAGTCCTGACCGACCGCGAAGTTGGAACGCGCGCCCACCATCATGGTCGCGTTGATTGAGGTCAGTGCCGCGACCGCCACCATCAGCGAAATCAGCACCTCACCGGGCTTGCCGAAACTGATACGCAGCAGATCGGCCGCGACCGCCTTCGAGCTCGCCATGCCCGCCATACCGAGGCCGGCAAGATAGGCCCAGTTGGCCGCAAGGTAAAGGACGGTGATCAGCAGGATCGAACCGACCATCACAGGCACCATGGTGCGATTGCGATCGCGCATCTCGGCACTGATGTAGGCAGCCTCATTCCAGCCGCCGAAGGTCAGCAGCACAAAGACCATCGCCAGACCGAAGGCCGGCAGCGAAAACGCGCCGGCAGCCGAGGTCGATGCCGCAACATCGACGGTGGCAGCAGACGCTCCCAGTCCGTTGGTCGCCGCCACCACACCGGCTGCAAAGACCAGCATCAGACCCGCCACCTCGACGCCGGTGAGCAGCACCTGAATCGCCGCTCCCTGTCGCACACCCAGGACGTTGAAGACGGTCAGCAGCAGTACCGCGGCAACGCCCCAGATCGCGGAGGACCCCGGACCGAGCGGCAGCACCTGCGTCATGTAGTCGCCAAAGACAAAGGCGAGCAAGGCGATCGAACCGGTGGTGATCACCGAAAAGCGGCTCCAGCCAAACAGAAACGACAGCCTGCGACCGAAGGCCCGTTGCAGGAAGTGGTAGTCGCCGCCCGCGCTCGGATAGGCCGTGGCTAATTCGCAATAGCACAAGGCGCCGATGATCGAGATCAGACCGCCAAGGGCCCAGGCGAGCATCATCCAGAACGGGCTGGGCGAATTCATCGCAACCAGAGACGGGGCCTTGAAGATGCCGGCACCGATCACGATGCCGACCACGATTGCAACCGCCTCGCGAGCACCGAGGGTGGGGCGCGGGCGGCCTGCAGCCGATGAGGATTGGGTAAGGTCGGTCGGCATTGATGTCAGAGGGTTAAAGTCAGGATACCTTTCGGGTCGGAAACCAGCGCGACATCAGCGCCTCGGCGGGCGAAAAGTCCCACCGTGACCACCCCCGGCCACTGGTTGAGCTCGGTCTCGAGCCCAACCGGATCATCAATCATCAGTCCGTGAACGTCCAGTATCGGGTTGCCGTTGTCGGTGAAATAGCCCTTGCGCCAACGTGCCTCGGCACCAAGACGGCCAAATGCGCTGATCAACTGGCGACCGGCCATCGGAATGATCTCGACCGGCAGAGGAAAACCGCCCAACACCGGCACCACCTTGGATTGGTCGACGATGCAGACGAAGCGCTCTGCGATGGCCGCGATGATCTTCTCGCGGGTGAGCGCACCCCCCCCGCCCTTGATCATCCGCAGGCCCGGATCGATCTCGTCGGCACCATCGACATACACCGGAATGCTGCCCACCGCCTCGAGCGGCAGGACATCAATGCCCTCTTCACGCAGCAGCCGGGTGCTGAGCTCGGAGCTCGACACCGCGCCTTTGAAGCGATTTCGGATCTGGCCGAGTTCGCGAATGAAAAGCGCCACCGTCGAGCCGCTGCCGACGCCGACGACCGCGCCATCGACAAGATGATCGATGGCCGCCCGGGCGACCGCCTGTTTCAGTTCATCCTGGTTCATGAAATCGAATCGGTCCTTACAGCTGACTTCAGACATAGATCGCGCCCAGTGGCGATGAATCAGCCATGGGCAGGATGGGAAAGTTGCCACGCGCAACGAAACCCGGAGGCTTGCCGCCACGCGCCGACACCGGGCCCGGCACCATGCCCTGGAAGCCCGACCACCATTGTGGCAAGTCATCGGCCGGCATGGGTCGGGCAAACAGATAACCCTGCACTTCATTGCAACCGAGCGCCCGCAACGAATCGAGTTGCGATCGCGTCTCGACGCCCTCGGCCACCGTCGACAGGCCGAGCGCCTGCGCCAGCGCGGTAATCGAGCGCACGACCGCGCGGCTTTGCCCGTTTTCGCCGAGCTGATCGATGAAGGAGCGGTCGATCTTGAGCGTGTCGATCGGCAATTGCGTGAGATAGGCGAGCGACGAATAACCGGTGCCGAAATCGTCGAGCGCCAGACGCACGCCGAGTTGCTTCAGCCCATGCAGGCTGCCGAGCGAGCGTTTGATGTCGCGCATGACCCCGGTCTCGGTCAGCTCGAGCTCCAGCGTCGAAGAGTCGAGGCCGGTCGATTCGAGGGCTTTGGACACCGCCTCGGCCAGTTCGGGCTGCTCGAGATGACGCACATGGATGTTGACCGAGACGGTCGGCACCATCAGCCCCGCCTCCCGCCATCGGCTGGTCTGGCGCAGTGCCTCGCCGACCGCCCATTCGCCCATCCTGAAAATCAGCGATGTCTCTTCTGCCAGCGGGATGAACTCGTCCGGATAGAGGAGCCGGTCGTCATGCTGCCAGCGCATCAGCGCCTCCAGGCCGGCCAGACGATGCGTCGCCGGATCGATGATCGGCTGGTAATGAAGTCGCAGCTCATCGCGATCGAGCGCCTGATGCAGGGCGTTTTCGAGATCGAAGCGATCCCGGTCGGAAGACCCGAGCGTGCCGACGAATGTCCGCGCGGTATTGCCCCCTGCGAGCTTGGCCCCCGACAGCGCCTGCCCGGCCTTGACCATCATCGATTCGATGCCACAGGGAATGCGGGTGAGGGCAATCCCGATCGAGGCGCTCTGCACGAACTCCAGGCCGCCACAGTCGATCGGCCGGCGCAACGCGGTCAGGGCGATCTGGGCGGCACGTTCGGCTGCCCGCCCAGTCGGCAGCGACTGAAAGAGGATCGCGAACTCATCACTGGCCAAGCGCCCCATGGCAAGACCCGGCAGGTTGCGAAAAGCCCGCTGCAGACGGTTCGCCACCTCGCACAGGGTTTCATCTCCGGCATCGGTCCCCAGCGAATCATTGAGTCGCTTGAAGCGGTCGAGATCGATCAGCAGCAGTGCGGCTCGCTGCTCGCCGCTCACCTGCGAGTCATCGAGCAGCCCCTGGGCCAACTTCAGAAAACCGGTGCGGCTGAGCCATCCGGTCAAGGCATCGCGCCAGGCCAGATCGCGCGCCTCGCGGGCAGTCTGGCTGGCCCGCGCGGCCAGCCCCTTGGCGCGGTCCAGGCGACGGCGGCTGCTGACGATCTCGGAGCGCAACCGGGCAGTCGCCACCAGTTGGGACAGTCGCTGGGCGAGCAGCTTCCACTGGAGCGACTTGACAAAAAAATCGCTTGCGCCCGACTCGAAAGCCCGTTCAATCGACGCTTCATTGTCCTGGCCGGCGAGCACCACGATCGGAATCGCCCGGTCGCCCATATGCCCGCGCAATCGGGCGCAGGCATCGAACCCATTGCCCTCGGGCAGGAAGGCATCGACCAGAACGGCAGCCGGAAAAGCCGCATCGAGCGATTCGATGGCCCGAGCGGCGCTCCCGACGGTCTGAACGTCGATGCCCTGCTCGGCCAGACCCTCGACGATCAGGTGCTGCCAGGCAGGGTCGTCCTCGACCAGCAGGATTCGAAACCGATGAGGCGCGAAGGGCGAGTCCACGGATGAACCATCAGGCGGCAGAGCGCCAATCGTACCGCACCGCCCTTACTCGTCTGCACCCGCGCTGTCTGCGGCGTGCCGGACTCAACCCGCAGGCGGCGTCAGAGGAAGTTGAACAGCGACATCCTGGCGATCGTCGAGTAGCTCTTGAGCGCGGCTTCGACCGTCGTCTGGTTCTGCGCCATGCTGGAAATCGCCGCTGCAAAATCGACATCGACCAGGCTCGACATCCGCGCGGCATTGTCGATCGTCCCCTTTTCAAGATCTCTCAGATGGGTATCGATCGCATTGAGCCGCTCACCCACCGTCGCCCGGGTCACGCTGAGGCGATCGATCGATCGATCGACGCTGCCCAGCGTTGACTGAGCGATCGCTGCGGCGCTCGCCGCGGTGGCGGTCGGATCCTTGAAGACCGCGATCGCCGCGTCGAGCTGCGCAAAGATGCTCTCGGTGCCAGTGGCGGTCGGCGATGCGGTAAAGTTTGCGCGACCGTCGAGCGAGACCGGGCTGGAAAGCTCCTGACCGACCTGGACCGTCCCCGGCTGGGCGTTATAAGTTGTACCGTCGGCCGCAATCGGTGCGCTGGTCGCGCCCTGGCCGCCGAACACGAAACCGCCGGTGCCGTCGGAGCGGTTGGCCACGGCAAGCAGCTGCTCACGGATCGCGCTGAGGTTGGCGCCGAGGGTGAGCCGATCGGAAGTGTTGTTCGTCGCATTGGCGCCACGCAGCAGGGTCTCGCGGGCGGTCTGAAGCAAAGACGTGGCATCGCCGATCGTGCTGTCAGCGTTCGAGAGCTGCTGCTGCGCATAGCCGACTGCCCGTTTTTCAGCATCCATTCGGGCCTGACGCGAGCGCACCTTCTCTGCCTCGGCGGCAGCGGCCGGATCGTCGGACGGGCGATTGATCCGCTTGCCCGAGCTCAGTTGCTCCTGCGACTTGATCAGCGCGGCCTGGCGATCGGTGATGCCGTCGAGCGCCACTTTCTGGGCGTAACCGGTGGCAATCCGCATGATGTTCTCCGATGAAATTCAGGACCCGGTCAGGGCGTTCAGGCAAACGACTGCAGCAGCGACTGGAACATCTGGTTGGCGGTGGCGATCACCTTGGCCGCCGCCTGATAGGCCTGCTGATACTCCAGCATGCGGGCGGCTTCTTCGTCGAGATTGACGCCCGAAACCGATGTCCGGGCGCTTTCAGCGTCGTCGAAGAGCCGCTGACTCATATCGCCGGTCGCCTTGGCCGATTGCGCTCGCGTACCGACTTCGCCCACCAGATCGGCATAGCGGTCGATGACCTTGGCGCCGTCGACATTGCTCGCATCGCCAAGCGACTGCATCGCCCTCGCGTTGCGGTTGTCACCCGCCGGATTGACCGTCGCCACGACCTGCATCGTGTCGCCAGCCTTGGGAGCGCCAGACAGTTTCAAGGACCAGCCGTTGTAGCTGAGTGTCATACCGGGGCTGTAGGTCAGCCCGGTCGGATTGCCCGTGCCAGTACCGGTGACATTGAAGGTGCCGGTGCCGGTGAAGGAGATCGAGACCGGCTGACTGGTATTGGCGCCAATGGCCGAGATGTCGAGGCCGCTGGCCGACAGGTCGCCGGTATTGGCGGAACCCGGAACCGTCGTCACCGGCAGCGCAGTGGCGAGACGCGACGGATTGGTCAGCATCGATGTGACGCCCGACACATAGGAGCTGGCGGCGCGCAACAAGAACTTGTCACCGGCGGCCGGAGTACCCGACCCCAGCGAGACCGTCAGCCCGTCGACCACCTGGGGCAGCGAGGCGAAAGTCTGGACATTGCTGTCCGACAGTCGAGTCAGGCTGTATTGGGTGCCGTCGAAACTGATCGAATAGTCGCTCGCCTTCAGTGCGCTGCCGGTGGTGATGGCTGCAGTGATCTGCGCGTTACCGGTATTGGCTGCCACCGGCGACACGGTCGGCGAACCAATCCCGAACAGCGCCTGCCCGGCCGTGCCGCTGGCATCGATGCCGAGCGCCTGGCGGTTGTTGAAGCTGATCGCAACCGCAGCAGTGATCTGTCCGAGTCGAGCCCTCGCCTCGCCGACATCGCTGTCGGCGAACTGCGCCAGGCCCGCGAGTTTGCCGCCGAGCTCGGAGGGCGCCAGCTGAACCGATGTGCCATTGGAGCGCATCACCTGGACATCCAGCTTGCTGGCGTCGAGTTCATTGCTCACCAGCTTGAGCTGCGCAAAATTGTTGCCCACTACCAGCGGCTCACCGCGCGACGAGGCGACCGTGACCGCGCCATTGGCACCGATGGTGGCATTGGCGCGCATGACTGCATTCAGATCGCCCAGCAGTTTGTCGCGCTCGTCGTAGAGATTGTTCGGGGTAGAGAGCGAGGCATGCGCATTGCCAAGCCGCTGATTGAGCGCCGCCAGCGACTTCAGTGTGTCGTTCGCCTTGTTGATCTCGGTCGACATCTGTCCGTGCGCCGACGAGGCCAATTGCTGCATCTGTCCGTCGATCTGGGCAGCACGACTGGCAAAGGCCGAGACTTGCGCGAGTACCGCGCTGCGCGCCGACGAATCGGCAGGATGCGCGGTCACATCGGCAAACGACGACACCAGCGAGTCGTAAGCCGCTCCCATGCCGGTTTCAGGATCACCGAACAGATTGTCGAGCCGGTTCAGGCCATCGCTGCGGGCCGTGTCCTGCGCAGCGCCGGAGCGGTTCGCATTCGACTCGCGCACCAGGAATTCGTCGTAGACCCGCTGAATCTGGGCAACATTGACACCCTGACCGATGAAGCCCGAGAGCCCGTTATTGCCGGCCTCCTGCAGGATGGCTTCACGGCGCACATAGCCGGGCGTCGAGGCGTTGGCAATGTTCTGGCCGGTGGTTTGCAACTGGATCGATGCTGCATTCAGTGCACTGCTGCCGATCCTCAAGAGATTACTCATCGCCGCCTCCGGATCATCAGGTTGTCACTCGACGCAGCGACAGCGCCTGGGTGATCGTGCTCGTCAGCTTCGACGCATAGTTGGGGTCGGTGGCATAGCCCGCACGCTGCATGTTTTTCGCAAACGATTCGACCGACCCGCCTGCGGACAGCACCCCGGCATACCGCGGATTCGAGGCCATCAGTCGAGACCAGTCGGTGAAGGCCTCTTCATAGCTGCCGTAGGCTCTGAATCGCTCGACCGTCTTGACCATCCTGCCATCGACAAACTCGGTGGTGGTCGCATCGACCGTGGCGCCTTTCCAGCCTGAGCCGGCTTTGATGCCGAAGAGATTGAATGAGGTGCGGCCATCGGCGTACTTGAGTTCCTGTCGGCCCCAGCCCGATTCGAGCGCCGCCTGGCCGACGATGAAGCCTGCCGGTACGCCGGTGGCGCGCTGGGCATTGGATGCCGCGCCCCACATGCGGTCGACAAATGCAGCCGGTGCCGCACCGGACTTTCCGGGCGCGGGGGTACCGGCCGCAGCCGGCGCAGCCGGGTGATCCGGGCCAAGCATCGGCATGCTGCTCAGGGCATCACGCTGCATCGATGGCGCCCGCATCGCCCTGGCGCGCGCTGCGGCCGCGGCTGCCGCCGCAACCTGCGAACCCGAGGGAAACATATCGTCAGCCTCGCCCGTCCGGAGGTTGGCAGCGGGCGCACCGAACGCCGCCAGATTGCGCTCGAGACCTGCGGAGGACACTTTTGGCATCGCAGCAGCACCACCCGGTGCAACTGCGTCCGGCGGCATATTGCGCATCAGCTGCTTGGCGATCAGCTCGCCGAGCCCACCCGGTTTGCCGGTCAAGCCCTGCGCGAACTGGGTATCCAGCATGCTCTGGAACGTGTCGCTGCCTGTGCCCTCGAGCATCCCGCTCTTGGGCACCGCATCGCGCATGCTCTTCATCACCATCTGCATGAACAGGGCCTCGAACTGCGAAGCTGCCTGGCGGATAGACGCCTTCGGATCGCGCGCAGCGCCGGTTCTCAGCGCATCAAGCGAGCGAGCGTCAGACGCCAGCGAGCCGGACACATTCGCTGTCATATGATTTCAAGCTCCGCCTTCAGACTCCCCGCTGCCTTGAGCGCCTGCAGGATGGTGATCAGATCCTGCGCGGTCGCACCCAGACTGTTGAGCGCCTTGACGACGTCAGCAAGCTTTGCGGCCCCATCAATCATCATGAGTGCCGCGCCGTCCTGCTTGATCTGGATATCGGCCTTTTCGGTGACAACTGTAGAACCTTGTGAAAACGGGCCCGGCTGGCTCACCATCGGCGTGGTCGAAATCGATACCGACAGATTGCCGTGGGCCACTGCGCTCGGTGCCAGCGTCACCGTCTGGTTCATGACCACCGAACCGGTGCGCGCATTGACAATCACCTTGGCCGGCGGCAAGCCGAGGGCCACATCGATGTTCTCCAGCTCCGACATGAATGCGACCCTTTTTTCCGGGCCCGGCAGCTTGACTTTGATGACCCGTGCATCGATCGCCTGAGCGACTGGCTCCTCGCCGGCCGGCACACGATTGCGACGGTTGATCGCTTCGGCCACCTGCGTCGCGGCCGAGAAGTCGGTGGTCTTGAGCTCCAGATGGATCGACTCGAACTGCAGGGTGTTGTTGGGCACTGCCCGCTCGACGGTGGCACCGGCCGGAATGCGTCCGGCGCTCAGTGTATTGATGACCACCTTGCTGCCGGCCGCCGCAGCACCAGCGCCACCAATGATCAGATTGCCCTGCGCCATTGCATAGATGTTGCCGTCGGCACCTTTGAGCGGCGTGAGCAGCAGCGTGCCGCCGCGCAGGCTCTTGGCGTTGCCGATTGATGAGACCGTCACATCGATGTTCTGACCGGGCTGAACAAATGCCGGCAGCTGCGCGGTGACCATCACCGCAGCGACGTTCTTGAGCTGGGGATTGACGCCGGCAGGCAAGGTGATGCCCAACTGCTGCAGCATGGTCAGCAGACTTTGCGAGGTGAAGGGCGCCTGGGTCGTCTGATCGCCGCTGCCGTCCAGACCGATGATCAGTCCGTAGCCGTAGAGCTGATTGGTGCGGACCCCCTGCACCGAAGCGAGATCCTTGATCCGCTCGGCGCGGGCACTGCCTGCGGCCGCCAGCATCGACACTACAACAAGCGCGAGCATCAGCAGGCTCCGGCCCGACAGGCCGGTTGGCAGGCTTCGTGTGATGGCGCCAGACCTTGCAAACAATCTGTTCATGCTCTTCCTTACAGCGGCGCGAAACTGAAGAAGATTTTCTGCATCCAGCCGGTCGTCAGGGCACGATCAATGTCGCCCCGGCCTCTGAACTCGAGACGGACGTCGGCCACCTGAGTCGAGGCGATCATGTTCGGCGGACGGATCTGACGCGGATCGATCACGCCCGAAAATCGCAGCGAATCGACTGTCTGATTCACGCCGACCTGCTTTTCGCCGACGATCAGCAGATTGCCGTTGGGCAGCACTTGAGTGACTGTGGCGGTGATCGTGCCGGTGAACACGTTGTTGCTGTCGCTCGACCCCTTTGCCGCAGAATCATTGGTCAGCGCCCCAGCGACCTTTCCGCGCGTCACGCTCGGTGCAGCCGGATTGATGAACGGAATCGCGGTGATCGAGCCATCCATCTTGCCGGTGCGATTGACCGCGGCATTCGAACTCTGGCTCGCGGTGGTGTTTTCCTGGATCGTGATCAGGACGATGTCGCCAACCATGCGAGCACGGATGTTCTCGAACAGAGGCCGATAGGCGTCGCCACCCGGGAAGATCGCGCCGGCGCTCGCCGGTGCCACCACTGGCATGGCGGTCACCTGCGCCCAGGGTCGGGCAGGTGCCACATCGACTTGCGGCCGGGTGAGATCGGCACACGCCACCAGGCCGCACAGCGCCGATGCTGCGACAGCTCGTGCCGTCCATTGCGAAAGAATCGAACCGGTCATCATGAGCCTCAAAGCTGCGCGAGCTTGCCGAGCATCTGGTCGGAGGTCTGGATCGCTTTCGAGTTGATTTCGTAAGCGCGCTGGGTCTGGATCATCGCGACCAGTTCCTCGACCACATTGACATTCGAGGTCTCGACATAGCCCTGGCTGATCGTGCCGTGCCCGTTGACGCCGGCCACTGCCACCGCCGGCGTGCCCGAAGCTACCGTCTCGCGAAAGAGGTTCTGGCCGGCAGGATCAAGACCCGCCGGATTGATGAACATGGCGGTCGTAATCTGGCCCAGCGTGGTCGTGCCGGTCGACGAGGTCGAGGTGACGGTACCGTCCGAGCCGATGCTGAGCGCAGTCGAATTGGCCGGCACAGTGATCGCCGGGATCAGCGGATAGCCGTTGGCGGTCACCATCTGGCCCTGCGAATCGACCTTGAAGCCGCCATCCCGGGTATAGGACGTGGTGCCGTCGGGCATCTGGACCTGGAAAAAACCATTGCCGTTGACCGCCAGATCCATCGGATTTTCGGTCTTGTTCAGGTTGCCCTGACTGAACAGGCGGGTTGTTCCGACCGGGCGCACACCGGTGCCGAGCTGCAGACCAACCGGCGTGGTAGTGGCCTGGGTTTCCTGCGAGCCCGACTGCCGCATGTTCTGGTAGAGCAGATCCTCGAACTGCGCGTGGGCGCGCTTGTAGCCGTTGGTGCTGACGTTGGCCAGGTTTTGCGAAATGGTGTCGAGCTGCATCTGCTGCGCATCGAGACCGGTTGCCGAAATCCAGAGTGACCGAATCATGTTTCCTTACTCCTTAGCCATTGTTGGCAAGCAGCTTGGCTGCCCGCTGTTCGTTGCCTTCGACGGTCTGCATCATCTTCATCTGCATCTCGAACTGACGGGCCGCGCCGATCATGCCGACCATCGAGGCCACCGGATTGACGTTGCTGCCCTCGACCGCACCCGAGGCAACCCTCACCAGCGGATCGGCCGGGGCCGGATCACCGCCCCGCATGCGCATCAGGCCATCGACACCCTTGCGCAGTTCACCGGGTCCGGGATTGACCAGCTTGATCATTCCCATCGTGGTCGGAGGCGTTGTGCCAACCTTGGCACTGACCGTACCGTCAGAGCCGATCGCCACCTCGGCACCCTGCGGAATGACGATCGGGCCGCCGTCGCCCATCACCGCCAATCCGGAATTGGTCTGCAAAGTACCGTCGGCCGACACCGCCAGGCTGCCGGCGCGGGTGTAGGCCTCATTGCCGTCGAGCCCCTGGACCGCGATCCAGCCGGCACCCTTGACCGCGATGTCGAGGGTGCGCCCGGTCTGGGTGACCGGCCCTTGCGCCGCATCGAATCCGGCGGTGGCTTCGAGCGAATGCACCCGCGTGGTCAGCCCGTCGCCCCGTACCGGCACCGCGCGAAAAGCGCTGAGATCGGCACGAAACCCTGGCGTGGTGGCATTGGCCAGGTTGTTGGCGAGCGCGTCCTGGCGCGTCATCGTGGCCTTGGCGCCCGACATCGCGGTATAGATCAGACGGTCCATGACGGCTTCCCTTGCTCAGTCGTAAAGAACGGCATCAACGCAGATTGACGATGGTCTGGAGCAACTGGTCATGCGTCTTGATCGTCTGCGCATTGGCCTGGTAGACCCGCTGTGCGGTGATCATGTTGACCAGCTCGCCGGTGAGGTCGACGTTGGAGTTCTCGAGCGCCTGCGACTGCACCGGGCCAAGCGTGCCGGTTCCCGGTCCGCCCAGCGTCGGCTGGCCCGAACCGGCACCCTCCGACCAGGCGTTGTTGCCCAGCGGGGTGAGGCCCTGCGGGTTGACGAAATTGGCGAGTACCACTTGCCCGAGGGCCTTGGTCTGGCCGTTGGTATAGCGACCGACGATCACGCCACCGGTGTCGGCACTGAAGCCGGACAGCCGACCTGATCCGTAGCCGTCCTGCGTGATGTTGGTCGTGCTGAACGGCGCGCCGAACTGGGTCGCGGTGCTGACATCGGCGGTGAAGGTCATGTTGGAGCCGGCATCGGCACCCACCGGGATGGTGACGTTGAACGGGGCGGCCGGCGCGGTCAGGCTGCCGGTGGCATCGAAAGCCAGGTTCGTCAGCGGTTGGGTGGGCAACTCGGTGCCATCGGCCGAGCCGTACACCGCCCAGTTGTTGGCCGAGGTCTTGGCGTAATAAAGCGTCACCTGATGCTGGCGACCGAGCGAGTCATACACCGACATCGAATTCGAGTTGTTGTAGGAGGTTGCATCGATCGAAGAGAAGGGCTTACCCGGTGCGACCGCACCGGCATCCAGATTGAACTGGACAGACGTCGTCGCGGTCGACTTGGGCGAAATGTCAGCCTGACTGATCTGCAGCGGATTGGGCCCGCCGCCCACGATCTTGCCGGCCGTGTCGGCGGTATAGCCGGTCAGATTGGCACCCTGGGCATTGACGATAAAGCCGTCCTTGTCCATCCGGAACTGGCCGTTGCGGGTGTACTGAACCGCGCCATTGAGCGAGGTTCGGAAGAAACCCCGCCCATTGATCGCCATGTCCAAGGGATTCTGGGTTGTCGAGATGTCACCCTGCGTGAACTGCTGGGCGATGCTGCTGACCGCGACGCCGATACCGACCGCACCGTTGCCAGACCCGCTGAGCGCATTGGCATACACATCGGAAAACTCCGCCCGTGAGGTCTTGGCACCCACGGTGCTGGAGTTGGCGACGTTGTTGCCGATCACGTCCAGGTTGCGTGCCGCGGCATTCAGACCGGAAAGGCCATTCTGGAAACCCATTGTCGACTCCTGCTAAAGAAAGATTGAAAATCGTCGTTAATCGATAGGAAGGCGTCAGAGCACGCCACGCACATCGGACAAAGGCCGCGAACCCAGTGCACCGAGCTGCAGCGATGTGCCGCTGGAGGTCTTCAGAGCGGCCTGCACGGTTGCTGCGGTCAGCGTGATCGCCTCGACCGGATTGCCGCCATTGACAGCGGTGACCCGAAGTCCGTAGTTGCCCGCCGGCATGGCCTTGCCGCCAGCGATACCGTCCCACGCGAATGTCTGGATACCAGCCTGCACGTTCTTGCGAACCTGGCTCTCGATGACCTTGCCACGGCTGTCGAGCACTTCGATCGTGACCGCACTGGCGCCTCTGGGCAGCTCGAAACCGGCCTTGGCGACGCCATCGGCCGGCAGATCGAGGGTATTGCCGGCGACCAGGACCTGCCGACCCACCATCGGCACGGCATCGGCCGGCCCGCCGGTCTGAAATCGGTCAAGCAGCTTTGCCATCGTCCCGTTGAGCTGATCGATCCCCTTGACGGTATTGATCTGGGCGAGCTGCGAGGTGACCTGCGCGTTATCCATCGGATTGAGCGGGTCCTGATTGTTCATCTGGGCAACCAGCAGTTTCAGAAAGCGGTCGGCGCCGCCGTCATCGGCGGTCGCAGAAGTACTTCTGGCAGTTGAACCCGATGACGAGGACGCGGCCGCGGCAGCCCCCGAGGTGTCCTGACCGATCATCGAGTTCACCATCGAATTGAAGGCATTGCCGCTGGAGGCCCGCGCGGCACCAGCGGTCGTGGACGAAGCCGGCGCGGCCGCCGAGGCCGCACTCGAGACCGCACCGGTCTGGTTTGAATTGAAAGCAGAAATGGCCATCTGAACTCTCCTGCGCCCTGGGCGACTTAGGACTGACCAAGCTGCAGCGTCTTTTGCAGCAGCTGGCGAGCGGTATTCATGACTTCGATATTGTTCTGATAGGAGCGCGAGGCCGACATCATGTTGACCATCTCCTCGACGACATTCACGTTTGACTGGGTGATGAAGCCCTCGCGATCAGCCATCGGATGACCGGGCTCATAGACCCGTTTTGCCGGGGCACTGTCTTCGATGATCGACGAGACTTTCACGCCGGAGCCACCGTCCTTGGTCGGCTCGGCCTGAAAAACCACCTGGCGCGATTTGTAGGTCTGGCCGTCGGGGCCGGCGAGCGATTCGGCATTGGCCATGTTGCTGGCCACGACATTCAGGCGCTGGCTCTGAGCCGAGATCGCGCTGCCCGAGATATTGAAGATCTTCATCATCGACATGGTGTTTCTCCTTGCGCGCTGACGCGTCAATCGCCTCGGATCGCGGACAGCAGGTTCCGCACCGATCCGTTGATGAATCGCAGGGCCGCTTCATAACGAAGGGCGTTGTCCGCGAAGTTGGCTCGCTCGCGGTCGAGATCGACACTGTTGCCATCGAGGCTGGGCTGCTCGGGATTGCGGTACTTCATGGCGGTCGAATCGATTCGGCTGCCACCGGCATTACCCGTGGCTGTGCCGCCCACGTGACCAATATTTGTCGTCGATACGACGAAGGCCGAAGCCGACGGTCTGGCCATCGCCGGACCCGATTTCGCGCCGGTGGCGTCTGCCAGAGCGGCCTTGAAGTCGAAGTCACGCGCTGAAAACCCGGGGGTATCGGCGTTCGCGATATTGCCGGCCAGGACCTTCTGGCGCTCGGCGCGCAACATCAGCGCACTGCCGTGAAAATCGATGGACTCGGTCAGACGAGCGGGCATGACATTGAACTCCGGTGAAACCTCATACAGTCAATGGTCGCCCCGGGGCGCGAAACTTAAGCACCGAAAAGCGGGGAGTCGGTGACGTTTATCGGACGGAATCGGCGCAGTCCGACCCATTAATCTGTCTTCATCCGAAATTGGCTCAATCCATTCACATGAATCCATATCGATCAGCGTCTTCGTCGCGTCTGTCAGCCACAGCCAGGCTGGTCGGGGTCATCGGTCTGCTTTGCGCTGTCTGGGGTGGGGCACTCGCGCAGACCGCAACCGATGGCGTCAAGACCTTCATCGAGCAGCAGATGCCCACCGGCAAGGGGCGCGTCGAAATAACGGTCGGCTCACTCGACCCCCGACTGCAGCTCGCGCCCTGCGGACGGATCGAGCCCTACCTCCTGCCGGGGACCCGCCTGTGGGGCCGCACGTCAATCGGCGTGCGCTGCCTGTCGGGTGCGAACTGGGCGGTTTCGCTGCCGATCACGGTGTCGGTCTTCGGCCCGGCAGTGGTAGCCACCGAACCCCTGGCCGCCGGCATGAGCCCGCCTCTGGGCAGCCTGCAGGTCATCGAAACCGAACTGAGCCGCGAACAGGGCACGCCGGTCACCGATCCGGCGCAGCTCGTCGGCCGGACATTGACCCGTGCGGTGGCTGCAGGGCAAGTTATCCGAACCGACCAGTTGCGCATGGCACAGACCGTGGCCTCAGGCGATCCCTTGAAGATCGAAATGATTGGTCAGGGCTTCGTGATCCAGGGCGAAGGCCAGGCACTTGGCGCGGGTTCGGAGGGTCAATCGATCAAGGTACGCACCGATAACGGCCGCATCGTTGCCGGCACATTGCGCGGACGGACGGTCGAAATCCGGTTATAGATCACAATAAATGTATCGATCTGTCGGGGATGTTGCGTTTATCGGACTCAAGTCGCGAAATTCGGGGCCGATAATCACCACAAGAGGCGGTCAATGCGCCGCCCCTTCAGGAGAACACCATGGACATCAAGCCAGTTAACAGTCAGTCGCCGATGGTTGGCAGCGTCACCGGGAACGTGGAGCAGGCTCCCGGCGTTCGGTCGGGCGCCACCACCGGCCCGGTCTCGGAGCCGAGCGCAGTCGATCGGATTTCGCTGTCAAGCGCGGCGACCAGCACCGTCGTCAACGCCGGCACCGTGCCCTTCGACGAAAAGAAAGTGGATCAGATCAAAGCCGCGATCGCAGAAGGCCGGTTTCCGGTCGATGCCAAACGCATCGCCAATGAACTAATCGACAACGCCAGTCAGATGCTGGGTTTACCCGGTACCGGGGCACAGCGCGCGTGACCATGCCTGCCGCACCAGCTGCCAAACCGGGAGCCGGTGAACGGGCACTGAATGCGCTCGAGCAGTTGCTGCACACGCAGCGTGAGGCCATCGTTACCGGCGACCTCGGTGCTCTGCAGAGTGCGCATGCGCAGATTCATGCGCTGCTGAACAACCCAGGCTGGCAACGCGATGCGGCAAAGGGCAATTCGGTCAACCGGCTGAGAAGCGCGCTGCGAACGGCCGCGGTCAATGCCGGCCTCGCAGCTCGCGGCGAAGCACAAGCCGCCAGGGCGCTTGCCACCATGGGCGTCGGCCAGGCGCCGGGTGTCTACAATGCAGCCGGGGCGATGACCCGCCGCACAGGTCCGTCGCGCGGCTACGCTGCCTGAGATCTGAGCCGCGCGGCGATGCCGCCGGACTCATCCACCCGATTCAAAACTGATAAGCGATCCGCAGCGCGCCCCAATGGCGACCCTGCACCGTGATCGGTGCAGAGAGGTCTTTCATCAGCACATACTGGCCACCGCCCATGTCGCGACGGTAGGTCTGCAGCAGAAACCGCCGGGTATTGCGACCTGCCGCCAGGCCGGTCCGATCATTGAAAATCCGTCGGTTGCGGCAATTGGCAGCATTCCAGACCGGGTCGGATCCCTGTGACTTTGAAAACGCTCGGTTGTGCGTCGGCAGATAACCGTTGCGGTCGACTGCAGCGCAAAAAACCACCTTGGGCAAAGACGACACGACCGGCTCCTGCAACTCGGGCAACAAGCGATCAGCCAGACTGAGGAAACGGGTGGTGTACTGCAGCGGATTGGATCCGGGAACCGGCACATAAGCCTCATCGAAGAGGTCTATACGATCGATAAGCCGATCGGCCAGTGCGGTCTCGAAGCGCTGGCTGATGAGCCCGGCCACCTGCAGCACCCGCTCGATATACGGTGAATCGACGGTCTCGACGCCGCTGGAAGCAGTCAGTTCGATCATCGACTCGGACACCCCCAGCAACGAGGTGGCATTGTGCTTTGCGCCGGTGAGAGACTCGGTCGTTCCCTCGACCTGCCTGGCAAGCCGCCGGACCGAGTCAAGCACTGCGCTGCAGGTCTCGGCATTGTGCCGGGCAGCCACGGCAATCTGGTCGACCGACAATTCAGCACGGTGCAATGCCCGATGGAAAGGACTGCTGAGTCCGCCGTCATCAATGATCTCGCGCGACAGTTCGGCCACCCGACGATCGAGCTGCGAGACCGTGCCCATGATCAGTTTTGCAGACTCCTCGACCTTGCCGGCAAGGTCCCGAACCGCCTCGGCCACCACCGCAAAACCACGCCCTGCCTCGCCGGCACGCTTGGCTTCGACCGATGCGTTGAAGGCCACCAGCCGGGTCTGCAAAGCGATCTGCGTGATCTCGCCGGCGGCCGACGAGACATGCCGAAGCGTATCGATCGTACTCACCACGCCCTGCGCCACCTGCGACACTGCCTCACGGGCTTCGTGCACCGATCGGTTGCCGGCCAGCGAGGCATCCGAAATCGCCCGGTTGGCGGTATCGATACTCTCCATGTCGCCGGCAAGCTGTCGCATTCCGGTGCTCTGCAACAGGCTGTCTGCGGCGAGATCGTCGATTGCGCCATGCAACTGAGCCGCATCGCGACCAAGTTCACCGGCCTGTCGTGCGATCTCATTGAGCGCCCCGCTGTCGGTTGTCGACACCGGGGTCGGCATCGGTGCGCTATCGGCGCTCGGGATCATTCGCCTGATCAGGCCGGAAATCATCTTGGAGGCAGACAGATCGACCTACCAGCCTTTGAGCTTTGTGCGCAGTCGGGCCACTGCCTGACTGTGCATCTGGCAAACCCGCGATTCAGTCACACCCAGCACCGCGCCGATTTCCTTGAGGTTCATGTCGTGTTCGTAGTACATGCCCATGACCTGCTTTTCGCGCTCGGGCAGATTTTCGATGGCGGTGGCAAGCGAGGCACGAAAGCGCTCGTCACTCATGACGCGAACCGGATCGGATGCCTCGTCGCCGACATGGCGATCGAGATAGCCTTCTTCCGAATCGCTGCCGCCGAAATCATCGATATAGAACAACTGCCCGCCATGCGCATCCCCCAGCATCTGCTGATAGGCAGCCAGGGCAATGCCCATGTGGGCAGCGATTTCGGTTTCGGTGGCGGGCCGTTTGGTGCGCTGTTCGACCGCATTGACAGCAGTCTCGATGGCACGCTGATTGCGTCGCACCGATCGCGGCAGCCAGTCGCTGCCGCGCAGCTCATCGATCATGGCTCCGCGGATGCGCTGGGTGGCGAAAGTCTCGAATTGCGCCCCATGGCCGGTTTCGTATCGGGCCAGAGCATCCATCAGACCGATCATTCCGGCCTGAATCAGATCGTCGAGCTCGACATTGGCCGGGAGCTTGGCAATCATCTGCGAGGCAAGCCGACGCACGAGCGGCGCATAGCGCTCGACAGCGGCACTTCGGTCAAGAGTTCCTCGCGCGGTGTACATCGTTTCTCCGGCCATCAGTGTGGCAGGCCAGCCCAACGCCCGCTACGGTTTCGCGACCAGTCTGCCAGATCGTCGGCCAGACGGCGATAACCGCCGGGCATCGAAATGTCGGGCGCAGCACCGCCATAGGCGATGTCAACGCCAAGAAACCGCCAGGCGGTCTGCGCCAGGCGGTCATGGCCCAGGCGCACGTCGGCACTGGCGCTGCCACGGTCGAAGAGCGTGCAGACATCCCTGACCGACCCGAGTCCGACCAGCGCCTTGATGCGCGCATAGGCGGTTGCGATCGCCTGGGTGTCGGATGACGCCAGAACGATGGCCTCGCTGGCACGCATCGTCAGCCCGCGGGCCAGACGGGCGTCATCGACTGCCACCAGCGTGAGATCGGCGCTGGCGCTGATGATGCCGAGCCGCTGCAGACCCGAGCCGACCTCAAGCGAATGCATCGCCGCCAGATCCCTGCGCGGCTGACCTCGCTTGATCTGCTCGAGCACATCATCGAAGTCGCTCACCAGCGCCACACGCAGTCCGCCATCGCACAATGCCTGCGCCAGCCTGGCAACAAACGCCGGATGCTCGCCCGCGCCGGCGACCGGCAGAACCGGGCCACCATGAGGCGTCATTGACCGGCGCAAGCCGGTCGCCTGATCCACGCCGCGCTCAAGCATGAGCGGCCTCACTCTGTAGCGTTGAGGCGACGCCGAAAAGCGTCGGCAAGCTCTCTTGCTCAAGCCCGAACCAGTTGGAGCGGCTCGCCTTGAGCGCGCGGGCGATCAATGTCTGAGGGTCCGGCGACTGCCAGTCCTCCGGCACCCGCTGCCCGTCGCAGACACCCAGAAGCGGCAACTTCTGACGGATCGCGCAATCGAGGGCGCCGCCGATGCGGGCCGCCTCGTCGAGCTTCGTGAAGATCACACCATGCGACTTGCGGGCCTCATAGGCACGCAGCGACTCATCGATCGTCTCGGCCTGCGCAGCGCTGCTGGCGACCACCACATGACGGATCTCCTCGCGTGACAGGGTGGCAAGCAGATTGCGAATCCGCTCGTCGCGATGTCCCATGCCGACCGTATCGATCAGGACCAGCTGGCGACTGGTGCGAAGGCGCAGCAGATCGTTGAGCGCTGCCGCGTCATGGGCGATGTGAACCGGCACGCCGAGAATGCGCCCGAATGCACGCAGCTGGTCGTGCGCGCCGAGTCGATAGGTATCGACCGTGATCAGCGCAACCGATTGCGGACCGTACTTCAGCACATGCCGTGAGGCGAGCTTGGCGGTGGTCGTGGTCTTGCCGACACCGGTCGGCCCGATCAGGGCATAGACGCCGCCGGCTTCGAAGGTCTCGGAGTCGGGCACACAACGCAGATTGCGGGCCAGCACCTTCGAGAGCCATTGCGCTGCGCGGGCAGGCGTGCCGTCCTGCGGAAAGTGCGACACCAGCGAACGCGCGAGCTTGAGCGAGAAACCGCTCTCGACCATGGTGCGCAACATCTGGCCCTGGACAGGATCACGGGCGACGCCATCAAACCAGCGCATGGCTTCGAACTGGTTAGTGATCATCTCCTTCAGTGCCTGCAGTTCGGCCACCAGCGCCTCGGAAGAATGAGCAGGCCCGATGATCGGCGGCACCGGCGAGTTCGAGGGCCGACGGCTCGGCGAGGCAGCCTGCTCCCGCACCGTCGGCCGCTTTGCGGTGGCAGCGCTGAGCGATACGCCAAGCGAATCAGCGGCCGAGCCGAAGCCGGACGTCGGTGCACTCGTTGCAATTGAAGGACTCGGCGCACTCGGCACTGCGGCGGCGCGCTGCGATACGGGTGCTGGTGCGGGTGCGGGTGAAGGCGCACGCGCCCGTACCGGTGCAGCAGGCGCCTCGGACTCGGCCGCAGGCTGACGACTGCGATCGCGCAGCCGCTGGCGGACATAGTCTTGGAACGAGACAGTACTCATCGGCGGCGGCGCAGGCGTATCGCGCGCCGACAGGGACTGCACTGCCGCTGCCTGCTCATCGGCAAAATCATCGGACTCGGCCGCACCTGAGGGCTCGGCGAAACCGTCGATGCCATTGAGCATATCCGGCACCGCGGCCAGCAGCTCGATGCCTTCGGCACAGGGGCGATTGGCAAGCACAAGTGCATCCGGGCCCAGGGTATCGCGCAGCTTGCGCATGGCTTCGCGCGAGGTGCGTCCGACAAATCGCTTCACGTTCATGTCGCGTCTCCGATGATCCGACCAATCCGGATCGAGTGCGTGTCAGGGATTTCAGCGTGCGCCAGCACGCGCAGCCGCGGCGCGGCCTTTTTCAGCAAGCGCGCAACCGGCACGCGGATTCGATCGGGAACCAGCAGACAGGCCGGCATGCCGGCATCTTCCTGGCGACCGGCGGCATCTGCCGCCGCCTTGACCACCAGGTCGGCCACACCGGGTTCGAGCGCACCGGGTGCACCGGGTGCAAGCGCTTGCGCCAGCAGGTTCTCGAGGTTGGGATCGAAAGCAATGACCTCGAGCTCGCGTGCCGGGCCATAAATCTGATCGATGATCGCCGGCGCCAGAGCAACCCTTACCTCGCGGGTCAGCTCGGACGCATCCTGCGATCGCGGTGCCTGCTCGGTCATGCTCTCGACGATGGTGCGCAGATCGCGGATGTGGATCGAATCATCAAGCAGGTTCTGCAGCACCTTCTGCAGTACGGCCAGCGGCAACTGCTTGGGTACCAGTTCTTCGGCGAGCTTGCCGGCGTATTTGCCCAGGTGATCGAGCAGCTGCTGCGCCTCGACCCGACCGAGCAGCTTGCTCGCATGCACACCCATCAGATGATTGAGGTGGGTAGCGATCACGGTGGCTGCATCGACAACCGTGTAGCCCGCCATCTGTGCCTCGTCGCGACGCGCCTCGTCGATCCAGATCGCCGGCAGCCCGAAAGCCGGATCCTGCGTCACCGTGCCGGCAAGCTGCAGCATCGCATGCCCGGGATTGATCGCCAGGCAACGGTCAGGGAAGGACTCGCCCTCGCCCACGATCGCACCCTTGATCGTGACGCGATACGCATTGGGCCGCAGCTCGAGGTTGTCCTTGATGTGCACAGCCGGCGGCAGAAAGCCGATCTCGGTCGCAAATTTCTTGCGCACGCCCTTGATGCGGGTCAGCAGATCGCTGGCTTCACTGCGCTCGATCATCGGGATCAGCCGATAGCCGACTTCCAGACCCAGCACATCGACCGGAGTCACGTCCTCCCAGCTGGCCTCGCCGGTATTGGGCTGCACTGGCGCCTCTTCCGGTTTGGCGGCGAGTGCAGCCTGTGCGGCATTGCGCTTGGACATCCAGTGGGCCGCCCAGCCGCAGGCGCCTGCCAGCAGCAGAAACGCCAGATGCGGCATACCCGGTATGACGCCCAGAAGCGCCAGCACGCCCGAAGTCAGTCCGAGCGCAAGCGGCGTCGAGAACAGCTGCTTGCCGACCTGATCGCCGATATCGTCTTCATCACCAACCCGCGACACGATCAGGCCGGCGGCAAGTGAAATGATCAGCGAAGGGATCTGCGCGACCAGCGCATCACCCACCGCCAGCAGGACATAGTTGGAGAGCGCCTTCTCGATCGGCAGATTGTGCTGCAGCAGCCCGATCGCCAGACCGCCAATGATATTGACCACCAGGATCAGGATGGCCGCCACCGCGTCACCGCGAACGAACTTCGAGGCACCGTCCATCGAACCGAAGAAGTCGGCTTCCTGCCCGACCTCCTTGCGGCGCTTGCGCGCCTCTTTCTCATCGATCAGGCCGGCATTCAGATCGGCGTCGATGGCCATCTGCTTGCCCGGCATCGCATCGAGGGCGAATCGTGCCGACACTTCGGCGATCCGGCCGGCACCCTTGGTGACCACCACGAAGTTGATCACCGTCAGGATCATGAAGACGATCAGACCGACCGCGAAGTTGCCACCGATCAGGAAGTGCGCAAACGCCTCGATCACCTTGCCGGCGGCATCCGGTCCGGTATGGCCATACATCAGCACCGCGCGGGTCGAGGCCACATTCAGACCAAGACGCAGCATGGTGGTGATCAGCAGCACCGTCGGGAAGGCGGCGAATTCGAGCGGCTTGACGGTGTAGGCCGACACCAGCAGCACGATCAGCGCCACCGCGATGTTGAAGCTGAAGAACACGTCGAGCATGAACGTCGGCAGCGGCAGCACCAGCATCGCCAGCAGGATAACGATCAGCACCGGTGCCCCGAGTGCGCCCAGCGAAGGCAGCGGGAACGGCAGCCATGCCGGTTGAACGCGGGTGTTCATCGATCAGTCTCCTGGGGGTCCATCCCTTTCGGGACCGCAATGCCGGGCTCGCGCGGGAACGCACCGCCACCGTTCAGATGCTGCTGCAGCTGGTAGACCCAGGCGAGAACCTGTGCCACCGCCGAATAGAGCACCGCCGGAATTTCCTGATCGAGTTCGACATGCTTGAACAGCGCACGGGCCAGCGGCGGTGCTTCAAGCATCGGGACGCCCGACTCGGCGGCGATTTCGCGAATCCTTGCTGCCAGCAGATCAGCGCCCTTGGCGATCACACGCGGTGCAGCCATCCCGGTCTCGTCATACTTGAGTGCCACGGCAAAGTGGGTCGGGTTGGTCACTATCACGCTGGCAGACGGCACAGCAGCCAGCATCCGACCGCGCGACATTTCACGCTGGCGCTGGCGGACCTTGGCCTTGATATGAGGGTCGCCTTCGGCCTGGCGGAATTCCTCTTTGGCTTCCTGAGCAGTCATGCGCAGCTTCTTGTGATGACGCCAGACCTGCAGCGGACCATCGATGAAAGCCACCACAATCACCACAGCGCACACAGCAAGCATGCCGGACCGCAGATCGGCACCGGCAGTGGCAAGTGCTGCCGGCAGTGGCATTCCCGCATAAGACGCATAGCGTTCAAGGCTGCCTAAGGCGCTGCATCCGCCGACCGTACCAACCGCAGCTGCGATCACCGCGAGCTTGCTCACGTCGATCAGCGAATCAACAGAAAACAGTCGGGCAATGCCTGCCATCGGATCAATCTTGGAGAAATTCGGACCCACGACCTTCATGCTGAAGACCAGACCGCCGACCGCCATCGTGGCCAACACGCCGGCCAGGACCGGGGCGAGCAGCAGGGGAAGCGTGGCCCAGAAGGCTTCATTGAAACTGGCTGCTGCAAAACTCAGCGCCGCCTTCGGCTCGCGGGCGACCACCCGGTCAAAATGCAGACCATTTCGCACCAGCGCCAGCGCCCGGTCGGCATAGTGCGGGCCATACATGGCGACAGTGGCAATTGCGGCCAGCAGCGCAGCCGCGTGCGACGCCTCGCGCGAGCGAGGAATCTGGCCGTTCTCACGCGCCTCGCGCAGTTTCCGCTCAGAGGCTGGTAACTGCCGTTCGTCGCTGTCTTCTGAAGTTTGCGCCATGATTGCCGAAAGAGAATCTGTAGGGGATTCTCCGGCCGATCATCACAGACTAAGCCCCGAATAACAGGGCTTGAGCCAGGCTCTTCGCCGCCGTCAGCCGCCCCGCGGGCGGTTTTCAGTCATGGATGGTTGGCCGCAAGGGCCTGCAAAGCTCGACGACTATCGAGCTGTCTTGCCGGGCTCAGAAGCCCAGCGACTCAAGCAGATTGTCGACTTGAGCCTGATCGGTCACCACATCCGAGCGGCCGTCGGCGCTGACGACCGGACCATCGAGATTGTCAGTACTGGGGCATTGCGCCGTGGTGTCTGCTGACACCGCCACCGGTGCAATCAGCTGGGCCGACGCAACGGCCGAATCGGCATCGTCGTTCGGCGTGCTGGCAATCAGCAGCTGTACGAGCTGCGTCTCGAGCGATTGCGCCAGCGTGACCACCTTGCGGATCACCTGCCCGGTGAGATCGTGAAAATCCTGAGCCAGCATGATGTCGGTGAGTTGCGCATCGGCGCGCGATGCCGACTGCCCCACTTCGCCCAGGAAGCCCATCAGCTTTCCGGAAGCCACCGCCGAGACCGGATCGCTTCGCAATGCCTCGGCCATCTCGATCGCACCCGTCGACAGTTTCGCCAGCTCGAGTTTGGTCTCATCGACGCCATTGAGCACCTTCTCGGCAGCCTCACCGGTCAGACGCGAAATATAGGACAACCTCGAACGGGCGTCCGGCAGGGAGCCGACTGCCGATTCGAGATCACGATCGTAGCCGAGCTCGCGAAGCGCATCGTGAAGCTGTCGCGTGAGGCGTCCGACATTGGCATAGAGTGCGTCGTCTTCTTTCATGATCGGTGCCCGCCCACTCACTTGGCCTGCTTCTCGAGGATTTTCTGAACCTTTTCCTCGAGCGTGGCTTTGGTGAAGGGTTTGACGATATAGCCCGACGCGCCCCATTGCGCCGCCGAGACAATGTCTTCCTTGCGGGCCTCAGCGGTCACCATCAGCACCGGCAGGCCCTTTAGTTCGTTATCGGCGCGAATCGACTTGAGCAGCTCGAAGCCATTCATGTTCGGCATGTTGATATCCGACACCACGAAGTTGAAATTGCCGCCCTTGAGCTTCGACAAGGCCGCCTGTCCGTCTTCGGCCTCCTCGGCATTGCCGAAACCGATCTCCTTGAGAATGTTACGAACGATCCGACGCATGGTCGAGAAGTCGTCAACGATCAGGAACTTCATGTTTTCATTGGACACGGCTCACCTCTTTGATGCAGTTGGGTCCTGGACAGCACCCTCGGTTTGTTGCGGTACTTCTGCGCCCGGAGGCTGCGGAAGCTTTCCAGCATCGATCAGCACCTTTTCGAAGGCTTCGAGGTCGCCGGCCTGCAGTTCGTTGCCGGTCAACAGACGCATCTCGGCGAGCTGGTTCATCACCACGATCGAAATCCGCCGATTCACCGGCGCGTCAGGGTTGGCCGCGTCGTAGGGCACGATCGCCGCCAGACCGACCACTCGCAAGATCTTGTTTTCGGCGATGCCACCGGCCACCAGTTCGCGCCGCGAGGCATTGGCCCGATCGGTCGACAGCTCCCAGTTCGAATAGCCGCGGTCACCACCGGAAAACGGCGACGAGTCGGTGTGTCCCGACAGGGTCACCTTCGATTCGACATCATTGAGCACCTTGGCGATCTCGCCGAGAAGCTCTCGCATGTAAGGCTTGACGACGGTCGAGCCCGAATCGAACATCGGCCGATTCTTGTCATCAACAATCTGGATGCGCAGGCCATCGGCGGTCACATCCATCTTGACCTGATTCTTCACATCGCGAAGCCGGGGATTGCGCTCAAGCGACTGCTCGATCCGCTTCTTTATCAGTTTGGCCTCTTCATCGGCAACCCTCTGCATATCGGTGGCCATGGCCTTGACGGTATAGGTCTTCCTCTCCCCGTCATTGCTGCCGCGTTTGACCTGACCGACGGTGCGGGTGAGATCCTCACCGCCGCCACGCAGCACACTTGAGCTGTCACCCGAGCCCGAGCCGCCCGCCATCGCCACCTGCAGCGGTGTATTGAAATAGTCGGCGATGCCGCGCAAATCGCCCTTGGTCGTCGAACCCAGTAGCCACATCAGAAGAAAGAAGGCCATCATCGCGGTCACGAAGTCGGCATAAGCAATCTTCCAGGCGCCGCCATGGTGGCCGTGACCACCCTTCTTGATCTTCTTGATGATGATCGGCTGGAGCTTCTTTTCGGCGCCGGCCATCGCTCAGGCCTTCTTCTGCTTGACGTGGGCTTCGAGTTCCTGGAAGGACGGTCGCTCGGTCGAAAAAAGCACCTTGCGCCCGAACTCGACGGCAATCGCAGGCGCATAACCCTGCAGACTGGCCAGCAGCGTGATCTTCACGCACTGCAGCTCCTTGTGCCCCTCATCGGCCTTCTGCTCCAGCAGCTTGGCCAGCGGACTCACAAACCCGTAGGCAAGGAGAATTCCAAGGAAGGTTCCGACCAGCGCACCAGCGATCATCTGGCCAAGCACAGCGGGCGGCTGTCCGACCGAGGCCATGGTTTTGACCACGCCCAGCACGGCGGCCACGATGCCGAAAGCCGGCAGCCCGTCACCGACACCCTGGATCGCATTCATCGGCGCATGGGCTTCATGATGATGCGTCTCGATCTCGCTATCCATGAGGTTCTCGATCTCGTGCGAGTTCATGTTCCCCGACACCATCATGCGCAGATAGTCGGTAATGAACTCCACCAGATGATGATCTGCCGAGATATTCGGGAACTTCTGAAAAAGCGGTGAATCATGGGGGTTTTCAACGTCTGCCTCGATCGACATCAGGCCTTCCTTGCGGGCTTTGGCAAGGATTTCATACAGCAGAGCCATCAGCTCCATGTAACGGGGCTTGGTGTACTTCGACCCTTTGAAGAGGGTCGGCACCGCAGCAAGCGTCGCCTTGATGACCTTAGTACTGTTGCCGACGAGGAAAGCACCGAGAGCCGAGCCACCGATGATCTCGAGCTCGATCGGAGCCGCCTTGAGGATCACCGGGAACTTGCCTCCAGCGAGCCAATAGCCGCCGAAAACCGCCACCAGCACTACGACATAACCGATGATCACAAACATCTGGCAGGAACCCTCATGGCCGACGCACTTTGGCGCTCACATTCATTTTTCGGCGCTGCCCTGTTCGACTTGAGCAGCACGGACGGCCTTTCGTCGGGCGCTGCCGCAGCGCAGCGCCGCCGGTCGATCAGTGAATCGATCCGCCTCGCAGGGCCTTGCCCGCACGCGCAGGCGGCTCGCACAATCCGCAGGTGAACTGCTGGTCAAGCTCGAAGGTGTGGGTGACGAATCGTCCACCGCATTTCTTGCAGCGTGTCAGACACAACATGCCCGAATCAACGAAACGCACCAGGCGCCAGGCGCGCGTAATTGATAGCAGCGGCTCGACGCCGTGCACACTCACCTCGTCGCGATACAGGCGCCATCCCTTGGAGATCGCATCGATCGACTCGATATCGGTCGACTTGTGCAGATACTCATAGATGTTGAGAAAGAGCGATGAGTGGATGTTGGGCTGCCAGGTCATGAACCAGTCGGTCGAAAAAGGCAGTTGTCCTTTGGACGGCGAGCGTCCGGCCACTTCTTTATACAGTCGCAGCAGACGCTCATAAGGCAGATCGGTCTCCGACTCGAGCACCTGCAGGCGCGCGCCGAGGTTGATCAGTTCAATGGCACGCTTGATCTGGCGGTTTTCGTCGAGAAGACTGCGAGCCGCCATCTCAGACGGCCTCTGCGAAGTTGCCGGCCATCACGATGCTGGCATGCAGACGCGCGGCATTGCCGTCGAGACCCTGCGGGCTGCGCCGGCCATGTTCGGAAAGCAGCGACCAGACCATTTCGTCATCGAAGCGGAACCGACACATCATCATGTTGCCGGAAGCAATCTTGATCAGCTGCGCCGGGCTCAGATCGGCCAGGATGTCGGCAACCGCTTCGGACACCCCGAGGCAGAACACCGCCTGGACCTTGTCGGCGCGGACCATGCCCTGCGCCAGCATCAGATAGCTGAGGTTGACTTCGCGAATCTCGGTCATCCAGCGGTTGTCGATTTGATTGTCCATTTTTGGGATCCGTGTTGTGTCTGCGTTGTGACGGAATGAAGTGTCCGCCCACAGCGAAGTCTCGAATATCGGGGCGGCGCTGTAGGGCTAGTCGGTGAGGATCCGACAACCCGTAAGGGTTTGCCGACAAAACGCGATGAATGGTCGTTCACCAAGATCAAAAGGTTTCTCAAGTCTCGGGACCGAGGCCCGATAACCACACATCGGGATCTATTCCGTGAACGTCCGGGTCACACCGGACAAAAAAAGACACTCGATCAATCGCAGGCGACAACCTTTCAGGAGTCACTCCATGCCATCAATCATTGCTACCAACACACTGTCCCTCACCGCTCAGCGAAATGCAGACAAATCGCAAGGTGCTTTGCGCACATCGATCGAGCGGCTTTCCAGCGGCCTTCGTGTCAACTCGGCCAAGGACGATGCAGCCGGCCTGGGCATCGGTATCCGGATGGACGCCCAGGCCCGCGGCATGGATGTCGCGGTTCGCAACGCCAACGACGGCATCTCGCTGGCACAAACCGCCGAAGGCGCACTCGGCAAAATCACCGACATGCTCCAACGCATGCGTGAACTCGCCGTGCAGTCGTCCAACGCGACCAATACCAGCGTCGATCGCGACAGCCTGAACAATGAGTTCACCCAGCTCACCGCGGAGATCAGCCGCACGCTGGGGGCAACCAAGTTCAACGGCACTGCCATCATCGGCAGCGGCGCCGGCAGCCAGACTTTCCAGGTGGGCGCGAACAACGCCTCGACCGATCAGCTCACGGTGACCACCACCGACATGAGTTCCAATTCGGCGATTACCTCGGTCACCGCGACCACGTCGGTGATCTCGGGCACGACCGGCAGCAACGCCCTGACTGCTATCACCAACATCGACAGTGCGCTGTCGACGGTCAACTCGGAGCGCACCAAATACGGCGGCATGCAAAACCGATTCGAGGCGATCATCGGCAACCTGCAGATCGCATCCGAGAATCAGTCCGCGGCCCGCAGTCGCATCATGGATGCCGACTTCGCACAGGAAACTGCCACCATGACCCGCGCACAGATCATGCAGCAGGCCGGTACCGCGATGCTTGCCCAGGCCAATTCGGCGCCGCAAAGCGTGCTGCAGCTTCTGCGAGGCTGACCCATCAAGGCGGACCTTTCGCGGCCTCGAACAGAACTGAGACGCAAGCCTGCCTGGGCAGGTATAGGTTTCGCCTTACCGGCGGCCGCCCTGAGGGCGGCCGCCGGTTTTTTCATCAGGCTGATTCGGTTCAGTCAGTCTGAATCGCCCCTGTGACTTACTCCCGCAGCGGCCGGTCAGGGCACTCAAGTCCGGCATCGCAGCGCCGTAAACAGGGTTGTGCGGTCATTCACGCTATCCCACCTGTCAGACACGATTTGAAAAGCGATCCATGGCTGTCATCAATACGAATGTCGCATCCCTCACCGCGCAGCGAAACCTCTCGAGCTCGCAGTCTGTGCTCAGCGTGTCGATTGCCAGGCTTTCAAGCGGTCTGAGGATCAATTCGGCCAAAGACGACGCGGCAGGACTGGCGATTGCCAATCGCATGGATGCGCAGGCTCGTGGCATGAATGTCGCGATCCGAAATGCCAACGACGGCATCTCGCTTGCGCAGACTGCAGAAGGTGGCCTGGGCAAGGTCTCTGACATGCTGCAGCGGATGCGCGAACTCGCTGTTCAGTCTGCCAACGCCAGCAATACAGTCATCGACCGTGACAGCCTAAACAATGAATTCCGTCAACTCGCCGACGAGGTCGGACGCACCCTTGGCGGCACAAGCTTCAACGGCCAGGCAATACTGGGCGGCGCCGCAGGGTTGCTGAGCTTTCAGATTGGACCTGACGCGACCGCGTTCGATTCCTTGACGGTCGCGACCATCAACATGTCGACCGCCAGCGCGATCACATCGGTCACAACCGCGACCTCTGCGCTGATCAGCGGTTCCACCGGCAGCAATGCACTGGCGATGATCAGCGTCATCGACACCGCACTCGAAACCATCAACAGCGAGCGCTCGCGGTATGGGGCCATGCAGAACCGCTTCGAGGCGATCATCAGCAACCTGCAGCTTGCATCCGAAAATCAGAGCGCGGCGCGCAGCCGGATCATGGACGCCGACTTTGCCGCCGAGACTGCTGCGCTCACTCGCGCGCAGATTCTTCAGCAAGCGGGCATGGCCATGCTTTCTCAGGCCAACCGGATCCCCCTGCAGGTCCTGCAACTGCTCAAGAGTTGAGTCGAGTCTGGCCTGCACCTGACACTCTGATCGGGATTTTCGAGTTCGCAACCCGAAGGCGTCAACCTGACAACACCGGCGATTTAGTTTCTGTTAAATCGAAAAATTCAGATCAATGAAGTATTGCAAGACTGATTGACAAAAAATTGAATATCTTGAATTTTTTTCATTCAAAGCATTAAGTTACGATTAAAAAATCCGAAAAGACTGATGTATGAACAGATCGGATGGTCAGGTTCATATGTTGGTTTTTCAACTAACTAACTTAGGCGAGTCAGTTTTTTTACCGGCAGCTTTCGTAATGAAATTTGCTTACTTCTATTTGTCTCTCAAAGGGGAAAATTCATGCCATCAGTCATTGCTACAAACACGCTTTCGCTGACCGCTCAGCGAAATGCGGACAAATCGCAAGGTGCAATGCGCACCTCGATCGAGCGGCTTTCCAGCGGCCTTCGCATCAACTCTGCCAAGGACGACGCAGCCGGCCTGGGCATCGGTATCCGGATGGACGCCCAGGCCCGCGGCATGGATGTCGCGGTTCGCAACGCCAACGACGGCATCTCGCTGGCACAAACCGCCGAGGGCGCACTCGGCAAAATCACCGATATGCTCCAGCGCATGCGTGAACTCGCCGTGCAGTCGTCCAACGCGACCAATACCAGCGTCGATCGCGACAGCCTGAACAATGAGTTCACCCAGCTCACCTCGGAGATCACTCGCACACTGGGGGCAACCAAGTTCAACGGCACTGCCATCATCGGCAGCGGCGCCGGCAGCCAGACCTTCCAGGTGGGCGCGAACAACACCGCGACCGATCAGCTGACGGTGACCACCACCGACATGAGTTCCAATTCGGCGATTACCTCGGTCACCGGAACAGCGTCGGTGATCTCGGGTACGACCGGCAGCAATGCCCTGACTGCCATCACCAACATCGACAGTGCGCTGTCGACGGTCAACTCGGAGCGCACCAAATACGGCGGCATGCAAAACCGCTTCGAGGCGATCATCGGCAACCTGCAGATCTCATCCGAGAATCAGGCCGCCGCCCGCAGCCGCATCATGGATGCCGACTTCGCCCAGGAAACCGCCGCACTGACCCGTGCCCAGATCATGCAGCAGGCCGGTACTGCGATGCTCGCGCAAGCCAACGCCGCTCCGCAATCGGTGTTGTCGCTGCTCAGACAGTAATGCCCTGGTTCCCACGCGTCCGGTGCGCTGACGCCCGCCTGTATGGGGGTCTGCGCAGCGTACCGGACCTTGGGTGCCTGCCGAATAGCGGCAAAAATCCGGATGTATTCGAGCCAATGACCATGATCTGGCTGTTGCACGATCTCTCCATCGCGGGGGCTGGCGTGGCAAGGTGCTGCCCAAGTTTCCCAAACCCAGGAGAGGCTCATGGCACAGACAATCAATACCAATCTTCCTTCGCTCACCGCGCAGCGCAACCTGTCTGCGTCGCAGGGACAACTCAGCACCTCGATCGGCAGGCTCTCAAGCGGCTTGCGGATCAATTCTGCCAAGGACGACGCCGCAGGCCTGGCGATTGCCAACCGCATGGACTCGCAGGCGCGGGGCATGAATGTCGCGATCCGCAACTCGATGGACGGCATCTCGCTTGCGCAGACCGCCGAGGGCGGCCTTGGCAAGGTCAGCGACATGCTGCAGCGCATGCGCGAACTGGCTGTGCAGTCGTCCAATGCGACCAATACCAGCACCGACCGCAGCAGCCTCAACAACGAATTCCGCCAACTGGCCGACGAAATCGACCGCACGCTCAACGCCACCAAGTTCAACGGCCAGGCGATTTTGTCGGGCGGTGCCGGCTCGCAAGTCTTCCAGATCGGCTCGGACAATACCTCCTACGATCAACTGACGGTCGGCACGCAGAACATGGCCACGGCGACGAACATCGTGGCAGTGACCGCGACAACCGGGGTGATCTCGGGCACGACCGGCGCAGCTGCCCAGGCCATGATTTCGGCGATCGACCTGGCCCTCACGAGTGTCAACAGCGAACGGTCGACCTATGGCGCGGTCCAGAACCGCTTCGAGGCGATCATCGCCAACCTGCAGGTGGCGTCGGAAAACCAGACCGCGGCCAAAAGCCGGATCATGGACGCCGACTTCGCAGCGGAAACTGCGGCACTGACCCGAACACAGATCCTGCAGCAGGCCGGCACCGCCATGCTTGCTCAGGCCAACCAGCTTCCCCAGCAGGTGCTCCAGCTCCTGAAGGGCTGATCCACCTTGCCCTTGCGGGCCTGCCAGCCGCCGACTCGGGCGTTGTCCGATGCGGCGGCGTTTTCATTTAGGACACTGACATGGCCTCACCGATCACCTCCAGCAGCATGATCGACGTCCAGGGGATCGTGACCAACCTGATGAAGGTCGAGTCGGCGCCGCTGACTGCCCTGAAAAAAGACGCCTCCACCATCACCACCAAGATCTCGGCATACGGGAAGGTGTCGAGTTCGATTGCCACCTTTCGCGATGCCGCCAATAACCTCGCGCAGCTGAGCACCTGGAGAGCCGTCAACGCTGGCAGCTCCAACCCCAGTGCCGTCACGGTCACTGCCAGCTCAAGCGCAGCCGTGAGCCAGAACTCGATCGAAGTGCAACAACTTGCGCGCGCTCAGAATCTGGCCAGCGGCAGTTATTCGGCGTCAACCGCCACGGTCGGCAGTGGCACTCTTCAGATTCAGCTTGGCACCCAACCCACTGGTGCGACAAGCTTTACCGCAGGGAGTTCGGCGGCGGTTTCGGTGACCATCGCCGCCGGCGCAAGCCTTGCCGATGTCCGCGATTCGATCAATGCCGCCGGCGCAGGGGTGAGAGCCTCGATTGTCAAGGACGGCGATGGGGTGAGGCTCTTCGTGAGCAGCGCCACCACCGGCGCCAACCAGGCCTTCAAGATGACGGTCACCGATTCGGACGGCAATTCGGATGACGCCCCCGGGCTGTCAGCACTGGCTTTCGATCCGACCATGACCGCTGGCGCCGGCAGCAATCTGTCGCTGGTCCAGCAGGCGCTCGATGCCAAATACACCATCGACGGCGTAGCACTGACCTCGCGTACCAATACCGTCACCAGCGCGATCGATGGTGTCGATCTGGCTTTCAATCAGGTCACGACCGCCGCAGTGCAGATCAATGTGAAGTCGGATACCGATGCTCTGAAAGCCTCGACGCAAAAATTCGTCGACGCCTACAACGCACTCAACAAGGTATTGTCAGACGGCACCCGCTACGATGAGTCAACCAAGACTGCCGGCCCTTTGCAGGCCGACCGGGCCGCAGTGAGCATGCTGCAGCAGATCCGCTCGATCGTGACCGATACCGTCACCGGCGGCACGCTCACCCGACTGGCCGATGCCGGGATGACCTTGCAACGCGACGGTTCGATCGCGCTGAACGCCACCAACTTCGCCTCGGCAGCCAGCTCGCCCTCCAACCTGCAGGCGCTGTTCGCAGCCACTGGCGGCGGCAGCGGCAGCACGACGCAGGGTCTGATGCTGCGATTCCGCTCGCTTGCCGATGGCATCACTGGCACCCAGGGATCACTGACTGCAGCGTCTGACAACTGGGCAGCACGCAAGAAGAACAATCAGGCCCGCCAGGAAGAGATTCAGGTTCGCCTGAACTCGCGCCAGGCCGCACTGCTCAAGCAGTACAGCGCACTGGACGCCAAACTCGCTGCTGCCCAACAAAACAGCGCGCAACTCTCCAGCGCGCTGGCCGGGCTGCAAAAGTAAGAAAAATGATTGTCAGGATGGCTAAAGTCCGGGACCTTGACTGCCGTTAAACAATCATCACGGTCCTCAAACGGTACGCCATCATGTTCGGTCTTGCTGCCAAAGCTTCTAACGCCTACCGCAACCTTGCCGCCGAAAGCTCGGCACTCGGTGCAGACAGACATCAACTGATCTGCCTGCTGTTTTCGGGCACCCTCTCGGCGATTGGCCAGGCCCGCGCGGCCCTTGCAAAAGGCGACATCGGCATGAAGGCCCAGGCTTCCTCGAAAGCCATCCGACTGGTTGACGAAGGTCTGAAGGTCGCGGTCAATCGCTCTGTCGGCGAGATGGGCGAGTCGCTCTATCAACTTTACGAATACTGCACCCGCCGTCTGCTGCAAGGCCATCTCAAACATGACGACGCTGCCTATGCAGAGGTGGCCCGTCTGCTCAGCGAGATCGACGCGGGCTGGCGCTCGATTTCACCCGTCGCCAAATCAGTGCCGGCCGAAGGCAAGTCCGCGCTGAGGCAGGCTGCATGACGATCGCATTCGTTGAATCCGAGATCACGCGACTGATCGGCCTGTATACCGCGATCGAACGCGCCAGTGATGACATGCTCTCGGCCGCGCTGCAAAGCGACTGGGAAACCGTCAACGCTGTCCAGGCCAGATGCGCCCTGCTGATCGATCAGGTGCGTCGACTCAACGCGCGCGTCGTGCTGTCGCGCAAGGATCAGAGCGCCAAGATGAAACTGATGCGCCAGATCGTCCAGAACGAAGCCCATGTCAGACGACTGGCCTACCCCTGGACCGAACGCTTCGACACATTGATGTTCGGTGGCACATCCAGCACCGGAGAATCGCAACAGGCAGCCTGAAGACAAACGTGCCACCGAGACCGAATGACGCAATGAGCGCTCTGCACAGACCCGAAACCGACGAGCGCGTGTTGCGCGAATACCGTATCAGCAACCCATCAGATCGGGCTCGTCTGTTGGCCGAACTTGTCAGCACTGGCGATCGGGTCTCGATCTACGAAAATCGCGATGCCGAGGCAGGGTTTGAATCGCGGCTGCTGGCCTATGACCCGGGTCGCGACAGCCTGGAGTTCGAGCTTTTGCCGAAGCAGACTCACCGTAACAATTTCGGCCCGGACAGTCAGGCTGTCGCCGTCGCGGTGATGGCGAAAGTCAAACTGCAGTTTGATATCGGGCCGCTCAGGGTCGATGCCGAAACAGGAAAGTTCCAGGTCAAGGCACCGAACTCGCTCGTGCGACTGCAACGCCGAGATGCGTTCAGGGTGAATCCGCCCCGCGAGGCGGGTGCACAGATCTTTATCCGTGAAGCTGTTGCCGGCAGCACCGAATGGCGCACCCCGGTGCTCGATCTGTCAGCCACCGGACTGGCTTTTCAATGGCATCACTCGACACCGCCCGCACACGGCGACATTCTGCACTCCTGCCGCCTCGAGCTGGCCGGAGTACCTGCTATTACCTGTCAGTTGCTCGTCATCAATACCCTGCTGGAGGGGCCGCCTCACAGCCGCATCGCGCGTATCGGCGGTGAGTTCATCGGTATCGATTCATCGGCCGCGCGGGCAATCCAGATCTATGTGAATGCTGCGCAGACTCGGGCTCGCGCCCGCAAGCCGGCTCTGTCCTGATCACCGCCCTAGCGCCGACGCCGGGGTTATCCCTCAGACCGACATGTTCATGATGTCGGTATAGGCCGACACCAGTCGGTTGCGCACAGCAAGCGCCGCCTGAAAACCGATCTGGGCCTTTTGCATCGAGAGCATGGTCTCTTCGATGCCGACCCCTTCAGCGCCAGCCTGGAACTGCCTCTGCATTCCGGACGATTGCTGCTGCGCCTGAGAAACCGATTTCAGCGCATCGCCCAGAGCATTGGCGAAGGACGCGCCTGCAACCGCACCCTTGGGTGCAACCGGCGATCCGGTTTGAGCTGCGCCCTGCAGCGATTGCAGCAGACCGGAGGTGATCCTGACATCCATGACCGGCTCCCATGAGACAAAGAGGAAGAGACGAGTCTGGATCGTAGAGCGGTGCCGGAAAACTTAAGCGTCGAAAACCCCGGCGCACATCCCGCTTATCGGGCTCAAGTTCGGCACCAGGGCCGACACAATGATCGACAGCATGCAATCCGCTCAACCTGGCATTTCCTTTCATACACTGATCGATGGCTAACGAATCCCAGACCACCTTTGGCGCTCTGCCAATGCGCAACAAGCTGATGCTGGCGTTCGGCGCGGCCGCGATGGCGGCGATCATTGCGGCGGCGGCGATGTGGGCCCGTACCCCCGACTATCGCGTGCTGTTTTCGAACCTGTCCGACCGCGACGGCGGCGCGGTGGTCGCGGCGCTCTCGCAGATGAACGTCCCCTACAAGTTCTCCGAAGGTGGTGGCGTCATCATGATTCCGGCCGACAAGGTCCATGACACCCGCCTGCGTCTGGCCTCTCAAGGACTGCCCAAAGGCGGCACCGTCGGATTCGAGCTTGTCGAGACCCAGAAATTCGGCACAACCCAGTTCCAGGAAAGACTCAACTACCAGCGTGGCCTGGAAGGCGAACTGGTTCGCTCGATCACTGCCTTGTCGGCGGTGTCTAGCGCACGGGTCCATCTCGCGCTGCCCAGTGCCAACGGATTTTTCCGTGAGCAGCAAAAGCCGTCGGCATCGGTACTGCTGACAGTTCACCCTGGCAGGGTGCTGGAGCGCTCGCAGGTCGCCGGCATCGTACATCTGGTCGCCTCATCGGTGCCCGAGTTGTCGGTCAAGGATGTCAGCGTGCTCGACCAGTCGGGAGCGCTGCTTTCGAGCGCCTCCGAACCTGGGCAGACCGGCGGGCTCGATTCGAACCAGCTGCAGTATCTGCGCACGATGGAGCAGTCTTATATCGCCCGCATCCTCGAGATCGTCGAGCCGATCGTCGGCCGCGGAAACGTCAAGGCTCAGGTCAATGCCGATGTCGACTTCACGATGTCGGAATCGACTGCCGAACAGTACCGACCGAATCAGGGCACCGAACCGGCTGCGATTCGCAGCCAGCAGGTTAATGAATCGGGCACCGGCGCTGGCGCAGCCGCCTCGGGCGTGCCCGGCACAATGTCGAACCAGCCGCCCACACCGGCCGCGTCGCCGGTCAATGGCGCGGCCCAGGCCCTGTCGACGAACCAGGGCGCTGCAGGACAAGCCGGCAAGGATTCACGACGCGAGTCGACGACCAACTTCGAAGTCGACAAGACGGTCAAGGTGGTTCGCAATGCCAGTGGCAACGTCAAACGTCTGACGGCTGCCGTGGTCGTCAACCACAAGCGTACCGTCGATGAAGAGGGCAAGGTCACCTACACCGCGCTCGAAGCCAAGGATGTCGATCAGATTCAATCGCTGGTGCGAGAGGCCATCGGCTTCAACAAGGACCGGGGTGATGCGCTTAACGTCGTCAATGCGCCCTTCTCGATCGAAGACGTGCCCAAAGTCGAAGCGCTTCCGCTGTGGAAGGACCCGGATGTTGTGGCGCTCGCACGCAGCATCGGGCTTCAGCTCGGACTGGTGCTGCTCGGTCTGCTCGCACTCTTTGGCGTGATCAAGCCTGCACTCAGGCGACCGGCGCCGCTGCCAGGAAGCCCCGCTCCAGGCGGCACCTCGGCCGTGGTGGGCGATGACATTGCCCTGCCTGCCCCAAGCGCGGCCGGCATGAGCCCGATTCAGCTGCCGGGCGGTCCGCCCGAGAATCTTGTTCAGCTGGCACGCGACAACCCGGCAACCGTGGCCAACGTCGTTCGCTCCTGGGTCAACGCCTGAAATGTTCACGGCCATCAGTTCTTTGAACGTCTGTTCTTTCAATCCTTATTCGTCAGCCGGTACACCAGACTCTCATGGATGATCAGGGACTCGAACGCAGCGCGATCCTCCTGCTGACGCTTGGCGAGGAAGTCGCCTCGGAGGTCTTCAAGCACCTGTCTCCCAAGGAGGTGCACAAGATCGGCGAGGCGATGACCCGGATTCGCACCGTGCCGCCGGAGAAGGTGACCTCGGTGCTCGACCGCTTCAGCGCCGAAGCTGGCCAGAACCGTTCGCTGGTCGCCGACAACGATGAGTATGTGAAGGCGGTGCTGCGCAAGGCGCTTGGTGATGAACGCGCCGGACTACTGATCAACCGCATCCTGCAGGGCAGCGACACCAGCGGCATCGAGAGCCTGAAGTGGATGGACTCCGAGTCGGTCTCGGAGCTGGTGCGCAACGAGCATCCGCAGATCATCGCGTCGATTCTGGTGCATCTTGAGCGCGATCATGCCGGCGAAATTCTCTCGAAACTGCCGCCCCGCATCCGCAGTGAGGTGGTGCTGCGCATCGCCACGCTCGACAGCATTCAGCCCAATGCCCTTCGCGAGCTCAACGATGTGCTCTCGCATGTGCTGGCCGGCGCCGACAAGCTCAAGAAAGCAGCCCTTGGCGGATCAAAAGTGGCAGCCGAAATTCTTAACGGACTTGGCACCAAGCTCGAGGGCGAAGTGCTCGATGCGGTGCGCGATTCGGACGAGACCCTGGCGCAGGCTATCCAGGACCAGATGTTCACCTTCGAAGATGTGGTCAAGCTCGAAGACCGTGCGGTTCAGACGGTGTTGCGGGAAGTGCCGGCCGACGGGCTGGTCATTGCACTGAAGAGCGCGCAGGCGGAGATCCGCGAAAAGTTCCTGAAAAACATGTCTCAGCGGGGTGCCGAAGCCCTGCGCGAGGACCTCGAGTCACGCGGTCCGGTGCGGGTCTCTGAAGTCGAGACCCAACAGAAGGAAATCCTGAAAGTGATCAGAAGACTGGCCGATGCCGGCGAGATCTCGATCGGAGGCGGAGGTGGCGAAGATGCCTTCGTCTAGCCGCATTGTTTTCTCCGAAGATGTCGTCGGCGCTTCGCCATGGCGACCCGAGACCATCGAAGGCGACCGGCGCAACGGCAACGACCGGCGCAGTGCTGCTGATCGTCGCGCAGCAGATGAAAAGCCACCCGAGCCCTCCTATGAGGACGGTCTGCGCGACGGTCGAGCGATCGGCCTGGAGCAGGCCCGCCGCGAATCGGCCGCAGCACTGCGCGCTCAGCTGCAGAACATCGCCGAGCAGGGCGACCAGCTGCTGGGCGCACTCACCGCACAGCTGGCCGGCATTCAGGAGTCCGCAGCCCACGAGATCACGATGCTGGCCGTCGAGATCGCCCGCAGTGCCGTGGGCGTTGCGCTGCGCATCAACCCCGAGCTGATCGTCACCGCGGTGACCGATGCGCTCGCCCTGATTACCGACGAAAACGCGCGGCCGACGATCCGGGTCAATCCGGCTGACGCCAGTCTGCTCAATGAGCACCTGAGCCCGCTGCTGATCGCACGTGGCGCGCAACTCATGCCTGACCCGAGCGTCGCCCGCGGCGGCTGCCTGATCGACACATCGAAAGCGAGCGTCGATGCGACGCTGCAGACGCGCTGGCAACGCTCGATTGCCGCGCTCGGGATCGACGACACCTGGGTGCAGACATGATCCATTCGGCCCCTGCCCCGGCCCGGCTTGCCACCGATCAGGACTGGAGCAAGCTGTTCGACAACCTGCGCACCTGTGCCGCAGCCGGCTCTCGCCAGACAGTCACCGGACGCCTGACGCGCGTGGCAGGTCTGGTTCTGGAGGCCAGCGGCCTGCGTCTTCCGGTCGGCTCAATTTGCATGATTTCGCCCGAAAGCCCTTCTGCGGTCGATGCGGAAGTGGTCGGCTTCTCGGATGACCGTCTGTTTCTGATGCCATTGGCCGAAACAGTCGGACTACGGCCCGGCGCGCAGGTCGTGCCAATCGAGGATCCGATCGTCACCCCCAAGCTGCTGGGCGCGAACCATCCCTGGCGCCGCGCTGAAGATCGATCGCGCTGGCTGCCCAACGGCGAGGCCCTGCTCGGGCGCGTCGTCGATGCACTTGGTCGGCCGCTGGACGGTCTGGGATCGCTTGACCAAAGCGAACGCGCGCCAATCCTGGCACGGCCGATCAATGCCATGCATCGCGCACCGGTGCGCGAACCGCTGGATACCGGCGTGCGGGCCATCAATTCGCTGCTGACCGTCGGACGCGGCCAGCGGCTGGGTCTGTTTGCCGGCTCAGGCGTCGGCAAGAGCGTTTTGCTCGGGATGATGGCGCGATACACCGCAGCCGACGTGACCGTGGTCGGCCTGATCGGCGAGCGAGGTCGCGAGGTCAAGGAGTTCATCGAGGACATCCTCGGCCATGAAGGCCTGGCACGCGCGGTTGTCGTCGCGGCACCCGCCGACTGCTCGCCGGTGCTGCGGATGCAGGGCGCGGTGTATGCCACCTCGATTGCCGAGCATTTCCGGGACAAAGGCCTCAACGTCCTGCTGCTGATGGATTCACTGACCCGTTATGCGATGGCCGCTCGCGAGGTCGCGCTGGCAATCGGCGAGCCACCGGCCACCAAAGGCTATCCGCCGTCGGTTTTCGCACGCCTGCCGTCACTGGTCGAGCGGGCCGGCAACGGCAGGGTCGGTGGCGGCTCAATCACCGGCTTCTATACCGTGCTCACCGAAGGCGACGACCAGCAGGATCCGATCGCCGACGCCGCTCGGGCCATCCTCGACGGCCACCTTGTTCTCGATCGCTCGCTCGCCGAAGAGGGACACTATCCGGCGATCGACATCGAGCAATCGATCTCGCGGGTGATGCACCAGGTGACCGACCCGGAGCATTTGCAACTCGCCCGCCGGCTGAAGGCCTTGTGGAGCCGCTACCGGCGCAGCCGCGATCTGATCTCGGTCGGCGCCTATGTGCAGGGCAGCGACCCGCAGATCGACATGGCGATTGCCATGATGCCGCGCATTTCAGCCCTGCTTCAGCAGGGCATGAGCGAGGGATCGAGCTTCGAGGACAGCCGGGCGGCGCTCGAGGCGCTGATCGCGCCTTCAATCGGACCCGGCTTCGGCGCACATGACGTGAGCGGTCAACAGTAATGGATGCACGCATCCTCCAGCTGCTGATCGACCGCGCCCAGGAGCAGCGCGACGATGCCGCCAGGCTCTCGTCCCAGGCAAGGCGCGAGCGTGACGCCGCCCAGGCGACGCTGCGCACCCTCACTGATTACCGGGACGAGTCGCTCAATCGCGGCCCGACCCGTGGCGGGCAACTCGTCAATGTCGAGCAGATCAGGATCGCCGGCTATTTCGATAACCGCCTGATTGCCGCCATCAAGCAGCAGTCGGGCACGCATGCCGAGCATGAAGAGCGCGTGGGCGCGCGAGACACCGATCTGCGTGAAATGCAGCGGCGGCTCAAGGCACTCGAGACGCTGTCGCAGCGCCGCACGACCGCCGCCGAAAAGACCAGAGCACGTCGCGAGCAGCGACAGCTCGATGAGTTCGCCAATGACATCGCAGCCCGGCGAGGACCCGGCAAGGAGCCAAGATGAGCATCGATACCCGAAACCTCGAACCCGGCGCACGCGTTCGTCTCGGTTCGCCGAGTGCCAGTCCGAACACGAACGGACAATCGGATGTTCCATTCGCCCGGTTCCTGTCGGCTGCCGAGACCCAACCGTCGACGAAGCCTGCGTCGATCGGGACTCGCATCGAAGACAAGCTGGCCATGCAGAGTCGTAACGACGAAAGCGCACAGGCTCGTCGACAGATCGAGCGCCAGCGAGACGCCCGGACGGAGCAAGGCGCCATCGCGAAACCTGCGCAGAAAGCCACCGATGATGCCGAATCGTCAACCATCGCATCGACCACCGCATCGACAACCGTGAGCGATCCGGCAAACCAGGCTGACAACAGCGCGCAACGGGTTGCCGACAGACGCGCGCTGGCAGAAAGAACCCAGGAACGCGGTCCGCGCGATCCGCAGGAAGCGAAGGGTCCACGCAGCCCACACGATTCAGATCAATCCGATACATCGAAAACCGACGCGACTCAGGGAAAAAAGAACAAGCCTGACACTGCACAAACACCCGAGGGCATCGACAGCACCGCGGCACAGGCCCGCGCTTTGCAGACGGTCGAGGCTGCACCAGCCGCTTTGCCCGAGAGTGCAGCGGCGAGCCTTGAAGCGATTGAAGACCAGAGCGAGGACGGCAAGGCCGCCTTCGCACGAAAAGGACGACTCGCCGACCAGACTGCGGGCGAGGCAGCAGCTACAACCGTCGGGCAGCCAATCCCGGATGCGGTGATGGCCGCCGGGTCGCAGACGGTACCGACGCCTGGATCCGACAAGGCATTACCTGGAAAACTCGCCGGCAAGGCGGACAAACCTGCAATCGACACGGCCACCGACACCGGTGCCCCGGTGCAGCGCACCTCGACAGGCGCGCCGGCCACGGTTGACGCCGGCACTGTCGTGCGTGGTAGTGGCCGGCATGGTGCAGGCCCCGGCAGCACCGCGTCAGCCGGCCATGATCGTCATGGCCCTGGGCGAGCAGCCGCTGACGCCGCAGGCACCGCCCTGCCGCAGGCGCTTCGCGATGCGCAATCCGCCAACGCGGGCAACGCATCACCAGCCGAGACAAGCGCCAGACTCCTCACCGACGATGCCGTGATGAGCCTGGCCCCGCGCCAGCAAACCGACGGCCAGCAAGGATCGACCTTTGCACGCCTCACCGATCAGGGCGCGGTGCCGCCCGCCAGCTTCGCCGCCCTGCTTCGATCGGCCGAAGAATCTGGCGAGACCCGCAACGAGGCACTCAACCGCCCGCAGAGCTTTCCGATCACTGTTCCCTTCGACGATCCTCGCTTCGGCGGTGCACTCTCGGAGCGGGTGCAATGGTTGGTAAAGGAAGGTATCCAGTCCGCCGAACTGACGCTGCATCCGCAGGACATGGGTCCGATCCGGATCGAAATGTCGATCGACGGCACAGCGACCTCGATCGATTTCGCAGCGACGCAAGCCGACACACGAGCGGCCATCGAGCAGGCTCTGCCGCGCCTTCGGGATTTGCTGGCCGATCAGGGGCTTCAGCTCGGGGGTACGCAGATCGGTGCAGACACCAGCCGACAGGACAACCCAGGCCATCGGGCGCGACCCTCAGGTGGTGAGACTCGCACGGCGACGGTCGATATCCCCGACGCGACCTCGGACGGTGTGCCGGTGAGCGCCATGCCTGCCTCAACGCGCAATGCCGCAGGCCGGATCGACCTCTTTGCCTGATGACCATGATCGATCCTGATGAGGCGTTGAAATGCACAGAGCGCACCGCGCTTATCGACGCTTCACATGACTCAAGGTTTCCTATGATCGGTTCATGCCTGCAGGTCAGTCCTGCCGCTGAACGATGGAAACCCAATGAGCGACGCGAGCAAAAAAACCGACGCCGGTAAAGAAGGCGAAGAGGGCAGCAAGCCCAAGGCCGGAAAGAAGAAGCTGTTCATCATCATCGGCGCGGTCGTTCTGCTGCTGGGCGGCGGCGGCGCCGCCTGGTTTGTCATGGGTCGAGGACAGCCTGATGAAGCGGCCGACGAGGCTGCCGCAGCCAAGGCCGAAGAAAAGCTCAAGGCTGCTCGGAGTTTCGTGACGCTGGAGCCCTTTATCGTCAACCTGGCCGATACCGACCTCGATCGCTATACCCAGATCGGTGTGGTGCTGGAGGTCGAAAACGCCGAAGCAAACAAGAAGGTCGCTGACCGGATGCCGGCGATCCGCAACGGCATCCTGCTGCTGATCTCCTCGAAAACCGCCTCCGATCTGACATCGAGGGAAGGCAAGGAAAAGCTCGCCGGCGAGATTGCGATGTCGGCCGGCAAGGATCTCGGCTGGACACCCCCGGATCCGAACGCACTCGCCGACGATGGCGACGACGAACCCGATCCCAAAGCCAAGGACAAGAAGTCGGGCGACAAGCCCAAGAAGGAATCGGACAAGAAAGCCAAGCCTGCCAAGCCCAAGGCCGAGCCGCCGTCGAATCCGATCACAGCGGTTCACTTCGCTTCATTCATCGTCCAGTAGCGCGCCATGGCCGAACAGTTCCTGTCACAGGAAGAAGTCGATGCCCTGCTCGAAGGCGTCGACGATGCACCAGTCGGACAACCCGACGGTTTCAAGGGTCCGGTTGCTTATGACCTCGCCAAGCAGGAACGCATCGTCCGCGGTCGGATGCCGACGCTGGAAATCATCAACGAGCGCTTTGCACGCAACCTGCGCATCGGCCTGTTCAACTTCATGCGCCGCAATCCCGAGATCTCGATCGGTCCGATCAAGGTGCAGAAATACAGCGCCTTCCTTCGCAGCATCGCGGTGCCGGCCAATATCAATGTGGTCGCGGTCAAGCCACTGCGCGGCAGCGGTCTGGTGATCTGCGACCCCAAGCTGGTTTTCACCGTCATCGACAATATGTTCGGCGGCAACGGTCGTATGCCCTATCGGATCGAAGGTCGCGATTTCTCGCCCACAGAGCAGCGCATCATCCAGCGCATGCTCGATGTGACGCTCGAGGAGTACCGCAAGGCCTGGGCGGGGATCTATCCGCTGAGCCTTGAATACACCCGATCGGAAATGAATCCGCAGTTCGCCACGGTTGCCACGCCTGGCGAGATCGTGGTCGCAACCACTTTCTCGCTGGAGGTCGGTGAACTCGGCGGCGATCTGCAGATCTGCATTCCTTATTCGACGCTCGAACCGATCCGCGACGTGCTCTATTCCGCGCTGCAGGGCGACTCGATCGAAACCGACAAGCGTTGGGTCAGCCTGCTCACGCAGCAGATCAAGGTTGCCGAAATCGAGCTGTCGGCCGAGCTCGGCTATGCCAATGCAAACATCGGAGAACTGATGGCACTGCAGGCAGGCGACTTCATCGAACTGGAATTGCCGGAAAAGATCGTCGTCAAGTCCGATGGCGTGCCGATCTTCGATTGCCGCTACGGCGTCTCGAACGGTCACTACGCAGTCCGGGTCCAGGACATTCTCAGCACACCGCAAGCGCAATGACGCCTCACCCGGCGTCGCGAGGGAGCACGACATGAGCACAGATCAGAACGGCGCAGGCGACCAGGACGCGCTCGCGGACGAATGGGCGGCAGCGCTGGCCGAACAGGAGCCCGCGAGCAAAGGCGCTGAGACGCTGCCGGCCGATCGCGTCTCGGACGCGAGCCATATGTTCCCGCAGCTGGCCGGCACGCCGGCAGGTCACGATGCCCGCCAGGACATCGACATGATCCTGGACATCCCGGTTCAGCTGACGGTCGAACTCGGCCGTACGAGAATCCCGATCAAACACATCCTGCAACTGGCGCAGGGCTCGGTGATCGAGCTTGATGCACTGGCCGGCGAGCCGATGGACGTGCTGGTCAATGGCTGCCTGATCGCCCAGGGCGAAGTGGTGGTGGTCAACGACAAATTCGGTATCCGACTCACCGACATCGTCACGCCCTCCGAGCGCGTGCGCCGTCTCAACAGTCGCAGCTGAAATGCAGGACGCACCCTCGGTCTGGCCGGCGCTGGCCGCGTTTGCCGCGGTCATCGCACTGATCCCGATTGCCTTGTGGATCCTCAAGCGCCTGCAGTCGGGCAGCGCAGGATCGACCCGCTCGATCACGATGATGGGCGGCCTGACGCTCGGCCCTCGCGAAAGAATTGCGATCATCGAAACACAGGGCCGTCGCTGGATGATCGGCGTGACCGGGCAATCGATCTCGATGCTGGCTGAACTCGACGCGAGTCAGTCGTCCGATGGCAAACCTGACAACAAGGGCAATGCCGCAGGTGGCGACTCGCAGACTGCCACGCTGCCTGGCCAGGCGGCCTTTTCCGATCTGCTTGATCGATTCAAGAAGCGTGGGTGAGATCATGATGCGCCGTCACACCCTTTCACTGATCGCCGCTCTGTCGATGCTGGCACTGACCAGCCCGGCGCTTGCGCAAAACGTCCTGTCGGTCAATGCGGCACCCTCTGCCGCCGGGGGCACAACCTATTCGCTGCCGATCCAGACGATGCTGGCCTTTGCGGCGCTGTCGTTTCTGCCAGCCATCCTGCTGCTGATGACCAGCTTCACCCGGATCGTGATCGTACTGTCGCTGGTCCGTCAGGCCCTCGGCCTGCAAAGTGCGCCGCCCAACCAGGTGATCATCGGCATGTCGCTGTTCTTGACGCTGTTCGTGATGGGCCCGACGTTCGACAAGATCTACAAAGAGGCCTACCAGCCCTACTCCGAGCAGAAGATCGGCTTTGAAGCCGCCCTCGACAAGGGCATCGACCCACTGCGGGCCTTCATGCTGCGCCAGACCCGCGACACCGATCTCGGCGTCTTCGCCCGTATCGCCAAAGTCGATGCCAAGCAGTCTCCCGAGACCATGCCGATGCGGGTGCTGATCCCGTCTTTCGTGACCAGCGAGCTGAAAACCGCTTTTCAGATCGGCTTTCTGGTGTTCATACCGTTCCTGATCGTTGACCTGATCGTCGCATCCGTCCTGACTTCCATGGGCATGATGATGCTTTCGCCGGTCCTGGTCGCCCTGCCCTTCAAACTGATGCTGTTCGTACTTGCCGATGGCTGGACCTTGCTGGTCGGCTCGCTCGTGGCAAGTTTCGGCTGATTCGAGGAGACCTGTCATGACCCCGGAAACCGTTGTCACCATCGGCCGTCAGGGCCTCGAACTGATGCTGATCGTCTCTGCGCCCCTGCTGCTGGTGGCGCTTGTGGTCGGTATCGCCGTGAGCTTCTTTCAGGCGGTCACACAGATCAACGAGCAGACGCTCTCGTTCTTGCCCAAGCTGGTCGGTGTCGGCATCACTGCCATCATTGCCGGGCCCTGGATGATGACAACGCTGGTCGACTACATTCAGCGCACAATCACGAGCATTCCGGCGCTCGTGAGCGGCGGCTGACAGCGCCCGACGTGGTCTCGTTCACCGATGCCCAGTTGCAGGCCTGGCTTGCGGCTTTCGTGCTCCCCTTCTTCCGGATCCTCGCGCTTTTCAGCGCCGCACCGGTCCTGTCGATCCGCAGCATTCCGGCCAGGGCTCGGGTTGGCATTTCGGCAGTGCTGGCTGCCACCATGGCTCCCGCAAGCCTCGGCCTCTCAGGGATAGAACTGATCTCGCTGACCGGCCTGGGGTTTGCCATGCAGGAAGTCGCAGTCGGCCTGGCCATCGGCTTTTCGGCTCGGCTGGCTTTTGCCGCCTTCAGTCTTGCCGGCGAAGTGATCGGACTGCAGATGGGGCTGTCCTATGCAGGATTTTTCGATCCGCAGGGCGGTCAGGGCAATGCCGTCGGCAGTTTCATGAATACCACCGCCACTCTCACCTTCGTGGCAATGAACGGCCCACTGCTGCTGATCGCGGCCACCTTGCGCAGCTTCGACAGTCTGCCAATCGGAGGAATCGCCTTCGATTTTGCCGGGCGCTTCAATCCGGTTGCGATGGGGGCAGAGATCTTCGCGCTCGGGCTGCTGATTGCCCTGCCCTTTCTGGCGGCAATCATGTTCATCAATCTGCTGCTCGGGGTGATGTCGCGGGTGGCGCCGCAACTGAGCCTGTTTTCGATCGGGTTTCCGATCACGATCAGCATGGGATTGGTGCTGCTCTTCATCGGCCTGCCCTGGATCGAGCGGCCGATGGCTCAGGCGCTCACCCAGCTCTTCACGATGTTCGGCAGCTGATCCCTCAGACGCGCGACAGCACCGGGCCTGCCAGGCGCAACTGCGTCAGCAACTGGGCGGCGATTTTCTGCAGCGGCAGGACCTCATGCACGGCACCGGTGGCGATTGCCTCACGCGGCATGCCGAACACCACGCAACTGGCCTCATCCTGCGCAAAATTATAGGCACCGGCTTCGCGCATCTTCAGCATCGCGTCGGCGCCATCACGACCCATGCCGGTCAGCATCACGCCGATGGCATTGCGGCCCACTTCATTGGCCACCGAGTTGAAGAGGACCTCCACCGATGGCCGATGGCGATTGACCACTTCTGCGTCGTTGACCTCGACAACATAGTTGGCACCGCTGCGCCGTACTGCGAGGTGCCGGCCGCCCGGGGCGATATACACATGGCCCGGCAGGATGCGCTCGCCGTGCTCGGCTTCTTTCACATGCATGCGGCAGACCGAATTGAGGCGGTCGGCCAGACTGCGGGTAAATCCCGGCGGCATATGCTGGGTCACCATGACAGCCGGGCAATCGGCCGGCAGTCCGCTCAGCATTTCGCGCAGCGCCTCGGTGCCGCCGGTGGAGGCGCCGATGGCGATCAGCTTTTCGGTACTGACCCTCGAGTAGCTGATCGGCACGGCCTTGACCAGTGGTGCTGCCGCATCGGCCGAGGACGGACCATGACCGGCCGACCGCGGCGCGGCTGATGGCGGTGCCGGGCGAGCGACCGCACGACGGTCGATGCGGACTTTCGCCGCGATTCGAACCTTCTCGGTAATCTCCTTGGCCATCTCCTGCAGACCCTGCGCGAGCCCGAGCCTCGGTTTGGCAACGAAATCGACCGCGCCCAATTCGAGCGCCCGCAGCGTGGTTTCGGCGCCGCGCTCGGTCAGGGTCGAGACCATGACGACCGGCATCGGCCGCAGGCGCATGAGTTTTTCAAGGAAATCGAGTCCATCCATTTTCGGCATCTCGACATCCAGCGTGATCACATCGGGGTTGAGCTCCCGGATCATCTCGCGCGCCACCAGCGGGTCGCTTGCCACACCAATGCAGGCCATGTCGGCTTGCGAATCGATCAGCGTCGACAGAATGCTGCGTACCAGTGCAGAGTCATCGACCACCACGACCCGGATTTTGCCCGTCGCGTCTTTCATCACTCAGTCCTCAAAACAGCTCGATACCGCCGCAGGCGGCAGCAGCAGGTTGGCGGCTCAGCTTGCCGCGGTAATCGGTTTCGGCGCTCGCAATCACATCGGACTGAGTCACCGCCAGCTTCTTGACCAGTGCCCGACCGCTACCCGGAAAAAGGCAGACCTTGCGGGGATAGACGTCGAGCACGTCTCTGGAGACGATCGCAATCCGTTCAGTCGCCAGGAACTGCTCGACGAATTCGACGTTGCGCTCGCCGACATTCATGCAGGTGTAGTTGCGCATCACCTGGCCGCCGCCGAAAATCTTGGCCTGCAGCCGTTCACGACGGGCGCCTCGCTTCATCATCTCGTTGATGAGCAGCTCCATCGCAAAAACGCCATAGCGTCCGGCGTTGCCCCCATCGGGCAACATGAAATGGTTCATGCCGGACAGTCCGATCGAGCGGTCGACCAGACAGGCCGCCACGCAGGACCCCAGCACGGTGGTCAGCAGCAGATCGTCCCCGGCATGCACGTAATACTCGCCCGGCATCAGCTTGACAGTTTCGACGCCGAAGGACGGGTCATGGAAATAGGTCTGCGCTTCAAACTCACGATGAACGCGATGACGCAGCTTCGCCAGTCTGTCGAGACTGGCCGAGGCGACCACCGCAGATTCGGTCATGACACCCATGGCGCCGCCCGCCCGGTTTGCGCGCCGCACCGCTCGTACACCGTCTTGCCGCGCAGCGAAAAAAGATCGGAGTGGGCTGAAAAATTCTCGGAGTGCCCTGCAAACAGCAGAGCCCCCGGGCGCATCGCGGTATGGAGTCGCGCCAGCACATTGCGCTGGGTGCCTGCATCGAAATAGATCATGACATTACGACAGAAGACAGCATCAAAAGGCTGCGCAAAGCGAAGCTCGTCGTGCACGAGATTGAGTTGCCTGAACTCGACCATACGGGTGAGTTCGGGTCGCACCCGCATCAGTCCGGCATTGGCACCGCTGCCCTTGAGAAACCAGCGGCGCGTGCGTGTTTCGTCGAGCCCCTTGTCGGCACCCATCGAATAGACCGCGGCACGCGCGGTCTCAAGGACATCGGTATCAATATCCGACGCGATGATGCTCACCTGGGCTCCGGTGCCCAGCGTCTCGGGCGCGGTCATCGCGATCGACCAGGGC
>JAPLQF010000012.1 GCA_026399875.1 Burkholderiales bacterium | reverse complement strand
TCACCACCAAACTTGGCCGACAACACCGTCGTGATCGCCGCCGTCAACGTCGTCTTGCCATGGTCCACGTGACCAATCGTGCCCACGTTCACGTGTGGCTTGTTGCGCTCAAACTTACCTTTTGCCATGACGGACAACTCCTGATCGAAACGAGCAATCGATGCTCGGTAGAAACTTCAATTCATCCTGACTTCACTGGCCGGCCTCTTGAGGCCGATATAACTTGGTGCCCATGGCGCGGATCGAACGCGCGACCTCTCCCTTACCAAGGGAGTGCTCTACCACTGAGCCACATGGGCCTGAATCGTTGGAGCGGGTGAAGGGAATCGAACCCTCGTCATAAGCTTGGAAGGCTTCTGCTCTACCATTGAGCTACACCCGCCTGCACAGCTCCGGACAAACCAGTTTCCCGCGTTGCAACAATCCTAAACTTTTGGCTGCGCTTCAGGCCTGACAATCAGTACTGAAACCCTGAGTACTGAAACCCTGCCTTGCACCCTGCTTTGCTTTTCCATTCCGCGTCTGGCCGCGCTAAAAGGCGCACTCCTGACCCGGCAACCCCTTGAACCAGCCCTCAACCGTCTTGCCGCCGGCAAGCCCTGGTGGAGGAGGTTGGATTCGAACCAACGTAGGCGTAAGCCAACAGATTTACAGTCTGCCCCCTTTAGCCACTCGGGCACCCCTCCAAGGGAACCGCGAATTATTGCTAGCTGCGAAAGATTTGTCAAACGCGCCTGCTGTCAGGCCGCCCCGCCAAAGCCAGACCGTCGACCGGGGGTGGCACGGTTTCTGCCACTGCTCGGTTGCGGGTTGCCCGTTTTGGGCCCCGAACTTGGTTTCCAACCCTGTGGGGCTTTAGGAGGGCAATCATGGCTCAGCAAAACAAGGCCGGCGCGACTGGCGGTTCAAAGCGCGGGTTCGCGTCGATGGATCCCGCACTTCAGCGGGAAATTGCCAGCAAGGGAGGGCGCAGCGTGCCGCCGGAGGAGCGAAGTTTCTCGAAAGATCGCTCATTGGCGGCCCAGGCCGGGCGCAAAGGTGGCGAAGCCAGTCATGGCGGCAGGCGCACGGCAGCGACTCAGACTCCCCAGGCGGCCGAAACGGTCCCTGCCGAGGCAGAGCGCAAGCCGAACAACTAGGCCGAACAACTAGGCCGAACAACTAGGCCGAAAAACTGGGCCGATCGGGCAGCGGACCGGCAAGTCCGGTCTGGCAATTGCCGCACACACTGCGGCGGATGCACGCCTGAATTGACCGACCAACCGGTCGGGAAATAAACTGGACGCTTGAGCGCGCGGTTGCACGCGCGTCTTTTTCCCGGTTTTGAAAGGCGTCGCCATGTATACCCAGGCCCTTGATCTGTCGCAGGCTGCTGCCGGCGACGCCTCCGATCGTGAGGCGAATGACCGTTTCGAAGCACTGATTGCTGCCGATCGGAAGATCGAGCCACAGGACTGGATGCCAGCGGCCTATCGCAAGACACTGGTCCGCCAGATTTCGCAGCATGCGCATTCGGAAGTCGTCGGCATGTTGCCGGAAGGCAACTGGGTGACCCGGGCCCCGAGCCTTCGGCGCAAGGCGATCCTGCTGGCGAAAATCCAGGACGAAGGCGGTCATGGCCTCTACCTTTATGCCGCCGCCGAGACACTGGGCACCTCGCGCGACCAGATGGTCGATGCGCTGCTCAGTGGACGCGCCAAGTATTCGAGCATCTTCAACTATCCGACGCTGAGCTGGGCGGACATCGGCGCCATCGGCTGGCTGGTTGACGGCGCTGCCATCATGAATCAGGTGCCGCTGTGCCGGTGCTCGTATGGGCCCTATGCCCGCGCCATGATCCGCATCTGCAAGGAAGAGTCCTTCCATCAGCGGCAGGGTTTCGACCTGATGCTGTCGCTGTGCCGCGGGACGCCGAAGCAGAAGGCGATGGCCCAGGACGCGCTCAACCGCTGGTGGTGGCCGGTGGTGATGATGTTCGGCCCAAGCGACAGCGCCTCGATGAATTCGGCCCAGACCATGAAATGGGGCATCAAGCGCATCAGCAACGACGCCTTGCGGCAGAAGTTCATCGATGCGACCGTGCCGCAGATCGAACTGCTGGGACTGGCGCTGCCCGATGCCGAACTGCGATGGAATGCCGAACGCGGTCATTACGACCACGGACCGATCGACTGGTCGGAACTCGACCGGGTGATCGCCGGCCACGGCCCCTGCAACCGGGAAAGGCTTGCCGCGCGGGTCAATGCCCACGAGAACGGTGCCTGGGTGCGGGAGGCCGCTCTGGCGCACGCCCGCAAGCAGCAGACACGGACCGTCGGCGTGGCGGCCTGATTTGCGATAAGTACGCGTTGAAATCGCGCTGCCGCCTGAATCCCTGATCTCGCCGGAGACCACTATGACCGAAGCCGAATTCCCGCTGTGGGAAGTGTTCGTGCGCAGCAAGCAGGGGCTTGACCACAAACACTGTGGCAGCCTTCATGCCGCCGATGCCCAGATGGCCCTGCGCATGGCGCGCGATGTCTATACCCGCCGGATGGAGGGCGTGAGCATCTGGGTCGTGCCCTCGGCGGCGATCACCGCCTCACTGGCCGAAGAGCAGTCGACCGACTTCGACCCGATGGCCGACAAGATCTATCGGCATCCGACCTTCTACGAATTGCCCGACGAAGTGAAAAACATGTAGCGCACGCCGCCCGCGCAGTGTCGCGCGGGCCGTGCCGCAAGGACCTCCCATGCCCGCCTCCGACTTTCATGCCGAGTATGTTTTACGTCTGGCCGACAGCACGCTGGTGCTCGGTCAGCGTCTGGCCGAGTGGTGCGGCCATGGCCCGATGCTCGAAGAGGACATTGCGCTCACCAATGTGGCGCTCGATCTTGTCGGACAGGCGCGCCTGCTTCTGTCTCATGCTGCCTTGCTTGAGGACAAGGGCCGCGACGAAGATGCGCTCGCCTACTTTCGCGATGAGTCGCAATTCCGCAACTGGACCCTGCTCGAACTACCCAATGGTGACGGTCCTCACAACGACTACGCGGTCACGATTGCTCGCAACCTGATGTTTTCGGCGCTGGCGGTGCCGCTGTGGGAAGCACTCGCCGGGTCGGCTGATCAGGGCCTCGCGCAGATCGCCGCCAAGTCGGTCAAGGAATCACGCGCGCACCTGCGCCATGCCTCGGAGTGGACGGTCAGGCTCGGTGACGGCACGCCGGTCTCGCACGACCGGATGCAGGCGGCCTTTGATCGACTGTGGCCCTATGCCAATGAATGGTGGGACGACGATCCGATCGATGTGGCCGCGGCGAAAGCCGGCATCGGCCCGATGCTCGGCACGCTCAAGCCGGTCTGGGACCGGACACTGGATGCCATCCTGGCTCAGGCCAGCCTTGCGCGGCCGGCCCACACAGCCTTTCTGTCGAGCGGCAAGCTCGGTCGACACAGCGAACACCTCGGCTATCTGCTGGCTGAAATGCAGTCGCTGGCCCGCAGCGATCCGGGTGCTCAATGGTGATCAGCGAGGCCGATCCGCTGCTCGCGCAGGCTGCGGCACTCGCCGCCTCGGTGCCCGACCCCGAGATCCCGGTGATCACGCTGGGCGATCTGGGCATCGTGCGATCGGTGCGGCGCGAAGCCGGACGCATCGTGGTGACGATCACGCCGACCTATACCGGCTGCCCGGCTACCGAAGTGATCGCCGCCGATGTGAGGCAGATCCTTGTCGAGAACGGCTTTGCCGATGCCCAGGTGCGTCTGACGCTCTCGCCGCCCTGGACGACCGACTGGATCAGCGAGACCGGCCGTGAACGTCTGCGCGCCTATGGCATCGCCCCGCCCGGGCGCGGCGCCGTGCTGCCGGACGCGGTAATGCGCTTCGTGCCGCGCAAGGCGATGCAACCGGCGCCGATCGCCTGCCCGAATTGCGGGTCGATCAAGACCGAGCAGCTGTCTGAATACGGGTCGACGCCGTGCAAGGCGATCCATCGCTGCCTCGCCTGCCGCGAGCCCTTCGACTACTTCAAGCCCTACTGAACCCCTGCAGAGACACCGCCATGGCGATGCCAAGCTTTCACAGGCTGACGATCCGCGAGGTCAGGCCAGAGACCGCTGATTCGATCTCGGTGGCCTTCGAGGTGCCCCAGGACCTGCGCGAGGCCTATCGCTTCCGGGCCGGGCAGTTCCTTACGCTTAGCGCGAACGTCGATAACGACACCCTGCGCCGATCGTATTCGGTGTGCGTCGGAGAGCCCGACTACCAGGCCACCGGCGAACTGCGCGTGGCGATCAAGCGGGTCGCTCAGGGTCGGTTCTCGAACTGGGCCAACCAGGCGCTCGTGGCCGGCGAGTCGATTGAGGTCATGACCCCCGACGGGCGCTTCGGCATCGCGCCCGATGCAAGCCGCTCGCGCCATCATGTCGGATTCGCCGGGGGCTCGGGGATCACGCCGATGCTCTCGCTCATCCGGACCTTGCTTGCAACCGAGCCCGCCAGCCGATTCACGCTGGTCTACGGCAATCGCACCGTCGAGTCGATCATGTTTCTCGAGGCGCTGCAGGCACTGAAAAACCGGTATATCGACCGGCTGGCGCTGATCCATGTGCTGTCGGACGAACCGAACGAAATCGATCTGCTCTCGGGCCTGCTCGATGCGCCGCGCTGCCGCGAACTGCTGCAGACCCTGATCTCGCCGCAATCGATCGACGAGGCCTTCATCTGTGGCCCGGCGCCGATGATGGACGCGGTCGAATCAAGCCTGCGCGAGGCCGGCGTGGCGGCTGACAGGATCCATATCGAACGCTTCGGCTCGCACGGGATGGCGACACAGGGCGGGTCTGGCGCGGGGTCTGCCAGCCAGGCCGCCACTCAAAGCACCACTCCAAACACCAAATCGCCGCCGGTGGCACACCCCGGCGACGCAGCCGGTTCGACGGTGGTGGTCATCGCCGACGGCAAGGCACGGCATCTGCGCATCGCAGCCGATGGCCCGTCCATTCTCGATGCCGGTCTGGCCGCGGGAGCCAATCTGCCCTATGCCTGCAAAGCAGCGGTCTGTTGCACCTGTCGTGCCCGCGTGCTGGAAGGTGAGGTCAGGATGGACCGCAATTACACGCTCGAACCCCAGGAAATCGCCAAAGGTTTCGTGCTGACTTGCCAGTCCCATCCGGTGACCGACCATGTCGTGATCAGCTTCGACGAGCGCTAGGCATGGCTCGTCCGAAGGCGATCGCCCACGACCGGCAACGCGACCTGATCCTGACACAGGCCACCGCAGCGTTTGCCGAGCTCGGCTATCCGAGTGCCTCGATGGCCCAGCTCGCGGCGGCCTGCGGCCTGTCGAAGGCGGCGCTCTACCACTACTTTCCGAGCAAGGAGGCGCTGCTGTTCGAGTCGCTCGATCGCTATACCCGCCGCCTGATCGCGAAGGTCGAAGGCGTCGGTGCGCGCAGCCTGTCTGCGGCCGAGGAACTCGGCGAGCTGGTGCGGACGCTGCTGATTGAATATCGCGATTCGCGCGAACTGCATATCGCTCTGCTCAACGACGTGCGATATCTCGAGCCGGCCCTGCGCGATCAGATCCGTGCCCAGGAGCGTGCCGTGGTCGACACGCTCGGCGAATGCCTGCGCAAGGTAGCGCCTGATCGCTTCAGCGCCGACGAGCGCAAGCCGGCAACCATGGCGCTGCTCGGAATGATCAATTTCACCTTTGCATGGCTGCGGCCCGACGGGCCGATGAGTTACGAGCGCTATGCGCAACTGGTCATCGAATTGTGGGAGCGCGGCCTTCAAGCCGCAGCACCGCGCCTGCCATCGCAGCCCGCCGAGGCGCCGCAATGAACCGGTGCGCGGCCTTCGCTCCGTATACTTCCGGCGATCCTGGCTGCGCAGACCGACTGTCCCAGTCTGCTTTTGAAGCAGCCTGATTGAACTGAAGCGGTTTTTGCTGACGCGATTGAACTGAAGCGATTGAACTGAACCGATTGACCCGCTGCCGAGCCCGCGCCCGGCAACCCTTACCCAGGAGACTCCGATGAGCGCTTCTTTCGCCTCGCAGGCCGACCTCACCGAGAAGGTGGTCACCTTCACGCAGCTGTCGGCCAACTGCTGGGCCTACACCACAGAAGGCGATCCGAATTCGGGCGTGATCATCGGCGACGATGCCTGCATGGTGATCGACACCACTGCCACACCGGCCATGGCGCAGGACCTGATCGCCCGCATTCGAGGGATCACCGACAAGCCGATCAAGTATGTGGTGCTCAGCCACTACCATGCGGTGCGGGTGCTCGGTGCGTCGGCCTATTTCAAGGAAGGCGCCACCGAGGTGATCGCCTCGCGCGGCACCTGGGAGCTGATCGTCGAGCGCGGCGCCCACGACATGAAAAGCGAAATCGAGCGCTTTCCGCGTCTCTTTGCCGGTGTTGAGTCGGTGCCCGGCCTGACCTGGCCGACCATGGTGTTCGAGCGCGAGCTCACGCTCTTTCTGGGCAAGCTCGAAGTGCGACTCATGCATCTGGGCGCCGGTCATACCAAGGGCGACACGATTGCCTGGGTGCCCTCGCAGAACGTTGTGTTCTCTGGCGACCTGGTCGAGTACAACGCCGGCGTCTACACCGGGGACGCGCAGCTTGAGGAATGGCCGGCAACGCTCGAAAAACTGCGCGCCCTGAAAGCGCACAAGCTGGTGCCGGGCCGCGGCGAAGCGCTGCTCACCCCGGCCGACTGCGACAAGGCGATCGACTACACCCGCAAATGGGTGACCGACCTCTACAGCACCGCCCGTGCGGGCGTAGCCGCCGGCAAGGATCTCAAACAGGTGTTTGAAGACGTCCGCGCCGTGATGGACCCGGTCTTCGGCAAGGTCTTCATCTACGAGCACTGCCTGCCCTTCGATGTCTCGCGGGCCTTCGACGAGGCCAGCGGCATCCGGCATCCGCGCATCTGGACCGCCGAGCGTGACATCGAGATGTGGAAAGCGCTGCAGAACTGAGGACTCGGAGATCCCACGCCATGAATATCAAACGACTGATTGAAGTTACTGAAAAGATCTTTCTGGTTCTGATCGCCGGCTTCACGATCGCGGCGATGTTCCAGGAGGTCATGCGCCTTGTCGACCATCATCAGATCGAACTGAAAGACCTGCTGCTGATGTTCATCTATGCCGAAGTGCTCGGAATGCTGGCGGCCTTCTACAGCAGCAGCAAGATCCCAATCACGATTCCGCTCTTCATCGCGATGACCGCGCTCAGCCGTCTCATCATCCTGCAGGGCAAGGAAGGGGATCCGTCGATCCTGCTCTATGAGAGCGGCGCGATCCTGATGATCGCGATTGCCTGCTGGATCATCAGCCGGTTGCGTTCAGAAGACTGAACGAGATTGTCGCCAGGCTGACCGGGGGTGGCTGCGCTGCTATTCGGCCTTGACGTTGGCGACCCTCACCACCTCGGCCCAGCGCGCGACATCGTCTCGAACGAACACCGCAAACGCCTCGCCGCTGCGGGCATTCGGGGTCATGCCGCTTTTGCGCATCGTGCTCAGCACCGCCTCCTGCTTCATCGCAGCGGCGGTTGATTCGCGCAGGCGCGCCAGCACCGGCGCCGGTACGGCAGCCGGCGCAAACAAGGCCAGCCAGGCATCGGCCTCGACGCCGCTCACGCCGGCCTGTGCAAGCGTGGGCAACTCGGGCAGATCGGGTGACCGATTCGGCGAGGCCACTGCGATCGCCCGAAGCTTGCCCGCCTGGATCGACGCGAGCACGGTCGGCGTGGTGGCGAAACTCAGGTTGACATGGCCGCCGAGCAGATCGGTGAGCAGGGGTGCCGAGCCCTTGTAGGGCACATGAACGATGGCCGCACCGGTCCGCACCTTGAAGAGTTCGAGCGCAAGATGCGAGGCCGATCCGAGGCCGGTCGAGCCGGCGGTCAGCCGCCCGGGCTCCTTGCGTGCGAGGGCCACCAGATCGGCGGCACTGCGCACCGGCAATTCGTTGGCCACCACCAGAACATGCTGAAGATCGGCGAGGCCGGCGATCGGCACGAAGTCCTTGATCGGGTCGTAACCGCCGCCCTGTGGCAGCAGCGAAATATTGGTGGCATGGGTCTGATTGGTCCCCAGCACCAGGGTATAGCCGTCGGGCGCCGACTGCGCGACCTTGCGCGTGCCGATAGCACCGGCGCCACCGGGCAGGTTGTCGACCACCACCGACTGACCGAGATCACGGGCGAGTTCGGTGGCGACCGCACGCGCCACGATGTCGGTCGGGCCACCCGCCGGATAGGGCACGACGATCGTGATCGTGCGGGCAGGTGACCATGCTGCACCTGATTGCTGGGCCAAGACCGGTGCAGCGGCGGCTGTCAGGGCGAGCACCGCCGTTGAGCCGCTCAGGGCGAGGAATTGTCGGCGATCGGTCATGGCAGGTTCCTGGCGGGTCGGAAAGCCTGCGAGCTTACCCGAGACCCTCAGGCGCGCCACCTGCTCCCCTGCTGGCCGATCGCAAGCCCCCCGTGGAGGAAGATCGGTGCGCGACATGGTTCGGCGCCTGTCGTGCGGAATCGAAATCCGGCGTGTGAAAAATGAATCGTTTTCTGCTTCAATCGGCTCGGATGCATCGAGCCTCGAATTCCAGACAAAGGATCAGGTATGAGATTGGGCACATCAGCGCTTGCCGCCATCGGACTCGCCATCACCGCCTCGGTACCAGTGGCCATCGCGGCGCAGCCGGCCGACACCATCTATTTCGGCGGCGACATCCTCACGATGAAGGGCAAGACGCCCGACTACGCCAGTGCGCTCGCGGTGCGGGGCGGCAAGATCGCCTATGTCGGCCCGCGCAGCGGCGCGATGAAGCTCAAGGGCAGCGCCACGCAGATGGTTGATCTGGCCGGCAAGACGCTGCTGCCGGGTTTCATCGACACCCACGGGCACATGATCGTGTTCGGCAAGAACATGATGGACGCCGACCTCTTCAACACGCCCGACATTCCGGATCTGCTTGCGCGCATGAAGGCCCATGTCAGCAAGGTTCCCGACGGGCAGTGGATCGTCGGCATGGGCTACAGCGCGCGCGCACTCAAGGAGAACCGCACGCCGACCATCGAAGAGCTCGACACGATCTCGCCCGACCGGCCGGTGATGATCGTCGACTCCTCCGGCCACCTCGCCTCGGGCAACTCGGCTCTGTTCAAACTCACCGGCGTCAGCGCCGAGACCAAAGACCCCGAAGGCGGCGTCTTTGCGCGCAAGGCCGACGGCAAGTCGCTTGCCGGCCCGATGGAGGAGACCGCGCTCAATGCGGTGCGCATCAAGCGCCCTGCCTTTACCGGCGAACTGGCCGATCGGGTGGCAGCAGGCGCTGCAGGTGTATGGGCCCGACACGGCCAGACCACCGCACAGGAATGCGGCCTCGGGCTGGGCGCCGATGACATCGACATTGTTCGCAACGCAATCGACAAGAAGGTATTGCCGATCGACCTCTATATCTGCGCCAAGGACACCGCCACCGACGACACGGTCAACGCCGCCTACTCGATTGCGACCGAGTACAACGCCAAGCCCGACGGCACCTCGAAAAAGCTGCTGGCGCTGCGCCCCGATCTGGACAAGCGCTATATCAATCGCGTGCGTCTGGGTGGAATCAAGTACTGGCTCGACGGCAGCCCCGACACCTGCTGGATGACCGAGCCCTTCACGGTCAATCCGCCCGGAAAGACTGGCGCGTTCAAGGGCTACCAGCAGATACCGAACGAGGCGCTCGATGCCACCTTCGACAAGTACTGGACGACCAACATGCAGATCAACATGCATATGCTGGGCGATGCAGCCGCCGACCAGGCATTGCAGGCGATCGAGAAAGCGAAAAAGAAGTACGGCATGCGTGACCATCGCCCGGTGCTCATCCATGCCGCGGTACTGCGCCCCGACCAGCTTGCGCGCATCAAGGCGGTTGGCGCGATTCCGAGTTTCCTCACCACCACCCTGCCCAAGGGCGGCGATTCGATCGCGGTCTTGTGGGGGCCGAAGCGAACCGCGTTTGCCAATCCGGCCAACACCTTCGAAAAGCGCGGCATGCCCTTTACCTTCTCGCACGATGCGCCGATCACACCGATCCCGTCGGTGCTGGCGCTGGTCGATGCTGGCGTCAACCGCGTCTCGGCCAGCGGCAAGGTGCTCGGCCCCGACGAGCGGGTCACGCCTTATGTCGGGCTGCGCGCGGTGACCGCGATGGCGGCTTATCAGATCAAGGAAGAAAAGACGAAAGGCACGCTCGAGACCGGCAAGCTCGCCGATCTGGTGGTACTGGAGAAAAACCCGCTGAAAGTCGATCCGGCAAGCATCAAGAACATTCAGGTGGTCGAGACGATCAAGGAAGGCACGACGGTCTACAAGCTGGGGGTGACCAAGCCCTGAGCGACACGCTCGCTTCACAGGCCGGTCGTGATCTGCCACGATGGGCTCGAGATGGCCATCTCGAGCCGTCCAGCGAGGAGACCTGCATGCATATCGATTCCCCTGATCGAAGACTGATCCATCGCGCCGCACTCGCGGCACTCGGGGCGGCTGCACTGCCCAGCGCCCATGCTCAGGCCTGGCCGACCAAGCCGATCCGAATTTTCTGCGGCTTTGCGCCGGGGGGCACGACAGACCCTTATGCGCGAATGCTCGGCGACTACATGAGCCAGAAGCTCGGTGTGCCGGTGGTGGTCGAAAACCGGGTCGGCGCGGGCGGCTTCATCTCGCTCGAGGCGCTGTCGCGGGCGGCGCCTGATGGCTACACCATCGGCGTGACCACCTCGACCTCGGTCTGGGGCAGCCGGGCGCTGTATCGCAAGCTGCCCTTCGAGGCCGACAAGGACTTCACGCCGATCTCGCTGCTGCCGGTCGGGCCGCTGCTGATGGCGGTGCCCACCGACTCGCCGGCCAAGACCGTCAAGGACTGGGTCGAGATCGCCAAGACCAAGCAGACCTCGATGGCGAGCTACGGTCAGGCCTCGGTCCCGCATCTGGCGGCTGCCGACTTCAATTCGCGCTTTGGCACGAAGATCGAGGTCATCCACTACAAGGGCGAGGGCCCGATGTGGATCGACGTGGTCTCGGGCGTGGTGCAAGGAGGCATCGGCAGTTATGTCGCCCTGTCACCGCATCTGGCCAAGGGGACGGTGCGGGTGCTTGCCTCGGTCGGGAGCGAAAAGTCGCCGAAACTGCCGCAGGTGACCTCCTTTGTCTCGCAAGGGTTTGAAGGGCAGGTCTTCAAGCTCGACGGCTGCCTGGCCATGCTTGCACCAGCCGGCACACCGGCCGACATTGTCAAGCGCATGGGTGACCTGTTTGTGGAAGCGGCCGAATCGCCCAAGGGGCTGGCCCTGCGCGAAGCCTTCGCCATCGATGCCAAGCCGACGACGACCGCGGTGGCCCAGCAGCGCTGGCGCGACGAAAGTCCGATCTGGGTGCGTCTGACCGAGCAGACCGGGATCAAGCTCGACTGAGACCGGGCGGGGCCGACCGGCGGATCAGCCGCGCCGGACCTCGAACTGAGCCACCGCATGCGACAACCGCTCGGCCTGATCTTTCAGGCTGAGCGCCGCAGCGGCGCTTTGCTCGACCAGCGCCGAGTTCTGCTGGGTCATGCCGTCGAGTTCGCCGACGGCCTGATTCACATGCGCCACGCCCGCGCTCTGCTCCTGGGTTGCACGGCTGATCTCGGCAATCAGTGAGCCGGTTTCCTTCACCGATTCAACGATGCGCCGCATGGTCGCACCGGCTTCGCCGACCCGTTGCGAGCCCTGCTCGACCCGGGCTACCGACTCCTCGATCAGCAGCTTGATCTCGCGGGCGGCATCGGTGCTGCGCTTGGCAAGCGACCGGACCTCGGCCGCCACCACCGCAAAGCCACGGCCCTGCTCGCCGGCGCGAGCGGCCTCGACCGCGGCATTGAGCGCGAGAATATTCGTCTGAAACGCGATACCGTCGATCACACCGATGATGTCGCCGATCTTGCGGCTGCTCTGCGTGATGCCGGCCATGGTCGAGACGACATCCTCGACCGACTGGCCGCCATCGACCGCGACCTTCGAGGCTGCGAGCGACAGGGCCTCGGCCCGCTCGGCATGGTCAGCGGTCTGGCGCACGGTCGCGGCCAGCTCTTCCATGGAGGAGGCGGTTTTCTGCAGGTTGGCGGCGGTTTGTTCGGTGCGCTCCGAGAGATCGCCATTGCCCTGCGCAATTTCGACCGACGCGATGCGAACCGATGCGGCCGAGGCCTCGACTTCCTGCATCACTGCGCCGATCCGCTCGATCGACTCAAGCAGATCGCGCCCAAGCGGCGTCTCGACCCGCACCGACGACAGATCGAGGCACAGGCGATCGGCGCTGCCGCGCATCGATGTGGTCACTCGCGCCAGTTCTGTCCCCAGGCGGGCGTCGTGGCTGAGCTCCAGCGCCATGACAATCTGCAGCGCTGATTGCACCACCACATACGAGGCATGCATCGCAACCAGCGCCCAGCTCGGCTGCGCAAAACAGATCGGCCCCCAACCCCACTGCTGGAAGATATTGAAGCTCGCATGGTGCAGCGCAATCGTCACTGCCCCCACCAGAATCGGCTTCCAGTCACGATAGGCCAGCAGAAACGCCAGGCTGACGAAAACCCCGAAGTGGGCCTCCTGCAGTCCCTGCGACAGCTGGATCTGCAGCGCGGTGATCGCCATGAAGGCAAAGGCCATGTAGAGCCGCGTCACCAGCCGGCCCGGCTGGGTCAGGACCAGGAAAGCCGCGATGCCAACGACCGGCAAGCCGATGCCGAGCGCCAGATCGATTCGACTGAAGTAGAGCGACAGCCCGATGGCCGCCAGCTCGCAGATCGCCAGCACGGCCAGCAGCCAGCGGTCGGCGCGGGCATAAAGGGGGGTCATCGGATCGCTTGCGGAGCCGGAGCTCGCAATCGATTTGGCAAGGGCTTGGGGACGAATGGCGTTCATGGCGCCGATCATGCGATCTCGCGCGAAGTCCGATCAGTCGATGAACGGCGCAGGGCGAGGGCATATGAAGCGATCGACGCGGCTGGCAGAGGCGAGGCTCAAAAAAAGAGGGCACACCGTCTGGTGTGCCCCGGGAAAACGCGGCTGTGTCGGGCCGCGTGTGGTCAGGCTGCGGGCTTTGCAGGCGGCGCGGGGGGGCGGCCACCGGGGGCACCGGGGGCACCAGATCCACCCGGTCCACCCGGTGCGCAGCCGCGTCCACCCGGGCCGCCCTCAGCCCGCATGGCATCACGAAACGCCTTCATCTCATTGCGCGACAGCTTGCTGTCCTTGTTGAGATCGGCGGTATCGAATGCCTTGAGTTCACCGGCAAGGCGGGCCTGGTTGGCCGACTCGAGTTCGGCACGACTGATCTGGCCGTCAGCATCGGTATCGAGCCAGCTCATCATCGCGCCGTGATGCTTGCCCGACCCCCTGGCTCCTGCCGGGCCATCGGGACCGCAGTGACCACCGCGAGGCCCTCCCGGTCCCGGCGGCGCGCCCGGCGTTGCGGCAGCAGGCGGCGCACCGGGCGATGCCGACGGCGGCGTGGCCGATGACTGCGCCGAGGCGAGGCCGGAGCCCAACGCGGCAAGCAGAGCAGCGCCTGACAGCAGGACCCGAACAGCGGATTGGTTCATGTGTGAGCTCCGTCAGTGCATGAGGAAGCCCAATGCTCGCAGGCCAAGTGAAGATCATCCATCGGGATTACGTCAGCTTGCCGCTGTTACAGGTCGGGTCAGTTCGAGCTTGCGATGCCGCGATGCCATCTGACACTGGTGAGAGAGCGCCCGCGACGCTTGCCCAGCGAAAGGCCAAAGCCGATCAGCCCGGCGCCAAACAGCGCGATCGAGGCAGGTGCAGGAACAGCCGATTCATTCGTGACCGACGCGAGGTAGTTGGTGGAGTCGTAGAGGTTGAAACGGGTTGCAGGCGTGCAGGTCGTGCAGCTCCGGGCGCCATTGTGATCAACCGCGAAGTCGATGAACTGTCCCGCGGCCAGCGTGAAGGTCTGGGTCAGCGTCTGGTACTTGAACGCCTCAGCCACGGCGGTCTGGCCCTGCCATGTCGACAATTCCTTGGAGGTGTTTCCCAGCCACATCGTCACGCCGTCCCGGCGATAATCGGGATAGCCGCCGGTGGCAATCTGGCATCCGTTGCAGGTGAAGGGATTGTTAGCGGGATCGGCCAGTTTGACCTGGAAGGTTGCTGTGTAGTTCCCAGCAGTGGGTGCCGTGAAGCGAAGGTCGGCGAACGCCATGTTGCTCTGGCACGTTCCGTCGCCGACGCCCACACAGCCCGGGTGCATGAAGGCGCCGCCGACCAGCAGATAGGGGCCCCCGCCGGAGCCCAGGAAATTGCCGCCCGATAAGCTGGTGGCTGGGGTGAATGTTCCCCCGGCACCATCGAGCCGACCGTAGGTCCACACGCCGGTGCTGCCACCTTGCGTACTGTTGAACTCCGCCCCGGCGTCGTACACGACAGGGTTGGCCAGGCTCTGCGTTGCACCACACGCGAGAATGCCCATCAAGGCAAACTGAACCAGGACCGCTGAAGCCTTGTGAAGAGTCGAACTCATGGTGTTTCTCAGGGTTGGGACTTTACGAATCATTTTCGACCTCCAATTGGTCTGTTGCGGAGTTGATATTGCCCGGGAAAAATCAGTGCAACAAAGCTTTCGCCAGGGCGCACGCAATCATTGCAATTTGCGTGCCATTCCCCGCAAAGCCGCTCTGGTGTTGAAGTAGAGCAGAAAGCTCTCTTGTTTGGCTCCGGGTCAGTAAAGAATCCCGACGTGACAATAATCACGTCGAGACGCGAATCTGGACTGATTCCCCATAAAAGCGGTCGAAAACAGCCCGCTTTGCTGTCTTTGAACGCAGTTTGATCAATCGGGATGTGTAAAAAAATCCGACATGACATTTGTCACGGAATCAGGCCGGGCGCATCAGCCGGCTTTGCTATCCTGCGACGCCGTCTGATGCGGCATGCACAGGTAGCCAGAGATGAAACTCGCCACTTTGAAGGACGGCAGCCGCGACGGGCAGCTGGTCGTGGTCAGCCGTGACCTTGCCAGCGCGCACTTTGCCCAGTCGATTGCCCCGACCCTGCAGCGGGCACTCGACGACTGGGCCTTCATGGCACCACAACTCGAGGATCTGTCGCTCACGCTCAATGCCGGTCGCGCCCGGCATGCCTTCGCATTCGATCCGACCCAGTGCATGGCGCCGCTGCCACGGGCGTTCCAGTGGCTTGACGGGTCGACCTATGTGAATCATGTCGAACTGGTGCGGCGTGCCCGCAAGGCCGAGATGCCGCAGCGCTTCTGGCACGACCCGCTGATGTATCAGGGCGGATCAGACGATTTTCTGGGGCCCTGCGACGAGGCGGTCTTTGCCAGCGAAGACTGGGGCATCGATTTCGAGGCCGAGCTGGCGGTAGTCACCGACGACGTGCCGATGGGCGCCTCGCCCGAGCAGTGCGCCGATCACATCCGTCTGCTGATGCTGGCCAACGACTGGAGCCTGCGCAACCTGATCCCGGACGAGCTGGCCAAGGGCTTCGGCTTTGTTCACGGCAAGCCGGCCACTGCGTTTTCGCCGGTGGCGGTCACGCCCGACGAACTCGGCACGGCATGGATCGACGGGAAGGTGCATCGACCGGTGCTGTGCCACTGGAATGGCCGCAAGGTGGGTGAAGCGCAGGCTGGTGAGGACATGGTGTTCGATTTTCGCCAGCTGCTGTCGCATGCGGTCAAGACGCGGCGCACACGTGCCGGCAGCATCATCGGCTCGGGGACGGTCTCGAACAAGGACGCCTCGAAGGGCTGGTCGTGCATCGCCGAAGTGAGGGCACTCGAGATGATCGAATCAGGTGTCGCGCAGACCGGCTACATGGCCTTCGGCGATACCGTAAAAATCGAGATGCTCGGTTCGGACGGTCAGTCGGTGTTCGGTGCGATCGAGCAGCGGGTGGTTAAGGCGGCGACAGACAAATCACGCTGAATACTGCGGTGTTGCGGCGCTTGTTCTGACCGCCCTGCACCGGCCCTCAGGACCGCGGCAAGACCGTGAGCTTGCCCTTCATGCCGGCCTCGTAATGCCCGGGCTCGAAACAGGCAATGCCGAGTTCACCGCTCTTGTCGAAACTTCTGATCACCTCGCGACTTTGGCCTGCCTCGACACTGATCTCCGAGCTGGAATGGTGATGATGCGCAGCGCTGCCTGACTTCATCTCGCGCTGATGGTGGGCCAGCTCGTCGGCCGTGCCGATGACGAGTTCATGAGTCAGCTTGCCGCGGTTGACGACCACAAGCCTGACCCGCTCGCCGGCAGTGACTGTGAGCACCGACGGCGAAAAGCGCATGGTGTCATCCATCTCGATGCGCAGTTCGCGCAGCGGCGCTGAAGCACTCGCTGCCGGCTGCGATGACACCGTGTCGGACGATGACGGCACCGGGACTGCAGCAGCAGCCGGCGCGGGGGCAGCCCCGTGCGAATGCGAGGCATGGTCATGGCCCCCTCCGCCTGCGCCGATCAGCATCTGCCAGGCGATCAGACTGCCGGCCAGCACCACAGTGCCGGTCACCAGACCGTAGCCCAGCACGGTGCGCAGCGGCGCCCGGTCGCGGCCCTGCATCAGCCAGTAGGCCAGCAGACTCATCGCAAAACCCAGCGGCACCACCCAGGCACTGCGGGCAGGCGAATCGGGAAAGTGCTGCAGGCCGCCGGTAAAGAAACCCAGACCGATCGACGACACGATGCCCAGGCCGAGCAGATCGACCCAGCGCTGGCTGGCGTCGGGCGAGGCCCGCATCTCGAGGATGCCGCCCAGCAGATAGGCAAGCACGCCGATGCCGGCGGTCAGCAGCGAACGCTCGCCGCTGAAAAAGCCGTGGTTGACTGCACCGGCGATGAAGCTGATTCCGGCGTATTTGCAAAGGGTGGCGAAGTGCGCCGTCGGAAGGTTCATCGTCAACTGGATATCACACTTTGTGGCGGCTCTCTAGCCCTGGAGAGTGTCTGGGAGATAATCGCTCAGGTACCCCGATGAGAGAGAGACATGTCCGTCCTGATCATGAGCAAGCCGATTCCCCATGACGGCTTCGTCAATGCCCTGCGCGAAAGCGGTTTTCCGCACCCGATTCATACCTCGCTTGATGATGTCGACCCTGCGGATGTGCGGTGGCTGATCGCCTGGCGACTGCCGGCCGGCGTGCTGCCGAAGCTGCCCAATCTCGAGTTGCTCTACTGCTGCGCCGCCGGCGCCGACAAGCTGCTCGCCACTCCTGATCTGCCGGCTTCGCTGCCGGTCTCTCGCGTGTCGGACGATGCCCAGGCGATCGAACTGGCGCAATACGTCGTTCATGCCGCACTCGACCATCTGCGTCTGGCACCGCGTTATCGCGCCCAGCAGGCCGCACGCGACTGGAGTCGTCACCGTTCGAAATCGATGGGCATCCCGGCACTGGTGCTCGGCCTGGGCCCGATTGGCATTCGCATTGCGCAATCGCTGGCGATGATGGGGTTCAAGGTGTCGGGCTGGAGCCGCACGCCGCGCGAGCTTCCCGGCATCCAGACCTTTTCCGGCGCCGACGGACTGGCGCAGGCGCTGCCGCAGGCGTCGGTGCTGGTGTGCGCGCTGCCGTTGACTGCGCAGACCACCGGCCTGATCAATGCCGATCTGCTCGCGAAGCTGCCGCGCGGTGCGATCTTCGTGAATATCGGTCGGGGCGGGCAGGTGGGCGAGGCGGATCTGATCGCAGCGCTCGAATCGGGCCAGCTCGGTGGTGCAAGCATCGATGTGCAGGTCAACGAGCCGATGGCCGCCGACGATCCGCTCTGGAGCGCTCCCAATCTGACGCTGACGCCGCATGTCGGCGGTCAGCTCGATCCGGGCGCGGTCATCGGCCAGTTCATCGAGGCGGTCGATCTGCTGAAACAGGGCAAACCCCTGCGCCAGCGGGTCGATGCGGCGCGCGGTTATTGATCGGGCACAATCGCCCAGCGTTCGACATCAGACGAGGTGATCGATGACTTCCATTCCCGGACCTTTCGACTTCAGCAAGATGGCCGCAGGCGGATTCGGGCAGATGCTCGATGGTGTCGAGATGGTCAAGCGTGCCTGGTCGAATTTCAATGTACCCAGCGCGATGCTGCCAACGGTCGATCTCAATGAGCTCGACAAGCGGATCGCCGACCTCAAGGCAGTCGAGCAGTGGCTCAATGTCAATCAGAGCATGCTGCACAACGCTATCCAGGGTCTGGAAATCCAGCGCGGCACGCTCGCCGCGATCAGGGCGTTCAGCGAGCAGGCCGGCATGCCGCCTCCGATGGCCGCCGCGGCAGCCAGGGCCGCTAACCCGACACCGAAAGCCTCGCCGTTTTCGACCGACGGCTGGCCGATGAAGCCGCCGCCGGCCCGAACCGATCCCGAGGCGTCGGCCAAGCCTGCACCGGCCGCCGCCCGGCCGACGCCGCAGGAGAGAGCCGAGGAGAAACTGCAGGACAAGCCGCAGGCCCCTGACGCCCCGGCGCAAACAGCATCGGCTCCGGGCATCGACCCGGGCGCCTGGTGGACGATGCTGCAGAACAGCTTTTCGCAGATCGCTCAGGCTGCGGCCGGCGCGTCACTCATGCCGGGGCTGGCACCCGGTGACAAGAAGGCGACCCGATCGCGCGCGAAAACCGCAGCCAAAGGCAGCACGGCAGGCAAGAAGCCTGCGTCTGCGGGCACGCGCGCGGGCACCCGGAAACGCGCCGCACCCGCCAGGCGCAGGGCTTCATGACGCGCTTTCGCTACGGCCATGCCACCCATCCCAACTGGCGCATGGCCACCGAACTGGCTCTTGCCCAGGTCGAAGGCCGGATCAACCAGCCCGGCTGGGCCAGGGATGCCAATCTTGGCGTGGTCTATCTGAGCGCCGAGTACGCCGCCCATGCCGACGACATCGTCGCACTGCTCGAAGAGCGCATCGGCGTGCGCGACTGGGCCGGCACCTGCGGCCATGCCATCGTCTCGACCGGTGTCGAATACGACAGCGAGCCGGCGATCGCGATCATGCTGCTCGATCTGCCGGCAGACAGCTTTCGGGTCTTTTCAGGTGCGATGCCGCCACCCCTGGCGGGCGAGCGCACGCAAAGCGGCGCGCTTGCCGCCCAGGCAGCGCTGATCCATGCCGATCCGGCGACCCCCGACCTGGCCGAGCTGATCGGCGACATGGCCGGCAAGGTCGGCGGCGGCATGATGTTCGGCGGCAGCGCCAGCGGCCAGGTCGAGCCGCTGATCCAGGTCGCCAATCAGGTGCTCTCGGGCGGTCTGTCGGGCGTGGTGTTTTCATCCGAAGTCGACCTGCGGATGCGCGTGACCCAGGGCTGCAGCCCGCTGGCCGGCGAGCATGTGATCTCGGCCTGCCAGTCCAACCTGATCCGCACACTTGATGGCCGCCCGGCACTCGACGTGCTGCTGGCCGACCTCGGCGTCTCGGAAGACGCCCGGCGCAGCAGCGACGGCGAGACCCTGCTGCGCGCGCTGCCGGCCGAGCGCGTGCGCAACGGCCTGCTGGTGGGTCTGGCCGACGGCGACGCGCCGCCGCGCGGCCCGCGCCCGGGTTTTGGCGACTATGTCGTACGCAATCTGGTGGGCATCGATCCGCACAACCGGCTGCTGGCAGTCGCAGCCGTGCCGCAGGAAGGCGATCGCGCGGTCTTTTGCACACGCGACGCCCAGGCGGCCCGCGCCGACCTGATGCGCATCTGCACCGAACTGCGCGAAGAACTCGAAACCGATTCGCTCGAAATTCGCGGTGCGATCTATGTGTCCTGTGTCGCACGCGGTCGGGCGCTGTTTGGGTCGGGCTCGGTCGAGATCGGACTGCTGCAGTCGCAGCTCGGCGAGTTTCCGCTGGTGGGTTTTTTTGCCAATGGCGAGATTGCCGATCACCGGCTCTATGGCTATACAGGTGTACTCGCGCTGTTCACCGGGCCGGCCGCCGCGAAGGATTGAAGCGTGCCCGATCATCAACCGGAGCTCTCTGAATGAAAAAAAACGGCCCGATCTTTCTGGTCGGAGCGTTAACGCTCATGACTTTCAGTTCGGCCATTGCCCAGGAGCGAAAAAGTCGCTTCGAGATCGAAGGCGGGGTGATCACGACCCAGAACATGGAGATTCAAGGCTACAACCAGGGCAATGCAACCGAGGGATGGAAAAAGAACGCCGCGGATGTCAGGCTCGAATACTGGAGCACCCGAGAGAACGACTGGAATTACGGTGTGGTTTTGCAGCCGCTGAATCTCAATTATTCGGGCGTACTGACGAATAATCTGAATTATCAGGGACAGGTATTTCAGGCAGGGGATTCGGCAACCCTGAGCTACCAGTTTCCAACCCTGCGATTTAGTGCCAACTATCCGGTGTTTCAGGCACGCGACACTGGCAGCTACATCAGGGCCGGCGGCTCGGCAATCATCCGCTATGCCAGAGTCGGACTCTCAAGCCCGAGCAGTTCATTCGTCAGCACCAATCTGATCGCCCTGCCAACCTTCAATATCGAAAGTAATACCGTCATTGGACAGGGCTACAGTATTTTTACCCGCTCGGACTTCTTGCCTGGCATCGGAGGCAATGTATTGCTTGACGGGCTGTTCGATATTTTTATCGGAGTACGAAAGTCGCTTGGCGACGGAAATTCACTCGATGCCGGATTAAGAATGTTTTTCGGTGGATATGACCCCGACAAGCCCGACTATTACGCAAACCGGATATTTTTCAATGCGTTTGTCGTTCGGTACTCGTGGTGAGCCGCCAGCGAGCCACCAGCGGTGCAATCTCGTGCAGACCGGCCAGGACCTCGACGCCTTGCAGGCGATGACGGCGCAGCGCCGGGCTGTCGCCGCCTGCCCAGATTCGGGTCGCAGCCGGAATCTTTTCTCGCAACTCGGTTAGCGAGTCGATCACCTGCGCGGCATTGAGCGCGCTCGAAAACGACAGGGCGAGCACATCGGCGTGATGCGCCCTCGCCGCCAGCACGATATCCCACAGCGGTGTCTGCACGCCGAGCGACAAGCAGCGACAGCCCTGCAATGACAGCAGGGATTCGGCCATCAGCAGGCCCAGGCCATGGGCTTCGCCGGGGACGGTGGTCAGCATGACGGTGGGCGCCACGCCGGGCGAACTGATCGAGGCCAGGGCGCCCCGCATGACGGTCTGCAGCGACTCGACGCTCAGGCGCTCATCGAAGATCTCGAGCTCGCCGCGCGACCAGACCTCGCCGATCAGGCGGGTCAGCGGCGACGCGACATCGAACACAAAGCGCTCGAGGCCCAGACGAAGCAAGGCCTGAGCGAGCGAGCGACGCACCGCCTCGGGCTGGCGCGAGCGAATCAGGGCGAAAAATTCGCCGACATCGGGCGCAGCAAAGCCTGCTGCGGCGGTGTGCGCCGGCGCAGCAGGCGTCGGCAGCCGCTCCTGGCGACCCAGCAGCATCAGGGCATGAATCGGCAGATGGATCAGTTTGCCGGGTCGGTGCCCGGCATCCATCAGCCGGCGCAGCACACGCAGCTTGTCGACCTGATCGATCGGGTAGAGTCGCTCGCCGAACGCGTCACGTCCGGGCTTGGGAAAGCCGTAGCGCCGCTCCCAGACCCTCAGCGTGTCTTTGGTCAGGCCGGTATCGCGCTCGACCGCGGCGATCGACCTGGGCGCCGGATCGATGGCATTGATGTCAGTCATTCCACTCGCATTGTCCTGGACATTCATTGACCGAGCCGGCTGCGGCACTTAGTATAAGGCTGACGAAATCAATCTGGCCAGGACAAACCGTTGTTCAATATTCACAATCTTCTCGGCAAAGCGCTCTGCAGGTCGGCAATTGTGTTGGCGATGTTTATAGCGAGCTCGTTTGTCCTGGACAAACCTGCCCGCGCCGCCAATTCTGTGCCCACCGCCTGCCCGACCCTGCTCAACCGCACCGCCCTGCGCCTGCAGGACGACACGCCCCAGCGGCTGTGCCAGTACGCCGGCCAGGTCACGCTGGTGGTCAACACCGCGAGCTATTGCGGCTACACGCGTCAGTACGAAGGCCTGGAAGCGCTCTATCGGCGATATCGGGCCCGCGGCTTCGTGGTGCTGGGCTTTCCGTCAAACGACTTCGGCCAGCAGGAGCCCGACAGCGCCAAGCAGATCGCCGACTTCTGCTTCAACACCTATGGCGTCGGGTTCCCGATGTTTTCGAAAACCGTCGTATCCGGCCCGAAAGCCGACCCCTTTTTCGTCGCACTCGCGCGCGACGGCGGCTCGGCGCCGAAATGGAATTTCCACAAGTACCTGATCGGGCGCGACGGCAAGCTGATCGCGAGCTATCCGACCGCGGTCGAGCCGCTCGATGCGCGCCTGACCCGCGACATCGAACAGTCCCTCGCACGGTGATCCTCCAATGAAGATTGCAATCGTCGGCGGCGGCATCGCCGGTCTGGCCACCGCCCACCGGCTGGCCTCACGCCACCGGGTCACGCTCTATGAGGCGGGCGACTATGTCGGCGGCCATACCAATACCGTCGATGCCACGGTCGGCGGCATCACCTATCCGGTGGATACCGGTTTTCTGGTCTTCAACGAGCGCACCTATCCGCATCTGATTGCGCTGTTCGAGACCTTAGGCGTGCCGACCGCGCCCTCCGACATGTCGTTCTCGGTCTCGGTCGGGCCGCATGACTTCGAGTGGTGCGGCAGCGACTTGGCGTCGCTCTTTGCGCAACCCTCGAACGCGCTGTCGCCGCGCTTCTGGTCGATGCTGTCGGACCTGATGCGGTTCAACCGGCAGGCCACCGCGCTCGCGCGCGACCCGGCGCTGGCGGCCGAAGCGGCCGTGCCGCTGGGCGAGTGGCTGCTCGCCAACCGATACGGCGCGTCGTTTCGCAACGGCTATCTGCTGCCGATGGCCGCAGCGATCTGGTCATGTCCGACCAGGGCGATGCTCGCCTTTCCGGTGGGCAGTTTCGCGCGCTTTTGCGATAACCACGGTCTGCTGCAGATTGCCGATCGACCGCGCTGGTTCACGGTACAGGGCGGCGCCCGCCAGTATGTCGAGCGCATCCTGGCCAGACTTGCCGACGTGCGCCGCGCCACGCCGGTCAGGCGAATCGAGCGCGACCAGGACGCCGCCGGAAGCCGTCGGGTAACGGTCATCACCGATCACGGCCGAGAGAGCTTCGATCATGTGGTCCTGGCCTGCCACAGCGACCAGTCGCTCGCCCTGCTCGACCGGGCCAGCGACGACGAGCGCGCCATTCTGGGCGCAGTGCCTTACCAGCCCAACCGCGCCTATCTGCATACCGACCTGGCCCTGATGCCGAAGCGGCGCAGGGCCTGGGCGGCCTGGAACTACCTGAGCCTCGGGCGCTTCGGCGCCGGGCCGGATGAGGTTGCGGGCGCCGAGAACGACCGGGCCTCGGTCGCGGTCACCTATTGGCTCAACCGCCTTCAGCCCCTGCCCTTCACGCAGCCGGTGATGGTCACGCTCAATCCGCTGGTGCCGCCGCGCGAGTCGCTCACCCTGCAGGCCTTCGACTATGCCCATCCGGTGTTCGACCTCGGCGCAATGGCCGCGCAGCGTCGCCTGGGCGAGGTGCAGGGGGTTCGCAACACCTGGTTCGCCGGCGCCTGGACCGGCTACGGATTTCATGAAGACGGGCTGAAATCCGGGCTGGCGGTGGCCAGTGCCCTGCTCGCGATCGGTGAGTCGGCCGGCGACGGCCGGGCCCAGCGCGGCGCCGACGACACCCTGGCAGCAGCGGCCTGAACGCTATACACGCCATGCACGCCCCGCAGACCGCGCTCGCGACTGACCCGATGACTGCCCCGCAGCGCGTGGCACTCGAAGGCGCGCCGCTGCAACTCGGCTTCGGGCCGATCCGCCATGTGCGGCTGCGACCGGTCCATCACGCCTTCAGCTATCCCGGCTTTTTCATGCGCCTGCGCATCGACGGCGACTTCGCCAGCCGCGCCGCGCAGGGCCTGGGGCGCTGGTTCGGATTCGAACGGCGCGGGCCGATCTCGTTTTACGCCGCCGACCACGGCGACGGCCACACACCGCTGGAGACCTGGATCCGCAGCCGCTGCCGGGAGGCCGGGGTGAACGCCGACGGGCCGATCTGGCTGCACACCTTTCCGCGCATGCTCGGCTATGCCTTCAAGCCGGTGAGTTTCTGGTTCTGTCACCGCGCCGACGGCGCGCTGCTTGCGGTGATCGCCGAGGTCAACAACACCTTCAACGAGCGGCATTGCTATCTGCTCGCGCAACCCGACGGCGTCCCGCTCGCCCAGGGCCGGCCGATGCAGGCCGCCAAGGTCTTTCATGTGTCACCGTTCTGCAGCGTCGAAGGCAGTTATACCTTTCGCTTTTTCAACCGCGCCGACCGGGCACTCGCCCGCATCGACTACCACGATCAGGAGGGGCCGCTGCTGCTGACCAGTTTCAGCGGCGCCCTGGCAGAGGCGAGTCGCGCTACAGTTCGGCGGGCGCTCATCGGCCAGCCCTTCTTCACGATCGGCGTCATCACCCGCATTCACCTGCAGGCATTGCGCCTTTGGCTGGCACGCGTGCCCTTTCACCGCAAACCCGAACCCCCAGAAGCATTCGTTTCCAGAGGCCTTCCATGAACCGTTCTGCGCCCGGACGATCGATGCTCGATCCGGACTCCACCGCTCTCCTGAATCCCGGTGCTTCGCCGCTGATCGATCGCGAAGCCAGGACCGGCCTGGCGGCGGTACTCGCCAGCGAGCGTCCGCCGGCTGCGGCCCATGCCATCCTGTCGCTGCTAGAGCGTCTGCAGGTCGGCAGACTGCTGGTCACCACCCCGGCAGGCGCCTCGCTGAGCTTCGGACACGGCGAGCCCCATGCCTCGATCCGGCTGGCCAACTGGAAGGTGTTCGGCGCCTCGCTGTCGCGCGGCGATATCGGCTTTGCCGAGAGCTGGATCAGCGGCGACTGGCAGACCGACTCGCTGCCGGCGCTGCTGAAGTTGCTGCTGGCCAACCGTGACGTCATCGACCGGGCGATCTACGGGCACTGGTGGGGTCAGGCGCTCTATCGCATCAAGCATCTGCTCAACCGCAACAGCAAAGCCGGGTCGCGCCGCAACATCCATGCGCACTACGACCTGGGCAATCCCTTCTATGCAGTCTGGCTCGATCCGAGCATGACCTATTCGAGCGCGCTTTTCGGCAACGAACCGGCCCGCTCGCTGCAGGACGCGCAAACCGCCAAATATCGTCGCATCCTCGATCAGCTCGCGCTGCCGCCCGGCGCCCGGGTGCTCGAGATCGGTTGCGGCTGGGGCGGTTTTGCCGAACTCGCCGCCCGCGACGGCCTGCATGTCACCGGCCTGACACTGTCGACCGAGCAGCATGCCTGGGCCACCCGGCGCCTGGCCGACGCCGGCCTGGCCGACCAGGCACGCTTCCTGTTGCAGGATTACCGCGACGAGAAGGAGCAGTTCGATGCAATCGTGTCGATCGAGATGTTCGAAGCGGTGGGTGAGCGGTATTGGCCGAGCTATTTCGAGACGCTGCGTCGCTGCCTGCGACCCGGCGGTCGGGCGGTCGTGCAGACCATCACCATCGACGACACGCTCTTCGAGCGCTATCGCCGTGGCACCGACTTCATCCAGCAATATATTTTTCCGGGCGGCATGCTGCCATCGCCCGAGGTGTTTTCGCAACAGGCCCGAGCGGCAGGTCTGGCCGTCGACGATGCCTTCGGCTTTGGTCTCGACTATGCCCGCACGCTCGCGATCTGGCGCGACAGCTTCCTCGAGGCCTTGCCGCAGATCACCGCTCAGGGCTTCGATACCCGCTTCGCCCGCACCTGGGAGTTCTACCTCGCCTACTGCGAAGCCGGCTTTGCCCAGCGCTCGACCGACGTGGTGCAGTTCACGTTGCGCCGGGAGGGCTGAGCGATGACGCCACGCACGCGAAGCAAGGCAGCCATCGCCCGCTTTCTGGGCGCTTCCTTGCTGAGCACGAGCCTGCTCGCGCCATGGTCGACAACCCGGGCCGACATCGTGCCGGCCCCGGTCAAGGCCGAACTGCCGGATGCGCGACTGTCGGGCGAAGGCGTCATGCGCTGGCTGGGCCTGAAGGTCTACAGCGCCCAGCTCTGGACCGGCGCCGCCGGCGTGAGGGCCGATCAGCCGACCAGCCAGCCGCTGGCGCTCGATTTGCGCTATGCCACCGGCCTGAAAGGCGAGGCCATCGCCGAGCGCAGCATGCAGGAAATCGAAAAGCTGGGCTATGGCGATGCGACACGTCGCAGCCGCTGGCTGAGCGAACTGAAGCGGCTGATGCCCAATGTCGCCGCCGACGATCGCCTCACCGGCATTCTCGAGCCGAGGCGGGGCGTGGTGTTTTTTCATAACGACAAACCGATCGGCCGGATCGACGATGCCGACTTTGCGTCGGCCTTCTTCCTGATCTGGCTCGACGAACGCACGACGGCACCGTCCCTGCGCACATCGCTGCTGCGGGGAGCGGGCGTCGCCTCGGGGTCGGGGCGGTGACCCGGGGCGATTACCTCGCCTACGGACTGTTGCGCGCGCCCCTGGCGCTGCTCGAGTTGCCGCTCTTTGTTCTGCTGCCCGCTTTTTATGCCCACCAGCTCGGACTGAGCCTTGCCACTGTCGGCGCAGTGCTTTTCTTCACCCGCGCGGTTGATGCGGTCGCCGATCCGGCGATCGGCATGCTGCTCGATCGGCAACGCGAGCCGGACACCTGCCGCCGCTGGATCCTCTTCGGGCTGCCGGTGCTGGCGCTCGGCTATGCGGCGGTCTTCATGCCACCACCGGGCGTACCGGTGGTGGCCTGGCTCGCGCTGGCCTCGATTGCCACCTATCTGGCCTATTCGGTGGTCTCGATTGCCTATCAGACCTGGGGCGCGGGACTGGGCAGCGGGCCGATCGAACGGGTTCGCGTCACCGCCACCCGCGAAGCGGCCGGCCTGGCTGGCGTCCTGCTGTCGGCAAGTCTGCTGGTGCCCGAGCGCGCCGGCTGGCTGGTTGCACTCTTTTTCGTCACTGCGGCGATCGCGGCCCTGGCGATCATGCGCGCACCCCTGCCGACGATTGGCACGCCAGCGCCTGCGATGCCGGCCTCAGCCGCCAACCCGCAATCCACGGACGGCTCGCCTGTTCAGGCGCCGAGCCCGAACACCTCGCTGCTCACCCGGATTGCCGCCAGTTGGCGGCAGGTCGCCGGCCATCGCCCGTTTCGATGGATTCTTGCGGCCTTTCTCGCCAACGGCATCGCCAGCGCAATTCCGGCCACGCTGGTGCTGTTCTTTGTGGCCGACGTGCTCCAGGCGCCCGGCCAGGCACCGATGTTTCTGATCCTGTATTTCCTGGCGGCCGCCGTCGGCATGCCGCTGTGGGTCCGCATCGCCCGGCGGCTCGGCCTGCGTCGGGCCTGGCTGGCCGGCATGGCGGTGTCGATTGCGGCATTCGGATGGGCGTTCGGGCTGGGCGCGGGAGACACCCTGGCCTTCGGGGTGATCTGCGTGATGACCGGACTGGCGCTGGGAGCCGATCTGGCCATGCCGCCGGCCATCATGGCCAATCTGCTGGCAGCCGACGATGCGCCGCGCGACAGCGAAGGCAGCATTTTCGGAATCTGGAACCTGGCGACCAAGGTCAATCTGGCGGCGGCCGCAGGTCTTGCCCTGCCGCTGCTCGAGTTCCTGGGCTACATCCCGGGCCAGCTGTCCGCGACCGCATCGGCCTCCGAAGGACAGGCCCTCTCGACCGCCCTGCCCGCCGCGTCATCGATTTCCGGCAGCATCGCCCTGTCGGCCACCTATGCCCTGCTTCCCTGCGTCCTCAAACTGATTGCCGGGGTCCTGCTGCTGCGCGCCCCCCTGCCTCCCGACACCCCTTTCGCCGAGACCCGACCATGACCGCATCACTCATCACCCCCCCTGTGTCGAAATCACCGAGCCCGAGGCCAGAGCCAAGGCAGAACCCAGGACCAGGACAACCGCTCACCCGCCGCGCCGCGCTCGCCGGCATGGTCGGCGGGCTGGCGATCGCCAGCGGTTGCGCCGGCATCGATCCTTCGAGCTACTCGGCCGAAAAGCCGGTCCTCGATCTCAAGACCTATTTCAACGGTGATATCGACGCCTGGGGTGTCTTTCAGGACCGTTCGGGCAAGGTGGTGCGCCGCTTCACCGTGCTGATGAAGTGCAGCTGGGTCGGCGACACCGGCACGCTCGACGAAGACTTCATCTACAGCGACGGCACCAAGGAGAAGCGCATCTGGACAGTTCGCAAGCTGCCTGGCGGACGCTACATCGGCACTGCCGGCGACGTGGTCGGCGAAGCGCAGGGCAACTCGGCCGGCAATGCGCTCAACTGGCGCTACACCCTGGCGCTCAAGGTCGACGGCACGACCTGGAACGTCGATTTCGATGACTGGATGTATCTGGTCGACGATCGCGTCATGCTCAACCGGGCCACGATGAGCAAGTTCGGCATACGCCTGGGCGAAGTGCTGCTCTCTTTCACCAAACGCTGACCCGATGTCACCCACGCCTTCCCAACGCCGCTCCCTCTTCGGGCCGCTCAATCCCACCATTGAGACCTGGGCCGGATACCGGGTCTGGGTGGTCGGCGCCTCCAGCGGCATCGGCGCGGAACTCGCCCGCACCCTGCATCGGCGCGGCGCTCGCGTCGCCCTGTCGGCAAGGCGCCTCGACGCGCTCCGTGAAGTCATGGCCAATGCGCCGGCGCCGCCGGTCGATGCCGAGGACCCGACCCTGCCGCCGGAGTTCGTCGCGCTCGACGTCAACGATGCACAGGCCGTCGCCGAGGCCTGTGCCGGGCTGCAGGCCCGCTGGGGCGGCATCGATCTGGTCCTGTGGGTGGCCGGTATCTACACGCCGATGCAAGCGCAGAATTTCGATCTGCCGACCGCCAACCGGATGCTGCAGACCAATCTGATCGCGGTCTACAACGGGCTGGCCGCGGTGCTGCCGATGCTGCTGTCGCAAGGCAAGGGCGGCATTGCGCTGGTCTCGAGCGTGGCCGGCTACAGCGGACTGCCGCAGGCGCTGGTCTATGGCCCGACCAAGGCCGCGATGATCAACCTCGCCGAATCCCTCTATTTCGATCTGCGCCCGGCCGGCGTCGGCATCTATCTGGTGAGTCCGGGCTATGTCGACACCCCCGCGACTGCCGGCAACCAGTACACCATGCCGGCGCTGATCAGCGCGAGCCAGGCAGCCAGCGAAACCCTGGACGGGATCGCGGCAGGCCGGTTCGAGGTGCACTATCCGAAGCGCTTTACCCGCTTTCTCAAATTCGCACGCCTGCTGCCCTACCGGCTCTATTTCGCGCTCGTGCGCCGCGTGACCGGCCAGTGAGCCCACCATGACCGAGTCCGTCGTCCCGCAGATTCCTCAGTCCCCTCAGGCCCCTCAGTCCTCCCAGACCGAGGCCCTCGCCCGACTGGTCGGCTTTTTCGAGACGATTTCGCTTGCCGACGTGGGACGGATCGGCGCGTTCTACACCGACGACGCCGACTTCAAGGATCCCTTCAACCAGGTCCGCGGCGTCCCGGCGATCACTGCCATCTTTGCGCACATGTTCGAGCAGGTCGACGCGCCGCGCTTCGTGGTCCGCGAGACCGTGCTGCAGGGTGATGCTGCCATGCTGATCTGGGATTTCGAGTTCGCGTTTCGCAAACCGCTGCCGGCGGGCCAGCAGTGCATCCGCGGTTGCTCGCATGTGCGCTTTGCTGCGGACGGCCGAGTTGGCTGGCATCGTGACTACTGGGATGCCGCCGAGGAGCTCTATGAGAAACTGCCCCTGATCGGCAGTCTGATGCGCTTGCTCAGACGGCGGGGTGCGGTCAACACCGAGCGCTGATAGACTGTGACAGTCTGTAATCAAACGAGCGATTGCGGCGCACCGTCAGAGGATACTGCGCACCGATCGCCACGCCTGAGGCCACGAGACCCAATGCTCTACCCCGAACTGTTCAAGTCGCTCGAGCGTATGCGCTGGACCTTCGACGACGTCCCCTGGGACAAATTCGACCCGGCGCTGCTCTCCGACGAGCAGGCCCTGACCATCAAGATGAACGCGATCACCGAGTGGGCGGCGCTGCCGGCCACCGAAATGTTCCTGCGCGATCATCGGCATGACTCCGACTTCAGCGCCTTCATGTCGGTCTGGTTCTATGAAGAGCAGAAGCACTCGCTGGTGCTGATGGAATACCTGCGGCGCTTCCGGCCCGACCTGATGCCCACCGAGGCCGAGCTGCATGCGGTGCGCTTCGAATTCGACCCGGCCCCGCCGCTCGAGACGCTGATGCTTCATTTTTGCGGTGAGATCCGGCTCAATCACTGGTATCGCTGCGCCTCCGACTGGCATACCGAGCCGGTCATCAAGCACCTCTACGACCTCATCTCGCGCGATGAAGCCCGTCATGGCGGCGCCTACCTGCAATACATGAAGAAGGCAGTGACCGAAGTCGGCGATGCCGCACGCGCTGCCTTTGCCAAGATCGGCCTGCTGATGGCCAGTGCCCGGCGCACTGCGCAGGCACTGCATCCGACCAATCTGCATGTCAACAAGGCGCTCTTTCCGAACGACACCGTGCAAAGCCGCCTGCCCGAGCCCGGTTGGCTTGAACACTGGCTCGATGGCCAGATTAAGTTCGACGAGGTCTGGGAGAAAAAGGTCGTCGACCGCATCCTGCACAATATGTCGCTGCTTTTTGGTCGCGATCTCCCCACGGTACAGGCGCTCAACCGCTACCGGCGCGAGCTTAACGCCGCAATGGCCTGAGGATCAGCCTGCCAGCCCGCCGGCCCAGGTGTCGTAGATCCTGAACGCAAGGCTGCGCATCGGTAGCAGGTGCGTGAGACATCCCTCGGCGATCTGCGCTGTCGATTGAGCGGTCGGCACGCCGCTCAGGGACTCGAGCTCGACGCTGTCGTTCACGATCCAGCCATCCAGCTTGGGCTGATCGGCTTCCGGATGAAACTGCATGCCCAGATGCATGCCACCCCATTCAAAGGCCTGATGCGGGCATGAGGCGTTGCCGGCCAGCCGGACCGCTCCGGTGGGCAAAGAGAACGCTTCGTAGTGCCACTGCATCACAACCGGGCTGCGGGCATCGCCGAACCAGCGCTGCGCGGCCGCGGTGTCGGTGGCGTTGACCTGATGCCAGCCGATTTCGAGCGCCGGACTGGGACCGACGCTGCCGCCCAGCGCTCGGGCGAGCAGCTGGCCGCCCAGGCAATGCCCGATCACCGGCAGGCCACGCTCAAGCGCCAGGCGCATCAGCGCCAGCTCGGCACGGATGTGATCGAGGTGTTCGTCATTGGCGCTCATCGGGCCGCCGAGCACGCACAAACCGGCATAGCCCTGAAGGTCGACCGGAACGGTGTCGCCGGCATGCACCTGCACCAGAGCCATCGGTCGCCCGCGCTCGGCCAGCCACTCGCCGAAATGACCGGGACCATCGCCTTCGGAATGCTCGATGACCAGCACCGGCTTCATCGGGCCGACCTCGGCGCGGGCTCAGGCACCGGCGATGCTGATGAGGGCTCACCCGACGACGACGACGAGGCCGGGGCGCCGTCAGCCGGCAATCGATCGGACGGAACCACACGCAGACGCTGCGGCTCGATCTCACTGGCGATGCGATCGGGCTCGCGTGGGTCGCCGCCCAGAGGCGCCATCCACCCGTTGAACCAGGCCAGAGCCAGCAGATTCGCGACGACGAGAGCGCCGATCAGGTATTTCATGCAGGCAGTTTACGACAGGGGCCGCCTGGCGCCTGCGGTAAGCTCGCCGCCATGAACGCTGATACCGGCACCGAATTCTCTGCCTACGTGGTTTTCAACCGCGACGAATGGGCAAGCCTGCGCAACAACACACCGTTGACGCTGTCGCAGGAACAACTGTCTGCGCTGCAGGGTGTGCTCGAGCAGGTCTCGCTCGATGATGTGGCGCAGATTTACCTGCCACTGTCGCGCCTGCTCAACCTGCATTTCCGATCAGCGCGCACGCTGTCGGGCGTCAAGGACGAGTTCCTGGGACGACCGGTCGGGCGACGCCCCTATGTGATCGGCATTGCCGGCAGCGTCGCAGTCGGCAAGAGCACCTTTGCGCGAACGCTGCAGGCGCTGCTGGCCCGCTGGCCCGACCATCCCTCGGTCGCCCTGGTGACCACCGACGGCTTTCTGTATCCCAACGCCACGCTGATCGAACGCGGTCTGATGAAGCGCAAAGGCTTTCCCGAGAGCTATGACCGCAGGCGGATGATCGAGTTCCTGGCCGATATCAAGGCCGGCAAGGCGCAAGTGAGCGCGCCGGTCTATTCGCATCAGGGCTACGACATCATGCCGGGCGAATCGGTCACGATCACCAGCCCCGATATCCTGATCTTCGAAGGACTCAACGTCCTGCAGACCTCCACGCTCGAGGCGGCCCGCCCACCGTCGATCATCGTGTCGGATTTCTTCGACTTCTCGCTCTATATCGATGCCCGCGAGTCGGACATCCAGGAGTGGTACATCACCCGCTTTCTCAAGCTGCAGCGCACGGTCTTCCAGAATCCGACTTCCTACTTTCATCACTACAAGGACCTCGACGGCGACCAGACCCGCGAGGTGGCGCTTTCGATCTGGCGCGACACCAACCTGGCCAACCTGCGCGAAAACATCGCACCCAGTCGCGAGCGGGCCAATGTCGTACTGCGCAAACGCCACGACCACCTGATCGGCGAGGTCTGGCTGCGGCAGATCTGAGGTCGTGCACGCGGGTACTTGAGCTTGGCTGCTTCAGCTGAGGTGGTTCGAGCAAGACCGCTCAGGTCAGACCAAGCGTGGTGCAGGTGTGCTCGGCGATCATGCGTTCTTCATCGGTCGGAATCACCCAGGTCGAGACCGCTGCGCTCTGCGGGCTCAGGCACAGGCGCGATTCGCGGTTGGCCTGCGGATCGATGTCGACACCCAGCCATCGCAGGCGATCGCAGATCGCCGCCCGAACCGACGCGCTGTGCTCGCCGATGCCCGCGGTAAACACCAGCGCGTCCAGGCCGCCGAGCGCCGCCGCAAGCGACCCGGCCTCCCGTGCCACGCGATAGGTGAAGTAATCGATGGCCAGCCGGGCACGCGGCTCGCTGCTGGCCTGAAGCACGCGCATATCGGCTGACAGACCCGACAGTCCGAGCAGCCCCGACTGCTGATAAAGCAGTGTCTCGATCTGCTGCAGGCTCATGGCGCGCTCACGCATCAGATGCAGCAGCACGCCCGGATCGAGGTTGCCGCTGCGCGTACCCATCGGCAGGCCGTCGAGCGCGGTGAATCCCATGGTGGTGGCGACGCTGCGGCCCGCCCGCAAGGCACACATCGACGCACCATTGCCCAGATGCGCAACGATCACCCGGCCTGCGCCAGCCTGCGGCGCCAGTTCGGCAACCCGCCGCCCGACATATTCATACGACAGGCCGTGAAAACCGTAGCGCCGCACACCCTCGTCGTAGAAATGCATCGGCAGTGCGAAGAGCTCGGCCTCGATCGGCTGGGTGCGATGAAAGGCGGTATCGAAACAGGCCACCTGCGGCAAGTCAGGGCGCAAGGCGAGCAGTGAGCCGATCGGCGCGAGATTGTGCGGCTGATGCAGCGGCGCGAGTGCTGCCAGACCCTCGAGTTCGGCGAGCACCGGCGCATCGATACGCACCGGTCGGCTGTGCAGGCTGCCGCCATGCACCACCCGGTGCCCGACACCGATCAGGCGCGCGCCGTCCAGATGAGCGCCCAGCCATCCCCACAGGGCATCGAATACGTCCGCCTGCCGGGTCTTGCGATGCCCGCCCTGACCGCCCTGACCGCCCTGACCGCCCTGCCCGCCCTGACCGGTCTGGGTGAGCGTGAAGCCCTCGGCCGGCAGCTCGCGGCCGTCGCCGCGCCACGCCCGGATCTGCGGGGTCGTACCGACGCCCTCGATCAGGCCACGGATCGCGCACTGCAAGGCACCGCCGACAAGATCGAAGACCTGAAACTTCAGACTCGACGAGCCGGTATTGACGACCAGAATCGCCCGCCGCTCACTGCCTGCGGCAGACAAGGCAGCAGATACGGCAGCAGACACGGCGGCCGTCACGCGCTGGCCCCGCCGTTCCTCCCGATCCCGCCGGCGAGCGCGCGTCGGCGCGAGTCGGCGATCAGTGCGGCCACCGCGCACGACGCCAGCCGCGAGCGGACGCTGTCTGCCCGACTGGTCAGCACGATCGGCACGCGCGCACCGAGCACCACGCCGGCGGCCAGCGAGCCGGCCATGAAGGTGAGCTGCTTGGCCAGGATGTTGCCGGCCTCCATATCGGGCACGACGATGATGTCCGGGTCGCCGGCCACCGCCGAGCGGATGCCCTTGATTCGTGCCGCCTCGGCGCTGATCGCGTTGTCCATTGCCAGCGGGCCGTCGAGCAGGCCACCGGTGATCTGATCCCGATCGGCCATCTTGCACAGCGCAGCCGCATCGCAGGTCGATGGAATCTTCGCGGTCACGGTCTCGATGGCCGAGACAATCGCGACCTTCGGCAGCGCGATGCCCAGCACATGCGCCAGATCGATCGCGTTCTGGCAGATATCGCGCTTGTCATCCAACGTCGGAAAGATGTTGATCGCGGCATCGGTGATCATCAGCAACTTGTGATAACCGGGTACATCCATCAGAAAGACATGCGACAGGCGCCGCTCGGTGCGCAGGCCGGTCTCGCGCGTGACCACCGCAGCAAGCAGCTCGTCCGAATGCAGGCTGCCCTTCATCAGCATCTCGGCTTCGCCGGCACGCACCAGATCGACCGCCGCCTGCGCGGCCGCATGGCTGTGCGGCGCATCGACCAGCCGATAGGGCGACAGGTCGATCTGCAGGCGATCGGCGATTTCGCGGATGCGCTGCTGCGGGCCGACCAGGATCGGCACGATGAGATCGCGTGCCGCCGCTTCAACCGCTGCCTGCAAAGCGGCATCGCTGCAGGGATGCGCGACCGCAGTCGGCATCGCCTCGATACCATCGGCCAGCGCGAAGATCGGCTCGAACAGATCGCCGGCATCCTCGTCACTCACGGTGCCGCCGGCCTTCAGAGTTTCGCCGACCCGCGGATCGGCCATCGGCCTGCGGCGCTTCATCATCAACTCGCTCCTTTGCCATATCGCGGCCATGCCTGCACGGGTGCGGCCAATCCATCAGGGCACTCAGGCCATTGTCGCCTGCTGCCCGAACATCCCGGCGAGATGGGCCTGGACCGCCGGCGCGCTCAGATGCAGGGCTTCGGCGGCCCGCTGAACGCTGCCCTGACTGGCCACCCCGGCGAAAACACGCATCTGGCGCAAGGTGACATTCATCGCTTGCCCATCAGAATTCATCTTACGAAGCTCGTGGACAGATGCGTGCCGGCGGGCTCGCACTGCGCCCGGGCATCGAGGCGATGCTCGCAGCCGCGAACCAGGCAGGGCTGCGACTGGCCATTGCCACCACCATCACCACCACCGAATACAATATCGACGCGCTGTAGCGGCCACGCCTGGGACCCGACTGGTCGCAGCGTTTCGAGGTGATCGAACACGCCGGCACCGCACCCCGCAAGAAACCCGACCCGCAGGTGTATCGTCAGACGCTGCAGCCGCTGGGCCTGACCGCCACCGAGTGCCTGGCCTTCGAAGATTCCGCAAACGGGCTGCAGGCCGCACTTGGCGCCTCGATCGCGACAATCATCACGCCCAACCCGTTCACCGCCCACCACAATTTCAATGGCGCACTGCGCATACTGCCAAAGCTTGAGAGCACGGTCGTCGCCGGCCTGCATCACTGGCACGCCGAGGCAGCACGCTTGACTGCGCCAACGCGCAGCGATACATCCGCCATTTCCCGAGAGCCACCATGCCCCTGAGTCACCGCTGGACCCTGACCCGTTATCTGATCGAGGAGCGCCGCCGCTTTCCCGGCGCAAGCGGCGACCTCAACGCCCTGCTGCTCGATGTCTCGCTCGCCTGCAAGGCGACCGCCCGCGTGGTGGCCTTCGGCAGCCTCGGCGATGGCCTGTCGCAGATGCCGCCCGAAGCGATGGGCGGCGAACTCAAGGTGCAAGGCGAGGTGCAAAAGCCGCTCGACGTGATCAGCAACGAGGTCTTCATGCGCATGAACGAGTGGAACGGCCACCTCGCCGGCATGGCCTCCGAAGAAATGGACGAGCCGCGCCAGATTCCGCAGGCCTATCCGCGCGGCAAATATCTGCTGATCTTCGATCCGCTCGATGGCTCGTCCAACATCGACCTCAATGTCGCGGTCGGCAGCATCTTCTCGATCCTGCGTGCGCCGCAGGATGTGATCGACAGCGGCCGCGATGTGGTCGAGTCCGACTTCCTGCAACCCGGCTCAAAGCAGATTGCCGCAGGCTATGCCATCTATGGCCCGACCACCATGCTGGTGCTCTCGGTGGGCAATGGTGTGGCCGGCTTCACGCTCAACCCCAATCTCGGCGAGTTCGTACTGACCCACCCTGATCTGAAAGTGCCGGCGGACACCAGCGAGTTTGCAATCAATTCATCAAACAGCCGCTTCTGGGAGCCGCCGGTCAAACGCTATGTCGACGAGTGCCTGGCCGGAAAAACCGGCCCGCGCGGGCGTGATTTCAATATGCGCTGGATCGCCAGCATGGTTGCCGAGGCCCATCGCATCATGATGCGCGGCGGTGTCTTCCTGTCTCCGCGTGATAACAAGGACCCGTCCAAGGCCGGTCGCCTGCGACTGCTCTACGAAGCCAACCCGATCGGCTTCATCATGGAGCAGGCGGGTGCGCGCTGCAGCACCGGCCGCCAGCCGATGCTGGGCGTGCAGCCCACCTCGCTGCATCAGCGCATCGGCCTGGTGTTCGGCTCGAAAAACGAAGTCGAACGCATCGAGCTCATGTCCGAACGCCATCCCATCATCGCCATCACCGGCTCCTCCGGTGCCGGCACCTCTTCGGTCACCCGGACCTTCGAGAACATCTTTCGCCGCGAGGACGTCAAGGCCGCAATCGTCGAAGGCGACAGTTTTCACCGCTACGAGCGCAAGGAAATGCGCCTGCGTCAGGCCGAGGCAGAGAAAACCGGCGACAAGCACTTCAGCCACTTCGGCCCGGCGAACAACCTCTTTGCAGAACTCGAAGAACTCTTTGCCACCTATTCCAGGACCGGTCTCGGCAGATCGCGCAAATACCTGCACGACTCGATCGAGGCCGCGCCCTACAAGCAGGAGCCAGGCACCTTCACTGCCTGGGAAGACATCGGTCAGGACACCGACCTGCTCTTCTACGAAGGACTGCACGGGGCTGTCGTCACGCCCGAGGTCAACATCGCGCGCCATCCCGATCTGCTGATCGGCGTCGTGCCGGTCATCAACCTCGAATGGATCCAGAAGCTCTGGCGCGACAAGCATGTGCGCGGCTATTCAGCCGAAGCAGTGACCGACACCATCCTGCGACGCATGCCCGACTATGTGAACTACATCGTTCCGCAGTTCGCGCACACCCATGTCAACTTCCAGCGCGTGCCGGTGGTCGACACTTCCGATCCCTTCATCGCGCGCGACATTCCGTCGGCCGACGAGAGCATGGTGGTGATCCGCTTTGCCAATCCCAAGGGCATCGACTTTCCTTATCTGCTCAACATGATCAATGGCGCCTGGATGTCGCGGGCCAACACCGTGGTCGTGCCGGGCGGCAAGATGGAACTCGCCATGCAACTGATTTTCACGCCCTTCGTTTGGCGGATGATGGAACGGCGCAAGCGCGCACGCGGAGCTCTCTGATGACTGCAGCACTCATGACACCGGCGCCCTCTGCGGCGCTTGCCCGCCAGATGGCCGATGCCATCCGCATGCTCGCGGTCGATGCGGTCGAACAGGCCAAGTCGGGCCACCCCGGCGCGCCGATGGGCATGGCCGAGATCGCCGAAGTCTTGTGGAACCGCCATCTGCGCCACAACCCCACCGATCCGCACTGGCCCGACCGCGACCGCTTCGTGCTCTCCAATGGCCATGGCTCGATGCTGATCTATGCGCTGCTGAACCTGACCGGCTACAAGCTGCCGATCGAGCAGCTGCGCCGCTTTCGCCAGCTTCACTCGCTCACCCCCGGCCATCCCGAAGTCGGCATCACGCCGGGCGTCGAGACCACCACCGGCCCGCTCGGCCAGGGCCTGGCCAATGCGGTCGGCATGGCGCTGTCCGAACAACTGCTGGCCACCGAGTTCAACCGCGAAGCCGCTGGTGAAATGCTCGCCATCGTCGATCACTTCACTTATGTGTTCATGGGCGACGGCTGCCTGATGGAGGGCATCAGCCATGAGGTGTGTTCGCTCGCCGGCACCCTGCGCCTGTCAAAGCTGATTGCCTTCTATGATGACAACGGCATCTCGATCGATGGCCATGTCGAAGGCTGGTTCACCGACGACACGCCGGCACGCTTTGCAGCCTATGGCTGGAATGTGATCGCCGCGGTCGATGGTCACGATACCGCCGCCATCGACGCCGCCGTGCGCGCGGCCAAGGCCCAGGCGGTGCTGCCCGATGGCAAGCCGACAATCATCTGCTGCAAGACCGTCATCGGCAAAGGCTCGCCGAACAAGGCCGGCACGCACGATGTTCATGGCGCTGCACTTGGCGCGGCAGAAGTGGCCGCCACCCGCGCATCGCTTGGCTGGGCGGGTGCGCCCTTCGAGATTCCTGCCGAGATCACGACCGCCTGGGATGCACGCCCGCGCGGCGCGGCGATGCAGTCGCAATGGCAGGCGCGCTTCGATCGCTACCGCGCGCACTTCCCGGCCGAGGCGCAGGCCTTCGAGCGGCGCATCAAGGGTGAATTGCCCGAGGCCTGGTCAGACAGTCTGCAGGCGGTCTTTGCCGGCATCATCGCCAAACCCGATGCCATCGCCACCCGCAAGGCCAGCCAGAATGCGCTTGATGCGCTTGCGCCACTGCTGCCCGAGTTTTTCGGTGGCAGTGCCGACCTGACCGGCTCGAACCTCACGAACTTCAAGGGCTGCAAGATCGCCGGGCGCGACACCTGGGGCAACCACATGTCCTATGGCGTGCGCGAATTCGGCATGGCCGCGATGATGAACGGCATGGCGCTGCACGGCGGCCATCTGCCCTATGGCGGCACCTTCCTTACCTTCAGCGATTACAGCCGCAATGCGATCCGCATGGCCGCACTGATGAAGCAGCGGGTCATCCATGTCTTCACGCATGATTCGATCGGTCTGGGCGAAGATGGCCCGACCCATCAGTCGGTCGAGCATGTGCCAAGCCTGCGCCTCATCCCGGGCCTCGATGTCTGGCGTCCGGCCGATGGTCTCGAGACTGCCGTGGCCTGGGTCTGTTCGATCGAGCGGCGCGACGGTCCGAGCGCCCTGGCCCTGTCGCGACAGAACCTGCCGCAGGTGGCAAGCGATCCCGCGCTGGTCGCGCAGATCCGTCGCGGCGGCTATGTGCTGACCGATGCGCCGAATGCGCGTGCGGTCATCGTCGCCACCGGCTCCGAGGTCTCCCTCGCACTGGCTGCACACAAGCAGCTCGCCGATGCAGGCATCGCGGTGCGGGTGGTCTCGGTGCCCTGCACCACTGTCTTCGACCGTCAGGACCTTGCCTGGCAGGACGCGGTGTTGCCGCCCAATCTGCCGGCAGTCGCGGTTGAGGCGACGCACCCCGACTTCTGGCGCAAGTATGTCGGGCGAACTGGCGCGGTGATCGGCATGGCGAGCTTTGGCGAGTCAGCGCCGGCCAAAGACCTGTATGCCCACTTTGGCATTACCGCAGAGGCGGTGGTGAAGGCGGTGACTGACAGGGTGCGCTGATAACGCAGACGAGGCGGCTTCACACGTCGCTAGCCAAGGTAGCAGCCGATGGCTTCCTTGGCGTGCCGGCAGCCTTGAGCGAGCGGGCCCCTGCGATCCGTTCCCGCTGCTCTGGCGAATTCATCGTCTCCCAGAGGTCGGTGCGACGCTGAACGTTAAGCCAGAAATCGGCGCTGTTGCCAAAGACGCGGGCCAGTATGAGGGCGGTTAACGCTGTGATGCTGCGACGATCGTTGCACAGTTCGTTCACGTGCTTGCGAGGCACTCCCATGGCCTGCGCCAAGGCGCCCTGGGTCAAGCCCATTGGCACCAGGAATTCCTCGGTCAGAATCTCGCCGACGCTCGCCGGCTTGCGCTTTGTGGTCAGCATGCTGTGCCTCACGAATAGCTGTGATCGTCCAGGTACAAGTCGCGTGCTTCGCCTCGAGCGCCATCCCACCTGAATATCAATCGCCATTGTTGATTGACTCGGATGGAATGGAAGCCCTCCAGGTTGCCACGCAGTTTTTCGAAGTGATTACTCGGGGGAACTCGCAAGTCTTGATCTGTCGTCGCGTCATCGATCATTTGAATCTTGCGAAACAGCCGGCTCTCAATGTCTGCAGGGATCTTTTTCGATCGCGCGTCGCCGACAAAGAAGTTGCGCAGCCAAAAGCCTCTGAAACTCAGTATCATTCGAGCGATCCGGCAATGAGTCAATGTACCACTCAACGGTACAAAATGGCAATGTCGAGCTGGCCTGCCCGAAGACCTGGAACCACTGCCAAGTTGACGGTGGCTCTTGCCGGCTAACAAGCTCGCTGCAGCGGGTCAACCTTGATCGCGCCGTCAATCGCAACCAGGAAACCACGATGAAATCGGACACATTCGAGACAACGCTGACGCAGCTGGTGTTCGAACCGCTCGGCATGATGTCATCAAGTCTCGCGTGGGGACCCCAATTCGAGGCCAACGTCGCGAGTCCGCACGAGAACGGAAAGCCCATCGCCAAGCAACGCTTAGCCGCTGCGAACGCGAGTGGCTCGCTTCAAACGACCGCGATCGACTTTGGACGCTTCCTCATTGCTGCGCTCACAGGAGAGCGCCTGAGCGACAACACATTTCGTCAGTGGCTGGAGCCTGTGTTTCACGTCCCCTGGGCGACGACTGAGCATCTGAGCCTCGATCCGATAAAGCGTGATGATGAGGTCGCCTGGGGCCTCGGTTGGGGAATCGAGATCAACCGAAAATCCTTCTTCCAGTGGGGCTGGCTGGACGGAACCCGAGCGTTTGTGATGGGCGATCCAACCGAACAATCTGGCGCTGTTCTGCTGACCAACAGCAATACCGGATTGCGTCTTGCTCCGGAGGTCTTCGAAGCCGTGATGCCCGGAGCTCATCCCGCGATTGAATGGTGCAAGTGGAACCGATAAGGCCAATACCGGTGTTTTGTATTGCGAGCTTTGGCGAATCGGCGCCGGCCAAAGACCTGTATGCCCACTTTGGCATTACCGCAGAGTCGGTGGTGAAGGCGGTAACTGACAGGGCGCGCTGATCTTTCTGCATTGGCCGGATGGTGTTCGAGTCGCTATGGCCGATCCAGGCGGCTCGCATTAACTGTCAGTGTGATCACCGTCGCCCGGATTGGAGAGATCACAAACTGGCTTGAGCGATCAGCCCGAGAGCGACGACAGGCGCTTCCCTGTTGGGAAAGTACTGGTACAGCGATCCGACGCTGACTCCCGCGACCTCGGCCACCCGGTTGGTGTTAAAGCCAGCCAGCGACTGTTTGGCCAAAACGCGAGCAGCCGCTTCAAGACCGAATCACAAACCCGCACGCCCTGCCGGCAAGTGCACGACCATCGCCAGCCGTTCGTCGTCAATCCAGGTGCTTGCGCCGGGTGCGGTGACTGCATTAACCAGTGCCCCGAACACGCTATCAACCTGAGTCGAAACCCGGGCACCGCACCGTCTGCGGATGCTCAAGAACTGGAGTGACCCCAATGAGTTCAACTCGCATTCCTTTCGAGACCTTCTACCGCGAGGTCTTCCTGCCAGAGCATCGCCACCCGCTGAACGTCGCGCTGCACATCGGCGGAACACTGGCCGGGCTGGCTTGGATTCCAGTTGCTTTATCGGCGCCCGGGCTCTGGAAGCTGTCAGTGCTGCTGTTTCCTGTGGTGCATGCTGCCCCAGGCATCCTGGGTCACCGACTGCTGGAACGCAGTGCGGAGGTGGGCGATGCGCGCTGGCGACGGAAGGACTACTCGCCCTGGCTCTTTATCGTTGCGAACCACCGGCTGACGATGGAGCGGCTCTTTCGTCGGAAATAGCTGTCTTCGTGTGACTGTGGGTAGCGCGCCGCCCTGTAGGCGCTGCGCAGAAATCGCTTCAGCCAGGCAACGCCACCTCAGGCGTCAGCGCGAAGGCTATTGCCCGCAGTCTGCTGCCGGCCAGGAGCGGTCGTTCAGACACGTCAGGAATCGGGTGGGCTGGTTGCCAGATCAGTGCGACAGGCGCTCGGAGCAACCCCTGACTGGTTTACAGGGACGCCGAAAGTATCTACTATGTAGATACTAAGTTCTGGAGGCATGATGATGGCCAAGTTAGCCCGGATCTTCTCGCACGGTGGCAGTCAAGCCGTGCGCCTGCCCGCCGAGTTCCGATTCACCGACGTTGACGCCGTCTACGTGCGGCGCAACCTTGCCGGTGACGTGGTCCTTTCGCGGCATGCGCCGCAGCCCTACGCCTCTTACATTGCCACGCGCAACTCGCTCGGGGCACTTCCGGACACCTTTCTGTCGCCCAACGAGCGCGATCAGCGGACTGAAGACCGCGACCCATTCGCCGATTTCGGCGATGGTCGTCCGGAGCGCTGATGGCTTTGTATATGCTCGACACCAACGCCGTCAGCGCAGTCATGCGTGGCAATCCGCTGATGGACGAAAGGCTCCTCCAACTAGACCCGGCAGATTGGTGCATATCGGCCGTAACGCATTCCGAGATCTGCTACGGACTTTCATTGCGTCCCGAAGCCACGACTCTCATCCGCGCTGCAGATGCCTTCTTGGCGGTAGCGACCACCCTCGCATGGGATGCAACTGCTGCCGCAGCGCATGGCCGTCTGCGGGCGCAACTGCGCCAAGCTGGAACGCCGATTGGTGACTTCGACGAAATGATTGCTGCCCATGCACTGTCGGTCGGCGCCGTGCTCGTGACGGGCAACGAACGCCATTTCAGGAGAATTTCAGGATTGGCCGTCGAGAATTGGATCCGCGACACAACCAGTTGATGCCAATTCTGCTCTCGGCTCATGGCGCAATCTGAGGGCGCTCGAGAGGCTGTTGTCGGCCAGAAGCGGTCATACGGTCGGTCGGAAAATCGCCGTAGCGATGACCGGTTTTGAAGTGCAGCCGCCATCGGCCGACGGGCGCTCTAGCGCGCCTATTAGCGCGAGTGTGTTGCCTGAGATTATCCTACTTGAATAGAACAAAGAGTGATACTAAAATAGGACTTTCGATAAACAGGAGGCGACAATGCTACAGACCCTGCGCAAAGCTGGCGGCTCGCTGGTTATGACCGTGCCCAAGGCATTTGTTGACCAAAATGGCCTGTGCGAAGGCTCCCAGGTTGAACTCCATCTCGTTGGAAAGAGGATGACTGTCGAGGCGCCGACCAGGCCGCGCTACAAGCTGGCCGACCTGATGGCCGAAATGCCGCAGGGACTACCGAGTGTCGAAGGATGGGATGAGATGCCCTCTGTCGGCTTGGAGAACGGCTGATGGCGTACATGCCTAACCGCGGAGACATCGTGCACCTCGATTTCGACCCCGCATCCGGGCGAGAAATGAAAGGCCCGCACTTCGGCCTTGTACTCAGCGGCAAGGCCTTCAACCAGCAAGGCCTGGCGATGATTTGTCCGATTTCGCAGGGAGCCGCCGCCGCTGCCCGGACCTACGGAACGGTGGTGACGCTGATGGGGGCTGGCACGCAAACGCAAGGTGCAGTGCATTGCCACCAGCTCAAGTCATTGGACTGGCGAGCGCGTAACGTGCGCCTCAAAGAAGCGGTGCCTCAGTCCATTGTCGATGAGGCCTTGGCCCGAATCGAAGCAATTCTGTTCGACTGAGTACCTCCCCAAGGAAAAAGCCCAAGCCCGAAAGACGAGGGCTTTTGGGGAAAGCAAGACATCAAGACCAGGCCAGAACGAATTTGACACCGTCCGTCTGTCGCTTTTTTTCTTGCGATCTTGATTGCAAGCTAGGTACTCCTCGGATGGGCGCTAGTGATTTGGCCGGGAATGCTGCCAACCCAGCGCTTGTTCGGGGCGCCTTCAATCAGTCGCGCCGCATTGCGAGCGAGGAAGTCCCGCTGGTTTCGCACAGCGACGGTTACTCGACGTGATCGGCGAACGACCGCTTCCTGACCGGACCAGCCGCTCGACTTGAAAGACGCCTACGACTGCAAGGGGTCGGTAGCCGCCGGTCGATCGGGAAGGACGCCCGACAGCGATAGTTATCGGCGGGTCTTCGAGCGCATCACCATTGCCGCCCTCGATCCCTGGCTTCAGTCTTTCGCACGTTGACTCGAGCTGACGGCAAGTGCAGAGCACCGCGAGCAGTTGTCCGAGCCATCAAGCGCCTGCTGCGCTGACGTGTCACGCCAAAAAATCACCCACCTGCGGTACCAAGCACACCGAATCTGGCCCCCCACCACTTTCGGTATCGGGGCATGCTTCGACAGGCTTTCATCCGAACGTCACGACATGGTTTGCTCATGCGGGAAAGGTCGGTCTCGGGTGTAACAGCTGGCGTGTGGCCACAAGTTTGACCATGAACAACGAAAAGCCGATCAGGCAAACGGATCTCCCGCCGAAGGCGTCGACGCGGCCTGTCCATGCGCACACTGCATCATGGGACAATTCGGTTTACATCCACCAATCGCCTTCGCACTCGAAGGCCCCTCTCTGATGAGCCTCTCATACGGTCCCCAGACCCTCGCCATTCCCGGCCCGTCGATCGTGCCGGAGCGCGTACTGCGTGCGATGCACCGGGCCTCGCCGAACATCTATACCGGGCCGCTTGTCGAGATGACCAAGTCGCTGGTGCCTGACCTCAAGCGAGTCGCGCGCACCGAGCAGCAGGTCGCGATGTACATCGGAAACGGGCACACCGCCTGGGAGGCGGCGCTTGCGAACACGCACTCGCGCGGTGATCGTGTGCTCGTGCCCTTGGCCGGCGCTTTCGGGCGCGGCTGGGCCGAGATCGCACAAGGGCTCGGCTTGCAGGTCGAGACGATCGATTTCGGGAGCGCATCGCCGAGCGATCCTGCGCGCATCGGTGAGCGCTTGCGCGCCGACCGCAACCACGAGATTCGCTCGGTGCTGGTGGTACACGTCGACACCTCGACCTCGCTGCGCGCCGACCTCGCAGCGATCCGCCGCGAGATCGATTCGGCGGCGCATCCGGCGCTGCTGCAGGCCGATTGCATCGCCTCGCTGGGCTGCGACCGCATCGAGATGGACGCCTGGGGCGTCGACGTGCTGATCGCCGGTTCGCAAAAGGGCCTGATGCTGCCACCCGGAATGGCGTTCGTGTTCTTCAACGATCGTGCCGACCGTGCGCGCGGCAGGGCCG
>JAPLQF010000009.1 GCA_026399875.1 Burkholderiales bacterium | reverse complement strand
TCGGCGCTCGATGCCGGCATGCTGGTGACCGACCTGATCGACGCGAAGCTGATGGCCGAGACCCTCATCGTGCCGATTGCCAAGCGAGGCAACCGCTTGACCGTGCTGCTGTCGGATCCGACCGACCTGCAGGCGATCGACCGCATCAAGTTCCGGGCGCAGGCAACGGTCGATCCAATCGTCGTCGAGCACGACAAGCTGCGCAAATTCGTCGAGCAGCTGTCACAGTCGTTGAGCGACCAGATGGACGCGGGGGTCGACGACGACCCCGACAACTTCCAGCCGGAGGAAGCCGACGAAGGCCTGGTGCTGCCCCCAGCCCTGCTGCCTGGCATCGCCCGCGCGCTGGTCCATCACCAGCTGATCAGCCCCGAGCAGGCCTCGGCCATCCAGAAGAAGGCCGCCGCCGCGCAGGGCAGGTTCATCGACGAGCTCATCTCAAGCGGGCAGCTGCGCGCTGCGACGCTCGCGCGCTTCGCGTCGGACACCTTCGGTTTGCCGCTGGTGGACCTCGCGGCGTTCGATGCCGGCATGCTGGTGACCGACCTGATCGACCCGAAGCTGCTGACCGAGACCCTCATCGTGCCGATTGCCAAGCGAGGCAACCGGCTGACCGTGCTGCTGTCGGACCCGACCGACCTCCAGGCGATCGACCGCGTCAAGTTCCGGGCGCAGGCACCGGTCGATCCGATCGTCGTCGAGCACGACAAGCTGCAGAAATTCATCGAGGAGATGTCGCAATCGTTGACTGCCCAGCTGGAACCGGAGGAAGAAGAAAACTACTTTAAGGACCTCCCGATCGGGATAGAAGACGGCGATATCCGGGTGTTCGATGAGAACACGCCCCTGCGGGCAGCGAAATGAACGCGCTGATCGACAACGACCGCAGCGACTTCCAGCTCAAGGAGGCCGACGAAGGCCTGGAGTTGTCCGGTTTAGTCACGTACCGCCGACTGGGCGTCAATTCGACGCAATGGCTGGGCGTGTGCAGGTGCGCTGGGATGAGACGACCCCGCCGCCGGTGCTCTCGGCACCAGAGTCATTGCTACTTTTAGGATAAATCAGTGTATGGCGACTCAAAATAGTTCCAACCAGCAGGCGCTCGCCGAGGACACCTCGATGGTCGACGACGCGCCGGTCGTCCGGTTCCTGCAGAAGGTGCTGATGGACGCGATCAACGGCGGCGCGTCGGACATCCACTTCGAGCCCTACGAGAAGTACTACCGGATCCGCTATCGGATCGACGGCGAGCTGCGCGAGGTCTCGAAGCCGCCGCTGGAGATCAAGGACACGCTGGCGTCGCGGATCAAGGTGATCTCGAAGCTCGACATCTCGGAAAAGCGGATCCCCCAGGATGGGCGGATGAGGCTCGTGTTGTCGGCGCAACGCACGATCGACTTCCGGGTCTCGACCTTGCCCACGCTGTTCGGCGAGAAGATCGTGATGCGGATCCTGGATCCGTCGTCGGCCAAGCTCGGCATCGACGCGCTGGGCTACGACCCCGACCAGAAGGAGGCGCTGCTGGCCGCGGTCAACCGCCCCTACGGGATGGTGCTGGTGACCGGCCCGACCGGCTCGGGCAAGACGGTGTCGCTTTACACCTGTCTGAACATCCTGAACAAGGCGGGCACCAACATCTCGACCGCGGAGGACCCGTCCGAGATCAACCTGCCCGGCGTGAACCAGGTCAACGTCAACGACAAGGCCGGCCTGACCTTCGCGGCCGCGCTCAAGTCCTTCCTGAGGCAGGATCCGGACGTGATCATGGTCGGCGAGATCCGCGACCTCGAGACCGCCGACATTTCGATCAAGGCAGCGCAGACCGGGCACATGGTGCTGTCCACGCTGCACACCAACGACGCACCGGCCACGCTCACACGGATGATGAACATGGGCATCGCGCCGTTCAACATCGCTTCCGCCGTAATCCTGATCACCGCGCAGCGCCTGGCGCGCCGCCTGTGCAACTGCAAGGCGGAGACCACGATCGACGAGGAGGCGATGTTCGCCGCGGGCTTCAAGGAGGACGACCTTGACGGCTCCTGGAAGGCCTATCGCCCGGTCGGCTGCGACCGCTGCGGGGGCTCCGGATTCAAGGGCCGCGTCGGGATCTACCAGGTGATGCCGATCACCGAGGAGATCCAGCGAATCATCCTTGCCGGGGGCAACGCGATGGAGATCGCGGCCCAGGCCAAGCTCGAAGGCGTATCGGACCTGCGCGAATCCGGGCTGCGCAAAGTGAAGCAGGGCCTGACCACGATCGAGGAAGTCCTCGGTTGCACCAACGCTTGAAGCGGAGCAACTCATGGCAAGCCAACCCCTGGACAAACCCCTGACCGGCAACACGCTGGCAGTCAAGACCTTCACCTTTCTCTGGGAAGGCCGCGATTCACGCGGCAAGCCGATCAGGGGTGAAATGCGCGCAGGCGGCGATGCGGTGGTGCGATCGACGCTGCGCCGTCAGGGCATCACGGCGACCAAGGTCAAGAAACAGCGTTACAGGTCGGGCAAGAAGGTCACCGACAAGGACATCACGCTCTTTACCCGTCAGCTGTCGACCATGATGAAGGCCGGCGTGCCGCTGCTGCAGTCTTTTGACATCGTGGCCAAGGGCAGCGACAACCAGTCGGTCGCCAAACTGTTTTCCGATATCAAGGCCGATGTCGAGACCGGTACCTCGCTGTCGCAGGCATTCGGGAAATACCCGCTCTACTTCGATAATCTGTTCTGCAATCTGGTCGGTGCCGGCGAGCAGGCCGGCATTCTCGATGACCTGCTTGAACGCCTTGCGGTGTACAAGGAAAAGATGCGGGCGATCAAGTCGAAGATCAAATCGGCGCTGTTTTATCCGGTCGCCGTGATCGGAGTGGCTGGAATCGTGGTGGCCGTGATCATGCTGTTCGTGATCCCGGCGTTCAAGAGCGTGTTTTCGAGCTTCGGTGCCGATCTGCCCATGCCGACACTGGTCGTGATGGCGATGTCGGACTTCTTCGTAGAGAACTGGTATCTGATCTTCGGTGTGACCGGCGGCGTCTTGTATTTCCTGATGCAGGCCTGGAAGCGATCGCCGGCAGTGCAGTTCTTCATGGACAGGCTGATGCTCAAGCTGCCGATCTTCGGCCCGGTAATCCGCAAGGCGACCATCGCCCGATGGCTGCGAACGCTGTCGACCATGTTCGCTGCCGGCGTGCCGCTGGTCGAGGCGCTCGATTCGGTCGGCGGCGCATCCGGCAACATCGTCTACCTGAATGCAACCCGCAAGATCCAGCAGGAGGTCTCGACCGGCACCAGCCTTACGATCGCGATGGGCAACGTCGGCGTGTTCCCGAACATGGTGCTGCAGATGTCGGCGATCGGTGAAGAGTCAGGCGCACTCGATGCCATGCTCGGCAAGGCAGCCGATATCTTCGAGGGCGAGGTCGATGATGCGGTCGAAGGACTCGCATCCCTGCTCGAGCCGCTTATCATGGTGTTCCTTGGCGGGCTGATCGGCGGACTGGTGGTCGCGATGTATCTGCCGATCTTCAAAATGGGCCAGGTGGTGTAACGCCGGATGGTCCGCAACATGGCCGATGGCCGCCCGACGCGATGTTCTTCAGCCCTGCGATTCAACTGCTGGATACCCTCGGACCTGCCACGCTGATCGGCCTGGCAGCCGTCCTGGGGCTGCTCGTGGGCAGTTTCCTGAATGTCGTGATCTACCGGCTTCCGAAAATGATGGAAGCCGACTGGCAGGTGCAGGCGGCCGAGCTGCGCGGCGAGCCGGTCGCCGAGCGCCCACCGTTCAACCTGATGACGCCGCGTTCACGCTGCCCGCACTGCGGCACGCCGATCGCGGCCTGGCAGAACATTCCTGTCATCTCGTGGCTGATGCTGCGCGGACGATGCGGACATTGCGGGGCATCGATCCCGGTCCGCTACCCGCTGGTCGAGGCGCTGACCGGTCTGCTCGCGGCCCTGGCCATAGCGGCCTTCGGCCCCACCGCTGCCGGCGCAGGCGCGCTGCTGCTGAGCTTCGCCCTGATCGCACTGACGTTCATCGACCTGGACACGCAACTGCTCCCTGACGACATCACCCTGCCGCTGCTGTGGCTCGGGCTGGCCTTCAATCTGAGTGGCACTTTTGTGCCGATTACCGAGGCAGTCGTCGGGGCGATGCTCGGCTATGGCATCCTGTGGACCATCTTCTGGATCTTCAAACTGGTGACCGGCAAGGAAGGAATGGGCTACGGAGACTTCAAACTGCTGGCCGCGCTCGGCGCGTGGTTTGGCTGGAAGCAGATCCCTTCGATCATCCTGCTCGCCTCGGCGGTCGGTGCGACCGTTGGCATCCTGCTGATCGTCTCGCGACAGCATCGGCGCGAGGCGCCGATTCCCTTCGGTCCTTATCTCGCCGGCGCCGGTCTGCTGGCGCTCTATTTCGGAAAGCCACTGGGAGCCTTCTTTGGCATCGCCTGAATCGTCGTCGGTAACAGCCCCCAGGGTGGGCACCACACCCCTGATCGGTCTGACTGGCGGCATCGGCAGCGGCAAGAGCACGATCGCCAACCTGTTCGTCGAGCGAGGCGCGGCGCTGGTTGACACCGATCAGATCGCCCACGAGCTGACCGCGCCCGGCGGCGCAGCCATCGAACCGATCCGGGCGGCCTTCGGCGATGCCGCGATCGCGGCCGACGGCCGCATGGACCGCGCCTATGTCCGCTCACTGGCGTTTTCGCAGCCCGCTGCCCGTCTGCAGCTCGAAGCCATCCTGCATCCGCTGATCCGGGAGGGCACACGTCGCGGCATCGAATCGGCCATCGAAGGGGGCGCGCCTTATGTGCTGGTTGCCGTCCCGCTGCTGGTCGAGTCCCGCGACTGGCGCGGCCGCTACCAGCGGGTCCTGGTGATCGATTGCCCGCCCGAGATCCAGATCGAACGGGTCATGCGACGAAGCGGACTTGACCGCGCTCAGGTCGAAGCGATCATGTCTGCTCAAGCCTCGCGCGATCAGCGCCTGGCAGCCGCCGATGATGTGATCGACAACAGTGGCGAGCCGGGTGCGCTCACGAGCCAGGTCGCCAGGCTCGATTCTCTGTATCGCGGTTTGTCAATGAAGGGCGAATGAGCCAGAATGCTTTCGCCGACTTCAGGACCTGCCCAGGACGGCCCCTGCGTTGATTCTCTACGAATATCCGCTCAACGAACGAATCCGCACGCTGCTCAGGCTTGAAGACCTGTTCGGGCGCTTTGACCATTTCGCCGATCAGTCTGGCCCCCTTGAACACCATGTTGCGCTGACCACGCTGTTCGAGGTGCTTGAAGTGGCCTCGCGCGCCGACCTGAAATCCGATCTGCTGCAGGAACTCGAACGCCAGCGCCAGACGCTGACGGTCTTTCGGGACAACCCCGAGGTGTCGAGCGAAGCACTCGACAAGGTGCTCGACCAGATCGATACCGCCGCGCACGCGCTGAGCGCCACCACCGGCAAGACCGGTCAGCATCTGCGCGATAACGATTGGCTGATGAGCATCCGCAGCCGGGCCGCGATTGCCGGCGGGACCTGCGAGTTTGATCTTCCCTCGTATCACGCCTGGCTCAACCGATCAGCCGATATCCGCGGTCGCGATATTGCGAACTGGGTGGCGCCGTTTCGGCCGCTTCGTGCCAGCCTGGTGATCGTGCTGCGATTGCTGCGCGACTCGGCCAACCGGTCGATGGTCACGACGCATCAGGGCAGCCTGCAGCAGTCGCTCGCAGGCAAGGTCTATCACATGCTGCAGATCAGGGTCGACGCCAGCACTGGCGCGATCCCCGAAATCTCGGCCAACAAGTACATGCTCTGGATCCGTTTCACCTCGCAGGACGGCGATCTGCGGCCCCGTCCTTTCGAAGGCGATGTCACCTTCGAACTGGGCCTGTGCAACCTTTAACCCGATGGCCCCGATTGTCGACTGCCCGATCTGCGGCCGGAGAAGCGAGTTTTCACCGGCCAACCGGTGGCGCCCGTTCTGCTCGGAGCGCTGCAAGATGATCGACCTCGGTGTCTGGGCGACCGGCGGTTATGCCATCGGCACCGACTCGAGCACGGCCGACCCGGCCGACGAGGACGAGACTTAGCCGACCGATTCGAGACCTGCGCTGCGCGATACCGCTCAGGGCCAGGCCGCTCGCATCATGGCCACGCCATGGGCGCCGGCTGACTCGGCTGCCGGCAGATCGTTCCGGGTTAGTCCACCGAGCGCATAGACCGGGATCGGGGTTTCGGCAATCTGCTCGGCCAGCCCTGCAAATCCCATCGATGCCGCCCCCGGGTGGCTGTCGGTTGCAGCGACCGGCCCGAACACCGCAAAGTCGCATCCCAGGCGATCGGCGCAGATCAGGTCGTCGAAATGATGGCAGGAGGCGCCGACCCAGGTCAGCTTCGGCCGAACCGTGGCCGCAGCCAGGTCGCGCCCGGTGAGGTGAACGCCATCGGCCGCCTCCCAGAAGGCGGCAGGATGCCGACTGCTGACAATGATGCGCAGCGGGTGGGTCTCGCGCAGCCTGAGCAGCCGGCCAAAGAGCCGCTCGAATTCAGCCTCTCCGAGCAGTGGCTCGCGCAACTGCAGAAAGACCGGCTGCGTGCGCAGCAGACCCTCGAGCGATCGCTCGAACGCCGCAACGCCGATGTCTGCCGCGCAGGAGATACGGTAGAACCGAGGCAGGCGCAACCAGCCGATCGGGCCAAGCGAGGCGGGCAGCAGCGGGGCGACGCCGATCGCGTCGATCGGCTGCCACACGAGTGCCTGGCCTTCGCGCGAAAGCGGTTCACCGCGCCAGCGGCGCACCCGCCGAAAGAACAGTCGCACGGTCGCATGGGGATAGTCGTGGCCACGCACGATCCAGGGTGTTGATTCGACCGACTCCAGCCCGAGTTCTTCGTTCAGCTCGCGGGCCAATGCCTGTTCGACTGACTCGCCGGACTCGACCTTGCCGCCCGGGAACTCCCACCATCCGGCATAGGGCTTGCCGGCGAGGCGCTGACCGATCAGGACCTGGCCGTCGGCGGACAGCACGACGCCAACCGCCACATCAAGCAGCTTGGGCAAGGCATCGGACATCGGCGGGCCGGGCGACAGCGGTGGATCGGCGCTCAGCGACTGCGCGGGCCGATCGCCCTGGCGCTGCCTGCGGCAGCAGACTTGCGCGCCTTCTCAGGTGCTGCCGACTGCGCCGCGGCCTTCGGGCGCCGGGGTTTCGCAGCCGACGGGGCCGCAGTCTGCCTGATCTGCTTGCCATGGCTGCCTGCCCAGTCGCGCGCGAACTGCCAGGCAACCCGACCCGATCGCGAACCCCGCTCGAGCGCCCAGCGCAGGGCATCGCCGCGAGCGCTATCGATCTGGGCTGCGCTGCAGCCAAAATGACCCAGCCAGTGAGCGGCGACCGCCAGATAGTCGTCCTGGCGAAACGGATAGAACGCGACCCACAGGCCGAAACGCTCGGAGAGCGAAATCTTTTCTTCGGAGGTTTCGCCGGGATGAATCTCGCCGTCTTCGGTGTGCTTGGCAGCGAGGTTTTCGCTCATCTTTTCGGGCATCAGATGACGCCGATTGCTGGTCGCATAGATCAGCACATTGTCGGAGGCCGCAGCAACCGAACCGTCGAGCGCCACTTTCAGCGCCTTGTAGCCGGGCTCGCCGTCCTCGAAGGACAGGTCGTCGCAGTAGACGATGAAGCGTTCGGGCCGGTCGGCCACCAGCTCGACGATATCGGGCAGATCGACCAGATCGGTCTTGTCGACCTCGATCAGGCGCAGACCCCGGGCCGCATAAGCGTTCAGACAGGCTTTGATCAGCGACGACTTGCCGGTGCCGCGCGAGCCGGTCAGCAGGACATTGTTGGCCGGTCGGCCGGCCACGAACTGGCGGGTATTGCGCTCGATCAGGCGCTTGGCCTCGTCGATGTTGTACAGATCGTCGAGCGAAATCGTGCCGCGATGGCGCACCGGCGCAAGCCAGGACTGAGCGCCAAGGGCCGAGTGACGACGGCGCCAGCGAAATGCCACTGCCGAGTCCCAGTCGGGCTCGGGGGTCTGGGGCAGCAGCGATTCGATGCGGGCGAGCAGCGTCTCGGCGCGCTCGGCAAGGCGGGTCAGGAGGGCGTCATCAAGGCTCATCGAGGGCATCAGGACCGGTAGTCGGCGTTGATCGAGACGTAATCGTGCGACAGGTCGCAGGTCCAGACGGTGGTGGTCATCTCGCCCCGGTTGAGCACCACGCGGATCGTGATCTCGGCTTGCTTCATGACGCGCTGGCCGTCTTCCTCGCGATAGTCGGGGTGGCGCCCGCCGCGGGTGGCGACATGGACGTCACCGAGATAGAGGTCGATGTCGGTCTGGTCGAGATCGTCGATACCGGCGTAGCCGACCGCCGCCAGAATGCGACCGAGGTTGGGGTCGCTCGCAAAAAACGCGGTCTTGACCAGCGGCGAGTGGGCGATGGCATAGGCCACTGCCGAGGCTTCGGCGGGGGATCCGGCGCGCTCGACCACCACGCTGATGAATTTGGTCGCTCCCTCGCCGTCGCGCACGATGGCCTGGGCAAGCTCGAGGGCGACCTCGATGATCGCCGCCTTCAGCGCGGCTGCGGCCTGGCCGCCGGCGCCGTCGGCATCAAGCGCACCAGCACCGGTTGCCACCAGCAGCAGCGAGTCGTTGGTCGAGGTATCGCCATCGATGGTGATGCGGTTGAAGCTGGCATCGGCGGCTTCGCGCACCCACTGCTCGAGTAATTCCTGTGGCACAAGCGCGTCGGTTGCGATGAAGCCGAGCATGGTCGCCATATTCGGGCGGATCATGCCGGCGCCTTTGGCGATACCGGTTACCACCGCTGCGCGGCCGTTGACAGTGACCGAGCGCGAGACCGCCTTGGGCAGAGTGTCGGTGGTCATGATCGACTCGGCCGCCTGCGCCCAATGGTCGGAATCGAGATCGGCAATCGCGTGAGGCAAACCGGCCACCAGCCGATCGATCGGCAACTGTTCGAGGATCACGCCGGTTGAAAACGGCAACACCTGATTCGTCGTGCAACCCATCAGCCCGGCGACCGCCTCGCAGGTCTCGCGGGCAGCAGCCAGGCCCTGTTCGCCGGTACCGGCATTGGCATTGCCGGTGTTGACGACGAAGGCCCGCACACCGGCCCCGGTGGCCAGATGGTCGCGGCAGACCTGTACCGGCGCGGCACAGAAGCGGTTGCGGGTGAAAACGCCGGCCGCTGTGGCACCGGGCGCAATGCGTGCAATCAGCAGATCGCGGCGGCCAGGTTTGCGGATACCGGCTTTGGCGGTACCCAGTTCGATACCGGCCACTGCTTTCAGGGCAGCCGGGTCGGGGGCGCTCAGATTGACTGGCATGGGTCGCTCCGTCAGCCGAGTCGGCCGTGGCAGACTTTGTATTTCTTGCCCGAGCCGCAGGGGCAGGGATCGTTGCGGCCGATCTTGTTGCCGAAGCGCCGGAAGGGCTGCTCACCCCCTTCGGCCTCGGCTTGCGCCGCCGGCGCATTCTGCACAGCAAGGGCTACCGACTCGGCATCGGCGTCCGGCGCCGCTGCAAATTCGGCATGCGTGAAGGAGGCCTGCGAATAGGACTGCTCGGCCTGGCGCTCGACCTGCGCCTCGGCCTGCTGAGCCTGCTCGGCGCTCTGGATCTGGACATTCATCAGGATCCGCACCACCTCGTCACGGATCGAATTCAGCATGTTTTCGAAGAGGTCGAAGGCCTCGCGCTTGTATTCCTGCTTGGGATTTTTCTGTGCATAACCGCGCAGATGGATACCCTGGCGCAGATGATCAAGCGCCGACAGATGCTCACGCCAGCGCTGATCGATCGACTGCAGCATGATCGAGCGCTCGAAACCCTGGAAACCCTCGCGACCGACCTGATCAACCTTCTCGGCATAGCGGCTATCGGCCGCCTTGAGCACGCCGGCGAGCAGATCGTCATCGGTCACGTTCCCTTCGGCCGCCAGCATGGTGGTGATCGGCACTTCGAGCTTCCAGTCGTCTTCCAGAATCTTCTGCAGGGCAGCGGCGTCCCATTGTTCTTCGACGCTGTCTTCGGGCACATGCGCCCGGAACAGATCGGTAAAGACGCCCTGACGCAGCCCGGTCATCAGGTCCTCGGTATCGACCGATTCGAGCAGATCGTTACGCTGCTGATAGATGACCCTCACCCTCGGGCAGCTTGAGGCGATCCATGATGGCCTTGAGCCGATCGCCGGCAAAGATCTTGAGCAGCGGATCATCCATCGACATAAAGAAACGCGAGGAACCCGGATCGCCCTGGCGGCCCGAGCGGCCACGCAACTGGTTATCGATGCGACGCGATTCGTGGCGCTCGGTGCCGATGATGTGCAGGCCGCCGGCCGCCACCACCTGATCATGCAACTGCTGCCATTCAGCCCGCACCGCCTCGATCTGCAACTGGCGGCTGGCCTCATCGAGATCGGCGTGCGCCTGGATCTGATCGACCCGGCCCGACACATTGCCGCCGCGCACGATATCGGTGCCGCGACCGGCCATGTTGGTCGCGATGGTGATCATGCCCGGGCGCCCGGCATCGGCCACGATCTGGGCCTCCTGGGCATGCTGCTTGGCGTTGAGCACGTTGTGAGGCAGTTTCGCTTCTTTCAGCAGCCCCGAGAGCAGCTCGGAGTTTTCGATGGAGGTGGTGCCCACAAGCACCGGCTGACCGCGTTTCTGGCACTCCTGGATATCGGCCAGGATCGCACCGTATTTTTCGCGCACGGTGCGAAAGACCTGATCCTGACGGTCGTCGCGAATCATCGGCCGGTGGGTTGGGATGATGACCGTCTCGAGCCCGTAGATCTCCTGGAACTCGTAGGCCTCGGTATCGGCCGTGCCGGTCATGCCCGACAGCTTGCCGTACATGCGGAAGTAGTTCTGGAAGGTGATCGAGGCGAGCGTCTGATTTTCGGACTGGATTGCAACGCCTTCCTTGGCCTCGACCGCCTGATGCAGGCCGTCGGACCAGCGCCGGCCCGACATCAGCCGCCCGGTGAACTCGTCGACGATGATCACCTCGCCGTCCTGCACGACATATTGCTGGTCGCGGAAAAACAGCGTGTGCGCGCGCAGCGACACCGTCAGATGGTGCATCGACAGGATATTGGACGCGTCGTAGAGGCTGGCGCCCTCGGGCAGGATGCCAAGGCGCGTGAGGATCTGTTCAGCCTTCTCGTGGCCGGCCTCCGACAGATGCACCTGATGGCCTTTGCGGTCGACCCAGTAGTCGCCGTCCGGCTCGGGCTCGTTGGGCTTGGGTTCGCTGGCCATGGCGGTGAGCAGCGGCGGAACCGCGTTCATGCGCACATAAAGTTCGGTGTGATCTTCGGCCTGCCCCGAGATGATCAGCGGCGTGCGGGCCTCGTCGATGAGGATCGAGTCGACCTCGTCGACCACTGCAAACGACAGGCCGCGCTGCACGCGGTCGGCGATGTCGTAGACCATGTTGTCGCGCAGATAGTCGAAGCCGAATTCGTTGTTGGTGCCGTAGGTGATGTCAGAGGCATAAGCCTCGCGCTTGAGGTTCTGGGGCATCTGCGAAAGGTTGACGCCGACGCTCAGGCCCAGGAAACGATAGACGCGACCCATCCAGTCGGCATCGCGCTTGGCGAGATAATCGTTGACCGTGACCACATGCACGCCGGTGCCTGGCAGCGCATTGAGATAGGCCGGCAGGGTGGCCATCAGGGTCTTGCCCTCGCCGGTGCGCATTTCGGCGATCTTGCCGTAATGCAGCGCCATGCCGCCGAGCAATTGCACATCGAAGTGACGCATGCCGAGCACGCGCCGGGCCGCCTCGCGACAGACCGCGAAGGCCTCGGGGAGCACGGCATCAAGCGACTGGCCCTGCGCGAGGCGGGCGCGCAACTCGGGCGTCCTGGCGGCGAGCTGCTCATCGGACAGCCCGGTGAGGGAGGGTTCGAGCGCATTGATCTGCGCGACCACCTTGCGATAGTCCTTCAGCAGACGCTCGTTGCGGCTCCCGAAAATCCGGGTGAGAAAGTTTTGGATCATGAGTGTCCGGGCCGCCAGGCGGACCCGCACCAGGGCTGATGGACAGTCAAGCAGTTTAGCATGTGCGCCCTGCAATCCTGACCGCAGTTCAAGCCACAGATCGGCCCAAAAGTCCGGCCGCACCACCCAGCCGACATCGGGCACCATGTGGATCCTGACACCCTGAATGGCGACCCAGCCTGTTTCCTGCCGATGAAGCCGCCGCGGTCCCGTAATGCCCTGTCATGGCTGACTGCCGAGCCGAGCTTCGCACGCCTGGGCGAGCAGGCAGCCCGACTGGCCGCGCTCGAAGCCGACGTCCGGCGTGCCCTGCCCGGTCTGGCGCTCACCGTGGTCGCTTTCGAGCACAAGCAACTCGTGGTCGGCGCCAATCATGCCGCGATGGCTGCAAAGGTCCGTCAGGTCGAGCCGACCCTGATCGCCGCACTCGGGCGAAAGGGCTGGGCGGTCGACAAGGTGCGCTTCAAGCCCCTGTTTCGCGCGCCGGTTGCGAATGCGCCGCGCCGCGACACGCTGCCGCCGGGTGCCGATGCGGTGGCGCATATCGCCGACCTGTCGCAGCAGGTCGAGCATCCCGGCCTGAAAGACGCGCTGGCGCGACTGGCCGCACGTCACACTGGCTGACACCGCCAGAAGAATTCTCAGGGCTGCACTGAAACGGCACCTGACTCAGGCACCAGCCCAGTCGAGTGCAAACACCCTTGGCGCCTCGCGCCGCTGCGGATAGGTGGTGAACTCAAAGGCGGTCTCATCGGCAAGCAGGGCCCGCAGGAGCAGGTTGTTCATCGCATGGCCCGACTTGTGCGCCGAGTAGGACGCCAGCAGCGGATGACCGACCAGATAGAGATCACCGATGGCATCGAGGATCTTGTGCTTGACGAACTCGTCGTCGGAACGCAGTCCGTCGGCATTCAGGACGCGGGATTCATCCATCACGATCGCGTTACCCAGGCTGCCGCCGCGAGCCAGGCCATGCGAGCGCAGTGATTCGACATCCTGCATGAAGCCGAAAGTGCGGGCGCGCGAGATCGCGCTGACATAGGACGCGTTGGCGAAATCGACCTCGACCTGCTGCACCGTGGCATTGATCGCCGGGTGGCCGAAATCGATGGAAAAACTCAGCTTGAAGCCGAAATGCGGCTCAAGGCGTGCCCATTTGTCACCATCGCGCACCTCGACCGCGCGCTTGACTCGAATGAAGCGCTTGGGCGCAGCCTGCTCGACCAGGCCCACCGACTGGATCAGAAACACGAAGGAGCCGGCCGATCCGTCGAGAATCGGGATCTCGGGGGCAGTCACATCGATGATGAGGTTGTCGATGCCCAGTCCCGCCAGGGCGGACATCAGGTGTTCGACCGTGGCCACCTTGACCGATGCACCCTCGCCGGTGTCGGCCGCGCTCAGGGTCGAGGCCATGCGGGTATCGGTCACGCGAGCGGCCGAGACCCGGATCTCGACCGGCACCGGCAAATCGACCCGTCGAAAGACGATGCCGGTATCAGGCGGCGCCGGGCGCAGGGTCAGTTCGACCCGTTGGCCCGAATGCAGTCCGACGCCCTGCGTGCGCACCAGCGTCTTGACAGTGCGTTGTCTGAGCATCGCGATGCGCGCCTGCCGCCTGGACCCGAGCGGGTCAGAGCTGCTTGAGCAGGGTCGAGGCGTCGCTGACTTCGAACTTGCCGGGTGCCTCGCGGTTGAGCTGCTTGACGACGCCATCATCGATCAGCATCGAATAACGGTCCGAACGGACACCCATGCCGCGGGCAGTCAGGTCGAGCAGCAGGCCGGTGGCGCGGGTGAATTCGGCACTGCCGTCGCCCATCATGCGCACCTTGCCACCGCTCTTCTGATCACGACCCCAGGCACCCATCACGAAGGCGTCATTGACCGAGACACACCAGATCTCGTCGATGCCCTTGGCGCGCAGCGCGTCGAAGTGCTCGACATAGCTGGGCACATGCTTGGCCGAGCAGGTCGGCGTGAAAGCTCCCGGCAGCGCAAACAGCGCAATCTTCTTGCCCTTGACCAGGTCAGAGACCTTGAAAGCGTTAGGCCCCACGCTGCAGCCATTGCCCTCGACTTCGATGAATTCGGTCAGTGTGGCTTCCGGCACGCGGTCGCCGATTTTGATCGTCATGCTCGTGACTCCTGTTTGCATCCGATGGTTGAAATGGGCTGCGCCGGCGATCCGGCGTCAGCAGCAGCAGCAGATTGTAGCCCGCTGGCGTGACGCCGCACCCCGGCGCCTCTGCTCAGTCGGCCTGACGACGCAGGAAGGCCGGGATATCGAGCCGATCGACACCCTTTTCCTCGAGTGCCGCAACCTGGGCCGAGGCACTGCCGCGGGTATTGCGCCAGACCGCCGGTTTGTCGAGGTCGCTATAGGAGGGCTCGGCCGGCTGAGCATCGCTGGTGCCGGTCGCCTTGAAGGGCTGCGGCACCAGCTGGGGCTTGCGCTGCGTGCGGCCGATGCCGGTCGCCACAACGGTCACGCGCAGGCGGTCGGTCATCGACTCTTCATAGACCGTCCCGTGGATGATCGTGGCATCGTCGGCGCAGAACTGCTTGATGGTGTTGATGACTTCGTTGGTCTCGCGCAGCTTGAGCGAGCGGCTCGCGGTGATGTTGACGATCACACCGCGCGCACCCGACAGGTCGACGCCATCGAGCAGCGGCGAGGCCACCGCCTGCTCGGCGGCCAGCCGGGCGCTTCGCCGATCCCCATCATCGCCTTGCCCTGCTCGCCCATGATGGTCTGCACGTCGGCGAAGTCGACGTTGACCAGCCCCGGGACATTGATGATCTCGGCAATGCCGGCCACCGCGTTGTGCAGGACGTCATCGGCACGCACGAAAGCGTCCTCGAGGCTGGCGTCTTCATCCATCACTTCGAAAAGTTTCTGATTGAGCACCACGATCAGCGAGTCGACATGCTCGGCCAGCTGGTCGAGGCCCTCGTCGGCGATGCGCATCTTCTTGCTGCCTTCGAACTCGAATGGCTTGGTCACGACGCCAACCGTCAGGATGCCGAGTTCCTTGGCGACCGCCGCCACCACCGGCGAAGCACCGGTACCGGTGCCCTTGCCCATGCCGGCGGTGATGAACACCATGTTGGCACCGGCGAGTGCCGCCTTGACCTGCTCGCGTTCTTTTTCGCAGGCTGCGCGGCCAGCGCCCGGGTTGGCACCGGCGCCCAGACCGGCATCGCCGAGCTGGATCACGCTGGTTGCAAGCGAGCGCTTGAGCGCCTGACGGTCGGTATTCACCGCAATGAATTCGACCCCCTGCACGCCACGGCTGATCATGTGATTGACGGCATTGCCGCCTGCGCCGCCGACGCCAACCACTTTGATCACAGCGCCGTCGGTTTCGTTTTCAATCATTTCAAAAGCAGACATCGGTAGGGCCTCCAACGGTGGATTTAGATTTTAAGTAATTCAGACGAAAAAAACCGGTAACTCTCAGAAATTCCCCAGGAACCATTCCTTCATCCGGCGCAGGGTTTCCTTAAAGGATCCCGACTGCTCCGCAACCTTTCGACCTCGCTGACGCTGCACCCGGGCCTCTTCGAGCAAACCGAGCACCGTGGCATAGCGCGGGGTCCTGACCACATCGGCCAGACCGCCCGAATACCCCGGCACGCCGATGCGCACCGGTTTGAGAAAAATGTCTTCGCCGAGTTCGGCCATGCCGCGCAGCATGCTGGTGCCACCGGTGATCACCACCCCCGACGACAGCAGCTCTTCGTAGCCCGACTCGCGGATCACCTGCTGGACCAGCGAAAAAAGTTCCTCGACCCGAGGCTCGATCACCGCGGCCAGCGCCTGACGCGACAGCGACCGCGGACCGCGATCGCCGATACCCGGCACCTCGATCTTGTCATCGGGGTCGGCCAGCACCTGCTTGGCGATGCCATAGCGCAGCTTGATGTCTTCGGCATCGGGCGTCGGGGTGCGCAGGGCCATCGCCACATCGTTGGTGATCTGGTCGCCGGCGATCGGAATCACCGCGGTATGGCGGATCGAACCGCCGGTAAAGATCGCGATGTCGGTCGTGCCGCCGCCGATGTCGACCAGCGCCACACCAAGCTCCTTTTCGTCGTCGGTCAGCACCGCCGAACTCGAGGCCAGCGGCTGCAGGATCAGGTCCTGGACCTCAAGGCCGCAACGGCGCACGCACTTGATGATGTTCTGCGCGGCAGAGACCGCGCCGGTCACGATATGGACCTTGACATCGAGGCGGACGCCGCTCATGCCGATCGGTTCGCGGATGTCTTCCTGGCCGTCGATGATGAACTCCTGCGCGAGCACATGCAGGATCTGCTGGTCGGTCGGGATATTGACCGCCTTGGCGGTCTCGATCACGCGGGCCACGTCGGCGTCGGTGACCTCCTTGTCCTTGATCGCCACCATGCCGATCGAATTGAAGCTGCGGATATGGCTGCCGGCGATCCCGACATAGACATTGCGGATCTTGCAGTCGGCCATCAGTTCGGCCTCCTCGAGGGCGCGCTGGATGGAAGCGACCGTCGTCTCGATATTGACCACCACGCCTTTCTTGAGGCCGCGCGATTCGTGCTGGCCGAGGCCGACCACCTCGTAGCGGCCATCGGGCTGCATTTCTGCTACCACGGCCACCACCTTCGAGGTGCCGATATCGAGCCCGACGATCAGGTCCTTTGTTTCTCGTGTCATGGTGTGCGCCTGGCGGTGGAAGGTCGAAGCGTCGCGTTGGTTGCCCGCGGCGTGGCTCCTTTCGGGGCGGTGACAGCGCGCATTGCCGCCGGTTTGCGAGGAGTCTGGTCGAGCGCGCCGGGGGCACGCACGGCAAAGCCGTTCGGGTAGCGCAGATCAACGCTCACCGCGTCGCGGCTGAGTCGGGCCTGCGCCAGGGGATAGACCGAGACCCAGCGCTCGATGCGGCTGGCGATCGAGACATCCTGCTCGCGGCCCAATACCAGTGTGAGACCGTTGTCGAAGCGGGCAGTCCAGGCATGACGTGGCGACAGGGTCAGCGATTCGATGGTCAGATTCAACGGCGCGAGCTGTTCGTTCAGTTCGCGCCAGCGACGGGTCATGTCGGCCTCGCTGCCGGGCGGCCCGGAGAACGCGACCAGCGTCTGGTCCGCTTCGGCCTCCTCGGGGTTGGCGACGAACAGTTCTCCTTCGCGATTGACCAGCCTGCCGTCGCCCCAGATCGCCAGCGGACGATGCTCCTCGATGCCAACCAGCAGGGTGTTCGGCCAGATACGGCGCACCTGGGCGCGGCGTACCCAGGGCACGGTCTCGAAAGACTCGCGCACCGCCTCGAGGTCGACGGTAAAGAACGTACCGCGGATCGGCCCGGAGGCCGCCGATCGAAGCAACGGAGCCGTGATGTGCATCAGCGGCTGCTGGGGCGAGATCGCTTCAACCCGCACGGTCTGCAGCGCAAAGGCCGGGCGCTGCGCGAGCCACCAGATACCGGCACTGAGCAAGGCGCACATCGCCAGGGCCATCAGGGCATTGGCTGTGGCATTGAGCAGGCGCACGTCGTGCCAGGGGTTCACCGCGTGCCTCCGGTTTTCAGACGGGCGCTCGAGAGCACCAGCACGCACAGGTCTTCGTAGGAGATGCCCTCGGCCTTGGCCGCCATCGGCACAAGCGAATGCCCGGTCATGCCGGGCGAGGTGTTGATCTCGAGAAGGAAGGGCTCGTCATCGGCTTTGCGCAGCATCACATCGACCCGGGCCCAGCCTTCGCAGTCGAGCGTGAGGAAGGCCTCGAGCGCCAGCGCCCGGATGCGGGCCGACAGGGTCTCGGACAGTCGGGCCGGACACTCGTAGCGGGTGTCGTCGCGAAAGTACTTGTTCTGATAGTCGTAATTGCCTGCCGGCGCGATGATCTCGATGATCGGCATGGCCCGGGCGCCTGCGCCGGTTCCGATGATCGCCACGGTCAGTTCGCGTCCGTCGATGAACTGCTCGCACAGCACGGCATCGTCGTGGCGGCGGGCAATCTCGAAGGCAGCAGCGCACTGGTCCTCGGATACCACCTTGGTAAAGCCGATGGTCGACCCCTCTCGCGATGGCTTGACCGCCAGCGGCAGACCGAAGCGGCGCGCGGCATCGAGCACATCACCGGGTCCGCGGGCCAGGGCAAAGGCTGGTGTCTGCAACGAGTGGGTCACCCAGATCCGCTTGGTGAAGACCTTGTCCATCGCCACCGCCGAGGCCATCACCCCCGAACCGGTGTAGGGAATGCCCAGCAGCTCGAGCGCGCCCTGCACCGTGCCGTCTTCGCCGTAGCGGCCATGCAGCGCGATGAAGGCGCTTGAAAAATTTTCTTTCACCAGATCGCCGATCGGACGCAGCGAGGGGTCGAAGGCATGGGCATCGATGCCTTTGGCGCGCAGCGCGGCGAGCACCCCGGTGCCCGACATCAGCGAGACCTCACGTTCGGCCGACTGGCCGCCCATCAGCACCGCCACCTTGCCGAATTCAGACATCGGTCAACTCCTTGATGCGGGCTGCGACGCCACCAATCGAGCCGGCACCCATGGTGATCACCACATCACCGTCACGCACGGTATCGAGCAGGGTCACAGGCATCGCGGCGATGTCCTCGACGAAGAGCGGCTCGACCTTGCCGGCGATGCGCACCGCCCGGGCAAGGGCCCGACCGTCGGCCGCCACGATCGGCGCTTCGCCGGCGGCATAGACCTCGGCCAGCAGCAGCGCATCAGCGCCCGACAGCACCCGTGCGAAGTCCTCGAACAGATCGCGGGTTCGGGTGTAGCGATGCGGCTGGAAGGCCAGCACCAGGCGGCGGCCGGCGAACGCGCCGCGTGCGGCGGCAATCGTGGCGGCCATCTCGGCCGGGTGATGGCCGTAATCGTCGACCACGGTAAAGCGACCGCCGCCCTGCGACGCCGGCACCGGGAACTCGCCCCAGCGCTGAAAGCGCCGGCCCACGCCTTTGAAATCGGCGAGCGCCCTGACGATCGCGTCATCATCAACACCGAGTTCGTCGGCCACCGCAATCGCGGCGAGTGCATTCTGCACATTATGCAGACCGGGCAGATTGAGCACGACCGGCAGCGGCGGCTTGCCGTTATCATCGGCGCGCTGCAGCGAAAAGCGCATGCGACCGTCGTCGGGCGTCGGATCGAGCGCACGAAATTGCGCCTGCTCGGACATGCCGTAGGTGATCACCGGCTTCGAGACGAAGGGCATGATCTCGCGCACATGCGGATCATCGACGCACAGTACGGCAGCGCCGTAAAACGGCAGACGCTGGGTGAACTCGACGAAGGCCTGGCGCAGCCGCGCGAAATCGTGGCCGTAGGTCTCCATGTGATCGGCGTCGATGTTGGTGATCACCGCGATCGTGGGCGACAGATTCAGGAAGGAGGCATCCGACTCGTCGGCCTCAACCACGATGTAGTCGCCCGAACCGAGCCGGGCATTGGCACCGGCGCTGTTCAGGCGCCCGCCGATCACGAAGGTCGGGTCCAGGCCGCCGGCGGCCAGGATCGAGGCGACCAGGCTGGTGGTGGTGGTCTTGCCGTGCGTGCCGGCAATCGCGATGCCCTGCTTGAGCTTCATCAGTTCAGCGAGCATCAGTGCCCGCGGCACGACCGGCATGCGCGCCGCGCGGGCCGCGGTGACCTCGGGGTTGTCGCCCCGCACCGCCGACGATGTGACGACGCAATCGGCGCCCGACACGAACGCGGCATCGTGGCCAAGCTGCACCCGCGCGCCCAGACCTGCGAGGCGGCGGGTTGCGGCGTTGTCGGCCATATCGGATCCGCTGATGACATAGCCGAGGTTGAGCAGGACCTCGGCGATACCGCTCATGCCCGAGCCACCGATGCCCACGAAATGGATGTGCTTGACCTTGTGTTTCATGATGGATTCGAACGCTTTGCGATCGCCTCGCAGGCATCGGCTACGCTGGCAGCCGCATCGGGCCGCGCCAGGGCGCGGGCGTTTTGCGCGATCGCCAGCAGGCGTGCGCGATCGAGGCCGGCCAGCAAGGTCGCCAGGCCCTGCGCGTCGAGCTGCGGCTGCGGAATCAGCAGGGCTGCGTCGCGATCAGACAGGAAGCGGGCATTGGCGGTCTGGTGATCGTCGACCGCATGCGGATAAGGAATCATGAGGCTGGCCACGCCGGCTGCCGCAAGCTCGGCAACCGTCATGGCGCCGGCCCGGCAGATCACCAGGTCGGCCTGAGCGTAGGCGGCCGCCATGTCGTCGATGAAGCCGACGGTCTGGGCCGACACACCGGCTTCCTGATAGGCACGCTGCAAGGCCTCGACATGACGCTGGCCGCTCTGATGCATGACCTGCGGGCGAGCCTGCGGCGCAATCAGCGCCAGTGCACGCGGCACCACATCGTTGAGCGCCTGGGCACCGAGGCTGCCGCCGACCACCAACAGTCGCAGGGGGCCGCTGCGGTCGGCATAGCGCAGTGCCGGGGCAGGCAGCGCGGCCAGCTCGGCGCGCACCGGATTGCCGCTCCACAGGCCGCCTGCCAGCGCATCCGGGAAAGCCACCATCACCCGGCCAGCCAGCTTTGCAAGCACGCGGTTGGTCAGGCCTGCGACCGAGTTCTGCTCGTGGATCGCCAGCGGCGTGCGGGTGAGCGCCGCCATCAGTCCGCCCGGAAACGCGACATAGCCACCCATGCCCAGCACCACCGACGGGCGCACCGCCCGCAGTGCAGCCAGACTCTGCCAGCAGGCCCGGGTCAGGTTGATCGGCAGCATCAGCCGGGTCAGCCAGCCCTTGCCGCGCAGGCCGCCGAAGCGCACCCACTGCATCGGAATATCGTGGCGCGGCACGAGTGTGGCCTCCATGCCGCCGGGATTGCCGAGCCACACCACGTTCCAGGCGCGCTCGCGCATGACGTCGGCCACCGCCAGCCCGGGAAAGACGTGTCCGCCGGTGCCGCCCGCCATGATCAGGATCGTGCGGCTCATGTCGCGCTCCCCCGCATCATTCGACGGGACTCGAAGTCGATCCGCAAGACCAGTGCCACGGCGACGCAATTGACCAGGATGCCGGTGCCGCCATAACTCATCAGCGGCAGCGTCAGTCCCTTGGTCGGCAGCAGACCGAGGTTCACGCCCATATTGATGAAGGCCTGCACGCCGAGCCACAGACCGATGCCCTGCGCGGTCAGGCCGGCAAAAAAGCGCTCGAGGGCGATCGCCTGACGGCCGATCTCGACGCAGCGGCGCACGATCCAGAAAAACAGGATGACGGTGGTGAGCACGCCGATCAGCCCGAGCTCCTCGCCGATCACCGCGAGCAGAAAGTCGGTATGCGCCTCGGGCAGGTAATGCCACTTTTCGACGCTCGCCCCCAGCCCCACCCCGAACCACTCACCGCGACCGAAGGCGATCAGCGAGTGCGACAGCTGATAGCCCTTGCCGAGCGCAATCTTCTCGTCGAAGGGATCGAGATAGGCAAAGATGCGCTCGCGACGCCAGGGCGAAGCCCAGATCAGCGCAAGGAAGGTCACGGCCATGGTGAGCGACAGACCGGCGAAGAGCCTGACCTTCACACCGGCCAGAAACAGCAGACCCATCGCAACCGCAACAATCACGATGTAGGCACCGAGGTCGGGCTCAAGCAACAGCAGCAGTCCGATGATCGCCATGCAGACCGCCATTGGCGCGAAACCCCGACGAAAGCTGCGCATCGCATCCTGTTTGCGCACCGCGTAATCGGCGGCATAGAGCACGACGAACAGTTTCATCAGCTCGGAGGGCTGCAGATTGATGAAGCCCAGCGAGATCCAGCGCCGGGCACCGAGCACGACCTTGCCGATCCCGGGCACCAGCACGAGCATGAGCAGAATCAGGCCGGTCACGAAGAGCCACGGTGCCGCGCGCTGCCAGCGCTGGATCGGAATCGCAAACGCAATCAGACCGCAGGTGAGTCCGACACAGACCGAAAAGCTGTGCCGCATCAGATGATGGGTGGTCCTCAGACTCGCGAAGCGGGCCGAATCGGGCAGTGCGATCGAGGCCGAGTAGACCATCACGAGACCGAAGAGCAGCAATACCAGCACGCTCCAGAGCAGGGGCAGGTCGTAATCACGCATCGACGAGACCGAGCTGCCGCGTCCGATCGGACGCGGGGGCGCGCGCCCTGCACGACGGGGATCGCCGGTGGCAGTGTCGCGACCGAGATCGAGGCTCAGCATGGCTGCCCCTGCGCCTGCGCAAGGCGATGCACCGCATCGACGAAGACCTGTGCCCTGTGCCCGTAGTTGCGAAACATGTCGAAGCTGGCGCAGGCCGGCGACAGCAGCACCGCCTGTCCGGGTCGCGCAAGCGCCCCCGCCCTGTCGACCGCCTCCTCGAGGCTGGCGCAGTCCTCAAGCAGGACACCGGTGTCAGCCAGCGCCTGCCGAATCAGCGGCGCATCGCGCCCGATCAGCAGGACCGCCGCGGCATGCTGCGCCACCGCTTTGGCCAGCGGCGCGAAGTCCTGGCCTTTGCCTTCGCCGCCCGCGATCAGGATGCATTGCTTGCCGATGCCGGCCAACGCGGCCACTGAGGCACCGACATTCGTGCCCTTGCTGTCATCGAACCATTCGATGTCATCGAGCAGCAGGACCGGCTCGCAGCGGTGCGGCTCGCCGGCATAGCTGCGCAGACCGTGCAGCATCGCCGCCATCGGAATGCCCCCCGCCCGCGCGAGCGCAATCGCCGCCAGCGCATTGGCCTGGTTGTGGGCACCGCGGATGCGCAGGGCGTCGGCCGGCATCAATCGGCGCACCCGCACCGGACCCTCGGCATCGCGCCGCCGTCGGGTGGGCGGCGCATCGTCGGCAACCGCTTCGGCCAGCCAGACCAGTCCACCGTCGTGGACCAGCCCAAGGTCACCGGCCAGACGCGGCGCATCCAGACCGAAAGACACCCGCGGCTGCACCGGCGCAGCCGCGGCGGCCCTGGCTGCTGCCGCAGCCGCTGCTTTGGACATCACCGGCGCCGGCAGCGCCGCCGGCGCATCCAGGGTCGCGCCCGGCACGGTCAGCGGATCGTCGCGATTGAAGATCCACACGCTGCCCCTCGCATAGATGCGCTGCTTGGCAGCCAGGTAGTCGGCCAAGTCGGGATGCCAGTCGAGATGGTCCTGCGTCAGGTTGAGCACGGTTGCGCAATCGGGCACGAAGCTGTCGGCCAGCGCCAGCTGATAGCTGGCCAGCTCGAGCACCCAGACCTGCGGCAGTTCGCGCGACTCGATCGCCTCGCGCAGGGCATCGAGCGCGGCCGGGCTGATGTTGCCGGCGACCGCGACCTTGCGGCCGGCTTGCCGGCAAAGATGGCCGACCAGCTGTGTCGTGGTGGTCTTGCCGTTGGTGCCGGTGATTGCAATCACCTTGGCCAGATCGCCCGCGGCACGCAGTCGCGCGATCTCGCGCGCGAAAAATTCGAGCTCGCCCCAGATCGGGATGCCGGCGGCGCGGGCGGCCTCATGAAGCGCGGCAGCCGCGCCCATCGTCGGTGACAGACCCTGGCTCCAGGCCAAAAGCGTCACGCCCTCGAGCAGGGAAGGCGCGAGCGTACCGCCGATGAATCGGGCCTCGGGGCAGGCGCTTGCCAGGTTTGCGAGTTGCGGCGGGGCCTCGCGGCTGTCGGCAACCGTCACCTGTGCACCGCACAGGCTTGCCCACCGGGCCATGGCCAGCCCGGACTCACCCAGACCGACAACCAGCACGCAGCGGCCCAGCAGCGCCGGGTCGCGTTCGGCCAGCGCAGCATCGAGGGCCGCGGCGCGAGCGGCAGCGGTCTCGGCGATGACTTCATGCAGACCCTCGGACACCGCCTCGGGCAGGTCGTCATCAGCTGAAATCGGCGCGTTGTTCATGGTGGTCATCGGCCTAGCGCAGCTTCAGGGTCGACAGGCCGACCAGCACCAGCATCATGGTCACGATCCAGAAACGGACCACAACCTGCGATTCCTTGACCCCGCCGACCTCGAAGTGATGGTGCAGTGGTGCCATCCTGAAGATCCGCTTGCCGACGCCATAACGCCGCTTGGTGTACTTGAAGTAGCCCACCTGCAGCATCACCGAGATGGTTTCGGCCACGAAGACGCCGCCCATGATGAAAAGCACGATTTCCTGGCGCACGATGACCGCGACCGTGCCGAGCGCGCCGCCCAGCGCCAGCGCGCCGACATCACCCATGAAGACCTGCGCGGGATAGGCGTTGAACCAGAGAAACGCCAGACCGGCACCGGCAATTGCGCCGCAAAAGACAATCAGCTCCCCTGCTCCGGGCACATAAGGAATCAGCAGATATTTTGCAAACACCGCATTGCCGGTCACATAGGCGAACAGCCCGAGCGCCGAGCCGACCAGCACCGCTGGCATGATCGCCAGTCCGTCGGCGCCATCGGTGAGGTTGACTGCGTTACTGGTGCCGACGATCACGAAATAAGTGAGGACGATGAATCCGAGCACGCCCAGCGGATAGGAGATCGTCTTGAAAAACGGCACGATCAGATCGGCCCGCTGCGGCAGATCGATATCGAAGCCGGATCGATACCATTGCATCGCCAGCGAAAGCACTTCTGCATTGGAGGCTGCCGGCACGGCAAAGGCAAGATAGACCGCAGCCGCGAGCCCGATCAGCGACTGCCAGAAATACTTGGCACCGGCCGACAGACCCTTCGGATTACGGTGGACCACCTTGCGGTAATCGTCGACCCAGCCGATCGCGCCAAAACCGAGCGTGACCAGCAGCACCGCCCAGATGAATCGGTTGCTCAGATCCGCCCACAGCAGCGTGGCGAAGCCGACGCCGACCAGAATCAGCGCGCCGCCCATTGTCGGCGTGCCCGACTTGGCCAGATGGGTCTGCGGTCCGTCGGTACGTACCGACTGGCCGATCTTCATCTGCGCGAGCTTGCGGATCAGCCAGGGCCCGGCTAACAGCCCGATCGCCAGCGCGGTCAGGGTCGCCAGCACCGCGCGCAGGGTGATGTAGTTGAAGACCGCGAAAAATCGCTGGTCACGGGAAAGCCATTGAGCGAGTTCGAGCAGCATCAGTGGTGTCCTGCCGGCGCAGCCGAGGTTGCGGCGAGGGCCTGGACCACCCGCTCCATGCGCATCGACCGCGATCCCTTGACCAGAATCGTGGTGCCATCTGATGCCAGCGCAAGCGCGCGGGCGCACAGCGAGTCGATCGAATCAAAATGCTCGCCTGTCTCACCGAAGGCAGCCGCCGTGCCCGCGCTGGCCGATCCCAGGGCGAGCAGATGCTCAAGGCCGCGCTCACGCGCATAGTGGCCAACCTCGGCATGAAACTGCGGCCCCTGGTCACCGACTTCGGCCATGTCACCGAGCACAAACACGCGCTCGCCGCCGAACGCCGCCAGGACGTCGATTGCAGCCCGCACCGAATCGGGATTGGCGTTGTAGCTGTCGTCGATCAGCGTCGCACCACCGACCGCGCTCATCCGGCGCAGGCGACCGGGCGCCGGACGAAACGCAGACAGGCCACCGGCGATCTCGTCAGCCGACAGCCCGATCGCATGGCAGCAGGCGGCCGCGGCCAGGGCATTGCGCACATTGTGCCGGCCGTCGATCGCCAGCCTGACGGTCACCGATTTGCCCTCGATGATCATCTCGAATTCATTGGGCATCGCATCGGCCGCCGCATTCACCTGCGCCTGGGGCAGCAGACCGAATTCGATGCGCCGACGTGTGCCGGCAAGGCCGCGCCACAGCGCAGTGTGCTCGTCGTCAGCCGGGAACACCGCCACGCCATCGGCGGCCAGTGCGGTGATGACCGCCCCGTTTTCACGGGCGGTCGCCTCGACCGTTCCCATGAACTCCTGATGCTCGCGCTGGGCATTGTTGACAAGCGCCACCGACGGCTGGGCAAGCAGGGCCAGCCAGGCGATCTCACCCGGGCGATTCATGCCGAGTTCGATCACCGCCACCCGATGGCTGTGATCGAGTCGCAGCAGTGTGAGCGGCACGCCGATCTCGTTGTTCAGGTTGCCGCGGGTCGCCAGACGATGCGATTCGCCAAAGGCTGCAGCAAGAATCGAGGCGATCATTTCCTTGACCGTGGTCTTGCCGTTGCTGCCGGTCACCGCAATCACAGGCAGCTGAAAGCGATGGCGCCAGCCGAGCGCGATTTCACCCAGCGCGCGCACGCTGTCCTCGACCATGATCGCCGGGGCGCGACAGCCCTCGGTCCAGTGCTCGAGCAACAGAGCGCCGGCACCGGCTTCGAGTGCCTGTCCGACAAAATCGTGAGCATCGTAACGCTCGCCGCGCAAGGCCACGAAGAGCTCGCCCTGACGCACGGTGCGCGTGTCGGTCGACACGCCGGAGAGGGTCAGGCCGGGGTCAGGGGCGATGAGGCGAGCGTCACCCAGCCATTCGAGCGCTTCGTGCAGGTCAAACACCGCGCGAGCCCCCGTTGTGGAATCGACGCGCCAGTGCCATCGCAGCGTGCTCGACATCGTCGAAGGGATGACGCACGCCGTCGATCTCCTGATAGGACTCGTGCCCCTTGCCGGCGATCAGCACAACATCGTTTGCGTCGGCCTGCGCAATCACGCTGGCGATGGCGGCGGCACGATCGCTCTGGCGCAGCGCCGGCGCCCGGTGCAGACCGGCCTGAAGGGCATCGAGAATCGACTCGGGCGATTCGCTGCGCGGATTGTCGCTGGTGAGGACCACGCGATCGGCCAGGCCCTCGACCGTCGCAGCCATCAGCGGGCGCTTGCCCGGGTCGCGGTCACCACCGGCGCCGAAGACGCACCAGAGCAGGCCACCGCGGCCTTGCGCGACCGGCCGCAGGGCCGCCAGCGCGTTCGAGAGGGCATCGGGCGTATGGGCATAGTCGACCACCGCCAGCGGCGCGGGTCCTTGCGGGCGGGTCACGGTCTGCAGCCTTCCCGGCACCGGTTGCAGTTCAACCGCCTGTGCAAGCGCCTCGTCGAAAGGCACCTCCAGCGCCAGCCAGGTCGCCATGACCGCCAGCAGATTGGAGACATTGAAGCGGCCGAGCAGCGGTGTGACGATCGACCGGCTGCCCCAGTCGCCCTCGAGCTCGATGCGCATGCCGGCCATGGCAGGCTCGATCGCACCGGCGATCAGCACCCGGTCAACCTGTCGGCTCACCGGGTCGCTGGCCCGGTTGCTGCTCCGGTCATCCGTGGCCGACTCGATCCGATAACCGATCCGCAGCACGCCGGGGGCGACCGCAGCCAGCATCTGGTGATGCCAGGGATCGTCGAGATTGACGATGGCTGCGCGCAGACCAGGCCATCCGAAGAGCATCGCCTTGGCATCGGCATAGGCCTGCATGCTGCCGTGATAGTCGAGATGGTCGCGAGTCAGGTTGGTGTAGACCGCGACCGCAATGCGCGTGCCGTCGAGCCGATGCTGATGCAGCCCGATCGAAGACGCCTCGATGGCAACCGCCTTGTCGCCTGCCTTGGCAAAGCGCGCAAAAAGCGCCTGCATTCCGAGGGCATCGGGCGTGGTGAGCCCGGTCTGCTCGAGAGCCCCGGCGCGTCCGGCACCCAGCGTGCCGATGACCGGGCAGGAACGACCCAGGCCCTGCAGGCCCTGCGCAATCCACTGGCTGCAACTGGTCTTGCCATTGGTGCCGGTGACCGCAATCACATCAAGCGCAGCGGAGGGATGATCATGATAGACATCGGCGATGGGTCCGCAGGCACGCTTGAGACCGACGACATCGCGCCGCGGCACCGCACTGCCACCTGCGGCCGCCGACTCGGCGACGATCGCGCCGGCGCCACCCGCTTCACTGACAATGGCGCCGGCCCCTCTTTCGATTGCCCGATCGATGAAGCGTCGACCGTCAGCCTGCTCACCGGGATAGGCGAAAAAGGCATCACCCGGCCTGACTGCACGACTATCGGCCACGAGTGCCGCGCCGGTCGGCAGCACGGCGCGCAGCCAGCCGGCGATTTCCCTGGCGTCGTTCTGCGAGATCGCGAGGGCCTGGCTCACAGACTCTCCCGCACCGGATCGACCGGCTGAATCAGGGTGGCAAAGGGCGCATCGGGCGCCACCCGCATCGCCCGCAGCGCCTCGCCGGTAATGCGCGCAAAGATCGGTGCGGCCACCTCCCCGCCGTAGTGCTTGCCGGCCGAGGGCTCGTCGATCATGACCGCCACAACGATGCGGGGCTTGGAAACCGGCGCAAAACCCACGAAAGACGAGATGTACTTGTTGGTCTGATAGGCGCCGTTTTCCTGTTTGTAGGCGGTGCCGGTCTTGCCGCCCACCCGATAGCCGGAAATCTGGGCCTGCGGCGCGGTGCCCTGGGGCCCGGCGGCCATCTCGAGCATCTTGCGCACCGCCTGAGCGGTCTCGGGCCTGAAGACCGGCACGCCGGTCGCCTCGACATCGGTGCGGGTCATGGTGAGCGGGATCACATCACCGTCGCGGGCAAAGACGGTGTAGGCACGCGCCATCTGGATCAGCGACACCGAAATGCCATGCCCGTAGGACATGGTCGCCTGTTCGATCGGCTTCCAGTTCTTGTAGGGACGCACCCTTCCCGAGACCGTGCCGGGAAAGCCGATCTGCGGCGCCTGACCGAAGCCCACCGAGGTGAACCCTTCCCACATCTTCTGCGGCGGCAGCTGCAGGGCAATCTTGACGGTTCCGACGTTGGAGGACTTCTGCAGCACCTGCTCGACTGTCAGCGCGCCATGCGGATGGGCATCGCCGATGGTGGCTGTGCCGATCGTCAGCTTGCCAGGCGCTGTTTCGATCACGGTGCTCGGCTTGACCTTGCCCGCTTCGAGCCCCATCGCGATCGCGAACGGCTTCATGGTCGAACCCGGCTCGAAGGTGTCGGTGATGACCCGGTTGCGCAGCTGCGCGCCGGTGAGCTGGCCGCGATTGTTCGGATCGTAGGTTGGCCAGTTCGACAGCGCCAGCACCTCACCGGTCTGGACATCGACCACCACGACCGCGCCGGCCTTGGCGCGGTGTTCGCGCACCGCATCGCGCAGGGCATTGAAGGCCAGAAACTGGATGCGCGTGTCGATCGACAAGGTCAGGTCGGCGCCGTCCTGAGGCTCGCGACCCGAGCCGATCTGCTCGATGAAGCGCCCGAGGTTGTCCTTGATGACGCGCCGGGCGCCCGGCTTGCCGGCGAGCCGCTGCTGCTGAGCCAGCTCGAAGCCTTCCTGGCCGACATCCTCGACATTCGTGAACCCGACGATATGAGCGACGGTTTCGCCTTCAGGATAGTGCCGCTTGAACTCGTTGCGCTGATTGATGCCGCGGATGTTCAGCGCCGCGACCCTGGCAGCGACATCCGCGTCGACCTGACGCTTGAGATAGACGTAGTTCTTGTCTTCGGCCAACTTGCGGTCGAGCTCGCGCCGATCCATCGACAGCAGCTTTGCCAGCTCGTTGAGCTTTTCGCGGGGCGCATCGACATCTTCGGGGTCCGCCCAGATCGCCTTGGCCGGCAGGCTTGAGGCCAGCATCGCGCCGCTGCGATCGACGATCTTGCCCCGATTGGCCGGGATCTCGAGGGCCCGCTCATAGCGGGAGGCTCCCTGCTTCTGAAGGAATTCAGTGCTCCAGGCCTGCAGCCAGAAGGCGCGCAGACCGAGCGCAACAAAAGCGAGGGCCAGCATGCCGAGCACGAACCGCGACCGCCAGGCCGACAACTTGGTCGTGAGCAGCGCATTGCGTGAA
>JAPLQF010000002.1:5972-39602 GCA_026399875.1 Burkholderiales bacterium | reverse complement strand
GTCTTTTCGCGCGGACCCTGGTCGCCCTGCCAGACGATCGGCAGCGAGCCGCCCTGCACGACCGGGATCTCGTACTGGCTGATCTGATAGCCGTTGGGGGAATCAGGGTAAAAATAATTTTTTCTGGCAAACACCGAGCGAGGCGCGATATGGGCGCCCACCGCAAGCCCGAGCCTGACCGCGCATTCGAGCGCTGCGGCATTCATGACCGGCAGCACACCGGGCAGCGCCAGATCGACCGGGCTGGCCTGGGTATTGGGCGGCGCACCGAACGCGGTGGGCGCGCCCGAAAAAATTTTCGAACGGGTGGCGAGCTGGACATGCGTCTCGAGCCCGATAACGACTTCCCAGCCTTTCATCCTTGCCTCGTCATTGCTTGGCGCATCCGCCGCCGGACGGCTCGAACATCACCGGCCAGGCCTGTTCGTAAACGCCGCCGGTGCAGAATTTCTCGCATCCTGCATGGGCCAGCGTCACCCGGGCGGGCGCCTGCCAGATCAGCAGCTTGCACGAGCCGCCGCTGCGCTCGGCGAGCTCAATGGAGGGCCGGGCGCTCACCTGCCGGAAGTCGGCGAGCGAAAACTTGCAGCCGCCGCGCTTGCCGACCCACAGCTGCCACGACAGAGTCTCGACCCGGTTGGCGCGAACCGTGATCTGGGCATTCTCGCGAAAGCCATCTTCTTCGGTCTGCGCGCAACTGGCCGACAGGTCGATCGGACGGTCGGGAATCGGTGTGGATGGGCCGACGCCGGCACATGCCGCCAATAGCAGAACCAAGCATGCCAGCGCCCAAGACCCTAACCGCCTGAGCATGGTTCAGGCGGGCGGCCGGCGCAGGTGCCAGTCGCTTGAGAGCTGGAATCGATGGGCCACACCCAGCAGTTGCGACTCGGCAAGACGCGGCCCGATGAGCTGAAGCCCGACCGGACGGCCTCCCGCACCGAAGCCGACCGGCATCGACAGCCCGGGCAGACCGGCAAGCGAAGCGCCCAGGGTATAGATGTCGGCGAGATAACTGGCGACCGGATCGTCGCCCTTGTCGCCAAGATTCCAGGCCACCGTGGGCGAAACAGGACCGGCGATCAGGTCGACCTGAGCGAAGGCTGCGTCGAAATCCTCAGCGATCAGGCGGCGCAGCTTCTGAGCCTGCAGGTAATAGGCATCGTAATAACCATGCGAGAGCACATAAGTGCCGACCATGATCCGCCGACGGACCTCGGCACCGAAGCCTTCGGCACGGCTTTTACGGTAGAGATCGCGCAGATCGGTGTAGTGCTCGGCGCGATGACCGTATCGCACACCGTCGAATCGGGACAGATTGCTCGAGGCCTCGGCCGGGGCGATCACGTAATAGGCCGGGATGGTGAGCTGGGTGCGCGGCAGGGAGATGTCGTGCAGCTCGGCGCCCAGCGAGACCAGCCCGTCGAGCGCAATGCGAACCGCCTTCTCGACATCAGCCGACAGCCCCTGCGCGAAATACTCGCGCGGCAGGCCAATGCGAAGGCCAGCCAGCGGCCGGGACTCGGTGAGGATGGCAGCACGCCCGGCCGGCAGCACCGGTGCCAGCATGCCGGCAACAAAATCGTCGGCCTCCCGCTCGAGGCTGGTGGCATCACGTGGGTCGAAGCCGGACATGGCACTCAGCAGCACCGCACAGTCGGCGGCCGAGGCGGCCATCGCGCCACCCTGATCAAGGCTGGAGGCAAAGGCAATCATGCCGAAGCGCGAGACCCGTCCGTAGCTTGGCTTGATGCCGGTGATGCCGCACATTGCCGCAGGCTGACGGACCGACCCGCCGGTATCGGTGCCGGTGGCCAGTGGCGCCAGGCCCGCCGCGACCGCAGCAGCCGAGCCGCCGGACGAACCGCCCGGCACCGCAGCGGTATCCCAGGGATTGCGCACCGCGCCGAAAAACGAGTTTTCGTTGGCCGAGCCCATGGCGAACTCGTCGCAGTTGGTCTTGCCCAGACAGACCGCGCCAGCTGCGGCCAGTTTTTCGACCACCGTGGCGTCAAAGGGGCTGACATAGTCGGCCAGCATTTTCGAGCCGGCGGTCGATCGCCACTGGCGCGTCACGAAGATATCTTTGTGGGCAATCGGCATGCCCAGAAGCGGCGCGCGTTCGCCAGCAGCCAGACGCTGATCGGCCAGGCGAGCCTGCGCAAGCGTTGCCTCGGGCCGGACATCGATGAAGGCGTTGAGGGTGCTGGCCTCGATTCGCTGCATGAAATGCGCCGCAAGCGCCTCGGCACTGACCTCGCCGGCGTCGAGCGCCTTGCGCAGCGCCGAGACCGGCAGGGCGTGCCACAAGGGCGTTGTGGACGTCGCTGGCGCGGTCATTCGATCACCCGCGGCACGAGATAAAGGCCGTGATCGGTCGCCGGCGCACCCTGCTGGTAGTCGGCACGGCGGTCGGGTTCGGTGACCTGATCGGGGCGCAGGCGCAGCGAAGGCTCTCCCGCATGCGTCATCGGTTCGACACCGGTAGTGTCGACCGCCTGCAGCGTTTCGATCAGCCCCAGCACGCTGTTGAGTTGCGCCAGCATCAGCGAGGCCTCAGCGGGAGACAGTTCGAGGCGGGCGAGCTCGGCGATTCGGGCGACTTCGGTAGCGGTGAGGGACAGCGCAAGACTCCTGTTTATCTCGTGATCTGAAGGGATTATAAGGTATGATTCGCGTCGTTTCTGAGGACGCTGCGGCGGCTTCGAAGGCACGCCACTAACGCCTCGGCCTTATCCGCCTCCCCCTCTTTTCATTCACCGGATCATTCACCCGGAACCGGCATGTTCGGATACTTTCGGAAATATCTTTCCAACGATCTCGCGATCGACCTCGGCACGGCCAATACCCTGATCTATGTCAGGGGCAAGGGCATCGTGCTGAATGAGCCGTCGGTCGTTGCCATTCGTCAGGAAGGCGGCCCCAGCGGCAAAAAGACCATTTCGGCGGTCGGCAAGGAAGCCAAGCAGATGCTCGGCAAGGTGCCCGGCAACATCGAGGCGATCCGCCCGATGAAGGACGGCGTGATCGCCGACTTCACCGTGACCGAGCAGATGCTCAAGCAGTTCATCCGCATGGTTCATCCCGGTTCACTGTTTGCACCGAACCCGCGAATCATCATCTGCGTGCCTTGCGGCTCGACCCAGGTTGAGCGGCGCGCGATCCGTGAATCGGCCCTGGGCGCGGGTGCGGCGCAGGTCTTCCTGATCGAAGAACCCATGGCCGCCGCAATCGGCGCCGGCCTGCCGGTCTCGGATGCCACTGGCTCGATGGTGGTCGACATCGGCGGCGGCAAGACCGAGGTCGGCGTGATCTCGCTCGGCGGCATGGTCTATTCCGGGTCAGTCCGCGTGGGTGGCGACAAGTTCGACGAAGCCATCATCAATTACATCCGTCGCAACTACGGCATGCTGATCGGCGAGACCACCGCCGAGTCCATCAAGAAAGCGATCGGTTCGGCCTTCCCAGGCTCCGAGGTCAAGGAGATGGAAGTCAAGGGCCGCAACCTGTCCGAAGGCATTCCACGCGCCTTCACCGTGTCGTCCAACGAGATCCTCGAAGCCCTCACCGACCCGCTCAACCAGATTGTCTCGGCGGTCAAGATCGCGCTCGAACAGACCCCGCCAGAGCTCGGCGCCGATATCGCCGAGCGCGGCATGATGCTGACCGGCGGTGGCGCGCTGCTGCGCGATCTCGATCGGCTGCTCATGGAAGAGACCGGTCTGCCGGTGCTGGTCGCCGACGACCCTCTGACCTGCGTGGTGCGTGGCTGCGGAATGGCCCTCGAGCGCATGGACAAGCTCGGAACCATCTTCACCAGCGAATAAGCCGAGAGCCGGGCAATGGATCGAAGCCCGCCGCCGTTCTTCAAGCAGGGGCCGTCTGCCAACGCGCGGCTCGCGTTTTTCACGCTCCTGGGCCTGGCGCTTCTGATGATCGACGCGCGCACCGGTTTGCTCAGTGCCATGCGCCAGGGCGTGGGCACGGTGCTCTATCCGCTGCAGCGGGGCCTGCTCGTACCACGCGACACGCTCTCGATGACCTTCGACTATGTGGGCGAAATTGCCCGCCTGCGCACCGAAAACAGCGAGTTGCGGCGCATCGAGGCGGCTAATGCGCGCCAGTTGCTGCAGGTCGAGCAACTGACGCAGGAGAATCGCCAATTGCGCGAAGTCATGCAGGCGCGAGATCGCAGCGCAGTCAAGAGCGTCGTGGCCGAGGTGCTCTACGACACCCGCGATCCCTTCAGTCGAAAACTGGTGCTCGACAAGGGTCTGCAGCAGGGCATTACCGCCGGACAACCGGTGGTCGATGCCACGGGGGTGGTCGGCCAGATCACCCGGGTGTTTCCGCTGACCGCCGAGCTCACCATGGTGACCGACCGCAACCTGAGCATTCCGGTTCAGGTTCAGCGCAGCGGCCAGAGAGCGATCGCCACCGGCAGTACGACCGCGGGTCGCCTTGAATTGCGATATATGCTGGTCAATGCAGACATCAGGGAAGGCGACACCATCGTGACCTCAGGGCTCGACAGCCTCTATCCGCCCGGCTTGCCGGTCGGTCGCGTGGTCACGATCGATCGCAGCGGCAGCGGCAACTTTGCCCGTGTGGTGGTCGAGCCGATTGGCAGTATCGAGAGCAGCCGCCTGCTGCTGGTGCTGCTGGTCGACCGCTCCGGATTGCCGCCACCACCACCGGCCGAGGCAATCGAGACGCCACGCAGCAAGCGCGCCGCCGCGGCCACCCGACGCAACTCAAGCAACTGAAGCAACTGACGCGAACCGAGCCCGATTCGATGCCAATGCCCGCCGAATACCTGCTGCTGCCCGCCAATCGCGCCTTCATCGCCCTGTCGATCCTGGTCGCGCTGGTGCTCGACATCATGCCCTGGGGTCGCAGCTTCGGTGTCCCCGACTTTCTCGCGGTGGTGCTGGTGTTCTGGAATATCCACCAACCGCGCATAGTGGGCTTTGGCGTGTCCTTTCTGGTCGGCCTGCTGATGGATGTGCATGCCTCGGCGCTGCTGGGCGAGCGGGCACTGGCCTATACCCTGCTGTCCTACGGCGCCAGCACGATGCACCGGCGGGTGCCGTGGTTCAAGCTTGGCGGGCAGATGCTGCATGTGCTGCCACTGTTCCTGGCCGCCCAGCTGGTGGTGGTGGCGGTGCGCATGGCGGTCGGCGGCCCCTTCCCCGGGCTCGGCTATTTCCTGCAGAGCGTGTCATCAACCCTGTTGTGGCCGCTGGCAGACATGCTGCTGCTGCTGCCGCAGCGTCGCGCGGTCAACCGCGACGAAAACCGCCCGATCTGAGCCCCGACCGTGATCGACGTCAGCAAGAGCGAAACCGACCTGAGAAGACTGCGCTGGCGCCTGGTGTTCGCCGGGGTGATGGTCGTTCTGATGTTCTGTGTGGTGCTCTCGCGCTTCGTCTGGCTGCAGATCATCCGCCACGATGCGTTTCACGCCCAGGCCGAAGACAATCGCATCACGGTTGTACCGGTAGCGCCGGCACGCGGGCTGATCTACGACCGCAACGGCGTCACGCTGGCCGAGAACATCTCGGCCTTCACACTCGAACTGTCGCCGCGGCAGATCGTCGATCTCGACAAGACGATTGATGAGCTGGCACAGATCATCGAGATCGGTCAGCGCGAACGACGCCGCTTCAAGCGCCTCTACGACGACTCGCGCAATGCCGAGTGGCTGCCGCTCAAGACCCGGCTCACGGATGAAGAAGCCGCCCGGATCGCCGCGAATCGGTTTCGCTTCGAGGGCGTCGAAGTGCGGGCCAGACTGTTTCGCAACTATCCGCTGGGCGACACCGGCGCACATGTGGTCGGCTATATCGGCCGCATATCCCCCGATGAGAAGCGCCGGCTCGAAGACGACGGCGCCAGCTCCGATTACGCCGGCCTGAGCCATATGGGCAAGGTCGGGGTGGAGCTCAGCTACGAAAGCACGCTGCGCGGCGAGACCGGTTTTGAAGAGGTTGAAGTCTCGGCCGGTGGCAGGGCGGTGCGTTCACTGTCTCGCGATCCGGCGCAGACCGGCAAGAACCTCACCCTGTCGATCGATATCCGGCTGCAGCGCCTGGTGCAGGAGTGGTATGGAAAGCGCAAGGGCGCAATGGTCGCGATCGATCCGGCCACCGGCGAAGTGCTGGCCTTCGTCTCGATGCCCACCTTCGACCCGAACAACTTCATCGACGGGATCGACCCGCAGACCTGGCAGTCGCTCAATGAAGACCCCGACAAGCCGATGCTCAACCGGGCGCTTCGGGGCACCTATCCGCCCGGTTCGACCTACAAGCCCTTCATGGCACTGGCCATCCTGGAAAACGGCGTGCGCAGCCCGACTGCCACCATCAACGATCCGGGCTATTTCATGCTCGGCAGCCACAGGTTTCGCGACTCGAATCCCAACGGTCATGGCGCGGTCGATCTCAGAAGATCCATTGCGGTCTCGTCCGACACCTACTACTACGGTGCCGCCTACGAACTCGGCGTCGATCGCATTCACGACTTCATGAAACCCTGGGGATTCGGGCAACTCACCGGCATCGACATGCCCGGCGAGACCACCGGCATCCTGCCCTCGTCGGCCTGGAAGATGAAGCGCTACAAGACCCGATGGCTGCCGGGAGAGACGCCATCGATCGGCATCGGGCAGGGCTACAACGCTTTCACCATCCTGCAACTCGCCAATGCCACCGCGATCCTGGCCAATGGCGGCAGGGTTCTGAGGCCGCATGTCGTCAAGTCGATCGTCGACCCGATCGATGGCAGTCGTACCTCAGCGGTCAATCAGCCTGATGTCACCCTCCCTCTGCGGCCCGACTATGTTGCGCTGGTCAAGCAGGGCATGGTCGATGTCAACCGCACGGGTACCGGTCGGGGCGCCTTTGCGGGCGCTGAATATGTGGCCGCAGGCAAGACCGGGACGGCACAGGTGATCGGTATCAAGCAGAACGAAAAATACGACGCCAGACGGATTGCCGAACGCTTTCGTGATCACTCGCTGTTCATGGCTTTTGCGCCATTGGACAACCCCCGGATCGCGCTCGCGCTGATCGTCGAGAACGGCGGCTTCGGTGCACAGGCGGCAGCACCGATCGCCCGCAAGGTGTTCGACTATGCATTGCTTGGCAAGCTGCCCAAGGACACCCCCGAGCCTTTCCCCGCCAGACCGGAGCTGGACGAAAGCGAGATGCGCGACGTCCCCGAACCCGAGCCCGAGCCGGCCGCGAGCCCCGCCCCCGGGGCGGGCACGGCTTCATCCGCACCACCGGCCTCACCACCCGCTTCACAGAAAGCCACCTCGAAACCCACACCGACTACGGTCAAACCCGACGCGGCGTCGGCCTCCAGCGGAGCCCGCAACTGATGGGCTCGACCACCCTGTCCCTCAATCGCCGCTCACCCTGGGAGATGGTGCGTCGATTCGTCTTCGTCTTCGACCGGCCGCTGCTCATTGCGCTTGGCGTGATCCTGATCGTCAGCATCGCCACCATGTACTCGGCCGGGCTCGACTTCTCGGGCCGTTTCAACGGACACCTTCGCAATATCAGCATTGCCCTGGCAGTGCTGTGGCTGGCCGCACTGCTGCCACCCAGCATGCTGATGCGAGCTGCCCTGCCGCTCTATATGCTCAGCATTGCCCTGCTGGTGGCGGTGGCGCTCTTTGGTTCGACCAGCAATGGGGCGACCCGCTGGCTCGATCTTGGCTTTACCCGCATCCAGCCCTCCGAAATGCTGAAGATCACCACGCCGCTGATGCTGGCCTGGTACTTCGACAAGCGTGAAGGCGCCTTGCGCTGGTTCGACTTCCTGGTCGCATCCGTCCTGCTCATCGTGCCTTTTGGTCTGATCGCCAAGCAGCCCGACCTCGGCACTGCCATCCTGGTGCTGGCGGCAGGCGCCTATGTGATCTTTTTTGCCGGACTGAGCTGGCGGCTGATCATCGGCATCACCGTCGCCGGACTCGCCGCCATGCCGCTGATCTGGATAAAGCTGCACGATTACCAGCGCCAGCGCGTGCTGACACTGCTCGACCCGACCTCTGATCCGCTTGGCAAGGGATTTCACATCATTCAGTCGACGATTGCCGTTGGCTCGGGCGGCCTCTCGGGCAAGGGCTGGACCCTCGGCACGCAAACCCATCTCGAGTTCATCCCCGAGCGCACTACCGACTTCATCTTGGCGGTGTATGCGGAAGAATTCGGTCTGTTCGGCGTACTGATCCTGATGCTGCTCTATCTGGCGGTCATCTTTCGCGGACTCGTCATCGCCGGCAGCGCCGGGACGACCTTCGGGCGGCTGCTTGCAGGCTCAATCACCCTGAGCTTTTTCACCTATTGCTTCGTGAACATGGGCATGGTGATCGGCATCCTGCCGGTGGTGGGCGTTCCTCTGCCCTGGATGTCATACGGCGGGACCGCGATGCTGACGCTCGGGCTGAGCATGGGCATGCTGATGAGCATTCACCGGCATCGCGGCCCGACGATGCCGCGCTGAACCCGCGACGCTCAGTCAGGACGCACCGAAAACATGATCTTGCCGATGTGCTCGGAGCTTTCCATCAGCGCGTGCGCCTCGGCGGCCTGCTCAAGCGCAAAGACCTTGTAGATCGACGGCAGCAGCCGCCCCTGCTCGAGCATTGGCCAGATGTGGGTGCGCAAGGCAGCCGCCAGATCGGCCTTGTTGGCGGCCGAGCGAGGGCGCATGGTCGAGCCGGTCACGGTCAGTCGCTTGGTCATGATCGGCATCAGGTCGATCTCGACTTTCGAAGGCTGCAGGAAGGCGATCTGCACCAGCCGTCCATCGACCGCCAGCAACTTGAGGTTCTTCTCGACATAGGTGCCACCCACCATGTCGAGAATGAGATTGACGCCGCGACTGCCGGTGATCTTGAGCGTCTGGGCAACGAAATCCTGCTGCCGGTAATCGATCGCGGCATCGGCCCCCAAGGCCAGGCAGGCGGCGGCTTTCTGGGCATTGCCCACCGTGCAGATCACGGTGGCACCCCAGGCCTTGGCGATCTGGATGGCGGTGATGCCGATGCCCGACGAGCCACCATGGATCAGGACGGTGTCGCCGGCGGCGAGCCGTCCGCGCTCGACCAGATTGGCCCAGACGGTGAAATAGGTTTCGGGCAAAGCCGCTGCCTGCAGCATGGTGAGGCCCGCCGGCACCGGCAGAACCTGGCCCGCCGGGGCGGCGGCATACTCGGCATAGCCGCCGCCATTGGCCAGCGCACACACCGCCTCACCGATATTCCATTCGGTCACGCCCTGGCCAAGCGCCACGATGCGGCCGGCCACTTCGAGGCCGAGATGCGGCGAGGCATCGGCAGGCGGCGGATAGCGGCCGCTGCGCTGAATGCAGTCAGGGCGATTGACGCCGGCGGCAATTACCTCGATCAGCACCTCGCCGGCGCCGAGCTCCGGCACCTCGCGGATGGCGACTTTCAGCACTTCCGGGCCGCCCCCGTTTCCGTGGTCGACATAGCGCATGGTGGCAGGAATCGGCATGGTCATCTCTGTTCGGGTGTCAGGTTGTCAGTGGTCGGGCTGAAGCATCGCCTCGATGATGCGCTGGACCGCCAGCGCGTCACCGAAATCGGGCAGGGAGTGGGGCTCGCCGGCCAGCATGGCGCACAGCTGCTCGAGCTGGCGACGATAGGTCGCGGTACGCGGATCGGATGGCAGGCCCGGCACCGGTCGACCCTGCGGCGACGCAGCGTCGATGAGCTCGAGGCGATACCAGTCGGACAGCCGCAATTCGCTTTGCGCACCGATGAACCGGGCCTCGACCAGATCGGGGTCGGCACCACCGGTACTTGCCGACAGTGACACCGGAACGCCAGCGCAGCGCAGCGCCGCGGTGATCGACTGCTCGCAGGAACCGGAAGGCGTATCCGGCCAGCGCACCTGTGCGCCCTTGAGCGCCACATCACCCAGCAGGCGGTGCAACAGATAGACAAAGTGAGAGGCGACCTCCCGAGTGAAACCGCCCTGGTCGGCTCGCTGCAGCCAGGTCGCATCGGCCTGCCAGGCTCGCGGCCACTGGTGAAAGCGCAGACGGATCTCGATGCTGCGCAATCCGAAGGACGGCTCGGCGATGGTCTGTGCGATCAGGCCGACCGCATCCGACGAAGCAAAGACGAAGTTGACCGCCTGCGCCAGACCGCTGCGATCCATCGCCTCGGTGAGCGCCTGGCTGGCCTCAACATCAACACCCAGCGGCTTTTCGCAAAAGACCGCCTTGCCGGCAGCGATCGCCGCGCGAACATAGGCTTCGTGCGCCAGGGGCGGCACACCGATATAGACCACATCGACATCAAGGCGCTCGATCGCCTCGGCCGCACTGCTGCACAGGGGCAGTCCGGGGTAAGCCGCCGCGGCGGCCGACCTGGCCTGCGCCGAATTGTCATAAGCGGCCACCACCTGCAGGCCCGGGATCGCCGGTGCGTGCTCGAGCATGCGCCGGCCGATCACGCCCAGACCGATCACCGCCATGCCAAAAGGCTTCATCGGCAGCCCGCTCAGCGCATGAACCGTTTGACATAGTCGGCGCCCAGGCCGACGGACTCGAAATGAGCGCGATAGCGCTCGATGCGCGCGAACACATCGTCGTAACCGGTGGCATTGCCCTGCGGATCGACATAGATCAATGCGCCGTTCACCGTGAAGAGCGTGATCATGTCGGTGCAGTCGTCGGGCACGACCAGGGTGTGGGTCTCGCCCGGCGGCTCGAAGATATAGCTGCCCTGCTCGGCCACCCAGTCGTGCTCGAGATAGTGCCAGCGGCCGCGGATCACATAGGCATGGACCGCACCCGAGTGGCGATGACGCTGCAGCAGGCCGGAGCGCTTGACCTTGAGCAGATGGACATAAAACCCGCCGCTGACATTGAGCTGCAGCGGGCGCGACCACATGCCGGGGCCAAGCGGCGCCCACAGGCGTTCGTCGTCGGTCACGGCGTCCGGCACGACCATGTCGGGCACCATGCCCCAGGGCTGGGGCTTCTGATAGGGGACGCGGTCGTCGTGACCGGCAGGAAGCTCGAGTGGCTTGTTCATGCAGGTATCTCGGTGATCAATCGAAGCGTTCGAGCGTACCCCAAGCCGCGCGGCCAACCAAACCCGAAGTGCTCGCCTTTACAGCGATCAGGCAAGGGCCGGCGGGGCAGGCCTCCTCCTGCATTGCGGGGCGGCAGGGTCCGGTAGCATCGGGTGATGCCCAAGACGCTCAAAACGCCCGAACCGCAGGAATCAGCCGATTCAGGCGACTCTTCGGTCCCCAGCACGGCGGATCAGTTGCTCGCCGCCTCCGCAAGCCTGGCCAATGCGCTGGCGCCGCTGCGCTTTTCTGCGCCGGTCACGCATGTCTGCAACCCGCTCGTCTATGCCTGGGCGCCCTACGAAGCGTATGTGCGGCGGTTTGCAAAAGGGCCGCGACGCATCGTGCTGCTCGGCATGAACCCCGGCCCCTTCGGCATGATGCAGACCGGTGTGCCCTTCGGCGAAGTGGCTGCGGTGCGCGACTGGATGGGCATCTCGGCACCGGTGGCAACGCCGCTCGACATGCATCCGCGCCGCCCGATCGAGGGTTTCGCCTGCCGCCGCTCCGAGGTGAGCGGACGGCGCCTGTGGGAATGGGCCAGGCGTCGCTGGGGCAGCGCCGAGCAGTTTTTCAGCGACGCCTTCGTGCTCAATTACTGCCCGCTGGTCTGGCTCGAAGCCTCGGGGCGCAACCGCACGCCGGTGCAGCTGCCGGCAGCCGAACTCGCGCCGGTCTATCAGGCCTGCGACCGCCACCTCGCGCAGGCGCTGTCGGCGCTCAAGCCCGACTGGGCGATCGGCATTGGCGGTTTTGCCGAAAAGCGGCTGCGCCATGTCCTCGGGAGCAGCGATATCGATTCAGCCGTGGCGCGCGGCATCCGGATCGGTCAGATCCTGCATCCCAGCCCGGCCAGCCCGGCTGCCAACCGAGGCTGGGCCGAGGCGGTCGATGCCCAGTTGCAGGCGCTCGGCATCGAGCCTGCAGGCGGGCGGCCACGCTAAGCTCTCGATCCCGGCACCGGCTCTCCCCATTTCAGGACCACTTTTCATGCACACCATCGGCACGCCCCTTTCACCCTCGGCCACCCGGATCATGCTGCTGGGCGCTGGCGAGCTCGGCAAGGAAGTGATCATCGCCCTGCAGCGGCTGGGCATCGAGGTCATCGCGGTCGACCGTTATGCCGATGCGCCGGGCCATCAGGTTGCGCACCGTGCCCATGTGATCGACATGACCGACCCGGTCCAGCTGCGCGCCCTGATCGACAAAGAGCGGCCGCAGATGGTGGTACCCGAGATCGAGGCGATTGCGACACCGACACTGATCGAGCTCGAGCGCGAGGGCGTCGTGCGAGTGATCCCGACCGCGCGCGCGGCCTGGCTCACCATGAACCGCGAGGGCATCCGACGACTTGCCGCTGAAGAACTCGGGCTGCCGACCTCGCCTTACCGCTTTGCCAGCAGCCTTGCCGAGCTCAAGGCCGCCATTGACGACGGCATCGGCTATCCGTGTCTGGTCAAGCCGGTCATGTCCTCATCGGGAAAGGGGCAGTCGAAGATCGATCGGCCAGACGAGGTCGAGGCCGCCTGGGCTTATGCAGCCAGCGGCGGGCGGGTCGATGCCGGTCGCGTGATCGTCGAGGGCTTCATCGATTTCGACTACGAGATCACCCTGCTCACCGTGCGGGTGGGACAAGCGGACCGCGCCAGCGCGACGAGCACGCCCACCACCACAACGCACTTTTGCGACCCGATCGGCCATGTGCAGGTGGCTGGCGACTATGTCGAAAGCTGGCAGCCGCAGGCGATGAGCCCGGTGGCGCTCGAACGCTCGCAAGACATCGCGCGCAAGGTCACCGAGGCACTCGGTGGCAGCGGCCTTTTCGGTGTGGAGCTCTTCGTCAAGGGCGATATGGTGTGGTTCTCGGAGGTCAGCCCGCGTCCTCACGATACCGGCATGGTCACCATGGCGACGCAGCATCAGTCCGAGTTCGAACTGCATGCCCGCGCCATCCTGGGTCTGCCGGTCGATACCCGGCTGCGCTCGCCGGGCGCAAGCGCGGTCATCTACGGTGGTGTGGCCGCACGCGGTGTGGTCTTCGATGGCCTGGCCGATGCGCTGTCGGTGCCCGGCAGCGATGTGCGGCTCTTCGGCAAACCCGAATCATTCGTCAAACGCCGAATGGGTGTCGCTCTGGCTCATGCGGCCGATGTCGACACCGCCCGGCGCCATGCCAAGGATGCCGCTTCGCGGGTCAAACCACGCCAGGCCTGACTCAGGCGGCAGCGAAGCGAAAAACCCCGTCCTCGCCTTTTGTCCGGGTCAGCTCGCCGCGATACCACAGGGCGTGCAGGTGGGCGAGCGACTCACCAAGCGCAAACATCATCTGGTGCGCATCGAATTCCCGGCCGAACATGATCGGCACGGTCTCGGCCGCATGGCGCGGTCGTTCATTGCAGGCTGCGGCCACTGCGCCGAGCCGCTCGGCATGATGCTCATGAAGCTGGGCAAGACGACGGTGCAGGCCCCTGAACGGACGGCCATGCGAGGGCAGCACCAGCGTGTCCTCAGGACAGTCTTCGAAGCGACGCAGTGAATCGAGATACCAGGTCAGCGGATCGGCCTCGGGCTCGAGATCGAAGACCGAGACATTGGTCGAGATGCGCGGCAGGACCATGTCGCCGGAGATCAACAGACGGTCGGCGTCGCTCATCAGCGCCGCATGCTCGGGCGAGTGACCGGTGCCGATGATGACCCGCCACTGGCGATCGCCGATCGTGATGCGCTCGTGATCGCCAATGCGCCGGAAGTTGTGCGGCATGTTTGGCACCAGCCCGGGAAAGTGCGAGCGGCTGCGCTGGCGCAGGGTGTCGAGCTGCGGACCGTCGACCAGACCATGGCGAAGGTAATGCCGGTAGGCGGCATCCGGGTCCTGGCCCGGCATGGTGGCCGACAGGATGCGACCGATCGCATATTCGCCGACTGTCATCCAGAGCGGCGCACCGAAGCGTTCGGTCAGCATGCCGGCCAGCCCGACATGGTCGGGATGATTGTGCGTGCACAGCACCCGCACCACCGGCAGACCTTCAAGCTCGTTGGCAATCAGGGTGTCCCAATGGCCACGCGTGGCGTCGGTCGAGACACCACAGTCGATCACCGTCCAGCCATCCTGGCCGCGAAAGCGGTCGCGCAGCAGCCACAGATTGATATGGTCGAGTGCAAAAGGCAGCGGCATGCGCAGCCACCAGACGCCGGGCGCCACTTCGAAGCGATGCGCAGGCTTGGGCAAGGTGTCGCCAAAAGGGTAGGTCAGCTCGTGTTCAAGCGCATTCATGGCGGCCGGTCTCCTCGATCTCCTGGGTTCGAGTCTACCCGAGCGACCTCCTCGAGCCGTCCGCAGCGGGCTGGCATCAACAAGCCGATCGTCGCCGAATTGACGATCGACTGACAGAAACATACCCTCGACAGTTCACTTCAGGCCGGACTGCGCGCCGGCCCCAACACCGGGACGCCTACATGCTCAACCTGCCAGGCCTTCAGTTCGACCTCGGCGACGACATCGCCATGCTGCGCGACTCGCTGCAGCAATTCACTGCCGCCGAGATCACCCCGCGAGCCGCCGAGATCGACCGCAACGACCAGTTCCCGATGGACCTGTGGCGCAAATTCGGCGAACTCGGCGTGCTCGGCATGACCGTGCCCGAAGAATACGGCGGCACCGACATGGGCTATCTCGCCCATGTAATCGCGATGGAAGAGATTTCACGCGGCTCGGCCTCGGTCGGCCTGTCGTATGGGGCGCATTCGAACCTGTGCGTGAATCAGATCAACCGCAACGGCACCGAATGGCAGAAGAAAAAATTCCTGCCCAGGCTGATTTCGGGCGAGTGGGTGGGCGCGCTCGCAATGAGCGAACCCGGTGCCGGCTCGGACGTGGTCTCGATGCGCCTGCGCGCCGATTTCAAGGGCGACCACTGGGTACTCAACGGCTCGAAGTTCTGGATCACCAACGGCCCGGATGCCGACCTGATGGTGATCTATGCGAAAAATGACCTCGAAGCCGGCGCGCGCGGCATCACCGCCTTTCTGGTCGAGAAAACCTTCAAGGGGTTTTCAGTGGCGCAAAAGCTCGACAAGCTCGGCATGCGTGGCAGTCACACCGGGGAGCTGGTGTTCCAGGATTGCGAAGTGCCGGCCGAGAATGTGCTGGGCGGCATCCAGGGCCGCGAGCTCGACGGTGTAGGCCGCGGCGTCAATGTCCTGATGAGCGGCCTGGACTTCGAACGAGCCGTGCTCTCGGGTGGGCCGCTCGGCATCATGAGCGCCTGCATGGATGTGGTCGTGCCCTATCTGCACGAGCGCAAGCAGTTCGGCCAGCCGATCGGCGAATTCCAGCTCATGCAGGGCAAGCTCGCCGACATGTACAGCACCATGATGGCCTGCCGCGCCTATGTCTATGAGGTCGGTCGCCAGTGCGACCGTGCCCAGAGGGGCGAGATCGATGTGCGCAGCCTGCGCAAGGACGCGGCTGCCGCGATCCTGTATTCAGCCGAGAAGGCCACCTGGATGGCCGGCGAAGCGCTGCAGTGCCTGGGCGGCAACGGCTATATCAACGACTATCCGACCGGCCGACTGTGGCGCGATGCCAAGCTGTATGAGATTGGCGCCGGCACCTCCGAGATCCGCCGCATGCTGATCGGACGCGAACTTTTCGATGAGACCCGCTGAGACAATGGCTGATGGACTGACCCCTGCCAGGCGCGCTGCCGACCGCCTGGTCGACGACCCCAACAGTGCCGAAGGCAGCGAAGCGGCGGCAGTCGCCCAGTCGATCCTGATTGGCTTCGATCGGCACTACGCGCTGTTTCGCTACAACGCCCAGCAAGCCAAAGCCCGCTACGAGGCGGCCGACTGGCATGCAATCCGCGACCTCGCCAGCGAGCGTATCGAGTTCTATGACGCGCGGGTGAGCGAAGCGGTCGAGCGCATTGGCCGGGAGTTCGGTGCCGCCAGGCTCGCCACCGGCAACTGGCAACAGGTCAAGCGCCAATATGTCAGCCTGCTGGCCGAGCACCGCCAGCCCGAGCTGGCCGAGACCTTCTTCAACTCGGTCTGCGCCAAGGTGCTGCATCGCACCTATTTCCACAACAACTTCATCTTCGTTCGACCGGGCGTCGCCACCGACTACCTCGACGGCAAGCCGCCGAGCTACCGGGCCTACTACCCCGCGCAGGCGGGCTACGAACGGTCGCTGCGCAATATGTTCATCGACCTCGGTCTGGCCTGCCCCTTCGTCGATATCGAACGGGATCTCGCGCGGGTGCTGGCGGCACTGCGGGCGCATATGCCCGAGGCACTCGAGGCTGCCATCGATTGCCAGGTCCATGTCCTGCGGACGCTCTTTTTTCGCAACAAGGGCGCCTACTTGATCGGCCGTTACCTCAACGACGGCGAGCTCTTGCCGTTTGCGATCCCGATCCTTCAGGATGCGCGCCGGCGCCTCTATCTCGACACCGTGCTCTTCGGCACCGAGCGGCTCGAGACGCTATTCAACTTTTCGCGCGCCTATTTCATGGTCGACATGGAGGTGCCCTCGGCTTATGTCCGGTTCCTCAAAAGCCTGATGCCGACCAAGCCCGAGTCCGAGATCTACACCATGCTCGGGCTGCACAAGCAGGGCAAGACCGCCTTTTACCGCGACTTGCTCGCGCACCTTAACCACTCAGACGATCGCTTCGTGATCGCACCCGGCATCAAGGGTCTGGTGATGGGCGTGTTCACGCTGCCCTCGTTTCCTTATGTCTTCAAGATCATCAAGGACACCCGGCGAAAGGATGTCAGCCGCGAGTTCGTCAAGAAGCAGTACCAGCTGGTGAAGGTGCACGATCGTGTCGGGCGCATGGCCGACACCTGGGAGTATTCCGACGTGCCGTTTCCCAAGGCCAGGCTCGATGCAGCGCTGCTCAAGGAGCTGCGCGAGACAGCGCCGTCATTGATCGAGGAAGACGAGACCAATATCGTGATCCGGCACCTCTACATCGAACGCCGGATGATTCCGCTCAACATCTTTCTCGAGCAGGCCGACGATGCGCAGCGCGAGCGCGCGATCATGGAGTATGGCGATGCCATCAGGCAGATGGTCGCCGCCAATATTTTCCCGGGTGACATGCTGTACAAGAATTTCGGCATGACCCGGCAGGGGCGGGTGGTCTTCTACGACTACGACGAGGTGGCCTACATGACCGACTGCAACTTCCGCCGGATTCCGCCGCCCCGCACGCCAGAAGACGAAATGGCCTCGGAGCCGTGGTACACCGTGGGTCCCACCGATGTCTTTCCGGAAGAGTTCGGTACGTTCTTGCTGGGGGACCCGCGCATCAGGGCACTCTTCATGAAACATCATGCCGAACTGCTCGATGCTGCCTTCTGGCAGAAAAAGCAGGCGGGAATCCGCGCCGGCCTGCTCGAGGATGTGTTCCCCTATCCTGAATCGATGCGCTTTCATCACCAACCAACGTCAGCCTGAAACGTCAAGGAGTCCACCATGTCCGATCCCATCGTCATCGTCTCGGTCGCCCGTACCCCGATCGGCAGCATGAACGGCGAAATGTCGTCGTTTGCCGGGCAGCAGCTCGGCGCATTTGCCATCAAGGCAGCGCTCGAGCGAGCCGGCCTCAAGCCCGAGCAGATCCAGGAAGTGATCATGGGCTGCGTGCTGCCAGCCGGTCAGGGCCAGGCGCCGGCGCGCCAGGCGTCGCTCGGCGCCGGTCTGCCGGTGTCGGCGGGCGCCACCACCATCAACAAGGTCTGCGGCTCGGGCATGAAGGCCGCCATGCTGGCCCATGATCTGCTTGCGGTCGGCAGCCAGGACATCATCGTGGCCGGCGGCATGGAGAGCATGTCGAATGCGCCCTACATGATGCTCAAAGGTCGTAACGGCTATCGCTACGGACACGGCACGCTCTTCGATCACATGGCACTCGACGGCCTGGAAGACGCCTACGACAAGACGCCCAACGGCGGCGGCAAATCGATGGGCCAGTTCGCCGAAGACTGTGCCGGCAAGTACAGCTTCACCCGTGCAGAGCAGGATGCCTATGCAATCGCCTCGACAGAGCGCGCCCGCAAGGCCAATGAAGACGGCTCGTTTGCCTTCGAGATCGCGCCGGTGACGGTTGCCGGTCGCAAGGGCGATGTGCTGATCAGCAAGGACGAAAGCCCCTTCAAGAGCGACACTTCCAAGATCCCCGGCCTGAAGCCCGCGTTTCGCAAGGACGGCACCGTGACCGCCGCCACCTCGTCATCGATCTCCGACGGCGCCGCGGCCATGGTGATGATGCGGGCATCGACCGCCGCAAAGCTCGGTGTCACACCGATTGCCAGGCTGGTTGCGCATACCACTCACTCGCAGGAACCACAGTGGTTCACCACCGCACCGGTGGGTGCGATCAAGAAGCTCTACGACAAGACCGGCTGGTCCAGCGCGAATGTCGATCTGTATGAAATCAACGAAGCCTTTGCGGTGGTCGCGATGGCGGCGATGAAAGAACACGACCTGCCGCATGCCAAGGTCAACATCCATGGCGGCGCCTGCGCGCTGGGCCATCCGATCGGCGCATCGGGCGCGCGTCTGATCGTGACCCTGATCGGCGCGCTGAAAAAGACCGGCGGCAAGCGCGGGATCGCCTCGCTGTGCATCGGCGGTGGCGAAGCGACCGCGGTCGGCATCGAACTGGTCTGATCCGCATGGCGACGCTGAAAACTGCAGGCGGGCTTCGACGGATTTCGTCGGGCTCCACCTTCGAAGCCGCCGCCGGGTATTCGCGGGCGATCGTCGACGGCGACAGTGTGCTGGTCTCGGGCACCACCGGCTTCAACTATGCCGATATGAGCATCGAGGCCGATGCGGTCGCCCAGACCCATCAGTGCTTTGCCAATATCAGCGCCGCGCTCGCCCAGGCGAACTGCTCGCTCGACGATGTGGTGCGCGTTCGCTACCTGTTGACCGAGCCGGAGCTCTTCACCCTTCTCGCACCGATCTTCGGCGAGTACTTCGCGCGCGCCCGGCCGGCCGCCACCGCGATGGTGGTCGGGCTGATCGATCCACGCCTGAAGATCGAGATCGAAGTGGATGCCCGGATTGCGCCGCCCGAGGTGCCGAGTCCCTATATCGCCTGATCACCCTGCTTTGACACCGAATTGACGCCGAGTTTTCGATGATCCTGTCTGCCGAACATGCCCAGGTGCGCGATGCCGTGCGCGCCTTCGTCACTGCCGAGATCACACCCCACGCTGCCCGCTGGGACCGCGAGTCGACCTTTCCGGCGCAGGCCCTGAGCGGGCTGGCAGCGCTCGGCTGCTATGGCGTGGCCGTGCCCGAGCGCTGGGGCGGCGCCGGTCTCGACTACACCGCGCTTGCGGTGATCATCGAGGAGATCGCCGCCGGCTGCGGCGCCACCTCAACCATCATCTCGGTCAACAACTGTCCGGTTGCCTCGATCCTGATGGCCTTCGCCAACGAGGCACAAAAGGCGCGGTGGCTGGCGCCGCTGGCAAGCGGCGAGATGCTCGGCGCGTTTTGCCTGACCGAGCCGCATGTCGGGTCGGATGCCTCGGCGCTGCGCACCACCGCCCGGCGCGAAACCGCCGCAGACGGACGCGTGTCGTATGTGATTGACGGGGTCAAGCAGTTCATCACCTCGGGCAAGCATGCCGATGTCGCGATCGTCATGGCGGTCACCGACAAGGCCGCCGGCAAGCGCGGCATCTCGGCCTTCATGGTGCCCACCGCCACGCCAGGCTATCGGGTGGCAAGGCTCGAAGACAAAGTCGGCCAGCATGCCTCGGACACCGCGCAAATTGCCTTCGAGGGTTGCAGGGTACCGGCCGAGAATCTGCTTGGCGAAGAAGGCCAGGGCTACAAGATCGCGCTGTCGGGGCTCGAGGGCGGGCGCATCGGCATTGCGTCGCAGTCGCTTGGCATGGCGCGAGCCGCCTTCGAAGCCGCACTGCGCTATGCCAAGGAACGCGAAGCCTTCGGGGTGCCGATCTTCGAGCATCAGGCGGTGCAGTTTCGCCTGGCCGACATGGCCACCAGTCTCGAAGCGGCGCGCCAGCTCATCCTGCATGCGGCCGCGCTAAAGGATGCCGGCCAGCCCTGCCTGAAAGAAGCCGCAATGGCCAAGCTCTTTGCCTCCGAGATGGCCGAACGCGTCTGCTCGGACGCCATCCAGATTCATGGCGGATACGGTTATGTGTCCGACTTCCCGGTCGAGCGGATCTGGCGCGACGTGCGGGTCTGCCAGATCTATGAGGGCACCAGCGATATTCAGAAGATCCTGATCGGGCGGGCGCTGGCCAATGCCGACAGTGCCTGACATCAACGATTCAACACACATACAAGACGGAGACTCGGATGGAGACCCTTCAGATCGACGCCATCGACGGCAAGTCGGTACGGGCCTTCGTGGCACGCCCGCAGGGTGAGCCCAAAGGCTGCATCGTGGTCGTGCAGGAAATCTTCGGCGTCAACGACCACATCCGCTGGGTCGCGGCGCAGCAATATGCAGCCGCAGGCTATCTCGCGGTGGCCCCGGCATTTTTCGATCGCATCGAGTCGGGTGTCGAACTCGGCTACACGCCCGAAGGCACGGCACGCGGGCGCACGCTGGTCGATGAGCTGGGTCTGGATGCGCCGCTGCGCGACATTCGCGCAGCACAGCAGCAGATCGGCCGCGGACTGCCAACCGGCGTGGTCGGCTACTGCTGGGGCGGCACCGTGGCTTATCTGTCGGCCACCCGTCTGGGCCTGCCCTCGGTGGGCTATTACGGCGGTCGCACCGTGCCATATCTGCACGAGCGGCTGCAGTCGCCGATGATGTTTCATTTCGGCGAGAAGGATGCCCTCATCACGATGGACGCGGTCAAGCGCATCAGCCAGACCCATCCGCAGGCCGCCTGCCATGTCTATCCGGCAGGGCACGGCTTCAATCGCCATGGCCATCCTGACTGGCACGACGACAGCGCAAAGACCGCGCTCGAGCGCACGCTCGCCTTCTTCGAGCAGAACCTGAGCCATGACTGACGCCGGGTCGGCATCATGACGCGTGGTTTGCGACTGCCCGGCTGATCGGGGATGCGAGTCGACGCGGTGATCTTCGATTGCGACGGCGTGCTGGTCGACAGCGAGCCGATCACCATGGCAGTGCTGACCGCCATGGCCAACGACGCCGGACTATCGCTCACCGAGCACGATGCCGCCGAGCTCTTCATGGGCAAGTCGCTGCGCGAGGACATCCGGATCATCGAATCGCAGCTCGGCAAACCCCTGCCGGCAGGCTGGACCGACACCTATCTGGCACGCCGCGATGCCGCGCTGTCGGCGCAGGTGGTCGCTGTCACAGGCATCGTCCATGTGCTTGATGTCCTGGCCGCCCGCGGCATTGCCGTCGCGGTGGCCTCGGGTGGCGATCGCGCCAAGATGCGCCTGACGCTTGGCACGACCGGTCTGCTGCATCGTTTTGAGGCGCCCGACCGACAATCGTCCTGGCTCTTCGGTGCCGACATGGTCGAGCAGGCCAAGCCCGCGCCCGATGTCTATCTGATGGCCGCCCGCGCGCTGGGCGCCGATCCGGCGCGATGCCTTGTCATCGAAGACACGCCGGTCGGCGTGCAGGCCGGCACTGCCGCCGGCGCAATCGTCTTCGGTTATTGCGAGCGCAACGATCCGCGCAAGTTGCTGGCCCATGGCGCAAGCGCGGTGTTTGCCGATATGCACCGCCTGCCCGACCTTCTTTCGCACTGACATCGCACTGATACCGTACTGATGTCGTACTGATATCCCACCGTCATTCCACCGATTTTTTCTGATCACCATGCCCGCCATCGAATCCCGCCTGGACACCCGATCTGCCGACTTCAAGTCCAATTCGCAGGCCATGGCCGCACTGGTCGATGACCTGCGCGCGCACTGCGCCAAAGCGGCCGATGGCGGCGGCAAGACCGCCCGCGACCGGCACACCTCGCGCGGCAAGCTGCTGCCGCGCGATCGTATCGATCAGCTGCTCGACCCGGGCACGGCCTTTCTCGAGCTCTCGCCGATGGCCGCGCACGAGATGTACGACAACGAGGCGCCCTGCGCCGGCATCATTACCGGCATCGGCCGGGTGTCGGGTGTCGAATGCCTGATCGTGTGCAATGACGCGACCGTCAAGGGCGGCACCTATTACCCGGTGACCGTGAAAAAGCATCTGCGCGCCCAGGAAATCGCCGCCGAAAACCGCCTGCCCTGCCTCTATCTGGTCGACTCGGGCGGCGCCAACCTGCCCAACCAGGACGAGGTGTTCCCCGATCGCGAGCACTTCGGACGCATCTTCTTCAACCAGGCCAATCTGTCGGCCCGCGGCATTCCGCAGATCGCGGTCGTGATGGGCTCATGCACCGCAGGCGGCGCCTATGTGCCGGCGATGAGCGACGAGTCGATCATCGTCCGCAATCAGGGCACGATCTTTCTGGGCGGGCCACCACTGGTGAAAGCCGCCACCGGCGAGGTGGTCACACCGGAAGACCTTGGCGGCGGCGATGTGCACGCCCGCCAGTCGGGCGTGGTCGACTGGCTCGCCAATGACGACGCGCATGCACTGTCGATTGCGCGGGGCATCGTGGCCAATCTCAACTGGCAAAAGCCCGAGCAGCTGGTGCGCACCACCCCGGTCGAGCCGCGCTACGACCCGCGGGAGCTCTATGGCGTGCTGCCGACCGACACCCGCAAACCCTATGACGTGCGCGAGGTCATTGCCCGCATCGTCGACGACTCGGCCTTCGACGAATGGAAGGCCCGCTACGGCACGACGCTTGTCACCGGCTTTGCGCGCATCCACGGCATGCCGATCGGCATCATCGCCAATAACGGCATCCTCTTTTCGGAGTCGGCACTCAAGGCCGCGCACTTCATCGAACTGTGCTGCCAGCGCAAGATTCCGCTGCTCTTTTTGCAGAACATCAGCGGCTTCATGGTCGGTCGCAAATACGAGAACGAAGGCATTGCACGCAATGGCGCGAAGATGGTCACCGCCGTGGCCTGTGCGCAGGTGCCCAAGTTCACCGTGATCATCGGCGGCAGCTTCGGCGCCGGCAACTACGGCATGTGCGGGCGCGCCTACTCGCCGCGATTCCTGTGGATGTGGCCGAATGCGCGAATCAGCGTGATGGGCGGCGAGCAGGCCGCCTCGGTGCTGGCCACCGTCAAGCGCGACGGCATCGAGGGGCGCGGCGGCGCCTGGAGTGCCGAAGAAGAGGCTGCGTTCAAGGAACCCCTGCGCAGGCAATACGAGCGCGAAGGCCATCCCTACTACGCCACCGCGCGCCTGTGGGACGACGGCATCATCGACCCGGCCGACACCCGCAGGGTGTTGGCACTTGCCATGTCGGCCAGCCTGAATGCGCCGATCGCCGAGACGCGCTTTGGCGTGTTCCGGATGTGAGCATTCCGGCGTGAGCGACGAGGGCGACGAGGGCGACGAGGGCGAAATCGTCGCCGCGACCCGGCACTGGCTCGAGGTGGCGGTCATCGGCCTGAACCTGTGCCCGTTCGCCAAGGCAGTTCATGTGAAGCAGCAGATCCGCTATGCCGTCACGCAGGCGAGCAGCGAAGGCGAGTTACTGGCGGTGCTGCGCGACGAGCTGTCGGTGCTGGCAAAGGCCGACGCGAACGAGATCGACACGACACTGCTGATCCATCCGCAGGCGCTGACCGACTTCATCGACTACACCGCCTTTTTGCGAAAGGCCGACCGCCTGCTGCGCAGCCAAGGCCATGAAGGCATGCTCCAGATCGCGAGTTTTCATCCGGCCTATGAATTTGCCGGCAGCTCGCCCGACGACATCGAAAACTGCAGCAACCGATCGCCCTTTCCGATGCTGCACCTGCTGCGCGAAGACAGTATCGAGCGTGCGGTCGCCGTCTTTCCGGATGCCGGCGAGATCTACGAGCGCAACATCGAGACGCTGCGGCGCCTCGGGCACACAGGATGGCAACGGCTGTTCATGCAGGATCCCGTCTGACGCGCGCGCAGGCCGCTCAGCTGGCCATGAGTCAGTCAGCCATGAGTCAGTCGGCTTGATTCAATCGGCTTTGACTCAGTCGACCTTGATATTCGCCGCTTTGGTGACCGCGCCCCATTTGTCGATTTCTGCACGCACGAAACCATTGAACTCTGCCGGGCTCATCGGGATGGTCGCTCCGCCCATTTCGGCCACTTTCTGCTTGATCTGAGGCTGGGCGAGGATCTTGGCGACTTCGCGGTTCAGGTTGTCGATGATCGCGGGCGGCGTCTTGCCCGGGGCCATCAGGCCGACCCATACCGTCACATCAAAGCCCGGATAACCGGACTCCGCAATCGTCGGAATATCCGGAAAACCCGGCACGCGCTGCAAACCGGTCACTGCCAGCGCACGCACCCTGCCTGCCTTGATCTGCGGTGCCGCGGTCACCAGGTTGTCGACCATGACCTGCACCTGCCCACCGATCAGGTCGGTGAGCGCAGGGGTCGATCCCTTGTAGGGAACATGGGTCAGCGCGATGCCGGCGCGCGACATCAGCAGTTCGGCGCCCAGGTGACCCGAAGTGGCGGTGCCTGACGAACCCAGCACCAGCGCACCCGGCTTCGCTTTTGCAAGGTTGACCAATTCGGCAACGGTGCGCGCAGGCACCTCGGGGTTGACCAGCAGCACGTTCGGCATTGAGATCACATGAACGACCGGGGCAAAATCAGCCGGCGTGTAAGGCAGTTTCGGGTAGAGGCCGTAGTGGGCGGCATTAGGCCCGATGCTGCCCATCAGCAGCGTGTAGCCATCGGGTTCAGACCGGGCCACCGCCTGCGCACCAATGATCTGGCTGGCACCGGCCTTGTTTTCGACCACCACCGGCTGACTGACAACCTTGGCCAATTCGACCGCCACCAGTCGTGCCGCCTGATCGAGGATGCCGCCGGGCGCAGCCGGAACAATGATCGTGATCGGACGGCTCGGATAAGGCTGAGCCGCAGCAGGCATCGACAGCGCAGCCAGCATCACGCCGGCGCTCAATACCTGCAGAAGCACTCGGCGTGGGCCACGCAAGCGTCGCTGCGCAGGGATATCGATCTCATCATTCACGGCGTTTTCGACCTCAAGGGTGTGCTGGTTCATCATGCTGATCTCCTCCACAAGACCGGGACACCGCACCGAGGCGCTGCACCGGCCAATTGCGACTCATCCGGCCATGTTCATGCCGGGGCATTCTTGCGTCAGCTTGATCAGCGCGACGAACAAGCGCAACGAACAAGCGCAACGAATCAGGCAGCCGGCATGGTCTGGGCCATGGCCGGCAAGGTCACCACTGACTCGTACCAGGCGGTGAGTTTGGGATGGCCAGGGCGCCAGGGCTCATTGTCGAACCTGAAATCGAGGTATCCCAGTGCACACGCCACGGCCACTTCGCCAATCGTGCTCAGCTGCCTGAGGCCATCGGCGTCTTTCTCAAGTTCATCCAGAGCCCGGCTGACTTTGCCTCGCTGCAAGGCGATGTAGCCGATGCGGCCTTCGTCTTGAGGCAAGGCAATCTCGCGCCGACGGGGTTGACTGGCATCGAGGATGCCATCACCGATGGCGTGCAGGCGCAGTGCCTTCCATCGCGCCGGTCCCATCGCTGGGAAGAGCGGTGCCGCGCTGCCGAGACTGTCGAGATACTCGCAAATCACCGGGCTATCAAACAAAGCCAGGCCGTCATCGGTCAACAGGGTCGGGACCTTCGAGAGCGGATTTGACTGAGCCAGCACCGGGTCGGTCGTTGTGATCACCCATTTCTCGATCTGGGCATCAAGCCCTCTCAGGATTGCGCAAACCATTGCTTTGCGCACATAAGGGCTGGCACCAGAAGCGGTCAGTTTCATCGATATCCCCGTGATTTCGTTATTGTGGTGAACCGATTCTATCGAACATGGCTCACCGTCCGATCATCACAGGGCGGGCGATGGCTTGCGGGCAGGAACGGCTTTCTCTCACCGATAGAGCTTGAGCACCAGCCCCAGCGTCGCAATATTGGCAGACGAGGACCGGCTGTCGACCTGACGCGAGAAGTAAACCTCATAGCGCCAGGACTTGTTGATCTCGACCTCGACACCCGTCTGATAGATCTGCCGGTTCCAGCTGTCGGTGCGTGTGTCATAGAGGATTTCTGCCTGCGCATAGGGCAGCGTCGGCACGCCGAACGGTGTGAACTCTCGCTCGATGCCAGTACGCAGACGGTACCGCTGTGACAGCACACTATCGATATCACGCAATTCGTATCGGGCTCGGTTGACCAGCCAGACCTGCTCAGGCAGTTCCACGCGAGCCGTCAGCTCCAGCAGGCCGCGGTGCTCGATGGCGCCCTGGCCCTTCACCTGGCCGGAGACGGTGTAGCCGATGCGCGTCCAGAAATAGCGGTCGCGCGCCCAGTCGGCATCGCGCAAATAAGCGCGAAATCGCGGCATCAGCGTGATATCGAGATGGGCGCCGAGCTCGCCACCGGTAGGGTCACCGCTGTCGTATGACGACAGGTTGCCCAGCAGGAACACGCGAACCGGATCCGAGAGCTTGAAAAAGGCATTGAGTTCGGGGGCAACAGCGCCGATCGGCGCCTGTGCATTGACGCGCGGCGACAGCAGGAGACTGAGAACCGACACGGCCAATGCAGCCGCTGCAAGATTAGGCTTCACGGAAGAATGTTCGCATAGAGGCGAGCGCAACAAACGCTGCGTATCGGCCCTGCGGCTTATCGAGGTGATTAACATTGGCGTCTGACAAAAGATTCGACCTTGAAGAGACCCGCCCATGAACGATCTGCACAACACAGCGCGCGCGCGGGCTTCCTGGATCACGATTTCGGTAGCGGCCGCGATCCTCATGGTCACCATGGGCGCACGACAGTCCATGGGTCTGTTCGTCTCGCCGTTGAACACGCACACCGGCCTTGGCATTGCGACGATCAGTTTCGCGTTCGCCATCGGTCAGCTGGTCTGGGGCGTGGTGCAACCGGTTTTCGGCGCGGTGGCCGACCGCTGGGGAACCGGGCGCATCATCGCTCTGGGTTCGATCCTGCTGGCCGCAGGAAGTTATCTGACCACACAGGTGACCACTGAGTGGGGCCTGATCCTGGCGGCCGGCGTACTGAGCGCAGCGGGTGCGGGCGCAGGCAGCTTCTCGATTCTGATCGGCGCGACGGCCCAGCGCCTTCCGGCCGAAAAGCGCGCGTTTGCCAGCGGCGTCATCAATGCCGGCGGCAGCCTGGGGCAATTCATCTTCGCCCCGCTGAGCCAGGCGGTGATGTCGGCTTATGGCTGGATGGCAGCAATGTGGACGATCGCGGTGATCGCCTTGACGACCGCACCGATGGGATGGCTGCTGAGAAGCGAGCCACGCAGCGCGGCGAGCGCCACGACCACTGCGCCTGGCGAAGAATCCGGCATGAGGCAGCAGATCGCCGCCGCCATGCGCAACCCCAGCTACTGGTGCCTGCACGCCGGGTTCTTCGCCTGCGGCTTTCACATCGCCTTCCTCATCACCCACCTGCCCGGAGAGGTCAAGCTCTGCGGCCTGAGTGCCGGCGTCGCGTCGACCTCGCTGGCAATCATCGGGCTTGCCAATGTGGTGGGCAGCCTGGTGGTTGGGTCACTGGGCAATCTGGTTCGCATGAAAATGATTCTTTTCTGGATGTATGCCAGTCGTGCGGTGGCGGTACTGGTCTACATGGCCGCCCCGAAAGAGCCCTGGACCTTCTACCTGTTTGCCGCGGTCCTGGGCCTGACCTGGCTTGCAACCGTGCCACCGACGGCAGGCCTCACCGCAAAACTGTTTGGCGTCAGATACCTGGCAACGCTCTTCGGATTGACGCTGCTCTCTCATCAGGTCGGCGGCTTTTTCGGCGCCTGGCTGGGCGGCCTTGCAGTGACCAGCACCGGCAGCTACACATGGATGTGGTGGGCCGACGCGGTGCTGGCGCTTGCAGCGGCACTCATCAATCTTCCGATAAAGGAAGCCAAGGTGGTCAGGCCTGCTGCTGCCTGACGCGACAACGGGGAAGCAGGTTGTCATCGGTAGTCCGGGTGAGTGGCGGCCGATCATGCGAAGGGCAAAATCGATCGATTCCGACAGGGGCAAGCATGAAAATGCCAAAGCGAGCCGAGACGGACAAAAACGACGGCACCGAGCGATCTTACCGATCGCCATCAGAGAAAAAACCAGAGAAAATTTAATTTTTCCGGAAAAACAACATGCGGCGCAGAGCCGTCGGTCAGAGCTCGGCCTGGTAGCGACGGACCATTTCTTCCTGGGTTTCGGTGGGCGCCGGCTCACCGATCTGGCTGTGAATCATCTCCCCAAGGCTTGGCAGGACCGAGCGGCTCACCGCACGCGACGCGTCCCAGAGGCGCGATCGCATGAACGCCTTGGCGCAGTGCAGGTAAACCTCATTGACGCTGACCTGAATCACCAGACGAGGGGCTTTCGAGTCGCCGGCGAATTCGCGCAGGTGGTCCTCATCGCATGACAGGCTTGCAGTACCGTTGACGCGCAGGGTTTCATCGATTCCGGGAATCATGAACAGCAGTCCCACCGCGCCGGTTGCGAGGATGTTCTCGAGGGTGTCGAGACGGTTGTTGCCGGGCGAATCAGGGATGAGAAGTGACGTGGGGCTGATGACCTTGACGAATCCACCAGGGCCGCCCCTTGGCGAGGCGTCCATCTGTCCGGCGCGATTGCTGGTGGCAATGACCAGAAACGGCGAAAGCGCGATATAGCGTCGGCAATGAACGTCGAGTGCGGGCAGCTGTTTTCGCACCGCACGGTCTTTCGGTGGCGGATAGAGCTGGCGAAGCTGTTCGACGGTTTCGATTTTCATGAAGAGAACCGGTTGGCGGTGTCTGCGCTCAGACCTCGAGATTGTCGATGAGCCGCGTGGTGCCCAGCCGGGCCGCCCCGAGGACCACGGCAGCATCACCCGCTGTCAGTGGCTGAAGGTCGTGCTGTCGGCGGGCGGTGAGGTAATCCGGCGCCCAGCCGCGTGCGGCCAGTGTCTGCATCTGCTCGGCTTCGACTGCAGCCAGGTCCGGGTGCCCAGACCGCACGGCCTGAGCAATCCGCTGCAGGGCTTGCGACAGATGAACCGCTTCGGCACGCTCGGTCGCACTGAGGTAAGCGTTGCGCGATGACAGCGCAAGCCCATCGGTGGCGCGCTCGGTTTCGCCGGCAACAATCTCGATCGGCAACGCGAACTGGCTGACCATGCGGCGGATGATCATCAGCTGCTGATAGTCCTTCTTGCCGAACACCGCGACCCGTGGCTGCACACAGGCAAAGAGCTTCATCACCACCGTGCACACACCGGTGAAAAAACCGGGTCTGAAATGACCTTCGAGGATGTCCGCCAGTTCGACCGGCGGGTGCACGGAAAAGGTTTGCGGCTCAGGGTAAAGCTCGGACTCTTTCGGCGCGAACAGCACATCGCAACCCGCATCGCTCAACCGGCTGCAATCGGCCTGCCAGGTTCGGGGGTAGCTGTCGAAGTCTTCATTCGGCGCGAACTGCAGGCGGTTGACGAAGATGCTCACCACCGACACATCGCCCAGCGTGCGAGCACGGGTCAGCAGTGCGATGTGGCCATCATGAAGATTGCCCATGGTGGGCACGAAAGCCGGATGCCTGTATGCGCCCAGGTGCTCGCGAAGTTCGGCAATAGTGTGTGCGATGTGCATGTCGTGGTTCTACCAGGCGTGCTGCGCGTCAACCGGAAAGCTGCCCTCCTTGACCGCCTTCACATAGGCTTCGATGGCTTCACGCACGCCGCCTGCGCCCTCCATGAAGTTGCGCACGAATTTCGGGTTCTTGCCCAGATTCACGCCCAGCATGTCGTGCATGACCAGCACCTGACCGGCAGTACCCAGACCCGAGCCGATGCCGATGGTGGGGCATCGGGGCAATTGCTTCGTCAGACTCGCCGACAGCACCGCCGGGACCATCTCCAGAACCAGCATCGCTGCGCCGGCATCCTGCAATTCAAGCGCGTGACGGGTCAGCTCAGCAGCGGCTTGCTCGGTTTTGCCCTGCACCCGATAGCCGCCGAGTGCATGGACGGTTTGCGGTGTCAGGCCGAGGTGGGCACACACCGGAATGCCGCGTTCTACCAGGAAGCGCACGATGTCGGCGGTCCAGCCGCCGCCTTCCAGCTTCACCATATGCGCACCAGCCTGCATCAGTGCTGCCGCGCTGCGCAACGCCTGCTCGCGCGACTCCTGGTAGCTGCCAAACGGCAGATCGCCCACCAGCCACACCGTGCCCTGCACGCGACGCACGCCGCGGGCCACGCTTTGCACGTGATAGCACATGGTCTCGAGGCTCACGCCGACCGTGCTCGACAAGCCCTGGCAGACCATGCCCAGTGAGTCGCCGACCAGGATCACTTCGATACCGGCTGCATCAGCCACTGCAGCGAAGGTGGCGTCATAGGCGGTGAGCATGGCGATCTTCTCGCCGCGCGAGTGCATCTCGAGCAATCGGGGCAGGCTCATCGGACGGCGCATGGGCGGCGCTGCATGCACCGGTAGCGAACCGTAGGGCGTGGAAGCGGTGGCTGTGGCGGGCGAAGCGACCGACGTCGATGAAGCAGCAGCGCCGGGCTGGGTCGTGGTGGGAGAGTTCAAGGCTTTCTCCTGAGAAAGGCCCGACAGGCTAACTCATCTCAGGCTGTCAGGCACTCAAACCAGTCCCTGCAGGCGCGCCGCCTCACCCCGCAGCAACTCAGGCGAGCCGAGCATCTGCCGATTGAACCCGATCCGCTTGAACCAGTAGTGCAGCCCGACCAGATCGGTGAAACCCATGCCGCCATGCACTTCGGTTGCGGTCTTGGCAACCGAAGTGGCCACTTCGCTCAGATGCGCCTTGAGCTGACAGGCCACCAGACTGGCCTCATGCGGAATCTCGTCAAGCGCGTGCCCGGCATACCAGACAAAGGCGCGCGTGGGCTCGAGGTCGGCCGCCATCTGGGCGCACATATGCTTGACCGCCTGGAAAGATCCGATCACGCGGCCGAACTGCACCCGCTGACCGGCATAGGCGACCGCCTGATCGATCATGTTCTGGGCGGCGCCCAATGAATCCGCCGCAAGCATGGTCCGACCGATGTCGAGCACCCGCTGCATCACCGCGGCATCGGCGCTCGCAAGGGGTTCGGCTGCAACCCGATCGAACACCAGTTCGCCGATCGGTCTGGTGCGATCGACGGTCTCGAGCCGCTGACGGCCCAGCCCTGCGGCATCAGAAGCGACCAGATGCAGACCACCGGCCAGATCGCCCACCAGATAGGCATCGGCTTCGAAATCGAGCACATAGAGCGCACGACCGCTCAGCCGACCGTCGACAGCGGTCACGCCCGCTTGCGAACCGGCCACCGCCCGCGCGCCACTGCGCTCGGCCAGCGCCGCACCCACCACCGTCTTGCCGGCCGCAATCTGGGGCAGCCAGTTGGCCTGCTGCGCGGGGCTGCCGGCGAGCATCAGTGCGGTCGGCACCATGATCGCATTGGCCACGAAAGGCACCGGCGCGATCCGGTAGCCAAGCGTCTCAGAAGCCACACAAGCATCGAGCGCGCCAAGACCCACGCCACCGTGTTCGGTCGGGATGATCAGACCCGACAGGCCGATCTCATTGAGCCCGGCGATGACCTCGGTGGCCCGACCTTCGTCCTTGTCTGCAAAGCGGCGAACCCGATCAAGGGGCGCCCGCTCGCGCAGATAGGCATCGAGGCTGTCCTTGAGCAGGACCTGTTCCGACGACAGTCCGAATTCCATCAGGCAGCTCCTGCGGTTTTGGGTTCGCGCGGCAGGCCCAGGCCCCGCTCGGCGATGATGTTTTTCTGGATCTGGCTGGTGCCGCCGCCGATGATCAGGCCAAGGTAAAACATGTAATGCACCTGCCAGGCGCCGGCGTCCTGCAGATAGGGATTGGCGCCATAAGCCAGCCCCCGCTCGCCCATGACGTCGATGCCCAGGCCCTCAAGCTCGTGGCGCAGTTCGGTGCCCTGGAGCTTGACGATCATGCGGGCAAGCGCTGTGTCCTGGCCGCGGTTGAGCTTGCTGGAAAGCACCCGCAGCTCGTTGTATTTCATCGCCATCACCCGACCCTGGATACGCATCAGCCGATCACGATAGATCGGCTGATCGATCAGGCGGCGGCCATCGAGGGTCTCGGTCTTCATCAGTTCGACCAGCGCGTTCAGGCGCGCCTGCGCGATATTCGGGTCGGCAAGGCTGTCGCGTTCGTTGCCGAGAATGACGTTCGCCACCTTCCAGCCATCGCCGCGACGCCCGACGATCTGGTGCGCAGGCACCCGCACATCGGTGAAGAAAACTTCGTTGAAATTCGCGTTCATGGTCATGTCGACCAGCGGCCTGATCTCGATGCCCGGCGTGTCCATGCGAAAGAGCAGAAAACTGATGCCCAGATGCTTGGGCGCATCCGGCTCGGTGCGCACCAGGCAGAAGATCCAGTCGGCAAGATGCGCGGTGCTGGTCCAGATCTTCTGACCATTGATGATCCACTCGTCGCCCTTAAGGACCGCCGAGGTGCGGAGTGCTGCGAGATCGCTGCCCGCACCCGGTTCGGAATAGCCCTGGCACCAGACGGTTTCACCGCTGAGCGTCGACGGGATGAAGTCGCGCTTCTGTTGCTCGGTGCCCATCTCGAGCAGCGTGGGCACCAGCATCGAGATGCCCTGGCCGCCAAGGCCGGGGCTGATGCGGGCCGACGCGAATTCTTCGGCAATGATGCGCGACTTCAGCAGGTCGGGGGGTTGGCCGGCGCCGCCATACTCGCTTGGAATCGTGCGCGCGGTGTAGCCGTGGGCGATCAGAAGTCGCTGCCAGGCCCGCGCCTTTTCGTCGCGCGGTCCGCCGGCCACCGGCGCCAGATGGCGGTTGGCCGCGATGAAGGCGCGAAGCTCGTCGCGAAAGACCTCGTACTCGGGGCCGTAACTCAGATCCATGGTGCGTGTCTCCTGTGGAAGGCCGCAGCTCGAAAAATCGAAAGTGAAGGGTGCAGGACGGCGAGGAATGGCGCGGGACAGTGCGCGCTCAGCCGACCGGCGACAGCAGCGCATCGGCGAGTTTGCGCCGATGATGGCCTGCATCACCGAAGGCATATTGCAGCCACAGCGCACGGCGCAGATAAAGCTGCGCATCGCAGTCCCAGGTAAATCCGAAGCCGCCATGAAACTGCACCGCGCGATCGCCTGCAAACACAAAGCTGTCGCCGGTTTCGACCTTGGCCATGCGCAGGGCGACATCGATGTCGGTCGCGCTGATGTCGGCACCGGCTGCCGCCTCGGTAATGAGGCTCGCCGCGTGATAGACATGGGAGCGCGAGCGCTCGAGGCCGATCAGAATGTCGGCGCAGGTGTGCTTGAGCGACTGATAGCTGCCGATCTTGCGACCGAAGGTCTTGCGCAGGTTGAGATACTCAAGCACCACGCCGAGCACACCGGCAATGCCGCCGGCGGCCT
>JAPLQF010000002.1:0-5964 GCA_026399875.1 Burkholderiales bacterium | reverse complement strand
GCGCCTTGCGGGCCGCCTCACCGGTGATGAGCGCAGAGCCTGGCACCCTAATGCCATCGAGGCTGAGTGCAGCACTGCGACGGGTCTCATCGATGATGGTCTCGCGCCGCATGCGTGCCGCGCCGATGTCGGCCGCTGGCACGATCACAAGCGCCGGTGCACCATCGAGCATCACCGAGACCGCAAAGCAATCGGCCTGCAGGGCATCGCCCACCAGAATCTTGTCGCCGGCGAGCACCACCGAATTACCCTCATTGCGAGCACTGGCCGCAATCGCATCGAGCGCCCAGTCGCCGTCCTGCTCGAAAAGCGCCACCGTCCCGATCGCGCCACTCACAAGCTTTGGCAGCCAAAGCGCCTGCTGCGCGGGGTTTGCGCCGGCCAGCACCGCTTGCACGAAAAGCTGCGTGCTGAAAAGCGGCGTGGCCAGCAAATGCCGGCCGATCGGCTCGGTGACGGTCGCAAGCTCGGCCAGCGTCAGGCCGCTGCCACCGAAGCTTTCGGGGATGGCCATGCCCGACCAGCCGAGTGCCACCATTTCATCCCAGACCGCACGATCGAAACCGGCATCGGTCGTCATGCGCTGGCGCACGGTGGCAATCGGCGACTTGTCCCGGCAAAAGGCGGTGGCGGTCTCGAGGAGCAACGACTGCTCATCGGAAAACTGCATCGCCTGTGACAGCGGCAAGGCCGCTCTGATGGCGGAATCGGCGTGTCCCATGATCGGTCAGTCCTTGCTCAATCTTTTGGAAGGCCGAGCACGCGCTCGCCCACGATGTTGGCCTGGATCTGACTGGTGCCGCCGCCGATCGTCGAGGCAAATGAATTGAAGTAGGAACGCTGCCACTTGCCGCCGTCGACCGCATCGGTATCGCCCATCCAGCGCACCGCATTGGCGCCCTGCAAGGACAGCGAAAACTGCAAAAGCCGGCGCATATGCTCGGAGCGCCGCAGCTTGTTCGACAGCGGGATCGCCTGCGGCCGCTCGCTGCACAGCGCCGGGATGGCACCGCGAGCGGCGCACAGCTTGTCGCCCTGGTCCTCGATCATGAAGCGCACCATCTGATCGCGCACGAAGGGGTCTTCGAGCGCCGGGCGGCCATCGCGACGCGAGCGGCGCGCGAGTTCGAGCACATCGCCCACGCCCAATGCCATGCGGGCGATGCCGCCGGCCTGCCCACCGGTGGCGCCGCGCTCGAAAGTGAGCGTGAGCATTGCAATTTTCCAGCCCTCGCCCTCGCGGCCCATCAGGCAATCTGCAGGGATGCGGGCGTCGTTGAAGAAGGTCTGGTTGAAGCCGTATTCGCCGGTCAGCTTGCGGATCGGGCGTGCCTCGATGCCGGGCGTGTGCATCGGCACCAGAAAAAACGACAGGCCGTCGTAGCGGGGCTTTTCGGGATTGGTGCGGGCCAGCAGGATCATGTACTTGGCATGGCTGCCAAGACTGGTCCAGATCTTCGAGCCATTGAGCACATAGTGGTCGCCGTCGCGCACTGCCCGCAGCTGGCTGCTGGCCAGATCGGAGCCCTGGTCGGGCTCGGAGAATCCCTGACACCAGATGTCGTCGGCATTCAGGATGCCGCGGATATAGCGCTGCTTTTCGGCCTCGCTGCCGATCGCGAGAATCAGGGGGCCGGCCCAGTTCAGGCCGATGGTATTGGGCACGAAGGGCAGCTTCTGGCGGGCCATCTCGGCGTTGACGATGTCCTGATAGACCTGGGGCCGACCGCCGCCGCCATAGGCACTGGGCCAGGCCATGCCGAGGTAGCCTGCGTCATAGAGCTTTCGCTGCCAGTCGCGCAGATAGACGAACTGCTCCTCGGTGCCGACTTCCATGAAGGACTCGGGCAACAGGAACCCCGGCTCGGGCGGCCGGTTGGCCCGAAACCACTGTGCGACTTCTTCGCGGAAGGCCTCGAGCGCCTCGTCGCAGACCCCTTGCTCGTGGTCGGTTGCCAGTGCACTTGCAGACATGTCAGTCCTCCTTGATCCAGGACGGTTTGCGCTTTTCGCGGAAAGCCGCCATGCCTTCGGCCGCCTCAGGGCTGGTGAACATTTGACGGCTCCAGATCGCCATTTCGGTAAAGCCCTCGTCCATCGAGAGCTGCTGCACGCGGCGCACCAGCTTCTTGCACTCGGTGACCGCGATCGGGCCGCCAAGACGGATGGTATCGACCTCCTCCTGCACCGCGGCCCGCAGATCGGCCAGGGGCACGGCCCGATGTGCAAAGCCGATCTCGACCGCCCGGGCGCCCGAAAAACGCTCGCCGCTGATGAAGAGTTTCATGGCGTGATGGGTGCCGAGCTTGGGGACACAGACCACCGCGATGATCGCCGGGATCACGCCGATGCGAACCTCGGAAAAACTGTAGGGCGCGTCTTCCGCGGTGATCACGATGTCGCCCGCCCCCACCAGCCCCAAGCCGCCGGCAAAGGCTGCGCCATTGACCGCAACGATCACCGGCTTCGGGCTGTCCATCATGCGCTTGAGCACCTCGGGCAGCGCCACCGCCCGCCCGCCGTCCACCGCATGACCCGGCGGGTTCTTGAGGTCGGCGCCGGCGCAAAAGGCCGGACCGTTGCCGGTCAGCACGATGGCGCGTACCGCCGGATCGTCGATGGCGGTGGCCAGATGGTCGTAGAGCTCGTTGACCAGCGAGGTCGACAACGCGTTACGGTTGGCCGGGCGATTGAGGGTGATCCAGGCAGCGCCCTTTTCAACCGAGTAGAGCGTGGCCTGTGAGGTGGCATGAGGCGTGGCCTCGGACGCTGCGCCGCTCGAAGTGTCTGTGCTTGTCATGCGATCAGTCCTTGCTGTCTTCGAGCATCACGAGCACCGCGCCATTGGCGACCTGCTCTCCCTCGCTCACCTTCACCGCCTTGACCACGCCGGCGGCCGGCGCAGTGATGCGGTGCTCCATCTTCATCGCTTCGAGCACCAGCAGCAGCTGGCCGCGCTCAACCGTCTGCTCGGGCGCCACCGCAATCGACAGCACCCGTCCGGGCATCGGCGCCTTCAGGCCACCGCGAAAGTCGGCGCGACCGGTGGCCGCAAAGCGCGGCAACTCGAGCAGTTCGACATCGCCGAAGGCACCGTGCGCCAGGCATCGATCGCCGATACGGGTGATTGCAATCGCGCTGCGCTGACCGTCGATTGCCAGGTCGATATCGTGCTCGCCGGCACGAAACACCACTGCCTGATGCGCCTGGCCATTGACCTTCACCGCAAAGCTGCCATCACGCTGACGGTCGTATTCGACCTTCAGATCGGCAGCCGCATCGGCTGCGCCGCGAGGCCGATAACTCACGCGCTGTGAAGGCATGCGCGAGGTGCGAAAGCCCGAGGGCATCGTGCCCAGCACCCGTGCCGATGCCCGGCGGCGGTGGCTGGCATGCAGGGCGGCACCGATGGCCGCGGCTTCGCGTTCACGGGTATCCGGCTCGCGCACCGGCGCAGGGGCTACCCGCTCGATGAAGTCGGTGGTGGTGTCGCCGCGCAGGAACTCGGGTGTGCGCAGCGTGGCCACCAGAAAGTCGCGGTTGTGGGTGATGCCCTGGATGCGGGTGGTCTCGAGCACGCGTGCCAGGCGTGCTGCCGCCTCGCGGCGGGTCGGTGCCTTGACGATCACCTTGGCGATCATCGGATCGAACTCGATGGCAATTTCGCTGCCCGACTCGATGCCCGAATCAAAGCGTGCGCCCTCGTCCGATGACGGCTGCCAGACATCGATCGTGCCGGGCGTGGGCAAAAAGCCGTTGGCAGGATTTTCCGCGCACAGGCGGGCTTCGATCGCATGACCGTCGATTGTCAGATCGGCCTGGGAATAGCCCAGCGGCTCGCCTTCGGCAACACGGATCTGCTCGCGCACCAGATCGATGCCGGTGATCATCTCGGTGACCGGATGCTCGACCTGCAGGCGGGTATTGACCTCGAGGAAAAAGAATTCTTTTCCGCTCAGCAGGAACTCGACCGTGCCCACCGAGTGATAGTCGATCGCCCTGACGGCTGCGAGCGCCGCCTGCCCCATGCGCTCACGCAGCGCCGCATCGACTGCGGACGAGGGCGCCTCCTCGATAATCTTCTGGTGACGGCGCTGAATCGAGCATTCGCGCTCGAACAGATGCACCAGATTGCCGTGGCGATCGCCGAGCACCTGGATCTCGATATGGCGCGAGCCGGTGAGCCAGCGCTCGAGAAAGACCGTGCCGTTGCCAAAGGACGCGGTGGCCTCACGCCGTGCGCCGGCAATCGCCTGGTCAAGACCTGCCGGTGACTCGACGATGCGCATGCCGCGCCCGCCGCCGCCGGCCGCCGCCTTGATCAGCACCGGATAGCCGATGCGCTGCGCCGCGGCTGCCGCATCGGCACCTTCGGTGAGTTCGTGGGCATCGAGGGTGGGCACACCGACGGTCTGCATCAGTCGCTTGGCCGCCAGCTTGTCACCGATGCCTCGGATCGCGGCGGGCGAGGGGCCAACCCAGATCAGACCGGCATCGATGACTGCCTGCGCAAAGCCGGCGTTCTCGGACAGAAAGCCATAGCCGGGATGCACCGCATCGGCGCCGCTGCGCCGGCAGGCGTCGATCACCTTGCCGATATCGAGATAGGTCTGCGCCGAGGTGCGGCCATCGAGCGCGATCGCGGTATCGGCTTCGCGTACGAAGGGGCTTGCAGCATCGCCATCGGCATAGATCGCGACCGTGCCGATGCCCATGCGGTGGGCGGTGCGCATCACGCGTCGGGCGATCTCGCCGCGGTTGGCAACCAGCAGGCGACGGATCGGCTGAATGACCGGTTGATTGCTGCCCGGTTGCGCTTTTACATCCGCCATGTGCCGTACTCCTTGGTGCCTGCGACCGCCCGGTTGTGACAGGCAGACAATGCGATGCCGATGACCGTGCGCGTGTCGCGCGGATCAATCATGCCGTCGTCGGAAATGCGCGAAGTGGCATAGAGCCCTTTGGAGCGCTCCTCGGCCCAGTGCTCGACCGCCTCCACACGCTTGTCGTTGGCCGCCTCATCAAAGATCTCGCCGCGCCGCTCGGTGGCCGAGCGCTGCACGATGGTCATGACACCGGCCATCTGCTTGGGGCCCATGACCGCGATCTTGGCAGTCGGCCAGATGAAGGTGAAACGCGGCCCGAAGGCGCGCCCGCTCATGCCGTAGTTGCCCGCGCCATAGGAGGCGCCGACGATGACCGAGATATGCGGCACGGTGGAATTGGAGACCGCGTTGATCATCTTCGAGCCGTTCTTGGTGATGCCGTTCTGCTCGAAGTCGGTGCCCACCAGAAAGCCGGTGATGTTGTGCAGAAAGATCAGCGGCACATCGATCTGATTGCACAGCTGGATGAACTGCGCAGCTTTTTCGGCCGACTCCGGAAAGAGCGCGCCATTGTTGCCAAGGATGCCAACCGGAAAGCCATGCACCGACGCCCAGCCGGTGACCAGGGTCGGGCCATAGAGCGGCTTGAATTCCTCGAAACGCGAGCCGTCAACAATGCGTGCAATCACCTCGCGCATATCGAAGGGTTGGCGCAGATCGCGCGAGACGATGCCCAGCAGGTCTTGTGCGTCGTGCACCGGCTCATCGGCCGGCAGGGTCGGGCCGGGCCCTTCCTTGCGCCAGTTGAGATGGGTGACCACCTCGCGGCACATGCGGATCGCGTCCATCTCGTCTTCGGCGAGATAGTCACCCAGGCCCGAGATCGTGCAATGCATCTGCGCGCCGCCCAGGCTCTCTTCATCGGCATCTTCGCCAGTGGCCATCTTGACCAGTGGCGGGCCGCCCAGAAAGACCTTCGACTGACCACGGATGAAGATGTTGTAGTCGCTCATACCGGGCTGATAGGCGCCACCGGCGGTCGACGAGACCCATGCAGAGCGTCGATACGACGACGAAGCCGAGGTACAGCAGACCCACTCAGCCCACCTCGACGTCGGTGGCGGCCGCGGTGGCGCTG
>JAPLQF010000043.1 GCA_026399875.1 Burkholderiales bacterium | reverse complement strand
CGTCTTCAAGCGAGCTGTCGTATAGCCCGAGTGCTGCGGCCAGAGGCGTGAAGGCGGCTGTTGCGACAAGAATCAGCACTGCGTTGCGTGGCGTCATGCGGTCATGTCCTGGGCGAGGGCAGGGCGGGCGGGAGGTCATACCGTAAGGCGTAACCTGTGACCCGCATGGATGAGTCAGCATAGAACGCCGGGTCGTTCTCCGACCTCTTGACACGTGAAGTACCGGTTGGGCGGCAGGCGCTCACCGATAGCCGGCAAATCGGAACCGCTGCCACTGTCGTGCTATGATTTGAGGCTTGATTACTCGCTCGGCACGTTCTGGCGTGCACGCGTTGAAGACCCCGGAGAGGTGGCAGAGTGGTCGAATGTACCTGACTCGAAATCAGGCGTACGGGCAACCGTACCGTGGGTTCGAATCCCACCCTCTCCGCCAGAACAAAGACCTCAAACCTGCTCAGTAGGCCTTGAGGCAGCTTCAGGCCCCGCACCACGCGGGGCTTTTTGCTCGGGGCTCCTGACTGCCACCTGAGGCGGTTCCCCGAAAAAGCCGTCTCAAACCCCGTTTGTCTCAACACCTCCTGACTTATTCGGGCAAGGTACGAAGGCGTGGGTTTTCGGGTTTTGGCAAAAACGCCCCCCTACCTTGACGACTACGAAATTAGGGCTTGTCGATGAAGTGCCGGCGCGAAAAGAGCAAGGGGATACCGAACATCAGCCCAGTTGCTGCATTGAGCAGCACATTGCCCCAGACGCCATGGGCGATTGAAAACGCCGTGTCGATCAGAAACCAGCTGGCCAGTGGAATGGCGATGGTGTTCCAGGCGTGCAGCCTGACTTCGAGGAACGGGCCCCTGGCCAACAGGATGATGCAGATCATCCAGCCAGCCATCACGGCGCCGATGATGCCGTTGGCAAACCAAATGTAGCCATGCGCTAGGCTCGGCACTTCAACCGGGATGGACAACTGGTGGAAGTAAACCAGATTGAAGATGGCTTCCCCGAGGCGTGGCGACAACAGCAATGTCAAGCTCAGGACGATGACGACAGCCGCTGCGCCTTGAACAAGGCGCGACCAGAGGAGCAGCGCCGCGGTGGGGGCTGCATCCGCGGAGTCCCGCTCCCTGGTCATGCCGTTGGAAGCCTCAGTGCCTTGATGCCCGAAAGTGTCTTGCTGGCCTTCGCTGCGACCCGTGCTTGCCAGAGATCGTATGCAGCCTGCTGAGCCAGCCACACCTCAGCCGCCCCGCCATGGTCGCGTCCCAGCCAGCGCTCAATGCGCAGTGCCATTGAAGGGCTGATCGCAGCCCGCCCATTGACTACCTTGGACAAAGTCGTCCGGTCGACGCCCAACTGGGCAGCTGCTTCGCCCGCCTGCAGATTCAAGGCAGGAAGGATGTCGTCCCTCAAAGTGAGGCCAGGATGGGGTGGGTTGAACATCGAACTCATAAACACCTCAGTGGTAATCCTGATAGTCCACCAGGATGGCATCGCCGTTTTTTAAAAGCAAAAATCAGACGCCAGTTGCCGTTCACGCTGACTGACCAGTGGCCGCAGAGGTCGCCCTTGAGGGGATGCCAGTCCCACCCGGGACGGTTAATGTCTTCAGGCCTTGTGGCCGCGTCCAACGCAGACAGTTGCTGAGCCAGGCGCGGGGCATGGGCGGCTTGGATACTGGCACGCGAGCCGGACTTGAAGAAGCGCTCAACGCCCTTGCGCCTGAAGCTTTGAATCATCCTGTGTTTGTAGCGCTTAGCGCCACGCGCAGCAAGTGCAGCAAGTGCAGCAATCCAATGGGGGTACGAATCCCCGACGCCATCAAAAACCGGAGGTCTGAAAACTGAGCGAGTCAGTTAAACACTCTCTTCTGGGCCGCCAGACATCAAGTAAACAAGCGCCTCCCAGGGCCCTTTTTTGTGCAATTTCCCGACCATCGAAAAGCTGATCGGTTGGTTGATGGCGATGCAGGCGCAGGCACCTCCCGGCTTCAGCGGACTTGTTGTCCTCGGTTTGTCACCGAAATCCGTGACGAAAGTCATGTCGGATTTCTTTACATCGCCTGAGTGGTCGGTCGGGCTTCAGTCAGCTCTAAACAGTTCGTTTGCGACCGTTTATTGATCGTTTTGATTCATCAACTCGCAAAAGCGTGACGAAAGTCATGTCGGCTTTTTTTACACCCTCATTATTGAAATAACAATTCGTGTAATGGTTTCTTTAAGCCCAGAGCGGCATTGCGCTAAGTGGCACGGAACTCGCTAATGAGGTTGCTTAGGTTCGCGGCCGACTGTGGTGGTTGTGCTTCAGGCGAGCATCACAAACCGAAACGGAGCGCAGGAATGAAACGAATATCGGCAGTCGTAGCAGGTCTTCTGGTGGGTGGCGTTGTCTTGAGCACAACGGCAAGCGCCAATCTGGTCGTCAACGGCGATTTCGAGAACGACCTGAACAGCTGGACAGCGGTCCAGCGCGTGGTGACCGAGACCAGCCAGCGTTACATCGACCTTGCCGGCGCGACGGGAGACACCGGCACAGGGCGATTCGCGTCGTTCGGGTCGGCCAACGACCCAGCGCTCGGCTCCTTGAGCCAGACGATCGCCACGGTCGCGGGCGAGTCTTATGTGCTGACGTTCGGCTATGGCGGCTTTTCCAATGTCACCACGTCGAGCCGCAACCAGGCGTTACGCGTGACGATCGGGGCGACCACGCGCGACATCACGACTCAGGAACTGAACAGGGATCTCGCAAAGGTACTGCAGCCCTTTTCGTTCCAGTTCGCCGCAGCGGGCTCAAGCACACTTATCCGCTTCAGCGATGTGAGCAGCGAGACCTTGGCGATCGATGGGCTGCTCGACAACGTGCGGGTGGAAACCGTGCCGCTGCCGGGTGCGTTCGCGCTGCTGTTCGCGGGGCTGTTCGCGTGGCTGGCGATCGGCCCCAGACGTACGGCTAAGGGCTAAGTCAATCGTCCCTCGCTTTAGCGACCGATGCAGGAACGATGGTCAGGGAAGAATTCATGTTGCCCAATAGTGGTCAACCTGGCGTCAGGTTTCACTCACCTGAATCAGTGGCGTGGCAACTCCCCAAAGAATCACGGTGTTGCCGGCTTCCCCGCAATCGCGATCGCCGCATCGCGCTGGGTTTGAATTTCCCGGATACAGATCAGCGGCGCGGTGATGGACTCGGCCAGCCTGCGCTTCAGACGTGCGTTCTCTGACTCAAGCTCGCGAAGGCGCTTGATGGCCTTGGCATCGAGCAAGCCTCAAACCTCTTTCGGCAGATGTAAACCGTCTGCGGCCTCGTGGCGCATGTGACATTGCCTGACAACTCGGCCGGCGCGGCATCAACTCCAGGAACGCCGGCCAGACGAGCCGTCACCCTGCAGTTGAACGCAGTCGCACGATCAAGCGCTTTCTCTTTGGTTCAGTAAACCCACTGAATCCGGCCCAGAATTGCGTCGGTCACACCGCGCAATCCCTGGTCGTCAAGCCAGGTGCGGCCCCAACCGATGCCCAGCTTCCAGCGATGCGATGCCCACCAGTTGGCGCCCAGATAGGTCTTGGTGAACTCGCCACCGCGAATTGCGCCGTCGTCCAGATCGACTTTCGAGACCCGTCCGACCAATTCGAGCGCGCCAGTCGATTGCATGGGCTGCACCCGACGTGCATATCCCGCAGTCTGGTCATACGGACGGCTGTCGCCTGTCACGACCCAGCTGACCCCGATATAGCCACCCGAAAAATTGACCGTGCCAGGGGCTTGAGTGTCAGCCCGTGCCTGGATGTACTCACCCATCAGCGACAGGGGGCCGTCTTGCCAGATGCCTTCCAGGCCGAGGTGCCAGGCATGATTGGCCGCGAAATAACCGGTATCCACGTAGTAGTCGGTCACGTTGGATTCCGGGCGGCCGCGATACCGCAACTGCCCTCCATCGGGGCCCACGCGGCGCACGGACGCACCCAGGTGCATGAACTTGTGACCCTGACTTTCGAACCACAGCAAATGGGTGACCCGAGCGGTGAAGTCGGTGCCGTCATTGGCCACGCCCGTGGACTTTCCCGCCCAGCTGTCGTTGAACAGGCCCGCGGCAAAGGTCCACATCCGGTCCGCACTCAGATGGTTCAGCCTGATACCCGTTGAACGGGACACAAAGAAGGGATTGAGAACACGCTCCTGGAACGGCAAATTGGCCGCATCACCCACCATTTCATAGCTGTGCGTTTCCTTGGTCTTGCCGATGGTCAGGGTGGTGGCCGGGCCGCGCCGCGGAAATGTCAGCGACACATCGGTCATGTCCCAGTTGGTGTCGCGCGTGCTGTCAAAGCCCTTGTATTCGCCGGCGATCAGGTAGCGCACCATGTAGTCGGTACCGATCGTGCCCCGAAGCATCATGCGAGCCGCGCGTAGCTGTCCCTGGTTATCCTGGATACCGACCTGCGCCACCGATGCAGCGTCCTGGCTGAACCAGGTGTAGTCGCCCAGCATCACAAGGCCCGGTTTGATCGTGAACCACGAGGAATTGACCTGGGTGTTCGCGTACGCGGCGTTGGGGACTTCGGGCATCAGGAATCCGCCGGCGACCGGTGCGGGCATGGGGCCTTCGAATTCACCGGGCCGCGCCGGCAGCTCGGATTCGGGCGCCTGTGCATGCGCCGAGTGCAATGACACAAACAGTGCGAGTGCACACGCGATGAAGACGCGGTTCGCATAAAGTCGATGTGAAGGATTCATAATCGGGTCGTTTCCTGAGGACGAGGCGCGCCAGCCTGGAGAATGCACAACCACGCATGGCGCTGTCAAACGCTTGTGCCAAGAACTCCACTCACCGTCGCATGGTGGGACCTGACGCAAACAGTCGAATTGCCTCGCACCATGGAACCTACGATCAGGTTGGACGTGCCGGCGACACTGGCCGTGGCAGCGCTTGTCCTGGTGGTGGGGCGTCGGCTGGTCGATGCCATCCCATTACTCAAGTCAGGCGGTACACCGTCGACGGACGCACTCCGATAAAGCCCGGGAAGACCTGCGCCTGACTAGCAGTCAGCGGTCACTGCGCCAGCGGACGCAGCGCCTTCTATGAGTTTCATGAAAGCCCCGCCAGGCAACGACCTGAAGGAATACGACGGTGCCTGGCATGCGCGAATCAATGACCAGTGGCGACTGACCTTCAAGTGGGGTGAGAGCGGGCCCTATGAGGTGCTGATCGAAGACCCACACTGACCCAGTCCCGACTGGCATTCGAATCCTGAACAGCAATGGAGTGCATCATGTTTAAAAACGGCATGCGTCCTGTCCACCCAGGTGAAATCTTGCTGGAGGACCACATCAAGCCCATGGGCGTCAGCGTGCGCGCTGTGGCCATTGCCTTGCATGTGCCTTACTCGCGCCTCAGCGAGATCACCAAGGGCGAACGCGGCGTGTCGGCTGATACTGCCCTGCGCCTTGAGCGCTATTTCGGCAGCGACGCCAAGGGCTGGTTGAACCTTCAGGCAGCCTACGAGTTGCGAGTGGCCGAGATCGAGAACGGCAAAGCCATCGCCAAAGAGATTCAGCCGCTTGGGCTGGCCGCCTGAGCCACGCCAGCCGTTTCACCTTGCGCGCCTGCAGCCGGCCAGAAGCTGTCATCGGTAAACGGCAGCTAAGCGGCAACCAGCTGTCTGGCGGCGAGCAGCAGATGCTCGCGATCGGGCGCGCGCTGGTGACCAACCCCCGGCTGCTGATCCTGGACGAAGCGACCGAGGGCCTTGCCCCGCTGATCCTCGAGGAGATCTGGCGTTGCCTGCGGGAGCTTCGCGAGGCCGGCCAGACCATCCTGGTGATCGACAAGTACGTGAACCGGCTGATCCAGCTCGCCGATCGCCATGTGATCGTCGTGCTGACGTCGCTCGGTGCCGCTGCGCGGATCGCGTGAGCAGTGATCGGCGGGGAACACCCAGTGCAGCCCCAGTTGGTGCCGCCCTTAGGGTATTTGCGGGCGAGCGCGTCCGGCATCTCCACACCCGGGCGCCCGAGCTTGCGGTCCTGCTCCCACCAAGCGCGGGCGCGCGCCATCTGCGCGTGCAGGTCGGTGACCAGCGAGTGCGGAAGCATGACCACGCGGTCCTTGCCACCCTTGCCGCTGCGCACGATGAGCACGTGACGCTCGAAATCCACGTCCTTGACGCGCAGCTTCAGGGCTTCTGTGAGCCGCAGGCCGCAGCCGTAGAGCACGCGGGCGACAAGCGCCGGTTCGCCCTGCATGCGGTCGAGCAGGTCCCGCGTCTGGGCGACGGTGAGCACCGCGGGCACGTGCTTGCGTATGGCGGGCCGCTGGATCTGCTGCATCCAGGGCAAGTCCTGGTCGAGCACCTCCCGGTAGAGAAAGAGCAGGGCGCAGAGCGCCTGCTTGTGGGTCGACGCAGAGATCTTGCGCTGGTTGACCAGCGCATTCAGGAACGACTCGACCTCCGGGCCACCGAGCGTGCGCGGATGGCGCAGCCCGTGATGCCGCACGAAGGCGCGGATCCACAGCAAGTAGGCCTGCTCGGTGCGCAGGCTGTAATGCAGGTAGCGAATCCGCTCGCGCACCTGGTCGAGCAGCCGGGTGGACTGCAGCGCAGGTTTGCCCCGGTTGGTCCTTACTTGAGCACTGTTCATGCAACCAGTATCCGGCGGAGGCTCCCTTTTCTCAAGCTAGACGAAAGTCTGAGACGAACGGGGTAGGCAGAGCAATCGCAGACCGAGCCAGCATAGGACGCACGGAGGAAACGGTTATGCGGACAGCGGCAGGCGAGGAGATGCGGCAGGCGGCGCGCAGAACCGCCGTTCATCGGCGATTCGACGGATAAGCCCAACATGGTTATTGGACTTAAGGCGATTCGTTAGCAGAGTCGAGAAAGCCAAATACAAGTTAGGCAGCGCAAATGCAGACAGTGCCACTCCTCATCCGTCTCGACGACCTGTCATCGCCGCAGGTGCAAGCTCTCGTCGCCGAGCACCTCGCCGGCATGCAAGGCAACACGCCCGCCGGCCATGTGCATGCACTCGCCATTGACGGTCTGCGCGCGCCTGAAGTCACCTTTTGGTCCGCTTGGTTCGACGGCCAGCTCTGTGGCTGCGGCGCCTTGAAGGCACTCAGTGCCGTCGCGGGGGAGGTAAAGTCGATGCGCACCCGCCCGGCTTATCTGCGCAAAGGCGTGGGCCAAGCTGTCCTCGACGCAATTGTCCAAACCGGCCGTGAGCGCGGCTATGAGAAACTGTACCTAGAAACCGGAACTGGTCAGCCTTTTGCTGCTGCACACGCGCTGTACCTGCGCAATGGCTTTGCTTGGTGCGGCCCATTTGGCCATTACCAGGCGACCGATTTCAACGTTTTTATGGTCATGCAGCTCGCCACGGGAAGCAGCGTTGCCTAACCTAAAGTTGGAGCGGACGGCTTGCACGGTCCGGCGCTGCGCGGCCTTTGGATCGTCCACTCCGCGCCGGCCCGTGCAAGCCGCCGTTCAACGTCAGCGTTAGGCCCTTCGTGCTCGCGTTGTTTGGTCCAATCGTTGGGTTCAGTCTGGTGGTTCCCATACTGGTTCACTTCGGGATCCAGCGGTTGGGCGCGATTGCGCTGGCTGCGCTAGGTGCAGTTGTTAACTGCTCCGTAATTTGCCCTGAGGGGTTCATTGCACAAATGAAAGGGGTGCCATCGGTGGTATTGACGGTGGTCCTGCCCTGGGCTGCATGTGCGATGTTCGTCAGCGCGAAGCGCTTTCGAGCTAGACCGGCGATCGCGGCGCTTGGCGCGCCGCTGGTGTGGGCTGGACTCTTTGTCGTCGGGATGCTGATTGGCGACGTGACTGGTTGGATTCCGCAATGAAGCCGCCCTCGCTCGGACCGTTCAACCCATCGTTGAAGATTGTCGCGACACCGATGCAAGCACTGATTCGGTCCCTGGTGCGCCAGCCTAACCAAATGTTGGACCGTGACGCCTTGCATGGCCCGGCGCTATGGCGCCGGGCATTGTCGCCGTCGCGCCGGGCCATGCAAGGCGCCGGTCAACGTCGTCGTTATGCCTCAGGGGCCGCGCAGTTGCGCACGCAATCGGCGCTTGCTCGAGATACGGCAATGCCGTAGTATCGGACCGTGCTGACTGTCGCCGAAACCGCCGTCTTTGTTCGATACGCCGCGGAGGTCTGGAGCGACGCTGAGCGAGAGGCGTTCATCTCATGGATCGCAGCGAATCCGAGCGCGGGCGATGTAATCCCGGGTAGCGGTGGCTGTCGGAAGGTGAGGTGGACCCGCCAAGGCCAAGGGAAGCGTGGGGGCGCTCGAGTCATCTACTTCGTCGCATCAGGCCAAACGATCTGGCTGCTAATCGTTTATGCGAAGGCGAAGTTCGACAATCTGCCCGCCGAATTTCTGGCTGAGCTAAAGCGCGGAGTTGAAGATGACTGACGAACTCGAACGGTTCAAGCGCGACCTGCTTAAGTCCGTAAAGCAGATGCGTCGCGGCGAGGCTGCGCGTGTCACGCGCGTCAAGGTTCCAGAGGCTGCCGAGGCACGGTCTCGTACCGGGTTGTCGCAGGAGCAGTTCGCGAGGCTGCTCGGTGTTTCTGCGCGGACATTGCAGGATTGGGAACAGGGGCGTCGAGAGCCGACAGGAGCGGCGAAGACATTGCTGCGGGTTGCGTACGAACATCCCGAAGTGCTTCTGAAGCTCGAGCGCTGATGCATAACAAACTGCTGCATCGGACGCTTGACCCCACTGCTCGCCCGCGACCGCAGGCGCGCATCGGCGTCAAGCGCCGCTGAGCGCCATCGTTAGGCGTCGCAAACCAACGACCTCTGTTCTTCGGCACCGAATGAAATCACACCAATACGAAGGCGGCTGCTTGTGCGGCGCGGTGCGGTTCCGGGCTACTGGTCAGCCGGGCAAGCCGCATACGTGCTCATGCACCACCTGCCGAAGGCACTCAGGCTCGCTGACCCTCACGTGGGTCGAGTTTCCGGCTAACAGTGTTGAATGGCTGGGTCCCGCAGGCAAGCCGGCAGTCTGGCGCTCGTCTTCGTACTCAAGTCGGGCCTTCTGTCCCAACTGTGGCACCACGATCGGTGCGCTTGACGACGAACCCACCGTTGCTCTCGTTGCTGGCGCGTTCGACAAGCCACACCTGAAGGAGCTTGCACCGACGTACCACTCTTACGTCTCTCGCCAGCCTCGCTGGTGGCATGTCCACTCCGACTACGAACCCGAGGCCAAGCAGTGAGGCTCTGGTCGCCTACTCTGCGTGCAACGCCGCATCGCTGCGAACCGACGCCTAACCCCTAGGTCAACATGACCCGCTACAGCACCTGCCTACGCGGGCCGGCTACCTCGAACATTAGGCCACCCGACCAGTGAACGAATTGACGCAGAAGTGAACACGTATCTTCGCATTCCAATCGTTGCATTGACAGTCTTGGCGGCGTGCGAGTGCTCTGCGCAGGTCTACCGATGCGAACATGGCGGGAAGATCAGCTATTCCGATCAACCCTGCGAGGCTGGCGCGAAGTCGACACAGAAAACCTACTTGCCGTCTCCCGCGAGCGGCACGCTTGATCTCCAGGTGGTCGTCACTTACTACGCGGTAACGGGACAGGACTACCAATCTCTGTTGAACTCAATGAATGTCAACGGACCCAGAGGTTTCCACGGTTTAGCGAGTTGGAAGATTCGAAAAGGGTTCACGACGACGAAGACCAAGGATGGCTGCCAGATTGCCACCCTGCACCTAGCCGTCACCGGGGAAATTCTGATGCCACGCTGGGAAGACAAGTCAACCGCGTCTGCCGATCTGCAACAGCGCTGGGCCAGGTACTACGACGCGCTAAAGTTGCACGAGGATGGTCACATTCAACACGGCAGAGAACTCGCCATCCTTATAAGGGGACGCTTGATGAGCTTGGGTACTCTACCTTGCGAACGACTGCCTGAAATCGTCGAAGCCGAGTACCAGCGTGTCTATAGCAACCTGAAATCACGCGATAAGGAATACGATGTCCGAACAAATCATGGTGCAACACAGGGCGCAAGGTTTTGAGCCGGATCGCCAAGTACTTGCATGGGTGATCTGCCTCGAAGCGGCAGCCTAACCCTTCGATCAAGCGGACGTTCAACCGGCTTCGCCGGCCGAGCGCCGCTTATCTCAAACGTTGAACGGCAGCTCTCGGGCGATTCATTCGTCTCAACCAACTTCCGCTTCGGGTGGATCTGAGTCATTCACGGGGAAAGCTGACACACCGTCCCCGGTGACTGACGCGGTAGGGCTCTCATTGCTGATCGTGTTGTTGCAGGCGAGTTTGAACAACTTGAATCTGCAGTCAGCTACCGGCACGTCCAGCAAAAACGAATTCCCGATAACAAGACCAATCGGAAATGCGCTTTCGCTGGTTGCCCGGCCCGAGGGGTCTGAAGCGAGGGGTTCGCGCCGGTGTCAGGCAACATGGCCCGTGAGGTCGAGCGTCATGAATACACTGTAGGGATCGAGACTGTAGTCACCGAAAGGGCCGCAATGCTGGAAGCCCGCGCTTTCATACAAGCGGTGTGCTGCAGCAAATGATTCGACAGGTCCGGTTTCCAGGCTGACTCTTTTGTAGCCACGCGATCTTGCCTCGGCGAGGATGTGATTCAGCACCGCTCTGCCGGCACCCTTGCGGCGCATTGCTGCGGGTGTTCGCATTGATTTGATTTCGCCGTGCTCGCAAGAGAGTTCCTTGAGAGCACCGCAGCCAAGAAGCTGGTCTGCATAGCGAACAGACCAGAAGGTGATGTCCTGGCCTTTGAGACGCGTCACGTCCAGAGCATGCACGCTCTCCGGAGGCGAAAGCTGATACATGCTGCGTAAATGCTCTTCGAGAAGCGCATGCACGTCGGGGCGTGCCGGGTCGTCAATCTCGATCCGCAAGGAAAGCTTGCTCACACGCTGCCCTCGCGCTCAACAACAAGGATTCGTGCTTCGCCGCGGGGGTGCGCGACATGCTCACACCCGACCTGAGCAAAGAAGATATCGCCAACGCTTAGCCTGACAACGCTCTCCACGCCGGCCTCTCGATAGTGCATGTCGACTGTGCCATCGAGAACGGCAAAAACCTCCTCGCCGTCGTTGACATGCCACTTGTAAGGCTTGTCCGTCCAGTGAACGCGCGTCGTGATGCCGTTCATATTGGCAACTGCTATCGAACCCCATGCACGTGTGGCGGTGAACTCTTTGGAGCGAATGATCTGCATGCGGAAAACCCTGGTGGTGATTGACAAGTGCGGCGTGCTGACTGACGGCTGATGCTACCTGTGACCCGCGCCTTGCCTGTCGCCGCTGGAGGACGTCTTCTTCTCGGGCGACTCAAGGCGTCGCAAGTCTGGCAGCTCGGGCAATATGCCGTCATTCATCCGAACTTTTGGGGCGAGTCGAGGCCAGGCGCGGCACATGGCAATGCGTATGGGTATTCTCTCGGTTTTCGAGACTGCCCGCACAATCCAGGATCCCCAACCGCTTGCGCGCGAGGTCAACGAACCTGCGCTATGCTCGGTCCCAACCATTGCGCCGACCGAGTTGCATGGCATCCTCCGGAGACGCCCCTCATGAACGCCCCCCATCGCGAACAGAGCGACGAGCCCACTTCGGTCAGCGGCTTGCCGCTTCTGCACCAGACGATCTACTGCAGCCGCACCACGGCCGGCGTTGATGAGGCTGCGGTGGCCCGCATCATCGCCGAGGCGCGGCGCATGAATCCGGCGCGCGGGATCACAGGGCTGCTGGTGTGCGGCAGCGGTGTGTTCTTTCAGTGGATCGAGGGGCCGCGCGATAACGTCATGCAACTGATGGACCGCATCCGAGCTGATCCACGCCACGAGCATGTCGTCACGCTCAGCGAAACCGAAGAGGTGCGCGAGCGGCTGTTCCCCGAATGGGACATGGAGCTTGTGTCGGCGTCCGAAATTCGCGACGTGCTGATTGACGCGCTGGCCGATGCCGAAGATGAAAAGAACACCGCCTCGCTCAGCCTGATCCTGGAGCATCTCGATGCAGGCGGCATCGCTGAACTCGGGGCAGTTGTGTGATGCAGATCCGCGTGCTTTACGTCAGCCGTGCGGTCGGGCCGCAGACCTCGACCTTGACCGCCTCGATCCTGTCGACGGCCCGGGAAAACAACCGTGCCAGCGGTATCACCGGTGTGCTCTGCCATGGCCAGGGCCTCTACCTGCAGGTGCTCGAAGGCGAGCGCAGCGCTGTCAATGCTCGCTACGCCAAGATCGTCGCCGACCGTCGTCACCGCGATGTCGAGATGCTCCATCTGGAAGAAATCACCGAGCGTCGCTACCCCGAATGGTTCATGGCCCATGTGAGCCTGTCCGACAATGATCCGATGATCATGATGCAGCACCCCAAGTTCGACCCTTACTCGGCGTCGGGCGCCTTCGTCATGCAGCTGGTTGACAAGTTGGTCGTGTCGGGTCGCCGCATCGACATGCCGCCGGCCTGAGCCGCGCCCGTTGGCGCAGCGATCGCTCTAAAACAATTTCTGGCACCAAAAATGCCCGGCAGGTCAACAGACTCGGGTGGCAACTTCGCGGGTTTATTTCAAAGGGTTGCCTGCTACGGTAATTCCCCCCTTTGCCATTGCAAACAAACCTCCGATCAACAGCAACGGCAGCACCAAAGTCTGCAGCAAGAAAACCACCATCAGCATGATCATCTGTTCAGTTGACTGCTCCACAGTCTGCTTCAGTTTTGAATACCGCGCTTGGACTTCAGGGATGCTTGGAACCCAATCGGGCAGCTTGGGGAGCCATCCACTGGCGGTGTTCGGCGGTGGCTCCTGCGTTTTGACCTTGCTTGCCTCCACAGCAGTGGTATCGATCGCCGCTTGCGCCCTGGCATAGTCTTCGGCCAGAAATTTTTGCGAAAGCACGTCGGTTCCCAGCATGGCGACGGGTATCGCGAATCGCAGCATCAGAATCAACAGAAACGCCCGCGACAACCATCGGGGCGCATGGTTTTGTCGGATCTGGCAGGCCGCCCAGGCAAGCGCCACCGCTGATAACGCAATAGAGATCAACCAATAGCCGCTGATACTGATCAGGACCTTTTGAATTCCGAATGCAACGCATGCCAACAGCATCAAATCGGCGAAATGCTTTACCAGCTCATTCGCGGGGGCCAGTAATTGGCCTGGCGATAACGTGACACCAATGCCCGCAGGCTGGATGTCCAGTTGTGCAGCCTGTACCACCGATAAGACGCCGCTAAGTGCTCGTGCGCTGGCAAAGCTGACCAAAGCTCTTTTCAGTCCTGCATCGATATGTACCTTCGCGGGCTCATCCATCGGCGAAATCCAGGTGCACGCGATTATCACCAGGGTTATTAGGATCAATGCAATTTGACGAACAGTTTTCATTGCTGGTCTCGATTAATTAATGATTTGTTATCGATTTTGTATCTGCGATCAGATCATCAGTTTGATGTAACTCATCAATTTCAAACCAAGATAAACAGAGCGACGGTGAGTGCCAGAGCAACGTGAACCGCCCCGGGTTTTGAGGAGCCTCCTGCCCTTGAGAAGATGGGGCCATGAACAAGTCAAAGAAGTTTTCCCTGAGCGTCGCGAGCATAATGCTCGGCGCTCGGCTAATCGGTATGCTTGAGCCAGTTCGCAGCGTCCCGAATCAGGCGCTGCTCCAGTTTCAGCTGACTCCCCCGATCCATGACGCAACCTCTTGGCTCTACCGCGATTGTCGGTGCCGGTGCCGTCGGCAGCTTCTACGGCGCGATGCTGGCCCGTGCCGGCCACGGCGTGACGCTGATCGGTCGAGCACCGCATGTGCAGGCTGTCTCCGAACGTGGGCTGCGCCTGCACATGAACGGACAGATCCACACGGTGTCGCTAGCCGCCAGCACCGATCTTGCAGCGGTTGGCGGTGCTGACCTGGTTCTGTTCTGCGTGAAATCGCCAGACACCGACGCGGTGGCGCGCCAGTTGGCCCCGCTGCTGAAACCCGACGCGCTGGTGATGAGCCTGCAAAACGGCGTGGACAACGCCGAAACCCTGGCGCGCCATCTGACCCAGGCGGTGGTGCCGGTGGCGGTCTACGTGGCCACGGCAATGCCCGCGCCGGGCGAGGTGCATCACCACGGCCAGGGCCGTCTGGTCATCGGTCCGATCAATGCCGCCGCTGCGGGCGACGCACCACTGATGTCGCGGCTGCAATCAGTGGTGAACCTGTTCGCCAGCGCGCAGGTGTCGGTGCGCGTCTCGCCCGACGTCGTCGGCGAACTGTGGCGCAAGCTGATCGTCAACTGTGCCTACAACGCGGTGTCGGGCCTGACCCGGCAACCTTACGGACGCATGGCCGATCTGCCGGCCATCGTCGATCTCCAGCGCACCGTGGTGCGCGAGGTGGTGGCGGTGGCGCGTGCCGCGGGTCAGAGGATTGACCTTGACGCCTCGATGGATGCCATGGCCGCCATCGCCGCAGCGATGCCGGGCCAGCGTTCGTCGACCGCGCAGGACATGGCGCGCGGCCGGCCGACCGAAATTGACCACCTCAACGGCTTCGTGGTGCGACGCGGCGCAGAGCTCGGTGTGCCCACCCCAGTCAACCAGGCCCTGCATGCGCTGGTCAAATTGGTGGACGTCAACCGCGACGCCGCCTGAGGATGGTCGATGCCGAGCTTGAGACTGTTCCAGCCGCCTTCGCCCAGGCGCTGCGCGAACTGGGGCTGGCCGGCGACGAAGCTTTGAACGGCCAGCCTCTGACCGGCGGCGTCTCTTCGGACATCTGGCGCATCGCCACGCTGCGTGGCCCGGTGTGCGCCAAGCGCGCGCTGGCCAAGTTGCGCGTGGCCGCCGACTGGCGCGCGCCGATCGAGCGAAACCAGTACGAAGCGCGCTGGATGCAGGTGGCGCAGGCGGCACAACCCGGCTGCACGCCGCAGGTGTTGGGCCAGCATCCGGATTTGGGCGTACTGGTGATGCAGTGGCTGGCACCGGCCGATCACCGCTTGTGGAAAACCATGCTGCGCGACGGACACGCCGACACCGCCACGGCGCAAGCTGTTGGCCGCACCCTGGCGCGCATTCACGCTTACGCCGCAGCGCGGGTTGCCGAGCTGGCGCCGCTGTTCGATACCGACGCGACCTTCTTCGACATCCGTCTCGAGCCTTATCTGTTGGCGACGGCGCAGCACCACCCCGATCTCGCGCATCGCCTGCAAGCGCTGATCAAGCAGACGCAGTCGAACAAGCGCACCCTGGTTCACGGCGACGTCAGCCCCAAGAACATCCTGATCGGCCCGGCCGGCCCGGTGCTGCTGGACGCCGAATGCGCCTGGTGGGGCGACCCTGCCTTCGACCTGGCGTTCTGCCTGAACCATCTGCTGCTGAAATGCCTGTGGACGCCCGCGACGCGGGTCGACTTCCTGGCAGGATTTTCGGTGCTGGCCGAGACCTACCTTGCTGGCGTGGACTGGGAGCCGCGTGAAGAACTCGAGCGTCGCGCCGCGGCGCTGCTGCCAGGCCTGCTGCTGGCACGCGTGGATGGCAAGTCGCCTGTCGAATACCTCACTGCCGACACCCAGCGCGACCTCGTGCGCAGAGTAGCGCGCCCGCTGTTGCAGCAACCCGTGACTCGTCTGGCCGACGTCAGTGCCGCCTGGCGCAAGGAACTCGAACGATGACCACTGCCACGACCATCCGCAGCTTGCACGCTCGCCGTGTGTGGGACAGCCGTGGCCGCCCCACCGTGGAAGCCCAGGTGCAGCTGCATGGCGGCGCCACCGGCCGCGCCATCGTGCCAGCCGGCGCCAGCAAAGGATCGCGCGAGGCGCTGGAACTGCGTGACGGCGGCGAGTCTTTCGGCGGCCTTGACGTCCAACGCGCCATCGGCCACGTGAACCGCGACATCGCAGGTCGGGTGACAGGGCTGGTTGCCGATGACCAGGCCGCTCTGGACGAGGTGCTGATCGCACTGGACGGCACGCCGAACAAGACGCGCCTGGGTGCCAACGCGACGCTGGCGGTGTCGATGGCAGCGGCACACGCCGCGGCTGCCGCGCACGGCGTGCCGCTGTACCGGTACCTGCGTGGTGACGGTGATCTGTTGCTGCCGATGCCGCAGATCCAGATCTTTGGTGGCGGCGCACACGCCGGCCGGCGCGTCGATATCCAGGACTTCATGGTCGTGTGCCCCAGCGCAAGCACCTTTGCGCAGGCACTTGAGTGGACGGCCGAGGTCTACCGCCATGCCGGGCTGCTGATGCGCAAACGCGGCAGCCTGGCCGGCGTGGCCGACGAAGGGGGCTGGTGGCCAGCCTTCGACACCAACGAGCAGGCACTGGACGCCTTGGTCGAATCGATCGAAAGCGCCGGGTATGTGCCTGGCGAACAGGTCGCCATCGCACTCGACATCGCCGCCAGTGACTTCGGTCACGATGGACGCTACACGCTGGGGCTGGATCGGCGTGAACTCGATAGCGACGGCCTGATCGAGCTGCTGCTGCGCTGGTGTGAGCGGTTTCCGATCGCCAGCATCGAAGACCCGCTGGCCGAGGATGACCCCGCCGCTTTCGCGCGCTTTACCGCTGCGGTGGGTCATCGAATCCAGGTGGTGGGCGACGATTTCCTGGTGTCGGATGCCGCGCTGTTGCGCCAGGCTGCGGCCGCGGGCGCTGCCAACACCGTGCTGCTCAAGCCCAACCAGCGCGGTACCCTGAGCGAAACGCTGGCGTGCTGGCAAGCGGCCCAGGAATCCGGCTATGCCGCGATCGTATCGGCGCGCTCTGGCGAGACCGAAGACACAACGATCGTCGACCTGGCCATCGGCTGGCAGGTGGGCCAGCTGAAGGTGGGCTCCTTTGCGCGAAGCGAGCGCATGGCCAAGTGGAACGAGGTGCTGCGCATCGAAGAAGTCGCCGGCGCGGCGGGGCGCTTCGCGGGGGCAGGCGTGTTCGGGCGCCGCCCCACAGGCTTGAATCCCTGAGGCCACTGCCAGCGAGGCAATGGCAGAATGGTCAGGATGAACCGATACCTCCGCGGCGCTCCATTGGTCATGGCGTGCCTCTTGCTGGTTGCCTGCAGCAACTTGAACTTCCGCAGCAACCCCGACTACGACGCGAGCAAGTCACACCATCGTCCGGACGGATTCGTCAACCGCTACGCCGAGCGTTCTGACAAACCGGGCTTGTGGCGCTGGCAATTCGAGCGCCTGCGCGATGGCTTGCCGAAGCCACCTGCTGCACCGATTGTGGGTGTGGCGCCGGATCTGGATCTGCTGCACAGCGACAGGCTTCAAGCTCGGGTCACCTGGGTCGGGCACGCGACGCTGCTGGTACAGGTAGACGGGGTGAATCTGCTGACCGATCCGCACTGGGGAAACCGCGCTTCCCCCGTCAGCTTTGCCGGGCCGAAACGGCACCAGGCACCCAGCATCCCATTCGACAAACTGCCTCGCATGCATGCCGTGGTGATCTCTCACAACCATTGGGATCATCTCGATCGTGACACTGTCCAGGCCCTTGTGGACGGCCATCCCGGCATTCGCTTTTATGTGCCGCTTGGCATGCAGTACTGGTTCAAGAAGGAGATTCGGGGCGCAGTCGTCGAGGGCGCTGGCCGTAATGTTTTCGCGATGGATTGGGATCAGCAGGTGAGCATCCCTGGCAGGACGCACGCCATCGAATTGCATTTCCTGGCGGTGCAGCACTGGAGCGCGCGTTCACTTGGCGACCGCTACGAAACCCTTTGGGGCAGCTGGGCGGTGATCCATCCAGGTTTTCGCTTCTGGTTCTCGGGTGACTTGGGGTATTCGCCCGACACCCGAGATATCGGTGAACGCATGGGTGGCTTTGATCTGGCGGCGATCGCGATCGGCGCGTATGAACCCCGCTGGTTCATGAAGGACTCCCACCTCAACCCGCAAGAGGCTTTGCAGGTCATGCAGGATGTCAAAGCCAGATCAGCGGTCGGCATCCACTGGGGGACTTTCGACGGAATGAGCGATGAGCCCCTGGATCAGCCTCCCCGCGATCTGGCGCTTGCAAGAAGCGGTTCATCGGTGCCATTGGACTTTTTCGTCCTCCACCACGGTCAGAGTTGGTTGTTGAATTCCAGTTCTGTCACCGCTCCCCGTGGGATCGGCCTCATTCCCAAGGAGCGATGAGATCAACGGCCATGGGCTCAAAGTCGGCGACGTTGCGGGTGACGCGCTTCAGGCGATGCACCAGAGCCGTTGTGGCAATCAGCGCGTCGCGTTCAGGGCGACGGTCGGGCACATGAAGCTGGACATAGCGCTGTGCTTGAACTCGTACGCGACAGTGACTTCTCTGCACACGACTGCGACTTCATTGCCCTTTCTGGGGCCAAAGGTTTGGGCTAACCGGCCCGCGACGGCAAGACGCCGCCGGGCCAGAATGAAATGGGGCCCGGAGGTGGCATGTCGTTGCGGGTCCGGTTGAACGATGGGCTAGGCCGCACGTCGGTGGTTACGGCAGCGTACGAGTGTATTCAGAGCTGATTCCTGCATCAGTGATCCGCTCAGTAATGACGGAGCCGCCCTGAATGTAAGAACCCTCGGTCTTGAGAATGTGACCATCGCTGAACAGCGTTTCGGTCGTGTGGCTACCCTCGCCGCAAAGAACAAGCTGCATTGACACCAGCTTTTTTGGGGCCGGTTCCAACGGCAACTGAGCGCCGTGGCTGTAGATCAAGGTTCGTGTGATGCCGCAGGTGGTGTACCTGACCTTTACGGTATCAAGTATGCGTGCAGATTCATTCTTTACGTGCACTGTCGCAATAGGAAAGCCCCATTGCGCCCAAATTGAGGTGATGGCACCTGCCGCAAATGCGACAAGTAGCAAGGGAACTAGAACTAGCGTGGAAAGAAACATGCGTCGCATGCACGGCCTAACGAGTAGTAGGGAGACGGGGCTGCTGCATGACTTCGGTGCAGTTTCGCAAACATCGTCGTCCGACGCACGCGCATGTTCAGACAACCGATCCCGTCAAGCTTCAGTGCGTGCCACAAGGCAGCCAGTTTCAGGTGGATCACCACATCTTTGGACAGCATTCGTGCTGATGCTGTGACGGGGCTGATTCTCTCAGTCTGAGCTGCGCTCCGCTCAGCGAACTAAACCAGGGGCGGCGCCCACCCCTATCACGCCCACCCCTATCGATACTTGCTGATTGTCATCGGTATCATTTTTCTACAGAGGTGCCTTTCTGAACTGAACGCCTGTCGACCCAGCGACGCAATGCGATAAACCGCTGAATACCACGTCTGAATTGTCTTGCACCCAGCCAAGTGGCTTTGTGACGGCGTGGCCATCGCGTCGGTATGTACTGCACGGCCAAGGCCAATAACCCATACAGCAGCAGCTTTCCCACCAGCACGAAACTGGTAATTTTTATCGGTGCAAGACCGGCAAGCGCTGCGACTGCAATGGACGTGCGCGGGCTGTCTGGAAATACCGCCGCCAGAGCCAAAGCGGGCGCTCCCCAGGTCTGAATCAGTGAAACTGCCTGAGCCCAACCTGTGCTTTGGCGTTCGCCCGCAAGCCAGCCCGTCAAGGCGGTGGCCTTTGCGACGCCGGCCACCAATGTCGCGAGCAGTCCGGCGCTTGTCGCTGCGGACACCGCAAATGCAAAAACCACAAGAAGCTTCCTGCGCGGTTGCAAAATCATCAAGGCGAGTGCGAGGAATTCAGCGGGCACCATTGGCAGAAAGCCATCCAGGATGCACAGCGCAGACAAGGACCAGATTGCATAGGGCTGCTGGCCGTGTCTCAATAACCAGCCAGAAAACCAGGCGGCTGATCGTTGCAACCATCCCTGTCTGGAAGTGGAGGTCCGGCTCACTTCAGCGCCCGATCATGATTCGCTCGCCCAGCGCGGGGCTCAATCGCAGGATCAAGCGCAGCAATGCGGTCGCGCCCACATCGATCTCTGCGCGGCCCTTTGCCACGCCATCGAGATGCACCTGAGCCCGCAAGGATTTGGCGAAAGATCGCAAGGCGGCCTTGCTGGCGCAGTACACCGGACTGCTGCGCTTGGGTGCCAAAGCCAGGCCGGAAGTCACCAAGACGACCTGTGCGCTCTGCTCGCGAGCCAGGTCAGGAAGCAGGAGCCTGGTGAGCTCGGCGGGTCCTGCGAAGTTCACCGCCATCTCCTGTGCAGTGTCAAAGGCTGCGCCCGCATCGGGCTCTGTCCAGTCCGGTATCAAGTTTCAAGTCCCCTCTGCAGGTCAATCCAGGCTGAGTCAACACTCATTTTTTTTGCCATGGGTGAACTGGATTCGACAACGCGCCAAAAAGGGGGCAGATCCCGAGTGTTGCCGGTTCGACAGTATTCCTCCCAAGCGTGCTCCGCCACGATTCTCAGAAAAAGTGAGGTCGTGAGTGGGCATGTGGCATCGCACTTGTTCTTGTCTGCCAGCCTTTGCCTGAAAGCCCGGATCGACATTGTGGAGCCGGGCGTGATCGTCTTGAGTTCTGCCACGACTTCAAGGGGGCATGAAATGTGCAGTCTGGATCCTTTTGGGATGCCCGCGAAATCTTTCTCAAGGATGACCTGATGGGGCGGTTTGGCCGTCATCTTTTCAGCCCATGTTTTCTTCGCCCTTGGCATTACTGACTCCGGTAATGTGGATCGACTCAGTATGCAGATTTTAATCCCCGACCCCGCTGAAGAAAGAAGGTCTGAAAACTGAGCGAATGACGCGAGAAATCCTTTCTGGGCCGCCACGTGAACTGCAAGGATGGTCGCTTATCGCAAGGCCCACAGCGTCAGCAGTGTCCAGCCCAGCAGGTAGGTCACTGTGAAGGCAGATAGCCAGGGCCCCGCATGCGAAACCCGATTTCGCTGCAGCAACCAACCCGCCAAAGGGATCAGTTGATGGGCGTGCACACCGAGAAAATGTGCAGGCCGGGCGTCGGCTTGGCCAAGGTGCCAGCCCAAAAGGGGCAGGCCGGTGCCAGCAGGCGGTTGTTGTCCTCCCAGCATGAAGCCGCTCGCTTTTGCCAGAGCAAAGGTCAATATCAGACCGACGATCACGGAGCGCACGAAGACGCTGTTGCGCTCAAGGCTGTGACGCCAGATCAGTCCGGCCAAGACCGCTTGGGTCGCAGTGAGCCCTACCGCTGCAATGGCCATCAGGCCAAACAGTGCCGCATGCAAGGGGTCACCCGTATTGTGATGTGACCCTTGGCCCAATACGGCTTGCAAGCTGATGTATCCGACCTCAAAAGTCGACGTGATCACCACCACCCATGCCAGTCGATTGACAAGGGGCGAGGCCTGCAAACTTTTGGGCAGCAGCCCCACAAACCATGCCGTGGTTGCTGCAAACGCAGCCGTTGAGAGCATGAATTTCAGGGGTTTCGCCCAGATGGCCACCTCCCGCCATGTCCTGTCGTCGAGGATAATCAGCACTGCCGCAGGGAGCGCCAGTGCCAGCATAGCGGCCGCAAGTATCGTCAACACCGATTGCCGCGACATCAGCTCGCGGTAAACGCCGTGGGCGTCGAGTGGAAGGAGGCACCTGCGAAGTAAGGTGTCAGCGGTCATGGCAAACCTTCAAGGTGTTGACAGTGTCTACAAGTCTCCGGATAATTGTAGACACTGTCAACTCACTGTCAACTATTTGCTTTTCAGCCTCTACTTCCATCAGGAATCCATGGGAAAGACAATCGAGCAGACCGCATCGCTCAAGGAAGCTTGCGTGCAAGCAGCACGAGAAGTGATCGCTGAGAAGGGGGTGGAAAACCTGAGCATGCGCGATGTCGCACGCAAGCTTGGCATCTCGCACCAGGCGCCTTACCGGCATTTTTCAAGCCGCGATCACCTGCTTGCCGAAATCATGCGCCGGTGCTTTGTCGATTTTGCTAAGCATCTCGACCAGCGGCCTCGCACCGGTGATCCCGACATCGATCTTGGTGCAATGGGTCATGCCTACCTGGATTACGCTCAGCGCAACCCCCTTGAATACCGGCTGATGTTTGGCACCCCGTGGCCAGAGCCTGCAGATCATCCGGAGCTGGTTCATTACGCTGTCGCTGCCTTCAACATGCTGCGCGACAGCTTGCGCAGCATGCATGGCAACGATGAGAAGAGCCATGCTCAGGCCGACCGGCAAGCGATGTTCATCTGGTCTGGATTGCATGGCATGGCGAGCATTACCCATGCCAATGTCATGCAACACCTCAATCTTGCTGCCGGTGTGGAGTCGGATCTGCGAAGAGACATGCTGGGACGAATCGGCCTGGGCTTGCAGTGGGTGGCACCTCCCGGATCAGACAAGACGGCGTTGCCGAAACCTGCACGAAAATCTCGCAAGTCGCCCCCATGAACCATCGAATTCCCGGTTTGCGCGTGTGTCAGTGGCTTTCGGGCTGTGCATTTTGCTCAGCGTTTGCAGGATGATGTCGATCGCAAGCTGTCAACCTGTCAACCGCCCGAAGAACCATCTTCTGCACGGGATGACCGATGCGTCGCTTGACTGTCGCAGGCCATCTCATGAATGCTCGGGGCCGCGGGCTTGCGCAGCGCCGACCCCGCCTCAACCCGCAGGTCTGCCTTTTTGGCCGGCCCTGCACCCCTCTTGGAGCAGAACATGAGTGACATCGCCTACCAGACCGTCTTGCCCGAAGGCTGGCCGCGCCCCCGTGGCTTTTCGCATGCGGTGGTGGCGCGGGGCGCTACCCAGGTGCGCATCGCCGGGCAGGTCGGCGTCGTGCGCGGCGAGCCGGGTGTGGCGGCCGATGCCGATATGGGCGTCCAGTGGGGCCGCGCCCTGGCCAACCTGGTCACCGTGTTGCGCGCTGCCGGTTGCCAGCCCGAGCACCTCATCATGCTCCGGGTCTATGTCACCGACATCGGCGAATTCAACCGTGCCGGCGCCGCGGTGGGCAAGGCCTGGGGCGAGACCCTGGGAAAGCACTTCCCCGCGATGACCCTGGTGCAGGTGACGGCACTGATCGATCCGGCGGCCAAGGTCGAGATCGAAGGCGAGGCGCTGCTGCCCTGAGCCGCGCGCCCTCAGGCGTCCTTGTAGACCGGCGGCCGTTTCTCGATGAAAGCGCGCAGCCCCTCTGCGAAGTCTTCTGAGCGGGCGCACAGGGTCTGGTTGCGGTTCTCCATGGCAATCGCCGCTTCCAGGCAGGGCGCGTCGGTGGCCAGGTTCAGGCCTTCCTTGGTCAGGCGCAGACCCATCGGCGAGGCGGCCAGCATCTCGTCGATATAGGGTTGGGCGGCGGCGTCCAGTTGGTCGTCGGGCACCACCTCGCTGACCAGCCCGGTGGCCAGTGCGCGCTGGGCGTTGATGAAGCGTCCGGTAAGCATCAGCTCGGCAGCCACCGAGCGGCTGACCACCCGCGGCAGGAAGTAGCTCACACCCATATCGCACGACGACAGCCCGAGTTTGATGAAGGCGGCGTTCATGCGTGCGCTCTGCGCGGCAATTCGGATGTCGGCCGCCAGGGCGAACGCAAAACCACCGCCACTGGCCGCACCCTGCACCAGAGCGATGATCGGCTGCGGGCAGTGGTGCATCTTCACATAGACGTCGGCGAGCAGACCCTGAAAGCCGAAGCCCCCGCCGAAGGGTTTCTCGCCCTCGCCGCGGCGCTTGATGTCCAGCCCCGCGCAGAAGGCCCGTCCGGCGCCGCGCATCACCACGATCCGGCAGTGGCGGTCGCGCTGCAGGCCGCCAAAGTAGTCCGACAGTTCGGTGGCCATCTGGGTGGTGATCGCATTGAGCGACTCGGGTCGGTTCAGGGTGAGCCAGTGAACCGCGCCGCGGACGTCAACCGTCAAGGTCTGATACGCGTATTGCATGAGGATCTCCTTGCCAGTGGCTATCGGCTGCCGCCGATGTAGCCAGTGCAGTTGATCTCGATACGCGGCGGCGGATAGACCTTGGGCGACCCGACCCGCTGCACCTGGATCAGGGTGGAGCAGGGGAAGTCGCCGGTGAAGAACTCGCGACGCGCGCGCCAGACCTCCGTGTTCTCATCGAGGTTCGTGACGAAGATCTGCAGGGTCATGATGTCGTCCATCACGCCGCCGGCAGCCTCGATGAGCTTGCGGATGGCATCGAAGGTGTTCCGCGCCTGCTCGTACATGCTGTCGCCGCCGCCGACTATCCCGGCGACATGGAAGTTTCCGTTGCTGTGCACCTTGATGTTGGACCAGGTCTGCGGCGGGGGAGGTGAAACACCGGAAGGGCTGAAGGTCTGATAGGGCATGGTTGTCTCCTGGAGGAGTCGCAATGGTAGTACGACCGTAGTACGACCGTAGTACGACCGGCAGTGGTTCGACCGGCTGTCGTACTGCTGCCGGTCACCCGGCTCAGTCTCACAGGAGCGCCGCCAGGACTCCCGCCAACATCCGGGCAGCCCACCAGAGGCTGGCAGGCGATCTGCGGCGGCAACCGGTCGGGATCAACACGATGACCACCATTGCCTGCTCGAATTTCACTGCCTGCGGCAAGGTGCGGCGCTGTTCTACATTAAGATCTGGTCGGCGGTGCGCTGATGGCGTTCCGCCGTCAACAGGCTACGCGCGGCCGTGCGCGAAACAATGCAGCGAGGTGCCGCAGCGCGCCCGCAGGGAGACATTGATGGATGCACTTCACACCCGATCCAAAGTCACGCTCGATGACATGAGCGCTCGAATCGGCACCGATTTCGGGGTATCTGACTGGATCACGATCGATCAGGCCATGATCGACCAGTTTGCCAAGCTCACGCATGACGAGTACTTCATTCACGTTGACCCTGTGCGGGCCGCCAGTGAGACCCCTCACGGTGGCACCATTGCGCATGGTTTTCTGACGCTGTCGCTGCTGGCCCAGATGGGCTATCAGGTTTGCCCGATGATCGAGGGCACCAAGTCGGGCGTGAATTATGGCTTCAACAAGCTGAGGTTCGTTGCACCCGTGCGCAGCGGAAAACGGGTACGCGGCCATTTCAGGCTGAGAAATTTCGATGTCCAGCCGGCACGCTGGACGACCACCTGGGATGTCACCATCGAAATCGAGGGATCCGACAAGCCGGCAATCGTGGCAGAGTGGCTGGGAGCCGGTTTTCTGTAGTCCGCAGGCAGCCTGTCTGCGCGAGTCGCGTTTCGCTTCAGGCGACCATTTATCATCGGGATTCGGCCGAACGAGCCGAGTCCAATAGGGAGACAGCATCTTGCAGCCAACACGAACGGCCGACCCCTCGTACTTCCACAAGGTTGTGGATTGTCAGTGGGCCTGTCCGGCACATACTCCTGTGCCCGAGTACATCCGCCTGATCGCCCAGGGTCGTTACGACGACGCCTATATGGTCAACTGGGTAAGCAATGTATTCCCGGGCATTCTGGGCCGTACCTGCGACAGGCCCTGCGAGCCGGCCTGCCGGCGAGGGCGGGTCGAGGAAGAAAACATTTCCAAGCCCGAGCCGATCGCCATCTGCCGGCTCAAACGCGTTGCGGCAGACTACAAGGGCGCCGATGGCGTGCGCGCGATGATGCCGGTGCCACTGCCGCGCAATGGCAAGAAGGTTGCCTGCGTCGGCGCGGGCCCCGCATCGCTGACCGTGGCGCGCGATCTCGCCACTCAGGGCTATGAGGTCACGGTGTTCGAAGGCGAACAGAAGGCCGGTGGTTTCATGTGGACCCAGATCCCGCGTTTTCGTCTGCCCGAGACTGTCATCGACGAAGAGACCGGCTATATCTTTTCCCTGGGCGTTGATTTTCGGGGCAACCAGCGAATCGATTCGATGAAGGCCCTGATCGCGCAGCCCTGGGATGCGATCTTTGTCGGATGCGGCGCGCCGCGCGGCCGAGACCTCGATCTTCCCGGACGCCAGGAAGCACGTGCCTCGATTCACATTGGCATCGACTGGCTGGCCTCTGTCTCTTTCGGGCATGTCGAGAAAGTCGGACGGCGTGTGATCGTGCTCGGTGGCGGCAACACCGCGATGGACTGCTGCCGATCGGCACTGCGTCTGGGCGCCGACGACGTCAAGGTCATCGTGCGAAGCGGCTTTGACGAAATGAAGGCCTCGCCCTGGGAGAAAGAGGACGCGATTCACGAAGGCATACCGTTCATCAACTATCACGTGCCCAAGGCCTTTTTGCACGATGCCCAGGGCAAGCTGACCGGCATGAGCTTTGAGATCGTCAAGGCCACGTACGACGACCAGGGGCGCCGCACACTGGTGCCAACCGGCGAGCCCGATGCCATCTTCGATTGTGACGACGTGCTGATTGCCGTCGGCCAGGAGAATGCTTTCCCCTGGATCGAGCGTGATTCCGGTATCGCTTTCGACAAATGGGGCCTGCCGGTACTGACCGACAAGACCTTTCAGTCGGTCAGTGAGCCGCGTGTGTTTTTCGGCGGTGACGCGGCCTACGGTCCCAAGAACATCATCACCGCGGTGGCCCACGGCCATGAGGCCGCGGTGTCCATCGACCGGATGCTCAACAACGAAGATGTCACCCGCCGCCCCGGGCCGATGGTGAATCTCGTGTCCCAGAAGATGGGCATCCACGAGTGGAGCTACGATAACTCGGTCAGCAACGACTTGCGCCACAAAGTGCCTTGGGAGAAGGCCGAGAAAGCCCTTGCCAGCATCAAGGTCGAGGTCGAGTTGGGCTTTGACCTGAAGGCTGCCTACAAGGAGGCCGAGCGCTGCCTGAACTGTGATGTCCAAACCGTTTTCAATGACAGGCTGTGCATCGAATGTGATGCCTGTGTCGACATCTGTCCGATGGACTCCATCACCTTCACCCACAATGGCGACGAGGCCGATCTGCGCACCCGTCTGAGTGCCCCGGCCACCAATACCTCGCAAGACCTGTACGTGAGCGCGCAGTTGAAGACGCAGCGTGTGATGGTCAAGGACGAAGACGTGTGCCTGCACTGCGGGCTGTGTGCCGAACGCTGCCCGACCGGGGCCTGGGACATGCAGAAGTTTCTGCTCAACACCACCAAGGCGGGCGCGTCCTGCCGCGACCAGGCTTTGTCCGCGCGCACGGAGGTCACCGCATGAAGCGTATCGAAGCAGTCAACGATTTCGTTATCAAGTTCGCCAACGTCAACGGCTCTGGCTCGGCATCGGCCAACGAGCTGTTCGCGAAGGCGATCCTGCGAATGGGTGTGCCGGTCAGCCCCCGCAACATCTTCCCCTCCAATATCCAGGGCTTGCCGACCTGGTACGAGGTTCGGGTCACCGAGCGCGGCTGGCTGGGTCGTCGCGGCGGCATCGACATGATGGTCGCCATGAATCCCCAGACCTGGGCTCAGGATGTGGCCGAGATCGAGCCGGGCGGTTATCTCTTCTATGACAGCACGCGGCCCCTGCCGGGCAGCGCCTTTCGCGACGACATACATGTCATCGGCATGCCGGTCACCGCAATCTGCAACGCCGCCTACGAAGACCCCCGCCAGCGCACGCTGTTCAAGAACATCATGGCGCTGGGGGCGCTGTCGGTGCTGATGGAAGTCGACTCTGAAGTCATCGAAAAACTCTTTTCCGAACAGTACAAAGGCAAGGAACGCCTGCTCGAGTCCAATGTGCGGGCGCTGCAATCAGGGCGTTCGTTCGCCCTGGAGCACCTGGACGCGCCGATTGGTCTGCGGGTTCGCCGTGCCAATGCGGTCGGCAACCGCATCTTCATGGAAGGTAACGCCGCCGCGGCACTGGGCGCGGTCTATGGTGGGGCGACGGTATGTGCCTGGTACCCGATTACACCATCGTCATCGGTCGCCGAATCCTTCCAGTCCTATTGCAAGAAGTTCCGTCACGACGCAACAACCGGCGAAGCCAATTACGCGATCGTGCAGGCCGAAGACGAAATTGCATCGGTCGGCATCATCACGGGCGCGGGCTGGAATGGCTCGCGTGCGTTCACTGCCACCTCGGGCCCTGGCGTATCGCTCATGACCGAGTTCATCGGTCTGGCGTATTTCGCCGAGATTCCGTTCGTGATCATCAATGTCCAGCGGGGCGGCCCCTCCACCGGCATGCCCACACGTACCCAGCAGGCCGACCTTCTGGCCAGTGCCTATGCTTCCCATGGCGATACCAAGCATGTGATGCTTTTGCCTCAGGATCCTGCCGAGTGCTTCGAGCATTCAGCGACAGCGCTCGATCTGGCAGAGCGGCTGCAGACGCCTGTGTTCGTGATGACCGACCTGGACATCGGCATGAACCAGCGGCTGTGTGAGCCCTTGCGGTGGGACGACGCCCGTCGCTACGACCGCGGCAAGGTGCTCAGCGCCGAGCAACTCGACGCCGGCTTCGACTTCGGCCGCTACAAGGATGTTGATGGCGATGGCATCCCCTGGCGCACGCTGCCTGGCACGCATCCAAGCAAAGGCAGCTATTTCACGCGGGGCACGACCCGTGATGCCTATGCCCGTTATTCCGAATCCGGCAACGACTACATCTACAACGTGCAGCGCCTGCTCAAGAAGTTCGAGACCGCTGCCAACCTGGTCCCGGCCCCGATCGTGCGCCCCGCCTCACAGCGCACGCGGATGGGCGTGATCTACTTCGGCTCCACCGCTCCGGCGATGGATGAGGCACTCGAGGCGCTTTCATCCGATGGCGTTCATCTTGACGCCATGCGCCTTCGGGCTTTCCCCTTCCCCCAGAGCGTGCCCGACTTCATCGCGTCGCACGACGTCGTTTTCGTGGTCGAGCAGAATCGCGATGCGCAGATGCGCACGCTGCTGATCAATGAACTCGACGTTGATCCGGCCAAGATGGTCAGGGTGCTGCACTACGACGGCACGCCCATCACCGCACGCTTTATCACTCAGACCATTCGCACTCACGCCGGGCGCCAGGCCGTGGCGTCGCAGCGCTCCGATGCCAAGGAGGCCATCAAGTGACCTTTATCGCCAAGCCCCGTCTGCATCACCCCACTCTGACAAAGAACGCTGTCGGCTACACCCGGCGCGACTATGAAGGCAAGATCTCGACGCTGTGCGCCGGTTGCGGCCACGATTCGATCTCGGCGGCGATCATTCAGGCTGTCTGGGAGCTCGATGTACAACCGCATCGGGTGGCCAAGCTGTCGGGCATCGGATGCTCGAGCAAGACGCCCGATTATTTCCTTGGCGCAAGCCACGGTTTCAACACGGTGCACGGCCGCATGCCCAGCGTGCTGACCGGTGCGAATCTGGCCAATCGCGAACTGCTCTACCTGGGTATCTCGGGCGATGGTGATTCGGCCTCGATTGGTCTGGGTCAGTTTGCTCACGCGATGCGCCGTGGTGTCCGCATGGTTTATATCGTCGAAAACAACGGCGTCTATGGTCTGACCAAAGGGCAGTTCTCGGCCACAGCCGACCGGGGCAGTCGCAGCAAGAAGGGACTGGTCAACAATGATGCGCCGGTCGATCTTGTTGGCATCGCGATGCAGTTGGGCGCGACCTATGTGGGCAGGGGATTTTCCGGCGACAAGGCTCAGCTGGTCCCCTTGATCAAGGGCGCGATCATGCACGGTGGGGCGGCCTTCATCGATGTGATCAGCCCCTGCGTCGCTTTCAACAACCACGCGGGCAGCACGCGCAGCTATGACCATGTCCGCGCGCATAACGAGGCGGTCAGCCGCATCGATTTCATCGATCTGGCCCAGGAGGTGGTGGCTGATCCGGCGCCTGGAGAGGTTCTGGAGCTTCCTCAGAGCGACGGCTCGGTCATGCGCCTGCGCAAGTTGCATGTCGATCACGATCCGACCGATCGGCGTGGGGCGATGAACCACATGAACGAGTTGGCCGAGAAAGGCGAAATCGCGACCGGTCTGCTGTATGTCGACCCGAACGCAACCGACATGCATGCCGCACTCGAGACCTCGCAGGTGCCGCTGAACCGGCTCGATGAATCGGTGCTGTGTCCGGGTTCAGACGCATTGTCCAAGTTTAACGACAGCCTGCGCTGACCGTCGCTGCGGTGGCCATGTGACGCGAGCGTTTGTCTGGCCGACTGGCCCCCTTGCCTGCCTGCCGGTGGCGGCGAGCTGAGCGCAGTGAGGAAGCTCGCTGTGACCAGTTGGCGGTTCTGAGCTTTCAGACAAAGCCGGGGCGCTCATCCGATGCCGGGCAAGGTTGCCATCATCGCCAATCCGATGTCCGGTCGCGATGTGCGCCGGTTGGCAGCGCGCGCCACTGCGGTGACCCACGAGGCCAAGGCGGCGCAGGTGGCGCGCATCGCAACCGGCCTCGATGCGATGGGTGTCGATGAAATCATGGTGATGCAGGAGCCTGCGCGGATATCCACCGGCGCGCTGCAGTGGATGCCGCTGCGGGCCCGCGTTCGCGCGTTGCAGACCGGCCCAGTGACCAACTCAGCCGCCGACACGGCCGCTGCGGTCAGGGCGGCCCGCGACGAAGGCTGCGATGTCATCGTCGCGCTGGGCGGTGACGGCACTCACCGTGTCATCGCGCAAACCTGGCCCGATGCGGTCCTGATCCCTTTGTCGACCGGCACCAACAATGTGTTTCCGGTGTCGGTCGAGGCGACCAGCGCTGGCGTTGCCGCAGGGCTGGTCGCCAGTGGCGCAATCAAGGCATCGCAGGTTGGTGCTCGCTGCAAGCTCGTTCATGTCAGAACCGATGACTGGACCGATTCAGGTGTCATTGACGCGGTGCTGCTGCGTCGTGACTCGACCGGCAACATGCTGCCCTTTGATCCTGACCGCCTTGCTGCCCTGGTACTGACGCGTGCCGAGCCATGGGCGGTTGGAATGTCGCCGATCGGCGGCTATCTGGATCCGGTGGGATTTGACGACGAGTGCGGGTTGGCTTTGCGATGCGGCAGCGGCCAGGCATTGCATGTCCCGTTGTCACCGGGCCTCTTCGGCACGGTCCGGGTTAGCCTGTGCGAGCGCCTTTCTTTTGGCACTGACTTCAGCTTCGAGGGGCCTGGTGTGGTCGCCTTCGATGGCGATCGCCTGCATACCCTGGTCCAGGGTGAGTCGGCACAGGTCACTGTGCGACGCGACGGTCCGCTTGTGATCGACGTCGGTTGCTGCATCGGGCTGGCGGCACAAAGCGGCGTTTTCCTGAACAGGATGAGGCAGGCGAATGAGCACTGATCGAAAGCTTGACCGTGACTGGACCCAGCCGATTCGATACCCCGACCCGGCGATCGAACACCTTGATCGGCGCTTCGCGAAAATCCGAGTCGGCAGTGCTGCCATTGAGCGCATCTGGACTGGCGGACGATGGAACGAGGGTCCGGTGTGGTTCGGCGATCTGCGCAGCCTGATCTGGAGCGATATCCCCAATGACCGGATGCTGCGATGGTGTGAAGACAGTGGTGCGGTCAGTGTCTTTCGCACGCCTGCCAACAATGCCAACGGCAATACCCGCGATCGACAGGGCCGCCTGCTCACCTGCGAGCACCGCTCCCGGCGCGTGACCCGTACCGAGATCGACGGCTCGATCACTGTCCTGATCGATCGCTTCGATGGCAAGCGGCTCAACGCCCCAAACGATGTCGTGGTGCATCCCGACGGTGGCATCTGGTTCACTGATCCCGGCTACGGATTGTTGTCGCTTGATCAGGGCGATCCGGGCGAGCCTGAGCTGCCGACGCGGGTCTATCGCATCGACCCGCATAGCGGGCTGGCGAGCATCGTCGACGAGTCGATCGAAAAGCCCAACGGGCTGGCGTTCTCACCCGATTTCAATCTGCTCTATGTGGCCGATACCGGCGCCTCGCACAAGCGCGGGCATCCGCGTCAGATCCATGTGTTCGATGTGATCGACGGCCGCAGGCTGGGCGCGCCACGGGTCTTCTTTGACTTCGGCGCCGCATCGACTGACGGCTTTCGGGTTGACACCGAGGGTCGGGTCTGGGCGGCAGTCGGCTGGGGCGATCCAGCCGAGGACGGCGTCCATGTGTTCGCACCCGACGGTGTGCGCATCGGAATCGTCCACCTGCCGGAAGGCGCAGCGAATCTTTGTTTCGGTGGCGTCAAGCGCAACCGCCTGTTTGTGACCGGCTCGCAGTCGATCTACAGTCTGATGCTCAATGCGCAGGGCGTGGCTTACGGCTGAACGTTGCCCTTCTCATCAGACGCAGTGTTCCGCCGCCTCAACCATTCCAGATCCAACCATCCCTCCGGAGACACCCCATGAGTCATTTGCCATTGCTGCCTGCCGTACCGATGCAGCCGCCGCTGTCCGATATCCTGGCCGATCTGCGAACCAAGGCAGGCGCCGATTTCGAATTTCCGAACCTGTATCGGGTCATGGGCCACGCCCCCGAGATGCTGCGGGCCTGGGTGGCGTTCGCCTGGCCGCTGAGGCTTGCCGCAACAACCCCGCGCAGCCTGCGGGAGTTGTTGATCCTTCGTGGCGCACAGGTCTGCAACGCCAAGTTCGAGTGGGCCCATCATGTTCCGATGGCTTTCTCGGCCGGTGTGTCCCGGACTCAGATCGATGCGCTGGAGCATTGGCGCGACGCCGATTGTTTCGATGCACAGCAGCGTGCAGCGCTTCGGGTTGCCGAGGAAATCTCGATCGGACCGGCCGCGTCGCCCGAGGCGATCGCCGAGCTTCGCGCTTGTGGGTTTACCGACGGCGAAGTGGTCGAACTCACGTTGACCGCATCGTTCTACGTCTGCGTTGCCCGTTTTCTGGGCTCGATGGACATGCCGCTTGAGCCCGACTATGAAAAATACTGCGACAACGGCCTGTGCCGCTTGCCCGCCGTCTGAGGTGGTGCGGATTGGCTGACCGTCGCAATCGAGCGCCTCGATGAACACAAATTCACCGGATTGCCCTAAGCTCGTTCTGACAACAACATGAGGGGACTCAGATGAAGACAGATGGCCAGCGGTTTCCGATTGTGGCTGATACCGATTCGCTTGAATCGCCACCAACGCGTCCTGCAAGCCGAGACGCTCGCAGAAAAGCGATCGGCTCGATCGGTGCGATTGTTGGCGCCCCTTTTGTTCTAGGCAGTCAGGCGCGAGCCCAGGCGGCCTGGCCGACCAAGCCAGTGAAATACATCAATCCGTTTCCGCCGGGCGGCGCGACCGACATCCTGTCGCGACTGTTCTGCGCAAAGATGAGTGAAATCTCAGGGCAGCAATGGGTGGTCGAGAACATCGGTGGCGGCGGTGGGGACATTGGCGTATCCAATGTCGCCCGTGCTGCACCCGACGGCTATACCTTCGGTCTGGGAGGCGTCGCGTCTCATGCCATTTCGCCCACCCTGAAAGCGGGCAAGCTGCCCTTCGACTCAGATCGCGACTTCACTTTCGTCACGAACATCTGGTCGCTGCCGAATTTCCTGGTGGGTAATCTCGCCTTGCCGGCTAGCACCATCCCCGAACTGATCGACCTTCTGAAGAAAAATCCCGGGAAGTATTCCTACGGATCGGCTGGACTGGGTACAACCCTTCATATTGCCGGCGAACTCTTCAAGCTGCTTGCAGGCGTTGACATGGTTCATGTGCCGTATCGCGGCGGCGCCCCGGCGATGGTTGATGTCATCGGTGGGCAGGTTCAGATGATCTTCGACAACATTCCGGGCGCTCTGGTGCAATACAACCCCGGCAAGGTCAAGGGGTTTGGTGTGACCAGCGCAAAGCGCAGCCCGGTCGTACCGGATATTCCGGCGATTGCCGAGTTCCTGCCGGGCTACGATCTCAGTTCCTGGACGTCGCTGTGCGGGCCCGCAAAGATTCCTGCGGTGATCGTCGAGCGCGCATCGATGTTCGCCAAGAGGGCCCTCGACAGTCCCGATCTGCAGAAGGCGTTTTTTGAGCGCGGCGCAACCACCTTCTGGCTCAGTCCGCAGGATGCGGTTGCCTACCGCGCGAGTGAGGCAAAGCGCCTTGGCGACATCATCACGCGAGCCAAGATCACCCTTGAGTGAGTCGCACTTGTTTGAGTCGCACTTGTTTGAATCGCGCTCGTTTGAATCTTGCTGGTGTGAATCTCGATAAGCCGATTCAAGACACACCCACTGAACGGAGACTGCCCGATGAGCACCGATTCATCACCGCTGCCGAAAAGACTTGACGTCGTGATCATCGGCGCCGGTTTTGCCGGCATGTATGCCCTTCATCGGCTGCGAGAACTCAAGTTGACGATGCAGGTCTTCGAAGCCGGTGAAGGCGTGGGCGGCACCTGGTACTGGAATCGCTATCCGGGTGCCCGCTGCGATGTTGAAAGCCTGGAGTATTCCTATTCGTTTTCGGACGAGCTGCAGCAGGAGTGGGAATGGCCTGAGCGTTTCGCGGCTCAGGCCGATATATTGCGTTACGCCAATCATGTCGCTGACCGCTTCGATCTGAGGCGTGATATCCGGTTCAAGACTCGCGTGAAATCGGCAGTCTACGACCCGGCAAGTTGCCACTGGCGTATCACGACCGATCGTGGCGACCTCGTCGATGCACGGTTTTGTGTCATGGCTTCGGGCAATCTGTCTTTGCCGCGGGTGCCCGATTTCAAGGGTCTGGAAGCGTTCAAAGGCAAGTGGTATCACACCGGGCAATGGCCTCATGAGCCGGTTGATTTCACCGGGCAGAGGGTCGGCGTGATTGGCACCGGGTCATCGGGCATTCAATTGATCCCGGTGGTTGCGCAGCAAGCCAGTCATCTGCATGTGTTTCAGCGCACCGCTAATTTCAGCGTGCCGGCGGTCAATCGCCCTCTGACGAAGCAGCAGGAGGAGGCTTACAAGCGCGAGTACAGGCTGCATCGCGAGGAAGCCCTTCGCACGCCGTTTGGTATTGGTGGTCATCCGCCGCCGCAAAAGTATGCGCACGAAGATACTGAAGAAGCCCGCTCGGAGAGCTTCGAGAAGAAGTGGCACACCGGCGGAAACATCAGCTTCCTTTACGCCTACAAGGATCTCCTGACCAACCAGCAGGCCAATGAAACCGCCTGTGCATTTGTGCGGGACAAGATCCGTCAGACCGTCAAGAACCCGGAAGTCGCTCAGTGGCTGATGCCGGATGATCATCCGATCGGCACCAAGCGCCTTTGCCTCGATACCGGCTATTACGAAACCTTCAATCGCGACAACGTCACGCTGGTCAATATCCGGAAAGACCCGATTTCGGAGATGACAGCCACCGGCATCAGAACCGCCCGCAACACCTATGAGCTTGATGCGGTGATCTTCGCCACCGGTTATGACGCCATGACCGGCGCCATGCTCGATATCGATATTCGGATTGCGGGCGGCGAGTCGCTGCAGGACAAATGGGCTGCCGGGCCGCGCACCTACCTCGGGCTTGTGACAGCCGGTTTTCCGAATCTTCTGATCATCACCGGCCCCGGCAGTCCTTCGGTCAAGGCCAACATGATTGCTGCCATCGAGCAGCATGTGGACTGGATTCGCGACCTGATGGCTTATGTGCAAGCAGGCGGCTATCAGCAGGTCGATGCCGATACCGAGGCCGAGGAAAAGTGGGTGGCTCACGTGAATCAGGTGGCCGATTCGACCCTCTACCCGCTCGCAAACTCCTGGTACCTGGGCGCCAACATACCGGGTAAACCGCGTGTATTCATGCCCTATGTCGCCGGTCTGGACAAATACCGGGCGATCTGTGATGACGTGGCTGCCAATGCCTATCGCGGACTGACCCTCGCCAAATCGGCATCGTGATGCCAGATGGCCTTGATCTGAAGCGACAAGCCGCGCAGTGAATCCCTCATCGTTTGCATCGTTCTTCCCCTGGAAAGACAGATGACTGAAGCTGTTCTTGATACCCATCAGATGATCGTCGACGGCAAATTGGTCGACAGTCTCGAGCAGGAATGGATTGCGGTTGAAAACCCCGCGATCAAGAAGCCCTTTGCGAGAGTGCCGCGCGCCCGCAGTGCCGATGTGTCAATCGCGGTCGCGGCGGCCAGGAAAGCCTTCAGGACCTGGTCTCGGATGGCGGCCGGCGAGCGAGGCAAATTGCTGCATCGAATCGCAGATGCGCTCGAAAAGGACATCGAGGCGATGGCTCGGGCCATCAGCACTGAAAACGGTAATGCACTTCGAACCCAGAGTCGCGCAGAAGCGGCCAGCGCGGTCGACGTTTTCCGGTATGTGGCCGGACTCGCCCGCGAACTCAAGGGTAAAACCGCTTATCTCAATCCGGAAACGCTCGACTACACGCGCCGCGAGCCCTATGGCGTTGTGGGTGCGATCGTTCCCTGGAATGCGCCTCTGATTCTGTCGGCGCTCAAGATCGCCCCGGCCTTGATGACCGGCAATACCCTGGTGCTGAAGGTTTCCGAAGAAGCGCCGCTCGCGGTCCTGCATCTGAGTCGGATCTGCAATCAGCATCTGCCGGCGGGCGTGCTCAATGTCCTCACTGGTTACGGTGTCGAGTGTGGCGCCGCACTGGTCGAGCATCCCGATGTCCCCAAGATTTCCTTCACAGGGTCAACCGCGGTCGGACGATCCATTCTCGCTGCAGCCAGTCAGCGCATTGCCGCTGTCACCCTTGAGCTGGGCGGCAAAAGCGCCCAGGTGGTTTTCCCTGATGTCGATCACGGATTCGTGGCAGACGGGGTCATCACCGCGATGCGGTTTTCGCGGCAGGGCCAGTCCTGTACAGCGGGTTCACGTCTTTTTGTGCACGAGTCGATTGCCGATACCTTTCTCGACACCCTGACCGCGAAGCTGCGAAAGATGGTGGTCGGCAACCCGCTCGATGAAACCACCGACTCGGGGTCGCTTGTGAATGCACGGCAATTCGGGCGTGTCTGCGAATACGTGCGGGAAGCGATCGATCGCAAACCCGATTCGCTGATCATGGGTGGACTGCCTCCTGCAAGCGGTCCGCTGTCAGAGGGGTATTTCTTTGAACCCACGGTGTTTTTCAACCTGCCCGACGATGTCCGCATGACCCGCGAAGAGGTCTTCGGCCCGGTGCTGTCGGTCTCGACCTGGAAGACCGAGGCAGAGGTGATCGAGCGGGCCAATGCCTCGCAGTACGGCTTGGCGGCCTTCGTCTGGTCGCGTGCGGGCGCGCCGGCCTTGCGCCTGGCTCATGCGCTCGAGGTGGGTTGGGTGCTGGTCAATCAGGGAGGCGGTCAGTCGATCGGACACTCGTACGGCGGCATGAAGCAAAGCGGTGCTGGGCGCGAGTTTTCGCTGGAAGGCATCCTCGAAAGCTACACCGACATCAAGCAGGTGTCGGTCAGCCTCGGTGACCAAGGATTCTCCCGGCTCTGAAGGCAACAACCCCTCCTGCGTCAGATCTCGAATTCGAAGGCAAGGCAAGCAAGATGACTGACTTGAATCAACGCAGTGCGAGTGGGTTTGGCACGATCGGTTTCATCGGGCTGGGTGCCATGGGCAGTCGGATGATCAGGCATCTCAAGGATGCCTCTGGTCTGCTGTTGTACGACATCGATGGTGCACGCACTCGGCAACTCGCAGCCGAGTTGTCGGCCGAAGGTGTCGCGGCCCGCGCGGCAAGCGGGTTGGCCGACTTTGCCTCGGTTGATGTGCTGATCCTGATGTTGCCCGACAGCGCCGTGGTTGATGCGGTGTTCCGCGGTGCAGAGCAGTCTGCTGAGCCCGCTTCCGGAGGGCTACTAGCCTGCTTGCGACCCGGCACCCTCGTCATTGATATGGGCTCCTCTACGCCAGGGCACACCGTTGACAATCAGGTCGCCGCCCGTGCGCGTGGCGTGAGTTTCATCGATGCGCCGGTTTCGGGTGGCGTGGGTGGCGCTCAGGCGGCCAGCCTGGCCATCATGGTCGGCGCTTCCGAAGCCGAATTCGAGCGCGCCCGCCCGCTGCTTCAGTGTCTGGGCAGCAAGGTGATTCGCGCCGGCGATGTCGGCTCAGGCCATGCGGTCAAGGCTCTGAACAATCTGCTGGGCGCCACCATCCTTGCCGCGAGTGCCGAAGTGTTTGCGATCGGCGAAAAATTCGGCCTTGATCCGGCGGTCATGCACAGCATTGTCGATGCCTCAAGCGGCGGCAGCTTCATGTCGAACCGGGTCTGGCCCAAGGCGATCCTGCCCCAGTCCTGGGATTTTGGTTTTGCACTGGCGCTGATGAACAAGGATGTGACGATCGCGATGTCGCTGATCGAATCGACAGGCATCCAGACCGTGCTGGCGCAGGCCAATGCAAAGATCTGGGCTGATGCGGCGCTGCGCGCTGCGCCCGGGGCCGACATGTCAGATATCGCGCGTCAATTCAGGGTGCGCGCGGGGCTTTGAAGGTCGACAGGGTTGTTGATCAGTTGGCGGGTGTTTGGACGCACCGAAAACCGATATAGACCACTCGTGTGTCCCGAGGCTTCGTTGCCAGGTCTTCTTCGCGCTGTCGCTCCGGGCCATACCACCATGACGCACCGCGAGTGACGCGCTCCTGTCCTGCTCCGCTGTCGACCCATTCCCAGACATTGCCGCCCATATCCCACAAGCCATTGACGCCGGCCGGTGTCTGCATCACCGGCACATGCCCTGTACCCCGCATCAGAACGCTTTTCGGCGCGACGCCTTTGGCCGCGATGGCAGAGTTGAGGTAGTTGCTGCCTGCGGATGAATCGCCGTTCGGGAAGGCATAGCGCTTTCCCGCAACCCATCCTGCAGGCACCGGTTGACGCTGTTCAAGGAAGGCAGCTTTGACCCATTCGGTGTCGTTCGGCAGGCGCTTGCCTGCATGCCGGCAGACCCCAAGCGCCTCATCGAATGTGAGGTGAACGGCCGGCTCATTTTCCGCAGCGTCAACGCCGAAAGGTTTGCGCCAGGTCCAACCGCGCTTTTGTACCCAACCCGACTCGAATACAAAACCGCCACCGTCTTTTTCGGCCTGGCTGACGAAGCCGGACGCTCGGGCATAAGCCGCTACCTGTCCGACCGTGACTTCATGGGCATCCCATAACAGGCCATGTACCAGGCGTTGCGGCGGCTCTGTGGCGCCGACAGAAGGGTTCAGGCCGATGCCAAAGCTCAGGCTGACGATGCAGCGGATCAGGTCTCGCAGGGTCATCAATACTCCGTATCGATCCGTGGCTAAGCCGACCAGGCAAGCCCGGCCAGTCTCAGACTAACGACGGGGCAGGGCCAGAATCAGCGCACCCGCCACCAGGCTCATGCAGCCGACAATGATGAAGGCGCCATCATAGTTGCCGACCACATCATGATAATGGCCGACCGCGAGCGGCCCGCCAGCCCCAAGAATGAGCGCAAAGGGCAGGGCAGCACTGCGCACTGCACCCAGATAGCGTCGGCCGAAGTACGAGGCCCAGATCACTTCCTGCATCGGAATCACGCCGCCCCATCCGATGCCCAGTATGAAAAACGCCAGGTACTCCAGATTCATGGAGCGCGACTGGACACTCAGGACGATCATGATCAGTGCCAGCCCGGAGAGCGCGACGCTGAAGGCCGCCAGCGGCTTGGGATTCACACGATCGATCAGCCATCCCCACATCGGCTTGGTCACGAGTGCAGGCACCGACGCGATGGTAATCATCAGCGCAGCGGTGCTGCGCGAGTAGCCGGCGTCGGTCATGAAAGGGATGGTCTGGAAGAGCACCACCGGAATCAGTACCTGAAACATGCTGAACGCACCGACCAGCATGTAGAACAAGGGCATGCGCAGCGCCTGCCCGCGCGTGATCGAGGTGTCGTAATCGGCCTGCGCTCTGGCACCCGCCTCGGTGTTCATTTGCGCGGCGCTGCGGCCATCGGGATTGAGGCCGTAATCTTCCGGGGCACGCCGCATCATCAGGGCTGCAGGAAGTGCCAGCACCAGGGTGGCCACCGCCATGGCCTGCCAGCCCGAGCGCCAGCCATAGGCATCGATATAGCTGGTGATGACCGGTGTCAGGCCGATGCCCGCGAAGGACACCCCCATCGATGACCACCCGATCGCCTGGCCGCGATTGGCGACAAACCATTTCGACAGGGTCACGTTCACCACCAGGCTGCCAATCAGCGACGCGCCGACGGTGAGCAGGACGCCGTTCAGGATCACCCATTGCCACCAGGCCTGGATCATCGACAGGCCCCACAAGGCCGCAGTCAGAATGAGGAGGCCGGCCAGCACGAAAGTCCGCGCACCGAGACGGTCGACATGGCTGCCGATGTAAAAGCCGGTGAAGGCCATCACGAACTGGCCGAGACTGCGTGGCAGGATGAACTCAGCCCGGCTCCATGACAGATCGCTGGTCATCGGCAGCATGAAGGCGCCGATGGAATAGTTCATCGCGCCAACCGACAGGAACTGGGTGACGAAGCCGGCCAGCACGAGCCAGTAGCCGTAAAAGATGCGGGGGTGTGCGCCCATGACTGCCTGTATAGCACCAGAACAGTCTGATTTGCGCCGGACCGATCACGGTTCGATATATTTGCCCTGATCCCATCGCCCGCTGAGGGCGATCGTTCCATCGGCTCGGTATTCGATTCCGGTGCCGTGTCGCACGCCCATCGAATAATTTCCGTCGTACTTTCGGCCATCGGCGAACTGATAGATGCCCAGACCATGCGCTTTGCCGTTCAGATATCCGCCGCTGTAACCGTCACCGCCTGGTAACTCTCGGCTGCCGACACAGCCGGTCCAGGCGCTCGGGTCATAGCGGCCCGGGCAAGCCCGAAGATCGAGGTCCAGATCGTATTTCTGCAGGGCTGCGATGGCAGTCGCATTGCCGGTGTATTTCTTGCGGAGGGCGATGAGCTGCTTTTTCGAGCCGGTACACAGTTCGACGATATTCTTTGTCAGGAAGGCCGCCCGTTCGGCGTCATAGCCATCTTCGCCGGCGAAGTGCTCGCAGCTGTCGCGACGCTCGACAAACATTGCAATATCACCGGGCAAATCCGCCTGAGTGACCGGTGCTGCCGGCACAAGGACCGCAGTGAGCGCATCGGAAAGCGGCTTTTTCGATTGACTGCCGGGGTTCAGCATCGATGCCAGGGTCAGATCGGCGCTGTGCAGGCCCTCGACCAGCATGGCGATATCGACGCCCTGTTGAGGCTTGCCATTGACGGTGAGTGCGGCGCTGCTGATCTCGAACCTCGCTTTGAGCGCGTTGTCCTGGCTCTGCTCAAACCCCAGCCCAAGGATGGCCTCGCGCTGCTCATTGCTGAGCCGTTTGAGCGACAGGCTGACTTCGCCGCTCGAGCGAAGCTGTTTGACCAATGATGGCGTGTCGTCTTTCGAGGGCGTCATTTCGACTTCGATACGTCCATCGATCGAGCCGTCTTCAGTGGTCAGTGCCAGCTTTCGCAGACCGACTTTCATTCCTCGCGCAAGCATGCTGCCCAGCGCCTGTCGTGTGCGTGACTGCTCGTCAGCAGTCATCTGCTGGAAGCCGCAACTCGCGCGAAACACCTGATTCAAGACCTGCGCGCTGGTGGCATCCAGATCGGTCACCGCGAAGTCGAACTGCAGGTTCCTGATCGACTCACTGCCGACATCCAGTTGGAGCACCTTCGTTGCCACGCTTGTGTCGAAGCGGTCGTCGCGGACAACCGCTTTGGTCAGCAGCGACAAACCCTCGACGGTGCCATCACGAAGGCTCAGCTTGTCGATATCGACCCCATACGATCCAGTGCCCAATTGTCGGTCATGCAGATCAATCGACACTGACAGCCCGTTGACTTGGGCCGTTTGGCCGGCCGAGCGCATCGTCAGCCGATCGAGTTTCCAGTCGAGAAAAATGGTTTTTCGATCAAGGCGGACAGTACCGGCTGATGCTGATGCCTTCAGCCCGATACTTCGCCGGGTCAGTTCCGGGATTGCAAAGTCGCTGCTGATCTCACCCTGGAGCGCGACTTTTCCGGATCCGGCGATTGTCGAGTTGGGACCGATCAGGGCGATCAGTTCCTCGGCCGCTTCGCCGATCGGGGTGGCGACCCAGTCGAATCGGGCCAGACCCGAGGGCAAGGGCAGATGGGAGATGCGGTACGCCACCTTTGCAAGGGGTCCTGAGGCGTCAGACCCATTGGCGGCGGAGCAGTCGTCGGCCAGTGCGATGTCGGCGGTGCCTGATGATGAGAACCAGCCCCGTTGATGATCAAGTCTGGTCAGCCGAAAGCTGGCGCCATCGTCAGGCGCTGCGGCCTTGAGCGATTGCAAGGCCGCCTCGGTCTGTGAGCCGACATATGCGGCCGATCCGAGCCATCCCGCGACCGTCAGGAGCACGGCGCCCCCGATTGCCAGTCCGGTTCTCATCAAGGGTGCCATGGTGTTCGATGCCTGTTGCTCTGGCCGCTCATCGCAAAGGGATGCTGAAGCTGCACTGGTAATGGAAGTAGTCGGTCAACTTGATCGCATTGGGACCGCAGTTGCCCATCTGCGAGACGAAGTTGTTGGCACTGGTGAGTTTGAGCACACCACTGGTGTCGGAGGTGTTGCCACGGACCACCTCGGTCAGCAGGGTGCTTGCGCCGGTTGCGGCATCGGTCTTGACGATGGCACTGCCGGTGTAGTCGCCGTTGACGCGAAGGAAGTAGTAGTAGCCCCCCTTGTAGATCGCGTCCAGTGCAAGGGCATAGGTCAGGCCGGTGCTGCTGACCTTGGGAATGCCAGCACTCAGATCTTTCACAACCTCAAATTTGCCGCCGATGTATTGCAGCACTTTCGTGCCGTATTCATTCGATGCCGGCGGACCGGCCTGAGCGCCGGTGGGGTTGCCCGAGACCACGACATTGATCTTGCCGTTGATCGGAATGGCCCGGATGCCATAGATCGCCTTCTGGGACATGTCGCTCGGAAAGCGCGTCGCATCGACCCGGATGGTGCCGTCGCCGTTGCCCCACAGCACGATCGGCGTACGAAAACGTCCGGTATCGACCGACAGGATGTCGACATTGCCATCACCATCGATGTCCGCCAGCGCCACCTGATGTGCATAGATTGATGGTACGGCCAGCATCACGACCCGATAGCTGCCATCAGGCTGACTCAGCACTGCATACTGCAGCGAGCTGTCATCGAAAACGCCGTTGATGGTGAAGTCGGGGCCGGTGCAACTGATGACCGCATCGGGCCTGCCATCCTTGTTCATATCGGCGATCTCGATGAACCCGGGGCTCACGCAGATCGTGCGTTCGCTGGGGTTCTTGATCAGCTGGTTGGTGACGTCGGTCCATTTGCCGCTGGCGTCCTTGCGAAGAAAGTACAGCTTGGCCGGTGAGTCCGGCCATTTCAGAGGATTGCTGCCCGGAAAGGCATTCTTGTAGAAGGTCGAGGCAGTGATTGCGCTGAAGGTGCCTTCCTGCAGAAAATCCGCAAAGGCCATGCCTCGCTGACCGAGATTCTGTTCGCCGGACTCGAGGGTGACACCAGGAATGTCCTGAAGATTGGGCAGCTTCGGATCGTCGAGCGCGATGTCGTTCTTGTTCTCGTAGCTGGTCGCCAGAACCGGCATCGGGACGGTCAGGACGACGGTTTTGGCGGCTGAGCCGCCTGCGCCAGTGCAGGCGATGGTGTAGCTGAATTGCCCGCCGGCAGCGGGCGTGATCGACTTGCTGCCATGCGCGGCTTGCCCGCCCGACCATGAGCCCGAACTGTTGCAGCTGGTGGCATCGGTCGACGACCAGCTCAGTGTCACCGGACTGTTGACCGAGGCTTTGCTTGATGACAGGGCAAGGTTGACAGTGGGCGCTGCAGTGGGCGCTGCCGTGGTCGGTGCAGTCGATGTCGCAGTCGCTGTCGTGTTTGTGCTGCTGTTGCCACCGCCGGCGCCGCCGCATGCGACCAGGCTGGCCAAAAACGGCAGGAGTATGCAGGCTGCAGCGCAGCGAAGTCTGTTGGTGGGCATCGTGCGCTCTCGTTGGGGCTACGAGAGATATCGGCAGGCAATTATCAAGCTTGAGCCTGTCTGGCCGCACGGTCACGAAATCCGATCGCCGGCATCAATACCCGACTGAACGGGCTGCGTCAGAGTCAGTGCCGCCTGGCGCCCTTGGTATCAGGTTGATTCAATCAGACCGCCAGGGCGATTGCCCGGGTCGAAAACAGATGTGGTCTGGGTTGATTGTTGAGGTGACGCAGGCGAAGGAGGCGATGTCCTCAGCGTTCGAGAAAGTCGGGCTGATTGAACTTCATCTCCAGAAACTGGCCATTTGCAATCAGCGCATTTGCATCGCTTGCCGCCACATTGGCAACCACTTCCCGGAGCTTGTCATCGAGCAGGGCGAGCTGTTCGTCCAGCAGCTGGCGGGCGGTCTTGCCGTCTTTCAGGACGTGCGTCGTCCGGAATGCGGGCGGCAGCGCGACATAGTTGGCAAGCGTCTCGGGCAGATAGCGCAAGACTGTCTCGCGCACGGTGTACAGGTCGTCATCGTGCGACCGGGCAACCAGAAGCCGTGGCAGAACCTCGCCGATCGACTCGCGTACCCGGTCCAGACGCCTGCGCATCTCGTCGGTCAGGTGTGGCTTGGCCTGCGCGACCAATCGGTCCAGACGCACCAGCATCTGCTCCAGGCTCAGGCTGTCCTCGATATGGCGCTCGAGTTCGGCTGGCTTGCGACCCAGCAACCAGCCTGCGGCATACAGCCCGGCGGTGATCAGCATCCAGCCATTGTCGATGACCCCGGCAAACAGCAAGACCGGACCGAGCAGCGCGAGTGCGCAGCCTGAAATGTTGGCCGTGCTGTAGAGAAACAGCAATGCCCGAAGCTTCAGCGTGCGCTCAGCCATGAACTGACAACATAGATCTTCGCATCACTGGTAGCCGCGAATTTCCTTGAAGACCTGCCTGAGCTGCAGGTTGCGCCCGTCGAATTCCCGTCCGCCCGAGAGCCGTGCAATCTGCTGCATCTCGGAAACGTTACCTTCGCCAAAAAGGATCGGGAAGATGCGGGCTGCAAACCCGCCGCTGTATCGGGCACGAAAGTCCTCGAGCGGCATGCCGGCATTACTCTCGCCGTCGGTCAGCAAAACGATGCTCACAAGGCGATCGGGTTCCCTTGCGAGCTCCTGGCGAGCCAGCTCCTGGGCGACCGAAAGCGCCGAGTAGATGGCGGTCCCGCCGTCTGCCACCATCGCGTCGGCCTGCTGGCGCAGGGAGGCGCGAGCCGCGTCGATCTTGTCGGCGTCGAAGCGGACCCAGACCGGTGCCGAGGCCTGGCTGGAAAAGGTGATCAGAACCACTCGCTCGCGGCTCTGGAATGCGCTGTAACGGTTGCTGGCGCTTGCGGCAGTGTTCGAATCCTCCGCGCCCGTCAATCCTTTCAGGGCATCCCGCATTGCGATCAGGCGTGGTCCTTTCATTGAGCCGCTGACGTCGAGTACGAAGATCGAGGTCGCAGGCTTGCGCCACTGCGCCTGATAGGCGCCAAGCACTGCGTCGATGACTTCGAGCCGATTCGGAAAGCCCAGTTCAGATACGGCGGTCAGGGGCAATGCACTGGCCGCCGCGACATCGGGATTGGCGGGCCGCAGGAAGGCACCCGACAGAGCGTCGCGCTGGAATGGTGCCGCCTTCAGGGCTGCGACCAGTCGGTTGTAGGCGTCACGCTTGTCGCCGTTGAGCAGCATCAGCGGGTAATCGGCTGAAATCATGCCGTCGCGCGGATAGATCAGGATCAATTTGTCGGCTGGCGCCAGGGTCTCGTTGGCGCGCAGGATCACGGCCTCGTAATTGACCATTGCATCAATTGCCGCAGGATTTGCGATGTAGGCCTGCGCCAGCCAGCCCGAGCTGCCGGCTGTCAGCTTTTGACCCGACAGAAATGCCCGCAGTTGCTTCTCATCGACATCCTGTGTGTCGAGGTCTTCGGTCTTTCCGGCCAGCGCCGAGGCCACTGCGAACAATGCGCTCATCCCGGTGTTCGAGCTGGTCGGGTTGGTCATGCCATAGCGCAATTTGCCCGCGCCCGCGACCTTGGCGATTTCGGCCCATCCCGGCGGGTTGGTGTTCCAGCCGAGCTGGGCGACCTTGGCGGCTTTTACACCGAGCGCGATACGCGAGTAAAAAAGTTTTTCCCGGGCCACGGGCTTGGTTTGCAGTGCCAGAGCCGGATAGGCGCCATTGGGCGGAAGGATGGCGTCGAAGCGCTCGCCTGCATTGACTCGCTCGACGATATCCAGCGTCCCGGCATAAGACAGCTTCAGGTCAACCCCGGCGGCACTGGCCGCGCTGACGATGGCGGCCTCCAGATCCTTCAGCTCAGATCCGGCCAGAATGGTGAAGGCCTCGCGAGGGATGATGGGCGCTTGCACGCCCGCGGGCGGCTCGTCGCGCTTTCCGCAGGCAAGTAATGCCAGCGCCAGCACCGCCGCGAGCACCAGCCTGAGCGGCCGGCGCCGGCCGAAGGATGTCACAGCGACACCTCTCCGCGCGGCTGCTGCAAGGCGGTCGCCGACTCCTGCTGGCGCACACGGTCAAGATAGGTACGGCTTTTTGCCACTTCGCTGGTCAGGGTATCGACGGTCACCTGCATCGAATCGAGCGCCTTGCTCTTGAAGTCGGCGATGGCATCCATTGTCTGATAAATGTTGGCGAAGGCCTGCTGCAGCTTGGCAATCTCGATCGTCGAGGAGGCCGCCTGCTGATGGATGGCACCACTCTGGTCGCGCAGCATTTCGCTGGTGGCAGCGATCAGATTGCCGGTTGTAGTGTTGAGTGCGCTGATCTGATCAAGCACCAGCTTCTGGTTCGATAGCGCCTGCGCGACGATCACTGCCGTGCGCAGTGCGGCGACAGTTGTTGTCGTTGCCCGATCGACACCCTTCATCAACTCGAGGTTGTTCTTGCGAATCATGTCGAGCGCGAGGTAGCCCTGAATGTTCACGGCCAGTTGTGTCAGCAGGTCTGTGACTTTCTGGCGGGTGTAAAAGAGCATCTCTTCGCGAACCACACGCGCTTTCTCGGGGTCGGAGGTCTCAAGCTCACGCGCCTTGGCGTCGAGTTGGACGTCGAGCTTCTTGCCGATGTGCACGTACTTTTCCAGCCGCTCCATCAGGGTCCAGAGGTTGATTTTTTCCTGCTCGATCGCCGCGTTGTCGCGCAGCAGTTCGTCCTTGCCTCGCTTGAGCGACTCGATGATCGCATTCAGGTGCGACTGTGAGGACTGATAGCGGTCGAAGTAGTCGGCCAACTTGCTGCCAAGCGGGATGATTCCGAGCAGCTTGCGCGCCGAAAACAGGTCGCCTTGCCTGGAGGGGTCGAGTTCTTCGATCTGGCGTCGCAGATCGATCAGAGACTTGCCGATCTCGGCACCCTTGTCGAACAAGCCGTTATTCAAGGCACTGACCGGCCGATCGAGCATGCGATTGGAGACCGCCGCAGAGGCCTCGATGTCCTTGACGCCCATTGAGTGAATTCGTTCGACCGCCTGCTTGAAGATCGGGTCCTGGCTGTCGTGCGCGGTGATGTCGTCGATGAACTGACGGACCTGCGTGTCGAGCTCAGCCACGTCTTCGGGCTTCAGTCGTACCTTGCCGCTGGCTGATTCGATGGCGACCGGTGCAACAGCAGCAGGCGGCTCGAGTGAAAACGCCTGTGGTGCCTGCAGTTCGGAAAGGGGCTGGGCTGGAGTATTCATGAGCAGTCCTCTGTTTATTTGAAGCGGGCTTCAATGCCCGTGATCATTCGTTCGAGCCATTCGTGGCTGGGCGGATCGATCACATCGACCAGCACCGCAGGCACTTTCACGCCCCGCTTTTCCCAAGTCTCGGGACCCTTGGTGTCACCGCCAGTTCGATAGCCGTACTCGTGCGCGAGTTCACGCAACGCCGGATCGCTCTCGAGCGCAGCACCGAGCCGCGCGCCTGCAGGCGTATAGGGCACCAGCACATGCTTGGAGTAGACGGTCGGTTTGGGATAGAGCAGGACCATGTCTGCCTTGAGTCGCTCGGGATTCTTGAGCCAGAACTCGACCATCTGCGACTCGTAAGCCACCAGCAGCGGTGCCTTGCCCATGCCAAGCGCAAGATAGTCCTCGAATGGACCTGCAGACGATTGTTCCTGAAAGCCCTGCCGCAAAAAGAGTGGGGCCACGATCGGCATGACGCGGTCGACGTCTTCCTGACTTTGAACGATCTGCTGGTTGTTGGCGATATAGCTGGCCAGCGAAAGAAACATGGCTGCTGAATTGGAGGTTCGAACATCGGTCGAATTGACCAGCAGCGATTTGCTGGTGGGAAACGCACTGCTCGATTTCAATTCCTTCCAGCGCGTGCCTTTTTCCACCGCGGCCATCAGGCCGGGCATATCGACGATGAAATAGAAGTCTCCCTGTTTCGCCGCCATGCCATTGGCGACCAGGATCTCGGCGATCGGACGCCAGCTTGCAAAGACGATCGGCGTGTAAAACGGCGTAAACACATTGCTCGCCTTGGAGAGCGACCGCAATTGCTGGGCGGCCGGAGCCCCAGACGGAAAGCCGAAGTCGAATTTCGTTGCGTCGTATCGCCCGGCGATGGCGCGCGAACCAGCCTTCTCGACGCTGACGGTGATGCCCTGCAGCGCGAGGGCTTTCTGTACCCTCGCATCGGCGAAGAAGGTTTCCTTTTCTGACCCGATCAGGCCGCGCAGGATGACCTTGTTGTCGCGCTCGATTTTCGCGGCCTCGGTGGCGACAGACTCGTCGCGCAGGCGGCTGTTCGAGTACCAGACCCCGGCCGCAACCGCGGCTAGCAAGACCACAGCCAGCACCGGGGCAATCAGCCTGCGAGTATCCAAGATTGTGTTGCTCCCTGATCAATCGGCCGGAAAAGCGTGAATAGTATCGGAGGGCGATGACGACTTGTCGTAGTGCGCCTGAGGCCTCTGTCGCTCAGTCTCGCTCAAGCCGCACGCGGCGCTTCCCGCCCCTTGATCTGCGTGCGGTGCATCAGTCGGCGCTGATCGGCCGGAAACGGATCGCGCCGATGCATGGTGGTGCGGTTATCCCAGAGCACCAGATCGCCCACTGACCACCGATGCTTGTAGATACGGTGTTCTGCTGCCGGATAGGCCCACAGCCTATCGAGCAGCGCCTCGCTGTCTTCACGTGACAGGCCGGGGATATAGGCCATGCGCCGACGGCCAAGGTAGAGCGCGGTCATGCCGCTCTCAGGGATGCGGATGGCCGCCGGGTGCAGCGTGCCGGCGGCGGTGACCGGATTGTCATCGGCTTTGACGCCCGAGCGCAGATAGCCGCCTGAGTTGTAGGTGCCATCGTGCTTGACCTGGCGACCCAGCATCTCGTCGCGAAGCGAGGGCGGCAGATCCTGAAAAGCACCGATCATGTCGGTGAACCAGGTATCGCCGCCCTGAGTCGGAATCTCACGCGCGGTGAGCATCGACGCAAGAGGCGGCGTCTTTTCGTAACTCATGTCGGTATGCCAGACCGCCTCGCCATCGCCCAGCGCGCCGATCGGGCGACCTGAGGTATCGAGGACGTTCGAGATGACATAGATATCCGGAAAGCCGGCCGGCGACTGACGGCCATTTTCCTGATTGGGCGGCGAATCGAGTTCGCCAATCCGGCGCGAGAACCTCAGCAGATCATCGTCGGAAACATGCTGCCCCGGAAACGCGAGCAAGCCTCGTCGCTCAAACCAGGTTTTCTGAATGGTGGAAAACTCGGCATCGCTCAACTCGCCGAGTTTGACGCCTTCGATTTTCGCGCCGAAGGCGGGAGTCAGGGGGGTGATCTGCATGCTTGCGACCTTCATGTTTGACTGACGGCAAAGACGGTATCGGAGCCCTGCGCACTCACCAGGCGCACCCTGGCGCCCACAGCGGCTGGCGAAGAGTGCGGATCGAGGCGGCCGGTCACGCGAAGCCCGGCATCCAGATCGATAACCACCACATCATAGGGGGCCCGATCGCGAAACTGCGTTGGCGCGCGGCGGATGGTGGTGAAACTGGCGATGACGCCCTCGCCCTGTATGGCAAGCGACTCAAGCTGGCTTCCAAGGCAGGCAGAGCAGACAGATCTGCGCGGTGTATCGACCCGACCGCAAGCGGCGCAGCGCACCACCGAGAGCGCAGGCGTGTCGTTGACGGCGCTCATTTCAGGCAGGCCTTCGCAGCAGGCTGACGGTGCAGGCCACACCCGCCCCGCCAAGGTTATGGGTCATGCCGATCTCGGCATCGCGAACCTGATTCGGATGCGTGCCTCGCAACTGACGCACGACTTCGTAGAGCTGACCGACACCGGTCGCACCCACCGGATGACCCTTGGCCAGCAGACCGCCGCTTGGATTGATCGGAATCTGGCCGCCGACCGCGGTGCGGCCCTCGGCGGCCCAGATCGCACCCTCGCCGCGCGGCACCAGACCCAGGTCCTCGCTGTCGACGATTTCCGCAACCGAAAAGCAGTCATGCAACTCGACCACATCGACATCACCTGGCGCGATGCCGGCCATCTGGTAGGCGCGCCCGGCAGCCGCGACCGTGGCATCAAACGAGCACAGGTCAGGATGGCCGCCGATGCTTGGCGAACCGCGTGTCTGCACCGCCGCCAGAATATCGACTGGCATGCCCTGCGTGCCCGACAGGCGATCGCTGGCCACCAGCACCAGCGCCGCCGCCCCGTCGCTTGCCGGACAGCAGTCGTAGAGCTGCAGCGGATCGCAGATCAGGGCCGATGCAGCAATCTGCTCATCGGTCAGTGTTGCGCCCATCTGTGCCAGCGGGTTGAGCAGGCCATTGGCCTTGTTCTTTTTCACGACCGCTGACACCTGCTCGCGGGTCGTGCCATAGCGGTCGGCATGAATGCGCCAGGCCAGACCGAATAGCCCCGGAAAGGTCAGGCCGCTCGGCCCGTCGTTTTCGTTGTCCATCGCGCAGTTCAGGGCAGCGGTGGTTTGGGCGGTGGGTGCATGGGTCATGGTTTCGACCCCAACAACCAGCGCCGCATCGCACTGGCCACTGGCGATCGCCAGCCATGCATGGCGAAACGCAATGCCACCCGACGCACAGGCACCCTCGACCTTGGTGCAGGGGATATTGGGCAACCCGAGCTGATCGGCGACGATCCCGGCGAGCACTTCCTTGCCGTTGAGCGGACCACTGATGAAGTTGCCCAGATAGAGCGCGCCGATGCGCGATCGGTCGATGCCTGCATCAAGCAGGGCTTCGACTGCCGCCTGCACGCCGAGCTGCTCGATGGGCGTGGCCGCATGTCGACCGAAAGTTGTCGAGCCGATGCCCACGATCGAAACCTCACGCATGGTCATTCTCCTGGGAGAGGGATCTTCTCAATTCGGTTTTCAGCACCTTGCCATAGTGGTTCTTCGGCAGGGCATCGGTGAAACGGTAGTGTTTGGGGCGCTTGAAGCGCGCAATCTGCGACAGGCATAACTCGTCGAGCATCGCCGGCGAAACATCCTGGCCGTCGCGTCTGACGATAAACGCGATGACCTCCTCGCCCCAGTCGGCATGAGGCCGGCCGACCACCGAACACTCCAGGACTGCCGGATGGCGAAGCAGCACTTCCTCGATTTCGCGCGGGTAGATGTTGGTGCCGCCACTGATGATCATGTCCTTCGATCGATCGCGAAGCGTCAGATAGCCCCGTTCGTCCATCGAACCGATATCACCTGTCCAGAGCCAGCCATCGCGCAGCGCCTGTTGCGTCGCCTTCGGATTGCTCCAGTAGCCCGACATCACGCAATCGCTTCGGGTCACCACTTCGCCGACCTCGCCGATCGGCAGTTCGCGACCCTCGTCATCCACCACCTTGACTTCAACGCCAGTACGGGCGATGCCGCAGGAGCCCAGGCGCTCGAGATGGGCTGCCCCGCGGTCGCCGAGATGGTCGACCTGCGAAAGCAGGGTAATGGTCATCGGGCTTTCGCCCTGCCCAAAAAGTTGCGCGAGGCGCGGCCCGAAACAATCGAGTGCTTTGACCAGATCGCTCACATACATCGGCCCGCCGCCGTAATACATCATTCGCAAACCGGGGCTTGCGGTGCCGCTGCCCGCTGACTGCACCAGCCGGGTGATCATGGTCGGCGCAGCAAAGAGTGTCACATTGGCATAGCGCTCGAAGCTCTCTAGCACCTCCTGCGGATCGAAGCCGGGTAGCACGACCTGATGACCGCCGGCAAAAAGATGCGGCAGGGCGTAAAGGCCGGTGCCATGAGACAGCGGCGCAGCATGCAGCTTTGTGTGGCCGGGCTCGATGCGGTCGATATCGGCGTGATACGCAAGCGACATGAAGGCGAGATTGCGATGCGAGAGCATCGCGCCCTTGGGGCTACCGGTCGTGCCGCTGGTATAGAAAATCCAGGCAACTTCCCGCGCATCGGTGTCAGCGCAATTCATCGGTGCGGTTTGCAGCAGCTGCTCATAACCGAGGCTGCCGGTCACTGCGATGAAGGGCACGGACGACAGATTGGCGAGCTCGCCGGCAAGCCCTTCGATCAGTGCGTCGCTTGTGAACAGCGCACGCGCGCCACAGTCTCTGGCGATGTGCGCGACTTCCTTGGGATGCAGCTTGGCGTTGACCGGCACGGCACATAAGCCTGCGGTCCAGCAGGCAAACAGCAGCTCCAGAAACTCGGCGCGGTTTTCCATGCACAACACAACCCGATCGCCGGTGTAAAGGCCGATCGGGCCGCGCAGCGCTGCGCCCAGTCGCCTCGCCCGATCGGCCAGCTGGCCATAGCTCAGGGTATGGGTACCGAAGCTCAGCGCCATTGCCTTGGGCTGACTGCGCGCACGATTGAACAGGTACTGAGCGATGTTCGGCATCAGACGTCTTCCTGTGATCTCACGCAAGGAGGTGCAGCGAGCCTGGGTGGTGATCTGATGGCCTGCATCACCGGGCAGGCCATCGCCCTCAGGCTTGCTTCAGCGGCTTAGCGTTTGCCGCGCCGTGCTTCGTTGCGAGCGCCCGCTGACCGTGCATGAGCGCCGATGACCTTGCCTCGCAGCTTCACCACCGGTGAGATCGGATTGCCAGGTTTGACTGCCGGCGCTTTCAATGACTTTGAAGGCACCGGGCTGGTGGCCTTCTTGCGCGACTTGGCTGCCGCGGGCTTGGCGGCCGGCTTAACCGCCTTCGTTACCGCCTTCGTTGCCTTGGCCACGGCGGGCCTGGCAGTTTTGACAGCTGTCGGCTTTGCGGCTTTGGACGCTACAGGCTTTGCCGACTTGGGCGCCGCCTTTTTGGCGGCCGGCTTGATCGCTGGCTTTGCAGCCTTGGCAGCGACTCGCTTGGCTGCCGATTTTTTCGGCTTCGCTGGCGCAGCAGGTGCAGCTTTGGCCTTTGTTGCCTTGGTGGCCTTGCTGCCCGCCTTGCTTGCGACAGCCTTTACCGGTTTTGCATCGATAGCGGTCTGTCGTGCCTCAAGGCGTGCGAGTGCCTCGGCAAAGAGCTGGGCTTTCTGTTCGGTACGACTGTTTGCAGCACCCGAGGCGCCGCGCTTCGTGCCGGTGGCTGCCCGAGTGGCAGCGACCTGTCGACGGAAGAGGTCGGTGTTCTTGTCACGCAGGGTCCGCGCACGGGCAATCCGCGAACGCAGTTGTACCGGCGTGAGTTTTCCGACCGCGTCGCTCAGCGAAGAAAGGAAAACATCCATCTCTGTCGCGCTGCAGATCTTTAAAGCCTGGGCTCTGTTGTAGGCCATTGACGTTCCTGTTGATTGCAAGGGTTGTGGAGGACTCGGCTGTGAGCCCCGGGCGCGAGGGTAACGCAATGTGGCGCCTTGGTGGGCCTACCATTTCAGAACGGCCTGGGCGGCCGGGCGCTGACGATAGCGTTCATCCCAGGCGCGCAACTTCGGCCGCTGACCGATCAGGTCGGATTGAATGAATCGCACGAACTGCAATGCACCCGCCAATGTGCAATCAGCCATCGACGGTCGATCGCCAAGCAGCAGCGGACGCCCGTCACTCAGCAGTGATTCGAGGTGATCGAGTGGCAACTGCAGCTTGGCTTCGATCGACTCGGCAAGTACCGGGTCGGGCGGCAGGCCCAGTGGAGATTTTTTCGCATGAACATAGCCGCCCATCGGGATGGCGATGCGCAACTCGACCACCCGCTCGAGGTCGCGGGCCCGTGCCCGTTGCTGTGGGTCACTGCCCATCAGCGCGTTGTCTGAAAAGCGATCCTCGAGATACTCCATGATGACCAGAGACTCGATCAGACAGGAGCCGTCGTCGAGTTCGAGCACCGGCAGCGTGCCGAAGGGATTACGTGCCAGGTGCTGCGGCTCGCGATGACGGCCCTTGAGTGTGTTGACGACGATCTGTTCGATCTCAAGTCGGCTGCCCAGCGCTTCTCGCTCGGCGATATAGAGCATGACCTTTGTCGGATTCGGTGCTAACGGAACCATGTAGAGCTTCAAGGCAACTCCTTGCGAATAGCTTGTATTGAGGCGACTCAGCGCCCACCCTGAGCATCATCGACACGCACTGTCGTGCCGGTGACGAATTCGGATGCGGGTGAGACCAGATAGAGCAGGGTGCTGTCGAGTTGCGCCGGATCGCCGAGCCGCGGGCGCGGGAAATTTTTCGTGATGTCGCCCATGCGCGCGAGCATGCCGTCCATCATCTCCGACGAAAAAGCGCCCGGCGCGATGGCATTGACATTGATGTGATAGCGCGCCCATTCGACGGCAAGCGCTTCGGTCATGCGCACGACGGCCATCTTGCTGGTGGCGTACAGCGCCGCACCGCGACCGTCGTAGGCATAGGCTGCGCGTGACGCCATATTGACGATGCGCCCGGGTTTTTCGGCCTCGATCAGCCTGCGAGCGACTTCGCACGACAGGATCCAGGGTGCACGGACATTGATGTCGAGGACCCGGTCGATGAGCTCGACCGACATCTTGTGGGCGCGCTGCGCATCAGGGATGCCGGCGTTGTTCACAAGGATCTGCACAAGGCCCAGTTGCGACTGGGCCTGCGCGACAACGTTGACCAGCTGGTCGGCATCAGTGACGTCGAGCTGCAGTGGCAGGGCGATACCACCGGCTGCACGGATCTCGTCAGCCAGTGCTTCAAGCTTGTCCAGACGTCTGGCTGCGATCGCGACCTTCGCCCCGCGTGCTGCCAGCACACGGGCAAAGCGGCTGCCCAGGCCGGCGGAGGCACCTGTCACCAGAGCCACCTGGCCGCCGAGATCCTGCGATGCATAAGGAAGGGGGAATGTCGTCATCGTCATATCTCCTCATTGTTGTTGTGCACAGCGATCGTATACCGGCGATGCGCTCTCGCGATGGCTCGATGGCTGAGTGTGAGCGGCGATGCCGCAACTGACGAGTGCCAGTCTTCAGGCTGCCCGGTGTGCCCGCATGAACGACCTGATCTGCCGCACCGCCAGTGGAATTCGCTCCTTAGGCTCTTTCCACGGATACAGGCTCACTTCGGCTCGGGGGGCGAGCATCGCTGACTCCATGGCGACCGCGTAAGGATGCGCAGGAATGTCGTCGGGCAGTACCAGTACCGGTGTCTGACACTCGCGAACAAACTCGCGGCTTACAGTAAACACGAAGTCATCATTGGCGCGATACATGCGCGAGAGGAACTGCTCGATCGTGTGCGCTGTGATGTCGGGTCTGCGGGCAGCAAAATCAGGCGCCCAGCCCTTGCAGTTGGATTGATAGAAGAAGTCGCGCATTTCGGGGCGCGACCCGCTTGGCTGCACGATCACGGCTGCCGCGATTCGATCGCCGGCTCGCTTGAGCAGGTTCCAGGTCATCGGTCCGCCAATGCAAAAACCCATGACCAGGAAGCTTTGTATTCCCAGATGGTCCATGAGGCTGAGATGGTCGTCGGTGAACGCATCCCAGGGTCGATCGGCCTCGAGCGGGCCAGACGACTGGCCGCCGTTGGCATGGCGCAGATCACTGGTGATGCAGCGATATTCATCGCTGAATTCGGACATCGGGTCGAAGGGGCCGCTCTTGAGAAACGACATGTCGGAGTTCAGTCCACCGCCTGGAATGATCAGAAGCGGAAAGCCGTTTCCGGTTTCTTCATAGTGGATTCGAATATTGCCGCGTTCGTGAAACGCCATGCTGAGTCTCCGGATTCTTTGTGCCGTGTTTCGGTGTATGTTGCCAGAGCCCTTGCAGCGCTTGGCGCCGGCTCAGAATGCACCGAGTGACTGATCCGCCGATTCGGCGAGCGGGCGATCGCAGCTCAAGTGGGAATTGCTGATGACGTTGCTGATTGGTATTGGGCGACAAGGTCTGCTTGCCGTGTTGATGTGGCTGGCGCTGGTAACAGCCGCTCATGCGGTGCCCGGATGCATTGCACTCGACCTTGGTTTTGGCCTGGGTGCGGTGCCCTGGATTCCGAAGGCGTTTTCGCGCTTCAAGCGCGACACGCGGTATTCACTCCAGATCGATGGAGACAGCACCGTCCTGCAGGCCCAGGCGCATGCCTCGGCCTCGCTTTACGCGACGCTATTCAAAACGCCGCTTTCGCCGGCCCCCGATTTGCTCAGCTGGCGCTGGAAAACAGAGCGTCTGATTCCTGGTGCGGACAACCGGGACAAGGATCGCGAGGACTCCCCGGTGCGCGTCATGGTGGCCTTTGACGGTGACATCAGGTCGTTGCCGGCTGCCGAGCAGCGGCGCTTTGCCCTGTCATGGACCCTGTCGCGCGAGGCTCCGCCTTTCGCAGTGCTGGAGTATGTCTGGAGCGAACAGTTGCCTGTCGGCACGGTCATCGCTTCGACGCACACCACACAGGTGAAGATGGTGGTGGCGTCTTCCGGTCAGGCCGGACTGGGCCAGTGGCAGTTGATTCAGCGCAACCTGCGCGATGACTATGTCAGAGCCTACGGTGTGGCGCCAGGCCCGGTGCTCAATGTTGCGGTGATGACCGATACCGACAACACCAGGCAGCAGGCGGTCGGCTTCTATGCTGATATCCGTCTTGGCTGCCAGTCGCCCTGATCGCGCTCATCGCCTATGATCGGTTGAGTGTTCGTCCGTCTTTTTCGGCCCAAGCCTGATCGATTCGACCATCTTCTGCTGCGTCTCTGGCGCCCAATCTCATGATCTATCAACATCGGCTGATCGTCGCGCGCAGCGGTCGCCTGGAAAAGCGCAACGAAGTTTTTCAGCGGGAAATGCTCGCCGCACTGGATGAGCATGGTTCGCTTCTTATCGGGGCCTGGGAAGTCCTGATCGGGCCCGAGACCGGTTCAGGCGTTTATCAGTTGCGTCAGTTTGAAAGCCTTGCCGCCTGGGAGCGTCATCAGGACAACGTGCGACGCGATCGGCAGACCAGCGGGCGACAGGGCAAGCTCTATCCCTCGCTTGATGCGGTTGATACCGCGATCGTGCGAAGCGCCGAGAGCGCACCGGCTCTGCCCGGGCAATGGCCTGGCGCAGACAGCCTGCAGGCGACGCCGCGCGGCATCTTCGAGCAGCGAGTCCTGCACCTTCGCCCCGATACCGTCGGTGAGCACCATGCCCTCTATTTCGCGGAAGTCATGCCCGCGCTTGAGCGCGAAGGCGCAAGGCTTGCGGGTTTTTTCGATACCGTGATCGGCCCCGGTTCGATGAATGCCGGATCGCATCGGAGCATTGAATTGCGCCGGTTTCCCGACCTGGCTGCCTGGCAGCGCTGGCGCGAAGCCCAGGACACCGACGAGCCTTTACGCAAACTGCTGCGAGAACGATGGGCCCCGTTGGTTGATCGGGTCGAGAGCCAACTGCTGCGGCCGATGCCCTACAGTCGCATTCGTTAGGCAGCCTTGTTCAGTCAGCGTGAGCGGCGTCAGGGGCTGTATGCAGAGTCCTGCTGCCAGGCTGGCAACTTTGATCCGCAGTCCCGGCAAAAACGAGCACTCGGCAAGTGGCCCTCTGACAGGCAGTCATGGCAGGTGCGCGTCGTGATCTCTTGTGGTCGACGCTTGCTGGTGAATTCGGCTGTGACGATGCCTGTCGGTACTGCCAGCGTTCCCCATCCGATCAGCATCATCACCGACGCAATCAACCGACCCAGGTCGGTCTTGGGGGTGATGTCGCCGAAACCCACGGTGGTCATGGTGGTGATTGCCCAGTACACGCTGACCGGAATGCTGGTGTAGCCGTTTTCAGGCCCTTCGATCACAAACATCAGGGTTCCCATCACCAGCACGACCATCATCACGAAGGCCAGAAACACCATGATTTTGTGCCGCGAAGCCGAGAGTGCTCTCGCCAGCACACCAAACTCGGCCAGATAGCGGGTGAGCTTGAAGATCCGAAAGATGCGCAGCAGTCGGAGTACCCGCACATCCATCATCGCGTTGAGTCCCGGCACCAGGATCGCGAGATAGGTTGGCAAAATCGACAGGAGGTCGATGATGCCAAAAGCGCTGCGGGCATAACGCAAGGGTCGACGCACGCAGACCAGGCGGGCGATATATTCCGCGGTGAACAGAAGGGTGAACGCCCAGCCCAATGATTTCAGTATCGCGCCGTGGCGCGCTCGCATGTCAGCCATGCTTTCAAGAACGATCACCGCGACGCTGCACACGATCGCTCCGAGCAGGAGCAGGTCGAACCAGCGTCCGGCACGGGTATCTGCCTCGAAGATGATGGTGTAAAGGCGAAGTCGCCAGCCGGAAAGCGGGCGCCCGAATTCAATGTCGCCGGTGTTTGCAGTCAAGGGATTCCTGTCCATGCCGGTGCTGTCAGCGGTTCAAGCCCAAACCCCATTGGTCTTCGCATAGCGGACGACCTGATACACCGCGATGTTTTCAGCGCTCAGCAGCCTCACAAGGTCGGGCACGCATTGAATCGGCAGCTCGGTCTCGTACCCGTGAGCAAGCACGATCATCGATGCCGCTCTATGGGGTCCGACAAAGTCGGCAATGATTTTTCCTGCTGAGCCATGCGGGTCTGATATCTCGAAATACACCCGATAAACATCGCTGCTGTAGTCCTTTGGTGTCCCGATCTCCGAGGACTCGTAGGGTGGGACAGCGTCGGTCAGTTTCAATCAAAGCTCCCATCGGATCTCGCCGCCGCCACCAAACTCGATGCCGTAGGTGCTGAGTCTACCGACCAGGCCGGCTCGAATCGAGATGCCGCGGGCAAGATTGCCCTGCAGAAGCGGCGCACAGACTATTGCCCGAACAGCGTCCTGTTGGCTTTGACATCCACTTTCTTGTCATAGCGATTGGTCCAGCAGGTTTTGACCTTGGTATCGCAGGTCAGGCCGCCGCGCATGGTGAAAGTGCTTGCATCAAAATCCTTGATACCAACCTTGTTGATCTCCGCCATCAGTTTCTGTTCGGCTTTGTCACCGAGATAGATTTTGGTCAGCGCGACGGAGACCCCCATGAAGTCGGCACAAAAGCCGGACGATTTGTCGCAGATCGCACCTTCCTTGTAATAGTCGAGCCCGGCGGCGTGAGCGCTGACGGCCGTGGTCAGCAGCGAGATCAGGATGAGTTTTTTCATATCGGGTTTCTTTCGATCTCGGCTTCAGTTGACATATCCTGATGATCAGCCGTCGCGAGGTCAATCCTCCCGGCTGATTTTGCTCGCAAGCTGTGATCCGTCTGCGGCAGGCGCGCCCTCGACGTCAAGGCATCTTCCGGCCAGCGCAGACTAACTGACTTTCTTACCGGGAAACGTCTTGCCGGTCCAGGTGACAGTGGCTGCGCTGCCCTGGCGCGGCGGCGGTGTCCGAGCCGCTTGAGTCGCGACAGGCAGCAAGGCATGCCGCGATAGACAATGCGGGTGCGTTTCGGATCTGGATGTCGGTTGTGTGCATGGGTCACCTTTCTGGAGAGAGGCCGGATATCGCAAACGTCGCGACCGGTGCTCTGAACTTGAGGCTCGATTGCCCTTGTCGAGCGCGACATGCAGAGTGATCAGTGCGCGTCATCGTCCTGATGAATGTCGTCATCGGCGGGCTTGCCTGACTCGATATCGACGCGGTCGGTAATGCCGGCCTCGATTTCGAGGTCACGCAAGCTTTCATCTTCGCCGAGTCCTTCGATCTTGTTGCGGTCCCGGTCTGCTCTGGCGCTGGCGCAGGACTCGAAGGGACCGAATTCCTGCCTGCCGTCGTGAGCCATCCAGTACCAGCCATCGGGGTGCTCGATGAGCGCGCCTTCATCGTCGGGTGCATCCAGTCCATCGAACGCACCGGGACCTGCCGTCTTTGCTTGAAGCGGATCGACGGGAGGCGGAGTCGACCTCAGTGGGCGGGCAGAGTGCTTCATTCAGTCAGTGTCATGCGCAACATCGTGCCGGGATATGAGTTTGATCATCACCAGGTGCCTTCCTGTCTGCTCGGCATGGGCATTGCGCACGCGCAATGAGCCGCCGCCATGAACGCGTAGCGTCATCAGGGTGCGCCTTACCGATTCTCTCGGTGAGTTGCACTTCTTTCAACGATCAAAGGAGCAGTCATGATTCCGACCACCTCACGGCTTGGTATCGCCCTTGCCGCAACGCTTGCCATCATGCTGTCCGGCATTGGTCTTGCGGCACATGCCTCAGACAAGTCGGATGCTGAAACACTTGTGGCCAAGGCGAAGACCACGATTCAGTCGGTGGCCGGCGACAGCGATTTCGCGAGCTTGCGCCCGGCACTCGCCAATGCCCGGGGCGTGCTGATCTTTCCTCAGGTGCTCAAGGCCGGATTTGTGCTCGGTGGCTCGGGCGGCAGTGGTGTGCTCCTGACCCGCGATACGGCAACCGGTGTCTGGACCGGGCCGGCCTTCTACACGATGGGATCTGCCAGCATCGGCTTTCAGGCGGGTGCACAGGCTGCAGAGATGGTGATGGTTGTGACCTCGCAAAAGGCACTCGATTCGCTGTACACCAACAAAGTGAATCTGGGCGGCGACGCCTCGGTCGCGCTTGCGTCCAAGGGCGCTGGACGCGGTGCCAATGTCACCGCTGATTTCATCGTCTATTCGAAGGTCAAGGGGGCATTTGCCGGTGTCTCGGTCGATGGGTCGGTGCTTGATGTGCGGCAGGGTCTGAACAGTGGCTATTACGGCCAGGCTGCGACCCCACTTGATATTCTGGTCAAGCGCGCGGTGTCCAATCCGGATGCGATGGCGCTGCAGACCGCGGTGGCCGATGCGGCCAAGTAGGGATCAAGGCGCTACCATGGATGGATGCGCGTCCCATCCGATCGTCCCATCGACAGCGAGTTCGAGAGCCTGCGTGCGCAAATCTGGCAACAGTTGCGGCAAGCGATTGGCGAGCGCGAGCATGAGTGGCGAACGCCGGTGCTGGCAGATGTTGACGCCGAAGGCCTGCCTCAGGCACGCACTGTGGTGTTGCGCCAGGCCGATCCAATCGCCGGCACGCTGCAGATCTATACCGACAGCCGAAGCCCCAAGGTCGCCGATCTCCTGGGGCGCCCTGATGCTGTGCTTGTTTTCTGGAGCCGGAGTTTGAGCTGGCAATTGCGAGCCCGTGTGACTGTGCAGGTGCAAACCGACGGCGAACTGGTCGAGGCCGCCTGGGAGCAGGTCTCACGGACCGCGGCTGCCGCTGACTATCTCGCGCCAGCCGCGCCCGGTTCGGTCTTCTCGTTGCCAGCACAGGGCGATCTTTCCTTGCACCATCTGGCCGTGCTGCTCGCCAGGATTGAAGCCTTCGACTGGCTCGAACTGTCTCGCGATGGTCACCGGCGGGTTCGCTTCGACGAATCGGGTGCCTGTCGCCTGATGCCGTGAGGCGTGAGGCGCGAGGCGACTTGCGTTTATGTGCTCTGCGACGACCTGGCTGGATGAATCAGCCATTCGAACTCGAAGCGCCCCTGATTGCGATGCACGCTGGTGTGCAGGGTCAGACGATGATTGTGGGCGGAGAGCGCACCCTCGAGCAGTCCGTTGAAGGCGGTGGCGATGCCCGGATGCGGCTGCGCGAGATCATCCATGAGCGTCCAGCCTTTCTGAAAGACCCGTATCTGATCACCGTTGCGCTGCACCTCGCAACTGTCGCCTTGGGCATTGATCAGGCGGGACATGAAGTCGCCGAATGCTGCCCCAGAGGTGTCGCGGTTGCGGCCCGCCGCATGTGCCGGGTCTGGCGCGTTCAGGCCCAGTCGTGATGCGGTCTCGTGATAGAACTGCATGCCGATCAGGCGGCCGGTCAGGCCAAGCAGGTCGATCGCTTCCTGCGGACCCCACAGGTTGACCGCCACCGGCAGGGCTGTGCGGATGTACTCCATCGCGTAGTTGCGATGTGCCTTGGCCAGCCGGCTTTGCGGCCAGGTGGTCGTGGGCAGTCGGGGTGCCGCTGCGGGATCGAAGTCGGGGGCATCTTCATTGCGGGCAAAACGCAGTCGCTCTTCTGGCGAGAGGTCGCGATCGTATTCGTAGTAATAGCCTTCGAGCCCCGACTGTCCATCGGCTGCCTGCTTCGTGCACACAAAGCCCAGACGCGGATTGCCCAGCGACACGCCGTTTTGCGCATGCCAGCCCGCAAGCATCGCGCGCGAGACTTCGGTCGGAATTCCGCACAGCGCCGTGCCGGTCCAGGCCCAGCGCGGCACCGGATAACGGATCCAGGCCTTGCGGTCAGACTCGTACATGTACTGAACCGGAACGCCGCCGATGTCATTTGACAGATAGTGGTACTGCGCGGCAGCGACCGCATGGGGAAGCTGATCGATGCCGAGCTTTCGCAGGCCGGGCAGGAAGCGCTCGGTGCGCTGGTGCGAGAACAGGTGATAGACCAGCTCTGCGGCTCGAGCGCTGCTGCGTCGGGCCACGGTGCTCAGCACGATGCCGGTGAAATAGGCGCGATACCAGTCGGCAACAGCCCGCCAGGCCTCGCTTTCATCGATCGGGACATCAATAGGGTCGGTGGTCTGTGACATGCGGTTCTCGTGCTGGGTGTGATGGGTGCGCAAGGGTAAGGCCTCAACGCCCGCCGCGCGCGTCGACCAGCGCGCCGGTGACATAAGGTGACTCCTCATCGCTGGCCAGCCAGACGATGGTGTGCGCGATTTCTTCCGGCAACCCGATGCGACCCATCGGCACGGTGCGGGCCATCTCGTCGAGCTGACCGGGCGGACGATCGGCATGGATTTCGGTATTGACGATGCCGGGTCTGACACCATTGACGCGAATGCCTTCGCCGGCGACTTCCTTTGCCAGCCCGATGGTCATGGTGTCGAGCGCTCCCTTGGTGGCGGCGTAATGGACCCAGACGCCCGGCGAGCCTTGCTGCGATGCGCCCGAGCCGACATTGACGATCGATCCGCCGTTGCCGCCGTGACGCGTCGACATTCTGCGGATCGCTTCACGCGAGCAGATGAAGGGCGCCCAGACATTGATGCGCAGCGCGGCATCAAGCGCTTCGCTCTTGAGGTCGGCAACCCGCGACACCCCGCCGGTGATGCCGGCATTGTTGACCAGCGTTCGCAGCGGACCGAGCTGGTCGGCGAGACGAAATGCCTGTGCGATCGACGCCTCATCGGCGAGATCAGCCTTGATTGCGAGTGCTCTGGCTCCGGTGGCTTCGATTGCGGCCACGACCGCGGCGGCGTCGGCATCGCGGTCGCGGTAGACAATGCCGACCGACCAGCCGCGCTCGGCAGCCAGCCGCGCGGTGGCCGCGCCGATTCCACGGCTGCCGCCAGTCACCAGCATGACCCCCCGAGAGCCTGGCGCCGGTTTGGCAAAGTGGGTCATGATGGTCTCCTGTCGGTCGATGTTGGTGCAGGCGGTCGACGCTTTCGAAATCGAACGAAGCGCAAGAAATCGAACGAAGCGCAAGCAACGCGGTGGCTGGCATTATGCTTTGTCGGGTGAGTGGGCGCGCGCGATCTGGCACCATCGCACCATGCTCGCTTACCGACACGCCTTTCACGCTGGCAATCATGCCGATGTGCTCAAGCACGCCACGCTGGTGGCGGTGCTGCGTTATCTGAATCTCAAGGACAAAGCCTGGCGCCTTGTTGATACCCATGCCGCAGCCGGTGGCTACGAGCTTGACTCGGCCTATACCCAAAAGCATGCGGAATATCGGCAAGGGATTGAGCGACTCTGGCTGGCACCCGACTTGCCGCCGATGCTCGCGGATTATCTCGATCAGGTCCGCGCTTTCAATCCTGGTGAAGCATTGACGCTCTATCCGGGATCTCCCCGGATTGCCCGCGGGTTGATGCGCCCGCAGGATCAGCTTCGCCTCTTCGAACTGCATCCCACCGACCATGCGCTGCTGCTCGAAAACTTTGCTGGTGACCGACAGGTCATCGTCCAGCATATCGACGGTTTTTCCGGCATGAAGTCGCAATGGCCTCCGCCGAGTCGCCGGGGCGTGGTGCTCATTGACCCGAGTTACGAGATCAAGACCGATTACGCCGCGGTGGTGGCAGGCGTACGCGAGGCGCTCACTCGTTTTGCCGAGGGCACCGTGATGGTCTGGTATCCGCATCTCGATCTGCGCGAGTCAGCGCAACTGCCCAAGCGCCTTGAGGAAATAGCTCAGTCGCTTTCGAAAAAAGGCTGGTTGCATGCTCGTCTGACCCTTGCCGAGCCCAATGAGCGCGGCTTCGGGTTGCTGGGTAGCGGCATGTTCATCATCAACCCGCCCTATACGCTGGCTGGACAACTTCGTGAGGTGCTGCCGGTGCTGGTCAGACTGATGGGCCAGTTTCGCGGTGCCGGTCACACGCTGGCGGTGTCCGAGACCGGTTGACCGGCAGCCCGCAGATTGCCGGTTGGCACCCCAGTGCGCTTACACTGGGCCGGTTCGGTTGCGTCAATCCTTCGGCCAGGGATCATCCGGTGCATTTTCATGACCCGCTCGCGTTTTCGATCAGTCCGGCCTCGGTGCTGGGAGGCCAAGTCTGCGCGCTGGGGTTTTCACGCTTCGATGTCCTGGCCGCCCATGTCAGAACGCTGCCCTGCGGGCATGCTGCGAGGCCGGGTGATTCGCTTGCGGTTTTGCGCGAAGCTCGGGGGACCAACAGCTCCAAGCACCATCTGCTCGCGACGGTCGCGCAGACATGCGGGCATCCCGAGGTGGTGCTGACTGTCGGCATCTATGCCATGAGTGAGCTCAACACCCCAGGCATCGGGTCAATTCTCGAATCGGCGTCGGTGAGTTCGATTCCGCAGGCGCATTGTTATCTCACGGTCGATAACCAGCGGCTCGACTTTACCGGGCTGCAGCGAGGGTCGGCATCGCCCCTGCGATCGCTGTCGGCCGAGTTCTTTCTGACTCCCGACAAGCTGGCCGAAAGACGATCGCCGCTGCAGCAGCAGGCCCTGGCGCACTGGGCGACGCAACAGGGTATGAGCTTTGAAGCCGCCTGGGCTTTGCGCCAGGCCTGCCTCGCGGTCTTGTCCGATGGGCTCGACTAGGAACTGTCTGCGGCGCCCCGTTGCCCATGCGGCTCAGTGGGTTGCGGCCTTGGCTTTGACCGCCTGCCATTGATCGAGTTTTTCGCGGGCGCGGTTGATTGCCGGGTCCATGTGTGAATCATGAGCGGGCTGCTTGGCGGTCAGTTCGATCACATAGCCGTTGGGGTCGCGAAAATAAATGGATTCGACAAAGTGGTGGTCCGAGATGCCCCGCACTTCGAGCCCTGCCTGCCGGCCTTTGATCATCATCGGCTCGAGCACCTTGCGTTCGACCTCCAGTGCAATGTGCAGGTCGAAATCATGCTGCGGCTTGAAGTCGAAGGGCATGTCGGGTGCTTCAAAGAAGGCCAGATAGGAGCCGTCGTCAAGCCGATAGAAGGTGTGCAGCACGTCGGTCTTTCGACCGCTCTTGGTCTGCTCGATCCAGAGTGTGCCGGCCAGCGTCAGCCCGAGAAAACCTTCATAAAACTGTCGGGTTTCTTCCGAATCGCGGCAGCGATAGGCGTTGTGGTGCAGACCTTTGATCATGATTCACCTCACCATGTATTGCGCAATTCGCGCAGCTTTGCAAAGACCGTCTTGGCATCGGGCTTGGCGGGCAAGTCGGCAAAGCGTTCACGCAAGCCCGCAATCACGCTCGCGCTTTTCAGCCTGAAAAAAGTGTTGATTCGCAATTCATCACTCAAGGTCGTGACAGTCGAGTTGGCCGGGTCGTGTCCTGTCACGGTCGCCAGCAGCGCTTTGGCGGCGTCGTTATCCGACTCGCGCGACAGCGTGAACTTCAGATTGTTTTCGATGTAGTCGTGTCCCGGATAGATCTTTGTGTTTTCAGGCAGTTTGGCGAGCTGGTCTGCAAAGGTCTGATAGAGCGATTCGATGCTGCCGCCGTTATGGCAGTTACCCGCACCGGCATTGAACAAGGTGTCGCCGGAAAAGAGGGCCGGCTGATCGGTGTGCGATAGGAGGCAGATATGGCACATCGTATGCCCAGGGGTATCCAGGCACTCGAGCTCGACAGTCTTGCCGACTCTGATCAGGTCGCCGGCCTTCACGCCCCGGTCCATGCCGGCGATTTTCCCGCCCGCCTTGTGATGGGCGATGACCTTGGCTCCGGTGGCCGCCACGATGGCGTCATTGCCGCCGGTATGATCCCGATGCTCGTGGGTGTTGAGCAGCTGAGTGATCTGCCAGCCCCGCACCTTGGCTCGCGACAGGCATTTCTCATGGTCGACCGGGTCGATGGCGAGCGCCTCGCCGGTCTCGGGGCAGGCAATCAGGTAGTTGAAATTGCGATAAGCGTTGCCGGTCCAGATGCGCTCGACGAGCATGGTCGGGTCTCCCGTTGTTGAGGCCAGGCCGCCGGACTCGACGGCCCTCGAATGTCTGCAGCATAAACCGCTGCGATCAATCGCGTCGGCGCCTTGCTACGCTGCGCAAGCGTGATTCTGCGAGACTGTCATGTGTTGCGGGCCGGAAATCCCGTCGTAAAGTGCCCGATAACATGGAGTCAAGCGCCTTGAATATCGATCTTCTGCCCCTCGAAGTCCTGCCTCGCGACCTGTCGGCCTACCGCTCGGGAAATGTCGGTGTCGAGTATGTCCATCGATTTGAGTCCGGCGTGGCAGGCCCGCATGTGCTGGTGAATGCGCTCACGCACGGCAATGAATTCTGCGGCATGGTGGCCGCCTGCCATCTGCTCGACAACGGCATTCGCCCCCGAATCGGCACCCTGACCGTCAGTTTTTCCAACGTCGCGGCCTATGAAAGCTTCGATCCGGTGCGACCCTTCGAGAGCCGTCAGATCACACACAACTTCAACCGGATCTGGTCTTCCGACTGGCTCGATGGTGATCAGGACAGCGTCGAGCTTCGACGCGCCCGTGCAATGCGCCCGGTGGTGGCCGCAGCCGACCATCTCCTCGATCTGCATTCGACCAGCCAGGATGTGGCGCCTTTCTGGGTCTATCCGGCCCATTCGCGCAACGCCGCGCTTGCCAGTGCCCTGGCTCAGCCCGAGATCCATCTGGTCATGCCGCAGGGAATCGGTTCGGGCGTGCCGCTGATCGAGCATGGCGGCTTTGGCCTGGCCAAGGGCACCGGCATCGGCCTGGTGGCCGAGTGCGGACAGCATTTCAAGCGCTCGTCATCCGACCTTGCCATTGCGGTCACGCTGGATTTTCTCGGGCATTTTGGTCTGATCGATCGGGAGCCGACTCGGCCCGGGCCGCATCGTCGCCTCGAACTGCTGCGCACGCATGTGATCGCGTCACCCGACTTCGCTTTCGTGCGCCCATTGGTCGGCTTTGAGACCTTCGCCCGCGATGAACTGATCGCGATCGATGGTCACGATGAAATTCGCGCGCCTTGCGACGATTGCACGGTCATGATGCCGACGCGAGCACCGATCGTTGGCCGGGAAGGGGTGTATCTGACCCGGCCGATCTGAGCCGCCCGATTCAAGCCACACGATCTGAGCCGGTCGAACGCCAATACCCTTCTATAATTTTCTGACAAGCGCATCAGACGATGCCGCAACAACACACAGCAGCGCAGGAGATACCGATGGCCTACCAGTGTTTCGACGTCACGATTTCGGACCGCATTGCCCACATCGTTCTCAATCGCCCCGAAAAGCGCAACAACATGATCCGCGCCTTCTGGGAAGAGCTGCCTCGGATCATCGAAGACATCGACGCCAATTCCCGGGCGCGGGTGATCGTCATTTCATCGACCGGCCCGCATTTCACCTCGGGCATCGACACCGGCATGTTTTCCGACAACAGCATCACGCCCGGCGACGACGCGGCGCGCACCGCGCGCCTGCAGCACGGAGCCCGTTTTTACGACAGCGTGCAGCGGATGCAGCGTACCTTCACCGCGCTCGAGCAATGCCGCATTCCGGTGCTGGCAGCGATTCAGGGCGGATGCATCGGTGGCGGGGTCGATCTGATTACCGCCTGCGACATGCGCTATGCCAGCGAGGACGCCTTCATCACGGTCTATGAGATCAACATCGGCATGACCGCTGATGTCGGCACGTTCCCACGCCTGGTCAAGCTGATTCCCGAAGGGATTGTTCGTGAACTGGCCTACACCGGCCGGCGGATGCCCGCCAAAGAGGCGCAGGCCTGCGGCCTGGTGAATCGCGTCTTTGCCGATCAGGCGAGCATGCTGACCGAGGTGATGGCGATTGCACGCGAGATCGCTGCCCGCGCACCGCTTGCGGTCTATGGCTGCAAGCGGATGATCAATTACGCCCGCGACCATTCGACGGCCGATGGCCTCGACTACATCGGAATCTGGAACGCCAGCATGTTGCAGGGCGAGGAAATCCAGGAGGCGATCAGTGCCAATCGCGATCAGCGTGCCGGCGAGTTCGTCGAGTTGCCGGTCATGCGAAAGTGATTCGTCCCAACCAGCGCAGGTGCTGACCGATCGCGCTGACCCTGTATTCTCTTGCGTCTGTCCTTACCGTTTTCCGATCAACTTCCCCAGACATCACCGGAGACATCATGAAAAACGAGCAGAAGTTCTATATCGACGGCCAATGGGTCGAGCCCCACAGCAAGCAGACCCTGGCTGTGGTCAATCCGGCGACCGAAGCCGTGATCGCCACGATTGCCATCGGCGATGAGACCGACGTCGATCGTGCGGTGGCCGCTGCCCGCCGCGCTTTCGTGACTTTTTCGCAAACCACGGTCGAAGAGCGTGCGGCTTTGCTGGAAAAAATCATTGCGGTCTACAAGACCCGCATGCCCGAAATTGCTGCTGCGGTGTCGCAGGAGATGGGTGCGCCGGTGAGCCTGGCCACGGCCGCGCAGGCGCCGTCGGGCCTGGGCCATCTGATGCATGCGCTCAAGGCGCTGAAGTCCTTTGAATGGGAAAAGGACGTTGGCCGCAGCCGCATCGTTCACGAGGCGATCGGTGTCTGTGCGCTGATCACTCCCTGGAACTGGCCGCTCAACCAGATCGCGGCGAAGGTTGCGCCCGCAATCGCAGCAGGTTGCACCGTGGTGCTCAAGCCCACCGACCGGTGTGCCGCCGGGTGTTTTCAACCTGGTCAATGGCGACGGCCCGTGCGTGGGCACCTTCCTGTCCAAGCACAAGGACGTCGACATGGTGTCCTTCACCGGCTCGACCCGCGCCGGCGTGCTGGTCGCGCAAAATGCCGCGCCCACGGTCAAGCGCGTCACCCAGGAGCTGGGTGGCAAGTCGGCCAACATCATTCTCGACGATGCCGATTTCAAGAAAGTCATCTCGGCTGGCCTGTTTGCCTGTACCTCCAACAGCGGGCAGTCGTGCAATGCTCCGACCCGCATGCTGGTGCCGATGAGCCGTATGGATGAGGCCGCCGCGATTGCACGTGCCGCTGCCGAAGCGGTCACTGTGGGTGATCCGACCAAGCCCGAGACCAAAGCCGGTCCGGTGGTCTCGAAGCTGCAGTGGGACAAGATCCAGACGCTTATCAAGAAGGGCATCGAAGAGGGTGCCAAGCTTGAATGCGGTGGTGCTGGCCTGCCTGAGGGTATTTCTGCCGGTTACTTCGTCAAGCCGACGGTGTTCTCGCATGTCACCAACGAGATGACCATTGCGCGCGAAGAGATCTTCGGGCCGGTGCTCTCGATCATCGGCTACAAGGACGATGCCGATGCGATCCGCATCGCCAACGACACGCCCTATGGTCTGTCGGGCTATGTGTCCTCCGGCAATATCGACCGGGCCCGCGGTGTCGCGCGCCAGATTCGCGCCGGCAACATCCATGTGAACGGCGCCGGTGTCGACCCGGGTTCACCGTTCGGCGGCTACAAGCAGTCGGGTAATGGCCGTGAGTTCGGTGTCTGGGGGCTTGAGGAGTTCCTCGAGACCAAAGCGATTCTGGGCTATCACGCTCCGGTCGCTGCCTGATGGCAGTTTGATCATCGAGCAGGGCGCCGGCTTCTTGAGCCGGGCGGCCCTGCGTCGGCGCGGCGCTTTCTTGCCTCGCTGTTCATCGAATCTTTCGTCGAATCATTCAGAGCTCTGATCACAGAGCCATTGGAGACAGGTATGAGCATCGGCTCGACATCGCGCCGCACGATTCTCAAGGCAGGGGGTGCCATTGCGGCTGCCACACTGGGTAACCGGGCCTTCGCCCAGCAGGCGCTGCCCACCGGCACCATCCGCATCCTCGTCGGGTTCCCGCCGGGTGGCGGCACCGACATCATGGCTCGCTATATCGCCGACAAATTGCGCGAACGTACCGGCTCGAATGTCATCGTCGACAACCGGCCTGGCGCAAGCGGTTCGATTGCCATCGATACGCTCAAGAAGTCACCGGCAGACGGCACGGTGCTGATGTACGGCACCAGCGCGACCACGGTGGCACTCACCGTCACCCGCAAGACCCCAGGATTCGATCTCGAGAAAGACCTCACCCCGATTGCCCTGACCGGTGCGACCGCCACCGCTTATGTGGTGTCGTCCACGCTTGGTGTGAAGAACCTGAACGAATACATGGCCTGGCTCAAGAAAAATCCCGGCAAAGAGACTTTCGGGACGACCGCGCCAGGCAGCAATACCCACTTTTTCGGCGTGCTGCTTGGGCAGGCGATCGCCACCCCGCTGGAAGCGGTGGCCTACAAGGGTGCTGCGCCTTTGCTCGGTGATCTCTTTGCCGGCCATGTCGCGGCCGGCTGCGGCGGTGTCACCGATTTTCTGACCCATCATCAGGCCGACAAGATTCGCATCATTGCGGTCAGTTCACCCAGGCGGCTGCCCTTTGCGCCTGATCTGCCGATCGTCAGCGAACTCGGCTACCCCAGCCTGAATTACGAGGGCTTCTACGGTTTTTATGGTCCGCCGAAGATGAGCCCGGCGATCATCGATGCCTGGAACCGTGAGCTCAGCGCCGCAACCGAATCGCCGGACCTGCGTACCAAGCTCCTCAATACCGGTTTGGACGTGCGCACCGGCACGACTGCCGAATTCACCAACCGTCAGTCAAGACTGGTGGTGTCATTTACCGAGATGATGCGCAAAGCCGGATTCGCGCCGGAATAGGCCTGCGCTGGGGGCCTGTGCTCAGGCTGACTTGACGCGTTCGGCGGCTGCTTCGAAAGCAGCCAGCCGGCGCGTGAAGTTGATGTCATGCCGCGCGCGAGGTGCGCCGGTATCGGCCGGCGTCGGGAGCGTCTCGAAGAAGTGGCAGGCCACTCGGTGGCCAGGCGCGGTTTCTCGCAAGACCGGCTCTTCCTGCCGGCACCGCTCCTGGGCATGCGCACAGCGAGTGTGAAAACGGCATCCTGTGGGCGGCTTCATGGCGCTCGGGACATCGCCGTGCAGGACGATGCGCTGGCGTTCGGCAGCCGGGTCGGGTCGCGGAATCGCCGACAGCAACGCCTGGGTATAGGGATGAAGCGGGCGGCGATAGAGGGATTCCTTGTCGGCGATCTCGACCAGCTTGCCGAGGTACATCACCGCGACGCGGTCGCTGATGTGCTTGACCACTGCCAGGTCATGCGCGATGAAGAGATAGGAAAGTCCCAGCCGCTGCTGCAGATCCTGTAGCAGGTTGACGACCTGAGCCTGAATGGAGACATCGAGGGCCGAGACCGGCTCGTCGCACACGATCAGATCGGGGTTGACTGCCAGGGCTCGGGCGATGCCGATCCGCTGTCGCTGGCCGCCCGAAAACTGATGCGGATAACGACGCGCATGCTCTGGCAGAAGGCCAACCACCTTGAGCAGTTCACCGACTCGTTCAGCGCGCTCGGATTCGCTGCCGATTTCATGAACCTGCATCGGTTCAGTGATGATGTCGCCCACCGTCATGCGTGGGTTCAGCGAGGCATACGGATCCTGGAAAATAATCTGCAAGTGCCGGCGCATCCGGCGCATCGCGTCATCATCGAGCTGCGCGATGTCTTTGCCCTGGAAGCGGATTTCGCCACCACTGGGTGGCATCAGCCGAAGGATCAGTCGGCCGGTGGTCGACTTGCCGCAGCCTGATTCGCCGACCAGCGCCAGAGTCTCGCCGCGACGGATCTCGAAGCTGACATCGTCGACCGCCCGCACGTGTCCTATGGTCTTGCTCATGATCACGCCGCGTTTGAGCGGGAAGTGCTTGACCAGCCCTTGAACGCTCAGAAGGGTGTCGTCGCTCATGCCGGATCTCCCAGTGCTGATGAGCTCATCGTCGACTCGGCAGCCGTCATCGACAGCTCTACCGGTGCTTTCCAGCAGGCGACCTTGTGCATCGATTCAAGCATTCGCAGCGGCGGTTCATTGGCATGGCAATGCGCATCCGCAAAGGGGCAGCGCGGTGCGAACCGGCAGCCGGCCGGCTGATTCGCCGGACTCGGCACGCTGCCTTCGATGGTTGCCAGACGCGCCCGCTCGACGTCCAGACGCGGAATCGAACCGAGCAGCCCGATGGTGTAAGGATGCTGCGGATCGTTGAAGAGGGCCCCGACCGGTGCACTCTCGACGATCTTGCCGGCATACATCACGATCACGTCATCGGCAAGCTCCGCGATCACGCCGAGGTCATGGGTGATGATCAGAATCGCCATGCCCAGACGCGCCTGCAGATCACGCATCAGTTCCAGGATCTGCGCCTGGATGGTGACATCAAGCGCGGTGGTCGGCTCATCGGCGATCAGCAGATCCGGCTCGCAGGCAAGCGCCATCGCGATCATCACGCGCTGGCGCATCCCGCCCGACAGGTGATGCGGAAAGTCGTCGAGCCGCTGCGCTGCCGAAGGAATGCGCACCAGTTCGAGCACTTCGATCGCTCGCGCTCTGGCGGCCTCGGGCGACACTTCACGATGCGCACGGATGGCTTCGATGATCTGCCGTCCGATGGTGTGCACCGGATTGAGCGAGGTCATCGGCTCCTGAAACACCATCGACATGCGGTTGCCACGCATCATGCGACGCGCCTGAGGCGACAGTCCGAGCAGGTCCTGACCTTCGAAGCGAATGGCATCCGCGCTCACCTTGCCGGGTGGAGACGGCACCAGCCCCATCAGCGACAGCGAGGTCACGCTCTTGCCGCATCCGGATTCGCCGACCAGCCCGACCGTGCGCCCGCGGGCCACGGTAAAGCTGATGCCGTCAACCGCCTTGAATCGCCCGCGATCGGTCTCGAACCAGGTGCGAAGGCCCTCGACCTCGAGCAGTGGTGCATCGCTCATGACGTTTGATGCCTCATTCACGGTGCGATATCCAGGCCTTTGTAGTAGGTGTACTGATACAGCATGTGCGCGCGTGCACCCTTGATCTTCTTGTTGGAGGTCTGGTACATCTTGACGTTCATGACCGGCATCCAGAGATGGTCTTTCATGACCCGCTCCTGTGCCGCGGCATAGCCCTTGGCCCGGTCTGCGTCGTTCAGTGCGGTGCGCCCGAATCGGATTGATTCGTCGGTCTGAGCGTCCTTGTAGTTCATCCGGTTGGGCACCGGAATCTGTGCCGAATCGAAATAGAAATTCATCAGTTCGCCGGCTGACAGATAAGGCACGGTGACGGTCCAGATATCGAAGTCCTGGCCGCTGAGCTTGGCAGGCATGATCGTGGAGTCGAGGGCGACAATCTTCCAGTCGATGCCGATCTTGCGCATATAGCCCTGAATGGCCTCTGTCATGCGCGGGAAGTAGGTCACTTGCGGGATGTAGACGATCGGTGCGAGCTTCACGCCGTCCTTGACCCGGATGCCGTCTGGACCGGGCTTCCAGCCGGCTTCATCCAGCAGTTTCTTGGCCCGGTTCACATCTTCCTTGATGATGCCTTTGGTCGATGGCGCGAAATCGAGCGCTTCGGGGTCGATATAGGTGTAGGCCGGATCAGCCTGGCCCAGCATGACCGCCTTGGTCAGCTCGGCCCGGTTCAGTGCAATGCTCATCGCTTCGCGCACGCGCGCGTCGGAGACCATCGGCCGATCGATCTTGAAGCCGAAATACATCAGCTGAAAATTCGGCTTGGCCTGATCGACATTGAGCATCGGCGCCTTCTTGGCCTGGTCGATGAACTGCGTCGGAAAGTGCGGTGTGATGTCGAAGCGGCCGCCCATCATGGCAGCGAGCCGGCTTGAGTCCTCCGGCACGATCTTGATCGACATCCGTTCGAACTTCACCGGTCCCGGGTTGGTATACATCGATGGGCCCCAGCGATAGGCGTCGTGGCGCTTGAGTACGACCTCGGTACGCGGCTGCCACGAGACAAAGCACCATGGGCCGGTGCCATCGAGCCCTTTGATGCCGTAGTCCTTGCCGAGCTGATCGACGCTCTCCTTGTTGTGGATCGCGTTGTTGAACATCGTGAGCTGAACGAGCAGATCCGAATAGGGTTCGGTCATTTCGTAGGACACGGTGTAGGGGTCGATCGCTTTGAGCTCCTTGAGCTTGCCCGCCCGCCAGGTGAAGGGTCCTTTGACCTCGCGCTGACGGTTGAAGCTGTAGACCACATCGGCGGAGGTGAATTTCTTGCCGCTGCAGAACTGCACGTCGTCGCGCAGCTTGAAGGTATAAGTCTTGCCGTCCGGACTGACGGTCCAGGATTTGGCCAGCAGCGGCAGGGCGGTCTTGCCGTCCCAGTCGAGGGCCACAAGGGTGTCCTGCACAAGGTTGATCACATCCGAGCTGGGTGACCAGGTGGTGCGGTGTCCGTCGAAGTGGGGCGCATCGAGCGCCTTCATGTAGTTGAGCGTTTGCCCCTGAGCCAGTGATGCTGCAAGGCAAAGCGCCAGGCCAGAGGCCATCAACAGTGTCTTCATGCTCGTCTCCAGGTCGTTGTTATCGTCATAGGGTGAAACTGCGGTAAATCCGAGATTACTGCTGAAGTCTGGGATCCAGAACGTCACGCACTGCATCGCCCAGCAAATTCGCCGCCAGCACGATCAGCAGGATCACCAGGCTCGGAATGGTTGCGATATGCGGTGCCATGAACAGGAAGTCGCGACCCTGCGCCGCCATCATGCCGAGTTCGGCCTCCGGCGGCTGCGCGCCCATGCCCAGAAAACCGAGCGCCGATCCCACCAGGATCACCTGGCCGAATCGCAGGGTGAGAAACACCGAGATGGTCGAAATGCAGTTAAGCGTCAGATAGCGCCAGATCAGCGCCCCGTTCGAGACGCCGACTGCCCGGCCTGCTTCCATGAATTCCTGGCCCATGATGCCGATCGCCGAGCCGCGGGCGACTCGGGCGACATCGGGCACGGTCGAGACCACCAGCGCGATGATCACTGACTCGATGCCGGGACCAACGATAGCGGCAACCGACAGACCGATCAGGATGGCGGGGAAGGCCAGCATGATGTCGACCAGCCGCATGATCCAGGGGTCCAGACGCCGGTAGAAGGCCGAGGCGATCCCCAGCGCGCCGCCCAGCGCACCGCCTGCCAGCACACCGGCCAGGGCCATGATCAGGGTGTTGCGCGATCCGTAGAGCACCCGGCTGAAGATGTCGCGGCCGGTATTGTCGGTGCCGAACCAGTGCTCACCATCGGGCGCCTGCATCGGCTTGGACAGGTCGGTGTAGTAGGGGTCATAGGGCGCGATCAGGGGCGCAAAGAGCGCTGCGAGCGCAATCGTGGCCAGCACGATTGCCGCGGTCAGGGCCACCTTGTCGCGAGCAAGCCGCGAAAGCACGCTGTTGCGTCGCTCGATGCCCGATGGCGATACGGTGAGGGCCGGGCTGCTCATGTGCGTTGCACTCGTGGATCGAGGTAGACGTAGAGCACGTCGACCAGCAGGTTGATGGTGAGAAAGGCGATCGCAAGGATCATGATGGCGCCTTGTGCCGTCGGAAAGTCGCTGGAGATGATGGCGCCCACCGCAAGCCGACCGACGCCGGGCCAGGAGAACATGGTCTCGGTGACAACCGCACCGCCCAGCAGGAAAGCGGCCTGCAGCCCGATCAGCGTGACCACCGGTATCAGCGCATTGCGAAGCGCATGATGAATGATCACCACCGATTCGCGCAGGCCCTTGGCGCGCGCCGTGCGAACGAAATCGGCACCCAGCACCTCCAGCACTGCGGTGCGTGTGAGGCGCGCAATCGGGCCGATCAGCACGCAGCCCAATGTCAGCGCCGGCAGGATCAGGCTTGGCAGGCCGCCATCCCAGACCGGGCCGGTACGGCCGGTAAAGGGAAGCAGATCCCACTTGTAGCCGACATACTGGATCAGCAGCAGCCCGATGAAGAACACCGGCATCGAGACGCCGGCTACCGAGATCGCCATGATCAGCCGGTCGGTGAGGGTGCCGCGTCTGACAGCGGCGATCGTGCCCAGCAGCAGGCCGATTGGCACCGCAAGCAGCATCGCCCCGACCATGAGTTCGACCGTCGGCCCGACGGTTTCGGCCAACTCCTCACCGACCGATTTGTTGGAGATAATCGAGCGGCCGAGATCGCCTCGGGAGAGCCTGCCGATATAGTCGGCGAACTGATAGGCGATCGGGCGATCAAGGCCGAGTTCCGCGCGGACTGCCGCCACTTCCTCGGGCTTGGCATCAGGGCCGGCAATGATTCGAGCAGGGTCGCTTGGCACCACCTGCAGCAGGCAGAAGCACAGAAACAGCACGCCGAGCAGTGCCGGCAGCGATACCAGCAGTCGTCTGATGATCACTGGCCCCATGGTTTCTCCCTGTGATGGGTAAGCTGTGCCTCAGGCGAAGATCGGCTCGCAGCCGGTGCCTGCCATCAGTTGATCGAAGTGCTCGCGCTGGGCCGGCGAGAGCGCCGCATGGTCGCGTCGCAGCCAGGCGAGACACTTGCCCTGATAGACGAAGGGATCCTGCACCCACTGGCTGCCGTCAATCGTGGTTTGCACCTGCTTGTCGCCGGATTTGAGTGCCGCAGCGTTGGCGAGCAGCAGGGGCGGATAGACGCGCCCGATTTCACCCAATATCCGCATCAGCGAGTCTGGCAATGCCCGGGTGTCGAACCAGTCGGACTCGGTGGGCGCCAGGCCCGAGAGGTCATCGACCAGGCCAGTCCATCCATAGACCCGGGGTGCTCGCGCCACCGTCACCGCCATCGGTGTCGGGTCGAAGTGGGCGAGCTGCGTGAGCTGGCCATAGATCCCGAAGTCGCCGGTTGCCGGCCGGTTTCCGAGCAGATAGCGATGGCTGCGAAGATGGTCTTCGAAGGCATCGAGGAAGCGTTCGTAGCTCGATTCGATGACACGAGCGGTCGTCGGATTGGAGCCCACGTAGCGCAGCCGACCGATCTGACGATCGCTGATCATCCGGTTGTTGGCGGCAAGCGCGGTGTCGTCCTGTGGCTCGCGCGCCCACACCGGCAGGACACTGCCGGCTTTGCTGATATCCGCCTCATAAGCCCAGCGATAGTGAAACATCGCCTTGGTCAGCCACTCGTCGGCATAGTCTTCGATCAGAGCATCGATGAGTGCCAGCACCGGGTCGCCCGGCACTGCATGACGACCTGTGTAGTCGGTCTCGAAGCGCCTGATCAGCGGGGTGGAGTCGGTCACAGCCTGCAAAACGCCATCGGCATCCGGAAGATAGACGGTGGGCAGCATGCGCACCTTCGGTTCGGGCCGTCCGTTGGGGGCGGTCTGGGTATGGGAGCCGAGGATCAGCCGATAGGGAATGTGCCGATAGCGCAGCACGGCCAGCATCTTGCGGGTGTACGGGGAACCTGGAACCCCCATCAGCGAGATGGGCACAACACTGCTGCTCGCAGCGCTCTGTGCGGCCTGTGTGGTCATGAAGTCTCCGGACTTTCCTTGCGTCTTCGAGGACGCTTTGACGACACCATAAGCGTCCGCGGCCTGTTTGACCAGCCATCCGATGAAATCGGGGGGACCGAAAACCCGTCAGCGGCATTTGACCGGTGCCTGCCGACGCGATAAGACTCGACCGCTAGCCTGCAAGGTCGGTTCGGGACCCGGCATCGTCCATGGCGCGAAAACCACAGGGAACGCTCATGACAGGCCAGCATTGACCGCCCGGTCGCGGCGCTGTGTCGGCAGGGTCTGACGGCAGTTCGGTCCGGGCCTTGATCGCTCGGGCAGTTGACGATGAGTGAAAGTGGCTGACCGGTCGGTCAGCGCTACCAATGTTTGAGGGGCTCTGACCATGAACCAAGACAAGAACAAATCAGCCATCGGCAGCACCTTGCCGCCAGACGCCGTATGGCTTGCCAGGCAGGCGCCCGAGGCGATCATCGAACCCGATCTGCCGATTGTCGATCCGCATCACCATCTCTGGGATCGAGCCAACCATCGCTATCTGCTTGATGAACTGCTGGTCGATACCGGTTCGGGGCACAGGGTTGAGGCGACCGTGTTTGTCGAATGCACTGCGTTTTACCGCGCCGCAGGACCGACCGAAATGCGTCCGGTCGGTGAGGCCGAGTTTGTCAACGGCGTGGCTGCGATGTCGGCGAGCGGCTTTTACGGCCCGATGCAGGCCTGTGCCGGTATCGTCGGTCATGCCGATCTGCTGCGCGGGGCGGCGGCCAAACCGGTGCTGCAGGCGCTGATTGCGGCCGGCAACGGGCGCTTTCGGGGTATTCGTCATGCCGGCGGGTGGGATGCCAGCAAGGACATCCGCAACAGCCATACCAATCCGCCACAGGGTGTTTATAGGCGCGCCGACTTTCGCGAGGGGTTTGCCCAGCTTGCGCCACTCGGTCTGTCTTTCGAGGCCTGGCAGTACCACACACAGTTGCCCGATGTGATCGATCTGGCCCGCGCCTTTCCGTCGACATCGATCATCCTGAATCATGTTGGTGGCCCGCTCGGCGTGGGGCCTTATGCCGGGCGCACCGAAGAGACTTATGCCTTCTGGAAGCGGCATATCGTCGAGCTGGCGAGTTGCCCTAATGTCACGGTGAAACTGGGTGGTCTGGGCATGCGAATCGGCATGGTCGATTTTCATGCCCGCGAGATCCCGCCAACCTCGGCACAGATCGCTGAGGCCTGGCAGCCCTGGGTCGAGCCCTGCATCGAGGCCTATGGTGCGTCGCGCTGCATGTTCGAGAGCAATTTTCCGGTCGACAATTACACCTCGAGCTATGCGGTGCTCTGGAACGCCTTCAAGCGTCTGGCGCAGGGCGCCACGCCCACCGAGAAGTCGGCGCTGTTTGCCGGCACGGCCAGGCGCGTCTATCGACTGTAGTGCGGTACCTCATTTGGATACGTCGTTAATTCGACTTGATGGGCTTTGATACGATGCGGCCATCCCACACAGACCAGGACAGGAGACGGCCATGTCGCAATCAACCCCCCGCACCGGACTTTCACTTCGATCGCTGATCAAGGCCAGTGGTGAGCTCGAGTTGTCGCTGGTCGACGCCGAGGTCGCTGCCCCCGGGCCGCAGGATGTGCTGATTCGCATCGAGGCCTCGCCGATCAATCCTTCCGATCTCGGCCTGCTGTTTGGTGCTGCCGACATGAGTACCGCCCGCGCGGGTGGTACCGCGACCCATCCGGTTGTTACAGCAAGCGTGTCCGAGCGTCTGATGAAGTCGATGGCGGGTCGCCTCGATCAGGCCATGCCGGTTGGCAATGAAGGTTCCGGCGTGGTGGTGGAGGCAGGTGATTCGCCCGAGGCACAGGCATTGCTCGGGCGCACGGTCGCGGTGATGGGCGGCGCGATGTATTCGCAGTACCGCACGGTCAGGGCCAATCAGTGCCTGGTGCTGCCCGAAGGCACCAAGCCAGCCGAGGCGGCATCGTGCTTCGTCAATCCGCTTACTGCGCTCGGCATGGTCGAGACCATGCGTCTCGAGCGCCATACCGCACTGGTCCATACCGCTGCAGCCTCCAACCTTGGTCAGATGCTCAACAAGATCTGCCTCAAGGACGGCATTGCGCTGGTCAATATCGTGCGCTCGAGCGAGCAGGCGCAGTTGCTGAGATCGATCGGCGCCAAGCATGTGTGCGACAGCACGGCCGCCACCTTCGCCGACGACCTGACACAGGCGCTGGTCGAGACCGGTGCCACGATCGCATTCGATGCGATCGGCGGCGGCAGGCTGGCCAGTCAGATCCTCACCTGCATGGAAGCCGCGCTCAACAAGACCGCCAAGGAATACAGCCGCTACGGCTCGACCACGCACAAGCAGGTCTATATTTATGGCGGTCTGGATATCGGCCCGACCGAGATCAACCGCAATGTCGGCATGTACTGGGGTATTGGCGGTTGGCTGCTGACCAGGTTCCTGGTGCGCATCGGTTCGCCGGCAGCCGCAGCCTTGCGTGCCCGTGTTGCAGCCGAACTGAAGACCACTTTTGCCAGCAGCTATGCCAGGGAAATCTCGCTGCGCGAGGCACTCGGTATCGATGCGATTGCGGTCTATAACAAGCGTTCTACCGGCGCGAAATACCTGATCAACCCGTCGCGCTGACTTTCAGCGAAAGAACCGCTGCGCCAGCGCTCTGATGACCGACACGACGGCCGCTATCGCTGCTCTGAAGACCGATATCAAGGTCTGCATGTTCGACCAGTACGGCACGGTGGTCGATATGCAGAAGGGGCTGACCGAGGTGGCCACGCCCTACCTTCAGGGCAAGGGCTGGACCGGTCGCCCCGATGCCTTCGTGACCTGGTGGCGTCGCACGCACTTCGAAAATTCGATGATGGTCGTGCTCTCAAATGGCGACCCTGACATGCTTCAGGCCGCCAAGGCCTGGCACAAGGCGCCTTTCGATGAGGTCATTTCGGTGGCCACGGCGCAATCGGCCCTTTGGTGCGACACCGCATCAGCCCGATATCAGGGTGCCCGACATGGCCTCACTGGCCGAACTGATGGTCTGAGTCGGCGCCGGCGATTCAGGCCATTTTTACCGCGGTTCCGCTGACAGCCACCATCATCATGCCGTTTTCCTGGCCAAGTACTTCATAGTCGAAGTCGATCCCGACGACGCCGTTTGCGCCCATTTCGCGAGCCGCGTCGATCATGTCCTTTATCGCGGCGTCGCGCGCGCCCGAGAGTGCGCGCTCATAGCCACCCGCGCGACCGCCGACCACATCGCGGACCGAGGAAAACAGATCGCGAAAGATGTTCGCCCCGATGATGGCCTCGCCGTTGACGACGCCCAGCATCTGCTCAATGCGAGCGCTGTCAGACTGCGGGACGACGGTCGAGAGAAAAAAACCGGGTTCGGATTTTGAAAACCAGCCCATGGTCAACCCCTGCAAGTGTGTTGGAAGACAAAGCATAGCGGGGTGGCTCCCGCAATCACGGCTATTGGATTACCTGATTGGGTCAGTCTGCTTCGCATTGTCAGGCGCTGGTGGATACCAGTGCGATTCGGGCACGACCTTGGCGGTTTCCGGATCGCCGAGATAGTGCGGCGACATGATCTGAACGCCGTTGCGGTTGAATTCGTCCTGGATGTTGGCATGCAGCGCGCTCATGACCTCGATGCGCTGTCGCTGGTCGGTGGGCGTGGCCTGGCAGACCAGATGGTACTCGGGATAGAAGTCGGAAAGTCTGGTCTGATAGACCCTGGGTGCGGGATCATGAAGCACGCCCGGCGTGCTTCGCGCAGCGTTAGTCAGCATGGTGTGAACCAGCCGCCACGGCGTGTCGTAGCCGATCGTGACGCCGGTGTCGATCATGAATCCGGGGCCCGTGACCGCGCGTGAAAAGTTGCGCGTCACCTGCCCCATGATCAGGGAATTCGGCAGTGACAACTCCTCGCCCAGTCCGGTGCGAATGCGAGTCGTGAAGGTGCCCACCGCGATCACCGTACCCTCGTGTTCGTTGATTCGGACATATTCGCCGACATGCAGGGTGCGAGTGAACATCATCACCATGCCGCTGGCAGCCTGACCCACCAGGCTCGAGCCGCCGAGCGAGACCATCACACCAACCAGGACCGACAGCCCTTTGAAGGCTTCGGTGTTCGAGCCTGGCACAAAGGGATAGGCAATCGCGATGGCGAACAGCCAGATGAACAGGGTGACCATACGGCGCGTTGGCCTGGCGGTTTCGGTGTCGAGCCATTGGAGTGCAGTGCTTGGGGCAAGCGACGCACGGTCAATGAAGGCGTTGCTGACTCGTGTGGTGACATGGGCGAGCCAGAAAATCAGCAGCACGACCATCAGGCCGGGCAGGGCGCTCACGATACCGAGCGTGATCTGTCCGAGCGTGTTGACGAGAAAACCGCGTAATTGATCGCTCCATGGGCGTGTGTAGGGAAATTGCCCCAGAACATATCCGAGCCACTCATAGGCCACCAGCAGTCGCACCAGCGTCTGCAAGATCGACAGCGCCTGATGGCTCAGGGTGCGAAGCCGATCCGGTTGAAAAAATGACTGGCCTGCGATGACCAGTTTGTCAGCGCTGCGGTCGGCGAGCCGGTTCAGATTTCTCTGCGCCATTGTCATCGCCCGTCCGATCAGGATGACGAGCGCAATCGCAAGGACGCTTGCAAGGAAGGCGCGCAGGCACGATTGGAGAATGCGATCGATATCACGAGCCTCCCGGCTCGCCGCGATGGCATCGGTCAGTCGCTGCGCGGCCTGACGGGCGGTTTCGGCAGCTGAATCGGTGTTGACCTGATCGACATCGCGGGGCTGCACGGTGACGGCAAAGCGGCCGTCGATGGTGATCACTTCACCGAAGGGTGAGGCTTCGACCGCGACCTTGCCCGGACCACCGAGTGCAAGCGTCTCTGCAATCAGCGCTTCCGAGCGCCGCGCCCGCATCTCGGGTTGCATACCGAGATAGGTGGCTTGAAGCGTCAAAATTTTGCGGTTGAAAACGACAAGCTCGTTCGGTTCGGGTTTTTCGGCCCGCAGCAGCGTCTCCTGCGCATCGGCGACCGATTTGTTTATCGGCTCGGAAACCGTGGACTGCGACACGGCGGGCACGCTGGCAAGAAGGCCGGCCGCGAAGATCAGTCCACACGCCAGCCGTCGCAAGATCTGGCGCATGGGGTCCTGGCCTGAAGTTGGCATCACGCCGAGGCTCGAAAATCGATCCATTTTTTGGGCATCTTTCGATTCACTGGCCGGCTGGCGGCTCAATCAAAGTCCAGCAGATCCGATCGGACTTCCCGATCGGCCGATGGCTGCGGCGTGGCCGGGCGAGGTCGTCGGGGCACACGCGGCGCGACTGCCGTTGTGGTCCTCTCGGGTGCGAAAAGCCTGAGCATGGCACGCGCTTCGTCGTGCGAGGCGTCCAACCAGGGGGTGATCTGTTCAGGCGTCAGGAGCACGACCGAGCGCTTCTCGTCGCCCGGTGCATGAAAGCGGCTCATCACCGGGTGAGCATCGGCATTGATCGTGAGCATCGAGAACGATATGACCGATCGGCCTTCCGGTTCCCGCCATTGCTCCCAGATGCCGGCAATCGCAAGCGGCGTGTCATCGGCCGATGCGATCCGCCAGCGCACAGGTTTGCCGGTTTCGTAACTCGGCTCAAAGAATGCGTCGGCCGGAATCACGCACCAGTGCCGCTGCTTCCAGGACTGGCGAAAACTCGGCTTCTCGCCGACGGTTTCAACTCGCGCGTTGTAGCACTGCCTGAAATTCTTGCCGTCGCGCGACCAGGGCGGAATCAGGCCAAACACCGCCAGATCGCCAGTCCTGCGGGACTCGCTGGCACGGATGATCGGCGCCAGGTAGCCGGGCCAGGCCTCGGCGACATAATCGTCGCGGTCAAAGTCGACGCCGAAAGCTGCGTTCAGCCGATCTTTTCGGGTCGGGACGTAATTCGTGCACATGCACCGAATGGTAGCTCGCGTGAAAGCCCACGCAAGTCATCATTCAGCGGCAACTCTGACCGCACGGTGCGTCCTGCCCGGCCGGTTCGGGATTCAGGCGGTTTCGATTTCCTGCTCGGCCTCGAATTGCTCGAGAACCATACGGGCTTCGACGCGTCGGCCATCACGGCCAAACTGCGAGTGGGCGGCACCCTGTGGGGTCGACCGGTACCAGCGCTGCATCCGCTGGGCAGCGGCCAGTGCCGCGGTCGGCTCGAGGATTTCGGTCAGCGAGCACGGGACGTTTTCGCTGACGTCGGCGGTGTTGTCGTTATCCATGGTCTGCACTCCTTCCTGGTGGGATGAATGAGATCCAATTTAGCGGTCGCAAAATCACCGCAGTGAATCTCTCGCCCAGTGGAGTTTGAGCCCGGATGAATGGTGTCTGCAACGTGACTTATTGAGCAACATGTTGCAAAAACCGCTGTTACCGCGTGTCGGTGCAGGCCGACTGTGCTGTGGTGTCAGCCCTTTCGGTCAGTCGATCAGCGCGCGTGCAACGATGCCAGCCTGAATCTCGGCGGCGCCTTCAAAGACATTCAGGATGCGGGCATCCACCAGGACGCGACTGATGCGGTATTCCATGGCGTAGCCGTTGCCGCCGTGCACCTGAGCGGCGTTGTCCGCGCACGACCAGGCAACCCTCGCCGCCAGCAGTTTCGACATGCCGGCCTCCAGGTCGCACCGCCTGCCGGCGTCTTTCTGCCGGGCTGCAAACAGGGTGAGCTGGCGGGCGATCATGATTTCGACAGCCATCCAGGCCAGTTTGTCGGCGACTCGCGGAAAACGGATGATCGGTCTGCCGAACTGCTGTCGGTCGACCGCATAAGTCAGGCCAAGCTCCAGGGCGCTCTGAGCCACGCCAACCGCGCGCGCCGCAGTCTGGATTCGCGCGCTCTCGAAGGTCCGCATCAATTGCTTGAAGCCGTTGCCCGGTTCGCCGCCCAGCAGGGCATTGTCGGGAATCTCATAGGCATCAAAGCCGATCTCGTATTCCTTCATGCCACGATAGCCCAGGACTTCGATCTCGCTGCCGCTCATGCCTTGTGCAGGAAAGGGGTTGGCATCGGTGCCGCGCGGTTTCGACACCAGGAACATCGACAGGCCGCGATAGCCGGGCTGATCGTGCTCGGTGCGGGCCAGCAAGGTCATCACGTCGCTGCGAGCGCCATGGGTCGTCCAGGTCTTGTTGCCCGAGATGCGCCAGACCGCACGGCCGTCTGCGCCGATCGCGGGCTCGGCCCGGGTACGCAGCGAAGCCAGGTCGGAGCCGGTGTCAGGTTCGGTAAACGACGCGGTCGGGATGATCTTGCCGCTGATCAGGCCGGGAAGCAGATCGGTCTGCTGCGCGGGCGTGCCGTTGAGCAGAATCAGTTCGCAGGCGATTTCGGTGCGGGTGCCGAGCGACCCAAGGCCGATCCAGCTTCGCGACAGTTCTTCGGTCACGACGCACATCGCGGTCTTGCCCAGCCCGGATCCACCCCACGACTCCGGGACGGTCAACCCGAAGACGCCGAGTTCGCCCAGTTCGGCAATGACTGCATCGGGGATCAGCTCATTGCGAAGGTGCCATCCGTGGGCCGCCTCGGCATGGTCATCCGACCAGCGTGCGAACTGCGCGCGGATTTCGTCAAGCGAGCTGTCTTCGAAGCCGGCATCGCCGAACGAACGCGTGGCCCGGCCTTCGGCGATCAGCGTCGCAATCCGGGCGCGCACCGGCGGTGCGAAGCCTTCGGCGCGAAGTGATCTGACCGCGGCAACAGCGGTGAATTGCGCGATTGCCTCGCCGGTCTGGTCGATCAGATCGGGGCGAAAGATCTCACCCTGACTCATCGGCAATCCACCGGCAAGCTGCGCCAGATACTCGCCGAAAGCGGCCTGAATCAGGAGCGATTCAAGCTCGCCAAGTCGATTGATGGCGTCAAGGCGGGCGGCCCAGCCATGCATTTCGTGCAGCGCGCGGACATAGGTCGCCGCCCAGGCAAAACCATGGGCTCGAGCCTGTTCCCGATTAAGGGCTTCAGGGTCGCCGGTACCGAGTTGTTCCTTGAGCTGCCTGCGAAGTGATTCAAGGAGTCGGTCGCAGGCGGCCAGCGCGCTGCGGAAATCGGCATCGCGAAACGATACGGGCAAGGACCCGGAAGTGGTGATTGCGGCGGCAGCGATTGCGCTTGGCATGGGGTATTGGCTCTGTTGATGTTGGAACGGGATGATGCAACCGGTGGGGGCGGACGTGCTGCGTTCGATGCTCAGGATGCTGTGCCGCCGACCACCGCGGCAGCCTGGAGCGCCTGGACTTCAGCCTGGCTCAGACCGAGGACCTCCCGCAGGACCTCGCCGGTCTGATCGCCGATGCGAGGCGCCGGCGCCGGCGCCAGACGTGGTGTGCCGGTGAATTCGATCGGGCTGCCGGCGGTGAGAAATCGGCCGTAGCCGGCATGCTCGATGCGGGCGAACATCGGGTTGGATTCGCTGACCCGCGGGTCTTCGGCAAGCATCTGCTCGACGTTGCGGTAGGGGCCCCAGAGCAAGGCGCGGTCGGTAAAGGCTGCACCAACCTCGGCCAGGCTGCGCTTGGCAAACCAGGGTCGCAAAAAAGCCGAGATCAGTTCACGCGCCTGCCATCGTCCCTCTTCGCTGTCGAGCCGGTGGCCCAGCGCCGTGGCTGCCGCAGTCAGCGCTTCGTCGACACCGACAGCCCTGGTGAGTGCTTTCCACTGACGGTCGCTGATGGCCACCACCATGACGTGGCGACCATCGGCGGTTCGAAACGCATCGCCATAGGCGCCGTAAAGGAAGTTGCCATCGGCACTGCGACGGTTGTGATTGACTTCGGCATCGGCCAGATAGCCCAGATTGGCAACTGCGGCAAAGGCCACATCGGCCAGGGTGAGTTTCACCAGCTGGCCCTGGCCGGTCAGCCGGCGATGTCGCTCGGCGGCAAGCACCGCGGTTGCGATGGTCATGCCGGCGAGCAGATCCCAGGCGGGAAGCACATGGTTGACCGGCTTGTCGCCGTCGCCGGTCAGCAGCGGAAAGCCGGCTGCGCAATTGACCGTGTAATCCACCGCATTGGCACCGTCCGGCGAGCCGGTGAGCTGGACCATGATCAGATCGGGGCGGGCAGCTCTCAGTGCCTCGTAGCCGAGCGCGCCATCTACGCCAAGGTTGGTCACGAAAATGCCGGCGGATTCACCGGGTGCAGCAATCAGCGCCTGCAGCAGCTTTTGCCCTTCCGGCTTTCGCGGATCGATCTCGATCGACCGCTTGCCGTGATTGAGCGAGGCCCAGTACAGACTCAGACCGTCGGCATTGACTGGCAGCCGGCGGGCATCGATGTTGCCGCCCAGCGGGTCGATCCGGATGACATCGGCACCCAGCTGGGCGAGCGCCAGCCCGCTCGAGGGGGCTGCCACGAAGGCCGAAAATTCGATGATGCGAATGCCGTTCAGCGGCTGTACGACGGGGGTTTGGGAGGTCGGCATCTTTGAGGTGATCAGCTAGGCGGGCGGCAACCGCACCGGCAGTCATCCGACAGGGTGGGGGCAAACCGGGGAGTCGAAAGAAGCGCGGTCGTCTAACCTGCGGAGGTGGCAATTCCATCACAAAGTCGGCGGGGACGTTGCCGTAGTATCGCCAAATTGGAAATCCCCTGTGCTCGTTACATCGCCATCCGGATATTTTGGCTGAAATCGACCGTTTTTCGCTGTTTACCGAAGCCCGTGAGCGCTTGGGTCAGGGCTTCGTCCGCAGTCTGGACAGGTCGATACCGCTGCTCGCCGATCGTCTCCAGAAGAGCGTCGGTTTGTCGCAGCAGCCGGCGATGCAAGTCAGTCTGCAGGCGGCCGCCGATGTGCTTCGACGCGAGGGCGTCGTGCGAGCCCAGCGATCGCTTGCGCAACTCTATGATCTGACCTTCAGGCTGCTTGAGCTCAATCAGAGCCGCACTCCTAGCGATGAGAGCGCACTCCCGAGCCTCTTGCCGGACCATGAACTCGATCTCCAGATTCTGTGCGACGAACTCGCCAACACGATTCGCGAAGCACTTGGCCCGACCTATGATTCCTGGCTGCGTCGCATCGAGACCCTGACCTTGCGCCGTTCGATCGAACCCCGAGCGCCTCTTGGTGCATCGGTACTCGCCGCGGCAGCCATCGAAGCACTTCGCCCGTTTGTCGAAGAGCGCGGATTGCGCCACGAAATCAGGGCGGTGGTGCTCGAAGAAATGGCGCAACCACTGGCCGATGTGATTGCGCAGACCGATCACTGGTTGGGCCATCAGGGGGTGGACTCCCTTGTTGCGCTGCCCGACCTTTTAGCCCGCCCGGCTCGCCCGATCGCTCGCCAGGCGTCTGAAGCCCCACCGACATCGCAGGCAAGCCCCGCTACGACGACGATGATGATGGCCCCGGGCGGCCGACCGCCGGTGAAATCTTCTGCAGAGTCAGTGGCCACCAGTGTCGCGGCAGCGGGGGTGCTCGGTCTGCAACCACTGGTGTCGCAGGGTGGTGCCGAACCCAGTTTCCGGCAGGCGGTGTTGCTCCCGAAAGCACAGGACATCGAACTCGACGGCGTCGCATTCGCCGCACGCCTTGGCCTGGAACCTTTCTCGCGTGAGGCGAGGCAACGATTCTTCCAGGCGCCCCGCGAGCACCTGATTGCCAACAACGCTCCGCCTGCGCAGGTGGCCGCGATCGAGATGATCGCGGTGATGTTCGACTATGTGGTCGATGACGCCCGCATGCCCGATTCGGCCAAGGCCCTGATGTGGCGCCTTCAGCAGCCCTCGGCGACACTCGCGGCGCTCGACCCGGGCTATCTTGGCGACGACCGGCGCTCGATCAGGCGACTGGTCGAGAGCGTGTCTGCCATTGCGGTGGCCTATGCCGATGAGGTTTCCCCCGGCAGCGAGCTTTATCGTCGGCTGGAAACTGTCGTGCGCGCGGTCGAAGTGGTCTCGTATGCCCTGCAGGCACGATCGACCGTACTCAGCGAACAGGTACAGCGCGAATATCGGCGTGCCTCCAAAGGCGTGGCAGCGCTGGTGGCTCGCATCACCCAGGAACGCGAATCGCTCGACGCGGTACCGGGTCGACGCAACCGCCGCGATTTCAGCAGACGTCCTTCAAGCGAACAGGAGCGGGACGTCACCGCCAGGCTGCAGCAGCAACTCAATGATCGCCTCGAGAATCGCATCGTGCCGGCATCGGTTCGTGATTTCCTGCTCAGCGTCTGGTTGCGACATATGCGCACGGCTGCCTTGCGCGATGGCGAGGACAGCCCGCAGTTTCGGGTGGCAGTTCAGGTCGTCGACGACTTGCTGTGGAGTCTTGATGATTCCGGACCCGAGCCGAGTCGCCGACAGCTGGCAAGCCGAATCCCGCCGCTGATCCGTCCTCTGACCCAGGGCGTGAGCGACATCGGTGCGCGACCCGAGGAATTCCAGCCCTTTCTGGATGAGATCTTCCTGATTCATCTGCGCAAGATGCAGAAGGTGCCAAGAGGAGTGGGCTTCGACGAGTCGGCAAACGGTGAGCCGGAGCGTGAAGCCGACCCGACGACCTTGGCGATGCCGCGCGCCGAGGGCGTCGACCCGTGGTCAGGCAGCCGACCTGCGCCCGAGGCGCGCGGTGTCAAGGCGGTCGAAAAAGCGGCTGAAAGTCCGGATGGCGATGCGACCGTGCTCGAGGCTGACGACATGGGTGGCGCGTTGCCGCCGGTGCTCGATCAACGGATCAACGATCAGGTCGACTCCGGTCCCGACACCGCGCCTTTGAATCCGCGTCATGACACGCATGACACCAGCAAGTCTGCCGATGAGCGCCTGCTCACAGTGCTCAATTCTCTGGATCTGAACGATTTTCCCGGGCTGCCGACCCGGTTGTCGATCAGCGCCGAGGACGCGATGGCGCGATTGCGCCGTGGCGACTGGATCGAAGTGCTCGGCCGCGAAGGCCGGACTCAGCAGTTCAAGGTGGCCTGGATCAATTCACGCCGTACGGTGTTGCTGCTGGTGCGACGCCCCGACCGGCGAGCGCTTTCCTTGCGAATGGATGAGTTGCGTGAGCGCTTCGCCAACCACAAGGCCGTGCTGATCGCCTGAGCTCAGCCGGCGGCGAAGGTCACGATGTGATCGGCAGCAAACCGGATGCCGATGGCCTCGCCAACCCGATGGTCGTGATGGCTTGGCACCAGCGCCAGCAGGCGCTGACCGCTCGGCAATTCGAGCGTGTAGAGAAACTGTGCGCCCCGAAAGGCCTTGCGAACCACGCTGGCCATGATCGGACTCGCGTCATCATGTACCACGTCGTCCGGGCGAAGCAGCACCGTCAGTTCGCCTGATCCGCTGGCGTTTCGGCGCGCCTGGAGCCGGTCTTCTGCCTGGTCGATCGGCAGGCTGCCCAATTCGACGCTCACGCTCGGGCCTTCTTTGCCCTCGATCAGGCGGCCCGGCAAGAACACGCCCATGCCGACGAAGTCGGCGACGCTGCGCGAAGCAGGATGGTGATAAAGGCGATAAGCCTCGTCCCATTGCGCGATTCGGCCGTCTTCCATGACGCCGATCGAATCGGCCAGTGCGAAGGCCTCGTACTGGTCGTGGGTCACCAGCAGTGCGGTGGTGCCATGCCGTTTGAGGATGTCACGCAGTTCGAGCGCCAGCGTCTCGCGAAGATCGGGGTCGAGATTGGAAAAGGGCTCATCGAGCAGCAGGATCGAGGGTGAGGGTGCCAGCGCTCGTGCGAGCGCGATCCGCTGCTGCTGTCCGCCCGAGAGTTCATGGGGGAAACGCTCTGCCGTCCCCTTGAGTCCGACCAGATCAAGCATCTGTGCGACCCGCTCGCGCTTTGGGCCGGCACCCATGCTGCGCAAACCAAATGCGATATTGCCCGCGACATCAAGATGCGGAAACAGTGCGTAGTCCTGAAAGACCACTCCGACACTGCGCTTCTCGGGTGCCAGCACCCGGGCGGGGGATGACACGCAATGGCCATCGACCTCGATCGAGCCGAAATCGGGACGAATGAAGCCGGCGATTGCCCGCAATGCAGTGGTCTTGCCACAGCCAGAGCCACCCAGCAGGCAGCCGATTTCGCCGCTTGCGAGCGAGAACTCGAGTTGCCTGAGCACCTGCAGTCGACCTGCGTCGGTGTCGAAGCTCACCGACAGATCGGCAACCCGCAGCGCCGGTGGATTGCCGTCGTACTGGGTCGCGGAGCGGATCGGCATGGCCGCCGCCTTTCCGATGTTTGCTGCCGTTATGCGAATGACGTCGTCATGCATCAGATGTGAATGCCTATAATTCTCATCTCGATATGCAATTGTAGCGCGCAGTGCGCAGGGATGCCTGCCGCGTTGGGCGTGAAGTCTCCGATGCGAATGTCTCCGCTGGTCTGGTTCGCGGTTGCTCTGGCGCTGGCCATCATTGCGCCGCTGCTCGCATTGAGCGGTGTCGCCCTGCAGCCGGCGCCGCTCGATTCGCTGCTGCATCTGGTCAGTACCGTGCTGCCGCGCTACGCCGTCACCTCAGTCGTGCTGGTTGTACTGGTCGGCGCGCTCGTTCTGCTGCTCGGCGTGGGTGCCGGATGGCTGGTTGCAGCCTTCGAGTTTCCCGGGCGTCGCTTTCTCGAGGTGGGGCTGATTCTGCCGCTGGCCATGCCGGCATTCGTGATGGCCTATGCCTATACCGACTTTCTCGATACCAGTGGCAGCCTGCAGACCTGGCTGCGTGCGGTCATGGGCTGGCAGGTCGGCGACTACTGGTTTCCGCAGGTCCGATCGCTTCCGGCTGCGGCGCTCTTCCTGGCGCTTGCGCTCTATCCCTATGTTTACATGCTGGCGAGAAATGCCTTTGCCGAGCGAAGCGAGTCGCTGTCCGATGCCGCGCGGTCGCTGGGCCTGTCTGCACCAGAAGTCTGGTGGCGTGTCAGCTGGCCGGTGGCACGGCCCGCAGTGGCGGCCGGGCTCGCGCTGGTGACGATGGAGACGCTGGCCGACTTCGGCACGGTCTCGTTCTTCGCGGTCGATACCTTCTCGGCAGGCATCTATCGGGCGTGGCAGGGCTTCGGCGATCGCACCGGTGCGGCGCGATTGTCATTGCTGCTGGTGGCGGTCGTCCTGCTGCTGGTCTGGGCTGAACGAAGGCAGCGTGGTCGGATGCTCTTTCACGCGCGCTCGAGTCGTCCCGCGCGTGTCCGGCCACTGTCAGGGCTTGCGGGCTGGTCGGCCAGTGCGGCCTGTGCGCTGCCGTGTCTCTTCGGGTTTGCCTTGCCGGCGTTGCTGCTCGCCCGTCAATGGTGGGTCAGCGCGGGTCAGATCGATTCGCGCCTCGCGCAATGGGCCTTCAATTCGGCGCTCCTGTCTTTGGCGGCGGTATTGATCATCGTTCCGATGGCGCTCGCGATGGCCTATGCGGTTCGCCTGCATCCGAGTCGCTGGATTCGTCTGTTGTCGGGCATCTCGGGCGCCGGGTATGCCTTGCCTGGCGTGGTGCTTGGCGTGGGACTGCTTGCGGTGGTCGGTGCGATCGATCAGACATTGAGCGCCGGCACAACACGGTTTCTGATCGGCGGCACCGCGTTTGCAGTGGTCTATGCCTATTGCGTCAGGTTTTTCGCGGTGGCCCAGCAGGGCCTCGATGCCTCGCTCAAGCGAATCAGTCCGGCGATGGATGCCAGCGCCAGGACGCTCGGCGCCGGGCCCTTCGAGGTGCTGCGCCGGGTTCACTGGCCGCTTCTGAAGCCGAGTGTTGCCAGCGCATCGCTGCTGGTGTTCGTGGATTGTCTCAAGGAGCTACCGTCGACCCTGGTACTGAGGCCATTCAACTTCGATACGCTGGCGGTGGTTGCCTACCAGTTTGCGGCCGACGAGCGACTGGTCGAAGCGGCCTTGCCGTCACTGGTGATCGTGCTGGTCGGCTTGCTGCCGGTGTCGATTCTGGCCAGCGGTTTGCGCCGTCGCTGATTCGGTCATGTGATGGCGGTGTTGCCTGTGCGGTGGTCTGCGCTGTTGCTTTGTTTGGCGCAGGCCGGCGACTGGGTCAGGAGGCCAGATCAGGCGGCGATCACGGCCGGCTGCTCTGACTCTTCAATGGCCGGCGCCACGCCGAAGGCGTTCGGTGCCCAGTGAATGATCTGCAACTGCCCGTCGTAGGTCTCGACGAGCGCGGTCAGGCTCTCGACCCAGTCGCCGTCATTGCAGTAGAGAATGCCCTCGATCTCGCGGATCTCGGCCTTATGAATATGGCCGCAGACCACACCGTCAAAGCCCCGTCTGCGAGCTTCGGCGGCCACCGTGTGTTCGAAGTCGCTGATGAAACTGACAGCGTTCTTGACCTTGTGTTTGAGGTATTGCGACAGCGACCAATAACCGAGGCCCATCCGGTGGCGCACCCGATTGAAGTGGTGGTTCAGCCAGAGGGTGAAGGTATAGGCGGTGTCACCGAGTTTGGCCAGCCAGCGCGCGTTTTGAACCACGCCGTCGAAGAGGTCGCCATGCACCAGCCAGAGCCTGCGTCCATCGGCGGTCACATGCACCGCTTCTTCGGCAATTTCGATATCACCGAAAGACAGGCCCCTGAACTGGCGAACCGACTCATCGTGATTGCCAGGGACGTAGACGACCCGGGTGCCTTTCCTGGCCTTGCGCAGGACCTTCTGAACCACGTCGTTGTGTTGCTGCGGCCAGTACCAGCGATTACGCAGCTGCCAGGCATCAAGCACATCACCGATGAGATAAAGCGAATCGGATTCGTGCGAGCGAAGGAAGTCGAGGAGATAAGCCGATTTGCAGCCGGGTGTACCAAGGTGCAGATCAGAGATGAAGACGGCCCGATAACGAATCGGTGAGGGGTCGAGTTTCAGGTCGCTGGCATCCACGGAAGCGTATTAGATCGTTCGGTGGTGACGGCCTCGTGACAGCGTGCATCGTGTTGTGTTGTTGTGGTGTGCTCAGTGAATTTTTGTTGAGTCCATCGATGGCGTGATCTTCAGCGCATACCTCGTGCCGTGGTCCGGCAAAGCCGTCATGATCCTGATATACTCGACGACTCGCAGGCGCGTAGCTCAGCTGGTTAGAGCACCACCTTGACATGGTGGGGGTCGTTGGTTCGAGTCCAATCGCGCCTACCAATCGCAAGCCCCAGTAGATCAACCGATTTACTGGGGCTTTTTGTTTTCTGGCGCTGCCTTGCAAGTGCCGGCTGGGACGAATCTGGGACAGAATCCTTCGGGTTCGCCTGCCATCGCGGCCACCAGGAGTGCACGGGCGTTGCCTTGTTCGCCGCCTGGTATCCACCTCGCATAACGGTCGAGGAGCATCTTCACCGATTTGCCTGATTGGCTTGCGATACAGGCTGGCTGCATACCTGCCATAAGCGCCACCGTCGCACAGGTATGGCGGGTTTTGCAGGCCCTTTGCCAACGAATGCCCAGACGCTTGAGCCTCAGTTTTCAGTAGTGGTCGCCCTGGCTTCGTTCGTCGTGCCACGGCCGCCCGCTGACTGGGTTTTGAAAAACGTCGGCATCCGAGTCTTCATCGCCTTCAAGCTCGGTGAGTGTCTTGCTGCCGTCTCGCTCTCTGCCTTTGAAGGCTCGCACCAGTTGCATGCTTACACGCTGGCGTCGATGATCCGATCAGACCACCGGATCGCAATCGCTTCTTCCGGACGCATACCAGTGAAGAACATCCGCTGAAAGCCAGCGGGAACACCAGTGTGCCGAAGGCTGACCCGATTGCACCCTTGCGAATATCGAGTGCGGTAAGCACTTCGCCTTCGGCCTGCGCGCGCAGTGCTAAAGCTCAACCCCGACTGGGTGATCGGCACCTGGATGCGCTGGAAGGCCAGCATGGTCAACAGGTTGACGTGCACGCTGGGTGCCGGCGAGATCCGTGATCTCGGCCCTGCAATTCCGAATGGTCGATCGCGGGCTTGGCGAGAAGGAGATCCCGCGCGGCCTCTTGACCTGTCCGGGCGCCTGCCAGTTCATGTTGATCGCTGCTCTGGCAGCGCTGGCACTGACGGTGTTCCTGGCCTGGATCGTGTGATCGCAGGCGGCGCGTCTTTGCATCACGACACAAGAAACTCCGCGCCGAGATGACCCACTTTCACGTAGATCAGTGCGCCTTGCGGCCCGGTGAAAGGCGTGTGTCGGCTCCATCGCGGGTTGCGAAGCCACGCGCCTGTCTCATAGTCGCCACCCTCGTCACTGAAGATGCCATCCAGGACGAGAATCTCTTCGCCACCCGGATGTGAATGGGCGTTGAAACGGGTGTTCGGTGCCCAGCGAACCAGCGCTGTGTCGATGCCATCGTGTGAATGCAAGGGCATTACCGACAGGCCGGGCACGAGTCCTTGCCGCCATGGCGTGGCTCGGGTGGAAATACGCACGCTCTCCAGGTCGCCCGGGGTGAACTGCCGCAGCTTGACGAACAGGAGGCATCCCTCACGTGAGAAGGGTGCATGGGCACTTCCCGGCGGATTGCGCAGATAGGTGCCCGCTCCGAAGTCGCCGCTCTCATCCGAGAACACGCCTTCGAGCACCAGAATTTCCTCGCCTGCGTCGTGCACGTGACGGTCAAAATGCGATCCGGGTGCGTAGCGCACGATGCTGGTGGCGCGGGCGACCTCGTCGCCTACTCGATCCAGCATGCGTCGGTCGACCCCTGGCAGTGGCGAGGGCGTCCAGGTTGCATTGGGCGCATGCGAAACGATACGGGCCGAGAAGTCATCGTTGATGTTCATGATCAATTCTACTCAATGCTGAGCGGCCGCTTGGGCAACAAGGCGATTACGATGGTGGAGCGGTCGAGCAGCACGGGGACTGTTCAGCGCGATCTGGGTTCGATGCATTTTCGGTGCTACAGGAGATTTCGATGAGCCACTATGTGTTCGGCAAGCGGGTGTCGCTACCCTTCGATGAGGCGGTGCAGCGAATCACCGAGGAACTGGCCAAGGTCGGCTTCGGCGTGCCCACCGAGATCGACGTCCAGGCCACGATGAAGAAAAAGCTGGGGCAGGAGATGCCGCCGTATCGAATCCTCGGCGCCTGCAACCCGGGTTTTGCAAGCCGCGCGATCGCGGCAGAGCCTCAAATAGGCGCCTTGTTGCCCTGCAACGTGGTCGTGCGGCAAGACGCGGCAAGCGGCGTGCACATCGAGGTGATGGACCCGAGCGTCATCCTGACCCTGGTCGACCACAAGGACGTGGCGCTGATAGCCGCCGAGGTCAGGCAAAAACTGGAACAGGCGCTCGCGAAGGTTTGAGCAGCGCCGCGATGGCAAGACGAGTGGTGATCGTCGGCGGCGACGCCGCAGGCCTGTCCGCAGCGACGCAGGTACGGCGCATGCACACCGCTGCCGAGCTCGAAATTGTCGTTTTCGAGCGCTCCTCCCGGAACTTCCTGTGCAGCACGTGGTTTGCCCTGCCTGATCGGCGGATTCGTTAAGTCGCCAGACAGCCTCGTTGCCCGTAGCCCCGAGCAGCATCGTGCCAAGGGCGCCCGTCGCCTTGTTCTTCAGAACACCTTGGCGCCTTGCCAGCCCCTTCGGGCTGATCGGTGGCAGTTTTCGATGCCTGTACGGCTGACAGACATGCTCGCAACTTGCGAAACTTGGCTGTTCCGACCAATCGACACGGCAGCCTTGGTCCCAGCAAGGATTTTCCGGATACCGGGAATCAATGGGAGGCCATTACGATGACTCCTGCGACAACAATGGCTACGGCCTCCTGGAGCTATGAAACAGACGAGTGCTGGGGCACGCGAGGCGAGTTGCTGCTGTCCGCCCGTCTGAGCGGAAACATTCTGACGTTGGCGATTCGCAATACCCGCAGCAATGGGCTTGAAGTGCTTGTTGGCAACCAGGTGCATCGTTGCCTGCACCCGCCGCAAGGCCAGACTGTCTTGAAGATCGGTTTTGACGACCGGCAAATGAGAAGTGTGGCCTGCACTCGATCGACCTGCGGTGAGACCTACTTTCTCACCGAGCAGGCTTGGGTGATTGCGAACCTGCAGTGTGCCAATCGAGTTCGGGTGTATGCCCGATGCGAGGATTCTGCGAGTTGGCTGAAACTCGATGTTGTCTACCCTGACCTTGAGATGCAGCGGATCGTCGATCCGGAGTCGGGCATTCTTTACCAGATCACGCCTGACTCTGGTCATACATTCGCAAATGCACCGGTCGGTGGCATGTCAGGAATGTCGGGCGGTGGGCTGCGGCAGATAGCGGGTGCGGCATTGCCCCTGATCGGCGCTGTCGCGGGCTACAAGGCAGGTTATGCACTGACCGGGCCGCGCAAGAAACGAGAAAGGCAGTGAGATTGTCGGTCTTCGGCCCCGTCCTTCAGTCATTTCGGAGCCTGCGCGCGTACATGGTCCTTGCGCACGACGTTTGTGCATCGCCTGACATACGGCTTGCCAGCGCAAAAGCTAAGCTGCAGGCGATGACCGATGCCCGGGATGCGGGCTATTTTGATGCTAACTGTGAGCCGATTCAGCCGAGCATTCTGCTGAGATTGGCCGAGTTCAAAGCCGCGGTGCGTCATGCGGTGCGCGATCGACCCACGGCGCAGGCGGCAAAGGCGATGGTGCTCGCCGACCTGCTGGTTTTGGCAGGTGTGCCCGATCGCCACGCCTCGAAACGCCTGCTGGGCCGCTATCTCACCCAACATGAATATGACGAGCCGCTCTTGCAGTTTTTGCGTGCCAATCTGGCTGAGGTCTGCGAGGACGGATTTCCGAAGTCGCTTGATGAACTGCTCGGCATCGCTGAAGACGAGGCGAGGCTGAAGGAGTTCGAGTTTGCCTGCGCTCAGGTCGGCGCTAAGGTCGGCGCTCAGGATTGTGAACAGCCGCCTGCGCAGATCGAAGGACATGTTGCAAAGAATGCAGCGGACGTCATTTTCCGTCCGTACGTGGCAAGTGCGCAATTGCCTGCAAGCCTGCCGATGCGGCATCGGCGGCGCCATGGTGCCCGCGTTGCAAACCCTGGTTCACTGCTGCGCCGCATAGCGCCGCTGGCGGTTGTGATCATGCTCACGCTGGTTGGCTGGCTGGCCTACGACGCATTTGCGAGCCGGCTTGGCCCCAACGAGGGCAAGTGGGTGCTTTACAGCGACGGCAGCGAGGTTCAGGCCGCGCTGGACACATCCTCTTTCGAGAAAGTCGGCTCACGAACGCTGCTGTACAGAACGGCTTGGGTCATCAAGGACGAAGGCCGATCGGTGGTCAGCCTTGTCTCGCTCGATTGCGCGAGCGGCAGGCGCGAGTCGATTGCTCGCAATACCTGGGACAACCGACGCTTTTCGGGTGACAGCAAGCATTACTCTGTCGCTGTGGTCGCGATGCCAAGCCTGAACGATGTCGCTGGCCATCCCGAGCACGACATCTTGTCGAAGGCCTGCCAGTCCATCTGATCTGAGCCGTGTGGTGCCGAGTGGCGTGTGGCTGCGCCATCGATCAGTGTTATCTCGGGTTTTGAGCGGCAGCAGCATTTACGCGGCCGGTAAGAGCCAGCGTTCATGTCCTGAGGCCACTTGCGCGCGGCGATCAGACCGGTTGGAGTCGCGGCCCGGCGCCGGCCAGGCCATCGAAACAGGTCGAGAGCAACATCTCGGTGATCTGCTCGTCGCTGTAGCCGGAGGTCGATTTGAGCAGCCCGAGCACCGGATCACAGGCGCGTGCGAAGAGCGTGTAAAGCACGACCTCTGGAGGCAGCTTACGGTCTAGCTGACCGGAAGCCTGGGCTGCCATGATCCATGCGCCGAGCTTCCCGCTCACCTGAACCAGCCGATCGATGTAGGGCTTGTTGGCTGTCAGGACAACGCGCAAGGCCGAGTTCTGTGCCGGCAGGGAAGGCATTTCGCCGGCCAGCTGCACCTTCATGGTCCAGCGCGCGACCGCCTTCAACTGGTCGAGCGCGGCGACCTCGGGCTGGGCTTCGAGCGTGGCAATGAAAGCGAGCGTGTAGTCGAGCACGCGAATCATTGCAGCCGCCGCGAGCTCTTCCTTCGACACAAAGTGCTTGTAGAGGCTCGCTTTGGCGATACCGACGTCTCCCGCGACATCGTCGACCGTCATCGCGTCAAAGCCCTTTTCCGCGAGCAGGCGGTTGACCGAAGAGACGATCGCGTCTTCGCGCGCCTTCAGCACTTGTGCCTTGAATGAAACTCGAGCCATTCGCGATTCTAAACCGGCATGGAAAGTTCTGCACCAGACAGTCTCAAACGTACCAAATGGTCTTTTGGTGACTTTGTGGTTGAAAAATTGAACTGATTAGTTCAAATTTTGTACTTCGCGGTTTAAGCACGCGAACCGCAGCGACCAGCCCAGACCCTTTCGCTGCGTCCCTCAATCGCAAACAAGGAGATCCAAGATGATTCGACAATTCAAGATTCTGGCGGCTGTTTGTGCCGTCTCACTGGTCGCCGCCTGCGGCGGCAGTGACGAGCACGCGCCCCCGCCCCCCGGCACCCTGGCTGCCGAAGCCACTGCGCGTGGCTTCACCTCACTGGTGGCGGCGGCCGACAAGGCCGGCCTGGTGCCGGCGCTCAGCGCCAGCAGCTCCAGCCTGACGGTGTTTGCGCCGACCGACGCAGCCTTCGCCGCACTGGCCACGACGCTCGGCTTCCCAAGTGCCACTGCGATGGTCGCGGCGCTCGACGGCCCGACGCTGGCGAAGATCCTGCAATACCACGTGCTGCCGACGAAGAAGGTCGCGGCCGATCTGGTGGCTGCCGGAGCGAAGTCTACCCAGTCGACGCTCTATACCTTTGAAGGTGCTGCATCGACGCTGGCCCTGGACACCTCCGCTGGTGTCAAGATCACTGACGAGGTGCTCAACCAGGTCACGGTGCAGACCGCAGACGTGGCCGCCAGCAATGGTGTGATCCATGTCATCGACAAGGTGCTGGTGCCTCCGGGCGTGCTGAACCTTGTGCAGATGGCGAAGCTCAACCCGACCTTCTCGGTGCTGGTCGAAGCCGTGGGTGCGGCGAACCTGGCCACCACACTGAGCGGCACCGGCCCGTTCACCGTATTTGCACCGACCAATGATGCGTTCACTGCGGCACTGGGCGAACTTGGGGTGACCAAAGCGCAACTGCTTGCCAGCCCCGGCCTGGCGGGCGTCCTGACCTACCACGTGGTCGCAGGCAACGTGCGCGCTGCCAACGTCGTGGCGCTGCCCAAGCCGGCCAGCGTGACGACTGTGCAGGGCACCGCGTTTACCGTGGGCATCAACCTTGCGATCACAGACGGCCGTGCCCGCGTTGCCACGCTGCTTGCCACCGACGTGATCGCCAGCAATGGCGTCATTCACGTGATTGACAAGGTACTCCTGCCGGCCGTCGCACCCTGATTCATTGCTTTTACACATAGTCCTGACCCATCGCCCAGGCCGCGAGGCCTGATTTTGTCCACCTCTGTTCGTTACCCCGTACCACTCTCCACTCAAGGAAACTCACCATGAAAAAGATCCTCGCCATCTCCCTCCTGTCTTTTGCCGCTTTTTCGGCCCAAGCGAAAGACATCGTCGATACCGCTGTCAGCGCGGGCAACTTCAAGACCCTGGCGACCGCACTCACCGCCGCCGGCCTGATCAGTACCCTGAAAGGACCCGGTCCGTTCACCGTCTTTGCGCCGACCGATGAAGCTTTCGCGAAGATTCCCAAAGCGCAACTCGACGCGCTGCTCGCCGACAAGTCCAAGCTGACCGCCGTGCTGACCTACCATGTGGTGGCAGGCAAGGTGATGGCCAAGGACGTGAAGGCTGGCAAGGTCAAGACCGTGCAGGGCTCGGAACTGACCGTGTCCACCACCGGTGGTGTGATGGTGGACAACGCCAAGGTGACCGCGACCGACATTGTTGCTGACAATGGCGTGATTCATGTCATCGACAGCGTCCTGCTGCCCAAGTAAGCCGGCAGCTTCAGGCATCCGGGCTGGCTCGTGAGGGTCGGTCCGTGACGGTCGACCTCCCTAAGCAGGTTCACGCGATTTCGCGGTGGCGACAGGCTCATGATGAGCTCGTCATGGTTGGACGCTGGACGATCGGCCGGCTAGAACAGTTGGCCCTGGCCATCCGGCGTCGTGCGGGTACGGCGCCTGGTGGTCGCCGTCGGTGGCAAGCCACTTTTTCGTGAGCCATGTTTGCTCTGGATGGCGCTGGCCTCGGTCTGTGCCTCGAGGGTCCGGCGCAGGCCGTAGAGCTTGTCCTTGGCTGCGGCCACTGCCGTGCGTTCATCGACGATCGGGCGAGGGTAGGCCGCGGTGCCGATCTCCGGTACCCACTGGCGGATGTACAGACCCTGCGGATCGTGGTCGAGCGCCTGCTTCGATGGTGAGTAGATGCGCAGCGTGTTGATGCCGGTGGTGCCCGACTGCATCTGCATCTGGCTCCAGTGAATGCCGGGCTCGAAATCGAGAAACTGACGTGCCAGAAACACCCCCGGCTCGCGCCAGTGCAGCCACAGGTGGTAGGCCGCGAAGCTGACCAACATCGCCCGCATGCGGAAGTTCAGCCAGCCTGTGGCGCGCAGCTGGCGCATGCAGGCATCGACCATCGGGTAGCCGGTGCGGCCTTCACACCAGGCCTGCAGGCGTTCCTGGTCGATGTCGTCTACGTGAAGGCCGTCGCCTGGGCGCAGACCGTCGGCTGTGCGCGCCACATTGCGCCACTCGATGGCCGGTTCGTCTTCGAGCTTTTGCATGAAATGGCAGTGCCAGCGCAGGCGGCTGGCAAAGCCGCGCAAACCGTAGGCCAGGCGGCGATCGGCCGTGGCAGCAATCCGCGCTTCGGTGGCCTGGTGCACGCAGCGCATCGAGATCGTGCCGAAGGCCAGATGAGCGCTCAGCCGGCTGCAGCCATCGGTAGCGGTGAGTGGGCTGGACATCGTGCGGCGGTAGTCGCGCCCGCGGCCGTCGAGAAAGCTGTCGAGTGCAGCCCACGCGGCGCGCTCGCCGCCTGATGGCAACGCTGCGCCCAGAGCGGGCAAACCCAAGTCGCGCAGCGTGGGAACGGCGCAGAACCCCAGGCCGGTTTCTCCCCTGAAGCTGTGAGCCGCCGCACTTCCCGGGGCATTCATGCGCTGTGCCCATCGGCCGGCCCACCCGGTGCGCGAGCGCAGGCGCCGCACCACGCCGGTCTGCGGCAGTTCGGTCCAGGACACCCCTTGGCTGCGGCACCACTCGGCCACGGCCAGGTCGCGCGTGTAGCTCCAGCCCGGACCAGTCTCTTCGTGGCTGAAAAGGTGGGTGAAGGGAAACTCACGCCGCAGCGATTGCAGCACCTGCGGCATCGCACCGGTGCTCACCAGCAGCGGCAGGCCACGCGCCGCCAGATCGCGCTGCAGTTCGGCAACGCAGGCAAGCAGGAAGCCAACATGGCGCGGGTCGCATTCGGGGCTTTCCAGCCACTGCGGCTCGATCACCACCAGGCCTATCGCCCTGTCAAAGTGCATCGCTTCGGTCAACGGGGCGTGGTCGCGCACGCGCAGGTCGCGCTTGAACCAGACCAGTGCTGTCGGGCTTGCCATATTCATGAGCGTGAGCAGACCCCGGGCCTCAGGTCATGGACTTCCCGTTGTCGGCTACCACCCTGCAGCCACTGATGCGCCAGCCGGCACCGGCTTGCCGTTCCAGTGTGTAGGTGGCCATCCAGAGGCGACCTTCACGGTCACGAAACTGCACGTCTTGCCGGGCAGTGACTGGCGTGGCCCCTGGCTCTGCTTGCGGGAGAAAGAAAGAAACGGCTGCCGGCCGTACCACCATCGGGTAGCCGATTCGCACCATGGTCATGAAGGTGGTCGCGTCGCCGAACTGGGCCCGAATGCCTCTCGAGGCGTATGAAAACGCGCGCTCGGCGTCGTCTGCAGCGAACGCTGCGAGCTGGGCTTCAACGACCTTCCGAACTGCGCTGACATCCGACGCGGCCAGTGCCTTCGCACCAGCCGTCACGGGTGCGAGCAGACAGAGCATGGCAAGGCAAACAAGCCGGCGCCGTGTCCACGCTACTGCCTTGTCGGGGCCTGTCAGGCTGCCGCAGCAGCGCTGGTCTTCATTCATACCGCAATCCTCAATAGCACTTGTCGATGTTACAGCCACTTCAAAAGAGGCCGCGCAGGGTGCCGAAGCCGCCGTGCACCCGCACTCATCCGGTCAGCCAGGCGGGCAGCGCTTTCGCGCATCGCCAGCATCACGACTTTCGCCGCGCGGGCGATTTCGTAAAGTGGGACCTACCCTGTGATGCCAATCGGGATGATCGATTCCGGTTGCGCCGGTTGCTGCGCGGTCGCTCTGATCGCGGCGATCGCCGCGATCGCGGACTGTGCGTGCTCAAGATCCTCGCTTGTCTCGCGACGCTCGAGCAGGAAGTCAATATAGGCTTCGATCCCAGTCTCGGCTGCGGGACACAGTTCGATGTCAAATCTCGGGTCAGCACGCGACACCTCCGCCAACCGATAGGCCGATCTCAAGGCATTGCCGGCTGCGCACCTGCCGGGCATTTCAGCTGACCAGGCGCTTCGCTGCCGGGGTTTGGAGAACAAACGCACACTGAATTGGGGCTGAAAGGTATCTGGATTGGCGCAATAAAGTTACAATTCAGCTGGGAATCTGATGAAAATCGCCACGCGGCGACCCAGGACCGTCTCGTTCGATCAAGGAGTCTTCGACCATGAACCTGAAAACGACTGCACTGATACTGGTGGGTTACCAGAATGACTACTTTGCCAAGGACGGCATCCTTCGGGGTGTGATTGAAGAGCCGGGCCGGGTCGATGTCGTCCTTGCGAACACGCTTGACCTCATCCGTGCGCTGGTGCCGACAGAGGCAACCATCATCTCCACGCCGATCGTGCTCAAACCCGATTACCGTGCACTGGCCAGTCCGGTCGGCATCCTGCACGCCATCAAGACTTCCGGTGCGTTTGCACTGGGTACGAAAGGTGCGGACACGATTCCGGAACTGGCAGCGTTCGGTGACCGGATCCAGTACGTCAGCGGCAAGGTGGGCTTCAACGGGTTCTCGGGCACGCAACTTGATCAGGTCTTGCGCGACCGGGGCATCAAGCGTGTGCTGCTGGCCGGCATGGTGACCTCGCTTTGCATCGACTCCACCGGACGCGCTGCCTACGAACGCGGCTACAGCGTGACAGTACTCTCCGATTGCACGTCTTCACGCACTGCCACCGAACAGGAATTTTTCTGCAGCACCGTGTTTCCGCTCTACGGCGAAGTCATGAGCGGTAAGGAAGTTCTGGCTGGCGCCCAAATGACAGTGGCGGTCTGAGTCCGCTCTGCCCAGGACTCGGTATGGACGATGTTGAGGACCCCGGCGGTTCGCTGAACACCGACCTGCAGGTTCAGGCGACCACTCGCCTGATCGAAGCGCTGTATGAGAGCGAGGCGCGAATGCGCCGGCGCGTCAACCTTCTGTCAGAGGTGGTTTTCGAACTGGACCTGACGGGGCGGATTGTCTTCCTCAACTCAGCCTGGACGCAGTCTTTGGGTTTGAGTGAGGCGGGCTCGCTGGGTCGGCCACTTGGCGAGTTTGCCTGGCCCGAGGACCGAGTCCTGCTGGAGGCGACGCTGGCGGGTGCCCAACCGTCCAATCATGCGCCACGCGCGCTGCTGCGGTTTTCCGGCGCGTCGAACCTGTTGCGCTGGATGGAAATGTCGGCCGTGCTGGTGCCGGGGCAGGGGTTCGTCGGGGCCTTGCGCGATGTCACGCAACAGAAGCTGGCCCAGGATGAGCTCGAACGGATGTCTCTCGTCGCCAACCACACCGATAACCTGGTGCTGATCACCAACGCCATGGGCCGTGTGGAGTGGGTGAACGCGGCGTTTACCAGGCACACTGGCTATTCGCTTGCCGAGATCCTCGGCAAGGTGCCGGGCCATATCCTGCAGGGGCCATCGACCGACCAGGCCGAGGTCGCTCGGCTGGGTCAGGATATCCGGGCCGGCCGCTCGGTGCGCTCCGAACTTCTCAATACAAAGCGCTCCGGCGAGCTCTACTGGGTCACCCTTTACATCACGCCGATTCGTGACGAATCGGGAGCGATCCAGCGTTTCATCTCGGTGCAATCCGATTCGACGGCGCTGCGTCAGATGCAAAGTGACCTCGAGTACGAAAAGATCAGAGCCGAGGCTGCCAACCGGGCCAAGTCGGCCTTTCTGGCGACCATGAGCCATGAGATCCGCACGCCGATGAACAGCGTCCTGGGCATGGCGCAGACGCTGATGGACCCAACGCTCGAATCAGGCCAGCGTCAGGACTATGTGCGGGTCCTGATGGAGTCAGGAGAAACGCTGCTTGCGCTTCTCAATGACATTCTTGACCTGTCACGGATCGAGGCCGGCAAGCTGGTGTTGCACCGCACCCGTACCGCGCCCTTGCAGCTGGTTAACGACACCCTGGCCCTGTTTATCAACAGCGCGAGTGCCAAGCAGTTGTCCCTGACAGTGATCCCGGACCTGGAGCCCTCGCGGTATTACCGGATCGATGCCATTCGATTGCGCCAGATGCTGTCCAACCTCATCAGCAATGCGATCAAGTTCACGAGTGCCGGCACCATCGAGGTCAGCATCTCGCAACTTGCGCGAGGCGAGGAGGGTGATGAACTGGAATTTGCGGTGACTGACTCGGGCGCTGGCATTGCCCTCGCAGATCAGGCGATGCTGTTTGAGACCTTTTCGCAGGTCGACAATTCGAGCACTCGCCACTTTGGCGGCGCCGGCCTTGGTCTGTCCATCGTGAAAAGCCTGGCCCAGTCGATGGGCGGAAGCGTCGGCGTTCGGTCCAGCGTGGGACAGGGATCCCGATTCTGGTTTCGCATCAAGGCTGCGCGTGACCTTGATCTGCTGCCCCAGCCCGCTGCCTTGCCGGGTCATGCCAATGCAGTGTCGCAGGCCCCTGTCGAACCGGCGATCCTGCAGGGCCACGTCCTGGTTGCTGAAGATAATCCGGTGAACCGGCTTGTCATGAGCGCGCACCTGTCCAAATTCGAGACCACTGTGCTGCTGACAGAAAACGGGGAGCAGGCTGTCAAGGTCTGCACTTCCGGAGAGCGCTTCGATTGCATCCTGATGGACGTACGCATGCCGCTGCTCGATGGACTGGAAGCGACGCGACAGATTCGTGCCTGGGAGCGCCTTCACGGGCATCCTCGCTGCCCGATCATCGCGGTCACCGCGAATGCCTTTGCAGAAGATCAGCGCGAGTGCGAGGCAGCCGGCATGGACGACTTCATCAGCAAGCCCGTCCTGTTGGCAGATCTCGAACGCGCCCTGCTGCGCTGGCTGCCAACAGCCAGCACGCCGGCGCGAGCGTGAGTCGGGCGCGCCTGCCCGGCGACGCCTTCACCCGGCAGGGCCAGGGTCGATGATTCTCGGACCCGATACCATTGGCCTGTCACCCATAGGCAAGGATCAATGACGATGAGCACCAACACTCTCAAGGCCCGCTGGAAGGCTGGCAAGGCAGCGGTCAACGGATGGCTCGCGATTCCATCTGGCTTTTCAGCCGAAGTCATGGCGCAGTGCGGCTTTGACAGCATTACGGTCGACATGCAACACGGCGTGCAGGATTACATGTCGATGGTGCACTGCTTTCAGGCGATTGAACGGCACCCGGTTGCCCGCCTGGTGCGCGTTCCCTGGAACGAGCCCGGTATCATCGGCAAAGCGCTTGATGGCGGTGCCTGGGGCGTCATCGCCCCGATGATCAACACCCGCGAGCAGGCCGAGTCGCTGG
>JAPLQF010000011.1 GCA_026399875.1 Burkholderiales bacterium | reverse complement strand
ACACTTCGGTTCAGGGCAGCGGTGGGGCACTCACCACGCAGGGCACGACCACCGTCAACATCACTGCGGCCAATGACTCGCCGGTGCTCAACGCTGCGGCAAGCCCCGCACTGCCGACGATCCTCGAGAACGCGACCAACCCCGCCGGCATCACCGTGGCCTCGCTCGTAGTCGATGGCAGCATCACCGATGCCGACGGCTCAGCGGTTGAAGCCATCGCGATCACCGCACTCGACACCAGCCTTGGCACCTGGCAATACAGCATCGATGGCGGCATCAACTGGCTGACCATCGACGGCGCAAAGATCAACAGCAGCACCAACGAACTCGCGCTGCTGCTCGGCCCAACAGCGAGCATCCGCATGCTGCCCTTCGGTGATCTGAACGGCACGCTGAGCACCGCGATCACCTTCCGCGCCTGGGACATGAGCAGTGGCTCGACCGGCGACTACACCGTCATCACCAATCCTGGCACCGGCACCAGCGCGTTCAGTGCGGCCAGCGACACCGCGAGCCTGACGGTGACTGCGGTCAACGACGCACCGACCTTTGCGCCTGTGGCCGGCAGCGGCAAGCTCATCGTGCCGGTCGGCAGCAGCGACGATTTCGGCCGCAGCGTGGTCGTGCAGCCCGACGGCAAGATCCTGATGGCGGGCTACTTGAGCAACGGCAGCGATTCTGACTACAGCCTGATCCGTCTGAGTGCCGACGGGTCGCTCGACACCAGCTTCGATGGCGACGGCAAGCTGATCCTGCCGGTTGGCAGCAGCCTGGACTACGGTCAGAGCGTCACGGTGCAAGCCGACGGCAAGATTCTTGTGGCCGGGTACTCCCTGAATAGCGGCACCTACGACTTCAGCCTGATTCGTCTGAATTCGGATGGGTCGACGGACAGCGCCTTTGGCAGCGGGGGCAAGCTAGTCGTGCCGGTCGGTAGTAGCAACGATGTCAGCTACAGCGTCGTTGTGCAGCCTGATGGCAAAATCCTGATCGCCGGGGCCTCTTACAACGGCACCGACCTCGACTTCAGCCTGATCCGCGTGAATGCCGACGGGTCGCTCGACACCTCATTCGATGGCGACGGCAAGCTTGTCTTGCCGATCGGCAGTTCCAATGACGTTGCCTCAAGCCTGACCGTACAACCTGACGGCAAGATTCTCGTTGCCGGGACGTCCTCCGGCACCAACTCCGACTTCAGTGTGATCCGCCTTAACGCGGATGGGGTGCTTGATAGCGCCTTCGGCACCGGCGGCAAACTCATCGTGCCGGTCGGCAGCGGCGAAGACGCCGCCTATAGCCTGACCTTGCAACCCGACGGCAAGATCCTTGTTGCCGGCTACTCCTTTAACGGCACCGATAATGACTTCAGTCTGATCCGCCTGACTGCCGACGGATGGCTCGACGGCTCTTTTGGCAGCGGGGGCAGGCTGCTCATCCCGCTCGGCAGCGGTCAAGACGAGACGCGCAGCCTGACACTTCAGCCTGACGGCAAGATTCTGGTGGCGGGGTTTTCCTTCAATGGGAGTGACACTGATTTCAGTGTTGTTCGCCTGAATGCCGATGGGTTGCTGGACACCTCTTTCGATGGCGATGGCAAGCTCATCGTGCCTGTTGGCAGTGGCGAAGACAGCGGGCGCAGCCTGAGCCTTCAGCCCGATGGCAAGATTCTCCTAGCGGGCTACTCCAGCAACGGAATCAATCAGGACTTCAGCCTGATCCGCGTCAACGCCGACGGCTCGCTCGACACCACCTTCAACGGCACGGCCACCAATACCTTGGGCGGGTCGGTGAGCTTTACCGAGAACGCCGCTGCGGTGGCACTTGATGCCGGCGTTGCGATTTATGACGCGGACCTCGCCGCGCTCAATAACGGCGCGGGCGATTACGGCGGCGCGTCGATCACGCTGGCGCGCAATGGCGGCGCTAATGCCGAAGATGTTTTCTCCGCCATTAGCAACCTGAGCTTCACCGGCGGCAACGCGGTGCTCTCGGGTGAGACGGTAGGCACGGTGAGCAATACCGCCGGCACGCTGTCGATCACCTTCAACAGCAACGCCACGCAGGCGCGCGTGAACGAACTGCTCTCCTCGCTGGCTTATGCCAACGCGAGCGGCACGCCGCCCGCAAGTGTGCAGATCGTCTGGACCTTCAGCGACGGCAACACATCGGCACAAGGCAGCGGCGGGGCACTGGTTGTACAGGGTACGAGCACGGTCAGCATTACGCCGGTCAATGACTCGCCAGTGCTCAACACCGCAGCAAGCCCTGCACTGCCCACGATTCTCGAAGGCGCGACCAACCCGGCGGGTATCACCGTGGCGTCGCTCGTGGTCGACGGTAGCATCACCGATGCCGATGGCACGGCGACCGAGGCCATTGCGATCACCGCGCTCGACACCAGCCTTGGCACCTGGCAATACAGCACCGATGGCGGCACCAACTGGCTGACCATCGACGCCGCAAAGATCAACAGCACGACGAACGAACTCGCGCTGCTGCTCGGCCCAACAGCGAGCATCCGCATGCTGCCCTTCGGTGATCTGAACGGCACGCTCAGCACAGCGATCACCTTCCGCGCCTGGGACATGAGCAGTGGCTCGACCGGCGACTACACCGTCATCACCAACCCCGGCACAGGCACGAGCGCCTTCAGTGCGGCCAGCGACACTGCGAGCCTGACGGTGACTGCGGTCAACGATGCGCCGACTTTCGCGCGCTTGCCTGGTACCGGCAAGCTGATAGTGCCGGTTGGCAGTAGCAGCGACTTCGGCAACAGCCTCACCGTCCAACCCGACGGAAAGATCCTTGTCGCAGGTCAGTCTTTCAACGGCAGTGACTACGACTTCAGCCTGGCCCGCCTGAATGCCGATGGTTCGCTCGACACCTCCTTTGATGGCGACGGCAAGCTCATCGTGCCGGTCGGCAGCAATGGCAGGAACTTCGGCAACAGCGTGACCGTGCAGCCCGACGGCAAGATTATTGTGGCGGGCAGCTCCAGCAACGGCATCAACGACGACTTCAGCCTGATCCGCTTGAATGCGGATGGGTCGCTCGATACCAGCTTCAATGGAAACGGCAAGCTCGTCATCTCAGTTGGCAGCGGCGATGACAGCGGCCGTAGCGTCACCATTCAGCCCGACGGCAAGATTATTGTTGCCGGGACCTCCTTCAACGGCAGCAACAACAGTTTCAGCCTGATCCGCCTGAACACCGATGGATCGCTTGACACCTCCTTCGATGGTGACGGCAAGCTCATCGTGCCGGTCGGCGTTGCCAATGAAGTGGGCTCGAGCGTGACTGCCCAGCCTGACGGCAGGATTCTCCTCGCGGGCTACTCCAGCAACGGCAGCGATGCTGACTTCAGCCTGATCCGCCTGAATGCCGATGGGTCGCTTGATACCAGCTTCAATGGAGACGGCAAGCTCATCATGCCAGTCGGCAGCGGCGACGACATCGGCAAGAGCGTCACCGTACAGACCGACGGCAAGATTCTGTTGGCGGGCTACTCCAGCATCGGCATCGACTTCGAGTTCAGCCTGATCCGCCTGAATGCGGACGGCACGCTTGACACCGGCTTCAATGGAAGCGGCAAGCTCATCATGCCAGTCGGGAGCGACGAAGACACCGGCCAGAGCGTCAGCGTACAGACCGACGGCAAGATCCTTGTCGCCGGGAACTCATTTAACGGCAGCGACTATGACTTCAGCCTGATTCGCCTGAACGCTGATGGCACGCTGGACACCACCTTTGATAACGACGGCAAGCTCATCGTGCCGGTTGGCACTCACGACGACCTCGGGTACAGCCTGACCCTGCAGCCCGACGGCAGGATCCTGGTCGCGGGGTCCTCCATCAACGGCAGCACCAGTGACTTCAGCCTGATCCGCGTCAACGCCGACGGCTCGCTCGACACCGCTTTCGGCAGCATTGCCGCCAACACGCTGGGTGGATCGGTCAGTTACACCGAGGGCGCCGCTGCGGTGGCACTCGATGCCGGTGTCGCGATCTACGATGCCGACCTCGCGGCTTTGAACAATGGCGCGGGCGATTACAGCGGCGCGTCGATCACACTGGCACGCGATGGCGGCGCCAATGCCGAGGACGTCTTCTCCACCCTTGGCAACCTGAGCTTTACCGGCGGCGATGCTGTGCTCTCGGGTCTGACGATCGGTACGGTGAGCAATGCCGCCGGCACGCTGTCGATCACCTTTAACAGCAACGCCACGCAGGCGCGGGTCGACGAGCTGCTCTCCTCGCTGGCTTATGCCAACGCGAGCGGCACGCCGCCCGCAAGCGTACAGATCGTCTGGACCTTCAGCGACGGCAATACCTCGGCCCAAGGCAGCGGCGGCGCACTCACCACGCAGGGCACGAGCACGGTCAACATCACGTCGGTCAACGATGCACCGTCGGGTACCAGCGCCACGCTCACGACGACCGAAGACACGCCCCGGGTCTTGGCTGCCGCCGACTTTGGCTTTACCGATGCAAGCGACTCGCCGGCCAATGCCTTGCTGGCGGTGTCGATCTCGACGCTGCCCAACGCCGGTAGTCTCACGGTCGATGGCATTGCGGTGACGGTTGGCCAGAGCATCAGCGTGGCCGACATCAACGCCGGCAAGCTTGTCTTCACGCCGGGTCTGAATGCCTCCGGCACCGGCTATGCGAGCTTCACCTTCCGGGTGCAGGACAACGGTGGCACTGCCAATGGCGGTGTCGACCTTGATCCGACGGCGAAGACGATCACCTTCAACGTAATTGCGGTCAACGATGCCCCGTCGGGTGCTAGCGCCACGCTCACCACGAACGAAGGCACGGTCTGGGTCTTTGCTGCGACCGATTTCGGATTCGGCGATGCGAATGACACGCCGGCTAATGCCTTCTCTGCGGTCACGATCTCCAGTCTGGCGACGGCAGGGAACCTGACGCTCGCAGGCACTGCGGTGACGGTCGGCCAGAGCATCAGCATCGCCGACATCAACGCCGGCAGGCTGGTCTTCACGCCAGTGGCCAACGCCAGCGGAACCGGCTACGCGAGCTTCACCTTCCGTGTGCAAGACAACGGCGGCACGGCCAACGGCGGAGTCGACCTCGATCCGACGGCGAAGATGATCACTTTCAATGTGATCGCCGCTAACGACGCGCCGTCGGGTGCCAGCGCCACGCTCACCATGGCAGAAGGCACACCCTGGGTCTTTGCTGCGACCGACTTCGGCTTCAGCGATACAAACGACAGCCCTTCCAATGCCTTGATGGCAGTGACGATGTCGAGCCTGCCGACTGCCGGTAACCTCACGCTCGCGGGTACTGCGGTGACCGTGGGTCAGAGCATCAGCGTTGCCGACATCAGTGCGGGCAGGCTGGTCTTCACGCCGGTTACCAATGGCACTGGGTCGGCGAGCTTCACTTTCCGCGTGCAGGACAACGGTGGCACTTCCAACGGCGGAGTCGATCTTGATCCGACTGCAAAGACGATCAACTTCAATGTGATCGCCGTTAACGATGCGCCAAGTGGAGCTGACAAAACGCTGACCACGGGCGAAGGCACGCCGTGGGTCTTTGCTGCGACCGACTTCGGCTTCAGCGATACAAACGATAGCCCTTCAAATGCCTTGATGGCAGTGACGATGTCGAGCCTGCCGACCGTAGGCAGCCTCACGCTCGCAGGTACTGCGGTGACCGTGGGTCAGAGCATCAGCGTTGCCGACATCAACGCCGGCAGGCTGGTCTTCACGCCGGTTACCAACGGTAGCGGAACCGGTTACGCGAGCATCACCTTCCGGGTGCAGGACAACGGTGGCACTGCAAATGGCGGAGTCGACCTCGATCCGACGGCGAAGACGATCACTTTCAATGTGATCGCCGATAACGACGCGCCGTCGGGTGCCAGCGCCACCTTTACGACGACCGAGGACACGCCGTGGGTTTTTGCTGCGACCGACTTCGGATTCAGCGATACGAATGACAGCCCCGCCAATGCGTTGATGGCCGTGACGATGTCGAGCCTGCCGACCGCCGGCAGCCTGACGCTCGCAGGTATTGCGGTGACTGCGGGCCAGAGCATCAGCATCGGCGACATCAACGCCGGCCAGCTGGTCTTCACGCCAGTGGCTAACGGCAACAGCACGGCTTATGCGAGCCTCACCTTCCAGGTGCAGGACAACGGTGGCACGGCCAACGGCGGCGTCGACCTTGATCCGACGGCGAAGACGATCACTTTCAATGTCACACCGGTGAACGATGCCCCGTCGGGTGCCAATGCCACGTTCACGACGACCGAGGACGCGGCCTGGGTCTTTGCTGCGACCGACTTCGGCTTCAGCGATACAAACGATAGCCCTTCCAATGCCCTGATGGCAGTGACAATGTCGAGCCTGCCGACCGTAGGCAGCCTGACGCTCGCGGGTACTGCGGTGACCGTGGGTCAGAGCATCAGCATCGCCGACATCAACGCCGGCAGGCTGGTCTTCACGCCTGTTACCAATGGCACTGGGTCTGCAAGCTTCACTTTCCGCGTGCAGGACAACGGTGGCATTGCCAACGGTGGCGTCGATCTCGATCCGACTGCAAAGACGATCACCTTCAACCTCACGCCGGTCAACAGTGCGCCGGTGATCACCAGCAACGGTGGCGGCGCCAGCGCCTCGCTCAGCGTGACCGAGAACAGCACGAGCGTCACGCAAGTCACGGCCACTGACATCGACCTGCCGGCGCAGCGGCTTGGCTACTCGATCGTGGGCGGCGCCGACGCCGCACGCTTTCTGATCGACACCAATACCGGCCTGCTGTCCTTCGTCAGCTCGCCACGCTGGCACCTGCCGGCCGATGCCAACGGCGACAATCGATACCAGGTCATTGTCGGCGCGGACGACGGCAGCCTGCTCACGACCCAAGCCCTGGCCATCACGGTGACCAATCTTCCCGATGCACCGGTGGTCACCGCGCCTCCCGCCGCAACACTGCTCGAAAACACCGGCATCCCGATTGCAGGGCTCAGCGTCTCTGATGTTGACGGCAATCTGTCGACGGTCAGTCTGCGTGTGGAGCATGGCAGCCTTGCGCTCGACCTCGCAGGTGGCGCGACCATCGTTGCAGGCGAACAGGGCTCATCGACGATCACGCTTGGTGGCAATTCAAGCCAGTTGCAGGCCGCGCTGGCCAGCCTGAGTTATCGGTCCGTGCGCGACTTCCATGGCAGCGACACGCTGCAAGTGCTGGCGACCGATGCGACCGGCCTGCAGTCGGGTGCCAGCACCGCCATCACCATCACCCCGATCAATCATCTGCCCGAAGTCAATGCGCCCGGTTCCCAGGCGACTCTGGCCGGTATGCCCCTGGAATTCAGAGTGGAGGGCAACAACCCGATCTTCATTACCGATACTGATGACATCGAGTCGACGCTGAGGGTCACCCTCACGGTTAACGGGGGTTCCCTCTCGATCGCGACGGTTGACGGTCTGACGCTTGCGCCGCCTCTGGGCGTTGGCGCCGACTCGAAGCTGATCATCGAGGGTCCGATGAGGGCAGTCAATGCGGCACTTGCCACCCTGAGCTTTCTGCCGGCCGATGACTTTTTCGGTGAGACCCGTCTTGACCTGATTGTTCGGGATCTGACCGATCCGGCCTCGGGCGTTGATCTGCCTCGCAGCGTGCCGATCGAGGTGAGCCTGCCGCCCACCTTTGCACGGACCCCTGGGAGTCCGATCCCGGTCAGCACGCCGCCGGTCATGTCGATACCGGTTACATCAACACCAGGCGCCACCACGCCGGCTACATCGACCTCGGTTGGCACGACAACAGTCACATCGTCACCTGTCGGCACGACGCCGGTCCTCACGCCTCCGGTTGGCTCGTCCTCCCTGCCCGCAGCTGGCACGGCTTCGGCAACAGACGCTGCATCCGGCCGCGAATCGGCAAAGCCTGGCGTCTCCGCGTCGACTTCAGCGTCTTCACGTGAAGACGCCCTGGCACCGATCGTGCCGAGCCTGATCACGGCGCCCGGCGCCGACCGGTCAGACATCGCTATCAGGCTGATTGCGCCGGTTGAGATGGCCCGTAGTGCGCCGACCGATATCTCGGCGGCGCGCCGACTCGAATCGTCGATGACGGTGCCGACGGTGGTGCGTGCCTTCGAGTCGCAGGCGCTCGTTGCCGGCGTGTTCGTGGTGACGCCCGACAGCGTGTCGGTGATCGGTCTCGCCGATGACACGCGCAATTCGATCGACGCAAGTCCGCAGGCGACCGAGATCAGGCTAAGGAGCGAGAGTCTTGAGCCGACCCAGACGGTCGTTGACGAACTCACGCTCTCGAGCCTGTCGGTTCAAAGTACGGCAGCCGCTGTGTCGGCGGGCGTGCTCTGGTGGCTGGTCAATGGCGGCACATTGCTGTGGATCGTGCTGACCTATGGGCCGCTCGCCCGGACCTTCGACCCCTTGCCGATCCTGGCTCGCGAACGCCGGGATGACGAAGACGACGATGGCCTGCCCGATCGGCAAGACCCGCTCGACGTTCCCACCTTGTTCGATGACCCCAACGCCCCGAGCCCTGCGCATACGCCAGTGCCCGACAACATCTCGCGTCAGCCCGCTGCCATCGTGGAGTCCGCATGAAGTTTCTGCAGCGCGCCAACCCGACCACCCAGATCAGCATCGGTCTGGCCCTGATGACCTGCGTGCTGGTACTGCTGGCCAACGCATTGTTTGGTCTGTTCGTGAACGGCGAAGACGAGCGCGCCAAGGCGCGACGACTGTTCGGCGAGTCGGTTGCGGTGCAGGGTGCGGCATTGATCCGCAAGGGTGATATCGACACCCTCTCGAGCGTTATGCAGGGTCTGGTTGCGCGCGATCCGCAGCTGGGCTCGATGGCCTTTCGTCGCGAAGACGGGCAGGTGATTGTTCAGGCTGGCGACCCGGTCCGCTGGTGGCCGCCAGCGGCCTCGACCGCGAAGTTGACGCCCGATCAGCTGCGCATTCCGCTTTTTGCCGGCAAGACCCATTGGGGGGACTTCGAGCTTGCCTACCGGGAGCAGACGAAATCAACTCTGGCGACCCTGCTCGAGCAGCCGGTCCTGCCGCTTGCGGTCTTCGTGTTCATCGCGGGTCTGCTCGGTTTCCGGATCTTCATGCGTCGCGTGCTGCAGCACCTCGATCCGGCCTCGGTCATCCCGGAGCGGGTGAGGGCGGCCTTCGATACCCTGGTGGAAGGTATCGCCATCGTCGACCTGTCCGGCAGGATCGTGCTGACCAACAAAGTCTTTAAGACCTTCGTTGACGGGACCGAGCTTGTCGAGGGTACCCAGCTCGCCTCGATCGGACTTCGGTCGACGCAGACCGAGCCCTCCACACCGCCAGGTCAGCCGATGCCCTGGGTGCGCGCCATGGCGCAGTCAAGCGTGCTGAGCGGCGAGGCGATGCAGCTCGATATGGCCGATGGCGTGCGCGAATTGCAGGTCGCGTGTTCGCCGATCCATGATGCCCAGGAGAAAGTGCGTGGCTGCCTGGTGTCGTTTGCCGACGTCACCGCGGTCAGCCAAGCCAATGAAAGCCTGCGCCGGACCCTGTCCGAGTTGCAGGCATCGAGGGCCATGATCGAGGCCAAGAACCTTGAGCTCGAACGCCTGGCCACCCGCGATCCGCTGACCGACTGCCTCAACCGGCGGGCCTTCTCCGATCTCGGCGATCTGCTGCTTTCGAGATCCACTCGCGACGGTGTCCCGATCGTGGCCCTGCTCTTCGACATCGATCACTTCAAGTCGATCAACGACCGCTTCGGTCATGCTGTTGGAGACCGTGTCATCCAGGCGATTGCGACCTGCCTGCGAGGAGGATTGCGTTCGCACGAGCTGCTCGCCCGTTACGGCGGCGAGGAGTTTGCGGTGCTGCTGCCGGGATGCACACCGGCCGAGGCCGAGACGATCGCCAACCGGCTGCGTCTGCAGTTTGCTCAAAATTGCCGAGAGCAGTTCCGGTCCGAGTTTCCGGGGCTCGAGGCAACCGTGTCGGTGGGTGTTTCTGATGCGGCGTCAGAGAGTACCGGCCTTCACCACTTGCTGTTCTGGGCTGATACAGCGCTGTATCAGGCCAAGCGCTCTGGCCGCGACCGCGTCTGTCTCTTCGACCCGAAGCAGCAGCAGCTCATCGTTTGAGCCGCAGCATGGTCTCGATCGCGGGGTCGGCGGATAATCCGCTGATCAGAAGGAGACGCCCATGCCCACTCATCCCAATCCCTATCGTCAGGGACTCGATCGCAACGCCGCCAATCATGTCCCGCTGACGCCCTTGTCGCTCATCGGCTGGGCGGCCGATGTCTATCCCGATCGCTGCGCGGTGGTGCACGGGCCGCTGCGCCGGACCTGGGCTCAGCTGCGTGAGCGCTCGGTGCGGCTCGCCTCAAGCCTGGCGGCCATGGAGATTGGCGAGGGCGACACCGTGGCGGTCATGCTGCCCAATACCCCGCCGATGATCGAAGCGCATTACGGCGTGCCGATGTCGGGCGCGGTGCTTCACTGCATCAATACCCGGCTCGATGCCGCCACGGTGGCCTTCGTGCTTGAGCACTCCGACAGCAAAGTGCTGATCGTCGATCGCGAGTTCGCCGAGGTGGTGCGGGCCGCCATCGGGCTGATGCAGGCGGCGGGCAAGTCCCTGCCTGTGCTGATCGATGTCGATGATCCGGAATACAGCGGCCCGGGCGAGTGCTTCGGTGACATTGCCTACGAGGACCTGATTGCGCGCGGCGACCCGGCCCATGTCTGGCAGCCGCCGGAAGATGAATGGGATGCGATCGGCCTGAACTACACCTCGGGCACCACCGGCAACCCGAAGGGTGTGGTGGTCCATCATCGCGGCGCCTATCTGAATGCGGTCGGTAATGTGCTGGCCTGGAACCTGCCGCGCCACCCGGTCTATCTCTGGACCCTGCCGATGTTTCACTGCAATGGCTGGTGTTTCCCGTGGACGCTTGCGGCGATGGCCGGTACCAATGTCTGTCTGCGTCGTGTCGATCCGGCGCTGATCTTCGGGCTGATGCGCGAGCACCGCGTGTCGCATTACTGTGGCGCGCCGATCGTGCATGCCACGCTGATCGCCGCACCGGCTGCCCTGCGCGCGGGCATCGACTGGCAGGTCAAGGCGATGGTGGCCGGCGCCTCGCCGCCGGCCGCAATGATCGAAGGCATGGCGAAGATGGGTTTTGATGTGACCCATGTGTACGGACTGACCGAGGTCTACGGGCCGGCGGCGGCCTGTGCCAAACACGATGAATGGACAGCGTTGCCGATCGGCGAGCAGGCCGACCTCAACGCCCGCCAGGGCATGCGCTATCAGGTTCAGCAGGCCTGCACCGTCATTGATCCGCAGACCGGCCTTGAGGTGCCACGCGATGCCACCACCATGGGCGAGGTGGTTTTTCGCGGAAACATCGTGATGAAGGGCTATCTGAAAAACCAGGCCGCCACCCGCGAAGCCTTTGCAGGCGGCTGGTTCCATACCGGAGACCTCGGCGTGCTGCATGCCGACGGCTATGTGAAGCTCAAGGATCGCGCCAAGGACATCATCATCTCGGGCGGCGAAAACATCTCATCGATCGAGGTCGAGGATGCGCTCTACCGGCATCCGGCGGTCATGGCGGTGGCAGTCATCGCCCGACCCGACGAGAAGTGGGGCGAGACACCGCTCGCGCTGGTCGAACTGCGCCCCGACTTTGCGCCGGCCGACGATCAGGCGACCCAAGCACTTGCCGCTGCCCTGATCGAGCACTGCCGCCAGCATCTGGCCCGCTTCAAGTGCCCGCGCGAGATCCGCTTCATGACCCTGCCCAAGACCTCGACCGGCAAGATCCAGAAGCATCTGCTGCGCACGCAGCTGAAGTCGGCGAGCGCAATCGGCTGAGCCTTTCTGAAGGCTCCGGCGGCCTGAGGCGGGTATTCGTGGTGTCCTCGCCTCTTGGCTCAGGACACCGCGCCCTTGCCATAGCGCCCGATCAGCAGTGCGCCCTCGTCGAAGCGCTCGTAGCGATAGGGCGCAAGCGGCACCTCGGTGGGCAAGCCAAGGGCCGACTGCGCGAGCAGCCGCCCGATGGCCGGCGACAGCTTGAAGCCGTGGCCCGAAAAGCCGAAACCTACCTGCAGGCCCTGCCAGCCGGGCAGCGGGCCGAGCACCGGATTCCAGTCGGGCGTGACGTCGTAAAGCCCGGTCCAGGTCGAGGCCACGCCGGCCTGATCGAAGGAACTCAGACGCGCAGCCACCTGCTCGCCCAGGGTCGCGATGATGTCCAGCGGCACATCGGCCTGCCTTTCGTCCGGGTCGGTGGCATGGCCGACCAGGCCGGGGCTGGCGAGCAACTGGCTGCGACCATAGCAGCGGGCATAGACCATCGATTCGCTCGCCATGTCCTTGAGCACCGGGTAGCTCGGCAGATAGGGCTGGGGGGCTTCGAAGGCGACCACCTCGTGGCGTTCGGCCACCAGCGGGATCGACACACCGATGCTCGACTCGATCAGCCGGTTGGTCCAGACATTGGCCACGCAGATCACCATAGCTGCGGTGTAAGTGCCCGCTTTCGTCCTGATGCCCGTCACGCGTGAGCCTTCGGTGATAAGCGACTCCACCGCCTCGCCCTGACGCACCTCGACGCCAAGCCGGCGCGCTGCGCGCGCGAAGGCGGTGGCGGTGAGGTAGGCATCGGCATAACCGGCCTCGGGCTCATGGCCAAAGATCGCCAGACCATCGGTGTTGAGCAGCGGCAGGATCTCGCGGGCCTGCTTCGCATCGATCTCATTGGCCTCGATGCCCATGGTCCGCTGCTGGGCGAGCGATGCCCGCACCGCCTCGCCGCGCTCATCGTCGGCGGCCACCACCAGATAACCGCAGCGGTTCAGGCCGCACTCGGCCTGCGGATCGTCGAGGTACTCGCCGAATTTCGTGAAGACCGACCACGAACGACGGGCCAGTTCGACGTTCTCGCGCACCGAATAGTGCGTGCGCAGGATGCTGCTCGACTGGCTGGAGGTGCCTTCGGCGATGCCGCCGCGGTCGATCAGCAGCACCTTTTTCGCGCCGAGGCTGCGGGCATGCCAGGCCGCCGAGCAGCCGATGGCGCCGGCGCCGATAACGATGATGTCGTAAGCGGGAGAGGTCATGGCGATGTCCTTATTCGCGAACCGGTGAGTCGTAGACGATGACCGTCAGAAATCGGATCGGCACTTCGATGATCCGCTCGGGTCCGTGGGGCACCTGCCCGTTGAAGGTGAGCGAGTCGCCCGGCTCGAGCAGGTAGGTGGCGTCGCCGTGCCGGTATTCGAGTCGGCCGGCGAGCATGTGAATGAACTCGGTGCCGTCGTGCTCGAAGGTGGGAAAGACCTCCGAGGCATCGTCCATTGAGATCAGGAAAGGGTCAAAGCGCTTGCGTGGGCCCTGATCGAAAGACAGCAGGTGGTAGGTGTGCCCGCGCGACGTGCCGCGCCTGACCACCTCCATGCCTTCGCCCGACTTGACCAGCCTCGCTTCGCCGGCCGGCGCACCGAAGTTCTTGAAGAGCGAGCCGATCGCGACCCCAAGCGCATTGGCGATATTCACCAGCGAGTCGAGGCTGGCGGTGGCCTGGCCGTTCTCGATCTTGGAGATCATGCCGGGCGAGAGTTCTGCTATCTGGGCGACGTCGGCGATCGTCAGCTTGTTGCGCAGACGGATGTCGCGGATCCGCTGGCCAAGGTGACGGTCGAGGCTCTCGACGGAGGCTTTTTTCATGAGGCGGTTAATGAGTCAAGCCCCAGATGATACCTCTGCCTTGACGATTGAGAAGAAAAAAACTATCGTGTGGTGAAACTTGTCGTGTCCTCTGGAGTTCCGCATGCCTCCCGTCTCCTCCGTTGCCGATGCCCGTGCCTGGCTCGAGCGCAACGGCATCAAGTACGTCCTGGCGCAGTTCATCGACATCCATGGTTCGGCCAAGGCCAAGGCGGTGCCCACCGAGCACATTCGCATGGTGCTCGAGGAAGGTGCGGGCTTTGCCGGTTTTGCGATCTGGGGTCTGGGGCTCGGCCCGGAAGGCGCCGACTACATGGCGGTGGGCGATCCGTCCACGCTGGCGACCATGCCCTGGATGCCAGGCTATGCAAGGGTGATCTGCAACGGTCATGTGAAGGGCGTGCCCTATCCCTACTGCTCACGGGTGGCGCTCAAGCGCCAGCTTGACGTGCTCGAAAAAGAGGGTCTGACCCTGTTTTCGGGGATGGAGCCCGAGTTCATGCTGCTGACGCGTGCGGCCGACGGCTCGCTGGTGCCGGCCGACAGCACCGACACGCTCGAGAAGCCCTGCTACGACTACAAGGGACTGGCCCGGTCGTCGGCCTATCTCGAGCGACTGGTCGAGGCGTCCAGGAGTGCCGGGCTCGACGTCTATCAGATCGACCATGAAGACGCGAACGGTCAGTTCGAGATCAACTTCACCTATTCCGATTGCCTGACGACCGCCGATCGCATCGTTTACTTCAAGATGGCCGCGAGCGAAATCGCGCGCCAGATGGGCATGATCGCGAGCTTCATGCCCAAGCCGTTTTCCAATCGCACCGGCACTGGCACGCACTTTCATCTGTCGCTCGGCAGCGCGACCAGCAAGAACCTCTTTCACGACGACTCCGACAAGAACGGCCTTGGGCTGTCGACTACCGGCTATCACTTCCTCGGCGGTCTGATGAAACACGCCCGCGCGCTGTGCGCGGTCGGTGCGCCCACGGTCAATTCCTACAAGCGGCTGGTGGTCGGGCGCGCCCTGTCGGGTGCCACCTGGGCGCCGGCCTATATCGCCTATGGCGACAACAACCGCACTGCCACGGTCCGCATTCCTTATGGGCGCCTCGAACTGCGTCTGCCCGACGGCTCGTGCAATCCCTATCTCACCACCGCGGCGATCATCGCCGCCGGCATGGACGGCATTCGCAACAAGATCGATCCGGGTGCGCCGATCAATGAAAACCTCTACGAGTGGTCGCCCGCCAAGCTCGCCGAGCATGGCGTCGGTCTGCTGCCGCAAAACCTTGGCGAGGCAATCGATGCGCTCGAAGCCGATCCGGTCATTCGCGACGGTCTGGGCGAAGGTCTGGCCACCGAGTTCATCCGCTTGAAGCGCATGGAGTGGGTCGAGTATTCGCGCCATGTCTCCGAGTGGGAGCGTGACCGCTATGTTGAATTTTTCTGACGCCTTGAAGGACGTGACGCGATGTGCGGCATTGTGGGACTACTGATCAAAAAGCCCGAGCTGCGAGACCGGCTCGGTGAATGGGCGACGCCGATGCTGATCGGCATGACCGAGCGCGGGCCCGATTCGGCCGGCATTGCGGTTTATGGCGAACCGGTGGCTGAAGGCCTTCGCAAGATCAGCCTGCATGCGCCCGCCGGCTTCGACTGGCAGGGTTTGCAGCGTCAGCTGGCCGATGTGGCCGGCTTCGAGGTGCGGGCCAATCATGCAGTGCTCACCACCTCGGCCGATCCGGTGGCGCTGCGCGCCTGGTTCAAGCTGACTCATCCGACGGTTCATGTGCTGTCGGTTGGTCGGGCGATCGATCTCTACAAGGATGTCGGCACACCGGCGCAGATCGCCGATCGCTATGGCATGGCCGGCTTTCGCGGCACGCATCTGGTGGCGCATACCCGCATGGCCACCGAGTCGGCGGTCACGCCCGAAAACGCGCATCCCTACACCGCGGGCGAAGACTGGTGCCTGGTGCATAACGGTTCGCTGTCCAATCCCAACAGCCTGCGCCGTCAGCTCGAGCCGCTGGGCATCGCCTTCGATGGTGATTGCGATACCGAGGCGGCCTGCCGTTATTTCGAGTGGCGCATGCGCGAGGGCGATTCGCTCGAGCAGGCACTCAACAAGGGCTTCGACGAACTCGACGGGTTTTATACCTTTCTGATGGGCACGTCGGATGCGCTGGCGATCGTTCGCGATGGCTTTGCCTGCAAGCCGGCGCTGGTGGCCGAGACCGACGACTGGGTGGCGATTGCGTCCGAATACCGGTCGCTGGCGCATCTGCCAGGCGTCAAGGGCGCGACGCTCTTCGAGCCGCAGCCCGAGCGCATCTACGCCTGGCGGGCCCAGCAATGAGCGGCGCCGCGATGATCACATCGGCAGCAGGTGGACTCGTCAGTTTCGATCTGGCGACAACGCCCCTGCGCGAGGTCAATCAGTTCCTGCATACCGGGCTGGGTCAGACCACGCAGGTGCGCATCGACAACCCGGATGGCGCGCACTCGATTGCGGTCGGCATGGACGCGCCGGTGCAGATCGATATCGCCGGCAATGCCGGCTACTACGCCGCCGGCATGAACAAGCATGCCAGCGTGACCGTGCATGGCAATGCCGGCCCGTCGGTGGCCGAGAACATGATGTCGGGCACGGTGCGCGTGAAGGGTTTTGCTTCGGTCGCCGCGGCCGCCTCGGCTCATGGCGGGCTGCTGGTGGTCGAGGGCGATGCCGGTCTGCGCTGCGGCATTTCGCTCAAGGGCGCAGACATCGTGGTCGGTGGATCGGTGGGCAGCTTCTCGATGTTCATGGCGCAGGCCGGTCGGCTGGTGGTGTGCGGCGACGCAGGCGATGCGCTTGGCGACTCGCTCTATGAGGCGGTGATTTACGTGCGCGGCGAGGTGAAGTCATTGGGCGCCGATGCCCGCTTCGAGCCCCTGACCGAGTCCGATATCGCGGCGCTTGCGGCACTGCTCGAGCAGGCCGGGCTGCACGACAGCGACGGCAAGCCTTATGAGCCGCGCAGTTTCAAGCGAATCGCTTCGGCGCGCGAGCTTTATCACTGGAACGTCGATGCCAACCAGTCCTACTGAAAGAAGCACTGCACTGAGCATTGAACTAAGCACTGCACCAACTACCGCACCAAGTACCGCACTAAGCACTGAAGGAAACACTGAGCGATGAAAATTCAGCGCGAGGAAAGCTGGGGCTACGACCGCCGCATTCTCGATTACATCCAGAACGCATCGGCCACCGGGCTCTACGAGATACGGGGGCTGGGCGCCAAGCGGCAACTGCCACATTTCGACGATCTGATTTTTCTGGCCGGGTCGCTGTCGCGCTATCCGCTGGAGGGCTATCGCGAGCGCTGCCTGACCACTACGGTGCTGGGCACCCGCTTTGCGAGCAAGCCGGTCGAGCTCGCGATTCCGATCACGATTGCCGGCATGAGTTTCGGTTCGCTGTCGGCCAATGTGAAACAGGCGCTCGGCCGTGCAGCAAGCGAGGTCGGCACCTCGACCACCACCGGCGACGGCGGCATGACCGAGGAAGAACGGCGGGCCTCCAAGACCCTGGTCTATCAGTGCCTGCCCTCACGCTATGGCTTCAACCCCGACGATGTGCGGCGCGCCGATGCGATCGAGGTGGTGATCGGTCAGGGCGCAAAGCCCGGCGGCGGCGGCATGCTGCTGGGGCAGAAGGTCAACCCGCGGGTGGCTGCGATGCGCACGCTGCCCGAGGGAGTGGACCAGCGCTCGGCCTGCCGCCATCCCGACTGGACCGGCCCCGACGATCTGGCCATCAAGATTCGCGAGCTGCGCGAGATCACCGACTGGAAGACGCCGATCTATGTGAAGGTGGGCGCCACGCGGGTCTTCAACGACGTCAAGCTCGCGGTGCATGCCGGGGCCGATGTGGTCGTGGTTGATGGCATGCAAGGCGGCACCGCCGCCACCCAGACGGTGTTCATCGAGAACGTCGGCATCCCGACCCTGGCTGCGGTGCGTCAGGCGGTCGAGGCGCTCGAGGACATGAACATGAAAGGCACGGTGCAGCTCATCGTTTCTGGTGGCATCCGCACGGGTGCCGATGTGGCCAAGGCGCTGGCGATGGGCGCTGATGCAGTCTCGATCGGGCAGGGCGTGCTGATGTCTTTGGGCTGCAACAGCGACTCATGGGTGAAAGGCGCAGACCCGGTCACCGGCAAGGGCGGCGAGCATGTCTCGGCAATCGATGACTATGCCGCGCTTGGCACCGCGCCGGGCTTTTGCCATCACTGCCACACCGGTCGCTGCCCGGTGGGCGTGACCACCCAGGATGCTGTGCTCGAGCAGCGTCTGCAGCCACCGGTTGGTGCGAGCCGCGTGCGCAATTATCTGAACACCATGGCGATGGAATTGAGCACGATTGCGCGCGCCTGCGGCAAGCAGAATGTTCATCATCTTGAGCGTGAGGATCTGGTGGCGCTCACCATCGAGGCGGCCGCGATGGCCGGTGTGCCCTTGGCTGGCACAAGCTGGATTCCGGGGCGCTGAGCGGCAATGGTGCGAAGGCGAAGTGCACCATGCACTTCGCCGGCCTGGGCGCACTGACTTGGGTCGGTTTGCGCTGAATGAAGCCTTGAATGGCTGGCCCGCATCTTGCGAACAGAAGGCTTTTCAGTCACCCACAGGAATGCCTTCGATGTCTTCTTCACTGCCCGATCTGGTTCCCGCTTGCGCGACGCTTTTAACTCATGCTGATGCCGGCACCGCTGGCGAAGCACCTAATGGTCATCGCCGTCGTCTGTTGCTTGGTGCCGCTGCGCTGGCAGGCACGATTGCCGGTGCACCTGCCATCGCGCAGGCCCGCCCGAAACTCACCATCGGCTATTGGCCGATCGCAGGCGGCCTCGCGTTTTTCGCGGCGATCGAGCGCGGCTTTTTCAAGGACGCCGGTCTCGATGTCGAGGCGGTGAGGTTTGCCGGCCCCAACCAGGTGGTTGAGGCACTGATCGCCGGACGGATCGACGGCTCGGCCAACGGTACCGCCTCGACCGCGCTGGCGCTCGGCGATGCGCAGGCACCGGGGCTGCTGAAGTTTTTCTGCACCAATTACGCCAATGCCACCCATGTGCTCGATCACATCGTCGTGGCCAAGGACAGCCCGATCAAATCGATCAAGGAGCTGTCCGGCAAGCGCTTTGCGTGCGGGCCTGGCATCAACAACATCACGCTGGCCAAGGCGGTGCTCGAAGGCGCCGGCGTGCCTGACCCCAAGGTCACCGAGCTGCCGCTCGGTCAGTTGCTGCCCTCGCTCGCCGCCGGTCAGATCGATGCAGCCTATGTGCTCGAGCCCACCGCGGTGATCGGTCGCAAGCAGAACATCTCGCGAATCCTCGAGACCGCTGTGATCTCAAAGTATGTGCTTGGCAATGCGAGCACGCCCTGGCACGGTGGTGCAGCCTCCTTGCGCGCCGAGTCGATCCAGAAAAACGCTGCAGTCATTCCGAAGTTTCTCGAGGCTTATGCCCGTGGCGTCGACTATGTGCGCAAGTCGGGTGTCGAGGCCAATCAGTATCTGAAAGGCTATACCGCGATCGAGGGTGATCTGATCTCGGAGGTGCCGCTGTCGGGCTACAAGATGTACAACGAGATGACTGCCGAAGACTACGCGGCGATGCAAAAACTGTTCGATCTGTTTGCCGACAGGAAGGTCTTCGAGAAGCGGCTGATGGCGCAACCTTTGTTCTACAAAGCATGAGCGGCATGAGGTCGGGGGTGATCAGCCCGCGCTGGCTGCCTCTGGTGGGGCCGGCGGTGCTGCTTGGGGTCTGGGCGCTGCTGGTCGCCACCAAGGCGGTGAGCCCGATTCTGCTACCGGGGCCCGGCGTCACCTTGCAGCATCTCTGGACGGTGACCGTGGGCGGCAGCATGGCCGTCGATTTCGGCGCGACGCTGTTGCGCACCGGGCAGGCCTTTGCGATCGCGACCGTCATTGGTGTGCCGCTGGGCGTGGCGCTTGGCAGTTCCGAGCCGCTCTATCGCAGCGTCGAGTTTCTGATCGATTTTTTCCGCTCGACGCCATCGAGTGCGCTGATCCCGCTTTTCATGCTCTTTTTCGGCATCACCGATTTCAACAAGGTGGCGATCGCCGCGTTTGCGGCGGTGCTTGTCGTGATGTTCAACAGCGCCTATGGCGTCATGAATGCCAAGCGCACCCGGATCATGGCGGCTCAGGTGATGGGCGCGTCGCGATGGCAGACCTTTCGCGACGTGCTGCTCTGGGAGAGTCTGCCGCAGACCTTCATCGGTCTGCGCAGCGGCATCAGCCTGGCGCTGGTGATCGTCGTTGTGGCCGAGATGTTCATCGGATCCGAGAACGGACTCGGCCACCGGATCATCAATTCGCAGCAGGTGCTCAATGTGAAGGACATGTACGCGTCGATCCTTGCGGCCGGCGTGCTGGGCTATCTGCTCAATGTGCTCTTCCTGCTGCTCGACAAGCGGGTGGTTCACTGGAGCGGGCGCGCATGAGTCCCGGCACGACGCAGATCACCATTCGCGGCCTGTCCAAGAAATTCGGTGCCGCGCCGCTGTATCGCGACTTCGATCTCGACATTGCCCGCCATTCGATCGTGAGTGTTTTCGGCCCGAATGGCTGCGGGAAATCGACCCTGATCAACATGGTGGCCGGACTGATGCCCTTCGATCGGGGCGAAGTGCTCTTTGACGGAAAGACCCTTCGCGAGACCCGAATCGGCTATGTGTTTCAGAACTATCGCGACGCGCTGTTTCCGTGGCGCCGGGCGATCGACAACATCCGCTATCCGCTCAAGCTGGCCGGCCAGTCGGCGCAGGAGGTCGATCGTCGGGTTGAGCAGCTGGTCGCATCGTTTCAGGTCACCTTCGATCTGAATCGCTATCCTTACGAATTGTCTGGCGGCCAGCAGCAATTGGTCTCGATCATGCGGGCGCTGGCGCCGCAGCCCGAGGTGCTGTTTCTGGATGAGCCCTTCTCGGCACTCGATTATGAGATGACCCTCTTCATCCGCGACCGTCTGCAGCAGGTGTTCATCGAGACCGGCACGACGATGGTGCTGGTGTCGCATGATCTTGAAGAGGCGGTGTGGCTGGCCGACACCATCGTGCTGCTCACCAGACGTCCGACCCAGGTCGCCGAGGTTCTGAAATTCGATGCCCCCCGCCCTCGCGATATCGCGAGCCTGACCGATCCGGTTTTCCTGCGCACCAAGGCCCGCGCGCTGGAGGTGTTTCAACGCGAGGTCCGCAAGGCCGAAGGACCAGCCTGATGTCTGTGCCGTTCAAGATGGGAAGTGGCCGATGAGTATTCATGATCAGGACCGGGTGGGCGCCTTCATGCCCGATTCGCCGGTCGAGCTCGATGGTGCGCCAGCCGGACCTCTGAGCGGTCTTGCGTTCGGGCTCAAGGATCTCTTCGATGTGTCCGGTGTGCCAACCGGTTTTGGCCATCCGCTCTGGCGGTCGTCTCACCCTGTGCCACAGGCCGATTCGGTGGTGCTCACCCGTCTGCTGGATGCCGGTGCCCGACTGGTCGGCAAGACCCATTGCGACGAGCTGTGCTACAGCCTCAATGGTGAGAATCCGCACTACGGCACGCCGGTCAATTCGGCCGCGCCCGATCGCCTGCCGGGTGGCTCGTCGAGTGGCTCGGCTGCGGCGGTGGCGGCAGGACTGGTGCCCTTTGCGGTCGGCAGCGATACCGGCGGCTCGGTACGTGTGCCGGCAAGTTATTGCGGTGTCATCGGCATGCGAACCACGCATGACGCTGTGCCGCTCGATGGCGCGGTGCCCTTTGCGCCGAGCTATGACACCGTGGGATGGTTTACCCGAGATGCGGCGCTTTTCGAAAAGGTGGGTCGTGTCCTGCTGGCTGACAGCGCGCCGGCTGCCCGGCCGCGCCGGCTGCTGATCGCCACCGATGCGTTCGCGCGAGCCCTGCCCGAGACGGTGTCGGCGATGGCGCCGGCGCTCGAGCGGATCGCTGCACGCTTCGGATCGGTCGCCGACGTCACCCTCAACCCTGAGGGGCTCGAGCCCTGGATGCAGGATTTTCGGCTGATTCAGGGCAGCGACATCTGGGCCACGCATCAGGCATGGATCCGATCGCTCAGCCCCGACTTCGGCGGTGGCATCCGCGAGCGATTCAAGTGGGTGTCGACGCTGACCGATGAACAGGTCGCGCCGGCTCGTCAGCGTCGCCGCGAGATCACATCGCGCCTGAACGATCTGCTTGCCGACGGCACGGTGCTGGTGATCCCGACCACACCTGGCATCGCACCCTTGCGTGGTTTGCCGGTGCCCGAACTCGAGGCCTGGCGCAATCGATGCCTGGGTCTGCTGTGCATAGCCGGCCATGCCGGTCTGCCGCAAATCAGCCTGCCGATGGCAAGCCTTGGCGGCTGCCCGATCGGTGTGTCGCTGATTGCCGCAAGCGGATGTGACACGATGCTGCTCGACATGGGGGCATCACTGTGCTGAATCCTGCAGCCATCTTCGAGGCCGGCGACCTGCTGCTCTCGAGCGGTCAGACCTATCGCGGCGCAAAGCTGTCGTATCGCACCTATGGCACGCTGTCGGCGGCCCGTGACAATGTCGTGCTCTATCCGACCTCGTATTCGGCGCAGCATCTCGACACCCAGTGGCTGATCTCGCCGGGGGGCATCCTCGATTCCGACCGCTGGTTCGTGATCATTCCCGACATGTTCGGCAACGGCCTGTCGTCGTCGCCCAGCAATACGCCCGAACCCTTCAACGCCAGCCGCTATCCGCACTTCAGCATCCTCGACAATGTCCGGGTGCAGCGCCGCCTGCTGCATGAGGTCTTCGGCATCAAGCGGCTCAAGATGGTCTATGGCTGGTCGATGGGTGGGATGCAGGCCTATCAGTGGGCCTCGAGTTTCCCGGATGAGGTCGAGCGCATCGCGGTGGTGTGTGGTGCGGCACGCTGCGCGCCGCACAACTATGTCTTTCTCGAAGGCGTCAAGGCCGCGCTCACCGCCGACCCGGCCTGGCGCAACGGCGCCTTCGATGCCAGGCCCGAGCGCGGCCTGCGTGCCATGGCCCGTGTCTATGCCGGCTGGGCACTGTCGCAGGCCTTTTATCGCGACCGGCTCTGGACGCAGATGGGCTACACCTCGGTCGAGGACTGGCTGGTCGGCAACTGGGAGGGCAACTTTTTGCGCCGCGATGCCCTCGATCTGCTTGCCCATATGCATACCTGGCAGCACTTCACGATTGCCGATGACCCGGCGCATGGCGGCGATTTCGAGCGGGCACTGCGCGCAATCACTGCCGACGTGATGCTGATGCCGTGCAATACCGACCTCTATTTCAGGCTTGATGACAATGCCCGCGAACTGCCGATGCTGGCGCGCGGACAACTGGTGCCGATCGAGTCGGACTGGGGCCATCGCGCCGGCAATCCGGTTCACCGCGGGCCGGATGAAGCCTTCATCCGCGATCAGGTGCACGCGCTGCTGGCACGATAAGCTGTCGGGTGGATCGGCCGGGGGCGGCTGAGCACAGGATCTCTCAGTATGGACAACACCGCGATCATCGACACCGTCAGGGGCTGGGTCGCCGCATCGAAGCGCATCGTGGTGCTCACCGGTGCCGGCATCTCGACCGACTCTGGCATCCCGGATTTTCGCGGGCCGCAGGGCGTCTGGACCCGTAATCCGCAGGCCGAAAAGCAATCGACCCTGCAGAACTATCTGGCCGATGCGCAGGTGCGGCAAGCTGCCTGGCGCGGACGGTTGTCGCATCCGACCTGGACTGCGCAGCCCAATGCCGGCCATCGTGCGCTGGTCGCGCTCGAAGCGCGGGGCGTCCTGCATGCGCTGATCACCCAGAACATTGATGAGCTGCATCAGATCGCCGGCAATGGCGCCGACAAGGTGATCGAGGTGCACGGCACGATCCGACGCGTGATGTGCTGGCAGTGCCGGCGGCGCTGGCCGATGCCCGAGGTGCTCGAGCGTGTGCGTGCCGGCGAAGCCGATCCGCATTGCCTCGAGTGCGGCGGCATTCTCAAGAGCGACACCATCTCGTTTGGCCAGGCACTCGTGCCGGAGGTGATCGATCGCGCCTTTAGCGTGGCGGCTGAGGCCGATCTGATGCTGGCCATTGGCAGCACGCTGCAGGTTCAGCCGGTTGCCGGTGTGGTGCCCGCCGCGCGCCGCGCGGGCGCAAAGGTCGTGATTGTCAATGCCGAGGCAACTGCCTGCGATCCGATTGCCGATGCAGTGCTGCGCGGCCCGATTGGCGAGATCCTGCCGGCAATCTGCGGCGGCTGAGCTCGGGTGCGGCCGGAGTAAGCTTCGTCGACATCGACAGACCACGACCGCAAGGAGCGAGACATGAGCGACGCAGCCACCCTCAACCACGACACCGGCATCCTGTATCAGGTCGATTCTGGCGTTGCCCAGATCACCTTCAATCGCCCTGAAAAGCTCAACGCGCTGACGCCGGCGATGCTCGGAGCGTTCTTCGAGAAGGTCGACGCGGCCGCGATCGATCCGCAGGTGCGGGTCATCGTGATCACCGGTGCCGGCCGCGGGTTTTCGGCGGGGCTCGACCTGAGCGTGATCGGCACGACCAAACCGGGTGAGGGCGGCTCCGGGCGCGTCGACCAAGTCGCACCCGGCCAGATCAGCCGGCAGTGGGGCGACGATATCGGCCCGGGTCTGGCGCGCTTTTTCAGCGGCGGCTGGAACGGGCTGATCAATTCGCGCAAGCCCACGATCGCCGCGGTCAACGGCGCGGCGTTCGGCTGGGGCTTCATTCTGTCCCTGCACTGCGACATCCGTTTCGCCTCGAGATCGGCACTCTTCAATGCCACCTTCGCGCGTCTGGGCGTCCCGGCTGAAAAGGGCGTCGGCTGGTTGTTGACCCGTCTGATCGGCACGGCGCGCACCGCCGACCTGCTCTATACCGCCCGCCGATTCGATGGTGCTGAAGCCGAGCGGCTCGGGCTGGTCAATGCGGTGCTGGATGACGACCAGCTGATGGCGCATGTCACTGCCTATGCGCGCAGCATTGCGGCCAACGCCGCGCCGCGCTCGCTCGCCGCGATGAAGGCGCAGATCTGGACCGCGATCGACGACAGCTACGACGAGGCGTTTGCCGCGGCCAACCGCGAGCAGGACCGAGCGGTGGCCACTGAAGACTTTCGTGAAGGCATCACCAGCTACCGCGAAAAACGCGCGCCCGCCTTCAAAGGGACCTGAGCTGCTCAGCCTTTCAGTTCGAGCCCCTGCATCGAGCCGTCCTTGCGCCACTTGTCCCAGATCTTCAGAAAGGCCATCGGTCCGCGCCAGAAGGGCGAGTTGCGGGCGATGCGTTCGTTGGGCTGGCCTTCGTTGTTGTAGTAGCCCGGTGTGCATTCGTTCAGGAAGGGCTGGCGCATGCGGGCCAGCTTGACGATGCTGTTGACCCAGTCGGCCTCGGCTTGTTCGCTCGCTTCGATCGTGCGAACGCTGCTCGCGCGGGTTTTGTCCAGCACCCAGGCGATGTGCTGCGCCTGCTCGGCCATCATGTGCTGGAAGTTGGCGCTCTGACCCGACTGCTGGGTGGTCATCACGAAAAGATTGGGAAAGCCGCGGGTGAACAGGCCGTGGAAGGTCTGCGCGCCGTCGTGCCATTTCTCGGTCAGCGTGAGGCCGTCGCGGCCATGGACCTCGAAGCCCAGACGCCGGGTGAAGTCGGTGCCAACTTCAAAGCCTGTGCCGAAGATCAGGCAATCGAGTTCATATTCACGCCCGTCGACCACCACACCGCGTTCGGTGATCCGCTCGACGCCCTTACCCTGGGTATCGACCAGATGCACATTCGGCCGGTTGAAGGTGTCGAGGTACTGGTCGTGAAAGCAGGGTCGCTTGCAGAACTGGTTGTACCAGGGCTTGAGGGCCTCGGCGGTGGCCGGGTCTTTGACCACCGCATCGATGCGCGCCCGCACGCGTTCCATCTTGCTGTAGTCGGCCAGCTGGATCAGTTCGGCCTCATTGCTCACGGTTTCGCCGGCGACCGCCTTGCGACGGGCCGACAGCAGGATGCCGCCGATCAGGTCGGTCCAGCCGTCGTTGACCAGGTCGACCTCGAATTCGGCGCCCGAGATGACCGCGGTGAAGTTGGCCACACGCTCGCGCTGCCAGCCGGGCTTGAGGCTCTTTGCCCATTCGGGGTCGGTCGGCCGGTCATTGCGCACATCGACCGAGGAGGGCGTGCGCTGGAAGACGAAGAGCTCCTTGGCGCCTGCGCCGAGGTGCGGCACGCACTGCACGGCGGTGGCACCGGTGCCGATGATGCCGACCCGCTTGTCCTTCAGGCCGGTGAGGCCGCCATTGCCATCGCCGCCGGTGTAGTCGTAATCCCAGCGGCTGGTGTGAAAGGTGTGCCCCTTGAAACTGCCGACACCGGGCACGCCCGGCAGCTTGGGCCGATGCAGCGGGCCGCCGGCCAGCACCACGAACCGCGCCCGCAGCACGTCCTTGCGGTCGGTGGTCACCTGCCAGCGCGCGGCATCGTCGAGCCAGCGCATGTCGGTAATCACGGTCTGGAAGATCGCCGAGCGATAGAGATCGAAATGGCGGCCGATTCGCCGTGAGTGCTCGAGAATCTCGGGGCCGCGGGCGTATTTCGCAGCCGGCATGTAGCCGGTTTCTTCGAGCAGCGGCAGATAGATGTAGCTCTCGGTGTCGCAGGCCGCGCCGGGATAGCGGTTCCAGTACCAGGTGCCGCCGAAGTCGCCGCCCTTCTCGATGATGCAGATGTCATCGAAACCGGCTTCGCGCAGCCGTGCAGCCGACAGCAGGCCGCCGAAGCCGCCGCCGACCACCAGTACCTCGACGTCGCGCACGATCGGCTCGCGGCTGAGCAGCGGGTCGACATAGGGGTCGTCGAGGAAATGCGCATACTCGCCGGTGACCTCGACATACTGGTCGTTGCCGTCGGTGCGCAGGCGTCGGTCGCGCTCGAGGTCATATTTGCGGCGCAGTGCCGCCGGGTCGAAGGCCAGTTCGTCGATTTCAGGCAGTTGAAGGGCGCCGGTCGGCATCGTCATTGCTCCTCTGTCATGTGTCGGGTGTCGCGTCTGATGCGCGAATCAGATCAGGTTCAAGGTCGAGTCTAGCGCCGAGTGCCTCGGACGCGGGAGTCGGCGTTTCATCCTTGAGCATGATTCCGCTTGTACCGAGACGTTTCGCACCCTCTAGCAGCCCGGCCAGCGTGACTGCCGCCTGCTCATAGCTCAGCCCCTCGGGGCGGATGTTCGAGATGCAGTTGCGCTCGGCATCGCTGCGACCCACGCGCGGCGCCCAGGTGAGATAAATGCCCAGGCTGTCGGGTGAGGTCAGGCCGGGGCGCTCGCCCACCAGCAGGGCCACGGCGCGTGCGCCGAGCAACTCGCCCACGTCATCGCCGAGCGCCACACGGGCCTGTTCGGCGAGGACCACCGGCCCGATCGACCAGCCGGGCAATTGCGAGCGGATGGCTTTGAGCATCGGCTGCGCATGACGGCTGACGGCCAGGGCCGACAGACCGTCTGCCACCACCAGCACCAGGTCGGGTGCGGCCTTGGCATCGTCGGCAGCCTTGCGCAGCCGATCGCAACTCGCGGCATCGAGCCTGCGACCGAGGTCGGGGCGGCGCAGATACATCGGCCGATCGGTGGCGCGGCTGTGGACGACGATGGTCTGAACGCCATCTGCCTGAAGCTCGATGGACATCGATGCCGCATCGAAGGCTTCGTGCACGGCATCGCGCGCCTGGGCATGGGCCAGCGAAAAGGCCAGCAGCGCAGCGGTCGGCTGGCTTGCGCCGGTGCGTCCGAGCGCAATGCGCGCCGGGGTGAAGACACGCAGCGCTGTCCAGGGATCGGTCAGCACCGGCGTGGCGTCGGCCGGGCTTGAGAGCGGCTCGGTGATCCGCTTTTGCGGCAGTGCGTCGCTCGCTTTGCCGTCGGGCGTCTGATCGGCGCTCATGCTGCAATGCCCAGCAGCGGATGGTCTTTGCCGGCCGACCCGAGCAGGCGACCATGGCGGTCGGTGACCTGCATGCGCTCGAGCCAGGCTTCGAATTCGGGCGCGCGCTTGAGGCCGAGCACATCGCGCAGATAGAGCGCGTCATGGAAGGAGGTGCTCTGATAGTTGAGCATCACATCATCGGCACCCGGCACGCCCATGATGAAGTTGATGCCGGCCACGCCCAGCATGGTGAGCAGGTTGTCCATGTCGTCCTGATCGGCTTCGGCATGGTTGGTGTAGCAGATGTCGCAGCCCATCGGCACGCCGAGCAGCTTGCCGCAGAAATGGTCTTCAAGGCCGGCGCGCAGGATCTGCTTGCCGTCATAGAGATATTCCGGGCCGATGAAGCCGACCACGGTATTCGACAGCAGCGGCGCATAGCGACGGGCGACTGCATAGGCGCGTGCTTCGCAGGTCTGCTGATCGACGCCGTGGTGGGCGTTGGCCGACAGCGCACTGCCCTGGCCGGTCTCGAAATACATCGCGTTGTTGCCCACCGTGCCGCGCCGCAGGCTTTGCACCGCATCGGCGGCTTCATCGAGCAGGGCAAGCGAGATGCCAAAGCCTTCGTTGGCTTTTTGCGTACCGGCAATCGACTGAAAGACCAGGTCGACCGGCGCGCCCAACTCGATCGCCTTGATCGTCTGTGTGACGTGCGTCAGCACGCAGCTTTGAGTCGGAATATCGAAGCGCTGGCGGATATCGTCGAGCATGCGAAGCAGCGACACAATGCCCGGCAGATTGTCACCCACCGGATTGATGCCGATGACCGCATCGCCGCAGCCGTACATCAGGCCATCGAGCACCGAGGCCAGCACGCCGCGCGGATCGTCGGTCGGATGATTGGGCTGCAGGCGCACCGCCATGCGCCCGGGCAGGCCGATGGTCGTGCGAAAGGCGCTCACCATGCGGCATTTTCGCGCGGCCAGCACCAGGTCCTGGTTGCGCATCAGCTTGCTGACCGCCGCGACCATCTCGGGGGTCAGGCCCCAGGTGAGGTTTCGAAGGGTCTGCTCGGTGGTTGCATCCGACAGAAGCCAGTTGCGAAACTCGCCGACCGTCAGATGAGCAATCGGTGCGAAGGCGTCGGCATCGTGCTGCGACAGGATCAGCCGGCTGACCTCGTCGTCGTCAGGCGGGATGACCGGCTCCTCGAGAAATCGGCGCATCGGCAGATCGGCCAGGGCCATCTTTGCGGCCATGCGCTCGGCCTCGGAGTCAGCGGCCACGCCGGCGAGCAGATCGCCCGATCGCATCGGGCCGGCCTTGGCCAGCAGGGTTTTGAGGTCAGGAAAGGCGAATCGGTTTGAACCGACGGCGTGGGCATAGGCCATGGGGAGCTCGGATGTGCAGCAAGTCGCATCGGGAGATGATGCATCGTAAGCGCGATCGGCTGAAGGCTGTCGGATTGTCTCTGTCCTGATCGCCCGTGACCGGATCGCTATACTCGCCGACCCGGCCGCCTGATCACTGAGCTGCCTGTCGACCCTTCAACCAGCAGGCCCGCTTGGCACGCCATGACCCTCCCCTTCCTGCCGGCTTGAGCCAGCGCTTGAGATCGGCGCTGCGCATGGTGCCTGGCGCGCTCCTGCTGATCGCACTGCCCGCGCTCGCGCTCGATCGGTCGGGTCCGGGCACCGCGCTCAGTGCCGACGAACTGTCGCGCCGTTTTGCGGCCTGCACCAGCTGTCATGGTCCGCAGGGCCGCGCCTCGCCAGAGGGCTATCTGCCCCGGATTGCCGGCAAGCCCGCGGGCTATCTCTACAACCAGTTGCGCCATTTCCGGGATGGCCGGCGTGCAGTGCCGGTCATGACCTGGATGGTCGACCGTCTGCCGGATGCCTATCTGCTCGAGATGGCGCAGTACTTTGCCGCCCAGCATCCGCCCTATCCGCGCCCGCAAATCGTCACGCTTGATGCCGCCGCGCGTGAACGCGGCAGGCTGCTGGTGATGACCGGTGATGCCAGCCGCTCGCTGCCGGCCTGCACCGCCTGCCACGGCAATGCGATGCTGGGCGCGCAGCCGGCCATCCCCGGTCTGCTCGGGCTGCCGCAGGACTATCTCAATGCGCAGCTTGGCGCCTGGCGTGAGGGGGTGCGCAATGCCGTGGCGCCCGACTGCATGGCAACCATCGCGAAGCGCCTGGCGCCTCAGGACATCGCGGCGATTACTGGCTGGCTCGCCTCGCAGCCGGTGCCTGCCGGTGCGCGTGCGGCCGCGGCCTTGCCGGCCGAGATGCCGCTCGAGTGCGGCGGGCTTGCGCCATGAGCAGCGTGGGTCGGCGGGTCGGGATCGCGGTGCTGGCGCTGCTGGCCATCGGTGTGATCGCCCTGATGCTGTCAGGGGGCTTGTCGATGGGGCTGTCAATGCGAGCCCGCCCGCCGGTGTCTGGCATGCCGCCCGCCGCGGGCCTGCCACAGCCTGCGGCCGAGGTGCTCGCGCGCGGCGCCTATCTCGCGCTGGCCGGCAACTGTGCAGGCTGCCATACCGCTCGCGGTGGAGCGCCTTATGCCGGCGGACGTCCGATCGCCACGCCTTTCGGCACGGTCTATACCTCCAACCTCACGGCTGATCCCGAGACGGGTCTGGGCGCCTGGTCGGCCGATGATTTCTGGCGTGCGATGCACGAGGGCCGGTCGCGCGACGGCCGTGCACTCACGCCGGCCTTCCCGTATACCGAGTTCACCCGTATCACGCGTGCCGATGCCGATGCGATCCATGCCTGGCTGCGCAGCCTGCCGCCGGTGCGAGCGCCCAATCGACCGAATGCGCTGCGTTTTCCCTGGAACCAGCCGCTGATGACCGAACTGTGGCGGCTGGTCTATTTTCGACCGGCAAGCTTCGTGCCCGATGGCGCCCGCGATGCCGCCTTCAACCGGGGCGCCTATCTGGTCGAAGTGCTGGGTCATTGCGGTGCCTGCCATACCGCACGCGATTCGCTGGGCGGCCCTGATGGCGTCGCGTTTGCGGGTGCCGAACTGGCGCAGCTCGGCTGGTATGCACCCTCGCTGCTGTCAGACAGCGAGGGGGCGGTGGGTCGCTGGACGCCCGACGAGACCATCGATTGGCTGGCGACCGGCATCAACCGCCATGCGATCGCGGCCGGACCGATGGCGGCGGTGGTGACCGGTAGCCTGCAGCATCTCGAGCGCGACGACCTGCAGTCGATGGCGGTTTATCTTCAGTCGATGGCGAGGCCAGACAGCGGCGGGCCTCGCGTGCAGGGGCTGGGGCGCAAGCTGGTACTGCCATCGGCCGGCGACCCGATGCTGACGGGCGGCGAGCGGCTCTATGCAAAGCACTGCGCCGAGTGTCACGGCGAGCGCGGCGAACTCGCCGAGCCGGGCTATCCGCCGCTGGCGGGCAATCGACTCTTTGCCATGAACTCGCCGGTCAATGCGATCAGGGCGGTGCTGCATGGTGGCTTTGCACCGGCCACGAACACCAAGCCCAGGCCGTACGGCATGCCGCCCTTCGCGCCGCAGCTCGATGACCGGGAGATCGCCGCGATCGTCAGCTGGCTGCGCAATACCTGGGGGCAGCGCGGCACCCGGGTCGAGGCCCGCCAGGTCAATGCCTTGCGGTCGGTGCCGGTCGACGACAGTCCTGGGCCTGCCAGCCAGTGACAGGCCAGTGATAGGCCAGTGATCAGTCGGCAAGCAGCGTTCGGTTGCGACCCGACTGCTTGGCACCATAGAGCGCCTGATCGGCGCGCAGCATCGCGTCATCGACCGATTCATGGCGCAGACGTTGCGTCACGCCGCAGGACACCGTGACCTGACCGATCGGCGATTCGGCATCGCGGGTTCTGATCTCGCCGAGCGCGATGGCGCGACGGATCCGTTCGGCCACTTCGCGGGCGCCCTTGGCCGGCGTCTCGGGCAGCAGGAGCACAAATTCTTCACCACCGAGGCGCGCCGCCGTGTCCTTGCGCTGGGTGAGCGCGAGCAAAGACTGCGCAACCGCGCGAATCACCTGATCGCCGAAGGCATGGCCATAGCGGTCGTTTACCTGTTTGAATTGGTCGATATCGATCATCACGATGCTCAGGGGAATCGATGCATCGGCCTCGCTGCTGCGGGTACGCCCAAGCTCAAGCTCGAGACCGCGCCGGTTCAGGATGCCCGACAGCGGATCGATCGAGGCCTGCTCACGCGCCTGCTGCAGCGCGCCCTGCAGGCGCCCCACTTCATGATGACCCGACGCCAGGTGCTCGCCCAGGGTCGACAGCGAATGCGTCAGGAGAAACAGATCGCTGCGCATGGCGTCGATGCGCAACTGCAGATCGAGCACCGAGGCGGCCGAGTCGAGATCGACTGCAAAGTCGTTGAGCCGATCATCGAAGCGGCCGGCCTGCTCGCTTGCATCCGCCATCGCGGCATGGATCGTGTTCAGCACGCCGAGCAGACCACTGCCCGCCTTGATGAACGACTCGTCGCCGGTGTCAGGAGCAGCCTTGTGTTGCAGCTCGAACCTCACCTCGGCGCGATCCCGTCTGATCGAGGTCACCAGCGCAGTCAGTTCGGTATCGAGCGTGAGATTGTCGATGCAGGCCGCTTCGCGCCACAGGGCGGCCGACGCATCGTTATGTTGCTGCTTGCGATTCGACAGCGAAGCCAGCGTTCGCAGCATCAGGGTCGAGGCGTCGTCGATCGCAAAGTCAAGCTCTGCCATCTGCCGTTGCGCTTGCTGGGGCTGAGCTCGAGATGACGACGGGGAGAGGGTGGCGGACATCAGGGCTCACTGCGGGTTCGATCAACCAACGATGCGACGATCGGCCGAAAGCAAGAACCGGAAATGGCTGGCTTTTCTGCCGCAGTTGCAATCCGGACATCAATTCGACCGGATATCGACAGGCCTTGCCCGTCGGTTTGCAGCCTGTCGGCTGGCGGCAACGCAGGCGGTGTGGCCTACGATAGCGCCTTGGGCTCCATCAAGCCGAGCCATTCCTGCGGAGTCCGACCCATGCCGACCCTGATGCTGCCTCAACACGACGGTCGACTGATGCCCTTCAACACTGCTGCGCCGCGCGCAGCAGCACCGCAGTCGAACCAGCCCTTCAATCGCATTGCCTTCGCCGCGCCGCATGTTGTCGCACAGCCCCTGGCCAGTATCGATCCCTGGGCGGGATGCGCCCTTGACTGGGATGCGACGATCGCCATCCGCTGCAAGCTGTGGGCACAGGGGTTGGGCGTGGCCGAGGCGATCGATGCGGCGCAGCGCGGACTCGGCCTCGATTGGCCGACCTCGCTCGAGCTGATCGGCCGCGCCATCGATGCGTCGAAGGCTTATCCCGATGCGCGGCTCTTTGCCGGTTGCGGGACCGACCAGATCGGCGACCTGCCGAGGGTCACGGTGGCCGAGGTGCTCGAAGCCTACGAGGCTCAGGCTGAAGCGATCGAAAAGCGTGGTGGACGCCTGATCATCATGGCCAGCCGCGAGCTGGCCGACTGCGCGCGTTCGCCCGACCACTATGGTCTGGTCTATGACCGGCTGCTGGCGCAGGTGCGTGAGCCGGTCATCATCCAGTGGCTGGATGAACTCTTCGATCCGGCACAGAGCGGCTATTGGGGCTGCGAGCATCTCGATGAAGCGCTCGACGTGGCGCTCGGCGTGCTCAACCGCAATGCCGCCCGTATCGACGGCGTCAGGCTGTCACTGCCCGATCGGGCAGCCGAGGCCGCGGTGCGCGATCGGCTCATACCCGGCATCCGGCTCTATACCGGCGATGAGGTCGATTTCGTTGATCGCATCGAGGGCGACGCCAGCGGTCATGCCGAAGCGCTGCTGGGTATCTTCGATGCTGCAGCGCCGGTCGCCAGCGCTGCGCTCGGTGCGCTCGCGAGCGGCGACAACGGCGCCTATCGCCGGATGCTTGAGCCGGTGCAGGCCCTGGCGCGCCATCTCTACAGCCCGCCGGCGCGCTATGGCACGACCGGCGTGGTGCTGCTGGCCTGGCTCAACGGCGACCAGGATCATTTCGTGATGGTGGGTGGCCAGCAGTCGGCACGTCATCTGATTCATCTGGCCGAGGTCTTCCGGCTGGCCGATGCGGCCGGCCTGCTGCACGACCCTGATCTGGCCTGCGCGCGGATGACCTCGCTGCTGGCAACGCAGGGTGTGACTTAGGCCGGTCAGCCGGCCTTCATCGCCTTCATGATTGCTTCATCGAAGATCGCGACCGCGCGGGTCCAGCCGGCCGATGCGCCGCGGATCTTGTGCGGAAAGCACGACACGATGAAACCGTCTGGCGGCAGTGCCTCGAGGTTGTGCAGCTTTTCGAGGTGGCAGTAACCGATATGACGGCCGGCCTTGTGGCCTTCCCAGATCAGCGAGGCATCGCCGGTCTCGGCATATTTCTCGGCGGTGTGCACGAAGGGCGCATCCCAGCTCCAGGCGTCGGTGCCGGTCAGGCGCACGCCGCGCTCGAGCAGATACATCGTGGCCTCGTAGCCCATGCCGGCGCCGGCCGACACATAGTCGGCGTGGCCATAGCGACTCCCCGCACGGGTATTGACCACCACGATCTCGAGTGGCGCGAGGGTGTGGCCGATGCGCTTGAGCTCGGCGTCGACGTCTGCCGCGGTCACGACATAGCCGTCGGGAAGATGGCGAAAGTCGAGCTTCACGCCGGGTTGAAAGCACCAGTCGAGATTGACCTCATCGATGGTGATCGCGCGCTCGCCGCGGTTCATGGTCGGATGAAAGTGGTAGGGCGCATCGAGGTGCGTGCCGTTGTGCGTGCTCAGTTGCACTTTCTCGACCGCCCACACCGCGCTGTCGGGCAGGTCTTCCTGCTTGAGCCCGGGAAAAAAAGGGGCCATCTGCTCGAAGGAATTGTTGTGGTGGAAATAGTCGATGCGTGGTGCCATCGAGGGCGGATCGGACGCCACGTCGTTTTCGAGATAGATCGAGAGGTCAACGAATTTGCGTGGCATGGCGATCTCCGGGGCGTCGACGGGTTGTGTGTGTTGTCAGCGGCGAACGTCAGCGTGCGATGTCAGTGAGAACGTCAGCGTGCCAGATAGCCCGAATCGACCGGCAGCGTGATGCCGGTGACGCACTGTGCGGCATCGCTGGCCAAAAACAGGACCGCCTGGGCGATATCGTCGGGTGCCGGCAGGCGTCCGAGCGGGGTATGGGCCATCACCGCATCGAAGTATTTCTGATCGTTGAAGACCGGGACGGTGAGCGGCGTGCGAACGAAAGTGGGTGCGACCGCATTGACGCGGACATTGTTCGCGGCCCATTCGAGGGCCAGGGCGCGCGTCATGTTGACCACCGCCCCCTTGCTGGCCTGATAGGCGGCATTCGGGAAGATGCCACCCGAAAAACCCATGATCGAGGCGAGGTTCACGATCGCACCGCCGCGCCCGATCATGCGGCGTGCCGCCAGGCGATTGCAGAAGAACACGCCATTGAGGTTGACGTCGACCACTTTCTCGAAATCGGCGACCGACACATCGACCGACAGGCCGCGCAGGCCGATGCCGGCATTGGCCACCATCACGTCGATCGGCCCCAGCTCGGCGCTCACCCGATCGAGCGCCCGATCGATGCCGTCATGGTCGGTGACATCGACCGCGATGCTCAGCGCCGGGGCGTGCTCGCCGGCGCTGAGCGCAGCCTGCTCGAGCGCCTGCGCATCACGATCGAGTGCGGCCACGCGGGCGCCTGCCCGCACGAAGGCGAGCGACATCGCTGCACCCAGGCCGCGGGCCGCGCCGGTGACAATCACGGTACGGTTGGTGAAATGCCAGGTTGGCAGGCTCATGGAGGTCTCCTTCAGACAGAGGCGGCGCGCAGCGCCAGGCGGGCCGGCGAGGCGCTCAGCCGCCGAGGCTGACGCGTCCCTTCGGGCAGTTGAAGGTCGCGACCAGTGTGCTGGTCGCGGACTCGACGGTCTCGATCGTGACCGGCGCACTGATCTTTGGTAGGCAGGTCAGCACCGCCTGTGGCGCCTGAATCGACAGCCCGGCCAGCGCGACGCCGACATCGGGCAATCGGGCAGTCGGATGCTGGTCGTCGGGCAGGTCCCACTGGATCATCGAGGGCAGCATGCCGTCGCCCGCCGGGCGACCACCGCGGGGCACGGTGAGGCGCCAGGTGAGCGTGCCGCGGGTCATGTTGACGATGGTGCCCGGCTGATAGGGCGCTGCGGCGACATCGGCTTGCAGGTCGTTGCTGCGAACGACCCAGTGCACCAGTTGCGGGGCGATGATCAGTCGTGCCTTCATGTCGGGGTCGTCGAGCAGAAAGGGGCGCGGGCGCGGCGGCTCGGCTTGCGAGGGGTCGGGAGCGATCAGTTCGAGATAGACCCGATTGCCCAGTTGCAGCAGCCGATTGTGGGTGCCAACGCCGGTGTGCTGGCCGCCGGGGGCAAGCGTGGCACCGAGCCGTTCGGCGAGCCAGGCTTGCCCGCTGTCGAGGTCGGTAGCCGCCACAACGAGGTGGTCGAGTTCGAGCGCCATAGGGTGTGTCTCCGCCCACGTAGAATGCGAGCCATGTTAACTGAACACACTACGCGGCTTGCCCGCGCCTTCGAGGCGGCAGCCGTCGCGCTTGCCTCGGCCAGCGGCGATGCCAACGCCATCGACATCGCTTCGCGTGCCCAGGCCCTGCTCGAGCGGCCCAAGCAGGCCGAGCATGGTGACCTCGCCTGCAACCTGGCCCTGCAGATCGCCAAGCCGCTCAGGAGCAATCCGCGTGCAATCGCGCAATCGCTGATTGATTCAGTACGCGCATCTGGTGCAGGCGAGCTGATCGAATCGGCCGAGATCGCCGGTCCGGGCTTCATCAATCTGCGCCTGACCGCCAGCGCCAAGCGCGAAGTGCTTGCCATGGTCTTCGCGCAGGGTGATCGCTTCGGGCGTCATGAGCTTGGCGCGGGCCGCAAGGTCCTGGTCGAGTTTGTCTCGGCCAACCCCACCGGACCCTTGCATGTCGGTCATGGCCGACAGGGGGCGCTGGGCGATGCGATGGCCGCGCTGCTCGAGGCCGGTGGCTGGCAGGTCCAGCGTGAGTTCTATTACAACGATGCCGGTGTCCAGATCGCCAATCTCGCGCTCTCGGTGCAGGCGCGGGCGCGCGGCATCGACCCCGACGATACGCGCTTTCCCGAAGGCGGCTATCGCGGCACCTACATCGCCGACATTGCCCGCGATTATCTGGCGGGTGCCACGGTGTCGGCGCTGCGCGTCGAGCCGGTGGTCGGTCGGGCCGATCCGGATGATCTGGAGGCGATCAGGGCGTTTGCGGTGGCTTATCTGCGCCATGAACAGGACCTCGACCTGCAGGCTTTCGGTGTTCGCTTTGACATGTATTTTCTCGAGTCGTCGCTCTATGAAGACGGCAAGGTGGCGGCAACCGTCGATGGTCTGATCAAGGCCGGCCATACCTACGAGCACGAGGGCGCCCTATGGTTGCGCTCGACCGATTACGGTGATGACAAGGACCGCGTGATGCGCAAGTCCGAGGGCGGCTTTACTTACTTCGTCCCCGACGTGGCCTATCACGTGACCAAGTGGCAGCGCGGTTTCACCAAGGCGATCAACATCCAGGGCTCCGATCACCACGGGACGATTGCGCGGGTTCGCGCCGGTCTGCAGGCATTAGGCATCGGCATCCCGAAAGACTTTCCCGACTACGTGCTCCACAAGATGGTGACCGTGATGCGCGGCGGCGAAGAGGTCAAGATCTCAAAGCGCGCCGGGTCTTACGTCACCCTGCGCGACCTGATCGAATGGTCGGGCGGCATCGGCCCCGATGGCGCGCCGCCCGAGGGCGTGGGCCGCGACGAGGCGATTAGGCGCGGGCGCGACGCGGTGCGTTTTTTCCTGATCCAGCGCAAGGCCGATACCGAGTTCGTCTTTGATGTTGACCTCGCGCTCGCCCGTTCCGACGAGAATCCGGTCTATTACGTCCAGTATGCCCATGCCCGGATCTGCTCGGTGCTTTCGCAGGCGATCGAAAAGGGATTGGCCAGGGAGTCGGATGTGTTCGATGCGGGTGCGGTCGATTTCACGCGCCTGGTCGGTGCTCGCGAATTCGCGCTCATGGCGCGACTTGCCGAATATCCGACGGTGGTCAAGGACGCCGGCGATGCGCTGGCGCCGCATGCCCTGGCCTTCTGGCTCAAGGATTTCGCTGCCGAATTTCACGGTTACTATAACGCTGAGCGGTTCCTGGTCGACGATGCCGTGCTGCGCGAGGCGCGCCTCGCTTTGCTGCGGGCGGTCGGTCAGGTACTGCGAAACGGGCTTGCGCTGATCGGCGTATCGGCCCCTGAACGCATGTAAGGGTCGGCCAGCTCACATGGTGAATGCAATCCGGGTGAATGCAATCAGGCGCACAGGCCGTCGACGTTTATCGGCAGGCCACAAGGGCGGCATGCTGGTCGGGCTGGCCATCGGCCTGCTGGTGGGGCTGGCGATTGCTGTCGTGGTCACGCTCTATATGAGCCGCTCGCCGGTGCCCTTTGTCGACAAGATCAAGCGGCCCGCCGATCGGCCGGAGGCGGCGACTCCCGCTGATGTTCCCGATCCCAATCGGTCGATGCAGAAAAGTCGCCCGGCCTCCACCGAGCCGCCGGTGGCGGTCACGCCGCCGTCAGCGCCCGGCACCGATGCCCCGGCGAGCGCGCAGCCGCCATCTGGCACCGCTCAGCCAGCAGCGCCGGCGGCAACCGATGCGCCGGCAGCGCCGAAGGCCGCGGCCAGCGAGACCCCTGCCGACAAAACCACCTATCTGCTCCAGGCTGGCGCATTCAAGGGTCAGGAAGATGCCGAAGCCATGAAGGCGCGTCTTGCTCTGGTCGGTTTCGAAGCTCGCATCGTGATGGCCGAGGTTAATGGCGTCACGTTTTATCGGGTCAGGGTCGGCCCTTTCGGCCAGCTTGACGACATGAACCGCGCCCGTACGCGCCTTGCCGAAAACGGCGTCGAGGCGTCGGTCGTCCGTGTGAAATAAGGACTGAACTGCCATGAAAATCGTCTCCCGCCGCGAGTTTGCGCTGCTCCTCGGCCTGGGCCCCGTCGCCCTCAAGGCGGCTGCCCAGGGTGGCACCGGTGAGGGCTTCGAGTTCAAGTCGGTCAAGCCGCCGGCGCCGGTCGACACGCCCGCCGGCAAGATCGAGGTGATCGAGTTCTTCTGGTATGGCTGCTCGCACTGTTTTTCGCTCGAGCCGGCGATCAAGGACTGGGCCAAGCGGCTGCCTGCCGATGTGGTCTTTCGCAAGGTGCATGTGCCCTGGCAGGTTCAGGCGCATCAGCAGCTCTTTTTCACGCTCGAGACCCTCGGTCAGGCCGATGCGCTCAACGACAAGGTCTTTGCCGCCATCCACACCGACCGCAGCAAGCTCGATACCCCCGAGGCGATGGCCGACTTGCTGGCCAAGAGCGGCGTCGATCGCAAGCAGTTCATCGATACCTACAACTCCTTCGGTGTACGCACCAAGATGCAGCGGGCCAGCCAGCTCGCCGCCGCCTACAAGATCGACGGCGTGCCCACGCTCGCGGTGGCCGGCAAGTTCATTACCTCGCCGTCGATGACCGGGTCCAATGGGGCGGCACTCAAGATGGTCGACACGCTGGTCGATCGTGTTCGCAAGGGCGGCTGATCTCGAGCGGCGCGCATGAGCTCGCGCGGCGCGTCGATGAAGGTGGTGCTGACCGGTGCATCGAGCGGTCTCGGGCAGGCGCTTGCGATCGAGTATGCCCGGCGTTTCCCTGGGCTCACCATCGCCCTGGTTGCGCGTCGCGCCGATGCATTGCAGGCGGTCATCGACCAGATGCCCGGTGCCAATGCGGTGGCCTATCCGCTCGATGTCACCGACCGCGCAGCACTTGGCGCGATGGGTCGCGATTTTCTCGAGCGCTTCGGCGCGCCCGATGTCGTGATCGCCAATGCCGGCATCAACGCGCCGACCCTGACCGGCGTGGCCGGCGATGAGGCCGGGTTCGAGCGCGTGATCCGGACCAACGTGGTGGGTGTCTTCGATACCTTTGCGCCCTTCGTCGCGGCAATGCGCATGCAGCGCGCCGGCGCACTGGTCGGCATCGCGAGCGTGGCCGGTGTGCGCGGCATGCCCTCGCTGGGCGGCTATTGCGCCTCGAAGGCGGCGGTCATCGCCTATCTCGAAAGCCTGCGCCTGGAGTTGCGCGCCAGCGGCGTCGGCGTGGTGACGATTGCGCCGGGCTATATCCGCACGCCGATGACCGCACCCAATCCCTATCCGATGCCCTTTCTGATGGATGCCGATGTCTTTGCACGGCATGCGGTCATGGCCATCGAAAAGCGTCGCAGATTTGCGGTCATCCCCTGGCAGATGGGATGGGTGGCGCGTGTGCTGCGGGTGATGCCCGATGCGCTCTTCGATGCCCTGTTCTCGCGCGCCCCGCACAAGCCGAGAGCTTCAGCGAGGGCTTCAGGCCAGTGAGCCGCGCGCCACGCATTGTCAGTCTGGTGCCAAGCCTCACCGAGCTGCTGTTCGAGCTTGATCTGGGGGAGCAGCTGGTCGGTCGGACCGGCTTTTGCATTCATCCCCGCGAGTCGGTGCGTGCGGTGCCCAAGGTTGGCGGGACCAAGGATGTCGATATCGAGGCGGTGCTGGCGCTTGAGCCCACGCATCTGGTGGTCAATGTCGACGAAAACGAAAAGCCGACGGTCGACCGCTTGGCCCGCAATATTGAGCACATCGTGGTCACGCATCCGCTGACCGCTCACGACAATCTCGCGCTCTATGCACAGTTCGGACAGACCTTCGATCGCGTGGCGCAGGCCGCCCGACTGGCGAAGCGCATGCAGGCCGCCATCGATCGCGCCAGGGCGCGACAATGGGCGCCACTCGATGCGCTGTATCTGATCTGGAAATCGCCCTGGATGACGGTGTCGAACGAAACCTATATTTCGGACATGCTGGCGCAGGTCGGGCTGAAGACCATCGCGCCCGAGTCGACGCGCCGTTATCCCGAGATCGACTGGCAGGATTTTCCGCCCTCGCAGGCTGACCTCGTGCTTTTCTCGAGCGAGCCTTACCGTTTTCGCGATCACGACGCCCGTGAATTTGCCACCGAGCATGGTCTGGCGGCGCACCGCTGTCTGACGATCGATGGCGAGATCAGCTCATGGTACGGGCCACGGGCGATTGGCGGGCTCGATGCGCTGGTACGCCTGCGTGAATCGATCGATGCGGTGATCGCCGCCGCCGAAACACCGCGCCGATGAAGCGTGCAGCGATCATCCTGCTGCTGATATCGAGTGTGGCCGGGTGCAGCTTCATGTCGGGCGGCGGCTCGACCGATGGCCCTGGCACTGACCCCCCGCCCAAGCTTGAGCGCGTGCCCGACGCGGTGCCCAGGAGCGAGGCGCTGCATCCCTGGGCGAACCGGCCTTACACCGTGCTCGGGCAGCAGTATGTGCCCACGATTGGCGTGAAGGTCTATCGCGAGCGCGGTGTGGCCTCCTGGTATGGCAGGAAATTTCATGGCCAACCGACCTCCAGCGGCGAGCGCTACGACATGTATGCCATGACCGGCGCCCATCCGACGCTGCCGATACCGAGCTATGTCAGGGTGACGAATCTGCGCAATGGCCGCATGGTGGTGGTTCGGATCAACGATCGCGGCCCGTTCTCGAACAAGCGACTGATCGATCTGTCGTATACCGCGGCCTACAAGCTCGGTTATGTCTCGAGCGGCACTGCCGAAGTCGAGGTCGAGCTGGTCGTGGCGGGCAGCCCGCCGGGCTTCGGGCCTGGTCGTGCGGTGATGGGCTTCGCGCCTGAGCTGGCGTCGCTGATGCGCCCGGACGCCGATCAGCCTTTCGTGCTGTCGCTGGTCGGGGAGGTGTCGCTGCCAGAGGAGTCGTCGACCGGCGAGCTTTCGTCGGTCAGGTCTTCATCGGCATCGCTGGCGCCGGCAGCGCCGAGTCGAAGCGCGACCGCCCGTCGATAGAGATCGTTGGCACGCAGTCCGGTCGCGCTGGCGATCAGGCGGGCCGACTGGCGCACCGGCAACTCGGCGCACAGCGCTGCGAGCAGGGCATCGACCGGCTGCTCCTGCGCGAGTTCGGCTGGCGCGGCATCGAAGGCGATCACGAATTCACCGCGCCGCCGGTCGGTATCGGCATCAAGCCACTCCACCAGCGCGCCTGCAGTCGTGCGGTGCAGCTGTTCGAAGCGTTTGGTGAGTTCGCGCCCGAGCACGACGATGCGATCGGGCTCGAGTGTGTCGGCCAGGTCGCGTACGGTCTCGATGATTCGATGCGGCGACTCGTAGATCACCACGACCGCATCGCTGCGGGCCAGCGTGGCAAGCCGCTCACGGCGAGCGCGCGAGCGCGCTGGCAGGAACCCCTCGAAGCGAAACCGGGGCTCGGCAAAACCTGCGACCGACAGCAACGCGGTCACCGCCGACGCACCCGGCACCGGGATCACCGGCAGCCCGGCGGCATGCACGGCCGCCACCACCCGCGCGCCGGGGTCGCTGATGCCCGGTGTGCCGGCGTCGCTGGTCAGGGCGACCGCCTGGCCGGCACGGATGCGCTCGACAATGGCTTGCGCCATGCGGGCTTCGTTGTGCTCGTGACTGGCGATCAGCGTCGGGTGCGCGCCGATATGATCGAGCAGCACGCGCGCGACACGAGTGTCTTCGGCCGCCGTGGTGTCGACCCGCCGCAGGACATCGATGGCCCTCAGGCTTAGATCGGACAGGTGGCCGATCGGCGTGGCGACTACGTATAATCCGGCCGCAAGGCTTTTGCCTTGACCGCCGTCGCCTTGACTGCTATCGCCTTGAGTGCCCCCCCTGGCATCTCCCTGGGCACCTGCTTCGGGGTGCATCACATCAACATCCAGAGTTGCCATGCGTTCACGTCGTAGGTTGATCAGCGCGATCCTGTTGGGCAGTATCGGTCCGTCATTGTCTGCGCTCACCCAGTCGACCGCAAACGCCACGACGAAAACGCCGCCCAAAGCGGCGCCGGTCACACCTGATCCAGCAGCGTCGGCCACCCCTTCGGCGGCAGCGCCGGCCCTGCGATTCGGCAGTGGCCCGACGACGATCGCCCTGCTCATTCCGCCGCGCGAGGGGCCCTTTGAGCGAGTCGCCAACAGTGTCGTGGCAGGCGTCAGGGCCTCGCATTCGCGCGACGGTGACGGTGTGGTGGTCGAGGTCATCGAAACCGATTCCGATCCTCAGGCGCTTGGCCGCGTCTTTGTCGATCTGCGGGAGCGCGGTGTGTCCATGGCTCTGGGGCCGCTGACCCGCGACGGCGTCAATGCGCTGATGACGCTCGATCGCGCCCCCGGCGTGCCAACCCTGGCGCTCAACCTGCCTGATGGCGAATTGCCGGCGCCAGCCCAAACCCTGTTTTTCGGTGTTTCGATCGAGGCCGAGTCGCGCCAGGCCGCGGCGATTGCCTTCGAGCAGGCGCAGGGTGCCAACGGCAAGCGTGCTCCCCGCGCGGTGTCGGTGGGAGCCTCCTCGCGACTTGCCCAGCGCAGCGCTAAAGCCTTCCGTGATGAATGGTCGCAGCGCGGCGGTGAAATCGATGAGCCGATCGAGTTCGATCCCAAGCGCTCGTCGCAGGCTTTTCGTGATGCGATCAGGGATGAGAACCCTGACGTTGTGTTCCTGGCGCTGAACCCTGAGCAGGCCCGAAGCGCTCGCCACTCGATTGGTCGGCGGGTTCGACTATGGAGCAGTTCGATGGCCAGTATCGGTCAGACCAAGCTTTTGCGTCTGCCCGAACTCGACGGAATGCGGTTGCTCGATATGCCCTGGCAGGTCGACCCAAGTCATCTCGCGGTCATGGCCTATCCCAAGGCGCCTGCCAACTACACCATCGAGATGCAAAGGCTTTACGCGCTGGGCATCGATGCTTTTCGCATCGGGCGACAGATCATGGCCGGTGGCGCGGCGTTCGAGCTCGACGGTGTGACCGGGCATCTCAGCTACGACCCGACGGTGGCAACTCGCGTCCAGCGCAGTCCGGTGGTCGCCGAGTATCGCGACGGGATGCCGGTCGCGGTCCGTTCGCGCTGAGGCGGTCTGCATGGTTGCTCCGCGACAGCGGGCAGGTTTCGATGCCGAGGCGCGTGCCGAGGCCTATCTTGGCGAACGGGGCCTTCAGCCGATCGATCGCAATGTGCGGTTTCGGGGTGGCGAGATCGATCTGGTCATGCGAGAGGGTGCCGAGTGGGTCTTCGTCGAGGTGCGCGCCAGGGCATCGGCGCGTTTCGGTGGCGCGGCGGCCAGCGTCGGCTGGCGCAAGCAGCAGCGGCTGGTGATCGCAGCCCAACTCTATCTGTTGAGGCGATTCGGCCAGCGCGCCTGGCCGGCGTGCCGTTTTGATGTGCTTGCCTTCGAGGCGGGCGAGCCGCGCTGGATCCGGTCGGCCTTTACACCCGGCTGAGCAAGCGGTCGCGCCGATATACTTCGCTGCGAAGGGGCGCCGTTCCGGTGGCCCTGCCCAGGAGTTGCCATGACCCTTGTTCGTCGGATTGCATCGTTCGCCCTGCTGGTATCGGCATCGTTGGCCTCGGTGATCGTCACGACGGGCTGTCTGCCGATCTTTGCAGCCGGCGTCGGTGTGGCTGCGATGGCCGCCCTCGATCGTCGTTCGGTCAAGACGCAGGCCGATGACACAGAGATCGAATTGCGCGGCGCGAATCGGCTGCCGATGGCGATCAAGGGTGCGCCCGGCGTCAGTGTCACCAGCTTCAACCGCCGCGTCCTGCTGACCGGTCAGGTACCGAGCGAGACCGATAAGACCGATGCCGAGCGGGTGGTGCGCCAGGTGGCAGGCGTCACCACGGTTTACAACGAGCTCAGTGTTGCGCCGCGAGTCGATGCGTCGACGACGGCCAACGACGCCGCGCTCACCGCACGCGTGAAGGCCGCCTTCATCGAGCAAAGGGCGCTCGAGTCGTCGGCGGTAAAAGTCACGACCAGCAATGGGGTTGTTTATCTGATGGGTCTGGTGACCGCCCGCGAGGCGCCGGCCTATGCCACTGCCGCCAGCCGGGTCTCGGGTGTGCGCCGTGTCGTGACCCTTTTCGAGTTCATCACTGACGAACAGCTGGCAGCGATCGTGGCCAACAACAATCCCAAGCCAGTGCCCACCGGGCCGATACACCCCTGATACAAATCGGGGCGCTATCGATTGCGACGGCTTTTCTTGTCGTCGCGTTGCAGGCGAAAAGAGTGATCGATTTTGAAGGTTGGCGCGTTGATGACGCCTCGCTTCGGACATCGGCGACCGTCAATCGGCCCGTCAAGGCGTGTTTTTCGGCAGTCGCTAGGCTTGCTTCGCGGTGCGCATTCAGGCGCCCCTGGAGCCCTTCATGTCGGCCGGTTTGCTGGTCTTTCTTCTCATCTGTGCCTTGCCCTTCATTGCGGCGATGCTGGCCTATAACCATCTGGTCGGCATGCGCAATGCATTTCGCAATGCCTTCTCGCAGATCGACGTTCAACTGAAGCGTCGTCACGATCTGGTGCCGGGCCTGGTCGAGGTGGCCCGCGCCTATCTGAAACACGAGCGCGAGACCCTCGAGTCGGTGGTCGCCGCCAGGCAGGGTGCGACCGCCGCGCGGGCGCTGGCCGCGTTGCAGCCCTCGGATGCGCATGCCATGGGGCGCCTCGATGTCGCCGAGCAGACCCTCACCAGCGCGGTCAGTCGGATGTTTGGTGTGGTCGAGGCGCATCCCGATCTGAAGGCCGACGCCACGCTGGCCCATCTGACCGAAGAGCTCACCTCCACCGAAAATCGCATCGGCTTTGCTCGCCAGTCGTTCAACGACGCGGTGACCGACTACAACACCGCGATCGAACGATTCCCGGTGAATATGGTTTCGATAGCCTTCGGTTTTCGTCCTGCACGGTTGCTGCAGGCCACCCGCAGTCATGCCGAGCGTCAGCCGGTGGCGGTCACGCTGTAGTGCGAATTTCTTCGGGTCGGTCTGAAGGTTCAGTGGCAGCTGACTCGAAAAGGGTCGGCCGCACATGAACTTTGCGCGACATCAGGCGCAGGCTGATCGCACGGCTCGTCGGCTGATCTGGCTGCATGCGCTGGCGAGCCTGGCGGTGGTGATTGGTATCAATGCCGCTGCAGCGCTGATCTGGCAACTGCTGTTCGGAGCGGCGCCCTATCCGAAAGGATTTTTTCTCACCAACACGCTGGTCGTAAGCGGCCTGATCGTGGGCGGCGCCTGGATCGAAACCGCGCGCCTGCGCGATGACGGTGCGCTGATCGCCCGGCGTCTGGGGGCCGTGCCGGTCGATCCGGTCAACGATCCGCTGCACCGTCGTCTGCAAAATCTTCTCGAGGAGCTCGCGATCGCTGCACGGATCGGCGTGCCGCGCGCCTTCGTGCTCGAAGACGAGCCTTCGATCAATGCCCTGGCCGCCGGGCTCGATCGCAATCGCTCAGTGGTGGTTGCCAGCCGTGGTGCGCTCGAGCGACTCACCCGCGATGAGCTGCAGGGCGTGATGGCCCACGAGGTCTCGCATATCGTCAACGGCGATGTGCGGCTCAATACCCGGTTGGTCGGGCTCAATTACGGGTTGAATCTGGTGGCGCAGTTGGGGTATTCGCTGCTTGCGCGGGCGCGACGTGGCGCGGCCCAAGCCGGCCCAGACGGACTGCTCGCGGTGTTCGCCGTCCCGATGGCGCTGGTGGGCGGCGTCCTGGCAGGTGTCGGCGCCCTGGGAGTTCTCGCGGCCAGGGCAGTCGAGGCGGGCGTGGGCCGTCAACGCGAGTTTTTTGCCGACGCGCAGGCGATCGAGTTCACGCGCAGTCGTGATGGCCTGGGTGGCGCGTTGCGCAAAATCGCCGGATTTGGGCGGGGCTTGCCTGCGCAGGCGCAAGACGCTCATCTCGGTCAGACAGAGGAAACTGCGTCGCCGGTGCTTGCCCGGAACACGATTCGCCGCGATGCCTTGGGCCGTCATCCCTATCTGCGCAGCCTCAGTCATCTGATGCTGGTTGGCATTGTGCCGTCTGGACAGTGGTTTGCGACCCATCCGCCGCTTCGTGAGCGTGTTCGGCGCATCTATGGTCGCCATCGGGACGCGATTGCACCGTTTGTGTTGCCGGAGCTTGATCGCCGCGAGCCGGCGCTGCCGGTGCTCGACTTTGAAACCACCGGGATGGCCTGGATCTCCGGACACGCCGATATCGGTGTGCAGGTTGATCAGCCGCCGCCGACCGCCACCATGCGCCTGGTTCAGGCGACCCGCGAGCCGAGCAGTGCGGCCGCACTGGTCATCGCGATGCTGCAGGTGCCCGGGCAGGCGGCGCCCGAGCCCCGCTGGGGCGAGGGATGGACAAGCGCGGCGGCCCGTCATGCCCAACTGCGCCAGGCGCTGGTCGAGTTGCCGATCGCCTCCCTGCGGCCGTTGCAGTGGCCGCTGCTGGAGCTGGCGGTGGCGCGCCTGCGCATGATGTCGCCCTCGGCCCGCCAGAGCCTGCTGGAGACGGCCCGCGCGGTGGTGGTCGCCGACGGGCGCGTCACGCTGCGCGAGTGGATCTATTTCACCTTGCTGCGCGTGCGGCTGATGCCGCGCCCCAGGCAGATCGGCCGCTCGGTGACGCTCGAGCCGATCGCCGCCCGCAGTATCCGGGTGCTCTTCGGGCTGCTGGCAGCCAGCGTCGACCTGAACGAGGCGCGAGCCGATCGGGCTGCCAATGCGTCGATCCGGGCGCTCGGACTGGCGTCGATCGGCGGCTCGTCCGGCGCCCTCACGCTGGATGCGCTCGAGCACGCGGTCGCGCAGGTGTCGCTGCTGCCGCCGCTGGCCAAGCCTTTGCTGGTGCGCCATCTGGTCGAGATGCTGCCTTGTGACGCCGGGACCGAGCCGCGCGATTTTCTTCGTGTGCTGTGCGTGGTCATCGACTGCCCGCCGCCGCAGTTGCCCGAGCGGCAGATGCCCGAGCCGGCATTGTCCAAGCCGTCGTTGCCTGAGACGCGCAGCCCTGCCGCCCCGATGGAGGCGGTGCCTTCCGGCGCGATGGCGCTCACCTCCCAGCTCACCTCCCAGATCACCTCCCAGATCACCTCCCAAGCCACTCAGCGCGGTTAGACTGGGGGCCGATCGCCTTCGCGCCCACCCAGTATGTCGACCCCTGACGACAAGCACTTTCCGCTCCTCGCGTCGCCGCGCCTCGCGTCGCCGCGCCGCCGGCTGACCTGGGCAGCGCTCGGACTGGCGGCGACCGGTACCGCCGCCTGGGCCTGGCATCGGCTCTCGGGCGGCCAGTCGGGTCGGTTTTTCGGCGGGCCGTCGCGCCTTCCGGATCTCACCTACACCCTGATCGATGGTCGTCGGATCGGCGCCGCCGAGCTTCGCGACCGGGTGGTACTGGTCAACTTCTGGGCAACCAGTTGCGCGGTGTGCGTGGCTGAAATGCCCGAGCTGATCCGTCTGCATACCGAATTTCAGCCGCTGGGCTTCGAGCTCCTGGCGGTGGCAATGCCCTACGACCGCCCCGACCATGTCCTGCACTTTGCGGCCAGCCGCCGATTGCCGTTTCCCGTGGCGCTCGACCCGATGGGTCAGACGGTGGCTGCCTGGGGCGGTGTCGAGGCCACGCCGCTCACCTGGCTGGCCGGGCGTGATGGGCGAATCCGGCAGCGCTTGCTTGGGCGCCCCGATTTTGTCCGGCTTCGTACCGATATCAAGACCCTGCTGGCGCAGGCGGGCTGAAAGCGCTCGACGACTGCCATTCGCGCCGTCTGCGCTGGCGCAACCCCTGGAGCAGCCCATGGAGCAGCCGATGGCGATCGAACGCATCCTGATGACCGGTTTCGAGCCCTTCGGCGGCGAGGCGGTCAACCCGTCGTGGGAGGTGGCGCGGGTGCTGCACGGCCAATCGCGTGGCGGCGCGCAGATCACGGCGGTGCAACTGCCCTGTGTTTTCGCACAGTCCCTGCCGGCGCTGCGGCAGGCCATCCGCCGCCACCGCCCGCAACTGGTGCTGTGCCTGGGCCTGGCCGGCAACCGCTCGGCGATCAGCCTGGAGCGGGTGGCCGTAAACCTGTGCGATGCGCGCATCGCCGACAACGCCGGCGCGATGCCGGCTGGCACGCCGGTGGTGGCCGGCGGCCCGGCGGCCTGCTTCACCCGGCTGCCGGTGAAGGCGCTGGTGCAGCGGCTGCGGCAGGCCGGGCTGCCGGCCGAGTTGTCACTGAGTGCCGGCAGCTTCGTCTGCAATCAGGTTTTCTACGGACTGATGCAGGCCTTGCGGCGCCAGCCACAGGTGTTGGCCGGCTTCATCCACCTGCCACCACTGCCCGCGCAAGCCGCAGCCCATCCGGGCAGCACGCCGCTGGCGCTGGCCGAGCAAGTGCGCGGGCTGGCATTGGTGGTGGAGGCCCTGGTGCAGGGCATCGAGGAGTTGAATGTGCCTGGCGGCCAGACCGATTGACCCTGGCATCGCATGCGGGGCTGCTTGCCCTGTTTCATCTGCAGACAGGCCACCTGGGTAATGCCAATGCGTGCCGCCAATGCGCGCCAATGCGCGCCAATGCGCGCCAATGCGCGCCGCTGTATCCCGGCGAGACGATCTGCGCCTAGTCACCACCAGGGACCGCGCCGACGCCGGTGTTTCGGGAAACGACCCTGTGCCGTGTCAAATCCGGACATAGTGCGCGATCTCGATGAATCGGTGCTGATAGGATCGTCCAAAAAAAGGCCTGCCGTCAGTCAGTCAATGACCCAGACCAATCCGAGACTATGACCCCAGGCATGAACGACACCACCAATCCCCCTCAGCGCAGCCCGTCGGTGCCGACGGCCCAGGTGAACCCCTTGCGAAGCCGCGCCGACTGGGATCGTCAGCGCGCAGCAGCCCTGAGCGACCCCGGCGCTTTCCACGGTGATATCGCACGGCGGCAGATCCATTGGTTCGTCACCGGCGTTGCCGCAAACTCGGGCGTGGGCTCGGCCGGTGCCTGGCTGCAGTTCGACGATGCCAGCGGCCGCTGGACCGGCTGGGACGCCGCCAGCGGCGCCCCGGTCACCGCCGATCTCGGGGCCGGCTACGAACCGTGGCAGCGCGCCTTCAACGCCGACGACCCGCCGCACTGGAAGTGGTTCGAAGGCGGCGCCACCAACGCCTGCTTCAACGAAGTCGACCGCCATGTGCTGGCCGGCTTCGGCGCCGAGGCCGCCTTTCTGTTCGAAGGCGACCGCTGGGACATGTCGCAAGACGGCGGCCGCGGCGCGCCGGTGGACGCACACGTCATCTCGCGCAAGACCCTGCTGCTGGAAACCGCCAAGTGCGCCATTGCTTTGCAGCGTCTCGGCCTGAAGGCTGGCGACCGCATCGCGCTGAACCTGCCGAATATTCCGCAGCAACTGTACTGGACCGAGGGCGCCAAGCGGCTGGGCATCGTCTACACGCCGGTGTTCGGAGGCTTCAGCGACAAGACACTGTCCGACCGCATCCACGACGCCGGCGCACGCATTGTCGTCACCGCGGATGGCGGCTACCGCAATGCGCAGATCGTGCCGTTCAAGACGGCCTACACCGACCCGGCGCTGGATGACTACGTGCCGGTGGCCACGGTGCGCTTGACCATCGCCCAGCGTCTGGCCACCCTGAATCTGGCTGAGACCGACGTGCAGCAGGTGCTGGCCACAGTCGACGATACCCTGGCCGGAGAGGTGACGGTGCAGCGCAGCGACGCCATGCGAGGCGTCGGCCGGGCGCTGCGCGACCTCGGCCGCACCGGCCGGCTGAATGCGGCCGAGGCCTCGCGCGTTCGCACCGCCGTGGCCGAGGCACTGGTGGCCACGCCGCCGCGGGTCGATGCGGTGGTGGTGGTGCGCCATACCGCGCAGGCCGACCTGGTGTGGCGGCCCGAGCGCGACCGCTGGAGCCACGAGCTGACAGACGCGGCCACCGAGACGCTGCTGCGGGCCGCGCGCGAGGCGGGCTTCGCCTTGGCCGACGAGGCCGCGCTGCGGGCCCTGCCCGATGCCGACTTCGTGCGCGCCATCTGGGCTGCCGTCCCGCCAGTCGCGCTTGACGCTGAGTTCCCGCTGTTCTTCATCTACACCAGCGGCTCCACCGGCAAGCCCAAGGGCGTGGTGCATGTGCACGGCGGCTACACCGCCGGCGTGGCGCACACCATGAAGATCGCCTTCGATGCGCAGCCGGGCGACGTCGTCTACGTTGTTGCCGACCCCGGGTGGATCACCGGCCAGAGTTACATGCTCAGTGCGACCATGACCACACGCTGCACCGGCATCCTGGGCGAAGGCGCGCCGACCTTCCCGCACGCCGGGCGCTACGCGTCGATGATCGAACGCTACCGAGTGCGCATCTTCAAGGCTGGCGTCACTTTCCTGAAGACCATCATGGCCGACGCGCAGAACGTGCGCGACGTGCAGCAGTACGACCTGAGCAGCCTGCGGGTTGCCACCTTCTGCGCCGAACCCACCAGCCCCGCGGTGCAGCAGTTCGGCATGGAACTGATGACGCCGCAGTACATCAACAGTTATTGGGCCACCGAACACGGCGGCATGGTCTGGACGCACTTTTACGGCAATGCCGACTTCCCGCTGCACGCCGACGCGCACACCTACCCCCTGCCCTGGATCGTGGGCGACGTCTGGATCGAGGACGCCGATGCCCAAGGCAGCATCACCGTGCCGCAGCCGCGCGATGCCACCACCCCGGGCGTTGCGGCCGGGGTGACCTGGCGCGCCGCGGCAGTGGATGAAAAGGGCGAGATCGTCATCGCTGCGCCGTACCCGTACCTGGCGCGCACGGTGTGGGGCGACGCCGCCGGCTTTCGTGTCGAACCCGGCCCGCGCGGCCTGCGTGTAAATGCCGGCTGGCGTGGTGACGGTCAGCGCTGGGTCTCCACCTACTGGACCCGCTGGCGCGGTGCCTGGGCCTATACCCAGGGCGACTTTGCGGTGCGCTATGCCGACGACAGCTTCAGCCTGCATGGTCGCAGCGACGACGTCATCAACGTCAGCGGCCACCGCATGGGCACCGAAGAAATCGAAGGCGCCATCCTGCGCCACAAGTCGCTCGACCCCGACAGCCCGGTGGGCAACGTCATCGTCGTCGGCGCGCCTCACCGAGAAAAGGGCCTCACGCCGCTGGCCTTCGTCAAGCCCACTGCCGGACGCAAGCTGACGCAGGACGACAAGCGCCGCCTGACCGATCTGGTGCGCAGCGAGAAGGGCGCGGTGGCCGTGCCCAGCGACTTCATCGAGGTGACCCAGTTTCCGGAGACACGCAGCGGCAAGTATGTGCGGCGCATGGTGCGCGCCCTGGTCGAAGACGAGGCCCAGGCCGATCTGGGCGATGCCTCGACGCTGAAGAACCCGGAGTCGCTCGTCGAGCTGCGCAAGGTCATCACCGAATGGAAGCGCAAGCAGCAACTGGCTGATGAGCAGCAGATGTTCGAGCGCTATCGCTATTTCACCGTGCAGTACAACCAGGCGCCGGGGCCGGTGGCGAACCGGCGCGTGGCCACCGTCACTGTCACCAACCCGCCGGTGAACGCGCTGAACGAACGCGCGCTCGACGAGTTGACGGTGGTGGTCGAACACCTGTCGCGGCGCGCCGACGTGGCCGCCGTGGTCTTCACCGGGCAGGGCACCGCCAGCTTCGTGGCCGGGGCCGACATCAGGCAGTTGCTGGAAGATATCCGCAGCATCGATGAGGCGCGCGCGCTGCCGAACAACGCGCACCTGGCCTTTCGCAAGATCGAGCGGATGAACAAGCCCTGCATTGCCGCGATCCAGGGCGTGGCGCTGGGAGGCGGCATGGAGTTTGCGCTGGCCTGCCACTACCGCATTGCCGAACCCACGGCGCGCTTCGGTCAGCCCGAGATCCGCCTGCGCCTGCTGCCCGGCTATGGCGGCACGCAGCGGCTGCCGCGCCTGCTGGCCAGCCGTCGCGGCGCCGACGGCCTGCGCGATGCGCTGGACCTGATCCTGGGTGGGCGCAATGTCGGCGGCGATGAGGCGCTGTCGCTGGGCGTGGTCGATGAACTGGCCGGCGCCTCGTCCGACGTGGTCTCGGCGGCGCATGCGCGCATCCGCGAGTTCCTGGGCACGGGCCCTGGCAGCGGTGGCGCAGACAGCGTGCTCGGCCGTGCGCTGCAGGACCGCCACGACAGCCTGACGGCATGGAATGCACCCTCGCCGCTGTCGCTCGACGCTGCGCTGGCTGACGAGCACCTGCAGCAGGTGCACGCGCAATTGCAATGGGCCGGCCGCGGTGGTGCACGTGACCGCGCATTGCAGGCCATCCGCACCGGCTGGACCGAGGGCCTGGACAAGGGTTTGGCGGTCGAGGCCGAGCTGTTTGCGCAGGCCGTGATCGACCCTGAAGGCGGCAAGACCGGCATCGAGCAGTTCATGGACAAACAGAGCCCGGCGCTGCCCATCCGGCGCGGCGCTGTCAAGGTGGCCGCCGAGCATTCGGCGTGGATCGATCAGCAGCTGGCGGCGGGTGAACTGCTCCCGCTCGGCGCCCCGTTCTACCCCGGCGTGACACCGCTTCCGCAGTGGCAGTTCGGATTTGGCGTGCCGCGCAACCCGGCCACCGGCGAGCCGCGCTTCGGCGAGCCGCGAAAAAGCGAGGTCGAGCTCATTGTGCCGGTGGAGCCGCCACTGCCCAATGAGACGCTGGTCTACATGCTGGCCTCCGAGGTCAACTTCAACGACATCTGGGCGCTCACCGGCATTCCGGTCTCGCCCTTCGACAATCACGAAGAGGACGTGCAGGTCACCGGCTCGGGCGGTGTGGCGCTGGTCGCGGCGCTGGGCAGCGAGGCCAAGCGCGAGGGCCGTCTGAAGGTGGGCGACCTGGTTGCGGTGTACTCGGGCCAGACCGACCTGCTCAGCCCGCTGGCGGGTCGCGACCCGATGTTTGTGGGCTTCTCGATCCAGGGCTATGAAACCCGCACCGGCAGCCATGCCCAGTTCCTGATCACCCAGAGCCCGCAGCTGCACCCCCTGCCGGCCGACCTGACGCTGGAGCAGGCGGGCTCCTACATCCTGAACCTGGGCACGATCGTGCGGGCCCTGTTCACCACGCTGAAGATCGCGCCCGGCAAGGCCTTGTTCGTCGAAGGGGCGGCCACCGGCACCGGGCTGGAAGCGCTCAAGAGCGCCACCCGGGCCGGTCTGGCCGTGACCGGCGGGGTGTCCAGTGAGTCGCGGGCGCGCTTCATCGGCACGCAGGGCGCGGTGGGCGCCCTCGACCGCACCGACCCACGGTTCAAGAGTCTGTACACGCCGGTTCCCGAGAACGATCCTGCCGGCTGGGAAGCTGCAGGACAGCCATTGCTGGACGAATACCGGCGCCAGAACGGCGGTCGGCTGGCGGACTATGTCGTCTCGCATGCCGGCGAGACCGCGTTTGCGCGCAGTTTTCAGTTGCTGGCCGAGGGCGGCACGCTGGCCTTTTATGGCGCGTCGTCGGGATACCACCTCACTTTCGGCGGCAAGCCTGGCAGCGCGCCGCCCGAAGCCATGCTGCAACGTGCCGGCGCCCGCGCTGGCGAGGCGGTGCTGCTCTACTACGGGCCGAACAGCACCGAGCTGCTCGACGCCACCGGACTGGAGATGATCGAAGCGGTGCGCGCGATCGGTGCGCGCACTGTGGTGGCCACCAGCACCGATGCGCAGCGCGAGTTCGTGCAGTCGCTGGGCTTCGAAGATGCGGTGGTCGGCGTGGTGTCGCTGGAAGACATTCGCCGCCGCCAGGGCGAGAACTTCGACTGGCCTGCGACCATGCCCAGGCTGGCCGACGCGAAGAAGGATATCGAGACCTTCCGCAGCGGCGTGCGCGACTTCCAGGACCGCACGCTCAAGCCCTTCGGCGCGGCAGTGGGTGCGCTGTTGCGCAGCCCCGACAACCCGCGCGGCGCGCCCGACCTGATCCTCGAACGCGCCGGCCACGACGCCCTGGGTGTCAGCACGTCGCTGGTCAAGCCCTTCACCGGCCGTGTCGTCTACTGCGAAGAGATGGCCGGCCGCCGATATGCTTTCTATGCGCCGCAGGTGTGGACGCGCCAGCGCCGAATCCTGATGCCGTCGGCGTCGATCCTGGGCACGCACTTGTGCAATGCCTACGAGGTGACGCGCATGAACGACATGGTGGCCGCCGGCTTGCTTGACGTCACGGAGCCCACCGTCGTGCCCTGGCGCGATTTGCCGGCCGCGCACCAGTCCATGTGGGACAACAAGCACCAGGGTGCCACCTACGTCGTCAACCACGCGCTGCCGGCGCTTGGCCTGCGCGGCCGCGACGCGCTGTTCGAAGCCTGGGCGGCTGGCGAACGCGCCTGACCCGGCGGCCTGTCAAGAAATTCAAAAACCAAACCAAGGTACTGACGATGAGCACTGCAATGACACCCTCGGGCCGCCTGGCCGGCAAGGTGGCCCTGATCACCGGCGCGGCCGGCAACCTCGGGAGCGAGATCGTGCGTCACTTTCTGCGCGAGGGCGCGCTGGTGGTGCTGTCCGGGCGCACCGCCGACCGGCTGTTGGCGGCACGCGACGCCGCCGTCAAGGATGTCGGTGTGCCGCTCGAGCAGACCGACACGGTGGTGATGGATGGCGCCGACCCGGCCAGCGTGCGCGCCGGCATGGCCGGCCTGATGGCCCGCCATGGCCGCATCGACATCCTGATCAACAACGCCGGCTCGGCCGGCCCGCGTCAGCCGCTGGAGAAGGTGCCCTTGACCGCCGAAGAGCTGGAGCAACTTCGCGCCGCCGGCTCGACCGACACCGAGACTCTGGGTCAGGCGACGCGCAACATCCTGGGCGTGTCGTGGAACATTCTGCGCGCCGCGTCGCCTTTCCTGAAAGAAGGCGCGTCGGTCATCAATGTCTCCACGGTGTTCTCGCGCACCAAGTACTACGGCCGTACCGCCTATGTGGTGCCCAAGGCGGCGCTCAATGCGCTGTCGAACAAGGTGTCCGAGGAGCTGGGTGAACGCGGCATCCGGGTGAACATGATCTTCCCGGGGCCGATCCGCAGTGAGCGCATCCGCAGCGTGTTCGCCACGATGGACCAGCTCAAGGGCGCCGAAGCCGGCAGCACGGCGCACGAGTTCTTCGACATGATGACGCTGAACCGAGCCTTCGACGGCCAGCCGCCGACCAAGGACTTCCCGGTGCCCGCCGACATCGCCCACACCTGCGTGTTCCTGGGCAGTGATGAATCGATGGCCTTCAACGGCCACGACTTCGAGGTCACCCACGGCATGCAGGTGCCCAAGGAAAGCCGCAGCACCTGGGTCAGCCGGCCGACGATGCGCACCGTGGACGCCATCGGCCATACCGTGCTGCTGGTGGGTGGCGATCGGGTCGACGAGGCATTGGCCATCGCGCGTTTGCAGGCCGAGGTCGGGGCCCATGTGGTGATCGGCTTGCCGCGCGAGGCCGACTGCGTCGTCGCCCGTGACCTCCTGAGTGAAATGCGCCACGGCCATCGCGTGCAGGTGCGCGCGTTCGACCGTACCGACCCCGCCACGATGGACGCGGCCCTGGCCGAAGACCATGGCGGCCCGATCACCGGCGCCATCCTGATGCCGGCGCATGGCGCCGACCGCTTCCGTGGCTCACTGTGCGACGCAAGCGACAGCGACATGGAACGCTTTGTCGACGATGAACTGGGCGGTGCCATCGCGGTGGCGCGCAAGCTCAGCCGGTACTGGAAGGAACGCACGGACCTGCAGCAGGAACCGCGCTTCGTGTTCCTGACCAACGGCAGCGACGGCGGCGCCAACGCCTGGGCCAACCTGCTGCGCTCGGCGATGGAAGAGCTGATCCGCGTCTGGCGCGACGAGAGCGAGGTCGATGTCAAGCTGGGCCGGCGCCGCTTCCCCGAGTGGGGCAACCAGATCATCCGCTACGACAACACCGAGGCCGAGAATCTGCCCTTCACCGCCGGCCACACCGCGCGGCTGCTGTTCAAGGAACAGCGCATCCACCAGGTGAACCTCTACCTGCCGGCCAGCATTGTCGAGGCCAGCGGTGCGCGCCGCGCCACGGTGGGTTTCACCGAGAACCTCGCCGGCCTGCACATCGGCAAGGTGGCGCTGATCACCGGTGGCTCGGCCGGCATCGGTGGGGCGGTTGCACGTCTGCTGGCCCTGGGCGGCGCGAAGGTCATGATGGCGGCGCGACGCGAAAGCGAGCTGCAGGCCGTGCGCGCGCGCATCGTCGGCGAGCTGGAAGACATCGGCTACTCGCAGGCCGAGAGCCGCGTCGGCATCCTGCCCGGTGTCGATGTGGGCAAGCTGCACACGCTGAAGCCTGCGGTGCAGGCCACCATCGCAGCCTTCGGTCGCATCGACTACCTGATCAACAACGCTGGTGTTTCCGGTGCCGAAGACATGGTCGTTGACATGGACCTGACCGCATGGACCGCCACGCTGGACGCAAACCTGGTGTCCAACTATGTGCTGATGCACGAGGTGTTGCCGCTGATGAAAAAGCAGGGCAGCGGCTATGTGCTGAACGTGTCGAGCTACTTCGGCGGAGAAAAGTACCTGGCGGTGGCCTACCCGAACCGCAGCGACTACGCGGTGAGCAAGTCCGGTCAGCGTGCCATGGTCGAGACCATGGCGCGCTTTCTCGGCCCCGAGGTCCAGATCAACGCCATCGCGCCGGGCCCGGTTGAGGGCGATCGGATCAAGGGCACCGACGACCGCCCCGGGCTGTTCGACCGGCGCGGCCGGCTGATCCTCGAAAACAAGCGCCTGAATTCGGTGCACGCCGCGGTGGTCAAGGCCATGCGCCGCGGTCTGGGTGTCGAAGGCCTGTTGTCGCGATTGGCTGCCAACGACGCGGCCTCGCTGGCAATGGACGCCGACGCGCCCGACGAACTTCGCAAAATGGCGCTGGCCGTACAGAAAGAGCGCAGCGACGATTGCCACTGGGGCAGTTACCTGATGGACGGCGATATCGCCGAAAGACTGGTCGGTCGCCTGCGATTGGGCGGCTGCTTCCTCGCGCTGCCCGAATGGCAAACCCGCGTCGGCACCGGATGGCTTGCCAGCCTGCCACCCGCAGACAAGCCCTATGTGCCGCCGCGCAGCGTGCAGGAAGAGGCCGCGAAGGTGCGCAACGGGGTGTTGTCGCTGCTGCACCTGGGCAAGATGCCGACCGAGACCGAGGTGGCATTGGCCACGGTCTATTTCCTGGCCGACCGCGCCGTCAGCGGCGAGACCTTCATGCCTTCGGGCGGGCTCAGCCTCGAGCGCTCGATCACCGAGCGCGAACTTTTCGGCAGCACCAAGCGCGAACGCCTGGACATGATGCGCGGTCGCACGGTGTGGCTGATCGGCGAACATCTGGTGGAGTATCTGGCCGAAGCGGCACGCCAGCTGGTCACCGACTGCCAGGTCGGGCGCGTCGTCATGCTGTGCCGCAGTGCCGAAGGCTGCTCGGCGCTGCGTGTTGCGCTGCGCGATCTGCCGCCCGACCTGCTTCACTTTGCCGTGGTCGGCGATGATCTGGAAGGCGGCATCGACGCTGCGCTGAGCCAGCACGGTTACCCCACCACCATCGTCAGCACTCCCTTCGTGCCGCTGCCCGACCGACTGTTCCCCACTGCCGCCGTGCCCGATGACGTGGCCCTCAGCCCGGCGGAGTTCCGTCAGCTCGTGCAGGACAACCTGACGCATCAGTTCCGTGTCGCCCGCAAGGCCAGCCTGATCGACGGCACACAGCTGGTGCTGGTGTCGCCCGACGTGCCAGTCGGCAGTGACAGGAGCGGCGCCAGCTTTGCGCTGGCCAACTTCATCAAGACGACGATGCACGCCTTTACCGCCACGCTGGCGGTCGAGAACGAACGTCTGGTTCACGATGTGCCGGTGAACCAGATCAACCTGACGCGCCGCGCCCGCGGCGAGGAGCCACGCAACGCGGTCGAGCACCAGGAAGAGGTCAAGCGCTTCGGCCGCGCGGTGCTGCTGGCTGGCGCGCCGCTGCCAGATGCCGAGGACTCGCGCTATCGATCGCGCATCTATCGGGGCATGGCAATCACGGTCTAGGGCTCCCCATGCTGTTCAAGGAATTCTCATGTGTCGCGGTGGCCAACCGTGGCGAGGCGGCAGTACGCTTCATTCGTGCCGCGCGCAGCTGGTCGCGCGAGCACGGCCGCCCGCTCAGCGTCATTGCCCTGTATACCCATCCCGACGCAGAGGCGCCCTTCGTGCGCATGGCCTCGGCGTCGATCTGCCTCGGCGAACCGATGGTTCGCGGCGAGGACGGCAAGCAACGCAGCGCCTACCTTGATGTCGAGCGGATCGTGACACTGGCGCGTCAAGCCGGTGCCGATGCGCTGTGGCCGGGCTGGGGTTTCGCGTCCGAGCGGCCTGAGTTGCAGGAAGCCTGCGAGGCCCATGGCATGGTCTTCCTGGGTCCACCGGCCAGCGCCATGCGTGCCCTCGGCGACAAGATCGCGGCCAAGCGTCTGGCCGAGAAGGCCGGCGTCCGGGTCAGTCCCTGGTCGCGCGAATCGGTCGATGAAGCCGGCGCGGCGGCCTGCGCCGAACGGATCGGTTACCCGGTCCTGCTCAAGGCCACTGCCGGCGGTGGCGGGCGCGGCATCCGGCGTGTCGACAGCGCGGACGAACTGGCCGGCGCCTACCGTTCCGCCGCGGCCGAGGCCGGGGCCGCGTTCGGCGACCCGTCGATCTTCGTCGAGGCCTTCGTCGCTGATGCCCGCCATGTCGAGGTGCAAGTGCTCGCCGATGGCCACGGCGGCGTCTGGGCGCTCGGGACGCGCGACTGTTCGATGCAACGCCGGCAGCAGAAGGTGCTCGAGGAGGCGCCTGCACCCGGGCTTTGCGCCGCAGTCGAACAGGCCCTTTGCGAAGCCGGTGCAAACCTCGCACGCATCTCTGGCTATGTCAGCGCCGGCACGGCCGAGTTCCTGTTGCTGCCTGATCTGAAGACCTTCTACTTCCTTGAGATGAACACCCGGCTCCAGGTCGAGCACACCGTGACCGAAGAGATCTTCGGTCTCGATCTGGTCGGCCTGCAGATCGATGTCGGCCGCGGGCAACGGTTGCCGGCCGAACACCCACCAGTGCCGCGGGGAGCGGCCATCGAGGCGCGGCTCAATGCCGAGGATCCCGACCAGGGCTTCGCGCCGCGTGCGGGCCGCCTCGTTCACTTCGAGGCGCCGCTGGGGCCCGGCGTTCGCGTCGATTCAGGCTATGTGCAGGACAATGTGGTCCCGACCGTCTTCGATTCGATGCTGGCCAAGGTGATTGCCTTCGGCGCGACGCGCCAGGCTGCGCTGGCGCGCCTCGAAACAGCCCTTCGCGACACCGTCATCGTTCTCGACTCCGGGCTCACCAACCGCTCGCTGCTGCTCGAACTGGTCTCCGATTCGGTGTTTCGCGATGGGCCGGTCACGACGCGCTGGCTTGACAGGTATGTCGCCAGCCGCCCGGGGAGTGAGGCGCGCAGCCATCTCGAGGCGGCGCTTGCGGCCGCCGTGCTGGGTGACTACCTGCAGCTTCGGCGCGGGCATATCGCGAACTTCATCGAGGAAGCGCAGCGAGTCGTTCCTCACACGGTCCCGGAACCCGGGCCGGTCAAGATCCGCTTCGTGCTCGGCACCCAGCCGCTGGAAGTCGAGGTGGGATCAATCGGGCCGCACGAGCTGCGCATGCACTGCGGCGAATGGCAGGCGGTGGTGCGGGCGCAGACCACTGGCAAGGGCACGCTGCTGCTGGACTTTGGCGGCAGGCGTTATGCCGTGCAGCGCGCCGCCACGTCCTCGGAGGTCTATGTCGAGGTCGAGGGCGTCGCCCACCGCTTCCGCCGGGTGTCGGATGGGCGCGTGCGCGCCGAACTGCCGGCATCGGTGGCGCAGATTCATGTCCAGCCGGGCGACCGGGTGAGCGCTGGCGTGCGCATCCTGACGCTCGAGGCGATGAAGATGGAAACCGTCATCGACTCGCCAATGTCCGGGACGGTGCGTGCGGTGCATGTCAGACCGTCGAGCCAGGTTGCCGCCGGCGAGGTGATGATCGAGATCGACGAGGGTGACGAGAGCCAGCCGAGTGTCGGCACCGGCCTCAGGCTGGCCGCCCGGCGCGAGACCGCGCTGGATGCGCTGCGCCTGGTGGAGGCGCGGCTGCTGGGATTCGATGTCACGACGGAAGAACTGGGCGCGGCGCTGGCAAGTCTGGAAGCCGAGCCCTCGCCGCCGCGCGGTCGGATGCTGAAGATGATGCGTGCGGCCGTCGTGCAGGAGCAGTTGTTCAAGAGCGGCCCCTTCGACGATGCGGTGAACGAGGCCAACGAGTCGAGCATGGACCAGCTCGCCTGGTTCGCGCACCATCGTCGCTTCGACGACAAGAAGCTTTCCGAGCGCTTCAGGCGACGGCTTGGGCGTTTCCTCGCCTTGCATGGCATCGATGAGCTGGTCGAGGGTGATCCGACGGTCGCGCATGCGCTGTTGCGGCTGTTCCAGGCGCGGCGATCGCAGGAAGACGCGAGCGCACTGGCCCTCGCTGTCTTGCGCGCGCTGGCCCGTTCTCAAGCTTTGGAATCCGAAGCTGCGCCGTCGGCAATGGAGCAGCGCGTGGTGTTCGAGAAGCTCGCCAGCGAGGCTGTGCAGCACGGCGACCTCCAGGTCGCCACGGCTGCCTGGAACCTGATCTATTACTGGCAGGATCTGCCCGAGTGGCAGGCAGACATGGCCAAGGCCGCCATCGAGGCCGACCTGCGCTGGGATGACCTGGCTGCCGCCGTGTCGCCCGCAAGCCGAGCCGCCGCCGAGACCGCCTTGCAGGCCTTGCCGCTCGGTGCGCTCGCAGGCGCACTCGTCAGCGAATCCGTGGGGCCAGCCGGCCGGCGCGAGCCGGCCCCGGTTCTGAGGCAGTTGCTGGCCCGGATCTACGAAGCCCAGGCAGGTGACCTGACGGAAAACGCCGTCATGCTGCACGGGCGCCATCCCTGCCAGCGCCTGCGATCCGCGGCAGGCGTCCCGGTGGTCGGAGTGTTGCTGAACGAGCCCTGCGATCTGGCGGAGGTCCTTGGGTCGCTGCCGGCCGACGAAGAGGCCGATCTGCTGCTGGCCTACATGCCTGCCGCCGACGCCTTCGACGCGGCGGCACGGATTCAGCGTTCGCGGTGGACGGCGTTGTGGGTCGAGGGTGGCGAAATGCGCATCCGCAGTTGGGCGAGCTCTGGCGCGGCGATGGCCGAGCAGACGATGCTGCGCGATGTCCATCCGGCCCGCCCGGTGGCGCAGGAAGTCGCCCGGTTTTCCCAGTTCAAGCTCGAGCGACTGCCCGCTCCGGCCGGGTTGCTGCTGCTGCGCGCAGTCGCCAGCGGTGAAGACAGGCTGATCGCGATGGCCGAGGTCGAGCGATTTGATCCGGTGCTTGAAGGTGACTTTCTGCGGGTTCCCAGTTTCGAGAGAGTCTTTCTCAGCGCCGCCCAGGCCCTGCGCGAAGGCTCGCGAGCTGCCACCGGCCGGCCGCCGGCGTTCAATCGGATCTCGCTGTTCGTGCGCCCGACGATCGCGCTTGCGCGCAGCGAACTCGACGCGCTGGCCCGCCGGCTCGGACCGGCGACCTTCGATCTGGCGCTGCACAAGGTGGCGATGCATGGCCGCTTCACGCTCGGCGACTCGCAGGCGCCGCGCGAGCTGGCCGCCGAGTGGCGCGACGCGACGGCCCTCGGGCCCAGGCTCGAGGTCGTGCTGCCGCGCCAGCGTCTGGTGCCGGTGATGTCGGCCTACGAGCAGCAGGTGCTGGCCGCGCGGCGCCGGCGCCTGTCTTACCCCTACGAGGTGGTCAGCTGGCTCACGTCCAGCGAAGACATCGGCCGGATCGAGCGTGGGCAGTTCGACGAACTGGAACTCGACGCTCAGGGCCATTCGCTGGAATCAGTGCGAGGCCGTCCTGCGGCCAGCAACCCGACCGGTGTGGTGGTCGGGTTGATCACGAACTGGTCCGAACGCTTTCCGGACGGCTTCAGCCGGGTGCTGCTGCTGGGCGACCCCAACAAGGACATGGGCTCGCTCGGCGAGGGCGAGTGCCGGCGGATCATCGCCGCGCTCGATCATGCCGAAAAGATGCGCGTCCCGGTGGAGTGGGTTGCGCTGTCCGGCGGTGCCCGGATCGCATTCGATTCCGGTACCGAGAACCTGGACTGGACCGCTGCGGTGCTGCGTCGCATCGTCGAGTTCACTGAAGCCGGGGGCGTGATCAACGTGCTGGTCGACGGCCCCTGTGTCGGCGCACAGTCGTACTGGAACTCCGAAGCGACGATGCTGATGCATTGCCGCGGCACGCTGGTCATGACGCCGCGTGGCTACATGGTGTTGACCGGCAAGCGTGCTCTGGAGGTCGCCGGATCGGTCGCGGCAGAGACCAACGAAGCCATCGGCGGGCTCGAGATCATGGCTGGCAACGGGCAGGCGCAGTACACCGCGCCCGACCTGAAGAGCGCCTATGAGCTGCTGCTGCGTCACTACGAGTACACCTATGTCGCGCCGGGCGAGCGACGGGCGCGTCGGCGACCCAGCGCCGACCCTGTCGAACGCGACGTCACCGGCGGCGATTATGTCGGCGCCGGAGGCTTCTCCACGATCGGGGATCTCTTCTCCGAGAGCGGCAACCCGGGGCGCAAGAAGCCGTTCGCGATCCGGGAGTTGATGACCGCGGTTCTCGACCAGGACGCTGCGCCGCTGGAGCGCTGGAAAGGGCTGGCCGGCGGTGAAACCACCGTCGTGATGCATGGGCAGCTCGGCGGGAATCCGGTTTGCCTGATCGGCATCGAATCGCAACCGCTGCCGCGGCGCGGGCCGCGTCCGGTCGACGGGCCGGCAAACTGGATGAGTGGCACTTTGTTCCCGCATTCGTCGCGCAAGATGGCGCGGGCGATCCGTTCGGCCAACGGCGTGTGCCCTGTCGTCGTGCTCGCCAACCTGTCGGGCTTCGACGGCTCGCCCGAATCGATGCGCGAGCGTCAGCTCGAATACGGCGCCGAGATCGGCAAAGCGGTGGTGGAGTTCGACGGGCCGATCCTGTTCTGCGTCGTCGCGCGCTACCACGGCGGTGCCTATGTCGTGTTCTCGCGCCGGCTCTCGAGTCGTCTCGATGCCGTGGCGCTCGAAGGCAGCTATGCGAGCGTGATCGGTGGCGGCGCTGCCGCTGCCGTCGTGTTCACTCGACTGGTTCGGGAAAGGGCGCAGGCCGATCCGCATGTCCGGGCGGCGCAAAAAGCGCTCGCCGACGCCAGGCTCGCCGATCGTCGCAAAGTGGAAGAAGACTACGAGCGGGTGCTGGCTGACGTCCTGGCAAGAGTGCAGACCGAAGTGGCGCGCGAATTCGACGCCGTGCATAACGTGGCACGGGCACTCGATGTCGGATCGCTCGATGCCCTCATGACCGCCCAGGAACTGCGCCCATCGCTGTGCGCGCGCCTGGAAGGCGCGCTCAAGGAGGATCGGGTCGGTTCTGCGTCGACATCAGAGGGTCGGGATCGGCTGCGCCGCAGCGGTTGAATGCAGCCGCGCGCGCAGCGCCACTTCGAGATGGCTCCACACGAAGCGCATGGACGCCGAACGGCGAAGTTCGGGATGCGCGCACAGCCACACTTCCTGCGCTTGCCCAAACTGCCCGGCCAGAACGCGCTTCAGGCCTGGGCGTTCGGCTGCCACATCCACAAGATAGGCCCCAACACCCAGCCCGGTCTCGACTGCGGCGTAGCGGGCCAGGATGGCATCGGTGCGCAGCCGAAATCGGATTGGCCGGTCCGGTGCAGTGCCCTTCATCAGCGGACCCAGCGGCACTGACTCCCGGTCGAATCCGGCCACGAAAGCCTGTGCGGGCACGTCAAAGCTGTCAGGCTCGCCGTGGCGCGCGAGATAGTCTTCGTGTGCGAACAGGCCCAGCTCGGTATCGCCGACATGGGTGGCGATCACGTCGTTTTGCTCGGGCCGGAAAAAGCGCACCGCGATATCGGCATCGCGACGCAGCAGATTGTCGGCATGATTGGACACCGACAGTTCGATCTCCAGCTCGGGTTGCTCGACCAGCAACCGCGCCAGGATGGGCGCGATCACATGCGTTGCGTACACCTCCGACGCGGCCACACGCACACAACCCACCAGCACCTCGCGCGCGTCGGCAAACAGCCGCTCGGCCTCGACGACCGAGGTCCTCATTGCTGCAACCACGCCGTGCAGCGCATGCGCCTGTTCGGTCGGCTTGAGCCGGCCGGGAAGCCGAACGAACAGCGCCTCACCCAGCGAAGCTTCGAGTTCTCGCACATGGCGGCCCACGCTGGGCTGGGTTGTGCCCAGACGGCGGGCAGCTTCGGTCAGCGTGCCGGTCTCGTAGACCGCGATGAACGACCGCAGCAGGTTCCAGTCGTCCAGACTCGGCCCAGCCCGCGGGGCGATCGTGGCAACAGGATTCGAAGGCTTGGGCTCTGGCATGAGAGCAGTCTCGCACAGGTCCGCAGCACGCGATCACCTGCGCTGGCGGGCTTGCCGGGCTGCTTCACGTGCGCAGCATCGAGGCCAGATCGCGCCGCGGGCTGGGCCCTGCAGGCGCCAGGGCATAGCCCGCGCGCGCCATCATCTGCACCGGCCCGCTTGCAGGGTCCACACCGAGCTCTCGATGCAGCGCCTGGTAGGACGAACGCATTTCCGGGAATTCCTGCAGGGCCTGCGACAGCGGGTGCATGTCCACACCCGCAGCGGTCGCCTGAAGCTGCTGACGCACATAAGCGCGGCCGGAATTCAACTGCGTGGTGCGCGCATTGTCTCCACCAGCCAGCCAGAGGTAGCCGCTGCCGGTCTCGAGCGGCGCCCAGCGATCCATCACGCGCTGCAAGCTACTGGCACCACGCTCGGGTACTTCCATCGGGTCGAATATGCCAACCGCATACATCAGGCGCGGCATTGCTGCATTGATGCTGATGCCATCGCGGTGGGTAGCGATCTGATCCGGTCCGATACGCATCAGCCGCGCCGACTCCAGCCAGGTGCGTGGGGTGAGGCACTCGATCTCATACGACTCGCGCGTGATGCGGCGGATCGGCGCCATCGCGGCATCACCGGCCACGAATCCCGCACGCAGGCCGAAAGCGCGAGCGGTGTCGGCCCATGCCGCGGTCAAGGCGACAGGCAAGGGCCTGTCGTTGGCATAGGCTGCTTTGCTGGTGCGGCGGCGCACGATCTGGTCAAACAGCGGGTCTGCCGTGGCGCTGCCGGGTGCACCCAGAGTGAGCGTTGCAACGCGAATTCCCTTCGGTAGCTCGGTGGGTGCTGGAACGCCACTTGGGAAGTTCACGACCGATACCGCCAGCCCGCGCCGTGCGGCAGCGATCACGGCCAATTCGATGAAAGCGCCGCAGCCCACCAGGACCTGGCGCCCGAAAGGGTCGGTCTCAGGCAAAAGGCGCGTGCCATCGCAAACAAGGTGGATGCGTCCGGGCTCGGTGAGGTCGGCGATCCAGGGCTGTCGGTTGTGCGGATTTGGCGCGAGCAACGCATGGGCCAGCATGAAGCGACGCGGGTCGTTTTCGGCATCAGCGTTCTGCCAGGGCCGCACTGCTGCATCGGGCATCGCGGTGGAGCAGCCGGTCACCGCGCCGCCGGCTGCGAGCACCATGCCGCCGCCGAGCAGGCGGATGAAGCGTCGGCGCGAGGCCGGGCGCTGGGGGATCGGTGAGTTCATGTTCTTCGCTTTCATGGATGACAGACATACGCATGGTCCGCCCTGCGACGGCGCCGATCCATACCCGTGCGGGCATGGCAGGCATGCAGCGATGCATGGCCCGAGTCGGTGCGACGGCAGGGCGACTGAAGCACCGAGTCGGCGCAGACCCGCTGGGGGCAGTCATGAAGCCTCAGTTGCGCTCCTGTCTCCAGAAGACGAACATCCTCCACTCGTACTCACAACCTGGACGCGTCAAAGAATGAAGCTCGGCTACACCATCCTTTACGTTCCAGATGTCGCGAAGTCGCTCGCGTTCTTTGGGAAGGCCTTCGGACTGAAGACCCGGTTTCTGCATGATTCAGGCACGTACGGGGAGCTTGAGACTGGTGCAACGACCCTGTCCTTCGCCGCGCATGAGCTCGGAGACGCCAACTTTCAAGGCGGCCACGTCCATGCGAGTGACTCGCACCAGCCGCTCGGCATGGAGATCGCCCTGGTCACCGAGAACCTTGCTGCCGCCCATGCCGCTGCAATCGCGGCCGGTGCCACAGAACTTGCTGCCCCATCGACCAAGCCCTGGGGTCAAGTGGTCTCATACCTGCGCACACCGGACGGTTGCCTGGTTGAGCTGTGCACACCAATCGTGGCCTGAACCGGGCGAAACCTGATAACGGTGGATCCTGGTCTCCGATGCGATCTCTGGACCGGGGCCCGTTCTTCGGTCGATTGCATCTGTCCGCTTCAGGTCTCATCGCCGTGTTCAGGATGACGCGCGCAAGCCGAGTGGCGTGCCAAGCAACATTTTGGTAACCTTCACTGTCTGCGTTTGCATGCTCATCGTGCAAGCGCAGCCTGTACTAAGCCTGTACTAAGCGATCTTGTATTAACGGCTGTACAAAATCTGGCTCGTGGCAAAGCTGCAGGAAATCATCGTGATATGCCCTGCTGCGGCCTCAGCAAACTTGATGTTTCTGACCAGCCACCCTCCGCGAGAACCCATCGCCCCGGGCCCGAGCAGTTAGTCAAAAGAAGCGTCCGCAGCTCGAATGCGGTACAGAAACCCCTGGCCACAGTGCCGGTGACACACATGGAGCAAGCTGAATGGCTACGACGGATATGATGACCGATCCCAGCGATCGATCCCGTGCGATGACCCGCGAAGAACGAAAAGTCATTGCGGCTTCTTCTGCCGGGACGATTTTCGAGTGGTACGACTTCTACCTCTACGGGTCTCTTGCCGCCATCATCGGGGCGCAGTTTTTCACCGCTTTCCCCGAGAACACCCGTAACGTGTTTGCGCTGCTCGCCTTTGCGGCGGGCTTCATCGTGCGTCCGTTCGGCGCTCTTGTGTTCGGCTCGCTGGGTGACTTGGTCGGTCGCAAGTACACCTTCCTGATGACTATTGTCATCATGGGTGTGTCGACCTTCCTGGTCGGCATACTGCCTAACTACGAAAGCTGGGGGGTTGCCGCTCCGGTCATCCTGATCCTGCTGCGCATGGCGCAAGGCCTGGCGCTCGGTGGCGAGTATGGTGGTGCCGCCATCTACGTGGCCGAACACGCCCCAGCCAACCAGCGTGGCTACTTCACCGCCTTCATCCAGACCACCGCCACCTTGGGCCTGTTGCTGTCGCTGATCGTGATTCTGTCGGTCCAGGGTTATGTCAACGGCAACTACCCCGACGTGCCTCTCATGAAGGACGGCGTCGCGGTACTGATGGCCGACGGCAAGCCGACCATGGTCAAGGCATTCAATGCCTGGGGCTGGCGCATTCCTTTTATCGCCTCAATATTCCTGCTGGCGATCTCGCTCTACATCCGCCTGCAAATGAACGAGAGCCCCGCCTTCAAGAAGATGAAGGAAGAGGGCCGCACCTCCAAGGCGCCATTGAGCGAAGCCTTCGGCAACTGGAAGAACGGCAAGATCGCGCTTATCGCACTGCTCGGCCTCGTCGCGGGGCAGGCCGTGGTCTGGTACACCGGTCAGTTCTACGCGCTTTTCTTCATGCAGAACGTGATCAAGGTCGACAGCTTCACGGCTAATGTGATGGTGGCCTGGTCGCTGATTCTGGGCACCGGTGGCTTCCTGTTTTTCGGCGCGCTGTCAGATCGCATTGGCCGCAAGCCAATCATCCTGACAGGCTGCCTGCTGGCGGCCCTCACCTTCCTGCCGGTGTTCAACTTCCTGACGAAGACCGCCAACCCGGCCCTCCACACTGCCCACCAAACCCCGGTGACGGTCACGGTGGACGAGAAAGACTGCTCGTTCCAGTTCAACCCAACCGGCACGGTCAAGTTCACGTCCTCCTGCGATATTGCCAAGGCCCAGTTGGCACGGACTTCAGTGAACTACACCACCATCGAAGGCGCGGCACCGGGTACGCCGGCGGTGGTGAAGGTGGGTGAAACGTCGATTGCGTCGTATGACGCCGGCAAGCTGACAGGCGATGAGTTGAAGAAGGCCAAAGCCACCTTCGACTCCAGCCTGAACGCTGCGCTCAAGAAGGCCGGCTATCCGCTGGTACCGGCCGACAACACGACCGTTGCCAAGGCTCAGAACTTCTTTGACATCTTTACCTCGCAGAAGATCACGATCATCCTCACCCTGACCTACCTGGTTCTGCTGGTGACGATGGTCTACGGTCCGATCGCCGCCATGCTGGTAGAACTGTTCCCGACTCGCATCCGCTACTCTGGCCTGTCCCTGCCGTACCACATCGGCAACGGCTGGTTCGGTGGCCTGATGCCGGCAACTGCCTTCGCGATTTCAGCACAGACCGGCAATATCTATTCGGGCCTGTGGTACGCCATCGTGATCGCTGTCATGACGGTCATCATCGGCACCCTTTTTGTGCCGGGTGGTACACACAAGAAGGACATCTTCGCTGGTGATACCGGCAGATAAGTCAGTGCCGATTACCGGGCCGAGGTGGCATCGCGGCCTTGGCCCGGGTCGAGTATCAGGAAGAGAGTTGTCGTGATTGATCTCGTGCTCTCGCAGCTAGGCGACCTGTTCCGAATAGGGTTGATCGTCGCGCTTGTGGTGACGATGCGCCGAACCGCTGCGGTGACTGGCCGAGTCGTTCCGCTGGTTCTGGGTGTGGTGTTTGTTGCTGTGATGCTTCCTGCCACCATGCCAAACCCGTCTTCGAGTTCTGTTGACGCCATCGTTGCCGGGCTGGTCTCCAACTCGATCATCCTGGCAGTTGTGCTGGCCTGCGCTGAGGTGATCGCACGAGTGCGACGCTGATCGCCCGCGCCTTCAGTGCCCTGCTCTGCCGCGCTTTGCCCTGCAGGCGCTCGGCAGCATCGTGCGGTGGACTTCTGCAAGGGGTGGATTCAGAAACGATGCCACCCGTCGGGCCGATGCTACTTCGCGATTTCGATCGCCTGCGCGGCCGACCCTGTTTGCCCCATCGTTTGGTCGGCAGTTAACATCCGCACCGGCACGGTCGTTGCGCAGTGTTGAAGACTCTGCTGCACGGCCATCCCGCTCGACCTACAACCAAGGACACTACGCATGAATTCAGCATTTCTTCGCTGCAGCCTGACTGCCGCGTTTCTTGCACTGAGCGCTTCCAGCGTTCTGGCTCAAGCCGCTTCCGCCTCGGCACCGGCTTCTGCGCCTGTATCCGCTTCGCAGACGGGTGCTGCTGCCAGCGCCGGTGCGACCGAATCCGGCAAGATCGCCTGGTACGGGCAAAAGTTCGCGGGTCGCAAGACGGCCAGTGGCGAAGCCTTCAATCCCGGGGCGCTGACCATGGCGCACAAGACGCTGCCTTTCGGCACGCGGGTGAAGCTCACCAACCCGAAGAACAGCAAGAGCGTCACCGTGCGCGTCAACGACCGCGGCCCCACCCAGCCCGACCGCGTGGGTGACGTGTCGTATGCCGCCGCACGCAAGCTCGGCATGCTCAAGTCGGGCGTGATCGAGGCCGAGTTGGCGGTCGTCGGCACCGCGCCGGCAAAGAAGCGCTAGGCCTGCTGCGCAGCCCCCCGTCAGACACCCAGTGTTGAGGAACTTTGATCCTGCCAGCCAGGATCAAAGTTCGGGCGGCTGCCACGCTCACGATTGCTCCAGCACGCAGTAAGGGGCCAGGCTTGCTCACCCCTCAAGCGGAGCGCCAATGGCAGGCTGATCCAGTAGGGCGAGTCGTTGACGCCAGCCACTCCGATCCACCCAGAGAGTCCAACATGACCGTGAGCTGCTTTATTCGTTACCAGATCGATCCCTTTCAGCGCAAAGCCTTCAAGCGGTTCACCGAGGCACGGGGCCGAATCATTCAGCGCTGCGGCGATGATCTGGAGAAGGCCGGCTCGGCTGGTGGTCTGTCGCGGCAGGTGATGCCGTGATCGCGGTGATCTTCGAAGTCGAGCCGCAGCCGGGTGCAGCCTCCCGTTACTTCGAGCTCGCGGCCGCCATGAAAGCCGAATTGATGTCCATTGACGGATTCATCTCGGTCGAACGATTCGAGAGCCTCGCCAATCCCGGGCGATTCTTGTCTTTGAGTTTCTGGCGCGACGAAGCCTCGGTGCGCGCCTGGCGTTGTCATGGCATGCACCGCCAGGCTCAGCAGGAAGGCCGCAGCGACGTGCTTGCTGGCTACCGGCTGCGAGTTGCGAACGTGGTGCGCGACTATGGGTTGCATGAACGCGACGAGGCGCCCTCAGACTCGCGAGGCGCGCTCATCTGAGGCCGATGAACATCCCCCATGAACCACGGCTGTCAGGACGGACAGTGCGATGCCAAAAAATCCAGGCTTCGACCGTCTTTCGTCGTGAGCATCAACATCGCACGCCATCGGCGTTCGTCTCGGGGTTCGGCGGGGACAGGACGGCCAAAGCTCAGGTCCTTGGCGCGCCAGCGCCGACGCCGGCCGCATGGGCCTGCTGATCGGCATGATAGGAAGATCGAACCATGGCGCCCACTGCGGCGTGAGTGAACCCTAACTCTTTCGCTGTGGCTTCGAACTGGCTGAAGACATCCGGATGCACATAGCGGCGCACCGGAAGGTGATGCGAGGTCGGCGCGAGGTACTGGCCGATGGTAATCATGTCGATGTCATGGGCCCGCATGTCGCGCATGGTCTGCACGATCTCGTCGTCGGTTTCACCCAGTCCGACCATCAGCCCCGACTTGGTCGGCACGCCCGGCACGCGCAGTTTGAAGTCGGCCAGCAGCTTGAGCGAGTGGGTGTAATCGGAGCCGGGGCGGGCTTCCTTGTAGAGCCGCGGCACGGTCTCGAGGTTGTGGTTCATGACATCGGGCGGGGCTGCCTCGAGGATGGCCAGCGCCCGGTCGAGTCGGCCGCGAAAGTCGGGCACCAGCACCTCGATCCGGGTGGACGGCGACTGCGTCCGCACCTGCCGGATGCAGTCGACGAAATGCTGGGCGCCACCGTCGCGAAGGTCGTCGCGATCGACCGAGGTGATGACCACATACGACAGACGCAATGCGGCAATCGTGCGGGCGAGATTGTCGGGCTCTTCGGCATCAAGCGGGTCGGGACGGCCGTGGCCGACATCGCAGAAGGGGCAGCGCCGCGTGCACTTGTCGCCCATGATCATGAAGGTGGCCGTGCCGTTGCCGAAGCACTCGCCGATGTTGGGGCAGGAGGCTTCTTCGCAGACGGTGTGCAGGCGATGCTCGCGCAGGATCTGCTTGATCTCGGTGAAGCGACTGGTGGACGTGGCGGCTCGCACTCTGATCCAGGGCGGCTTTCGCAGCACCTCATCGGCCGGCACCACCTTGATCGGGATGCGGGCGGTCTTGCCGGCGCCCTTGTGCTTGGCCGACGGGTCGTAGGCAGGCAAGGCGGTGACAGGGGCGGCAGGGCTGACGGGTTCGGCAGGATCGGTCATGAGCGCTGGAGGTGATCGGACAGGGCTGCACCCAGATCGTGGGCGACGAGGGCGAGATCGGGATGGCGCACCGGACCGGCACGCGCCAGATCGGTCACCGCCAGTCCAGCATACCCGCAGGGATTGATCGACTCAAACCGGCGCAGATCCATGTCGACGTTCAGGGCAATGCCGTGAAAGCTGCAGCCCCGGCTGACCTTCAGGCCGAGCGAGGCGATCTTGGCGCCGGGCTCGGGCAGGCTCAGGTAAAGCCCCGGGGCGCCGGGTTTGCGCATGACGCGCACCCCATGCGCGGCACAGACATCGATCGCGGCGGCTTCGAGCCGGCAGACCAGATCGCGCACGCCGAGCGCGCGCCGGCGCAGGTCGATCAGGGTGTAGGCCACGACTTGCCCCGGGCCGTGATAGGTGACCTGCCCGCCGCGTTCGGTCCAAATGACGGGGATATCGCCGGGAGTAAGTACATGCTCCGGTTTTCCGGAAAGCCCCTGCGTGAAGACCGGCGGATGCTCGACCAGCCAGATCTCGTCGGGGGTCTGCTCATCGCGGGTGGCGGTCAAGGCGCGCATCGCCTCGAGCGTCGGCAGATAGGGCGCTGCGCTGAAGGGGCGAATGAGGATCACGGCCGCTGGCAATGAAAAGCTGGCTCGCCTGCCTACAGGACGACCTTGACCAGCGGATGCGAGGTCAGCTCGCGATAGAGCGCATCGAGCTGATCACGCGAGGTGGCACGGATGGTGGCGGTCAGCCCGAGGTAATTGCCTTTGCTCGAGCTGCGCAGCTCAAGCGTCGAGACCTCGAAGTCGGGCGCATGGCGCAGGATGACCGCGGCAATCTCATTGGCAAACTCATCGACCCGGGCGCCCATGATCTTGACCGGGAAGTCGACCGGAAACTGCAGCAGCTGCGAGAGTCGGTCGACCGGGCCGTCATTGGGTGCCGACGCGTCGGCAGACGTCATTGCGAGGCTCCGGCGGCGGTGCTGGCCAAGGTGACCGAGCGGGCCTTGGCCTGCTGATAGGCGGCGTGCAGCCGGGCGAAGACCGGGCCCGGCTCGCCGCGGCCGACCGGGCGACCGTCGAGCCGGGTGATCGGCAGCACCTCCTTGGTGGCCGAACTGAGCATCAGCTCGTCGGCCGACTCGACTTCGGCACGCGAAATCGGGCGCATCTCGAAGGGCAGGCCCTGTGACTCGCACAGTTCCTGCAGCAGACCGTAGCGGATGCCTTCGAGGATCAGCCTGTCACGAGGCGGCGCCAGTACCCGACCTTCGCGCACCACCCAGATATTGCTCGACGACCCCTCGGTGAGGAACCCGTCGCGATACATCACGCACTCGACGGCACCGGCATCGATCGCACTCTGGCGCGCCAGCACATTGCCCAGCAGCGAGGTGGATTTGATGTCGCAGTTGAGCCAGCGCTCATCGGGCAGCGACACCGCGCTCACCCCGTGGGTCAGCTGCTCGGAGGGCACCTTCGGCAGCGCACTGCTCATGCCGAAGACCGTCGGCGTGACGCCCTTCGGAAAGGCATGGTCGCGTCGGGCAACACCACGGGTGACTTGCAGATAGACGAACTGGTCATCCCAGGAATGGCGGGCGATCAGCTGCTCGACCAGCCCTCGCCAGCCGTCGGCGTCGAAGGGGTTATCGATGCGCAGACGAGCCAGGCTGCGTTCGAGTCGGGCGTAATGCTGCGGCCAGCGAAACGGCTGGCGCCGGTAGACCGGCACCACTTCATAGACGCCGTCGCCGAAAATGAAGCCGCGATCGAGTACCGGCACTCGGGCTTCTTCGATCGGCATGAATTCGCCGTTGAGATAGACGGTCTGCTGGTCGCTCATCGTTTGAACCAGAGTTGAAGGGTGTCCCAGGTGCGGCCGATGAAGCCGGCCTGTTCGACCGCATCGAGAGCGATCAGCGGGTGGTCGGTGACCGGCTTGTCGTCGAGCTTGACGCGCAGCGTGCCCAGGCGCTGGCCCTTGGCGATCGGCGCAATCAGCGGCTCGGTGCGTTCGATGTCGGCTTTGGCGCGGTCAGCCTGACCCCGCAGCACGGTAACCAGGATGCTGCCGTTGAATCCGGCCTTGACCTCCGGTACTGCGCCCTTCCAGACCCGGTAGGTAGCGACCGGCTTGCCCTTTGGAAAGATCTCGACCATTTCGAAGGCTGAAAAGCCGTAATTGAGCAGCTTCTGCGATTCGATTGCCCGGGCAGACTCCGAGGCGGTGCCGAGCACCACCGACAGCAGCCGTCGCGAGACGCCCAGCCCCGGCTGGTCGCGGCGGCTCGAGGCAATCAGGCAAAAGCCGGCGGCATCGGTATGGCCGGTTTTTACGCCGTCGACCGATGGGTCGATGAACAGCAGGCGATTGCGGTTGGGCTGCCTGATGCCGTTGTAGGTGTAATCGCGCTGGGCGTAGAGCTTGTAGAAATCAGGATGATCCTGGATCAGCCGGGCGCTCAGGGTCGCGAGATCGCGGGCGGTGGAATAGTGCTGAGCGTCGGGCAGACCCGAGGCATTGGTAAAGCGCGTGTTCTTGAGGCCCAGGTTCTGGGCTTGCGCATTCATCTGTTTGACAAAACCCTCTTCGCTGCCGCCGAGCGTTTCGGCCAGGATGATCGCCGCGTCGTTGCCCGACTGGATGATCAGACCGTGAAGCAGTTCGTCGATGGTGGCCGGGCTGGCCGGATCGACGAACATCCGCGAGCCGATCGCCTTGTAGGCATAGGTCGAGACCGGCGGGCGTGTGTCCAGGGCGAGCTTCTTGTCCTGGATCGCATTGAAGGCGAGATAGGCGGTCATCAGCTTGGTGAGCGACGCCGGCTCGACCCGCATGTCGGGGTCGCTTGCGGCCAGCAGCTGACCGGTGGTGAGATCCATGAGCAGCCATGAGCGTGCGGCGATCTGCGGAGCACCCTGTGCGCCGAGCCCTTGAGTCGCGGGGACGCCGGCCGGCGCAGGCTTTGTCGAGCCGGCGGGCGCCCCGGCCTTGCTGCTCGAGCCGACCTTGCTGGCTGCACCGGCCGCAGGCGCCGCGATCGGCAGAGCAAGCGCGAGCGCAAGAAGCGACGCAATCGTTGCGACACGAACCGGTGTGCGGTGGAACATATCGGGGGAGGCGTTCGCCGCTTGAATGGCGAAACATGGTCGTGAAGGACGGCCGATTATACCGGCGGGGGAGGCTCAGCCCCGCGAAGGTGGGGGCGAACCGCCGGATTCGCGCAGTGCCCAGGCAGTGTTGGCAGCCTGGGCTGCCGCAGCAACCCGATCGGCGGCCTCGGCGCTGGCGCGAATCCGGACCAGCTCGATCACTTCACGCAGCACTCCTCGCATCACGGTCATGTTGACGCAGTCCTGGAGTCGCGCTTCAAGCACGCGTCCGGAGGCCCCGAGTTCGCGCTCGACCGATCCGCGAACACGCAGCTTGAAATCGTCAAGGCGCGGATCGCGGGCATTGGTCCAGCCGGCGGGCAGCTCTTCGAGAATGCCCGAGAGCACGATCAGCCCATAAGCCGCGAGTTCGTCGAGCAGACCCGGCAGTTCGCCCGGGCGGACATGGTTGGGCAGCTGGGCAAGCGCGCGCCGACCGTCGATCAGACGCAGCAGCCGTCGCGCCGGCGGCGTCAGGCGGGCGACCGCAGGCGAGGAGTCGTCGGTGTCGTCGGTTCTGGCATAGACCAGACGGGGATCGAGTGGCTCAGCCATTGGCAACCCTTATCGCAACTCGCGCAGCAGCAGCTGTTTGAGGCCGGTTAATCGATGGTGGAAGAAATGATCGGCACCCGGAATGACCACGACCGGCAAGTCCTGCGGTCGGGCCCAGTCGAGGACCGACTGCAGCGGCACGGTGTCGTCGAGCTCGCCGTGGATGACCAGGGTGTCGGCCGGTACCGTCTCGATCGTGAAGCGCGAGGCGGCCGCGCCGATGAAAACCAGTCGGGAGGCCGGCTTGCCGGCCTCGGCAAGGCGCGCGGCGACACGCGACAGCACGAAGGTGCCGAAGGAAAAACCGGCGAGTACCAGGGGCAGCGCGGCACCATCGGCTTCAGGGTGGGCCTCGGCTTGCGCTGCACGGGCGGCGTCGACAACGACGATCAGGTCGTCGGTTTCGCCGCCGCCCTCGTCATGCACACCGGCCGAATCGCCAACGCCGCGGAAATCGGGTCGCCAGCAGACGAAGCCGAGCGCGAGCAGCGCCCGCGCCATGGTCTGGACGACCTTGTTGTCGCGCGTGCCGCCATAAAGCGGATGCGGGTGCGCGATCACGGCGATGCCCCGCACCGCGCCCTGCGCCGGATGATCGATTGCAACGTCGATGCGCCCGGCAGCGCCGTTCAGGCCGATCACGCTGGTTTGGGCGTTCATGGGGGAGGGCCTGATCGAGTCGGGTCGGTCGGATCAGTCGATGCGCAGGCGCTCGACCGGCTCACCGTCGCGCAGATGCTTCTCGACGATCTCGTCGATGTCGAGTTTGTCGACGAAGGTGTACCAGACGCCCTCGGGATAGACGACCGCGACCGGGCCGTGTTCGCAGCGATCGAGGCAGCCTGCCTTGTTGACGCGAACCTGCCCCGGGCCGCTCAGGCCGAGTTCCTTGACCCGCTTTTTGGCATGAACCTGCAGTGCTTCGGCGCCCTGGTGGGCACAGCATTCGCGGCCGTCTGTGCGCTCATTGAGGCAAAAGAAGATGTGCTTGGCGAAATGGCTCACGGCAGCTTGCCTTCAGGATCAATCGCCGATTATAGCGAGCGGCCCGAGTGAACACCGGCGCGTCGCCAGAACCAGACGAGCGCGATCAGCGGCCAGACGAGCGCGATCAGACGCAGCAGCCCCTGCAGATTGACCAGCCTTCCAGCGCTGATACCGGCAAGCGCGTCTTCGAAGTAGCGGTCAGGCGGCGCCAGGTTCACCAGCAGCGTGCCGACAGCCAGCAGGGTCAGCGCGATCGTCGCCCTCGCCCGCGGGCTGAGCGTCTCCAGGCCATACAGGACGATCGTGCCGACCAGCAGTCCGCCCTGTGCACCCGGCGTGAGCCAGGCCAGCGCTTCATTCGAACCGTAGATCCCCTGCATGGCGATGCTGCGCAGTCCGAAGGCAGCGGCTGCTGTGCTCAGCAGCACGATCAGCCTGCGGCGCGAACCGCGCACCAGCGCGAAGGCAATCGAGCCGGTGGCGCAGACCGCACAGACCACGACGGCTGCTTCGATCGCCACGCCCCAGACTGCCGGCGCGCTGTCGCCCCAGAGTGCCTCGGTCAGCAGTGCCAGATCGGGCGGGTCGGGCAGTTCGAAGGCGTTGATCAAGCCCTGCATCAGCGGGCGCAGATTGCCGGTGGCAAAGAGCAGCCGCTGCGGCACCAGTTGCGTCGAGATCCACAGCAGCAGGAGCACCCAACCGAAGGGTGGTCCCTGCTCGAACCAGCGCTCGGCGACCGGCAAGACCCGACCACGACCGGTCCGGTCGGACCGGTTGAGCTGAATACCGATCCAGCTGCCGACCAGGGCACCAAGACTGTTGGCGATCCAGTCGAGCAGCGACGGCACCCGCCCCGGCAGAAAGCTCTGGGCCGCCTCGAGTCCGAATGACAGGGCCACGCAGAACAGGCCGACGACGCCGACTGCGGTGGCACGCGGCGCCCGCTTGAGCCAGCCGAGGGTGAGCAGCAGTCCGAGCAGCAGATAGGCGAGCAGGTTGCTCAGCAGGTCGAACCAGGTCCAGTAGCGCGGCAAGCCCTGCCACAGGAAGGCCCAGGCGCTGCCGGCGTGGAGCTTCCAGTCGCTCAGCGGATACAGCGTCGCCACAATAATCGAGGCGACGAATCCCGCGCCGAGCACGCGCATCAGGCGGTCTGATCGGCGTTCGGGTGGCGACGGTTCGATCATCCAGGTTGGCTCATGGTAAACAGGCAGCCTGCAGATTGTCTGAGGCATCCGAGACATTACGATGGCCCCGCCCGATTTCGAGCACATCGACAGCATCGATTCGACCAGTCTCGAGCTGATGCGTCGACCCCTGCTTGCGCCGGCCGACCAGCAGGCGTCGAGGCCGCCGATCCTCCTGCTGGCCGACCGTCAGCTCGCTGGTCGGGGCCGAAACGGGCGTCAGTGGTTGTCCGACGGACAGCAGACGCTCACGTTTTCGGTGGCGATCGAACGCAACGCAAACCGCGTGTTGCAACTCGGCTTTCCGCTGGCGGTCGGCGTCGCGCTCGCGCAGGTGCTCGCCGGTCACGGCGCCCGCCCGCTGCTGAAATGGCCCAACGACCTCTACTGCGAGGTGCCCGGCGGTGTGGCCAAGGCCGGCGGCATTCTGGTCGAGGTCCGGCATATCGGTCATCTGACTCGCACGGTGGTCGGCTGTGGGCTCAATCTGGCTGCTGCGCCCGCATCGGCCGATCTCGGCCAGCCGGTGACCGCCTTCTTCGATGGCGCGTCGGTGCCGGCGCGAGTGCCGCTCGCGCAGGAATTCGGCGCGGCGATCTGCGCGGCTTTCGTCGAATTCGAAAAACGGGGTCTGACCCCATTTTTGAAACACTGGCGACGCCTTGACATGCTGGCCGGTCATCCGATCGATCTGCTGCGCCCCGACGGCCAACGCGAGCCGGCGCGGGCATTGGGCGTTGATGACGACGGCGCACTGATCATCGAACGTGCCGCCGGATCGCCGTCCGAGCGGATCATCAGCGGCGAGGTCGGTGTTCGGCGTCGCGCAACGGGCGACCCGAACGCCTGATCAGGCGGCCACCCCGAAATCGAAGTCGCGTCCTGGTGCCGCATCGAACAGCGCTCGGGTGTAGTCATGGCGCGGCGCGGTGAATACCTGGGTGGCCGTGCCGCACTCGACCACGCGCCCCTTCGACATCACCGCCACGTCATCGCAGACCTGCGCCGCCACCCGCAGATCGTGGGTGATGAAGAGCATGGCAAGGTTCAGCCGCTCGCGGATGTCGGCCAGCAGCGTGAGCACCTGGGCCTGCACCGAGACGTCCAGCGCCGAGACCGCCTCGTCGGCCACCAGCAGCTCCGGCTCCATGGCGAGCGCACGCGCGATGCAGATGCGCTGGCGCTGGCCGCCCGAAAACTGATGCGGATAGCGCTCGAGCGAGCTCGCCGGCATGCGGACCAGCTCGATCAGATTGCGGGCCCGTGCCAGGGCTTCGGTGCGCCCCAGACCGAAATTCATCGGTCCTTCGATCATGGCCTCGGCCACCGTGCGCCGCGGGTTGAGCGATCGATAGGGATCCTGGAAGACAATCTGGACGCGCTTGCGAACCGCCTGCAGCGCGCTGCTCGACTTGGTGGCGATGTCGTCGCCCGACAGCAGGATACTGCCGCCGGTGGGGTCGATCAGACGCACGATGCAGCGTGCGACCGTCGATTTGCCCGAGCCCGATTCGCCGACGATGCCCAGCGTGCGGCCGCGCCGGATCGAAAAGTTGACGTCGGTAGCGGCCACCACACTGCGATCTGCGCCAAGCCAGCGCTTCGAAAAATAGGTCTTGTCGAGCCCGGCCACCTCGAGCACCACCGGTGCGCCCGGCACCTCGGCTCGCTCGACCACCTCGAGCTTGGGCACCGCACTCATCAGCATCCGGGTGTAATCGTGGCGCGGGCGCTTGAGCACGTCATCGCGCGGTCCGATCTCGACCAGATCGCCCAGCCGCAGCACCGCCACCCGGTTGGCCACCTCGGCCACGACACCGAAGTCGTGGGTGATGAAGAGCACGCCGGTGCCATGGTTCTTCTGCAGCTCGAGGATCAGCCGCAGGATCTGCGCCTGGGTGGTCACATCGAGTGCGGTGGTCGGCTCATCGGCGATCAGCAGCACCGGGTCGAGCACCAGCGCCATCGCGATCACGATGCGCTGGCGCTGGCCGCCCGACAGCTGGTGCGGATAACTCGCGATGATGCGGTCGGGATCGGGCAGCAGCACCTCGCCAATGATTGCGCGGACATTGGCCCTGCGCTCGCTCGCTGACAGCGAGGTGTGCTCGGCCAGCACCTCGTCGATCTGATCGCCGCAGGTCATGACCGGGTTGAGGGCGGTCATCGGTTCCTGGAAGATCATCGACATACGGGTGGCCCGCAGCTCGCGCAAACGGGCCTGAGGGGCGTGGGTGATGTCTTCGCCCTGCAGCAGGATGCGCCCGCCGCGCACCGGCAGCGACTTGGGCAGAAGCCCCATCACCGATTGCGCAATCACCGATTTGCCGGAGCCCGATTCACCCACCAGGCAGACGATTTCACCGCGCCCGACCGAAAACGACACCTTTTGCACCGCCGATGACCGGTCGCTGCCGCTGGGCAGGCCGATAGTGAGCTCGTGGACTTCGAGGACAGGCGTGTCGGCCCGCTCGCTGCCTTCGTGTTTGAACGCCATGGTCATACCCGCTTGGCCATCTTGGGGTCGAGCGTGTCGCGAAGCCCATCACCCAGAATATTGACCGCCAGCACCGTGACCGCGAGAAAGATCCCAGGGAAAAAGATGTTGTGCGGAAATTCATTGAACTGGCTGCGACCTTCGGCCATCACATTGCCCCAGGTCGGAATATCGGGCGGCAGGCCCACGCCGAGAAACGACAGGATCGCCTCGACCAGGATGCCCGAGGCGCAGATGAAGGTGCCCTGCACGATCAGCGGTGCCACGGTATTGGGCAGGATGTGACGAAGCATGATCTTCCAGGTGGGCGTGCCCAGCGAGATCGCCGCCTCGACATAAGGCTCCTCGCGAATCGTCAGCACCAGCGACCGCACCAGCCGCGTGACTCGCGGAATTTCGGGGATCGCAATCGCGATCACCACGGTGAGCAGACTGCCGCGCCACATCGCCACCAGCGCGATCGCGATCAGGATGGCCGGGATCGACATCAGGCCATCCATCACCCGCATCAGGATGCCGTCGAGCCAGCGCAGATAGCCCGCCATCAGGCCCAGCAGGGTGCCGAAAGTGATCGCGACCACCGCGGTGAACAGACCCACCAGCAGCGACACCCGGGTGCCGTAGACCACGCGGCTGTAGATGTCGCGACCGAAGCTGTCGGAGCCCATGCGAAAGGTGTGCTCGATCGTCTCGCCCTCGAGCGTGGTGATCTCCCCCGACTTGCCCGGCAGCAGATCACGGCTGGCCGGATCGAAAAGCGAGGGGTCGACCGTGCCCAGCCAGGGCGCGGCAAGGGCAATCGCCACCAGCAGCAGCAGCGCCGCGCCGCCCAGCCGCACTGATCCGTTGCGTCGTACCCGCTGCCACAGCGAGGGCTGGGCGACGACGGTCGCCGACTCGACCGACAGGGCTTCGAAGTCGGGTGCCGCAGTGCCTGATGCGGGAGCCGGAACAGGGGGTGCCGAGAAAGCCATGTCAGTACCGGATGCGCGGATCGAAGAAGACATAAGACAGATCGACCAGCAGGTTGATCACCACATAGACCAGGGAAAAGAACAGGATCACGCCCTGGATGGTCGGGAAGTCGCGCGCCAGGACCGCATCGACCGTCAGGCGCCCAAGTCCCGGGATGGCATAGACCGACTCGGTGACCACCACCCCGCCGATCAGCAGCGCGATGCCGATACCGATCACGGTGGCAATCGGCACGGCGGCATTGGCCAGTGCATGGCGCATCAGCACCTTCGATTCGGGCAAACCCTTGGCCCGCGCGGTGCGGATGTAGTCCTCGCCCAGGGTCTCGAGCACGGCTGCCCGGGTCACCCGCGCGATCAGCGCGATATAGACCACCGACAGAGTGATCGCCGGCAGCATCAGATGGATGAACCAGGGCCCCAGCCCGTCGGCAATCCGCTTGTAGCCCTGCACCGGCAGCCATCCGAGCTTGAGCGACACGCCCCAGATCAGCAGATAGGCCAGCACGAAGACCGGCACCGAAAAACCCATCACCGAAAAGCCCATCAGCATGCGGTCGAGCCAGCCACCGAAGCGCCACGCGGCGAGCACGCCCAGCGGCACCGCGACCAGCACCGCCACGATGATGGTCACGACGGTGAGCGACAGGGTGGGTTCGAGACGCTGGGCGACCAGCGTGGTGACCTCGGTCTTGTAGTAATACGACCTGCCGAGGTCGCCATGCAGCATCCGGTTGGCCCAGATGACGAACTGCTCCGGAATCGACTTGTCGAGGCCAAGCCCCTCGCGGATCTGCGCGATCTGCTCGGGACTGGCCGCGTCTCCCGCCAGCACAGCGGCCGGATCACCGGGGGTCAGCCGCAACATCAGGAAAACAAGGACGGCAACGACCACCAGCACCGGGATCGTCGCCGCCAGCCGGCGGGCGAGGAAGGCAAACATCAGTTCTTCTTCAGGTTCCAGTAGATGTTGCCATTGGTCACGAAAAAGCCCGAGATGTTCTTGCGCGCGGCCATTGGCTGGTTGTACTCGCCAAGGATCACGTGCGTGCCGATCTCATACATGCGGGCATGCATCTGGTCGGCCAGCTTCTTCTTCTCGGCTTCGTCGGTCGCCCGCATGAACTGGTTGCGCAACACCACCATCTTGTCGTCGGTCGCCCAGCCGAACCAGGTCGACTTCTCGCCGCGGGTGTCGGTGGTCGGGTTGGCGATCGGGCTCCAGACATCGAAGGCCTGCCACGCGGTCATGAACATATGCCAGCCGCCCTTGTCGATCGGGTCTCTCTTGGCCCGACGTCCGACCAGGGTCTGCCAGTCCATGGCCTGCAGGTCGACCTTGAAGCCGGCCTGACGCAACAGCTGGGCACCGACGTCGGGCAGCTTCTGGATCGAGGCGAGGTCGGTCGGCTTCATCAGCACGATCGGGGTGCCGTCGTAGCCCGAGGCCTTGAGCAGGTCCTGCGCCTTCTTCATGTTCGACTTCATCTGGATGTCGCTGCCGGCGGTGCTGCCATAAGGCGTATTGCAGATGAACATCGAGCCGCAGGGTTTGTAGAGTTCCTTGACACCGACCTGGGCGCGAAGGAACGCTTCCTGGCTGAAGGCGGCAATCGCTGCCTCGCGCACCTTCGGATTATCGAAGGGTTTGTTCAGGTGATTGAAGCGCGCCATGTACTGCAGGCCATAAGTCGCGTATTTCGGCATCTGCAGGGTGTCGTCTTTCTTGACGGTCTCGAAGTGGTCGAAGCCGAGTGCTTCGATGATGTCGACTTCGCCTTTTTGCAGGGCGCTGACCTGTGCCTGGGTGTCACGCAGGGCGAGGTTCCACTCGACCCGATCGACATAGACCCGCTTGCCGCCGGTGGTGCCCGACGGTGCTTCGCTGCGCGGCACGTATTTGGTGTTCTTGAGGTAGACCGCCTTGTCGCCCGGCTTGAATTCATCAGCCTTGAAGATGTAGGGGCCCGAACCGACGTATTCCTCGATCTGCTTGAAGGCGTCGGTATCGGCGACCCGCTTGGGCATGATGAAGGGCACGCTCGAAGACGGCTTGCCGAGGGCCTCGAGCATGAAGCCGCAGGCCTCGCCCAGAAAGATCCGGAAAGTGTCGGGTGCCGGCGAGTCCATGCGCTGCACGAACTGGAAGAGGGCCGAGCCCATGGCATCACGCTTGCCCCAGCGCTGCAGCGAGGCGATCACGTCGTCCGGGGTCACCGGCTTGCCGTCATGGAACTCCAGACCCTTGCGCAGTTTGAAGGTCCACAGGCGGTGGTCGGGGCTTTCGGTCCAGGACTCGACCATCTGCGGCTTGATCACGCCCTTTTCGTCGGTACCGAAGAGGGTGTCGTAGATCATGTAGCCGTGGTTGCGGCTCATGTAGGCGGTGGTCCAGATCGGGTCGAGCACCGCCAGGTTGGAGTGCGGAACCACCCGCAGGACGGTCTGCTGTGCTGAGGCCGGCGCTGCCGCCGTCAGAGCGGCACCGACCAGAAAGGCGGCTGCCGAGCGCTTGAAAAGGCTGCTTGGGGACACTTTTGGGGCTCCTAGAGGGTGTGCCCGGTGCGTCTGGAAGGCATCGGGAAGGCATCGGGAAGGGCGACCTTAGTTCAACGCTTAAGCCAACGCAAGACTTGTGCCGCACCGTGAAGGGGCGATTTTCGGGTTGCCTGAGACATTTGGCCGCCGGTTGGAGTCGTCACCGGCTGGCGTATCAGGTAAGTGTCGGGCGCATCGCGCCCCAGGGCGTGACCTCTTCGTAGGCTCGTGCGGCCCGCAGGCAAAGGTCCTCGCGGTGATTGGGTGCCACCAGTTGCAGGGCCAGCGGCAAGCCGGTGCGCGAAAAGCCGCAGCCCATGACCAGCGCCGGCTGCTGAGTCAGATTGAAGGGGTAGGAAAAGGGTGTCCACCAGGTCCAGTCGACGCCATTGATCGGGGTGACGCCAGGCGGCAGGGGCGGCATCACCAGACCGACGTCAAAGGGCTGCACCGCCGTCGCCGGCGTGAGCATCAGGTCCCAGTCCTGATGAAAAGTCTGCATCTGCACGGCGAGTGCGCCACGCTGGTTCTGGGCGTCCAGAAAGTCGCCAACGGAAAAGCGCGCCGCGAATTCGATCGATTCGCGCAGCCCCGGGTCGAGCCGGGCGAGCTGCTCGGGCGGCAGGCGGTAGAGCAGATTGCGGGCCGATGAGAACCAGTGCACCGCAAAAGTCGTCGCGCTGTCGGGGATGCCCGGATCGACCGCCTCGACGCTTGCGCCCAGCTCGGCGAAAACCTTGGCGGCTGCGGCCACCGCCGCTTCGATCTCGGGGTCGACGAAGGGCACATAGCCCATGCGCGGGCTGTAGGCGATGCGCAGACCGCGCAGCGAGGTGCCCAGCGGCAGCCGTCCGGCGCGTGAGGCGTCGCCCTTGAGCGCGGCCAGCCAGCTGCCGTGGGGCGCGGGCAACGAACTGAAGTCGCGATAGTCGGGCTGCGCGAGCACATCGAGCATGAGTGCGGCGTCTTCGACCGTGCGGGCCTGTCCGCCAACATGGGCGACTGTGCCCATCGGCGACATCGGCCAGGCCGGTACGCGTCCGAAGTGCGCTTTCAGGCCGACCGTCCCGGTAAAGGCAGCCGGGATGCGGATCGATCCGCCGCCGTCGGTGCCGGTGGCCAGCGGCCCCAGCCCGGCGGCGATGGCGGCCACCGCACCGCCCGAGGATCCGCCGGGGGTCTTCGACAGATTCCAGGGATTGCGGGTGATGCCCGACAGCGGACTGTCGGTCGATCCGCGCCAGCCGAATTCCGGCGTGGCGGTCTTGCCGAGCAATACCGCGCCGGCCTCGCGCAGTCGGGCGGTGGAGGGCGCATCGACATCCCAGCTTTGCTCAGGATCAACCGTCTTCGAGCCACGCAGTGTCGGCCAGCCGCGGGTGAGCAGCAGGTCCTTGATCGAGACCGGCACGCCATCGAGCGGACCGATCGGGGCACCGCGCTGCCAGCGGTCTTCAGCGCGGCGGGCATCACGCAGCGCCGACTCATGGTCGAGCAGCACGAAGGCATTGAGACGCGGATTGAGGCGATCGATGCGATCGAGCGTGGCCCGCGTCACCTCGAGCGGCGACAGCTGTTTGCGCCGGTAAGCCACCAGCAGATCGGTGGCACTGAGATAGGCGAGGTCGTCGTTGTCCATGGTGCAGGTTGGAGGCGACGCCTCATTTGCGGGGATGCGATTCAGCGTAGCACAATGGTTTTTCCCCTTACTGGAGCACACCGAGTGGCCACCATCGCGATCGGCGGAATGCAGCATGAGACCAATACCTTCGCGCCGTCGAAGGCCGACTATGCTGCCTTCGAGGCGGGCGGCGGCTGGCCGACGATCCAGCGCGGCGCCTCGCTCTTCGAGGCGGTGGCCGGTGCCAACATCCCGGTGCAGGGCGCCATCGAGGCACTGCGCGCGCGCGGCCACACCATGGTGCCTCTCACCTGGGCGGCAGCATCGCCCTCGGCGCAGGTCACACAGCATGCCTTCGAGACCATCGTCGGCGACCTGATCGCCCGTCTGAAGGCGATGGATCAGATTGACGGTGTCTATCTCGATCTGCATGGCGCGATGGTCTGCGAGCATGTCGACGACGGAGAGGGCGAAATTTTGCGGCGTGTGCGCGAGGTGGTCGGTGCGCGGGTGCCGGTGGTGGCCAGCCTCGATCTGCACGCCAATGTCACGCGGCAGATGGTGGCAATGTCCGACGGGCTGACCATCTATCGCACCTATCCCCATGTCGACATGGCCGAGACCGGCGGGCGGGCTGCGGCGCTGCTCGATGCGATGCTGTCGCAGGGCAGGCGTCCGGCCAAGGCCTTCCGGCAGTTCGACTACCTCACCGGGATTCCGTCGCAGTCGACCTTCATCGAGCCCTGCCAGAGTCTGTATGGCCGCATCGCCGACATCGAGCGGCGTCATGGTGTGTCGGTCGACTTCGCGCCCGGATTCCCGATGGCCGATTTCCCCGAGTGCGGCATGTCGGTGGTGGCCTATGGCCCGAGCCCTGCGGTGGCGCAAGCCGCACTCGACGAGATCGGCGATGCGGTGGCGGCGGCCGAGCCCGATTTCGCACTCGAGCTGCTCACGCCCGACGAAGCCGTGCAGCGCGCGATGCGCACCGGCGCGCCCGGCTCACCGACGGTGCTGGCCGATACCCAGGACAATCCTGGCGCCGGCGGCAATGGCGATACCACCGGCCTGCTCGCCGCGCTCATCCGGCATCGCCCACCCGATGCGGTGCTCGGCCTGCTGATCGATCCGCCGAGCGCGGCACGCGCGCACGAGGCCGGCCAGGGTGCCACGCTCGAGTTCGCTCTCGGTGCGATATCGGGTGTGGCCGGTCATGTGCCGGTGGTGGGCCGATTCACGGTCGAGCGGCTGGGTGACGGCGTGTTTACCTGCACCGGCCCGATGTTTCGCGGCTTTCGCATGACGCTGGGGCCGATGGCGCTGCTGCGCGAAGAGACCTCCGGCGTGCGGGTGATCCTGGCGAGTCGCAAGACCCAGGCGGCCGATCAGGAGATGTTCCGCCATGTCGGCATCGAGCCGGTGCGCCAGCGCCTGCTGGCACTCAAGAGCTCGGTGCATTTTCGGGCCGACTTTCAGCCGATCGCCCGTGAAGTGCTGGTCGTGCGCTCGCCCGGGCCAGCGCTGGCCGACCCGGTCGATTTTACCTGGACGCGGCTGCGCCCAGGTATTCGCATGCGCCCGCTCGGGCCGGTGTTTACTCGGGCTTGACGCCCGAGGCCTTGAAGACCTCGCCCCAGCGCGGGGTGTCCTTGCGCACGATCTCGGCGAAGCCCGCCGGCGTCGTGCCGGTGGCCAGCAGGCCGAGCTCGAGGATCTTCTTCTTGCCCTCGGGCGACTGCAGGATCTTGTTGATTTCCTGGCTCATGCGCTCGACCACCGCCTTGGGCGAGCCTTTCGGGGTCACGATGCCGTTCCAGCCGACCAGGTCGAGCGCCGGATAGCCCTGCTCGGCAAAGGTCGGGGTGTTCGGATACAGCGGCCAGCGTTTGGAGCCGGTCACCGCCAGCAGATTGGCCCGACCGCCCTGAATGAAGGGCCCGGTGGTCGCAAAATCGTGCACGCCCATGGTCGCGATGCCGGCCACGATGTCCTGGGTGGCGGGTCCTGCGCCCTTGTAGGCGACATGCACGGTATCGAGCTTGGCGGCCTGGGTGAACATCTCGCCGTAAAGGTGCGACGAGCTGCCCACGCCGAAGGATCCGAAGGTGGTCTTGCCCGGATTCTTCTTCACATAAGCCATGTACTCGTCGAGGGTCTTGATGCCGCTTGCCGACGAGACAATCATGCCGAGCGCAGCTTCGCCGAGTTGCGTGACCGTGTCGAAGTCATCCTGCGAATACGGCAGCTTCGTGTAGGCAAACATGTTGATGCAGTAGTTCGACGAGTTGATGTACACGAAGGTGTAGCCATCGGGCGGCGACTGCTTGGTGGCGGTGATGCCGATGATGCCGTTGGCCCCGACCTTGTTTTCGACGATGACCTGCTGGCCGAGCACCGGGCTGAGTTTTTCGGCCAGATAGCGCGAGACGATGTCGGTCTGCCCGCCGGGCGGATAGGGCACGACCAGTTTGATCGGCCGATCGGGCCAGGTTTGCGCGAAAGCGGGAGTGAGTGACGTCAGCGAGGCGAGCGCAAACGTTGCGCCTGCCAACAATCGTGTGAAACGGTTCATTCAGGTCTCCGGATGAAATTGTGAGTGCAGTCTACCGGCTGCTTTCCGATTTTCGAAAGCAAGCGCCATGAGCGATCGCCTGAAGCGGCCGGAATGGGACCGAACGAGACGGCTGAGCTGTCGCCCTCGGTGTAGGCTGCGAATGATGCTCGCGGGCAAGACTGAAAGGAGACACCCGATGACCGAACCGCTCTGGCGCTGGTCCGCCACCGACCTGGCCCATGCCATCCGCACCCACCGCATTTCGAGCCGCGAGGCGACCGAGTCATGTCTGGAGCGCGTGGCCGAGGTCAATCCGCGGCTCAATGCGATCGTCGAGGTCCTGCACGACAGCGCAATCGCCGCCGCCGATGCCGCCGATCGGGCGGTCGCCAATGGCGAGGTGCTGGGTGTGTTGCACGGTGTGCCGGTGACCACCAAGGTGAACGTCGATCAGCGTGGCTGCCCGACCACCAACGGCATCGTGGCACTGCGCGATGCGATTGCGACCGACGACAGTCCGGTCGTGGCCAACCTTCGGCGAGCCGGAGCAGTCATCTTCGGTCGCACCAACACGCCGGCTTTCTCGTTTCGCTGGTTCACCGACAACGACCTGCATGGCCGCACGCTCAATCCCTGGTCGCGCGAACACACGCCCGGCGGCTCGAGCGGCGGTGCGTCATCGGCGGTGGCCTCGGGCATGGGCCCGATTGCGCATGGCAACGACATCGCCGGCTCGGTGCGCTATCCGGCCTATTGCACCGGCATCTATGGCCTGCGCCCATCGGTCGGGCGCATTCCCAATTTCAATCCGAGTGCCGCCGAGGAGCGTCCGCCTGCGATGGCGATGATGTCGGTCCAGGGGCCGCTGGCCCGCACGGTCGGCGATCTGCGGATTGCGCTGCAGGCAATGTCTGCGGCCGACATCCGTGATCCGGCCTGGGTGCCGGCGCCACTGCACGGCGCGGCACTCACCCGCCCGATCAGAGTGGCCTACAGCGCATCAATCCCGGGTGTCGCCGTGCATCCTGCGGTAGCGGCCGCGGTCGAGCGCGCGGCCCGCTGGCTGTCGGATGCCGGCTATCGCATCGAGGCGGTCGAGCCACCCGACATGGCCGAAGCCGCGAAGCTGTGGCAACTGATCGCCGACAACGAGGCACGGCTGGTGATGGGGCCACTGGTCGAGCGCTTGGGCGACGCCGGCATCCGGACCGCCTTCGGTGCAATGACCCGGCACACACCGGTGCTCGATACCGAAGGCTACTTCCGCGCACTGGCCCGGCGCACAACGCTCATTCGCCGCTGGAATGCCTTCCTGCAGGACTATCCGCTGGTGCTGGGGCCGCTGAGCGCCGAGCCGCCGTTTGCCTGGGGGCTCGATGTCGAATCGCTCGAGGGCATGGACCGCATCATTGCCGCGCAGATGCCGCAGTTCAGCGTGCCGCTGCTGGGCTTGCCGGCGATCTGCGCGCCCGCCGGTTCGGTCAATGGCTTGCCGATCGGCGTGCAGCTCATCGGTGCGCGCTTTCGCGAAGACACCCTGCTCGATGCCGCCGAGGTGCTCGAGGCAAGGCATCCGAGCGTGGCGCCAATCGATCCGGTGTTCGCGGCATGACGCCGGCCGAGTTGCCGGCGCAGCAGGATCTGCCCTGCGCCTGGTATGGCCCGCAGATGAGCGCGAGCCCAAAAGACTGGACGCTTGCGCTAAGCGACGCCGATTGCATCGAGATCCGGGCCGCACTCGATGCTTGGCTGGCGCGGCAGGCTGATCGGGCTAACGAGGGTGATGGCGCAGGCGGCAATCAGCGCAGCCCGGCACCGCTCACCGCCGCCGAGTTCGATCTGCCCACGCTCGGCCCCCGCCTCGCTCAGCTGCGCCGCGAGCTCCTGCATGGCCGAGGTTTCTTTCTGCTGACCGGCATGCCGGTCGGGGACTGGCCGCAGCGTGATGTGGCGCTGGCCTTCATCGGGTTGGGTGCGCATCTTGGCAATGCCCGCTCGCAGAACGCGGCCGGCCATCTGCTTGGTCATGTGCGCGATCTCGGGCTGGCCAGCACCGACCCCAATGTCCGCCTGTATCAGACCCATGAGCGACAGACCTTCCATACCGATTCATGCGATGTGGTCGGGCTGTTGTGTATCAACGAAGCGCAGCAGGGCGGCGACTCGCTGCTGGTGAGCTCGACCACGATCTACAACGAGATGCGCCGCCGCCGCCCCGATCTGGCGGCGCTGCTCTTCGAGCCGCTGGCCACCGACCGGCGCGGCGAGGTGCCGGTTGGCATGAAACCCTGGTTCGATATTCCGGTCTTCAGCTGGCATGACCAGGCGCTGACCGCGCTCTATCAGCGCCAGTACATCGACAGTGCCCAGCGTTTCGAGCAGGCGCCAAGGCTGACCGCTGCCAAGGTCGAAGCGCTCGATCTTTTCGACGCGCTCGCCAATGACCCGGCGCTGCATTTCAGGATGCGGCTTGCACCCGGCGACATGCAGTTCGTGCACAACCACAATCTGCTGCACGATCGCAGCAGCTTTACCGACTGGCCGGACGCCGCTCGGCGCCGTCATCTGTTGCGGCTATGGCTCGCGGTGCCGGGTGCGCGAGCGCTGCCGCCGGTGTTTGCGCAGCGCTATGGCAGCGTCACGGTTGGCGACCGGGGTGGCATCGTGGTGCCGGGTACCACGCCCTGCGTGCCGCTCGATGATGGGCTCGCTGCGGTGGTCTGACCGGCTTCGTCGCAGGGGCTCCTCGCCTGTGCGACAAGGGCCATCCGCTCAACTGATCAGTGGCACTGAACTTGCGGACAGGTCGCGGTGAACACCTGATGATCATGCTGCCAATAAGTACTATTTTGAAACAGCCTTTTTGCGTTTAGCGATTTCAGATTCAATTTTTTTCAGCATGTTGTCGTCTGGCTTTTTCCAGTTGCCGCCTGACTTGTTGACCATGTAGTTCACGGCGTCTGAAAAGGCCTGCACCGTCAAGTCTGGTTTGCCGCCTTTGGCAGGCATGGCCCGAACGCCCACATAACCATGGGCTGTAAGGACGACTTGGCCTTCTGCAATCAAGGGCGCCCACTTGGCGATGTCACCCATCTGAGGCGATTTGATCAGCGTATTGGAGTGGCAATTGGCGCAGACCGCTTTGTAGGTGTCCTCACCCGAAGCAAAGGCAGATGCACCCACAAGAACCAAGCCCGTTGCCACGACATATTTGGAAAAATTCATAGAGACCTCTTTTGACCATTTTGGGAAAATTTTTCCGCCCGGAATGTTTGGCGTGTTCCGGGGGTTGCTGCCAGCTTGCAGTGAATGTGTCGATGCCAAAAGCAGTCGTGGACAAATATGCAGCAGCGATACCAGGGTCAACGATATCTGCCATGGCCTTTCACGGCACCCACTGCCTCAAATGACTTCAATTGCAAGAGTAATCCCTATCGTAGACCTCTTCGCAGGCCCTGGCGGACTCAACCAAGGATTCTCGCAGTTCTCAATTCAATGTCGCGAAGGGGGCTGATATTGCATTCCTGTCTTCTATTTGCGGGAGCTTCATCTGCCCGTGCGAGACGCGCTGATCTTTTCTTTTGACGGAGTGTGCAGGCTGTTTGTTTCGATTCGCTTGATGAGACGCTCTGCGGTCCTTCGTGAAGCTCACGAATCTCACTATCGACCTCTAAAAAAAGGAGCCGGACCGTTCGAGGAGGCTCATTAGGGCTCAACTTGAGGTGTATCAATGCCGAGCGCCGATGTATCGCCGAGACTCGTCGAATGCCCTCAATGTTTTCGACCGACTCGTTTTCAACGCCTTCGGCTGCGCCACCCCGCCAGACCCCGGCATGAGACCGGCCTCGGCCCAGCTGATCAGCCGCGAAGTCCTGCCTTTCTATGCGAGCCTGGCGGCACTGGCCGCCGGCACCCTGCTGATCGACGCAGTGCTTCATCTGCTCGATGTGGTGTGGATAGGCCGCTACCTCGGCATTGCCGGCACGCTCATCATCATCGGGTCCTTCGGCTATTCGCTGCGAAAGCGCAAGCTGATCACCGCCGGCAATCCGGTGACCCTGTTGCGCACTCACGAACGCATGGCCTGGTTCGGCTCGCTGCTGGTGCTGGTCCATGCCGGCATTCACTTCAATGCGCTGCTTGGCTGGCTGGCGGTCGGCGCGATGCTGATCAATGTTGCCAGCGGCCTGACCGGCAAGTATCTGCTGCGCCGCGCGCGCAGCCGGCTCGATGCGGCGCGCGAGCGTCTGCGCAGTGAGGGCCTGTCAGACGAGGCGCTCGATGAGCGGCTCTACTGGGACAGCCTGACCGTCGATACCGTCAAGCGTTGGCGGGCCCTGCATCGTCCGATCACGCTTGCCTTCGGCGTGCTGGCGCTTGCGCACATCATCAGCATCAGTGTGTTCTGGGGCTGGAAGTGAGTGCCCTGTGGCTGCGGATCAGGGGGTGGCTGGCGATCCTGCGCCGCCGCTGGCTTCTGGCATTGATCTCGGTGGCGCTCATCGGCGTGGTCGCGCTCGCCTTCATCAATCCGCGACTGATGATCAGCCCCGGCGCGCTGATGCCGGCCCATGCCGGCCTGTCGACCGACTGCTTCGCCTGTCATGCACCCCTGCGCGGCGTGTCGGCCCAGCGCTGTGTGAGCTGTCATGCGGTGGCCGACATCGGCCTGCGTACCACCACCGGCAAAGCGATTGCCGGCACCACAACGCTGTCGTTTCATCAGGAGCTGATCGAGCAGGACTGCATGGCTTGCCACAGCGATCACAGCAGCCCGAGGCTGGTTGGCGAGCGGGGCGTCAAACCCTTCTCGCACGAGCTGCTGCGCCCGGCGATTCGCGAGCGCTGCGAGAGCTGCCATCAGGCACCGGTCAATGACCTGCATCGCGGCCTGAACACCGCCTGCGCGCAATGCCACCGGCCGCCGGCCTGGACGCCGGCCACCTTCGCGCATGAAAAATATTTTCTGCTCGATCGTGACCACAACGCCCCGTGCGCCACCTGCCATCTCGGCAATGTGTTCAGCCGCTATACCTGCTACGGCTGCCACGAGCACACCGTCTCGAATATCGAGCGCAAGCACCGCAAGGAAGGCATCACCGACTTCAAGAACTGCGTGACTTGTCATCGCAGTGCGAGCGAGGAGCCCGAGCACGGCCGCTCGGGCGGGCGCGAGGCGGCCAAGTCGGGTGAGGCGGGTGAGGCGGTGACCTCCGGTAAGCCCGGGAACTCAGGCGATCGGCGCGAGCGCGATTGAGCGGATCGCGCAGCGCCGCTGCCGACGCAGCCGTGTTAGGCGGTCATGTCATCAGAACGTCAGAACCTGAGAACCTCAGGGCGTCGGCCCCCAGGGCGCCGACATCATCAGCTTGTTTTCCTGATGTTTCAGCAGAGGGCGCAGCTGCTTGGCAAAGGCCATGAATTCAGGGTCTGAAAACAGGCCTGCCCAGAAAGCACGACGGTCGGCGTCATCGTTGAATTTCCACAGATGCACCAACTGGTTGATGGCGCCGATATCGCCTGTGAAATAGCCCACCAGCCTTGGCGGATGCTTGGCCACGGCCGGCCAGCCCTGAGTCTTGTAGAGCTCGACGACATCGGCCATCTTGCCGACGACGACGTCATAGGTGCGAAGTTCGAAAATTGCCATGGTGCGTGTCTCCCGGTGGTGAGGTGTCTGCGGGCAGTGTAGCCTTGCCTTGCCGTCTCCGACCAACGCTTCATCCACCGGCCGAAACGCTCATGACGATCATCCTGGTAAGACACGGCGAGACGGCGCTGAATGCCGCTCGCGTCCTGCAATTCCCCGATACGCCGCTTGGCGAGCGAGGGCTGGAGCAGGCTCGGGCGGTTGGCCGTCGTTTTGCTGCCGCACCCCCCAAGGCGATCCTCAGTAGCGACATGGCCCGCGCGCGGCAGACTGCAGAGGCGATCGCCAAGGCCACCGGTCTGCCGGTCATCGAGTCGCCGCTGCTTGGCGAACGCAATTTTGGCGACCTGCGCGGAAGCCGGTTCGACGACCTCGGCTATGACCCGATCCATGATGATCGCGGCCCGCCCAACGGTGAATCGATGGCCCAGTTCCGCGCTCGCATCGCGCAGGCTTACAGCTGGATCCTCGCTATGCGCGAGCAGGTGGGCGGCGATCTGGCGGTGGTCTCGCACGGCCTTTTCATCCGTGAATTCCTGGCCGCCCATGTGCATCTGCCCGAGGGGCTGGATGTGCCCGAAAAACTCGAGAACACCTCGGTGTCGATCCTGCTGGCCGAGCCGCCCCACACCGCGCAGCTGATCGGATGCAGCCTGCATCTGGAAGGCGATGCGCGCGGTGATGGTCGCGGCGTGGTGGGGGTCTGAGGCTGCCCTGACGAGTCAGGAATGGCGATGAGAAAAGGGCGATGAGTCTTGGCTTTGCCCCTGGCCTGATTTTGCTGGCGCTCGCGCCAGTGTTCCTGCTGTCGATCGTATTTGAAGCCTGGTGGTTGCGACGCAGCGGCGGCACACGATATACCTGGCTCGAGCTTGACATATTAACGCATCACGTTAATATCGACCCGTGGCGATCAAAAGCTTCAAGTGCAAAGACACCAGGGCCCTTTTCGAGGGGCGCAGGGTGCGTCGCTGGGTGAACATCGAGCGAGTCGCGCTTCGCAAACTTTCGCAACTCGACTGGTCGGCGGTGCTTGATGATCTGAAAATCCCGCCCGGGAACCGACTCGAATCGCTCAAGAATAATCGGCAGGGCCAGCACAGCATTCGCATCAACGAACAATGGCGTCTGTGCTTCATCTGGACGGCAGATGGTGCCGCCGAAGTCGAGATTGTCGACTATCACTGAAGGAGTTCAGCCATGCGTACCGTCCTGCCCGTCTCGCCCGGCGAGATGCTCGAAGAAGAATTCCTGAAGCCTCTGGGCCTCACGAAATATCGCCTTGCGAAGGATATCGGGGTTCCGCCGCAACGGATCGGTGACATCGTCGCCGGCAAGCGCGCGGTCACTGCCGATACAGACCTCAGGCTTTGCCGCTATTTCGGCCTCAGTGACGGTTGGTGGTTGCGCGGGCAGGCCAGCTACGACACGGCGCTGGCGCGCGAGGCCATGCAGGATGAACTTGCACGGATTCCTCGCTGCGCGCTTCTTCCCGCCTGACCTAATCCCTCAGGCCACGTTGCGCGTGCGCCCTTTCCAGAACGGCTCGCGCAGCGCGGTCTTGAGGACCTTGCCCGCGCCTGACAAAGGCAGGGCCTCCACGAAATCGATGCTGCGCGGGCACTTGTAGCCGGCGATCAATGATTTGCAGTGCGCAATCAGCGCCTCGGGTGTGGGGTCCTGCCCGGGCTTGCGCACCACCACCGCATGCACCGACTCGCCCCACTGCTCGCTTGGAATGCCGATCACTGCACAGGCCGCAATCGACGGGTGCTGCGCCAGCGCATTTTCGACTTCGGCCGAATAGATGTTCTCGCCGCCGCTGATGATCATGTCCTTCAGACGATCGGCGATGAAGATGAAGCCGTCCTCGTCCATATAGGCGCCATCACCGGTATGCATCCAGCCGTTTTTGAGGGCGGCTGCGGTCTGCTCAGGCTTGTTCCAGTAGCCCTGCATCACATTCGGACCCCGCACGATCACTTCGCCCACCGTGCCGCGCGGCACCTCGCGCCCCTCGGTGTCGACGATGCGCACCTCGCAGCAAAAGCTCGCCCGGCCGGCGGCCCGCAGCTTGCCGAATTTGCGGCCCTCGGCGGTATGCGCCCAGGCCGGGTTGATGGTCGCCAGCGGCGAGAGCTCGGTCATGCCGTAGGCCTGCATGAAGCCCACCCCTGGCAGCGCCGCCATGGCCCGCTCGATCACCGCTTCCGACATCGGTGAGGCGCCATAGGCGATGGTGTGCAGCGCACTCAGATCGCGCGGCTGTTTCATTGCCGGATGGTCGACCATCATCTGGATCATGGTCGGCACCAGCAGCACATGGGTGACCCGGTCGCGGGCCATGATGTCGAGCACGCCTTCCGGGTTGAAGCCCGGCACGATCGAATGCGAATTGCCTTCGATCCAGTGCGGCATCGCCACGCCCATGTCGGCCAGATGGAACATCGGCGCGGCATGCAGATAGGTGCCGTTGGGCGTGGCCAGGCCATCGGCGCGCATCGCCAGACCCGAGCTGCACAGATTGGTGTGGCTGAGCATCACGCCCTTGGGAAAGCCGGTCGTGCCGCCGGTGTAGAAGATGCCGGCCAGATCGTCGCCGCGCCTGACTGCATCCGGGACCGGCGCCGAGGCGGCAATCAGCGCCTCGTAATCATGGGTGCCGGCAGGTGCCTGCGCATCGCCGCAATAGATCACCTCGCGCAGGGTCTTGGCATCGCGGCGCAGCCCCTCGATCATCGGGCGAAAGTTCTCGTCGACCAGCAGCAGGGTCGATCCGGAATCGTCGAGCGAATAGACAATCTCGGCGGCCGACCACCGTGTGTTGCAGGGGTTGAGCACACCGCCGGCCCAGGGCACGGCCATCTGGTATTCGAGGTAGCGGTCGGAATTGAGAGAGAGCATGGCGACCCGATCGCCGGCCTTGATGCCGAGCGACTGCAGCCCGCCTGCAAGGCGCGCGACACGATCGGCAAATTCTCTGAAAGTCCGGCTGCGCTCGCCAAAGCGCACTGCGGTGCGCTCGGGATGCTGCTGGACCGCACGGTGAAGGGCTTGGGTGAGGTACATCGTCGGGTCTCCTGTTGCGGTTAATCGTTGTTGACTGGCTGTGTACCCAGGGGTGTGCCATCCCAGCACAGGGCGAGCAGTTCAGCCGGCCAGGGTCTCGATTGCCTCACTGCCCGCTCGATCCAGACATGGCGAACGCGTCCGCGTCCGGCCAGCAGCGGCTCGGTCTGCGCGCCGACATCCCAGATCTCGACGGTGTGTTCCATGCTGCTGCGACCGACCTTGTCGACCCGGATGCGGCACAGCACCGCGCCCGGCGGATTCACCTCGCGCAAAAAATCATAGGTCGTGCTGGCCATGACCGCGGCAAAGGGCTGGGTGCGGTCGCGGATGCCCATCGCCACATACCATCCATGGAAGGCCCGGTTGATGAAGGCGAAATAGCGCGCGTTGTTGACATGGTTCGAGAAGCGGTCATCGGGCAGGTCGCTGTCGGTGACCTCGATGCGCAATTCATGGCTCTGCAGGGGTGCGGTCATCTTTGTCAGCCCTCAGGCCACCTTCGCGGCGGCAGCCAGCTCGTGCGCGAACACGTCCGGGCGGTCGGAGGTGGTGGCGCGCTGCATGTCGCGCGCAAAGCGGGTGTCGTCAAAGGGCGTGCCGCGATGCATGGTGCAGCGGTTGTCCCAGAGCACCAGATCGCCGACCCGCCAGCGATGCAGGTAGGTAAAGCGCCGCTCGGTGGCATGCGCAATCAGCTGGGCGAGGAGCGCCTGCGCAGCCGAATCGTCCATGCCGCGGATGCGGCCGATATGCGAGGCCAGATACAGTGAGCGCCTGCCCGAATCGGACAGGGTGCGCACCAGCGGGCGCGCCTGCGGTGCAAAGGCAATGCGCTCGGGCTCCGAGAAGTCGGTAAAGCCGAGCCGTGCGCGCGAATAGAGCAGCGAGTGCTCGGCAATCAGACCGTCGATCTTGTCGAGCGTAGCGGTATCGAGCGCATCGTATGCGGCGCGCAGGTCGGCGAATTCGGTATGTCCGCCGACCGGCGCGACCGAGCGGCAGTAGAGCATCGAGGTGTAGCCGGTCGGTTGTTTGAAGGAGCTGTCGGTGTGCCACAGCCGGTTGCCGAGCTGAAACTGTCGCAGGCGATTGTCCTTGTCCCAGACCTTGCCATCAGGGGTCAGGTTGGCGATGTCGGCGATCTCCTCGCGCACCCGCAGCGCCTGCCCCGGCATGATCGAGGCCACACTGCGCTCGAGCGGACCGAAGATTTTCGCGAAGTCGAGATGCTGCTGAGCCGTGAGGCTCTGGGCGGTGAAGATCAGCACACCGTACTCGGTAAAGGCGGCCCGAATCGCCTGTTCATCGGCAGGCGAGAGCGGCTGGACCAGGTCGATATCGCCAACTTCGGCGGCAAAGCCCGGCGTCATGGCAGACAGGGTAATCGGCATGGTGTCTCCTGCATTCGGGTGTGGCGCCGTCTGCGGTCGCGGGCCATCGCTGCGAGCTTATCTCGGAATCCGTCTGGACGTGGAGCAGTCCCGTCACGCCTCGCGTAACATCGATCGATTGCCACCGATCTCATTGCCCAGACCATGAACCACGCTCTCAAAGACCCGATTGACCAGGCCGCGCTGCTCGAGCGCGTCAGTGCCTTTGCCCGCGAGGTGGTGGCGCCCGGCGCCATCGTCTGGGAGCGCGAACGGCGCGTCGGACGCGAGGCGATCGATCAGGCCGCCGCCTTTGGCCTGTGCGGTATCGAGGCGCCGCGCGAACATGGCGGGCTGGGGCTGCCGTTTTCGATGAAGGTCAAGGTCACCGAGCGACTGGCCGCCGCCGACTTCGGTTTTGCGATGTCGCTGATCAATACCCAGAACGTCTCGTTCAAGCTGCTGCGCGATGCCGTGCCCGAGGTCGCCGCCCGCTATGTGCCGGGCCTGATCGCCGGCAAGCTGATCGGCTGCACCGCGCTGACCGAGCCGCATGCCGGATCCGACTTCGGTGCCATCAAGACCCTGGCCACCAAGGTTGATGGCGGCTGGCGCATCAGCGGACGCAAGGCCTGGATCGTGAACGCACCCATCGCCGACGTCGTGATCCTCTTTGCCCAGACCGAGGCCGGCGCGGGTCCGCGTGGGATTGCCGGCTTCGTGGTCGATGCCCGGCAGGCCGGTTTCATCCATGAGACCGGTTTTGATCTGGCTGGCCAGCACACCATCGGTGCCGGCGGGTTCACGCTCGACGGCTATCTGGCTGCCGACAACGAAATGCTGCAGCCGCCCGGGCTGGCCTTCAAATCGGCGATGACCTCGATCAACGGCGCGCGCACCTACATCGCTGCGATGGCTTGCGGTATGGTCGGCGAGGCGCTGCGCATCGCTGCCGAGTACGGCGAGCGTCGCACCACCTTCGGCGAGCCGCTGGCGGCGCACCAAGGATGGGGCTGGCGTCTGGCCGAAGCCTCGGCCGAACTTGCCGCCTGCCGGCTGATGGTGGCGCATGCGGCGTCGCGCATCGATGACGGGCTCGATGCCCAGATCGAGGCGGCGCAGGCCAAGCTCCTGTCGACCCGCATGGCCGATCGTCAGATCGCGGCGCTCGCCCAGGCAATGGGCGCCGAGGGCCTGCGCGAGGTGCATCCCTTCGGCCGTCATCAGGTGGGCGCGCGCGTGTCCAACTTCGTCGATGGCTCGACCGAAGTCATGCTCGATCGGATCGCGGCCGGCGTGCGCCGGTCTGCCGCAGCTGCGGGCTGAGCTGCACGTCACTGATCTGCACGCGACTGAGTTGCACGCCAATCTGCGCGGCATCCGGCTGATGGCCGGTGCAATGGCCTGCTTCGTCGTCAATGACATGCTGGTCAAGATCGTGAGTCAGGCGCTGCCTGCAGCGCAGCTGATTTTTCTGCGAGGACTGATGGCCACCGTGCTGATCCTGGCGATTGCACGGATCAGCGGCACGCCGATGCGCAGGGCTGAACTCGCCCAGCCCGCGGTGATGGTGCGGGCCGCGATCGATGGCATCGCCTCGATCTTCTATCTGGTGTCGCTCTTTCATCTGCCGATCGCCAATGCCACCGCGATCAACATGGCCTCGCCGCTCTTCATTGCGCTTTTTGCGGTGCTGCTGCTCGGTGAGCGTATTGATGCACGCCGGGGTCTGGCGATCGGGGCCGGCTTTGTCGGCGTGCTGATGGTGATCCAGCCGCGCTCGGAGGGCTTCAATGCCTTCTCGCTGCTGTGCCTGCTGGCAACCTTCCTGCACGCGGTGCGCGATCTGGCCACGCGGCGCATTGCCCCGGGCATTGCGTCACTGGCGATCACCCTGACCACCGCGGTGGCGGTGACGTTGATGGCAGGCGGGCTGTCGGTTTTTCAGGGCTGGCAGACACCGGGCGCATTCGAGCTCGGCATGCTCGCCGGCGCATCGGTGTTTCTGTCGGCCGGCTATCTGATGATCATCGCCAGCACCCGCAGTGGCGACCTCTCGGTGGTGGCACCGTTTCGTTATGTCGGCCTGCTGTGCGCGCTGGTCCTGGGCTGGCTGGTCTGGGGGGATGTACCCAATGCCCTGGGTTGGCTGGGCATTGCGCTGCTGCTGGCAGCGGGTCTGTATCTGATCGAGCGAGAGCGTGCGCGCCGCGTTACCGCCAGCTAGAAGGCGGCCCGATATAGTGCCGAGATGCCAGTGAACTTTTTGCCATGACAACCCGACGCCAATGACCACTCAGCCCCCAGCATCCTCGGCGCCCCCGGCACCTGCATCCCGGCCTGCTGCCGACATCGGCCCGCGCATCAACCCGGCCTACCTGAACATTGGTGAATCGCTGGTGCGCGAGCTCTCGCGCATGATGTCGGTGCCCGGCATGATTTCGCTGGCCGGCGGCTATCCCGGCCCCGAGCTCTTCGATCGCGACGGCATTCGCGACGCAGCCCATGCCGCACTCACCGATGCGCCGGTGGCCTGTCTGCAATACGGTCCGACCGAGGGCCTGCCGGCGCTGCGCGAGTCGATCTGCGAATGGATGTCGACCTGCGGCACCTCGGTCAAGCCGGATGACGTGCTGGTCACCGGTGGCTCGCAGCAGGGCTTCGATCTGCTGGTGCGCACCCTGCTTGCGCCGGGCGATGCTGCGATGGTCGAGCGGCCCACCTACACCGGTCCGCTGCGGGTGCTGAAGGTGGCCGGCGTGAAGACGATTACCGTTGGCGTCGATGCGCAGGGCCTTGATGTGGATGAGCTCGAAAGCCTGCTTCGCGATCCTGCGGTGCCGCGCCCCAAGTTGCTCTATGTGGTGCCTACCTTTGCCAACCCGAGTGGCGCGACCATGCCGATCGAGCGGCGCCTGAAGCTGCTGGCCCTGGCGCTTGAATACCGATTCGTGATTGTCGAAGACGACCCTTATGGCCAGCTGCGCTTCGAGGGCGAGCCGGTGCCGCATGTGGCCGCCCTGGTCGACCGGGTGCCGGGTTCGCGCGACTGGGTGGTGCATCTTGGCAGCTTCTCGAAGGTGATCGCGCCCGGCCTGCGTGTGGCCTGGCTGACCGCGCCGCCCGCGCTGCGTCGTGCGGCCATGCTGGCCAAGCAGCTCGATGACATCTCCAATCCGGGCTTCACCCAGATGACCGTGCACCGCTATCTCGCCGCTGGCCGGCTCACTGCGCACCTGCCGGTGATTGCGGGTGCCTACCGCGCGCGCGCGGGGGCGATGCGTGATGCCATCGGCCGGCATCTGGCCGGTCGGGTGGCCTTCAATATTCCGCAGGGCGGCATGTTCATGTGGGGCCGGCTCGAAGGCGACTTCAGCACCCGCGACATGCTGCCGCTGGCACTCGAGGAGAAGGTCACCTTCGTGCCGGGCGACATCTATTACGGCGATCAGCCCGACTTTCGCACCTTGCGCCTGGCCTTTGCCACACCGAGCCCTGCCCAGATCGAAGAGGGTGTGGCGCGCATCGGGCGCGCGGTTGCAAAGCTCGGATCAACATGAAGCCTCAGGAGACAACGCGATGAGCACTGCTGGCACTGACCTCACCACCCAGACCGACGAGGTGCTGTATTCGGTCGCAGACCATATCGCCACCATCCAGCTCAATCGGCCCGATCGCCAGAACACCATCACGCGGCCGATGCTCGCTGCGATCAGCCGCTGTCTGGTTCAGGCCAATACCGACAATGAGGTGCGCGTCATCCTGATCACCGGCTCGGGGCGCTTTTTCTGCGCCGGGCTTGATCTGCGCGGTGGCAGCGGCATCGGCGAGGGCACGATGAATGCGACCCTCGATCTGCGTGAAGCGCCCCCGATCGTGCTGCACCACATCGACAAGCCGACCATCTGCGCGCACAACGGCTCGAGCGCCGGCTACGGCATGGACCTCGCGCTTGGCTGCGATATCCGCATCATGGCGAGCGAATCGAAGATGGCGCCGTCGTTCACCGTGCGCGGTGTCGTGCCTGAGTCGGGCGGCACCTGGATCCTGCCGCGCCTGATCGGCTGGTCGAAAGCCACCGAGCTGATCTTCACCGGCCGCACCCTCAGTGCGGCGCAGTGCCTCGAGCTCGGGCTGGTTTCGCATGTGGTGCCGGCCGACGAGTGCCTGGCGGCCGCGCAGGCGCTGGCGGTCGAGATCGCGGCCAATGCGCCGCTGGCGGTGCAGGCGGCCAAACGGATGATGCGCATGTCGGCCAGCGAAAACTTCGATGACCATGTGCACCATGTCTATCTGCAGTTGCTGCCGCTCTTTCAGACGCGCGATTTCAAGGAAGGCATGGCGTCCTTCATGGAAAAGCGCCCGGCAAAATTCGAGGGTCGCTGAGCCGACCCGAGGGACAGCGGGGCGGAGGAGTTCGCCCGGGTTGATCGCCTCGCCCGACGCGGATTCAGACCGTGCCGATAAAGCGCGACACGATCGTGGCATAGCGCTGCGGCCAGTCGCGCAGACCACTGTCGTCGCCGCCGAGCACGCGATTCAGAAATGCGCTGGTGAGTTCGCGGGTCGCGGTCTTGACCTGCGCATTGAGCAGATCGCCACCCGGACTCGTGCGGTCGGTGAACATGCTGTGCGAGCCGCCGGTGAATACCGCCAGCATCTTTCGGCTGCCACCGACCGCCTCGAAAACCGCGAGCCGGTCCTCGGCGCCGCTGTAGTAGCCGGGCACGCGGATGATGTCTTCGGTGGCGGTGATGTGCAGGCTCGGAATCTGCACCGGCGCAAGGATCTGGCGCATTGATGTTTCGCCGTAAAAGGGCGGCGCCGAGATCAGGATCGCGGCACTCAGCCGCGGCTCGCGCAGCGCGATCGTGCCGCCATTGCGCGAAACGGTGGCGCCTGCGGCGATCAGCGAGGTGTTGGCGCCATAGGAATGACCCGCGGCGACGACGCGCCGGCCATCGAGGCGTGAACCGAGTTCGCTGCTGAGCACACGGTCGAGCGCAAATCGCAGGTCATGGACGCGGTCGATGGCTTCGGCGTCGTTGGCCGCGTCCTGCAGGCGCGAGGCCAGCGCAAACGGACTGCCGCTGCTCCACAGGCTGCGGTCGCTGCCGACATGCTGCAGGTGCAGGCTGGCAAAACCCTGGCTGGCCCAGTGCGTGCCGAGATAGGTGTAGCCGTTGCGAGAGCCGCCCAGCCCATGCGAGAAGATGATCAGCGGCACCGGCTGCTCGGCGGTGGCGGCTTTCGGCAGATAGAGCCGCGCCGGCACCGACCGGCCTCGGGCACTGTCGGTCCAGTCGAGGTTGATCGACTGATAGGGCAGCTCCTGCGCCTGCAGGCCGCGAGCGCCGGGAACGCAGTTGGCAAACACCACGGCCGAGGCGGTACCGAGCAAAAACGATCGACGGGCTGCTTTCATGGCGGTCTCATGCCAGGAGGAGGATCAGGATCTTATCTCCTCAGACCGGTGTGTCGCCGGCAATTGTCACGCGATGCCCGTAGCGCCGATGCGGGAAGTAGTCCCAGACCGCCAGATGCTGCGCGCAGCGGTTATCCCAGAAGGCAATCGAGCCCGGTGCCCAGTGAAAGCGGCATTTGAAGTCATCGAGTTCGATATGCCGGAACAGCATCTGCAGGATGGCGTCGCTCTCGGAACGACGCAGGCCCTCGATGCGCGTGGTGAATCCGCTGTTCACATACAGCGCCTTGCGGCCGGTGACCGGATGGGTGCGCCCGATCGGATGGCTCGACACCGGATACTCGCCAGCGCCCTGTTTTTGACGCACGCCGTAGGTATAGCCGCCGTCGTGCACCGCGCGCAGGCCGTCAAGCATCTTGCGCACCGGCTCCGAGAGCGTCTCCCAGGCGGCATACATATTTGCAAAGAGGGTGTCGCCGCCGCCATTGGCCGGCACTTCGTGCATGTAGAGGATCGAGGCCATCGGCGGCTTGGCATCGCAGGACACATCGGTATGCCAGACCTCGCCGGCCACGCCCTTGGAGTTTTCGTCGGCCTTGATCTCTAGCACCTCGGGATGGGCCTTCATGCCATAGACCGGGTGGACATGCAGCTCGCCGAAGCAGCGCCCGAACGCCTTGTGCTGCTCGACGCTTATTTTCTGATCGCGAAAGAAGATGACCAGATGCTCGGCGAGCGCACGCTTGACCTCGCTGAGCTGCTGCTGGCTGATCGGGCGCGACAGATCGATGCCGTCGAGGGTTGCGCCGATGGTGGGCGTGAGCCGGGTCACCCCGATGGTTTCATAGCCGGCAATTGGCCGATCGGCCACATCGAATCGTTTCATTGCAGTCTCCCTGAGAGCTGCGTCATCGCGCAGCATCAGGTCAAGACTAACGCCTGATGGTTCGGGAGGCCAGAGGTGCACTCCTTGACCATTCCTTTTGCCTTGTCGGCACGGACGCATCACCCGCGAGTCCGTGATAAAAGTCACGTCGGATTTTTTTACAGTTATCGCCTCAAATAAAAACAATTTTTTTGCTCGTTAAAGCCCAGAGCGGCTTTTCGGGGGGTGGCATGTATATTGCGTCAGACTCAATCTCCACGGTCGGATGTCGTTGCGTCGACTTCTGCCGGCAGGAACAACTCAGAGACAGACCATTCGGAGATCGGAAATGACTCGTCAAATCTCACTCAGGTCCGCAATTGCTGGCGGCCTTCTCGCCATGGCGGCCGCCAGCGCGGCGATTGCCGCCCCGGTCGACATCAACGGCGGCACGTCCTGGGGCGGTTGGACCAGCCAGGGCAAGTCGAACCAGCTCGGCGTCTACGGCGGGGGCTCGGACACCGCCCTCTATGAGGTCTACACGACGGCCTTCTCGTTCGACAACAATTCTGTCGCCGGCAGCGGCGCCGTCGGCGGTGGCCCGACCGGCGGCGCAACCGGTTTCGGTACCGGCACGTATTCGATGGGAGCATTTGCCAACGGCGCCAGGATGCTTGGCATCGGTGTGCGTGTGATCAGTGGCGGATCCATCGCCGGTTTTACGCCGACAGTTCGCTTCGATCTGGATTCAGACAGCTACAAGCCTGCCACGACCGTTCCTGGCGCCGATGGCAATGTCAGCTTTACTTCCTGGTCGGAAAACAAGGATTTCACGGTTCAGTTTGAAGGCGCCAATGGGTGGCGGGGCGGCACATTGACCGAACAGGTGGGTAAAGGCACATCTTACGGTGGACCCTACAACGCGCAGCAAATCGTCGGCGGCATCGGTAGCGGCGTCAGCTACGACTGGCCTTTCCGCGCCTTTGCCCAGGCGGATTCTTACCAGATGCTGTTCGATCTCGATGCCATGCAGAAGTTGTACGGAGTGGAAAATCCGTTCGGCCGGAATGCCGCTTTCACCGGCATTGGCATGTTCGACAGTAAGGTGCGGATTGCGATGAATGGTCTCGGTAATAACGAAGTTGTGTTCGACGCTTTGACGCAGCCGCCATCGAGCGTCCCCGAGCCGGGTTCGCTCACCCTGGTTGCGTTGGCCATGATGGGGCTGGGCGTCGTCCGCCGTCGCAAGACGTCCCGCGATGGACTGCCGCCTGCGCCCTGCCTTGTTGCAGGCCGTGATTGACCCAGGCATCGCCTGCATCCGCGTGTGCAACTTAGGATGACCTTGGTGAATGCGGGCGCTTGATTCGGCTGCTTGATTCGGCTGCTTGATTCGGCTGATTTGATTCCCGGAAAGCCCTGGCCCTTCGGACCTGGGCTTTTTTCGAGGCAAAATTATCCTTGGCCCAGGCAGCGGAGGGATTCCGCTTGGCGTTAGAGACACCGCTCAACCCGCGTCACGCCTATGCGAACTACTTTCAAGCCTCACCAGTCATTTCGATTCGCCAGGGTTTTGTCCGGTGCCCGCATCGCATGGACATGCACCGGCCGCCCCGATGCGCCAATGCTGGTTCGGGTTGCGCACTGGCTGACAAACGTCGAGTACGATCTTCAATCACCGCTTTGGGGTCCGTGGGTCGAGCGACTGAGTCATTCGTTCCGGCTGGTGCGATACGACGAGCGCGGCTGCGGCTTGTCAGATGCGGATGATCAGCCTCAAACCCTCGATGCATGGATGGAGGAGCTGGAGGCGGTGATCTCGGCGACCGGCGAGCGTAAGGTTGCGCTGCTTGGCGTCAGCGGCGGCACGCCGGTTGCCATCGCCTTTGCCGCAAGATATCCAGAGCGTGTTTCGCATCTTGTATTGCTCGGGGGATCCATGATGGGTGCTCTGCACCGAAGCACCACCCCGGAGGATCTCGGGTACCTGCAGGCTCAATGGCGCCTGATCGAAACCGGGTGGGGGCGAGACGACCATGAGGTACTGGCGTTCTTCAGCAGCCGCTTCCTGCCTGAGGCCACGCCCGAAGTGCGAAGCGGGATGAACGAGCAGCAGCGTCGCAGCTGCGACGCAACGCGTGCTGTCGCGATATTGAAAGGTCGGGCTGCATTAGATGCGCGCGCACTTGCTCCCAAAGTGGTCGCCCCGACGCTGGTACTGCACTGCGACCGCGATCGGGTCACGCCGGTGGCGCTTGGGCGCGATACCGCAGCCGTGATTCCGGGCGCGCGATTCGAGGCGCTGAATTCCGGCAATCACGTGCCGCTGGGGCATGAGCCGGCGTTCGCCAGGTTCTGCGAAGCGGTGGTCGAGTTTGTCATCGATTCCACCGATCGAGACCTGCTCACGCCGCGCGAGCGCGACCTCGCCCGCCTGGTCGCTCAGGGGCTCGACAACGCCCAGATCGCTGCAACGCGCGGTGTTGCCAACAAGACGGTGCGCAACGCGCTCTCGGTGCTTTACAGAAAACTCGGTATTGACAGCCGGGCCCGTGCTGTCGCGCGTACCCGGGACATGGGCTTCTGAATTCCCGGGGGGCGGGACTGAAGTCCTGTTTACCGGCTCGTCGGTGGACCGTACCGTCCACGAGGAGCCCGCTTCGATGGCGTGTAAGACGGGCGCTGCGCCCCAGTCTTCAGGAAGGCACCCATGCCTCTCGTCGCGTTCAACACCTTTGCCATTTTTCGTGCACCGCCTGGCGATCCACAGGTTCAAGGCTTTTTCGACCGATTGCCCGATACCTTCGGCGCTGCGGACCGCTTCGAGGGTTTCGTCGCACGTTCCATGAGAGACCCGGTCACGCTCACGCACACCTGGGGAGACCTGGTCCATCCCAGATTCTTCGATCCCTTGCTGCACGACGGTGTGGTCGCCACGCTTTCGCTGTGGCGCACACTCGAATCGGTCAACGCCTTTGCCTATTCCGGTGTGCACGGCGAGGCACTTCGTCATCGGCTCGAGTGGTTCGTCAAGCCGGAGTGGCCAAGCTACACCGCCTGGTGGGTCGCGGACGACCACATCCCCGATTGGTATGAAGCCCGCGAGCGCCTGGAACAACTGCACGACCAGGGGCCAAGCCCGCAGGCCTTCGATTTCCGGCGCGCCTTCGGAGCCGACCTGGAGCCGGTCACAGTCCGGCGCGATGTCGTGCGCGAAATCGTGGGTCGTGCCGCTGTCGATCAACAAGTTGACACTGCGCGTCAGAGCGAAAGCGAAGCGATTTTTCGTATTCTGAAAGCCAGCTCAGACCGAAAGAAGAGCTAGGACGCTCGAAACATCGCCCGCCTGCAAGGCAGCCCAGCGTTCCCAGTAGCGAGTGCGCGCTCAGATGGCCCATGTGGCCGACACGGAAGAAGTCGTGCCATCGCGGCGAGTCGGGCGGCGCCATGCCGATCCCGATGCCAAGCGTCAGTCCAGCATGATGTGCGGTCCACTCGCGCAGCCTTGTGCCGTAGCCGGGCAGTTCGAGCGCGGTGACCGCATGACTGCGGTGTTCGCGATCGCGCACGTTCAGGCGGACACCGCCGGGACGTTCCCACGTTTCGAATGCCGCCCAGACGGCGCGTGCGAGCCTCGCGTGCCGAGCCCACACGGCCTCGATGCCTTCCTCGTGGACGATCATGTCGAGCGATTCGCGCAGGCCATACAGATGGTGCGTCGGCGCGGTACCGTTGAACCGCTGCGAGGGCGTGGGCGGGTTGGCTCGCGGGCGCCAGTCGAAGTGGCCGGTGACACAATCGGCCCTGCCGCGCGCACGGTCGGCACGATCGTTGAAGAACACGAACGCCATTCCGGGTGGCAGCATCAGGCCCTTTTGCGAACCGGCGATCAGCACGTCGACGCCCCAGGCGTCCATCTCGATGCGGTCGCAGCCCAGCG
>JAPLQF010000030.1 GCA_026399875.1 Burkholderiales bacterium | reverse complement strand
GAGGCCGGTATGGCGGTCCACTGGGATGCGCTCGGCAATGTGGTGGGGCGATACGAGGGCGCTGTCGCCGATGCGCCGGTGCTGATGACCGGCTCGCATCTCGACACCGTGCGCAATGCCGGTCGCTATGACGGGCTGTTCGGCATCCTCTCGCCGATCGCCTGCGTGGCCGATCTGCACCGGCGTGAGCAGCGGTTGCCGGTGGCGATCGAGGTGGTGGCTTTCGGCGACGAGGAAGGTGTGCGCTTCGGTGTCACGCTGATCGGCAGCAAGGCGATGGCGGGTGCTTTCAATCCGGCATGGCTTGAGGCCACCGATGCCGGCGGCCTCTCGATGCGTGATGCCCTTCGCGAGTTCGGCGGCGATCCGGATGCGGTTGCAAGCGTCGATCGACGCGGCAAGGGCGTTGTCGCGTTCATCGAGTCGCATATCGAACAGGGGCCGGTGCTGCTCAATGCCGGCTTGTCGCTCGGTGTGGTCACCGCGATTGCGGGCGCCAGCCGTATCCGCTGTGTCGTGACCGGTCTGGCCGGGCACGCCGGCACGGTGCCGATGTCGGCACGACAGGACGCGCTCGCCGCCGCCAGCGAGATGGTGCTGGCGCTCGAGCGACACTGCACCGTGCAGCCCGGCCTGGTCGGTACCGTCGGCCGGATGACGGTGCTGCCTGGTGCAGTCAACGTGATTCCGCAGGATGTCGAGTTCACCGTCGATCTGCGCTCAGGTGTCGATGCCACCCGTCATGCGGCACTCGAGGCATTGCGCGTCGAGTTCGCGGCCATTGCGGCGCGACGTCGGGTCGAGTTGGCCTTCGAGCCCTTCTTCGAGCTGACCGCCTCGCCCTGTGACGATCACCTGCAGCGGCAGTTTGCCGACGCAATCGCCGCTCTGGGGCTGCCTGTGAGGCATCTTCCCTCGGGCGCTGGCCACGACGCCATGTCGTTTCCGGCGGTCTGCCCGATTGCCATGCTCTTTGTGCGCTGTGGCAACGGTGGCATCAGCCATCATCCCGACGAGACCATGACCGTTGAGGATGCCGATATCGCGACGGAGGTCCTGTTGCGGTTTATCGAAGGGTTCGAGCGGTGATCACGCCTCAGATCGAAAAACAGGCCAGCAGCCCGTCAGCCTGATCGCCCGAGGAATGCCCGGACTCAAGCGTTCGGGGCAGTGGCAAGGCCGGCCGCCGCCGGGACCCTTCTGCCGACCCATTGTGTGGCCAGGTCATAGGCATGGCCGAGCTGCATGACCGTCTGGTCGGCCTGCGGCGGGCCGATCAGTTGCAGTCCCATCGGCAGGCCGCGCGCATCGAAGCCTGCCGGCACACTTAGCGCTGGCAGTCCGGCCAGCGTCACGCCGGCCACAACTTCCATCCAGCGATGGTACGAGTCCATCGCTCGTCCATTGAGCTCGGCCGGCCATCGTTGGGTGAGGTCGAAGGGGAAGCACTGGGCGGTCGGAAGCGCCAGAAAGTCGTAGCGTTCGAAGAGCGCCAGGACCCGCTGATACCAGGCGGTGCGTACGACGGTTGCCCGCTGGACTTCGCTCGTGCTCATCGCCCGACCCTGCTCGAATTCCCATTGCGTCTCGGGTTTGACCTGCGCCCACCGCGCAGCATCGGCATGGATCGGCTCGAAGCGTCCGACGTTCGACAGTGAACGCAGCGCGCAGAAGCTTCGCCAGAGCGACTCGGCATCAAATCCCAGCGGGGTTGCCTCGACATGGCAGCCCAGGCCACTGAAGTCCTGCAGCGCCCGCTCGCAAAGCGCGACGACACCCGGCTCCATGGCCAGATGCCCGTCGTAGTCGCCGAGCCAGCCGATCTTCACCGTGCGCCAGTGGTCGGCGTCGCGGGCGAGGCGGTCGGGGCCGATGTCGGCCTCCTTGGGCAGCGACAGCGGCTGACGCGGATCAGCCCCCGCCTGCGTGGCCAGCAGTGCAGCGAGATCGGGAATGTTTCGCGCCATCGGGCCTTCGGTCGAGAGCTGCGCAAAAAACACATCGTCGGCAGGCCATTTCGGCACACGACCGCGCGACGGGCGCATCCCGAAGACATTGCTCCAGCCGGCCGGATTGCGCAGCGAGCCGCCGAAGTCGCTGCCATCGGCCACCGGCAGCATGCGCAGTGCCAGGCCGACTGCCGCGCCGCCGCTCGAGCCGCCGCAGGTGCGGCTCGGGTCATAGGCATTCGGCGTGACACCGAACACCGGGTTGAAGGTGTGCGATCCCATGCCCCATTCAGGCACGTTGGTCTTGCCGATGATGATGGCGCCGGCCGCCTTGATGCGCGAGACCATGAGCGAATCGGCTTGCGGGACATGATGGCGATAGAGCGGCGAGCCCCAGGTGGTGACGATGCCTGCGGTCTGCTCCAGGTCTTTGACTGCATGCGGAAAACCGTGCATCCAGCCGAGCGACTCGCCCCGGGCGAGCAGCGCATCGCAGGCGTCGGCCTGGGCGAGCAGATCGGCGTCGTCGCGCATCGAAACGATGGCATTGGCCTGTGGATTCAGTCTTGCGATGCGATCGAGAAACGCCTGCATCACCTCCCGGCAGGAGGCCTCGCGTCGATGGATGGTGGCCGACAGCGCGAGGGCGTCGAGTTGGCACAGGTCATTGGCGTTCTTCGGATCGGTGGTCATGGGCTTGAATGGTAGGGAGGCAAAAGAAAGTGGCTGGATGGCGACATCAAGGTCTGCGACGCTAACACGGCGGCGACTTGCTAGACTCGTTCGCTGATCTCCTCTCAGTGGCTCATCCGTGGCCTTTCAGTCTCCCAGCCAATGACCGAACCTGACCGCCTGAATGCCCTGCTGCTGGCCATGCCCAAGGCCGAACTGCATATCCATATCGAGGGCAGCCTTGAGCCGGAGCTGATTTTTACGCTGGCCAGGCGCAACCGGATTGCCCTGCCTTATGCCGATGTCGAGGCACTGCGTGCGGCCTATGCCTTCACCAACCTGCAGAGTTTTCTCGATGTCTATTACGCCGGCGCCGGTGTGCTGCAGACCGAGCAGGACTTCTTCGACATGGCCTGGGCCTATTTCGAGCGGGCAGCCAGGGACAATGTCCGGCTGGCCGAAATCTTTTTCGATCCGCAGACCCATACCGATCGCGGCGTGGCCTTCGAGACCGTGATCGACGGGCTGCACCGGGCCTGTTTGCAGGCGCGCGAATCGTTTGGCATCGATGCCTCGCTGATCATGTGTTTTCTGCGCCATCTCGATGAAACTGCGGCGTTTGCGACGCTCGAACAGGCCCGCCCGCACATCGGCCGCTTCATCGGTGTCGGGCTCGACTCCAGCGAGCTCGGTCATCCGCCCGAAAAGTTCGAACGGGTCTTTGCGGCCTGTCGCGCGCTCGGACTGCATTCGGTGGTGCACGCCGGCGAAGAGGGGCCGCCCTCATTCATTCGCGGCGCGCTCGACGCCCTGCATGCCGAGCGCATCGACCACGGTGTGCAATGCCTGCGCGACCCGGCGCTCGTGCAAAGACTGCGCGACGAGCGGATCGCCCTCACGGTGTGTCCGCTGTCAAACGTCAAGCTCAAGGTCGTTGCCTCTTTGGCTCAGCATCCTCTGCGCAAACTGCTCGAAGCCGGCCTGATCGCCACGGTCAATTCAGACGACCCGGCCTATTTCGGCGGCTATCTCGGCAGCAATTTCGTCGAGACTTTTGCGGCGCTCAAGCTCGATGCCGGTCATGCGCAGGCGCTGGCCCGCAACAGTTTCGAAGCGAGCTTCGCCGATCCGTCGGTCAAGCGGCGCCATCTCGATGCGCTCGAGGCCTGCGTCGAGGCCTATCGCTGATGCATCGGCTCAGGCCGATGCGGGTGGCGGTCCGGGCAGATATCAGGCGAGTTCGAAGACCACGTCCTGGGCGCCTTCCCAGAGCACCTTGACACCCATTGCCCGCAGGTTCTCGCGACCCTCTGTGATCGTCAGGAAATGGTTGCCGGCAAGCTGGCCCATCTTCGAGGCAAAGCAGCACGAGCCATAGGCCAGGATGATCTCGGTCTCGCTGAAGCCGCCCGGATAGAACAGGATGTCGCCGACCGAAGGGTGGCTGGTGTGGTTCTCGAACCCCACGCCGAGTTCGAAGTCGCCAAGCGGTACCCAGACGCCTTCGCCGCTCCAGCGCACATGAATCATCTTCTGCCGGTAGGGCAAAAGCGCCAGGAAGGCAGCGACGGTTTTCGGGGCGTCGGGGTTGGTTTCGGCGATGAAGGTGTGGCCTGCAGCAGTGATCTTGATCCGGGGCATGATGGGCTCAGACAGAGTCGGCAAACGCCAATTGTCGTCGAAGATCGCCGCAGTTGGTGGTGAAGCGGTGTCGAGGCGTGATAATCAGCAGTCCGATCCGATCGGCTCACCTGTGATGACCCGCAACCCGAATCACGCAACGGCAACCCTTGTGTTCGTGCATGGCGCCTGTTTCGGGCCCTGGATCTGGGCCGAGCATCTGGTGCCGCACTTCGAGGCACTTGGACTGCGCTGCTTTGCCCCCGACCTTCACGAGGCCTGGCCGCACGCACAGTGGTCGGCATCGATCGCACGATTTCCGATTGCACGCTACACCGATCGCCTGCACGGCATGCTGGATCAACTGAGCGGCCCGAAGATCCTCGTCGGCCATGCGATGGGCGCGCGCATCGTCGAAGGGCTGATCGAGCGCGGCGCTCGCGATGGCGCGGTGCTGATTGCGCCGACGCCGCCCGAGGGTCTCGAGGTCGCGATGCGCGAGCTGCTCATGCGATTCCCGGCGTCGCTGTCGCGCATGGTCGTCGCCCGTCGCCCGCGGCTGATGTTCGGCGATCCTGTGCGAGCCGATCCCGAGCGCCTGTCGCAGCTGCTGCTGTCGCCCGGCGATGCGCGGTTTTCGGTCGAACTGGCCGAGCTGCTTTCTACCCGCCTGCGCGATGAGTCCTTTGCGGCCTGCCGCGACTGGCTGCGCCCGTCTTCGATGTCGGCTGTCCTGCGCACCATACCGGTGCTGGCCATCGGTGGCCGGGATGATCCGCTGGTCACCCCCGCGCTCCTGCGTCATGCCGCGGCCAGATGGGGCGCGGCGGCCCATGTCGTGCCCCATGCCGGGCATCTGCCGATGCTCGGTGCAGGCGCGATGACGGTGGCCCGGCATATCGAGCGCTGGCTCTTCGACTAGCCGCGCCGTGCCGCTGGCAGTGACCGCGGGTATCATCGAAGCAGACCGGCCGAGTCATCGGCCATCGCCATCAATCGTCGCCAGCGAGCCGCTCCGCCAGGCTTGTGACCCAGAGGCCACCATGAATCATCCCTATGCCCTGTCCGCGTCCCTGAAACGTCCGCTGCCCGAGGCGCTTGCCGCGCGGCTGCGAAACCATTTCGGCGACCGCTTCAGCACGGCTCAGGCCGTTCGTGAGCATCATGGCCGCGACGAGTCGCCCTTTCCGGTCACCCCACCCGATGCCGTCGTCTTCGCCCAGTCGGTTGACGATATTGTTGAAGCGGTCAAGGCTTGCGCTGAGCATCGCTTTCCGATCATCGCCTTCGGCGCCGGCTCGTCGCTCGAGGGGCATCTGCTGGCGGTGCAGGGCGGTCTGACCATCGATCTGAGTCAGATGAACCGCGTGTTGTCGGTCGATGCCGAAGACCTTACCTGCACAGTGCAGGCTGGCGTGACCCGCAAGCAGCTCAACGAGCACATCAAGGACACCGGTCTGTTTTTCCCGATCGACCCGGGTGCCGATGCCTCGCTCGGCGGCATGTCGGCCACTCGCGCCTCCGGGACCAATGCGGTGCGCTACGGCACCATGCGCGAGAACGTGCTCGGCCTGACCGTCGTGACCGCGCAGGGCAAAGTGATCCGGACCGGCGGCCGTGCCAAAAAGTCTTCGGCCGGCTATGACCTCACGCGGCTGATGGTGGGCTCCGAAGGCACGCTCGGCATCATCGCCGAGGTGACGGTGCGGCTCTATCCGATGCCCGAGGCGATGTCGGCGGCGGTCTGCAATTTTGCGTCCCTGTCGGATGCGGTGCGGACCGTGATCGAGACCATCCAGCTCGGCGTGCCGGTTGCCCGCAGCGAGTTCCTCGACGCCATGACGATCCGTGCCATCAACCGGCACAGCCACACCACCCTGCGCGAGGCGCCGACGCTCTTTTTCGAGTTTCACGGCACCGAGTCATCGGTACGCGAGCAGGCGGCTGCGGTGCAGGAGCTGGTGCATGCCAACGGCGGCCAGGACTTCGAATGGGCGACCCACCCTGAAGACCGCACGCGGCTCTGGAATGCCCGTCACAACGCCTACTTCGCCTGTCTGCAATTGCGCCCGGGCTGCCGTGCGATCTCCACCGATACCTGCGTGCCGATTTCAAGGCTCGCCGACTCGATCACCGGCGCCCGCGCGATTCTCGATACCGCCGACTTCCCGACTGCGCTGCTCGGGCATGTGGGCGACGGCAACTTTCATGCGGTGCTTCTCATCGACCCGGCGAATCAGTCCGAAGTCGAGCAGGCCGAACGCCTGAACGACCAGATCGTCCGCCTGGCCCTCTCGATGGACGGCACCTGCACCGGCGAACATGGCATCGGCCTGCACAAGATCGGCTTTCTGATCGAAGAGGCGGGCGAGGATGCAATCGAGCTGATGCGCGGCATCAAGCGGGCCTTCGACCCCGACGGCATCCTCAATCCCGGCAAGATCTTCCGCGCCTGATCCTTCAGCTGCCACAGATCCCGACGCCTGCCCCAGCCCTTGCCCCAGTCCGGCCCCAATCGCACCGATGGATCTTTCGCAGCCGCCTCGAGAGCCGATCGCCAAGGGCTGGCGGGCGCGCCTCGACCTTCGATTCGAGGACCGCGCGGGCCGCACCCGGCTGGTCCACAACCGGCATGAAGGGCCGCTGCGTCTGATCAAGGCCTTGCCCCTTGCCGACGGCCGCTGTCAGGCAGTGATCGTGCATCCTCCGGGTGGGCTGGTCGGTGGCGATCGCCTCGATCTCGACATTCATCTCGGGCCGAAGGCGCGCGTGCTGTGCACCACTCCGGGCGCCCAGAAGTGGTATCGCAGCGCCGAGCACTCGGCCAGCGCCCGTACCCGGGTCCGACTCGATTCGGAGGCGACGCTCGAGTGGCTGCCGCAGCCGGCGATCGTCTATGACTCGGCGCAGGTCGATCAGTCGATTGCCTTTGATCTTGCGTCGGATGCCCGATTCATCGGCTGGGAGTGCCTGGTGCTCGGTCGGGCTGCGATGGGCGAGCGCTTTGATCGCGGCGCGCTGCGCCAGCGCCTGAGTCTCGATGTCGGCGGGCTGCCGGTCTGGGCCGAGCACCTTGCTGCGCAAGCCACCGACCGGCTCTTCAGTTCGCCACTCGGGTTCGGCGGCCGGACCGTGGCCTGTACGGTCTGGGCTGTGGCACCCGATGACGCGCTCGACGAGGGTCTGCTGCAGGCCTGGCGCCAGTCACTTGAGGCGGCTTGCACGGCGTCGCCCGGCAAGGCGATCCGGCTTGCGGCCGGCGCTTCGCGTACAACGGCCGGCTTGATTGCCGCCCGCCTGGTGGCCGATGATTCCGAGTCGGTGATGCGGGTCGCCCAGGCGCTCTGGTCACTTGCCCGGCCAGTGGTGCTCGGCGCCGACAGCCCGCCACCCCGTATTTGGGCCACCTGATAAGTGGGCCACCTGAAAATGGGCCACCTGACAAATCGGCAACCCTCTACTCTCTGACCGGAACTCACGATGGATCTGACGCCGCGCGAAAAGGACAAACTGCTTATCTTCACCGCCGGCTTGCTCGCCGAGCGCCGGCGTGCCCGCGGCCTGAAGCTCAACTACCCGGAGGCTGTGGCCTACATTACGGCAGCCGTCCTCGAGGGCGCCCGGGATGGCCGCTCGGTGGCCGATCTGATGCACTACGGCACCACACTGCTTGGCCGTGACGATGTCATGGACGGCGTGCCCGAGATGATCCCCGACATCCAGGTGGAAGCCACCTTCCCGGACGGCACCAAGCTGGTGACTGTGCATCATCCGATCGCCTGATCGGGTCGACCTGCACGCCGGCCGGGCGTTGCGCGCACCACATGGGAATGTTTTGGTGCGCTCAGGAGTGGCACGGTAGTTGCTGAGTCAGGGGAGTGCGCGGACCCCACCGTCCGTGCCAATACTCCCCAATATCCGAGGATAGAAATGACCCAACGCCGCGATTTCATCAAGGCTGCCGCTGCCGGCACCGCCTTGTCCCTCCCTGGCCTGACCGCCTCCAACATCGTCTTCGCGCAGGACAAATCGCCGATCAAGGTCGGTGTGCTGCATTCGCTGTCGGGCACGATGGCCATCTCCGAAACCGCGCTCAAGAACACCGCGCTGATGACCTTCGAGGAAATCAACGCCAAGGGTGGTGTGATGGGTCGTCCTCTTGAGGCGGTCGTCGTCGATCCGGCCTCCAACTGGCCGCTGTTTGCCGAAAAAATGCGTCAGCTGATTTCGCAGGACAAGGTCGCCGCCACCTTCGGCTGCTGGACCTCGGTGTCGCGCAAATCGGTGTTGCCGGTGGTCGAAGAGCTCAATGGCCTGCTGTTCTACCCGGTTCAGTACGAAGGCGAGGAGTTGTCGAAGAACGTGTTCTACACCGGCGCAGCCCCGAATCAGCAGGCGATTCCGGCGGTCGAGTATCTGATGGGCAAGGGCGGCGGCAATGCCAAGCGCTGGTTCCTGGTCGGCACCGACTATGTCTATCCCCGTACCACCAACAAGATTCTGCGTGCCTTCCTGAAATCGAAGGGCGTTGCCGAAAAAGACATCGAAGAGGTCTACACCCCCTTCGGTCACTCCGACTATCAGACCATCGTTGCCAACATCAAGAAATTTGCAGCCGGTGGTCGTACTGCGGTGGTCTCCACCATCAACGGCGACTCCAACGTGCCGTTCTACAAAGAGCTCGGCAATCAGGGTCTGAAAGCCAAGGATGTTCCGGTCGTAGCCTTCTCGGTCGGTGAGGAAGAGCTGCGCGGCATCGACACCAAACCGCTGGTTGGTCACCTTGCCGCCTGGAACTACTTCATGTCGGTCAAGAGCCCCGAGAACGACAAGTTCATCAAGACCTACAAGACCTGGGCGACTGCCAACAAGGTGCCCAATCCTGCCACCGTGGTCACCAACGACCCGATGGAGGCCACCTATGTCGGCATCAACATGTGGAAGCAGGCGGTCGAGAAGGCCAAGTCGACCGATGTCGACAAGGTTCGTCCGGCCATGGCCGGTCAGACCTTCAAGGCGCCCTGCGGCTTCACGCTGACGATGGACAAGACCAACCACCACCTGCATCGCCCGGTCATGATCGGCGAGATCCAGGCTAATGGCCAGTTCTCGGTCGTCTATCGCACGAAAGAGCCGATTCGCGCCAACCCCTGGTCGCCCTTTATCCCGGGCAACGAGGGCAAGCAGGGCGCCTGATACCGGTTTGCGCCGCGTCGGGATGACGCGGCGTTTTCGCAGACCGGTTTTGTCGATTGCCTGCAGGCAAACCGCTGGGGAGCGATGGTTGCCCCGCGTTTTGCCGGCTGCGCTCGCCGGCAGCCATCCGGTATCGGACTGATTTTCTGGATCCCAATGACAGTCTTCATCTCTTTGCGTCGCCGGTGCGCTCGCAGCATCTCGGTCAGCGCGGCGCTGCTTGCGATCGTCTGGACGAGTGCGGCCTTTGCCGTCGATCCGGAGATCCTCAAGCGGCTCGCCTCCGACGATTTCGACGAGAAGGCTGCAGCCATCGAAGCGATTGCCGCATCGCCCGACGACACCACGCTGCCGGTGCTCAAGGCCTTGCAGGACGGCGCGCTCTTTGTCGACGGCAAGGGCGGCGGCTGGATCAAGGCGGCCGACGGTGTGCTTGATGCAGCCACCGGCAAGCCCACCGGGATGCCGACGCCCGAGCCCGATGAAGTCATGATCAACAACAATCTTCGCGGCCAGATCGATGGTGCGGTCGCGGCACTGAAACTGTTTTCGCCCGAGCGCGAGCTCAGGCTGGCGGCAGCACTCGCCCTGCAGGAAGGTGGTGACGAGGCCCTGCTGGCCACGCTGCGCAAGGCGCAGGAAAAAGAAACCGACCCGCAGGTCAGGCAGGCGGTGGCGCTGGCCGTGGCCGCGATCACGATCAAGTCCGATGACCCCAAGCTGCGGCTCGAGGCGGTGCAGGCGCTTGGCGACAGCGACCGGGCCGACGTCAGGACACTGCTGACTGCGATCGTCGCCCAGAATGCCGACGGCAGTTGGGCCGAGAGCGACGATGCGGTGCGCACTGCGGCTCGGGCCTCGCTGGCGCAGGTCTCGGCCCGCCTGGCTCGCGCCGAGTGGCTGGGCCGCATCTTCGCCGGACTGTCGCTTGGCAGCATCCTGATGCTGGCCGCAATCGGCCTTGCCATCACCTACGGCCTGCTGGGCGTGATCAACATGGCCCATGGCGAGATGATCATGATCGGCGCCTATGCCACTTATGTCACGCAGACGGTGTTTCGCCAGGCCTTTCCCGATGCTTTCGCCTGGTATCCGCTGGTGGCCTTGCCGGTGGCCTTTCTGGCGGCGGCGCTGGTCGGTGTGCTGATCGAGCGCACCGTCATCCGATGGCTCTACGGTCGTCCGCTTGAAACCCTGCTGGCCACATGGGGCGTGAGCCTCATCCTGATCCAGTCGGCGCGGCAGATCTTCGGTCCGCAAAATGTCGAGATCGAGAACCCGGCCTGGCTGTCGGGCGGATTCCAGTTCGGCTCGCTGGTGCTGCCCTACAACCGGATCGTGATCATCGGTTTCGCGCTCGCCGTCCTGCTCGTGGTGGCGCTGGTGCTCAACCGCACTCGCCTGGGGCTGTTCGTTCGTGGGGTGACCCAGAACCGGTCGATGGCCTCGGCGGTCGGTGTGCCGACCGATCGGGTCGACATGCTGGCCTTCGCGCTGGGGTCGGGCATCGCCGGGTTGGCTGGCGTGGCGCTGTCGCAGGTCGGCAATGTCGGCCCCGAGCTTGGTACCTCCTACATCATCGATTCTTTCATCGTCGTGGTGCTGGGCGGTGTCGGGCAGCTGGTGGGGACGGTGGTGGCGGGTTTCGGGCTGGGCGTGGCAAGCAAGCTGCTCGAGCCCTGGCTGGGCGCGGTCATCAGCAAGATCCTGATCCTCGCGCTGATCATCGCGTTCATCCAGAAGCGCCCTTCCGGGCTGTTCGCCCTGAAGGGCCGTTCGGTGGAGACCTGAGATGCTGACCGTGCGAGCCACCAGGCTGTTTACGCCGCTGCAATGGGCATTGCTGGCGCTGGCCTTTCTGGTGATCGGTGTGGCCGTGCCGCTTGCGCATGCGCTGCTGCCGGTCGACTCGAGCTTTCGGCCATCGACCTATGTCGTGACCCTGGCCGGCAAGTTCATGTGCTACGCCATGGTCGCCATTGCCATGGATCTGATCTGGGGCTACACCGGCATCCTGAGCCTGGGGCAATCGCTCTTTTTTGCGCTCGGCGGCTATGCCTTCGGCATGTACCTGATGCGCGGCATCGGGCGCGAAGGCCAGTACCAGAGCCTTCTGCCCGACTTCATGGTCTTTCTCGACTGGAAGACCCTTCCCTGGCACTGGTGGAATACCGACAGCTTCTTGTGGAGCGTCTTCCTGGTCGTGGCGGTACCGGGTCTGCTGGCGTTCATCTTCGGGTTTTTTGCCTTTCGCTCACGCATCAAGGGCGTCTATTTCTCGATCATCACGCAGGCGCTCACCTTCGCCTTCATGCTGCTGTTTTTCCGCAACGAGACCGGTTTCGGCGGTAACAACGGCTTCACCGATTTCAAGACCCTGCTGGGTTTCCGGATCACCGATCCGGCCACCAAGGCCTCGCTGCTGGCGGCTACCGCGGTCGCGCTCTTTGGCACCTTCGTGCTGGCGCGCTGGCTGGTCACCCGCAAGTTCGGGCGCGTGCTGCAGGCAATCCGCGATGCCGAGTCACGGGCGCGTTTCTGCGGTTACGACACGCTCAACTACAAGCTCGGTATCTGGACGCTGGCTGCGGTCATCAGCGGCGTGGCGGGTGCGCTCTATGTGCCCCAGGTCGGCATCATCAACCCGAGCGAGATGTCGCCGGCCAACTCGATCGAAATCGCGATCTGGACGGCTGTCGGCGGTCGCGGCACCCTGATCGGGCCGGTCATCGGAGCCTTGCTGGTCAATGGTGCCAAGAGCTGGTTTACGCAGGCTTTCCCTGAATACTGGCTGTTTTTCCTGGGCCTGCTCTTCGTGCTGGTGACGCTCTTCTTGCCGCAGGGCGTCATTGCCCTCTTCAGGTCCCGCACCGCTTCATCGAAGGCAGGCAAATCGTGAAGGTTGATGTCTCGCACCGGGTCATTCTTTACCTAGAGGGCGTATCGGTCAGCTTCGATGGTTTTCGCGCGCTTAACGACCTGTCGCTCAGCCTGGACGATGGCGAGCTGCGCTGCATCATCGGACCCAATGGCGCCGGCAAGACCACCATGATGGACGTCATCACCGGCAAGACCCGGCCGGATGCCGGTCGCGTTTTTTTCGGTCAGACCCTCGACCTCACCGCGATGTCGGAGTCGCAGATCGTGCAGGCCGGTATCGGTCGCAAGTTCCAGCGACCAACGGTCTTCGAGACCATGAGCGTCTTCGAGAACATGGAACTCGCGCTCAAGACCGACAAGGGCGGTCTGGCCAGCCTGCGGGCGAGGCTCGATTCCGAGCAGCTCGGTCGCATCGAGTCGATCCTGCAGCTGACCAATCTGCGCGATGAGGTTGATCGGCTCGCCGGCACGCTGTCGCACGGCCAGAAGCAGTGGCTCGAGATCGGCATGCTGCTGTCGCAGGATCCGCGGGTGGTGCTGCTCGATGAGCCGGTTGCCGGTATGACCGATGCCGAGACCGACAAGACGGCAGAGCTGTGCCTGCAGCTCGAAAAGAAGCACACCGTGGTCGTGGTCGAACACGACATGGACTTCGTCTCGAAGATCGCCCGCAAGGTCACCGTGCTGTCGGAGGGCAGTGTGCTCGCCGAGGGGCCGATGGATGCGGTTCGCAATGACCAGCGTGTGATCGAGGTCTACCTGGGTCGCTGAGAGGCAAGCATGCTGAGAATCGAAGGGCTCAATCAGTATTACGGCGGCAGCCACACCCTGCGCAATGTGTCGTTCGAAGCGCCGATGGGCGCGGTGACCACCGTGCTCGGTCGCAACGGCATGGGCAAGACCACCCTGCTCAAATGCCTGATGGGGTTGCTGCCGGTCGAGTCGGGGCGCATCGAGTTCGAGGGCCGCGATATCACCCACCTGAAACCGCATCAGCGGGCCCGGATGGGCATTGCGCTGGTGCCCCAGGGCCGCGAGATTTTTGCCCGTCTGAGTGTCGATGACAATCTGCGCATCGCGATGGCGGCCACCGGGCAGACCGATCGCAGCGTGCTTGAATCGAGCTACGAAACCTTCCCGATCCTCAAGCAGTTCGCGCGCCGCCGCGGCGGCGATCTCTCGGGCGGCCAGCAGCAGCAACTTGCCATTGCGCGAGCGCTGGTCACCAAGCCGCGCCTGCTGATTCTCGATGAGCCGACCGAGGGCATCCAGCCCAATATCATCCAGTACATCGAAGCGGTGATCGCGAAGCTCGCTGCCGACCGGACGATGGCGATTCTCCTGGTCGAGCAGTATTACGACTTCGCACGCACGCTGGCCGACCGCTATGTGGTGCTGCAGCGCGGCGAGGTGCTGCGCACCGGCGAGGGCCAGCATATGGACCAGGATGGGGTGCGAGGCCTGCTGTCAGTCTGATCGACAATTTGAAGGCGGACTCTGACAGGTCGATGAGAGCGCTTCCCGTTTATCATGCGACTAAGGTTCGCCGCACACACTGCCGCATCACGACCCGACTCACCGCCTTTTCCGACCTGAAAGACCCATCATGATCCCTGGCGAAATGCTGATCGAAGACGGCGACATCGAGCTCAATGTCGGTCGCCCGCGCATCGAGATCGTCGTGCGCAATACCGGTGACCGACCGATTCAGGTTGGCTCGCACTATCACTTCTTCGAGACCAATTCGGCCCTCGATTTCGATCGCGAGTCGGCCCGCGGCCATCGTCTCGATATCGCCTCGGGCACCGCGGTGCGATTCGAGCCGGGCCAGTCCCGCACGGTCGGCCTGATAGGCCTGTCTGGCGATCGCCTCATCTATGGATTTCGCCAAATGGTGATGGGGCCGCTCGATGCCGCGCCCCCCGCCATAGGCCGCGCCGCCAGAAAGAAAAAGGTCTGACCATGGCCAGACTCTCGCGCCGCGCGTATGCGGAAATGTACGGCCCCACCGTCGGTGATCGACTGAGGCTGGCCGATACCGATCTGGTCATCGAGGTCGAGGCCGATCACACCGTCTATGGCGAAGAGGTCAAGTTCGGCGGCGGCAAGGTGATCCGAGACGGCATGGGCCAGAGCCAGCGGATGTCGGCCGACGTGGTCGACACTGTGATCACCAATGCACTCATCCTCGATGCGGTGGCCGGCATCATCAAGGCCGATGTTGGTCTGAAGGACGGCGTGATCGCTGCGATCGGCAAAGCCGGCAACCCCGACATCCAGCCCGGCGTCACGATCTCGATCGGTGCAGCCACCGAGATCATCGCCGGCGAAGGCCTGATCCTGACTGCCGGCGGCATCGACACGCACATTCATTTCATCTGTCCGCAGCAGATCGAGGAGTCTCTGGCCTCGGGCATCACCACCATGATTGGTGGCGGCACCGGGCCGGCTGCCGGCACCAGTGCCACCACCGTCACGCCCGGCCCGTGGCATCTGGCGCAGATGCTCAAGGCTGCCGAAGGCTTTTCAATGAATCTCGGCTTCACCGGCAAGGGCAATGTGTCGCTGCCGGGTCCGGCCATCGAGCAGATCGAAGCCGGTGCCATTGGCCTCAAATTGCACGAGGACTGGGGCACCACCCCCGCGACCATCGACAACGCGCTGACGGTGGCCGACCAGTACGACGTGCAGATCGCCATCCATACCGACACGCTCAATGAGTCGGGTTTCGTCGAAGCATCGATCGCCGCCATGAAAGGCCGGGTGATCCACTCGTATCACACCGAGGGTGCCGGCGGCGGCCATGCACCCGACATCATCAAGGTGGTGGGCGAGCCGAATGTGTTGCCCTCGTCGACCAACCCCACGCGTCCCTATACCGTCAACACGCTCGACGAGCACCTTGACATGCTGATGGTCTGCCATCACCTTGATGCCTCGATCGCCGAAGACCTGGCCTTTGCCGAGAGCCGTATCCGGCGCGAGACCATCGCCGCCGAAGACATCCTGCATGACCTGGGCGCAATCTCGATGATGTCCTCCGACAGCCAGGCAATGGGTCGCCCGGGCGAGGTGATCATGCGGACCTGGCAGACTGCCCACAAGATGAAGCAGCAGCGCGGCGCGCTGGTCATCGACAAACAGCGTGCCGATGGCGAGCGCAACGACAACTGGCGTGCCCGCCGCTATATCGCCAAATACACCATCAACCCGGCAATTGCCCACGGCATCTCGCATGCGGTCGGCTCGGTCGAGGTCGGCAAATGGGCCGATCTGGTGTTGTGGCGGCCGGCCTTTTTTGGCGTCAAACCCTCGATGATCATCAAGGGCGGCACGATCGCGATGGCGCTCATGGGTGACCCGAACGCCTCGATCCCGACGCCGCAGCCGGTTCACTACCGGCCGATGTTCGGTGGCTTTGGCGCGGCGGTGGCTGCGGGCTCGATCACTTTCGTGTCGCAGGCCGCACTTGCCGCCGGCATCGGCGAGCGCCTCGGTCTGGCCAAGCAGCTGGTGGCAGTCAAGGGGATTCGCACCCTGTCGAAGAAGGATATGGTCCTCAACGACTATGTGCCGAAGATGGCGGTCGATGCCGAGACTTATGAAGTGCGCGCCGATGGCGTGCTGCTGACCTGCGAGCCGGCGACCAGCCTGCCGATGGCCCAGCGTTATTTCCTCTTCTGACCAGGCGGCCCAAGCCATGACGCTGATTGTCGCGACATCGATGGCACCGGCCGGCCGGCCGGTCGACGAGGTGATCGAGCTGGCTTTCGAGCAGCGTGAGCGATCGCGGTTTCGGGCGACGCTGCTGTCGGGCGAGGAGATCGGCGTCGATCTGCCGCCGGGCACGCTGCTGCGTCATGGCGACCGGCTGCTGCTGGCAGACGGGCGTATCGTGGCGATCGAGGCCGCCCCCGAGCGGCTGCTCGAGGTTCATGCCCATGATGCGATCGAGCTGGCCCGCATCGCGTATCACATCGGCAATCGGCATGTCCCGGTCCAGATCGGCGACGGCTTCGTGCGATTGCTGCCCGACCATGTGCTGCAGGCGATGATCGAACGGCTTGGCGGTCATGTGCATGAAGTCAGCGTCGGCTTTCAGCCCGAGTCGGGCGCCTACGGACACAGCCATGTGCATCATCAGCATGATGATCAGGGTCACGGCGGGCGCATCCATGTCTTCGATCCTCGCCACGGCAAATCGGACTGAGGCGAGCGCCCCCATGACCCGCCGCAGCGCAGCCCTGCTTCAACTGGCGAGTCCGGCCCTGCCGATCGGCGGCTACAGTTATTCAACCGGCCTTGAATGGGGCATCGAGAGCGGGCAGGTCAAGGACGAGGCTGGCGCCCGCGAATGGGTGGCCGATGCGCTTGCGCTCACGCTTGCACGCTTTGATGGCCCGCTGATGCTGGCAGCCCTGCGTCATGCGCGGGCGCTGCATCCCGCTGATGGTCGCGATCCGACCGATTCAGGCCATACCGATCACATCCTCGAGCAGCTTGCCGCGCTCAATGCCAAGGCGCTTGCCGCGCGCGAAACCGCCGAGTTGCGGCTCGAGTCCCAGCAGATGGGCTATTCGATGGCCCGCTGGTTCGAGGCGGTCTGCCCCGATCCGCTCATCGATGCACGGCTGATTGCGAGGCTCGCGCCGATGTCATTGCCGGTGGCCTGGGCGGTGGCGGCAGCCCGATTGTCCTTGTCTGATGACGATGCCCTGCTTGGTTTTGTGTGGGCTTTCGTCGAGAATCAGGTGATGGTTTTGATGAAAGCCATGCCGATGGGTCAGATCGCCGCTCAGCGCCTGTTACGCTCGCTGGGTCCGGAGATCGATCAGTCCATCGATGCCGCACTGTCCCTGACCGAACACGACTGGTCGAGCGCTGCCCCCCTGCTGGCAATTGCTTCGGCCCGCCACGAAACCCAGTATTCAAGACTTTTCAGATCCTGACACCATGAGCGCACACGGACCCCTTCGGGTTGGCATCGGCGGGCCGGTCGGCTCGGGCAAGACCGCGCTCACGCTGGCACTGTGCCGACGGCTTCGCAGCCGCTATGACATTGCAGCGGTCACCAACGACATCTATACCCGCGAGGACGCCGAGTTCCTGGTCAAGAACGATGCACTGCCCAGGGAGCGCATCCTGGGCGTCGAGACCGGCGGCTGCCCGCACACCGCGATCCGCGAAGATGCCTCGATCAACCTCGAGGCGGTCGATCGCCTGTCGCGGGCGTTTCCGGGGCTGCAGATCGTCTTCGTCGAATCGGGCGGCGACAATCTGGCCGCCACCTTCTCGCCCGAACTGTCCGACCTCACCATCTATGTGATCGATGTGGCCGCCGGCGAAAAAATCCCGCGCAAGGGCGGCCCCGGCATCATGAAGTCAGACCTGCTGGTCATCAACAAGATCGATCTTGCGCCTTACGTCGGCGCCTCGCTCGAGGTCATGGACCGCGATGCGCGCGCTATGCGCGGCGATCGCCCCTTCATTTTTTCCAACATGAAAGAAGGCCTGGGCCTGGACGACATCGTGTCCTTCATCGAGCGTCGCGGCCTGTTTTCCTGAGCCTGCCGCTGCCATCCATCACACGTTTCACTTTTCTCAACCTTTTCGATCGCTGAACGACGGATATCGCCATGAGCCACTCTCACCTTCTGACTGCCGCTGCCGCGGCGCTGCTTGCAACTCCCCTGTCGGTGCTGGCGCATGACGGCCACGGTGCAAGCGGCCTTGCCGCCGGATTCGCGCATCCCTTCAGCGGTCTCGATCACCTGATGGCAATCGTTGCAATTGGCGGTCTGGCCGGTCTGCTGGCGCGCCGGCAGGCTCTTGCATCAGGCACCGGTCGTATCAACACTGCCTCGACGTCAGCGCGCATCGCGATGGCGGCCTGCCTTGGGCTGGCCGCCGGCATCCTGGCCGCGGTGTTGGGTGTGCGCGGTCTGCTCGATCCGGTTGCCTCGGTCGGGCTGGCCGAACAGGCCATCGTGATCGGCCTGCTGGCGATGGCCGTGATGGTCCTTCGCATCGAGCGGCTCAATGTCGGGGCCGTGGGCATCGCCGCTCTTCTCGTGCTGTTGCCGCATGGTTATCTGCACGGCACCGCAGGCAGCGGCACGGCATTCTTTGCCGGCCTGGCCCTGGCAAGCCTTGCGCTGTTTGCGCTCGGCCTGCTGGTCGGGCGAGCGATTGCTCTGCTGCCGCAGGCTCGCGCTCGCAGCGCGCGTCTGCTGATGGCTGCTTCGCTTGCGACAGGGTCCGGCTGGTTCATGGCGTTCGGCGCGAGCTGATCCGCCGAGGTCATGCGCTGACTCATGACCGATCCGAACCTGCTCCAGCCTGCAGCCGGATCCGATAACCCGACCGGGCAAGCCTGGCCGGGGTCGATGATTGATGAGATCGAACTGGCGGTCTGGCGCCTCGATCTGAATCACCGGGTCATCGAACTGAACCTTGCTGCACGGCAATTGTTCGGATTGAGCGAGGCCTTCCCGGTCGGCGATCGAGATTGGCGCTCGGTGTTTCATCCTGATGATCTCGGGCAGGCGCAGGCAACACTGCTTGCCAGCACCGAGTCGCTTGAGGAAGTGGCCTGTGACCTCAGGGCTCGGGCGACCGCGCAGGGTGCCTATCGCTGGTACCGGTTCGGTGCGCGTGCCCGTCGGCTCGATCTGACTCACATCGGGTGGACCTGCTTTGCGCGCAATATTCACGACATCTTTCTGGAGCGAGTCTCGCTGCAGCAATCCGACCGCTTGCTCAAGGTGGCCTTGGGCGTCAGCAATATGGGCAGCTGGCGGCTCGACAAGGGGGCCGCTCGGGTCGATGTCGACGATTTCTTTCGTGACTTCTGGCAGTTGCCCCAGACAGACGCTTCGCCGCTGCTGACCGCGCTCATCGAGCGCGTCCATCCGTCCGATCGCAGGCGTTTCGAGTTGGCGACTGAACAGTCCTGGGAGTCGGGCATTCTGGACGGGCTGTTTCGCCTGATGTATCCGGACGGAAGTGTCCGGTGGCAGCGGACCGTCGGCGTCGTGACGAACGACTCCGCCAGCCTGCCCCCGGTGATGATTGGCGTCACCGCCAATGTCACCGAGCGCCAGGAGGCGCGGCAGGAGTTACGCCTGTCGTCGCAGCGTCTCAAGATTGCACTCGATGTCAGCAAGGTCATTCTCTACACCATGGATCGAGAGCTGCGCTATACCTGGCTGCATTCGGCACAGGGCAATCTCGACCACATGATCGGCAAGCGCGACGATGAGATCCGCGAGAGCGCCGAACAGGTTCAGGAACTGATGGCCTTCAAGCGGACGGTGCTCGAGAGCGGCGTCGGCGGGCAACGCGCCTTTGTGCTCGACATTGATGGTGAGGCGCTGCATTTCGAATCCTCGCTCGAGCCGCTTCGCGATGAGGACGGCCGGATTCAAGGCATCGCCGGCGCGGTCTTCGATGTCACCAAGCGGCGCCGCGCCGAAATTGCCCTGCGCGAGGCCAATCAGCGCAAGGACGATTTTCTGGCGATCCTGTCGCATGAATTGCGAAACCCGCTCGCACCGATCCGTAATGCGCTCGAACTGATCCGCGAGTCTGATACACCGCAAGTTCGTCAGCGCGCCCTGCCGATCATCGAACGTCAGGTCGCGCAGATCAGCCGGCTGATCGATGACCTGCTCGACATCTCACGCCTGAACAATGGCCGACTGAGCATGCGCCGCGAGCCGGTCGACATGACCGAGTTGCTTCGATATATCGGGAGCGCCCAGAGTGTCAGATTTCAGTCGCAGGGGCAGCACTTCGAAGTGACGCTGCCCGAGGAATCGCTGGTGGTCGAAGGCGATCGCGGACGCATTGGTCAGGTACTTGCCAATCTGTTCAGTAACGCCTCGAAATTCACGTCGCACGGCGGGCGGGTCTGGCTCGAAGCGCAAGCCAAGGGGCGTGAGCTGGTTATCCGCGTTCGTGACAACGGCGTCGGCATCGCTCCCGATCACCTCGAACAGATCTTCGAGAAATTTGCGACATTGCCGGTCGGTGAAGGCATGCCCGACGATGGCCTTGGCGTCGGCCTGCATCTGGCGCGCGAAATGGTCACGATGCATGGCGGATCCATCGTGGCGCGCAGCGCAGGTCTCGGGCAGGGAAGCGAGTTCATTGTGCGACTGCCGCTCAGCGAGCGCGACGCCGAGCAGCCGGCGGCCGTGTCGGCGCCGGCTTTGCCCGCTGCCGCATCGAGTGTTCTGGTGGTCGATGACAACCCCGACATCACCGAGACCATGACGCTGCTGCTGCAGGCCTGGGGCTATCGCACGCTCAGTGCGACCGACAGTGAAGCTGGCCTGGCGCTGGTCGAGGCGCATCGGCCCGATGTGGTGTTGATGGATCTCGGTATGCCCCGCATGGACGGCTACCAGTTGGCACGACGCATCAGGGCGCTGCCCGGTGGCAACGCCATGACACTGATTGCGGTGTCGGGCTGGGGGCAGGCGGCCGATCTCGCCCGCAGCCGCGAGGCCGGAATCGACCAGCATCTGCTCAAGCCGGTCGACCCGGCCCGGTTGCGTGAAATGCTCGAACGCAGTGACCTGGCGTAAATCACAGGCGTCGATGCCCAAATCTCTTTCCGACGCGTCGAACCCGTCAGGCCTGCTCTGGAGCGGGGCGCTGATCGATGCGATCGAACTGCCGGTCTGGCGAATCGATGTGAGCTGTCGCATCGTCGAGTTGAACCGGGCGGCGAGACAGCTTTTCCAGTTGTCGGCTGACCAGCCTGCGACCGATTTCGACTGGCGGGCGATCATTCATTCTGCCCAGCGGGCCGGTGCGCAGGAAGCACTCGAGGCGGCATGCTCGTCACCCGATGAAGTGGCCTGCCGGCTGAGGTTCGATATTCCGGGCCGCTATCAGCAGAAGTGGTTTCGCGGCGGATTCCGTGCGCTGCGCGCAAAGGGCGCAGGGCACATCGGCTGGTCCTGCTTCGCGAGGGAAAATCACGAGCTGGTTCGCCGATTCGATTTGTTCGAGCAGCGTGACCAGCAACTGAGGTTGGCGCTGGGCACTGGCGAAATCGGCTTCTGGCGGATCACGCAGGCGCAGCCCTATCAGATTGATTTCGATGACCAGGTGCGTGCAATGTGGGCCTTTCCTGGTGCACCGGCCGGACTGCGGATGGCAGACCTCCATTCGCGGATTCATCCCGAGGATCGTGATCACGCGGTGCAGCTCATAAGGATGGCGTTTCAGTCGGGCTCGGCCGATGGTGTTTATCGACTGAGGCTGCCCGACGGCAGCATCCGTTCGCATCGGTCACTGTTCCTGCGTACCGTCGATCCGTCGACCGGGAATCAGCAGGTCATTGGTGTGAGCTCCGATATCAGCCCGAGAGAGCAGGCGCGAGACGACCTGCGCGTCTCGGCGCAACGCCTGCAGATGGCCCTTGCCGCAAGCGGGATGACGCTCTTCACCATGGACCGGACGCTGCGTTTCACCTGGGTTCATTCCGCCGATCTCTTGTCCCAGGCGCTGGTCGGCAAGCGTGACGACGAGCGTTCGCTTCGCCCCGAGATTGCGCAGTCGCTGATGGCGTTCAAGCAGTCGGTGCTCGACAGTGGTATCGGCGGGCGGCGGCTCTACGAGGTGACCGAGGCTGGGCGCACGAGATTTGTCGAGACCACGATGGCGCCTCAGCGTGACGATCAGGGGCGGATAGAGGGCCTGGTTGGCGCGACGTTTGATGTCACCCGGCAGCGCCTGGCCGAAATCGCGGTTGATGAGTCCGATCGTCGCAAGGAGGATTTCCTGTCGGTGCTGGCCCACGAATTGCGCAACCCGCTGGCACCGATCCGCAATGCGCTCGAGCTTTTGCGAACGGTCGACATGCCCGCTGTGGCAAGTGCGGTCATGCCGGTCTTCGAGCGACAGGTGACGCATATGGCCCGACTGATCGATGACCTGCTTGATGTCTCGCGAATCACGACCGGACGCCTGCAGGTGAAGCTCGAGCGGACCGACCTGGTTGAGGTCGCACGCCGATCCGCCGATTCGTATCGGCTGTTCGCGCAGGCAGCGGGGAGGCGCCTGGAGGTTTCTCTGCCCGATGGCGAGCTGATGGTCGATGTCGACCCGGTCCGGATCGCGCAGGTCATCGAAAACCTGCTCAACAACGCCTTGAAGTTCACGACTGTCGATGGCTGGGTGCGGATCGAGGTTTGCGCTGAGGGCGATGAGGCTTTGCTTCGGGTCATTGATGACGGCATCGGCTTTCTCGACGAGCAGATTCCCCGAATGTTCGAGAGATTCGCGCAACTGCCGGGTGGCTCGGCTGCGGCCAAAGACGGGCTTGGCGTTGGCCTGCACCTGTCCCAGGAGTTGCTCGCGCTGCAAGGCGGCTCGATCAGTGCAAGCAGTCCCGGTAAAGGCGAGGGCAGCGAATTTACCGTCAGGCTGCCGTTGCACCATCGGGGCGCGGGGGGCAGTACGCGCTCAGATACACCTGGTGAGCAGGCAAACAAGCAGGCCAATAATCAGGCAAACAAGCAGGCCGGCACTTCTCGTCTGGAGATTCTGGTGGTCGACGACAACCCGGATGTGGTTGAAACCACCTTGATGCTGCTGCAGGCCTGGGGGCATCGCACGTTCAGCGCCCATGACGGTGCGTCCGGGCTCGCGCTTCTCGCGTCCGAAACCCCTGATGCGGTCCTGATGGACCTTGGCATGCCCAGGATCGATGGCTTCGAGATGGCGCGTCGGATTCGCCAACTGCCGGGCGGCAAGGCGGTGAAGCTGATTGCGATGTCGGGATGGGGGCAGCCGGCAGACCGCGAGCGCGCCCTGGCGGCCGGCATTGATGAGCATCTGGTCAAGCCGGTCGATCCGGCCCGCCTGCGTGAGCTGCTCGATCGGATCGCGAAGACCTGAACAATCCGGCGCCTTTGATCGGCCTCGTTCAGCGCTTGTATCGCTTCGGCACGAAAGGCAGCGGCACGGTCTGGACCGCCGGCCGCCGATCGCGCACCGCCGCCTGCACCGGCTGCGCGCCTGTGCTGACATAAGCCAGCATGATCGGCTTGCCGAGCGAGGGCGAGACCGTACCGCTGGTGACCTCGCCCACACTGATGCCATTCGCATCGAGCAGCGATGCATGCGAGCGGATCGGAATCGAGTCGGGTGAGATCAGCCCGACCAGCTTGCGCGACGGGCCTTGGGCGAGCTGCGCCAGCACGGTGCCCGCGCCCGGAAAGCCGCCTGCCAGTGCGCCGTCTGCGCGTCGTGACTTCGGGATCGCAAAGCTCAGCCCGGCTTCGACAGGCGATGTGGTGGGGGTGATGTCGTTGCCATGCAGCGGCAGACCGGCTTCGAGGCGCAGAGTGTCGCGCGCACCAAGGCCAGCCGGCGCGACCCGCGAATCGGCGAGCAGCCGGCGCACGATTCTTTCGGCGGCCTGCGAGGGCAGGGAGATTTCGTAGCCGTCTTCGCCGGTGTAGCCGGAGCGGGTGGTAAAGCAGCTCGCGCCTTCGAGCGTCAGGTCGCGGGCCTGCATGAAGCTCATGGTGGCGGCGGTCGGGTCGAGTTGCGCCAGCACAGCTTCGGCCTGCGGGCCCTGCAGTGCAATCAGCGCGGCATCGACCCAGTCGAATGAGAGCTCAGGGCATAGCGCCATGAGCCGCGCCCGGTCGGCGTCGCGGTTGCCGGCGTTGACCACTATGCGCACGGTGTCGCCGAGATTGACCAGCATCAGGTCGTCTTCGATACCGCCCGCGTCATTGAGCAGAAAAGAATATTTCTGGAGTCCGATCGGCCAGCCGGTGAAGTCGATCGGCAGTGCGGCCTGCAGGCCCTTTTGCAGCGACTGCGCCGTGCCGTCGAGCGCCCGGATGTGCAATTGGCCCATGTGCGAGACATCGAAGAGGCCAGCCTGCGAACGGGTGTGCAGGTGCTCGGATTTCAGGCCCGCCGGATACTGAATCGGCATGTCGTAGCCGGCAAAGGGCCCGAACTTCGCGCCGAGTTCGCGGTGCAGCCCGGCCAGCGGGATCTGTCTGACCACAGGGTCCATCAGTGGCTCCGGTGCGCGTGGGCGTCGGTGAGCAGGGTTGCAGGGCTCATTGTTGATCGGCCGTGTTGCTGGTCATGTAATCGGCCATCGGCGGGCAGGTGCAGACCAGATTGCGATCGCCCGCCGCGTTGTCGATGCGTTTGACATACGGCCAGAACTTGGCCTCGCGCAGCCAGGCGAGGGGATAGACCGCCTGCTCGCGCGAGTAGGGATGGGTCCAGTCGGCGGCCAGCTCGAAGGCGGTGTGCGGTGCGTTCTTCAGCGGATTGTCGAGCGCATCGAGCGCACCCGATTTCACCTGCGAGATTTCGCCGGCGATTGCGATCATGGCGTCGCAAAAGCGATCGAGTTCAGCCTTCGATTCGCTTTCGGTCGGCTCGACCATCAGCGTGTCGGCCACCGGAAACGACAAGGTCGGCGCATGAAAACCGTAGTCCATCAGTCGCTTGGCGATGTCTTCAGCAGTGATGCCGCACTCCCCCTTGAGATGGCGGACATCGAGGATGCACTCATGCGCCACTCGGCCATTGGCGCCGGTATAGAGCACCGGATAGTGGCCCTGCAGGCGGGTCGCGATGTAGTTGGCATTGAGGATCGCCACCTCGGTGGCCTTGCGGATGCCGCTTGCTCCCATCATGCGGATGTACATCCACGAGATGGTGGTGATCAGCGCGCTGCCGCTGGGTGCGGCCGAGACGCTGTTGCCCTGGTCTGCATGCTGGTAAGGATCGCTCGCCAGGAAGGGGGCCAGGTGTGCGGCCACCGCGATCGGGCCCATGCCCGGGCCGCCGCCGCCATGAGGAATGCAGAAGGTCTTGTGCAGATTCATGTGGCAGACATCGGCGCCGATGTCGCCCGGGCGGGTCAGGCCAGCCTGGGCATTGAGATTGGCGCCGTCCATATAGACCTGCCCGCCGGCTGCATGAACCATCGCGCAGACATCGCTGATTGAGGCTTCGAACACGCCGTGGGTCGAGGGGTAGGTCACCATCAGCGCGGCCAGTGCATCGCGGTGGGCGGCGACTTTGGCCTGCAGGTCGGCCACATCGATGTTGCCGTCGGCATCGCAGGCCACCACCACGATCTTCAGACCCATCATCTGCGCAGTGGCCGGATTGGTGCCGTGTGCCGACGACGGAATCAGACAGACATCACGATGGCCCTGGCCGCGCGCGGCCTGCCACTGCCTGATCGCAAGCAGGCCGGCGTATTCGCCCTGGGCACCCGAATTCGGCTGGAACGACACCGAATCGAATCCGGTGATCTCGGCGAGCCACTGACCGAGCTGGCGCAGCATCTCGGCATAGCCCTGGCGCTGCTCGGCAGGTGCAAAAGGATGGATGGCCGCGAACTGCGGCCAGGTGACCGGTGCCATCTCGGCAGCCGCATTGAGCTTCATCGTGCATGACCCCAGCGGGATCATCGAATGCACCAGCGAGATGTCGCGGTTTTCGAGGCGCTTGAGATAGCGCATGAACTCGGTCTCGCTGTGAAAGCGGTGAAAGACCGGATGGGTCAGCACTGCACTTTCGCGGCGCAGGGCGGTTGGGATTGATGCCGGTTCGATGCCGAGCTTTGCGCCGACCGCTGCGACGCCGGTCGGGCCTTCGAGCGCCGGGCGGCTGCCGGTGAGCACCTGAACCAGATCGGCCACATCGGCAAGGCCCACCGTCTCATCCAGCGCGATGGCGATGCGTCCGTCAGCGAAGGTGCGAAGGTTGATGCGCTGTTCGGCCGCGCGCTTTGCAATCAGCGTGGCATCGAGCTTGCTGGCGACCGGGTCGATCAGGACCGTGTCGAAGAAGGCGGCATGGACCGGCGTGATGCCAGCGGTCTCGAGCATCAGTCGCGCCATGGCATTGACCCGCAGTGCGATGCGCAGCAGCCCCTGCGGCCCGTGATAGACCGCGTAGAACGCAGCCATGTTGGCCAGCAGCGCCTGCGCGGTGCAGATGTTGCTGGTGGCCTTGTCGCGGCGGATGTGCTGCTCGCGGGTCTGCAGGGACATGCGATAAGCGAGATTGCCGGCGGCGTCTTTCGACACTCCGATGATGCGCCCAGGCATCATCCGCACCAGGTCCTGGCGCACCGCCATGAAGGCGGCGTGCGGGCCGCCATTGCCAAGCGGCACGCCGAAGCGCTGGGCCGAGCCGATCGCGATATCGGCACCCATCGCGCCAGCCGATCGCACCAGGAGTGCGGCCAGTGGGTCGACGCCGATCGAGAGCTTGCCGCCTGCGGTATGCAGTGCGTCGGCAAGCTGTGCGACATCGCGCAGCCGACCGAAGGTATCCGGGCACTGCACATGCGCACCGAAGACGGTGGCGGCATCGAAGCCGTCGGCGTCGGCCACCACTACCTCGATACCCATCCAGCGGGCACGCGTTCGGATCACCGCAATCACCTGCGGATGCACCGCAGCGTCGACCAGGAAACGGTTGGAGGTGTGGCGCGAGGCGCGTCGCAGTACGCCCATCGCTTCTGCTGCCGCACTGGCCTCGTCGAGCAGAGAGGCATTGGCCACCGGCAGGCCGGTCAGGTCGATGACCATCTGCTGGAAATTCATCAGTGACTCGAGACGACCCTGCGCGACCTCGGCCTGATAGGGCGTGTAGGCGGTGTACCAGCCCGGGTTCTCGAGCAGATTGCGGCGGATCGGTTCGGGGGTGATCGTGCCGTGGTAGCCGGCGCCGATGTAGCTGCGCCAGACCTGGTTGCGCTCGGCGATGTCTGCGAGTTCGGCCAGGGCGGCCGCTTCGGTGGTCGGCTCGACGATCGACAGCGGCACATCGCGCAGGATGCCGGCCGGAATCGTGTCTCGGATCAGTTCGTGGCGCGAGGCATAGCCGATGGCGGCGAGCATCTGGCGCTGCTGCTCGTCCTGCGGGCCGATATGGCGGGCATGGAATTCATCTGCGCCAGTCAGGGCGCTCAGGCTCTGGTCGGGGGTGTCGCTCTGGATCATGGTGGGCTCCTCAGGCGCCGGGGCCGCTGTCGTAGTCGGCGGCCGCCATCAGCGTGGCAAGGGCGGCGGGGTCTGCCGGGCGGATGCGCATCAGCCAGCCCGCCTGGTAGGGGGCGCTGTTGACCGATTGCGGCTCAGTGGTCAGTGCGTCGTTGATCTCGAGCACCTCGCCTTCGAGCGGGGCATAGACATCGGAGGCCGCCTTGGTGGATTCGACCACCGCGAAGGCTTCGCCGGCGGCCAGATGCCGGCCGACATCGGGCAACTCGACATACACCAGTTCGCCGAGGGCCTCCTGGGCGTGATGGCTGATACCGACGGTAAAGCTGCCGTCACGGTTGTCACGCACCCATTCATGGGTGTCGGTGAATTTCAGATCTGCGGGGCTGGTCAAGGCGGACTCCGAGGCGTGGATAAAGGGCGGTGCAGACGAGCCACGGGCGTCATGCCCGAACCGTCTGCTGCGCCCCCTCTGTCCATTTGCCTGAGAGATTGACCTTCGGCGAGGCCTTCGCTGACAAGCGAGTGCCTACTCTCCAGAGAGCCTGTTCCGATGCGGTCCTTTTGCCTGAGAGTTTCTGGGGCGATACACCTTCGGCGTCGGCCCCGTCGAGATCAAGCCTCTAGGCGCCGATCTCTCCCGCATCGGCGGTGAGACTGGCCGCGACCTTAGTCTTCGAGGCAGGCAGTGTCAAGTCGCTCGGGTCGCGGCTGGCGTGGCTCCACTGGGCCTTGCCTTGGGTGTACCAGTCCTGGCGGGTGATGTTGAGCAGACGCCGGGTGACATGGATGCCCAGGGTGGGCGGTGCAGTCGGGCGGCTGACGACAGATTTTGTGTCCATGACGTCTCTAAAATGTTTCCTGATTCAGAACATTCTAGCGATCAAGCTTTGCAACGGCGAGACAGTGAGGGCACCGACCGATGCGCGGCTGAATCGATGCCGCGCACGGTGCCGTCTGGTTCCAGGCGATCAGCGGGCAAGCGCAGCGGCTTCTGCCGCGCACGACGCTTGCGGACTGGTACTTCTGGAAAGTCCGCGCGTGACTTCCTCGCGCGCTGCGTCGAGCTGGGCGCGAAACACCGGGTCGGCGTGAAGCCTTGCAACGGTCGCAGCGGCGACCACGCGGCCGGCCTCGACATCGCTTTGCCAGTGTACGCCGCAGATCACCCGGCTCTGGCCATAGGCATAGCCCCGGCCCAGCAGGGCATTGGCGCGCTGCGGGGCGATTTCGGTCAGCACCAGCGCGAAGGCCCAGCCGACAGCAGAGTGGCCTGAGGGGTAGGAGCCGTCCTTGGCCAACATGGCCTCTTCGGCTGGGGTGCAGGTGGGTTCGGAGAACGCGACGAAGGGGCGGGTGCGTTTGTAGTGGTCCTTGGCGCGGTAGGTTGCAAGGCCGGCATCGGTCAGGGTGCGTCGCAGCAGCATGGTCAGCTGCGGCGTGTCCTGCGCCGAGATCGGCATGCCCAGGGCACACGAGAAAGTGTCGGCGGCCTGCGGAAATTTCAGGACGGCGTCGCGGGCGGCCAGATTCCAGCGCGGCGAGTTGCGCAGTGCGACCGTGTTTCGGAAGGCGTTCTCGTCGGCCAGTGCCTGCGGCGTACCGGCAGCCGGCGGCGGTGCGACCAGCGCCAGGCTGTCGGGCAGCTCGGTGCGCGGCAGATAGCCGTTGAGAATGCCGCTGCCGGCGCGGATTTCGCCGACGGCCTCCGGCGACGTGGTGGGGGGCGTGGTGCAGGCTGCGCCAAGCAGACTGCAGGCCAGCAGGGCGGCATTGATCGGGTGGGTTCGCATCGGGGCTCCTCTGATTGATTTGGCGATGGTGCTTCAGACAGCGCGCCACCATAGCCTTGCCGGGTGGCAAGTACAATCGACGATCTCCCAATTATGAGATTTCCCGTGTCGACTCTCAGTGTGCACGACAGTCAGGCCCCCTCTGCGGCGAGGGGCGAGCCCGCCCCTGCGCCCGAACTGCGCTGGGCCGATGTCGCCCAAACGCCGGATCCGGACCGGTCGGCCGCGCTGATCGCTGCCCTGCGAGAGGCTTTGCCGGCGCACTGTGTGCTCGCCGGCGTCGAGCAGACCCGGCCCTATGAATGCGATGGCCTGTCGGCCTTTCGGCAGTTGCCGGTGGCGGTGTGTCTGCCCGAAAACGAGCAACAGGTGCAGCAGGCATTGCGGATCTGCCGCGAGCATGATGTGCCGGTGGTGGCGCGAGGCTCGGGTACGAGCCTGTCGGGCGGCGCGATGCCTCATGCCAGCGGCGTGGTGCTGTCGCTGGCCCGTCTGAATCGCATCCTGTCGGTCGATCCGCTGGCGCGAACCGCGCGCGTGCAGCCCGGCGTGCGTAATCTGGCGATCTCGGAAGCCGCGGCGCCTCACGGCCTGTATTACGCGCCCGATCCCTCGTCCCAGATCGCCTGCTCGATCGGCGGCAACATCGCCGAAAACTCGGGAGGCGTGCATTGCCTGAAGTACGGCCTGACCGTGCATAACGTGCTGCGGGTGCGGGGTCTGACCATCGATGGCGAGATCATCGAACTCGGCAGTGCGGCCCTCGATGGCCCGGGTCTCGATCTTCTGGCGCTGTCCATCGGATCCGAAGGCATGCTGATGGTGGTCACCGAAGCGCTGGTGAAGCTGGTCCCCAAGCCGCAGCTCGCGCGCGTCGTGATGGCCTCCTTCGACGATGTCGCCAAGGCAGGCGACGCGGTCGCGGCGATCATCGGTGCCGGCATCATTCCCGCAGGCCTCGAAATGATGGACCGCAAGGCGAGTGCCGCGGTCGAGCCTTTCGTGAAGGCCGGCTACGACCTGTCGGCCGAGGCGATCCTGCTGGCCGAGTCCGACGGTTCACCCGAGGAAGTCAAAGAAGAAATCGAACGCATGCTGGCGGTGCTGCGTGGCGCCGGCGCGACCGCACTGGTGGTCTCCAACTCCGAGGCCGAGCGGCTGCGATTCTGGTCGGGCAGAAAAAATGCTTTTCCGGCGGCCGGTCGCATCTCGCCCGACTACTACTGCATGGACGGCACCATTCCGCGAAAAAACCTCGGGCGCATGCTGGTGGCCATCAGCGAGATGGAACACACCTATCAGCTGCGCTGCATGAATGTCTTTCATGCCGGCGACGGCAATCTGCATCCGCTGATCCTCTTCGATGCCAACCAGCCTGGCGAATGGGAGCGTGCCGATCGTTTCGGTGCCGACATTCTCGAGCTGTGCGTCGAGCTCGGCGGCACGGTCACCGGCGAGCACGGCGTGGGCATCGAAAAGATCAATTCGATGTGCGTGCAGTTTTCGCCGGCCGAGCGCGAGGCTTTCTTTGCGCTCAAGCGCGCTTTCGATCCGCCCGGTCTGCTCAACCCCGGCAAGGGCATACCGACCCTTGCCCGCTGTGCCGAGTACGGCAAGATGCATGTGCACGGCGGTCGGGTGGCCTTCCCCGATATCGAACGTTTCTGAGCGCCCAATCATGCCGACCGAAGCACGCGATTTTTTCGAGCGAGCCTGACCTTGACGACCTCGGTGCCAGCCGATGCTGCCCTGGTGGCGCTGCGCGACTGCGTGCGCGCTGCGCAGGCCGATCGCACCCGTCTGCGCTTGCATGGCGGCAATACCAAGTCCTTCTATGGCGAGCAGGCGACTGGTGAGCCGCTCGATCTGCGCCCGCTCGCCGGCATCGTCGACTACGAGCCGACCGAGCTTGTGGTGACGGTTCGCTGCGGCACCCCGATTGCCGAGCTCGAACAAGTACTCGCAGCCCGTCAGCAATACCTCGCCTTCGAGCCGCCGCATTTCGGCGCCGGTGCCACCGTGGGTGGCATGGTGGCGGCCGGCCTGTCGGGGCCTCGCCGTGCCACCGCCGGTGCGGTGCGCGATTTCATGCTCGGCGCGGTGCTGATGAACGCCAGCGGCGAGTTGCTCCATTTCGGCGGACAGGTCATGAAGAATGTCGCCGGCTACGATGTGTCGCGTCTGCTGGCAGGCTCGATGGGCATTCTGGGGCCGATCGTGCAGGTGTCCCTGAAGGTACTGCCTGTTCCGGCTGCCGAAGCCACTGTCTGCCTGAGCATCGGGCTTCGCGAGGCCCTGTCGCAGATGAATCGATGGGGCGCCCAGCCGCTGCCCCTGTCGGGCACATCATGGGCAGGCGGCGAGCTCATGGTTCGGCTGTCGGGGGCCGGCGCTGCGGTCGATGCCGCGGTCGCGCGGCTTGCTGCCGATCACGGCACCCGACTGATCGACCCGATGGCCGCACGGGCTCACTGGTCGGGGCTGCGCGAGCAGACCGATGCTTTCTTCGATGACCCGCTGCCGCTGTGGCGATTGTCGGTGCCGTCTGGTGCGCCGATTTTCGAGTTGCCCGGCCGTCAGCTGGTGGAATGGGGTGGCGCGCTGCGCTGGTTCAAGTCGGACGCTGATGCCGCATTCGTGCGGCAGGCGGCGGCCACCGTGGGTGGCACCGCGACCCGCTTTCGTGCGGCCGAGGCCGCAAGTGGTGTATTCCCGGCCTTGCCGGCGCCGATCCTCGAGCTGCATCGGCGCATCAAGAAGGAGTTCGACCCGCGCGGCCTCTTCAACCCCGGCCGGCTGGTGGCCGGCCTCTGAGCCGCGACCGACGCGTCTCTCAGGTATCGAACAATGGAAACCCATCTCGCCGACTGGCTGCGCGATACCCCCGACGGTATTGAAGCCGAATCGATCCTGCGATCGTGCGTGCACTGCGGCTTTTGCACCGCCACCTGCCCGACTTACCAGTTGCTGGGCGACGAGCTCGACGGCCCGCGCGGGCGAATCTATCTGATCAAGCAGGTGGTCGAAGGTGTCACGCCGACCCGCGATACCCAGCAGCATCTCGACCGCTGCCTGACCTGTCGCAATTGCGAGAGCACCTGTCCGTCGGGTGTGCAGTACGGGCATCTGGTCGACATCGGCCGCAAGCTGGTCGACCAGCAGGTGGAGCGCCCGGCCGGCGACCGACTGCTGCGTGGCGCCCTGCGCGAAGGCATGACCCGGCGCGGCCTCTTCGATACCGCGATGCGCCTCGGTCAGACCGTGCGTCCTCTGCTGCCCGAGGCGCTCAGGGCGAAGGTGCCCCAGCGTCGCGATCCCGGATCCTGGCCGGCGCGTTCGCATGCCCGCAAGGTGATCCTGCTCAACGGTTGCGTGCAGCCTGCAATGATTCCGGCGATCGACGCGGCGACCGCCCGGGTCCTGGATGCGCTCGGTATCCAGGCCGTTGTGGCACCTCGCTCGGGCTGCTGCGGCGCGATCCGTCATCACCTCGATGATCAGGAGGGCGCGCTCGACGATGCCCGTCGAAACATCGACGCCTGGTGGCCGCTGCTGGTGCCGCACGCCGAGGCCGCGTCGGCTCGCGGCGCGTCAGGCGAAGCCGAGGCCATCGTCATCAATGCATCGGGCTGCGGCGCAATGATCAAGGACTATGCGCATCTGCTGCGCCACGACCCGCTTTATGCCGAGAAGGCGGCGCGAGTGAGCGCCCTGACCTGCGACCTCGCCCAGTTTCTGCCCGCCGAGCGCGAGCGACTGCAGGCGCTGTGCCAGCCTGCTGTCGGCGCTCAGGGCAGTCGGGGCGCTCATGATGGCCTTGAGCGACCCACGCCCCCGAGGCTGGCCTTTCATCCGCCCTGCACCCTGCAGCATGGTCAGCAGGTCAGGGGTGAGGTCGAGTCGCTGCTGGTGGCCTGTGGCGCCGAGATCGTGCCCTTTGCCGAGTCGCATCTGTGCTGCGGTTCGGCCGGCACCTATTCGGTACTGCAGTCGACGCTGGCCACCCAGCTTCGCGATCGCAAGCTGTCGAACCTGCAGGCCGCTTCGCCCGACCAGATCCTGTCGGCCAACATCGGTTGCCTGACCCATCTGCAATCAGGCACCGACACGCCGGTGCGCCATTGGATCGAGTGGCTCGACCGGGCGATCACGCAGGCATGACCTTGATTGCCGGCCCGGTCGTGCGATGAACCTGATCGTTCGTCTGCCCAACTGGATCGGCGATGTCTGCATGGCCTTGCCGGCCTTGCAGGCACTCGATGCCAGCGGTGCGAAATTGCATCTGATCGGCAAGGGCTGGGCGTCCGATCTGCTGGCCGCCCACCACTGGCCGGTCACGGCAATGCCGAAGTCGCTGATGGCAGGCGCTGCGATCTTGCGATCGTTGCCGATCAATTCGCCAAGGCGCGGGCTGCTGTTCACCAATTCGCTCTCGAGCGCGGCCGCCTTCCGGCTGGCCGGCGTCGCTGCGTTGGGGCATCGCGGCGAAGGGCGCTCGCTGCTGCTGGGGCGCGGACTGTCCAGGCCCACCGGACCGCACGAGGTCGAGGTGTTCTGGCGCCTTGCTTGCGCGGCGGCCGATTGGGTCGGGCTGCCCGCGCTGCCCGGTCACGCGCCTGCCGCACTCGGCCTGCGAACCACCCCTGAACACCAGGCGAGCGCGCTTGCAGCCCTTCGACAGGCCGGCATCAAAGCGCCGGCCAATCGCCTGGTCGTGCTTGGCCCCTTATCGGTTGGCACCGCCGACGGACAGAGCAAACGATGGGCGGGTTTTGCCGAACTCGCCAGACAACTCGCCGATCGGGGCATCATCACACTGACTTGCCCGGGTCCGGGCGAAGAGGAGGCGGCGAAGGCCGCTGCCCCATCGGCGATCGCGCTGCCGGGGCTCGGCCTGGGTGCCTATGCGGCGCTTTGCCGACTCGCGGGTCTGACCGTCGCCAACGACTCCGGGCCGATGCATCTGGCCGCGGCGGTCGATGCGCCGGTGATCGGCGTCTTCGGTCCGAGCAGTCCGAAGCGGACCCGCCCCTGGGGCAGTCAGTCGATCTGGCTGGGAGGCGACGGTGTCTGGCCCGACCTGCCCACGGTCATGGCGCAGGTCGAGCGACGGATGATTCGCTCGGATTCTGGCGAGACTTAGCGCCGCCTTGCGACAGACTGGCGCGAAAGCAGGGTGCGGCTAGCGCGGCGCGGGCTGGTAAGCCGTCAGTTGCCAGTTGACCCAGTCTTCCCGGGCACGCCCGCCGCGCGGCATCAGACCGGGCATCAGGTAACTGCCGGTCCAGTCGCGCTTGACCCAACGTCCGACCTGCGGCGCATACCACGCGATGTCGGTGCGCTCGGGTGAGTAGCGAAACACATCAGGATGCTCGAAGTTGATGAGCCGAACGATTCGCAAGGCATCGAAGCTGCCCGCCGGCACCGTCACCCGCTCCCAGCCTTCAACCGACAGACGCTGGCTCCAGGCGTACGCCGAGCTCGTAGTCGGTGTCGTGGTGTAGCGGGTGTTGCTCCTGAGATTCAAGCCGGTTCTGGCGCCCTGCGGGACCACCGGCATCGGGTCGTTGAAGCGGATTGGTTCTCCGCTGTAGACGGTCTCGAGCATCACCGACCAGGGGTCGGTGTAGATTTCTTCAAGCACTGGTTTGTCGGCGCCCCGGTCGATGCTCAGTCGGATGAGCGGCGTGACAGCGGTGACCTGGACCGAAACCTCGCCGATGGGGATATTGTTGTAGCGGTTGATCAGGACATAACGCCAGCGGTCGCCGACCCGCAGTGTCGGGACCGGGAGGGGTTCAAGACCGGCCGGCGCCGGTATGGCGTTCGGGGTGGCGCAGCCCGAACCGAGCACCGATAGGGCTGACAGTGCGACCGGGAGTCCAAGGCCGGTCCGGATGGCCCGGCGTCGCGATCGATCGATGGGAATGTCGTTCATCTGAACCCTTTGTCTGAGGAAAGCCGGGTCCGGGCGACTCAGGACGGCATGGGCAGGCCGTCATTGAGCCGCAGGATGCCCTTGATCATCCGATAGAGGAACCAAACCCCGGGCAATACGAAAAGGAAGCTGAGCAGGCCGAAGGTGACCACTGACAGCAGTGCTGCCGGAATCGCGATCACGACGACCCAGAAAAGCGCCCACCAGAATGTGCGGATCATCCAGTTCATGTGGCTTTCGTAGATCGTGCCGCGCGCACTGTCGCGCTTGATGTAGTTCACGATCAGGGCGATCACCGAAAACAGCCCGGCCGACAGCAGCAGGCCGGCGATGTGAAGCAGATAGTCGAAGAGACAGACCTTGCGCAGGGCCTCGAGGAGGTCGGCCTCGCTGCCAGGCCCGGGACCGGCGGGGGGCATGGCGTCGGGGCTTCCCGTGGTGATCGGCGTGCTGTCGGATGCCATGCTTCCTCTGCGCTTGGTTGTGCCGGCCTGACTGTTGCCGTGCTTACTCGACCGCCTTGACCATGTCCTCGACGACCTTCTTGGCATCGCCGAACACCATCATGGTCTTGTCCATGTAGAAGAGTTCATTGTCGAGACCAGCATAACCCGAGGCCATGCTTCGCTTGTTGACAATGACGGTCTTCGCTTTGTAAGCCTCCAGGATGGGCATGCCGGCAATCGACGACTTCGGATCCTTGGCGGCTGGATTGACCACGTCATTGGCGCCCAGAATCAGTGCCACATCGGCCTGGCCGAACTCGGCATTGATGTCCTCCATCTCGAAGACCTGGTCATAAGGCACTTCGGCTTCGGCCAGCAGCACGTTCATATGGCCCGGCATGCGGCCTGCCACCGGATGGATCGCGTATTTGACGGTCACACCATGGTCGGTGAGCTTCTGGGCGAGTTCCTTGAGCGCATGCTGGGCGCGGGCCACTGCCAGACCATAGCCCGGCACGATGATGACGGTGTCGGCATTGCTCATCAGGAAAGCCGCGTCTTCGGCCGAGCCGCTCTTGACCGGGCGCTGCTGCTGCGCGCCGCCACCTGCGGCCGCTGCCGCCGCGTCGCCGCCGAAGCCGCCCAGGATCACGTTGAAGAACGAGCGGTTCATGGCCTTGCACATGATGTAGCTCAGGATCGCGCCCGAGGCACCCACCAGCGAGCCGGCAATGATCAGCATGCTGTTGTTGAGCGAAAAGCCGATGCCGGCCGCCGCCCAGCCCGAATAGCTGTTGAGCATCGAGACCACCACCGGCATGTCGGCCCCGCCGATCGGGATGATGATCAGCACGCCGAGCAAAAAGGCCAGTGCGAGCATCGCCATGAAGGCGGGCCAGCTCTCGTTGTAAGTGAACACCAGGCCGAGTGCGACCGTGGCCAGACCGAGCACCAGGTTGAGCATGTGCTGGCCGGAGAAGACCACCGGCGCGCCCTGGAAGAGCCGGAACTTGTATTTGCCCGAAAGCTTGCCGAAGGCGATCACCGAGCCGCTGAAGGTGATTGCACCGATTGCAGCCCCAAGAAAGAGTTCGAGCCGGTTGCCGGTTGGAATCGGCGGGCGCGTGATGATGTCGGCGACGATGGCGCCAGCCTGCGTCTTGGCGCCGATCAGCAGTTCCTTGGGATAGTCGGTAATGCCGAAGGCCCAGGGTTCGGCCACCGCGGCGATCGCGATGCAGACCGCGGCCAGACCGATCATGCTGTGCATGAAGGCGACCAGTTCGGGCATCTTGGTCATCTCGACCTTGGCGGCCATGTAGGCGCCGGCGCTGCCGCCGATGACCAGACCGAGCAGCACCCAGGCCAGGCCCATCGGTGCGAATTCGGCGCGCATCATGTAGATGAGCGCGACCGTGGTCACCGCGGCGATGCCCATGCCGACCATGCCGAAAAGATTGCCCCGGATGGAGGTGGTGGGGTGCGACAGACCTTTGAGTGCCTGGATGAAGCAGATCGAGGCGACGAGATACAGCAGGACGATGAGGTTCATGTTAGGCCTGGCCTCCGCTGCGAGGCGGTTGGCTGTTGCGGCTGAAATCGATCCGGCCGCTGTTGATCCAGCCCAGTCGCCCGAGAATCCAGGCGCAGGGGGCGACGATGAGCGTAGCGATCACGAGCACGGTGAAGGTGCGCTCAAGGCCGGGCGCCGCAAAGTCTTTTGCGATGTGGTCGCCGAGCGCAATCCCGATGATGGTGATGACCAGCAAAACGATGAAGGCACGCACTGTCATGACTTTTCTGCCTTGCCCGCGCCTTCGCGCGGCGCTTTTTTCTTGAACATATCGAGCATGCGGCGGGTCACGAGAAAGCCGCCGAACACATTGACTGCCGCCAGCGCCACCGCCGCCACGCCCATGAACTTGCCAAGGGGTGTGGTGGTGAGCGCAGCGGCCAGCATCGCGCCGACGATGATGATCGCCGAGATCGCGTTGGTGACCGCCATCAGCGGCGTATGCAGGGCGGGGGTGACGTTCCAGACCACATGAAAGCCGACGTAGATCGCCAGCACAAAAATGATCAGGTTGATGACGGTAGGACTGATGACTTCCATTTGCTCGGATGACCTTCTGTCGGCGGGATATTGGGGTTCGGACCGGCAGGCTCTGGGTTCAGGCCCGCAGGACCTGGCCGTCGCGAACGACGAGGCAGGCTTTGACAATGTCGTCTTCGAGATCGATCTTGAGCTTGCCGTCGGCGTCGATCACGAGCTTGAGGAAATCGATGACGTTGCGGGCATAGAGTGCCGAGGCATCGGCCGCAACCATTGAGGGCAGATTGGTTTCGCCGATGATGTGCACGCCGTGTTTCGTCACCGTGCGACCGGGCTCTGACAGGGGGCAGTTGCCACCCTGTTCGACCGCCATGTCGACGATGACCGATCCGGCTTTCATCGACATGACCATCTCCTCGGTCACCAGCACCGGCGCCTTGCGGCCGGGGATGAGGGCGGTGGTGATCACGATGTCGGCCTGCTTGATTCGTTCGGCGACTGCGGCTGCCTGACGTTTCATCCAGCTCTCGGGCATCGGCCGGGCATAGCCGCCCGCGCCCTTGGCGATTTCGCGCTCTTCGTCGGTCTCGTAGGCCACATCGATGAACTTGGCGCCGAGCGATTCGACCTGTTCCTTGACCGGCGGCCGCACGTCGGAGGCTTCGATGACCGCCCCGAGCCGCTTGGCAGTCGCGATGGCCTGCAGCCCGGCCACGCCGACGCCGAGGATAACCACGCGCGCGGCTTTGACTGTGCCAGCGGCCGTCATGAGCATCGGCATGAAGCGCTGATAGGCATTGGCTGCCACCATGACCGCCTTGTAGCCGGCGATATTGGCCTGCGAAGACAGCACGTCCATGCTCTGGGCGCGGGTTGTGCGCGGTGCGGCTTCGAGCGCGAAGGCAGTCGTGCCGGCACTTGCCAGCTGTTCGAGGCCGGCCCGATCGAAGGGATCGAGCATGGCGACCACCGCGGTGCCGGGCGGCATCAGGGCAAGTTCGTCAGGTGAGGGGCGCCGCACCTTCAGGACCATGTCGGCCTTGAAGGCGGTGTTGGCATCGGCAAGGATCGCGCCCGCTGCCTCGTAGGCGGCATCTGTCACGCTCGCACCGGTGCCAGCGCCAGACTGCACGATCACTTCGTGCTTGGCTGCGACCAGTTTCTTCACCGTTTCAGGGGTGGCGGCGACCCGCGACTCTCCGGCGCGCGTCTCGGTCGGCACTCCGATTTTCATTCTGTTTTCTCCAGGCAATCCCAAAAGGATAACCTGTAGCGTGGCTTTTTGCCTGCGCAGGGCTCGCGCAGCAGTCCGATTTGCCTCGGTTACACTCAAAAAATGGACATCTGGAAGCCCAGCACGACGGTCGCCGCGGTCATCGAACGCGATGGCCTGCTGCTCATGATCGAGGAACACACCCCGCTCGGTCTGCGTCTGAATCAGCCGGCCGGTCATCTTGATCCCGGCGAGACGCTGCAGCAGGCGGTGGTGCGTGAAGCCCTTGAAGAAACCGCCTGGACGGTCGAGGCGATTGCCTTGCAGGGCGTTCACCTGGCGCGACATGTGAACGCGGCTGCCGGCGTCGATGTGACCTACCTGCGCCATACCTTCTTGTGCCGGCCGATCTCGCATGATCCGACCCGGGCGCTTGATGAGGGCATCGTGCGTGCCTTCTGGATGTCGCCGGCCGAGATCCTTGCCTGTCCGCAGCAGCACCGCAGCCCGCTGGTCGAGCGTGCGGTCCTCGATTTCCTGGCCAATCGCCGCGCCGACCTCGAGATCGTCTGGACGCATGACAGCGCCCTCGATCCCACGCCTGGCGTCCCCGCGGCACCTGGTCGATGAGCGCTTCGCGTGTTGTGGTCGGTCTGTCGGGTGGTGTCGACTCGGCGGTCTCCGCCTGGTTGCTCAAAGAACAGGGCCACGAGGTCATTGGCCTCTTCATGAAGAACTGGGAGGACGACGACGACAGCGAATACTGTTCGAGTCGCCAGGACTGGATCGATGCCGCGAGTGTGGCCGATGTGCTGGGGATCGAGCTAGAGGCGGTCAATTTTGCGGCCGAGTACCGGGAGCGTGTTTTCGCAGAGTTTCTGCGTGAGTATTCGGTGGGCCGTACCCCCAATCCTGATGTGCTGTGCAATGCCGAGATCAAGTTCAAGGCCTTTCTCGACCATGCCATGCGGCTTGGCGCCGACTGCATCGGTACCGGCCACTACGCCCGGGTGCGGGCTGTACCGGATGACTCGATGCCGGGCGGCATGCGTCACGAACTGCTGCGCGGCCTCGACGCGACCAAGGACCAGAGCTATTTTCTGCATCGCCTGACCCAGGCCCAGCTGGCCCGCACGGTGTTTCCGGTGGGCGAGCTGCCCAAGCGCGAGGTGCGCGAGATTGCCGAGCGGATCGGTCTGCCCAACCATGCGAAAAAGGATTCGACCGGCATCTGTTTCATCGGCGAGCGCCCGTTCAGGGCCTTCCTCAACCGCTATCTGCCGACTGCGCCCGGCCCGATCCTCGACGACGAAGGTCGTCTGCTTGGGGAGCATGTCGGACTGGCGTTCTACACCATCGGACAGCGCAAGGGCGTGGGCATCGGCGGGCAAAAGTCCGGCAGCGGCGAGGCCTGGTATGTCGCCGGAAAGGACATGGGCGCCAATACGCTTTATGTGGTGCAGGGCCATGAACACCCCTGGTTGCGCGCGGCCTCACTTCAGGCGAGTGATGCGCACTGGATCGCCGGCGTGCCGCCGGCGCAGCTCAGACAGGGTGCCAAGACCCGTTACCGGCAGACCGATGCGGCCTGTCGGTTCACGCCTTCGCCCGATCGCTCCGGCGGCTTCGAGCTCGCCTTCGATCAGCCGCAGTGGGCGGTGACGCCCGGGCAGTCGGCGGTGCTCTATCACGATGAGGTCTGCCTGGGCGGCGGCGTGATTGCCGCGGCGCAGGGGCTGCAGGGGCCGCCAGCGTTGTCAGGGTCGCAAGGGTCGTGACGACGGTCGCTGACTGTCATGGGCGCAAGCCATTGTCGCGCTAGACTTCGCGACGCTTTACCCGCTTTCTGCCCCATGCACTGAAGCCGAGACTGGAGCCGAGTCGATGACCTCTCTCATCAGATTCCTGACCCTTGCAGGTTTTGCGATTGCCACGCCTTTGCTCGCCTGGGGTGCGCGTGTCGGCGAAATCGGCTGGTGGTGGAGTGTGCTTGCCGCGGTGCTGACGGCAGTCGGTGCCCGTGATCTGCTGCAGACGCGCCACGCGATCCTGCGAAATTACCCGGTGTTCGGGCATCTGCGCTTCATGTTCGAGGCGATCCGTCCCGAGATTCGCCAATACCTGATCGAGTCCGACAGCGATGCGGTGCCGTTCTCGCGCCTGCAGCGGGCACTGGTGTATCAGCGGGCCAAGCAGGACATCGACAAGCGCCCATTCGGCACGCAGCTCGACACCTATGCCAGTGGTTTTGAGTGGATGAACCATGCGATGGTTCCGGCACCCCTGCAGTCGCATGATTTTCGCGTCACGGTAGGCGGCCCGCGCTGTGTTCGGCCCTATGAGGCATCGATCTTCAATATTTCGGCGATGAGCTTCGGTTCGCTGTCAGCCAATGCCATCCGAGCTCTCAACCGGGGCGCCAAACGAGGCGGCTTTGCCCATGACACCGGCGAGGGCTCGATCTCGGCCTACCACCGCGAGTTTGGCGGCGATCTGATCTGGGAGATCGGATCGGGTTATTTCGGCGCCCGTGACGAAGCGGGTCGTTTCGATCGTGAGCGCTTCGTCGAGAACGCCTGCGACGATCAGGTGAAGATGATCGAGGTCAAGCTGTCGCAGGGGGCCAAGCCCGGCCATGGCGGCGTGCTGCCGGGCCCCAAGGTCACACCCGAGATCGCTGCCGCACGTGGCGTGCCCCCGTGGGTTGATTGCGTCTCACCCGCCTCTCATTCGGCTTTTTCGACCCCCATCGGACTGCTCGAATTCATCGACGAACTGCGCCGGCTTTCGGGTGGCAAGCCCACCGGTTTCAAGTTTGCGGTCGGCCATCCCTGGGAATGGTTTGCGATTGCCAAGGCCATGCACGAGACCGGCATCACGCCGGATTTCATCGTGATCGACGGCAAGGAGGGCGGCACGGGTGCAGCACCCGCCGAATTCATCGATCGGGTCGGCATGCCGATGCGAGAAGGATTGATGCTGGTCCATGACACGCTGGTCGGCATGAATCTGCGCTCGCAGATCAGGCTGGGTGCGGCCGGCAAGATCACCAGCGCCTTCGACATTGCCCGCACCATGGGGATGGGCGCCGACTGGTGCAACAGCGCCCGCGGTTTCATGTTTGCCGTGGGTTGCATCCAGGCGATGAATTGCCACACCGGAAGATGCCCGACCGGGGTCACCACACAGGACGCTGCCCGTCAGCGTGCGCTGGTCGTGCCCGACAAGGCCGAGCGGGTGTTCAACTTTCACCAGAACACCCTCAAGGCCCTGGCCGAGCTGATTGCTGCGGCCGGGCTCACCCATCCGTCGCAACTTGATCTCGATCACATCATGCGCCGGGTGACAGGCACCGACATCCAGATGCTGTCGACCGTCTACCCGATGCTCAGGGGCGGTGAACTGATCGACGGTGTACCAGATCTGCCGGTTTACAAGGCCTTCTGGGAGAAGGCACGCCCTGACAGTTTTTCGCCTGCCTGAGTGTTGCGTCTGGTTGAGCGGTGAGGCTCAGGCCGAGGGTGGTGCTGAATCGACGAAGGCTTGACGGGTAACCAGCTTGTCGCTCAGTACTGCCAGATTCGGATGGCGTGTTCTCCAGTCGATCTGCGCAAAGCGGAAGTCAAGGTAGCCGAGTGAGCAACCCACGGCGATATCGGCGAGGGTATAGCGGCCGTCGCAGCAAAAGGCCCGATCGCCCAGGCCATTCGACATCGAGGCCAGCGCGGCATCGACCTTGCCCATCTGCCGGTCGATCCAGGCCTGGCTGCGCTGTGATTCGGTGCGCTGTGAATACTCGATGCGAACCAGGATGAGCGCATCGAGCAGTCCGTCGGCAAGCGCCTCCCAGCAGCGAACCTCGACCCGCGAACGGCCGCTCGGCGGAATCAGACGATGAATCGGTGTGACGGTATCGAGATATTCGACGATGACGCGCGAATCGAAGACCGCAGCACCGTCGTCGGTGACCAGGGCCGGTACCTTGCCCAGCGGATTCGATTGACCAATGGCGCTGGTGGCCGACCACACATCCTCACGAACGAATTCGTAATCGATCTTCTTTTCGGCCAGCACCACGCGCACTTTGCGCACAAAGGGACTGCCGTCTGAGCCGATCAGCTTCATCATCTTGGATTGCTTCGGGGGATAGGGGGCCTCAATATATCGCAAAGGTCGCCGCAGATCGGTGGGCGTCGGGGTGCTAGCATCAGACCCATCATGAGTGATACCCCTACCGATTCTTTCGATCCGGGCTTCTTCCAGCTCGATGCGCTTTCGTCTCTCGACGGCCGCTATGCCGGCAAGGTGGCCGCATTGCGACCATTGCTGTCGGAAGCCGCCTTCATTCGTCATCGGGTCCTGGTCGAGATCGAATGGCTGATTGGTCTGTCCGATCTCGGACTGCCCGAACTGCCGGCTTTTTCAAAGCCCGCACGAGCGCGGCTGCGAGATGTGGCCGCCGGTTTTTCGCTGCCCGATGCTGCACGGGTCAAGGCCATCGAGGCGGTGACCAATCATGATGTCAAGGCGGTCGAGTATTTTCTGAAGGAGCGCGTCAGGGGTGATGCCGAGCTCGAGCCAGCGGCCGAGTTCATCCATTTCGCCTGCACATCCGAGGACATCAACAACACCTCGCACGCGCTCATGTATGGCGCTGCGCGCGATTCGGTTCTGCTGCCCGCCCTCGATGCCGTGATTGCCTCGCTGCGCGACATGGCCCATGCGAATGCCGATCTGCCCATGCTGTCGCGCACCCACGGCCAGTCGGCCACGCCGACCACACTCGGCAAGGAACTCGCCAATGTCGTCGTTCGTCTGCGGACTGCGCGCGAGCGGATCGCGGCGGTCGTGCCGCGCGCGAAGATGAACGGTGCGGTCGGCAATTACAACGCCCACATGGCGGCTTATCCCGAGATCGACTGGGAAGCTTTTGCCAGAGGCGTGGTCGAAGGTCCGCTGGGCCTGAGCTTCAATGCCTGGACCATCCAGATCGAGCCGCACGACTGGATGTCCGAGCTCTTCGACGCCCTGGCGCGCGCCAACACCATCATGCTCGACCTTGATCGCGACATCTGGGCTTATGTCTCGCTCGGGTATTTCCGCCAGCGTCTGAAGGCGGGTGAGATCGGCTCTTCGACCATGCCGCACAAGGTCAACCCGATCGACTTTGAAAACTCCGAAGGCAATCTCGGCATCGCCAATGCGCTGCTGCGCCACCTGTCCGACAAGCTGCCGGTCTCGCGCCTGCAGCGCGACCTGACCGACTCCACCGCTTTGCGCAATGTCGGTGTGGCCTTCGGTCACACGCTCCTGGCCTGGGATGCCTGCCTGAGGGGCCTGGCCAAACTCGAAGTCGATGCGCCGCGCCTGGCCGCCGATCTCGATGCCTGCTGGGAAGTCCTCGCCGAGCCTGTCCAGACCGTCATGCGCCGCTATGGCGTACCGAATCCCTATGAGCAGCTCAAGGAGCTGACTCGCGGCAAAGGGATCAATGCCGAGGCACTCGCGGCCTTTGTCGATCAGTTGCCGATTCCGTCGGAGGCCAAGGCGAGGCTGCGGGAGCTGACACCGGCGGCCTATATCGGCCGTGCGGCCGAACTCGCCCGTCGGGTTTGATCATCGGGTATTGAGGCCGGGTAGTGCCAGATTGTGTCGGGGCTGCTAAGATCCGGCCGGTTTGTCCCGTCCTCCGCTTCTTTGTCCCGTCAGATCCCGTCTTTTCAACTGGAGTCACCATGAAGTCATTGTTTGCGGCTGTCGCCGTTGCTGCAGCCCTGCTGCCCCTGAGCTCACACGCTCAATTTGCCAAGCCCGAAGATGCGATCAAGTATCGTCAGTCGGCTTACACGGTGCTCGGTGCCCACTTCGGCCGTCTTGGCGCGATGGTCAATGGTCGAATTCCTTACGATGCCAAGGTCGCTTCCTACAATGCCTCGCTGGTATCCACCTTGGCGCATCTGCCGGGAACCGCCTTCGGACCCGGCACCGACACCGGTCTGAACACCCGTGCCAAGGCCGAGATCTGGAAGGATCCGGCCAAGTTCCAGGCGGCCTACGAAAAGATGGTTGATGCCACTGGCAAACTGCCGGCCGCTGCCGGTGATCCGGCTGCGCTCAAGACCGCCTTCGGTGCGGCTGCTGCAACCTGCAAGGGCTGCCACGACGATTTCCGTCGCGAGTAAGTGACCGCAGACCCGATTGCGGACCCTGTGCCGCGGTCGGGTGAATGCCGAGGTCGGCTTGCATGTCGACCGCCGCTGGCCGATCAATCAGTGTCGGATCGCGCCTGCAGCATCCAATCACCGCCTGCAATCACCGCCTGCAATCACAGCGCGATGATCCAGGCCACCAGCGCCGCGCACACCGTGGCAATGGCAAGTGCCCGCAGTCGCATCGCCAGATTGTCGGGTGAGCCCGGATAGGGGCGCGACAGCAAGGCATCGCCGGTGAGCATCGGGCCGATCAGGTCCTGCTTGAGCCGCAGACGGTAGTAAACAATCGCCGCGACATGTACCACGACCAGCGCGATCAGAATGTTTTCGTTGAGGCGATGCCAGGTTGTCAGCAGGCTCGCCAGCGCGCCGCTGACGCGATGCGAGAGCGGCCCTTCGAAGGCGATGTCGTCATTGGTGAAGAGGCCCGAACTCGCCTGAAAGAGCAGGGCTGCCAGCATCGCCAGCACCGACAGCGCGCCAAGCGGATTGTGCCCCGGACCATGCGAGGCGCCGCGCAGGTAGGCCATGACCGATCCCGGGCCGCGCACGAATGCGGAAAAGCGTGAATAGCCGCCGCCGGCAAATCCCCAGACCAGGCGAAACAGCAGCAGCGCGAGCACTGCATAGCCGAGGCGCCCATGCCACACCATATTGCCCAGCTTGACGCTGACGAAGGAACCAGTCACCAGAGCGGCGAGCGTCCAGTGGAAAAGTCGGGTGGGCAGATCCCAGACGCGAACCTTGAAAGCGGTATCGGACACGGTGGCGGCGGTTTGAAAGCAGAGGCGCTGGGACGGTCGTCATTCGAAGAGGTCGGCGGCCTCGGGATGGCGTTGCTTCCAGACCCGCACATAGGAGCAAAGCGGATCGATGCGTAAACCCGCTGTGCGAGCATGATCGACCGCGGTCTGAACCAGTGCTGCCGCAATGCCACGACCTTCAAGTTCGCGCGGTACGCCGGTGTGGTGGATCCGCATGATCCGGCCATCGAGCCGGTAATCGAGTTCGGCGCGCCGGCCGTCGACATGCGTTTCGAAACAGTTCCGGGCCGGGTCGTGATGAATGGTCAGGGCAGTCACGGTTCTTCGGCGGGTGAGGTGAGGGACGGTGGCCGCAGCATGCTGCCTGCGGTCATCAGGGCAGTTCGACTTCCGCGCCATCCTTTTTCTTGACCGGCTTGATCAGGTCTTCGCGCTTGACGCCCAGCCACATTGCAATCGCGGCCGCCACGAACACCGACGAGTAAATACCGAAGCAGATGCCGATGGCCAGCGCGAGCGCGAAGTAGTGCAGCGTCGGTCCGCCGAAAAACAGCATTGCCAGCACCATCATCAGGGTGCTGCCGTGAGTGATCATCGTGCGCGAGATCGTGCTGGTGATGGCATGGTCGATCACCTGCTCGGTCGTCATCTTGCGGAACTTGCGAAACGTCTCGCGGATCCGGTCGAAGATCACCACCGATTCGTTGACCGAGTAGCCCAGCACCGCCAGCACCGCCGCCAGCACCGAGAGCGAAAACTCCCACTGAAAGGCCGCAAAAAATCCGAGGATGATGATCACGTCGTGCAGGTTGGCGATGATGGCTGCGACCGAGAATTTCCACTCGAAGCGAAACGCCAGATAGATCATGATGCCGACGATCACGAAGAGCAGCGCCAGGCCGCCGTCGGTGGCGAGTTCCTTGCCGACCTGCGGCCCGACGAACTCGACCCGCCGCAGTTCGGCAGCCGGCTCGACCGCCTTGAGTGCGGCCATGACTTTCTCGCTCTGCTGGGCGGAGGTCACGCCCGACTGCGGCGCCAGACGGATCATGACGTCGCGGGCTGTGCCGAAGTTCTGGACCTGCACTTCGGGCAGACCGAGGCCGCCGACGGTCTCGCGAACCTTCTGGACGTCGGCTGCCTGCGGGTAGGCGACTTCCATGACCGTGCCGCCAGTGAACTCGATCGAGAAGTGCAGCCCTCGCACCGCCAGAAAGCCGACCGCAGCGACGAAGAGCAACAACGAGATGACGTTGAGCACCAGAGCATGGCGCATGAACGGGATGTCACGGCTGATACGGAAGAATTCCATCGCTTCAGACTCCCGTGGGTTTCCAGACCTGACCGATCGAGAGGGTCGTCAGTTTCTTCTTGCCGCCGTACCAGAGGTTGACCAGGCCGCGCGACACCACGACCGCCGAGAACATCGAGGTCAGGATGCCCAGGCAATGGACGACCGCAAAGCCGCGCACCGCGCCCGAACCGAAGGTCAGCAGGGCTACGCCGGCGATCAGCGTGGTGATGTTGGAGTCGAGAATCGTGCCCCAGGCCCGTTCGTAACCGGTTGAAATCGCGGTCTGCGGCGACACGCCATTGCGCAGCTCTTCACGGATGCGTTCGTTGATCAGCACATTGGCATCGATTGCCATGCCGAGCGTCAGCGCGATAGCGGCGATGCCGGGCAGGGTGAGGGTGGCTTGCAGCAGCGACAGCAGCGCGATCAGCAGCAGCAGGTTGACCGCCAGCGCGATGGTCGAAAAAACACCCATCAGCAGGTAGTAGGCGATCATGAAGACGGCGATCGCGATAAATCCGTAGAGGGTCGAGTTAAAGCCCTGGCGGATATTGTCGGCACCCAGGCTCGGGCCGATGGTGCGCTCCTCGATGATTTCCATCGGTGCGGCCAGGGCACCGGCGCGCAGCAGCAGCGCGAGATCTCCCGAGGCTTGCGGTGACTCCATCCCGGTGATCTGAAATCGCGAACCGAGCTCCGACTGGATGGTCGCGACCGTGAGCACTTCGCCGCGGCCGCGCTCGAAGAGCACGACCGCCATCGGCTTCTTGATGTTTTCGCGCGAGACTTCGCGCAGCACCCTGCCGGCGGCGTCGTTAAGGTTGATCGCGACCGCTGCGCGCTGGTTCTCATCGAAGGTGGCGGCGGCACTGGTGAGCTGCTCGCCGGTGAAGATCGCCTGTTTTTTCAGCACCACCGGTGCGCCTCGGCCCTGGCGAAAGAGCTCGGCGCCGAAGGGCACCGGACCCTGGCCGGTGACCGCTGCCTGCGCCTCTTGGCTGATGTCGACCAGACGGGCTTCAAGCGTGGCGGTACGGCCCAGGATGTCCTTGGCGCGTGCGGTGTCCTGCACGCCCGGCAATTGCACGACGATGCGATCGGCGCCTTGCTGCGCGATTACCGGCTCGGACACGCCGAGTTCGTTGATCCGGTTGTGCAGGGTGGTGATGTTCTGCTTGACCGAGTTGTCGAGCAGCGTGCGCTCTGCCTGCGGCGAGAGCGTGACAGTCAGCTTGCGGTCACCGCCCTCGACTGGCGCCTCGGCGATCTGCAGATCCGGGTTGGCATCGCGAATCAGCTCGCGAGCACGGGCCATGACCGGTTCTTCGCGAAACCGGATCTCGATGGCGTCGCCATTGCGGGCGATGCCGCCGTGGCGGATGTTTTTCTCGCGCAGCAGACTGCGCAGCTCGCCGGCGGTGGCATCGATGCGTTTGGTGAGCGCGGCCTTCATGTCGACCTGCAGCAGGAAATGCACGCCGCCACGCAGATCGAGGCCGAGATACATCGGCAGGGCGTGCAGGCTGGTCAGCCATTGCGGCGAGGCCGACAGCAGATTGAGTGCGACGACATAGGTCGGGTCCGCGGGATCGGGGTTGAGCGTGCGCAGCACAACGTCCTTGGCCTTGAGCTGCGTGTCGGTATCGGACAGCCTGACCTTGATCGAGTTGGGATCGAGCGCAATGCCCTGATGCTTGATGGCCGCCGCGGTGAGTGCCTGCTCGATTCGGCCGAGCAGTGCGGTGTCGACCTTCACGGTGGCCTTTGCGCTCGAGACCTGGACTGCCGGCGATTCGCCGAAGAAGTTGGGCAGTGTGTAGAGCAGGCCGAAGACCATCGCCAGCGCGATGACGATGTATTTCCAGACCGGGAATCGATTCACGCTGGCTCAGTCCTTAGATGGCTTTGATCGAGCCCTTGGGCAAAAGGGTCTGAATCGCCGATTTCTGGAGATTCATTTCGATGCCCTCTTCGCCGCGGCGCGCAACCTCGATAGTCACATAGCTGTCGCCGACCTTGGTGATCTTGCCGACGATGCCGCCGGCGGTGATCACTTCGTCGCCCTTGACGAGCCCGTCGATCATCTGCTTTTGCTCTTTGGCGCGCTTCATCTGCGGGCGAATCATCAGGAAATAGAGAACCGCGAACATCAGGATGATCGGCAGGAATCCGAGCAGTTGCTGTTCGGTGCCGCCGGCAGCTGCCTGCGCATGGGCGTTTGAAATAAACACGGTCTAGATCCTTGTTTTGTTATGACTTTTGAAGGTCGCGAGTATATCAGCCGGTGCCGCGGGCACGGTCGGCATGAAAGGCGGCCCGGAAGGTCTCGAATCTGCCGGCACCGATCGCCTCGCGCATCCCGGCCATCAGCTCGAGGTAATAGTGCAGATTGTGCAGGGTCGACAGATGGGCGCCGAGGATCTCGTCGACCCGGTTCAGATGGTGGATATAGGCCCGCGAGAAATGCCGGCAGGTGTGGCAGCCGCAGCGCTCATCGAGTGGCCGTGGATCGTCGCGATGTTTCGCGTTGCGGATCTTGATGTCGCCAAAACGGGTGAAGAGCCAGCCGTTGCGGGCGTTGCGGGTCGGCATCACGCAGTCGAACATATCGACGCCCATGCCCACGCCGGCGACCAGGTCTTCAGGCGTGCCCACGCCCATCAGGTAGCGCGGCGCCTGCGCAGGAAGGCGCGGGGCGAGATGGTCGAGCACGCGCAGCATGTCTTCTTTCGGTTCGCCGACCGACAGGCCGCCGATGGCATAGCCGTGAAAGCCGACGTCGAGCAGTCCGGCGAGCGACTCGTCGCGCAGATCCTCGAACATGCCGCCCTGCACGATGCCGAAGAGCGCATTCGGGTTTTTCTGTGCATCGAAGGCATCGCGCGAGCGCCGCGCCCAGCGCAGCGACAGGCGCATCGAGCTGGCTGCCTCGTCGATGGTGGCGATGCGCCCGTCGATCTCATAGGGCGTGCACTCGTCGAAGACCATGGCGATGTCGGAATTGAGCGAGCGCTGGATGCGCATCGACTCCTCGGGGGTGAGCATGAGTTTGGCGCCGTCGATCGGCGAGGCAAAGCGCACGCCCTCCTCGGTGATCTTGCGCATCTTGCCCAGGCTCCAGACCTGAAAGCCGCCGGAGTCGGTCAGGATCGGCTGGTGCCAGCCGTTGAAATCATGCAGTCCGCCGAAGCGGTCGAAGACCGCGGTGCCGGGGCGCAGCCACAGGTGAAAGGTATTGCCGAGGATGATCTTTGCGCCGACTTCCTCGAGGTTTCGCGGTGCCATGGTCTTGACTGCGCCATAGGTGCCGACCGGCATGAAGATCGGTGTGGGCACCTCGCCATGATTGAGCGTGATGCGGCCGAGCCGCGCGCGGCCGTCGGTGGCAAGCAATTGAAAGCCAAGGCCGTTCATGGCGCACGCTCAAGCAGCATCGCGTCGCCGTAGCTGAAAAATCGGTAGCGCTGGGCGACCGCATGGGCATAAGCCGCCTTGATCGCGTCAAGACCGGCAAAGGCTGCGACCAGCATCATCAGGGTCGATCCGGGCAGATGGAAGTTCGTGATCAGCGCATCGACTGCCTTGAAGCGATAGCCGGGGCGGATGAAGAGCGCGGTCTCGCTGCTGCCTGCGGCCAGCGCTCCGTTGTCGGACGTCGCCGCTTCGAGCGTGCGCATCGAGGTGGTGCCGACCGCCACCACCCGCCCGCCGCGGGCGCGGGTGGCGGCGATGGCCGCCACCGTCTCGACCGGCACGTTGTATCGCTCGGCATGCATCACATGCTGCGCCGGATCATCGTGGCGCATCGGCTGGAAGGTGCCCGCACCGACATGCAGGGTGACGAAGGCCTGCTGGATGCCTGTTTCGGCAAGCCGGGCCAGCAGCGACTCATCGAAATGCAGGCCGGCGGTTGGCGCGGCCACCGCGCCCGGATGACGGGCATAGACCGTCTGATAGCGCTCATCGTCACTTGCATCGGGCACATGCCGGATGTAGGGCGGCAGGGGCAGGGCGCCGGCGCGATCGAGGAGTGTCAGCACCGGCATATCGAAGCGCAGTCCGAAAAAGGCGCCGCTGCGCGAGGTCACGGTCGCGGTGGCACCGTCGAAGTGGAGCAGGGAGCCGGTCGCCGGCGGATGGCTCGATCGGATCATGGCGATCGCGTCGCAGTCGGTCTCGATGCGCTCGACGAGCAACTCGATGCGACCGCCGCTTTGCTTGTGGCCATGCAGCCTCGCCTTGATGACCCGGGTGTCATTCATGATCAGCAGATCGCCCGGCAGCAGACGCTCTCTCAGATCACCGAAATCAAGGTCGGTCAGCCGCAGGGCAGCACCCGGCTCGACATGCAGCAGCCGCGATGCACCGCGCTCGGCAGGCGGATGCTGGGCGATCAGCTCGTCTGGCAGCAGATATTCAAAGTCTGCGCGGGTGAGCTCGGCGGCGGGTGAGGTCGAGGCCATGCCGGCCTCGGGGGAGTCGTTCATCGGGGGCGTCGGAAAGGGGTGGCGCGTTGACCGCGCTGGGGCGGATCATACCGGGCTGCGTTGCAGGATCGCGCCCTGTGCGGGCGCTGACCCGGTGCCCGCGCTGGTGCTTGCACCGATGCGTCCACCGATGCGTCCGATGAATGCGTCCGATGAATGCGTCCACTGATGCGTCGACTAATGCTTGAACCGAGCATCGAGGCGCTGTTTTCGTGCATTCGATCGTGTCGGGTAAGCTTGGTCGATGTTCGCTGCAAAGCTTTCCCGCCGATTCGCCCGCGCCATGCTGCTGTGGCTGGGGCTCTATCTCGTCGCCGGGGTCGCCTCGCCGCTGGTTTCGCCGCAGTCGATCGAGCGGGTGTGTTCGGCCTCCGGGTCGATGCGCCTGGTCCTGCTCGATGACAATGGTCAGGAAGTCGTCTCCGCGGCCTCGCTCGATTGCCCCCTGTGCGCATCGTTCGCCGGGCCGCCACCGGCAGCCCAGTCGCCTGCACGGCAGCCGGCGGCGGGCGTGGCTTCGTCAGCTTCACCGAGTTCTCCTGCTGCGGCTGCGCCTTCGGCCAGCCTGCCGCCCGCCCGGGCACCCCCGCAATCGCCTGACGCCTCGAACGCTTCGCGTCTGACCGGTGGCTGTTTGCCGCCCCAGATGACGCGAGCCGCTTTTTTTCGTCACCGATTTCGGAGTCATCTTGAAAGTCATCGGAAATGCAGCCGGTCTGGCTGCCCATCATGCTTTGCGCGCGCAGCCCGCTCCGCCGGGCCTTGTGTCTCTGTTAGCCTCTGCCGCCCTCTGCTTCGCCCCGCTGGTCATGGGACAAGCTGCCGACGAAGGCGCCGGGCGTCTGCCACCTGTCGTGGTCATCTCGACCACCCAGCCTACCTCCTTGCCGACACAGATCCCGACCACGATGGAAGGCATCGATCGCCTGCAGATCGAGCAGACCATCAATGCGACCGACAGCGAAGACGCACTCAAATACTTTCCGAGCCTGCTGGTGCGCAAACGCTATGTCGGCGACTACAACCACGCAATCCTGTCGAGCCGCGCTTCGGGCACCGGCAACAGCGCCCGGTCGATGGTCTATGGCGACGGCATCCTGCTGTCGAATTTTCTGGGCAACGGCGTCGGCGGTCTGAGCTATGTGCCGCGCTGGGGCCTGGTCACGCCCGAGGAGATCGACCGGGTCGATGTGATGTACGGCCCGTTTTCGGCAGCCTATCCTGGCAATTCGATGGGCGCGGTGGTCGATTATGTGACACGGATGCCGACCGCCTTCGAAGGTCATGTCGCCATCGGCTACTTCGTTCAGCCTTTCGATCTTTACAGCACGCAGGCCACTTATCGGGGCTGGCAGACGAGTGCCTCGCTCGGCAGCCGTCAGGGCGAATGGTCATGGTGGGTCAATGTGAATCGCACCGACAGCCAGGGTCAGCCGCTGACCTTCGCGACCCGCCTGCTGAGCGCCGGCGCCTCGTCTGCCGCAGGCACGCCGGTGACCGGTGCGGTGCCGGGGCTCAACAATGCGAATCAGCCCTGGTATGTCCTGGGAGCCGGCACGCAGTACCACACCGTGCAGGATCACGCGAAGCTCAAGCTTGCCTACGACTTCTCGCCGACGCTGCGTGCCACCTATACCCTGGGCATCTGGCAGAACGACGCCTCGGGGAACTCGCAGTCCTATCTGCGCAATGCCGGCGGCCAGACGGTCTACAGCGGTCCGATCAACATCAATGGCCGGGCCTTTACCAGCACGCAGGCCCTGACCGGGGGGGATTTTCCGCTGACCCAGGCCAATAGTGTCCATGCCATCCACGGACTGACGGTGCGCAGCAATACCCAGGGTCAGTGGGACTGGGAGGCAGCGGCCAGCCTCTACCGGTACAACGCCGACACCCTGCGCCAAAATGCGGCGGGCAATACCCTGCCCGGCGCGGCCAGCGGCGGCAGTGGCACGATCGCCAATGGCGTCGGCTCCGGCTGGAACACGCTTGCGCTGCGTGGCACCTGGCGGCCCGAGGGCATCAGTGGCGAGCACATTGTCGATTTTGGTGTGCAGCAGTACGCCTACCAGTTGCGTTACCTCACCAGTCAGACCAGCGGCAGCTGGATCGATGGCGCAGCGGGTGCCACCGTCAGCAATGTGCAGGGCGATACCGTGCTGCGAGCGCTGTGGGCTCAGGACACCTGGGCCTTCGCGCCGCGCTGGAAGACCGTGCTGGGCGCGCGCCTCGAAAACTGGCAGGCCTCCAATGGCTCGACCAGTTTTTCGGCGATCAGTTCATTGAGCTATCCGACCCGTAATGAGCAATACCTCTCGCCCAAGGCCGCGATCTCGAATCAGATCACCGAGGACACCGTGCTCAAAGGCTCGGTGGGCCGTGCGGTGCGCTTCCCGACACCGGCTGAACTGTATGGCGCCACCTCGACCACCAACTCGCTCTATATCAACGACCCCAATCTGGCGCCCGAAAAAGCCTGGACCGGCGAGCTGACGCTTGAAAAACTGATCGGAACAGGCACCCTGCGTCTGACCTGGTTTGCCGAGCAGGTCACCGATGCGCTCTATTCGCAGACCGTCTATGACGCGGCCGCGAACAGGAACATCTCGCGGGTACAGAACGTCGGGCGGATTGTCACCAACGGGCTCGAGCTGGTTTATGGCGGCACCGATGTCGGCGCCGATATCGGCATAAGAGGCCTCGATCTGAACGGCAGCGTGACTTATGCCGACTCGGTAATCAAGGAGAACAGCGGCTTCGTGGCCACCCCCGGCGATACCGTCGGCAAGCGCCAGCCGAACATCCCGAGGTGGCGCGCAACCGTGCTGGGCAATTACCGCTTCACCGAAGCATTCAGCGCCAGCCTGGGTGTGCGCTACAGCGGCCAGCAATACCGCACGCTGAACAACATCGATGTCAACGGCTACACCTATCAGGGTGTCAGCCCCTTCCTGACCGCCGATGTCCGGGCCCTGTGGCGCATCAACAAGACCTTCACCGCATCGATCGGCATCGACAACATCAACAACGATCGCTACTGGAATTTCCACCCTTATCCGCAACGGACCTATATGGCGACCTTGCGGGCCGACACAAAGTGAAACCCATGACATCCAATCCGTCTCAGTCTCTTTCCCGCTGTCTGCGCAAGCTCGCCGGTCTGGCCGCCGGCGCCGCCTTGCTCGCCGCGCTGCCGGTTGCCGCTCATGTCACCCTCGAGCAGCCGCAGGCCAGCGCCGGCTCGTCCTACAAGGCGGTCCTGCGGGTCGGCCATGCCTGCGCCGGTGCGACATCAACCACCGCCATCACGGTGAATCTCCCCGCAGGTTTTGCCCGCGCCAAACCGGTTCCTAAAGCAGGATGGATCACCACCGTTCAGCGGTCGCCGCTCGCTCAGCCCTATGAGTCGCATGGCCGGCGGGTGACCGAGGAGGTGACTGCCGTGAGCTGGCAGGCCGCCAGCCCGGCGTCGGCGCTGTCCGGCGACTTCTACGATGAGTTTGTCGTGCGCGGGCAGTTGCCCGCATCGCCCGGCATCCTCTGGTTCAAGGTGCTGCAGACCTGTGATGTCGGCGCGGCAGACTGGGCGCAGGTGCCGGCCACGGGCAGTTCGGTCAAGGGCTTGCCCTTGCCAGCGGCGCCTCTTGAAATCGTGCCGGCTGGCCATGGCGGACATAATCACTGATCCAGCGACTCCGCCAGCCCCAAGGGTGTTACCCCATGACCCGTCTCGCCGACCCGATCGTCCGGCACTTCAGGCAGATCCTGATGTGGCCCCTTCAGCTGATGCCGATGGACAGCGCCGATCAGCGCAATCCCGGACGGATCCAGACGCCCTGGGAGTATCTCGATCAGTGCGAAGGGCCCAATCCCTGGCTCGAGCTTGTCGACGACTTCAACGTTGATCCGGCGCAGTTCCAGGAGCGCCATTACCGCGAATTCGTGACCTTCCTGCCGCATGTGCAGCGTTTTCTCTACGGCCAGGCGCGCTCGGTCGTATCGAAAGTGGGCTTCGGCGAGTCGCCGATCCGGGTTTTTCGCCGCAACGATGTCAGCGCCTGCCGAATGCAGTTTCCAGACGGTCAGTCGGTCGATTTTTCCCTGTCTCATGTCGACCTCTACTTTTTCTTCGATATCGATATCGTGTTTCTGGTCGTCGAAATTTTTGCCGACGACCTGCCGCTGTCCCGGGTTCAGGACACGCTTTACCGTTTCGGGCGCGATTCCCCGGCCGGCTGGCATCCCGACGGCAGTCCGGTCGCCTGCATTCCGAGTGTCGAGTGGCTGGGCACCGAGGGGCAGGTGCTGGTGTCGTCAGACATGGATGACCGGGCCGGTTATCTGGCCTTCGCCGGCGAACATCGCGCGCAGCGTATCGGCGCCCACTGGCAGTACCTGCTCGAGCCGATGGTCCACCACCACACCGGCAGACCAGGGCCGATCCGATATCGGCAGATCGAATATCACCGGATGCCCAAGCTGAGCTATCTGGCGCTCGACGATCCCTTCGTCCTGACCGACGACGACTTCTTCAGGCTGGCGATGGCCACCCGCCCGGATGACGGCCTGCCCCTTCCCTATTCGCCCGAGGTCGTCCGGTCGGTGAAGGCCGACATGCTCTACGACCGCTTCTGGAATGCCGAGCTTCGCGACCTCAGGGCATCGACCCGGGTGGTCGGCAATGGCCATGCGATGTCAATTGTCGGCTCATGGCAAGACCCGTTCTTTCGGGATATCGAAGCCGGCATGCGCGGCCAGTTCCGCCATCAGTATTTCCTGGTCGGTCTGATTGCGCACTTTCACAAGGCCTGTCTGCTGATGTTTTCCGACCGGCTGATCAATAGCGTGTCACTGCTCGATCTTGACGATCCCGAATCGGAGCGGCGGTTCCGGGACACGATCCGTTCCACGCGGGAGGTCTTTCTGCGATTCAACCATCGCTACTGGTTTCATGAAGTCTCGAACCAGTCGATGGCCCGGGATCTTTTCGAAATGTGGAGTCGTCATCTGCGCACCGACCGTCTGTTCGAGGAAGTGCGGGAGGAGGTGCTCGACATGGGCACTTACCTCGACAGCGACGATGCCAGGCGTCAGGGCGACACGGTGCTGCGCCTGACGGTGGTGACGATCTTTGGCCTGATCGGCACGATTGCGACCGGTTTCCTGGGAATGAACCTGATCGACGAGGCCGACAATGACATGGCCGTCAAGATGCGGATCTTCGCCTCTGTCCTGCTGCCAACGGTGCTGATCGCGATCCTGACGGTCCGCTACTCGAAAGCACTCTCCGAGATCCTCGACACGATTGCGGCCGAATCCGGCGAAGGATGGCTCTCGCGCCTGCGGCGCGTGCGGCGGGTGATTGCAGGGCGCCGCAGCGAACGCCGGCGAATCAACTGAGGTCCGGCGCACTCGCGCCCAAGATGACAAGCGCCACTTTGCTGTTGCGCAAGCCCGTCATGTGTTGATAACTATCTGATTTGATTGCTGCTGATGGCGATGTCACGGAACTGTCACGTGAAGCCGATAACCTGCGGCCTCCTTGTCACTCCCCGACAACACAGAGGTTCAAGCACGGCTCTTATGAACAAACTGCTGGTTGCAGGCGTTTACGCTCTGGCTTGTACCGGCGCGATGGCTCAGGACATCACCGGTGCAGGCGCGACCTTTCCGGCCCCGATCTACGCCAAGTGGGCCGAAGCCTACAAGGCGGCTACCGGCGCTCAACTCAACTACCAGGCGATTGGGTCGGGTGGTGGCGTCAAGCAGATCACTGCCAAGACCGTTGACTTTGGTGCTTCCGATGACCCGATGTCGGGCGACGACCTCACCAAGAACGGTCTGGCGCAATTTCCGGCGGTGATCGGTGGCGTGGTGGTGGCCTTCAACCTCCCCGGCGTGGACGCGAACAAGATCACGCTTGATGGCGCGGTGACGGCTGATATCTTCCGTGGCGCGATCAAGTCCTGGGACGATGCCGCGATCGCCAAACTCAACCCGGGTCTGAAGCTTCCTGCAACCGCGATTACCGTCGTTTACCGTTCCGATTCTTCGGGCACCACTGCGGTCTTCACTGATTACCTGGCTGGTGTGTCGGCCCCTTTCAAGGCCTCGCCGGGTGAAGGCAAGACCGTCAATTGGCCGGTTGGTGTTGGCGGACGCGGCAACGCCGGCGTTGCGGCCAATGTGTCCAAGATCGCTGGCGCGATCGGCTATGTCGAGTTTGCCTACGCCAAGCAGAACAAGATCGCTTATGCCCAGCAGGTCAACCGTGACGGCAGAGCGGTTCAGGCCGATGACACCACTTTTGCCGCTGCCGCAGACAGGGCCGACTGGAATTCCGCGCCTGGATTCGGGATCAGCCTGAATAATCAGCCGGGTGCCAACGCATGGCCGATTACTTCAGCGTCTTTCATCCTGATGCACAAGAATGCGGCTGACCCGAAGCGCTCTGCCGAAGTGCTCAAGTTCTTCAAGTGGGCTTATGCCAACGGCAGCAAGGCAGCAGTCGAACTGGACTACGTGCCCCTCCCGGCATCGGTCACCAAGCAGATCGAGTCCTCATGGAGAGAGATCAAGGACGCCTCGGGCAAGGCTGTTCTCAACTGACCTCTTGTCGCGCGCTGCCCCTGACCGGGCAGCGCTGGCCCTGATCGCGAAAGTCTTCTGAAGGTGTGATCGCGTGCAAGCACCGACCCCAATGGAACCCGGCATGAGCGCACCAGCGAGCACCCTCAACAATTCGTCAGACTCGCCAGCGGCGGGGTCTGTTTCGCAGACTTCGACAGACGCAGCGTCGCTCGCCAAGAGAGTCGGTCGTTTCGCATTCCAGGATCGGTGGTTCGAGCGAATCACCGGCAGTTTTGCGGCGCTGGTTCTGCTGTCGATGTTCGGCATCATCGGCTCGCTGATTTACGAGTCGTCGCCTGTTTTCGCGAAGTTCGGCGCGGGTTTTCTAGCAAGCTCGACCTGGAGTCCGTCAGACGAAATCTTCGGCGCCGGCATCTCGGTGTATGGAACGCTGGTCACGTCGGCAATCGCCATGGTGTTGGCAGTGCCAATCAGCTTCGGCATTGCGCTTTTCCTGACTGAAACCTGCCCGATCTGGTTGCGCCGCCCGCTCGGTACCGCGATCGAACTTCTCGCGGGTGTGCCCTCGATCATTTATGGTATCTGGGGTCTCTTCGTTCTGGCGCCTCTCATCCAGCAGTATGTCCAGCCCTTGCTGATCAAGACCGGATTGCCGATCTTTGCCGGGCCTCCGCTTGGTGTGGGCATCTTTACTGCCGGGATTGTCCTGGCGCTGATGGTCATCCCTTTCACTGCATCGGTGATGCGTGATGTTTTCGATACCGTACCGCCGGTGCTCAAGGAATCGGCCTACGGCATCGGCTGCACCACCTGGGAAGTCGTGAGAAACATCGTCCTGCCCTATACCCAGATCGGTGTGATCGGCGGTGTGATGCTCGGTCTGGGTCGCGCGCTTGGCGAAACCATGGCGGTCACTTTCGTGATTGGCAACGCCAACCGTCTCTCATCCAGCCTGTTTGCGCCCGGCAATTCGATTGCCTCGACGCTGGCCAACGAATTTGCCGAAGCCGACCCGGTTCTGCATGTGCCGGCATTGTTTGCCCTCGGGCTGATCCTTTTCGTGATTACCTTCATCGTGCTCGCGCTGTCCAAGTGGCTGGTTGCTCGCGCGGGCTCCCGAGCCGGCACCTGAGGAAATATTGATGAGCGATCTCAGCATGTCTGCTGCCGGTGCCCGCATCTACAACCGTCGCAGGCTAGCCAACTTCCTGGGCCTGGCGTTCAGTTCGATCTCGTTGGTGATTGGCCTGATCGGCTTGATCTGGATCCTCTGGACGCTCGCCTCGAACGGGCTCGCTGCCTTGACCCCGGATTTCTTCTTCAAGAACACACCCGCCCCGGGGACGGCCGGGGGCGGCATGGCCAATGCGATTGTCGGCAGTCTGATGATTGTCGGTTTCGCGACGCTGATCTCGACCCCGATCGGCATCCTGGCCGGTGTTTATCTCGCCGAGTTTGGCAAGAACAGCCGCTTCGGCATCGCCACCCGCTTTTTTGTCGACATCATGCTGTCGGCGCCCTCCATCGTCGTCGGTCTGTTCGTTTTCGCGCTCGCGGTGGCCACCTTCAAGCATTTTTCGGGCTGGGCCGGCTCTCTGGCGCTGTCGCTGATCGCCATTCCAGTGGTCGTTCGAACCACCGAAAACATGCTCAACCTCGTGCCAAGCAGCCTGCGTGAGGCAGCGTTCGCCCTGGGCACGCCGCGCTGGAAGGTCAGCCTTGCGGTCACCTTGCGCGCGGTTCGTGGCGGGGTGGTAACCGGTGTGCTGCTCGCGGTGGCGCGAATGATCGGCGAGACTGCCCCCTTGCTGTTCACCGCACTCAACAACCAGTTCTTCAGTACCGACATGTCACGTCCGATGGCCAATCTGCCGGTCGTGATCTACAACTTTGCGATGAGCCCCTATGAAGACTGGCAGAAGCTCGCCTGGGGTGGGGCCGCACTGATCGCCATCGTTGTCCTGGCGATCAATATCATTGCCCGCATTGCCTTCAGCAGCAAGACGCAGGCCTGACGCACTTCAACGAAACGAGTCGAGCATGACCTCCATCAGTATCGATATGAGCAAGTCCGCCGGGTCGGTGTCGGCGAGCGGTTCGTCCGCGTCCCCACCCGACGCTGCGCTCATGGTCCGAAACCTGAATTTCTTTTACGGCAAGTTTCAGGGCCTGAAGGATGTTTCGCTCGATATTGCTCGGGGCAAAGTCACCGCCTTCATCGGGCCTTCGGGCTGCGGCAAGTCGACACTGCTGCGCACCTTCAACCGGATGTTCGATCTGTATCCGGGGCAACGAGCGGAAGGCCAGATCCTGCTCCACGGGAAAAACATTCTTGCCAAGGAGCAGGACATCAACCTGCTGCGGGCAAAGGTCGGTATGGTGTTTCAGAAGCCCACACCGTTTCCGATGACGATCTACGAAAACATCGCCTTCGGCGTTCGTCTGTATGAGTCGCTCGGGCAGCGCGACATGGACGATCGGGTTGAGTGGGCATTGCGCAAGGCCGCCCTCTGGGAAGAAGTGAAGTCCAAGCTTCAGCAAAGTGGGCTGTCTTTGTCGGGTGGCCAGCAGCAGCGGCTTTGTATCGCCCGGACGGTGGCGGTCAAGCCGGAGGTGCTGCTGCTCGACGAGCCCACCAGCGCGCTCGATCCGATTTCGACCACCAAGATTGAAGAGTTGATCAACGAACTGAAGCACGATTACACCATTGCAATCGTGACCCACAACATGCAGCAGGCGGCCCGGATCTCTGACTTCACCGCTTATATGTACATCGGCGAACTGGTAGAGTTTGGCGAGACCAATCAGATCTTCATCAAGCCAACGAAGCAGGCGACCGAGGATTACATCACCGGGCGATTCGGCTGAGTCGCAAACCAGGCGGACCTTTACATGCCGATGACCGAGCACACTTATCGTCAGTTTGACGCTGACATCGACTCCATCCGGAGCGCCTTCACAACAATGGGCGGGCTGGTCGAGCGGCAGTTGCTGCGCGCCATCGATGCGGTACGTTATGGTGATCTGCGACTGACGACCGCGGTGCTGGTGGATGAGCGTCAGATCAATCAGATGCAGGTCGAAAGCGATCTGCGCTGCAATCAGATCATTGCCAAGCGTCAGCCGATTGCCATCGATCTTCGCGAGATTATCGGCGTGATCCATGGCGTGAATGATCTCGAGCGGATCGGCGACGAAGCCAAGAAGATCGCGCTCAAGGCGCAGCAGTTCGTCGATGGCAAGCTGCCGATTCCCTTTGATCCGGTCCTGCAGATGACCGAAATCGTCGCTGACATGCTTCGATCGGCGATCGACAGCTTTCTGCGTCAGGATGAGGCTGCTGCCGAACGCTTGATTAAGCGTGATATCGAGGTCGACGCCTTGCGTGATGAACTGATCGGCGCCCTGATGCGGCGTATGAGCGAGGATCCGACACGGGTTTCCGAAGCCCTGTCGCTGGTGTTCGTGGTGCAGTCACTCGAGCGCGTCGGTGACCATGCCAAGAACATCGCTGAATACATCATGCATGTCGTCTCTGGCATTGACAGTCGCCACCCGGTACGTCCGTCCGCCGCCGACCAGTCGTCCTGAGTCGGTTTGCCGGCTGGCGCTGCTTGCCTGATAATCGAGGGCTTCGCCCGCCGGGGTGGTGGAACGGTAGACACAGGGGACTCAAAATCCCCCGTCAGTGATGGCGTGAGGGTTCGAATCCCTCTCCCGGCACCAGGCTCAAGCAAATGCATTGCACCGCCCCCGAATGTTCCGGCTCCGGAACCTCGCGGTTCTGTCTGCGACCGGTCGCCGACCGCTGGTCTGGCTTGCGCCGCCACTGACACCACCACCAGTGCTTTGCCTCTAAAGCTGGCCGCGCCGCGGCCGTAAACCCGTCAGGACGAATCAGACCCGGGCTACTTGAACGTGAAAACAGTCACACGCCGATTACTCGCCTTCGCGCTCGCGCTGGCGGCAATGTCGAGTGTGTCTGCTCAGGGCAAGCCGACGGAGGTATTCGCCGATGGCACCTTCAATGCCGCCGAGGTCACGCTTTCCGAAGGCGAAACCATGCTGATCCGCGGCGTGTCGTTTTCGACCCCGGTGCGCCGGGATGTGCCGATCCGCAGTGGCGACCGCATCCGGACCGGTCGGGATGGCCGGGTGCAGCTTCGTTTCGCCGATGGGGCTCAGATGTCGATCCTGGGTGGCAGCGAGTTCAGGGTCGATTCGTATGTACTCGATCAGGATCGTCAGCGCAGTTTCTTCGCGCTGATCAGGGGCTCGATCAGAGTGATCTCGGGGCGTATTGGCAAGCGTGATCCGCAGGATTGGCGGCTGACGACACCGACCGCCACGATTGGTATTCGAGGGACTGAATTCACGGTGGATCAGACGGTCTGCCCGCCCTCAGGATGCAGCGACGGCCTGGTTTCGGGGCTCAGGGTGGCGGTGATCGCCGGGCGGGTCGCTGTCACGAATCTGGCCGGAACGGTTGAAGTACCCGCCGGCGCGACACTCGCGCTCGCCGATGCCCAGGCTCGCCCTGGCACGGTCTTGCCGACGACAATCTCGCCAGCGCGAACTTCGTCGGGCCGTACCAGGCCGGCTGACGCGCCGAAGGCAGGGCCGTCTGCACCGTCGCCCGGCATGGCGCCGCTGGAACTGCAGCCGATCGAGCAAGGCAGATTCGGCGAGCGCTAGCCTGGCTTGCGACAAAGGATGGGAGCCGGTGCCAGGCAAGCCGGTGCTGAGTGTCGTCGTTCAGGGCGACGGCGACACCGTGCCGGCGTAATCCGCATTGGCATCACTATCCGCATCGGCATCGGCATCGGCATCGGCATCGGCATCGGCTAGGCTGACTGGGCGCTGCGTACGGGTCGGCATGACGACCAGAGACTTCGGGAAACGGAGCCTGAAAGTACTGCCGGCGCCAATTCGGCTGTCGATTTCAAGCCGGGCATGATGGCGTTGCGCAACATGCTTGACGATTGCCAGTCCCAGTCCGGTGCCGCCCATCTCGCGTGATCGGCCTCGATCGACCCGATAGAAACGTTCGGTCAGGCGAGGCAGATGCTCGGCGGCGATGCCGATGCCGGTATCGGTCACCGCAAGCACACCCTCCCCATCGACCACACGCCACGACGCAGTGATCGACCCGCCTTCAGGGGTGTAGCGAACGGCGTTGGTCAGAAGATTGCGAATGGCGCTGTCGAGCTCGTTGCTGACGCCACGGACCGACTCCACCGCGTCGACCGTGAGGTCGATCTTGTGTCGACCCGCTGAGAAGACGCGGCTGTCTGCCACCAGCGTCTGCAGCATCGGGCCGATTGCCACTTCGGTGGTTTCAGCCTGCAGATTGGCCGATTCGAGCGAGGACAGCGTCAGCAGGTCTTCAACCAGGCGCTCCATGGTGGCCGTCTGACGCTTGATCAGTTCGAGGCAGCGCACCTGCTCCTGCGGCGGCATCTCGATTTCCATCAGTGTCTCGACGAAGCCGGACACCACGGTCAGTGGTGTGCGGATCTCATGCGAGACATTGGCGACGAAATCGCGGCGTACCTGCTCGAGCAGACTGGCCTCGGTGATGTCGCGCGTGATCAGCAGGCGAAAGGCATCGACCGTCGGTTCGATCTTCATCGAGAAAACCCGGCCCGGCTGGCTGGGCAGCGACAGGGCGATTGCCTCGGAAAAATCGTTGGCGCGCAGGTAGTCGAGAAACTCGGGCTGACGCACGAAATGATCGATCGGTCGACGGGTGCCGAAAATACCGTGGATGCGCTGCGCGGCCCGGTTACTCCACTGCACATGGTCGAAGCGGTCAAGCACCACCAGGCCGTCGGGCAGCAGGTCGACGGCTGCATGCAGCCGCTCGAGCTCGGCCGAGGTCCCGGACCGCTCGAGCGCGTCCTGACGCATGAAGCGGCTGATCCGGTCGAGCGTCTGACCCCAGGCACCGATGCCCAGCGGCAGTTCGCGGTTTCGCGGCAAACCCGACCAGTGATGGAGTTTTGCGACGTAGACGGTGTTGTAGACGATCACCGAGCACAAGCCGGTGATCAGTATCCAGAGGGCGATGACCGGACGGTCGAACAGCCCCAGCACTGCCGCAACCAGCAGCAGCGCACCGACAACCAGCAGCGTTCGAACGACGATCAAACCGGACCGCCCGACAGGAGAGGAAACGACTATTGTGGCAGGAAGCGGTAGCCGCCACCCCGGACGGTTTCGATCAGGCGGTCATGGCCCGAGGGTTGCAGGGCCAAGCGCAGTCGCCGGATATGGACATCGACCGTGCGCTCTTCGATGAAGACATGATCACCCCAGACACCATCGAGAAGCTTGCCGCGCGACAGCACACGGTCAAGATTCTTCATGAGGTAATGCAGCAGTCGGAACTCGGTTGGGCCCATTTTGATCGCCGCGCCTTCGGCAATGACCCGGAAGGTGTCGGGTTCAAGGCGCAGACCGGCGACCTCGACCGGGTCGTCGGTGGCCTCCGGTGCACGCCGGCGAAGCAGCGCACGGACTCGGGCAACCAGTTCGCGTGGTGAGAAGGGCTTGGTGACATAGTCGTCGGCGCCGGCATCGAAACCGCCCAGCTTGTCGGACTCGGCCGAGCGGGCGGTCAGCATGATGATCGGCATCTCGCGCGTGCGGGTGTCGCTGCGCAGCTTGCGAGCGATCTCGATGCCCGACTGGTCGGGCAGCATCCAGTCGAGCAGCACCAGGTCGGGCAGGGCGGCGTCGATCTGGGCACGGGCCGAGGCGGCGTCGGGCGCATGCAGCGGCTCGAAGCCTGCATGCCTGAGGTTGATGGCAAGCAAATCCCGAATGGCGGGTTCGTCTTCGACAATCAGAATGCGGGCACTCACGTTGGACTTCCGGGCTGGTCAGAATCCGTAAAGAATATGACGCTGGCATGACCCCACGATGACAAGGGTTGCGAACCCTCGTGCATCGGGGTCATGCGCCGCGCCTGCTCAGCCGACCCGCCCGTATTTGTCCTCGAAGCGGACGATGTCGTCTTCGCCGAGATAATCGCCGCACTGCACCTCGATCATCACCAGATCAAGCACACCGGGATTCTCCAGGCGATGGCGGGTGCCGATCGGGATGTAGGTCGATTCGTTGGCGGCGACCAGATAGGTCCGGTCGTCGCAGGTGACCTTGGCTGTGCCGGAGACCACGATCCAGTGTTCGCTGCGGTGATGGTGCATCTGCAGCGACAGGGTCTGGCCCGACTTGACCTCGATGCGCTTGATCTTGAACCGGGCGCCTTCCTGCAACACGGTGTAGGTGCCCCAGGGGCGGGCCACGGTGCGGTGCAGTCGAGCCGCCTCGTGGCCGCTGGCTTTGAGCCGCGTCACGATTTCCTTGACCTGCTGGCTGGCGTCCTTGCTGGCGACCAGCAGCGCATCCGGCGTATCGATCACCAGCAGATTGTCGACGCCGACCATGGCGACCAGCCGGTCGTCGCTCTGCACATGGGTGTTGTGCGCATTGACAAAGATCGCTTCGCCGACCGTGGTGTTGCCGTCGGTGTCGGCCTCGAACTGCTCGGCGACCGCCTTCCAGGAGCCGATATCGCTCCAGCCGAAACGCGACGGCAGGACCACGACATCCGCCGCCTTTTCCATGACCGCGACATCAATCGAGACATCCCGGCAGGCGGCGAAGCTGGCGGCGTCGAGTTCGACCCGGTCGGCGGTGGCGCCGGTCTGGCTTGCGGCCCAGGCAAGCCGCGCCTGCGCCATCAGGTCGGGCGCATGGGCATCAAGTGCGGCAATGATGGCCTTGGCACGAAAACAGAACATGCCGCTGTTCCAGACGAAGTTGCCGGTCTGCAGGAACATCGCCGCCCGTGCCGCGTCGGGCTTCTCGACGAAGCGCACGACCCGTCGGGCCTCGCCCGCACCCAGCGGCGCACCGGCCTCGATATAGCCGAAACCGGTTTCGGGGCCGGTCGGCTGAATACCGAAAAGCACCAGCGAGCCATCCTGGGCGATTTGAGCGGCACTGCGCGCCGCCGCCTGGAAGGCGGCCTCATCCGGTATAAGGTGATCGGCCGGCAGCACCAGCATCGTGGCGTCGGGGGCCAGCGAGTCGGCCCACAAGGCAGCAATCGCGATTGCCGGGGCGGTGTTGCGGCCTGCGGGTTCGAGCAGCTGGGTGCACTGGATGCCCTTGAATGCCGGCAGCCTGGCAATCTCTTCGCGGGTCTTGAACTGGTATTCGCGGTTGGACACGATCGCGGCCTGTTTGCCGTCAGCCAGCGGCGCGCATCGCGCCAGGGTCCGCTGCAGCAGGCTGAACTCACCGCCGAGCTTCATGAAGGGCTTCGGAAAGGCTTCGCGTGACACAGGCCACAGACGGGTTCCGGTGCCACCGGAGAGAATCACAGGAATCAGCACGATCAGCACTCCTAGGATGAGCCGCGATTGTAGACGCCGGGCTGCGGGCGATCGCGGGACATCGTCACGGCACGGCCAAAGCGGACACCAGAAGGACATGAAATGAGCGACAAGGCGATGAATCGAAAAGGCAGCATCCTGGTCACCGGCGGCGCCGGCTATATCGGCTCGCACACCGTCGTTGAGCTGCTGCAGTCGGGCTTCGAGGTGGTGGTCTACGACAGCCTGGTGAATGCGAGCCGCGAGTCCCTGGCGCGGGTCGAGGCGATCACCGGGCGCAGTGTGCCGCTGGTGGTCGGGGATCTGCGCGACGAGGCGCTGCTGCGGCAGGTGCTGGCTCAGCATCGCTTCGATGCCACCATCCATTTCGCGGGATTGAAGGCGGTTGGCGAGTCGGTCGCCAAGCCGCTCGAGTATTACGACAGCAATGTTGCCGGTACGGTCACGCTCTTGCGGTGTCTCGATGCCGCCGGGGTTCGCAGGCTGGTCTTCAGTTCGTCGGCGACGGTGTACGGCGATCCGGCATCGGTGCCGATCCGCGAAGATGCGCCAACCGGGCCGACCAACCCCTATGGCCGAACCAAATGGATGATCGAGTTCATCCTGCAGGACCTGGCCGCCGCCAATCCGGCCTGGTCAATCGGCAATCTGCGTTACTTCAATCCGGTCGGCGCGCATCCGAGCGGACGCATCGGCGAGGATCCGCAGGGCGTGCCCAACAATCTGATGCCCTTCATCGCGCAGGTGGCGGTCGGCCGACGCGAACGGCTGAGCGTCTTCGGTGGCGACTGGCCGACGGTCGATGGCACCGGCGTGCGCGATTACATTCATGTGGTCGATCTCGCGCAGGGTCATCTCGCGGCGCTTCGCCGGGTGTTCGATGTGCCGGGTGCCTGGACGGTCAATCTGGGGACCGGCAAGGGTTATTCGGTGCTGCAGATGGTGGCCGCTTTCGAGCGGGCGAGCGCCCGGGCGGTGCCGTACGCGATCGTCGAACGTCGTCCGGGTGATATCGCGTCGTGCTATGCCGATCCGGCCCAGGCGCGGGCGCTGCTCGGCTGGCAGGCGAGTCTGGAGATCGATGCGATGTGCGCCGATGGCTGGCGCTGGCAAAGCGGCAATCCGCAAGGCTATCGCGCCTGAGCGGACCGCCCCCGACCTGCGCGGGTCAAAGGGGCTGGCCTTGCCGGTCAGCGTGCCAGGCTGAAGAATTCGCGCCGCCCGCGCATGGCGTGGGCGTGGGAGATCAGCAGTTCGAAATCGGCGTCGCGCTCGACCGGGTTCAGATGCTCGGTATTCACGATCAGCACCGGCGCTGCATCGAAGTGATGGAAAAATCGGCTGTAGGCGTCGGCCAGCGAGCGCAGATAATCCTCCGAGATGCTGGCCTCCATCGGCACGCCCCGACGGTGGACCCGTTCGATCAGCGTGTCGGGCGGCGCCTGCAGATAGATCACCAGATCGGGCGTGGGGGCTTGCGGGCGCAGGTTGTCGTAAATCTGGCGATAGAGCGCAAGCTCGTCATCCGACAAGGTCAGCCCTGCGAAAAGCGGGTCTTTTTCGAGCAGAAAGTCGCTCACCGCTGCCTGCGAGAACAGGTCGCGCTGAGACAGTTCACGCATTTGCGCGACCCGCTGAAAGAGGAAGAAGAGTTGCGTGGGCAGCGCATAACGGGCGCTGTCGCGATAGAAGCGCTCGAGAAAGGGGTTGGCCTGCGGCTCTTCGAGCATCGGCTGTGCCCCGAAGCGGTCGGCGAGCCGGCGGGCGAGCGAGGTCTTGCCCACGCCGATCGGTCCTTCCACCACGATATGACGCCAGCGTTCGAAGGGATTCATGTCGATGTCTCGGGGATGGCCTTGCAGGGCTGGTCGGCGACCTGCGCAAGGCATTGCCGCAGCGTGCCGTGGCCCGGGATGTCGAGATTGGGCGCGAGTTCGGCAAGCGGTCTGAGGACGAAGGCGCGAGTGCTCATGCGCGGATGCGGCAGGGTCAGGGTGGGTGTCTCGAGCACCGCGCGGCCATGCAGCAGCAGGTCGAGATCGAGGGTGCGCGGGGCATTGCGATAGGAGCGGCTCCGGCCGTTTGCCTGCTCGATCGATTGCAGGGCGGCGAGCAGTTCGAAGGGGTCGAGTGATGTGCGCAGCAGCGCGACCGCATTCAGGTAATCCGGCCCGTCGGCATCGAGCGGCGGGCTCGCCCACAGCGAAGAATGACGAACGAGCAGCGTGCCCGGCAGCCTGCCCAGCGCCGCAAAGGCCGCCTCGAGGGACGCCCGGCGCTCACCGAGATTGGCTCCCAGTGCCACCCAGGCGTCGACCGTTCCGGCCATGTCAGCGCTGCGGGTCGCGGTCGCGCGGTGAGCCGCCGCCCTGCAGGTCAGACGGCCAGTCCCGGTCGATGCTCGCGGCGCGATCGGCAGGAACGCCGTCATCGGCGATGGCACCGTCGCCGCCGTGATCCGGGTCGCCATTGGCGCTGGTCCGACGGGCACTGCTGCGGCGTCTGCGTCGACGGGCCGGACCGGTACGCGCTTCGCCGGGTCGGGCGTCGAGCAACTGCTCACGGGTGGCGGCATCGCCCTCGACGAATTGCGTCCACCACTGGCCGAGCGACGCGGGCAGTTCCCCGGCCTCGACGCGCAGCAGCAGAAAGTCGAAGCCAGCCCGAAAGCGCAGGTGCTCGAGCGCCCGAATGGCACCGCGACCGCCCTTTTCGAGCCGGGGTTGCAGGCCCCAGATCTCGCGCATGTCGGCAATGTGGCGACGCTGGATCGCGAGCTTCGAGGCCTGCTCGTCGAGTACCGAATCCATGGCCTGCATCAGCGCCGGAATCGAATGCTCGCCGCCGGCCATCAGCGCCTGCCAGCGGTCCGAGACCAGTTGCCACAGCAGGGTCGCAAACAGAAAACCTGGTGAGACCGATTTGCCTGCCCGCACTCGGTCATCGGTATTGGCCAGCGCCACTTCGATGAACCGCTCTCCATGGGGCTGCTCGAGGATCACGTCGAGCAGCGGCAGCACGCCGTGGTGCAGGCCTTCGGCGCGCAGCCGACGCACGCAGGCCAGTGCGTGGCCCGACTCGAGCAGCTTGAGCATCTCGTCGAAAAGACGCGCCGAGGGCACGTTTTCGATGAGCGAGGCGAGTTCGCGAACCGGGGCCAGCGTGGCCGGGTCGACCTCGAAATCGAGCTTGGCCGCAAACCGCACCGTGCGCAGCATGCGCACCGGATCTTCGCGATAGCGGGTGGCAGGGTCGCCGATCATGCGCAGCCTGCGCGCCTTGAGGTCGGCCACGCCACCGAGATAGTCAAGCACCTGGTCGCCGATCGGGTCGTAATAGAGCGCGTTGATGGTGAAGTCGCGACGCAGCGCGTCTTCATGCTGCGAGCCGAAGACATTGTCGCGAAGCACCCGACCATGCTCATCGGTCTCGGCATCGGTCTGCAGGGCGCGAAACGTGGAGGTTTCGATGGTCTCGCGCCCGAACATGACATGGACGATCTTGAAGCGCCGCCCGATGATGCGGGCGCGGCGAAAGAGTGCCTGCACTTCCTCGGGCGTGGCATCGGTGGCGACGTCGAAGTCTTTGGGCTGCAGCCCGAGCAGCGAGTCGCGAACGCCGCCGCCGACCACGAAAGCCTTGTAGCCGCCGCGCTGCAGAACCTCGCAGGTCTTCATGGCAGCCGGCGAAATCTGTTCGCGCTTGATGCCGAGCTCGGAGCCGCGATAAGTCAGCAGTGTCGGACCCGATGCTGCCGGTGGTCTGGCCGCCGGTGCTGGCGGGGCGGATTCGCTCGCGCCGCCCCCCAGAAGCCGCCTGATGAACTTGACGATCATGGACGATCGCCGCTTGCACGCAAATTCATGTATTGCCTTCGAAAAGCCTCAGGACTGGCCATCCTCGCGTGATGGCGGTGGCATGCAGGATCGGATCGGGATTGGTCGCAACCGGATCGGTCACCTGCTCGAGCAAGGCGATGTCATTGCGCGAATCGCTGTAGAACCAGCTGCGCTCGAAGCCGTCAAAGCGCTGACCGATCGAGCTCAGCCACTCGTGGGTACGAACGATCTTGCCCTCGCGAAACGAAGGCGTGCCCTTCGGACGGCCGGTGAACTGCCCGTCTGCTTCCTCGAGCGTGGTCGACACCAGATGGTCGATGCCGAAGGCGCGCGCGATTGGCGCGGTCACGAAGGCATTGGTGGCAGTGACCAGAGCGATCAGGTCACCGCGTTCGCGATGCCGGTCGACGAGTTCGCGGGCTTGATCGGTGATCGTGGGCATGACGACTTCGGCCATGAACCGGGCATGCCAGCGGTCGAGGGTGTCACGCGGATGCGCTGCCAGCGGCGCCAGCTGAAACTGCAGGAATTCGGCGATATCGAGCGAACCGGCCTTGTACTGCTCGTAGAAGCGGTTGTTCTCGCGTTCGTAGTCGTCGCCGTCGAGGACGCCCAGCCGAGCCAGGAATCGGGACCACTCGTAGTCGCTGTCGATGGGCAGCAGGGTGTTGTCGAGATCGAAAAGTGCCAGATGCATGTCGGTTTCCATTCTACGGCATGTCGTTGGACCCGCTTGCCGGCGGCTCAGGGTGCCCAGAGTACTCACCGGGCGTTGCCTGCAGGAACTCGCGCACCAGCGGCACGGTGATGGCCCGTTTGCGGGCCAGAGCGAAGCGGTCGAGGCGGTCGATCATGGCACGCAACTGGCCGAGATCGCGCGCCGTGCGGGTCATCAGCCAGGGAATCAGGTCGGTGCTGGCGGTGACGCCTCGTTCGGCCAGCGTGACCGCCAGCGCTCGGGCGATATCCTGGTCGCTCAGGCGATGCAGCTGAAAGACCAGTCCCCAGCCCAGACGGGTCGCCAGTTCGGGGATCACCGGCAGCTGCATCGGGGCGGACAACCCGGCGCTCACCATGGCAGCGCCTGCCTCGGTCTGGATGGCGTTGAACAGATGAAAGGCGCTCGCCTGACGCGCCGCGTCGAGCCGATCGCAGTCGTCGACCAGCCACAGGCTGATCGAGGGGTCATGGTCGAAGTGTTGCAGATCGCTCGAGGGCGTCAGTAATCGGGCCGCTTGCGTTGCGCTCGCGAGGGCCTGCAGCAGATGACTGCGGCCGCTGGCCGGAAGGCCCCACAGATAGACGAAACGCGACCCGGTCGCCGATCCGATACCCCGTGCCGGCTTGGCGTGGTCGGCCTGACCGCCACGGGCGTCGATCAGGCCGCGCAGCGATGCCAGCGCCTCGAGGTTGTCGCCTGCCACGAAGTTGTCGAAGGTCGGCGGCGGTGGCGCGCCGAGATCGAGGGTGAGCTGATTCAAGACGATGGGGTGGAGGCTGACCGTTACAATGCGAGCTGACCCATTGTATCGGTCCGCACCGACGGCCCGCACCCAGCATGAGCGATCAGCCCGACGGCACTGCGGCAAACGCCTCCGCGCCCCTTTCCTACAAGGATGCCGGTGTCGACATCGATGCCGGCGATGCCCTGGTCGAGCGCATCAAGCCGATGGCGCGCCGCACGCTTCGCGAGGGTGTGCTCACCGGCATCGGCGGCTTTGGCGCGCTCTTCGAGGTGCCCAAACGCTACCGCGAGCCGGTGCTGGTGTCGGGCACCGACGGGGTCGGCACCAAGCTGCGGATGGCCTTTGCGCTCGGGCGCCATGACACGGTGGGCATCGATCTGGTGGCGATGAGCGTCAACGACATCCTGGTGCAGGGCGCCGAGCCGCTGTTTTTTCTCGACTATTTCGCCTGCGGACGGCTCGATGTCGATACCGCTGCACGCGTGGTCGGCGGAATTGCGGCAGGCTGCGAACAGGCCGGCTGCGCGCTGATCGGCGGCGAAACCGCCGAGATGCCCGACATGTATCCCGATGGCGAATACGATCTCGCGGGTTTTGCGGTCGGTGCGGTCGAGAAGTCCCTGATCATCACCGGCCGCTCGATCGTCCCTGGTGATCTGGTGATCGGCCTTGCGTCGAGTGGCATCCATTCCAATGGCTATTCGCTGGTCCGCAAAATCATCGAGCGGGCCCATGGTGCGATCGACGCGCCGGCCCTGCAGGCCGACTTCGGGGGGCGCAGCTTCGCCGACGCGGTCATGGCGCCCACCCGGATCTACGTCAAGCCGGTGCTGTCGCTGGTTGCGGCTGTGCCAGTCAAGGGCATTGCCCACATCACCGGCGGCGGGCTGGTCGAGAATGTGCCGCGGGTGCTGCCCGACGATTGCCAGGCGATCCTGCATCGCGACGCCTGGACAATGCCGCCGCTCTTTGGCTGGCTGCAGCGCAACGGCCAGGTGGCCGATGCCGAGATGCACCGGGTCTTCAACTGTGGCATCGGCATGGTGATCGTGGTCGCGCCGAATGATGCGCCGAAAGCGATCGCGCACCTTGAGGCCTCGGGCGAGACCGCCACCGTGATCGGCAGGATTGCCGCGCGAGCGGCAGGTGATGCACCGACGATCGTGATCTGACAGCGGGTGCAGGGTGCTGAGAGCGCTGCTCACTGTTGCGTTCTTTGCACTCGGCTCAGGCGTTCTGGCGCAGGAGTCCGAAAGCGCGCCGCCGCCGACCGCTCCTGATCTGCTTACCCGGCTGCCGCTGATTGGCCGATTCTTTGGCGATCCGGCGATACAAGTCGATGCTGCAAACGGCCTGGTCGCGCCGCAATACCTTCTCGAAGTGGATGCGCCGTCGCCGCTCGACCGGCAGATCCGCGAATCGACGCTGCTCGGCCGCTGGCGCCAGCGCGCCGATTACGATTCTTCTCAGCTGCCGCTGTTCGTCGCCCGCGCACCGGAGGAAGTCGAGGGCCTGCTCGCCGCCGAGGGCTATTTTTCGCCGCAGATCAAGGTGGTCGAGATCAAGGGCGGTGCCCGGGTCGAGGTGATGCCGGGGCCGCGCACGCTGGTCGACACCATCAAGCTGAATTTCAGCGGCGATGTGGCAGGCCCTGAATTTGACGACCTGCGAGCACGTCTGACGCGTGAATGGCTGCTGCCCGACGGGCAGGCGTTTCGATCGCCCGACTGGGAGCGCGCCAAACGCGAGGTGCTGGACGCGTTGCGCGATGCCGGGTTCTTGCGGGCGCGCATCAATGACAGCGAAGCACTGGTCGATGTCGATCGGCGCACGGCCAGTCTGACTGTCGATATCGACTCGGCCGCGCCGCTGCGTTTTGGCGAGGTGGTCATCAGTGGCCTGGAGCGCTATCCCGACGTGACCGTCGAAGGCCTGAAGACCTTCAAGCGCGGTGATCCCTACTCGATGCGCCAGATCATCCAGTTGCAGACCCGGCTGAACGGTTCGGGCTATTTCACCACGGTCAATGTGCGGCCCGATCTCGCGGCGCTCACCCGCAATCCCGAGATGCAGGAGGTGCCGATCCGGGTCGACGTGGTCGAGCGCCAGTCCAAGCGGATTGCGCTGGGCGGCGGCTACGATGCTGATGCCGGTTTGAATGTGCTGGCCGCGTTCGAAAACCGCAATGTCGGCGGATTGGGTATCCAGAGCCTGACCGGCGTGGCGCTCGAGGTCGAGCGCCAGTTTGCCTTCAGCAACTGGGACTGGCCGCAGGATCTCGATGGCTGGCGCTGGCAGATGGGAGCGCGCCTGGAACACCGCAACATCCAGAACGAACTGGTCGACGCCGCGTCGCTGGTGCTGGCCCGGGCGCATCGTGTGGGCGACAACGAATTCACCTACTCGATGCAGTATCAGCACGAACAGCAGAATGTGGTCTATGGCGTCAACGACGAGCGCAATTACATCAATGCGGCAACCGTCTTCGGTTGGGCCTGGACCCGTCGCAGCCTCGATTCGCCGCTGGCGCCCAACAGCGGTTACGTCGTCACGCTGCAGACTTCGGCCGCTTCGCAAGCGGTCGGCTCGACCCAGAGTTTTGCGCGGGTCTACACCTCGGGTTACTGGTTGATTCCGCTGGAAGACGAAAGCAAGCACCAGTTCGGGCGCATGGTGCTGCGCGGCGAACTCGGACTGGTCGCGGCCGACTCGAGCCAGGGCATTCCCTCGGCCAACCTGTTTCGCACTGGCGGCAGCAAGTCGATCCGCGGCTATACCAACCAGAGCATCGGTGTGACCGAAGGCCAGGCGACGCTGGGCGGGCGCTACCTCTGGACCGCGAGCACCGAGTATCAGCATCTGATCAGTCGTGACTGGGCTGCTGCGGTGTTTTATGACGTTGGCACGGCGACCAATTCGCTCGATACGCTGAGGCCCTATGTCGGCTATGGGGTGGGGGCGCGATGGCGCACGCCGGTCGGCCCGCTCAATATCGACCTTGCCCGCGGCGCGACGCTCAATCAGTGGCGCTTTTATGTGACGATCGGAGTGGTGTTCTGATGGACGACGATCCGATCACCCCCCGATCTGACGACAGTGACAAGTCCCGGCCCGCGCCCGGTTCGGCACCGGTTGCCGCAGCACGCAAGTCGCGATGGAGCAGTGCCGCGCTGTTTGCGTTGGCCGCAATCGTGGCCGGCGCGCTGGGGGCTTTCACGCATTACGCAGGCAACGGTCAGCTGATACGTCTGATCGCCGACCAGGCAGTCGCCCTTTCGGGCGGGCGACTCGACATCGAGGCGCCCGAGGGTTCGGTCTTCGGTGAAATGCGCATGCGTCGCATCGTCTGGTCCGATGCCGACATGACCGTGACCGTCGATGATGCACGCCTGTCACTCGACTGGTTCGGGCTGTTGCGTCTGGCAGTGGTGGTGCGCGAGCTTGCGATCGGCGAAGTCGAGGTGATCTCGAAGCCGTCGGATGCTGATGTGCCATTGCCCGAGTCGCTCAGACTGCCGATCGCGATCGACATCCGGCAAGCACGCCTTGCCCGGCTGGTCCTGCGCACCGTGGGCGATCCGGGGCAGGCGGCGGTGGCTGGTTCTGCGGCTGGATCGGCAGGCGCGCCGACGCGGCTCAGCGACCTGTCGGCGAGCGTGCACTACAACCGTCGCGTCTGGACGATCGATACCCTCGGATTGCGCGGCGACTTCGGCAAGCTGTCGGTGGATGGCACGGTCGGCGACAGGCGGCCCTTTAAGGTCACCGGTCACGCGCTGCTGGAGACCGTCGTGACCGATGAGCCCCTGTCAGTCAACGCCAAACTCGGCGGTGATCTCCAGGCCTTGACGGTCGATGCCGGCACGGTGATGCGCGAGGCTTCGCTCACAGCGCAGGCCAGTCTGTCGCCCCTGGCGCTGAAGTGGCTGGGCAAGGCGAATCTGAAGGTCGATCGCCTCGACCTCGCCCGCTTTGGCAAGGGTCTGCCGGTCACCAGCCTTCATGGCACCCTCGATGTCGCCGACGATTTCAGCGGCATGCTGCATCTGGTCAACGAGGCAGTCGGCCCACTCGACCGCCAGCGCTTGCCGATCGCATCGCTCGAAAGCCGCGTGGTTCTGAAAGATGATCGCCTGAGCTTCGATGCACTCAGGCTCGAAGGCCCACCCGGACTCCTTGCCGGTAAGGCCACGCTGAGGCTCTCATCGGATCAGTCATCGACTCAGTCATCTGAGCTGCCCGATTTCACGCTGCGCCTTGCGACCGATTCGCTCGATCTCAGCCGCGCGGTGACGACGCTGCGCAAGACCGCCCTGCGCGGGTCGGTGACACTCAAGCCGGTCGGCAAGGGCCTGGCCTTCGATCTGGCGCTGGCCGATAAGGACATTGCGCTGACCACCCAGGCAAGGCTCGATGGCGATGTGCTGACGATCGCTCAGGCCAAGCTGCAGGCACGCGATGGCACTGCCGAGTTCAGCGGCAAGGCAGGCATTGCCGAGCCCTATCGCTTCGATCTGCAGGGCACGCTTGCCCGCTTCGATCCGGCCCGCTTCGCCGATCTGCCGCAGGGCCTGATCAATGGCCGATTCGCGGCATCGGGTGTCGCCAGCCCCAAGTTGTCGGCGCTGGTCGATCTGACGCTGTCCGACAGCCGCTTCAATGGACTTGCGCTGGCGGGTGCGGTGTCGGCTCGGTATGAGCCCGATCGGCTGAGCGAGGTCAATGCCGCGCTGCAGCTCGGCTCGACCCGACTGAGCGCGCGGGGCAATCTCGGTGCGCCTGCAGACCACCTCGAACTGTCGCTCGATGCCCGCCAGCTTGCCGAACTCGACAAGCGGCTTGGTGGCCGTCTGAGCATCGAGGGCCAACTGCGCGATCGTCTCGCTTCGCCGGGGATGTCGTTGACGCTCACCGGCACTGAGCTCAAGTTCGAGAACACCGTACAGGCCCGCTCGGCGGTGGCCCATGTCGAGCTGGCAAGGCTCGATGTGCTGCTGGCGATGCTTGGTCGTATCGGCGTCGCAGGCCTGCCGCCAGGCCCGCAGAAGCTGCCTGCCGGCGACCTGCGCATCGATCTCAAGACCGAGGGTCTGGTGGTGGCCGGCGAATTGGTCGAGCGGATGAAGGTCGAGCTCGCCGGCGACGCCATGAACCATGTGTTGTCGGTCGAGGCCGCCTCGCGCGCACGGCATCTCGATGCCCGAGCACGCATCGAAGGCGGGTTTGGTCACAGCAGCGGCAACGGCAGCGATCAGGCCTGGCGCGGACGCTTGACCGAGCTGAACCAGAAGCTCGCACCGACCGTGACACTGACCGCGCCGGCGGCGCTCGAGCTTGGCCGCACGCTGGCCTCGATCGGCGGTATGGTGCTCCAGGTTGATGGCACAAGCGGCGCGGCGCTGCGCATCGAGGAGGCCCGCTGGGCGGATCAGCGCCTGCAGTTGCGCGGCAGCGCGAACGGCTTGCCGATCCGCTGGTTGTCGGCGATCGGCGCCGAGCGCTACCTGCAGCTCGATGGCGACAAGGCTTTGCGACTGGGCGCGAACTTCGATCTGGGCGGCACGCCGGGCAAGGTCAACAGCGTGCGGGGCCAGCTTGCGGTCTTTCGAGAGTCGGGCGATCTGCTGATCGCCACCGATGTCCCCGATGCCGCGGTGGCCGGCCTTCCTCCCGCTGCGGCGGCCGTGGGCTTGCCTGCCGGCCTGCAGCAGTTCGATCTCAAGTTCGTTGCCGGCGGCGATCGACTGACCGCCACTGCCGATGTTCGCGGAACCGCCATCGGCAGCCTCCGTGGCGAGGCGTCGGCACCGCTGCAATGGCCTGCCGGCAGCGCTTTGCCCGACCTGGCGGTGCCCCTGACCGGGACGGTCAACCTCGACCTGCCGAGCCTGGCCCTCACCCGCGGCATGATCGGCGATGCCTGGCGAATCGATGGTGCGCTGAAGGCAGCACTGACGCTCGCCGGCACGCTGCGCACGCCCCGCATCAGCGGTCGCATCGAGGGCTCGCGGCTCCTGGCGATTCAGCGCGAGCTCGGCATGCGCCTGACCGATGGCGACCTGGCCGCAGGGTTCGGTGAGCATGAGTGGCACGCTGCGCGCCGACGATCGCAGCGAAGCGGTGGTCGTCCTCGATCAGATGCCGATTCCGCTTGGTGCCGGGCAGCGCCTCTTGCTGTCGGGCGAAGCCACCGCCACCCTGCAGACCGGTCGACTCAATCTGCGAGGCAGTCTGCGTGCCGACGAGGGCGTCATCGAGATCAGCTCACCCTCTGGATCGGATCTGGCGAAGGACGTGATCGTGGTGCGCAAATCGTCTCAGGCGGCATCGCCGGCTGCAGCCGCAGCGGCCGCGCGCGTGGCAGCCGCTGCAGGCGACCCGGCGGATACCCGGGGCTTTCGCATTGTCAGCAATCTGCAGATTGATCTGGGTGACCGCTTCAAGGTCTGGGGCTCAGGCGTCGATGCCCGACTCACCGGGCAGCTCAGCCTGCGGGGGCGACTGCCGGATGCGCCGCGCCTGACCGGCACCGTCCGGGTGGCCAAGGGCACCTATACCGCTTTCGGGCAGCGGCTCGAGATCGAGCGCGGCACGCTGGTGTTCAGCGGCCCGGTCGACAATCCGGCGATCGACATCGAGGCTTATCGTCGTTATCTGCCGGTCGAGGCCGGTGTGGCGATCACCGGCACGGCCCGTACGCCCGACCTCAAGCTGGTCTCGCGCCCGGACGTCCCCTATGAAGACAAACTGTCCTGGCTGGTGCTGGGCACCGGTGCTGACAATGCGCGCGGCGCCGGTGCCGGGTCATCAGCACTGCAGACCGCCGCGGCGGTCCTGCTGGCATCGGGTGATCCCAATGCCAGCTCGCCCAGCCTGGCCCGGGCCTTCGGACTGGATGTGCTGTCGGTTCGCACCGGCCAGGGTGGCAGCATCAGCAGTGCCGGTTCGGCGGCCAGCTCCGCGCAGGACAGCATCGTCACCCTGGGCAAACGGATCACCGACCGGCTCTTTCTGAGCTACGAACAAAGCCTGCGCGGTCTGCAGAATCTGGTGCGCCTGCAGTACGAGCTCACCGAGCGATTCAGCGTGCGCGCCAGCGGTGGCACGACCAATGCGGTCGACGTGATCTGGAGCTATCGCTACGACTGAGTGGCTGTGGTGCTGAACGCAATGCCCAGCCGCCTGGCCAGGGCAGCAAGCTGCTTGTCGCGCGTCCAGAGTAATGTGTTCGGCGTCAGAAGGACGCCTGCGAGCAAGGCCATGTCGATGGCGCCGCAGCCCGAGTCGTGCAGTCTGTGCCTCTCTATCAGGGCAAGTGTCTCGTCTGTCGTCGCAACGACCGAATTTTGCAGGCGCTTCAGATCGGCGATCGTGCGCTCGCGGGGCGTTGGGGGTGTTCCGCAGGCGATTTCAAGCAACACAAGCGGGTGAGACATAATCCGATCCATCGCAAGCAGTGATTGAAGCAGCGGGTCGGCGCGGCGGAAATGCGCAATCCAGACCGATGTGTCGGCGAGGACCAGGCTCATCGTCCGGGTCGCTGAGCGGGTTTGCGGCGAGGAACGGCCGCCATGGCCGGGGCTTTGCCGCCGAGGGCGGCGAGGCGTTTGCCGGCCTGCACCCGTATGAAGACCTTCATCGCCTCACGAAACAGGTCGCCCATGTCCATTCCCGGATCGGCGACATCCAATGCCCGCTGATAGAGCTCATCATCAATGGTGACAGTGGTTCTCATGCGCCGCTCCAGCATCAAATATGATGCAGTTTATCTTCAAAATCGGTGTCTGTGAATGTTGATTGGCTTGCCGGCTTTGCATGAGAATGCATCCTGCGGCATCGGGTCGAGTCACCGCTGTCGTGAGATGCCGCTCGACCTGTCACTCGCCGTCATTGACGTCGAGCCTGCCCACCACCTCGCGCGCGCTGGGACGGTGAGCGGCCGGTAGCGCCTGCAGGTAGCCCTCGAGCCCGAGCGTGGCGTAGCCGTGCACGACCGACCATGCGGCGATCGCTGCCTTGAACACCTCGGGTGACTCCGGTGGTTGATTGCGCACGGTTGCCACGACCTCGACCAGGGTCAAAAACGCGGCGCGGGCTGCTTCGCTCAAGCGTTCGTCCGACTTGAAGCGTCCCCCGCGCCCGAACATCAGACGAAAGAGCGCCGGCTCCCGGTTCGCGAAGGCAACGTAGGCCTCGCCGGCCGCATTCAGCCTGCTCACCGCGCTCACTGCTCCCGCTGCGGCCATTGCATCAAGCATGTCGGCGCGCAGCGCATCGAAGCCGCCCGCCGCCAGCTCCATCAGCATCGCGTCCTTGCTTGCGAAGTGGCGGTAGGTGGCATTGACGCTCACGCCGACGCGCGCGGCCAGGTCGCGAAGACTCAGATCGGCTTCCGCATTTTCGGCAAGACGCGCCCGCGCGGCCTGTAGCAGCGCCTCCTTCAGGTTGCCGTGGTGATAGGGCTTGCTCATGGTTTCAAGGGCCTCTCGAGCGGTATGTTGACAACGCATACATTCTCGCATACGCTTAATGTGTACGTCGCACACATTGACCTGTTTTCACGGAGTCGACCCATGTCCCTTGTGACCGATCTGAGCCTCGCGACCCTTCACCATCTCGCGATCCTGACCGTCTTCGGTGCGCTGCTCGCCGAGTTCGCCTTGCTCCGACTGCGTCCGTCGGCCGGATGGATCGAGCTGGTCGCCCGCGTTGATCTCGCCTACGGCATCGCCGCCGGCGTCGCGCTGGCGGTGGGAGCGGCCCGCGTCGCATGGGGATTGCGCGGCGCTGACTACTACCTTGGCAACCCGGTCTTCTGGCTCAAGATGGTTCTGTTCGTTGCGATCGGCCTGATCTCAGTGTCCCCGACGCTGACCTACCTGCGCTGGCGCCGTGCCGCCAGGGTTGACGGTCGTCTGCCGCAGCCGGGCGAACTCACCCGGGTTCGTCGATGGATCCACCTTCAACTCGCCCTGTTTGTCGGGCTGCCGATGCTCGCCGCAATGATGGCGCGTGGTGTCGGCTACTGAAGCGATGTGCCCCCTTACCCATCCACCACCGCGATCCACCACCCGGCGTCGCACGAATCAGGGAGCTTGAAAACATGACCATGAGAAAGACGCAGCGGATTGCCGTCATCACCGGCGCCTCGTCCGGCATTGGCGAGGCCTTGGCCCGTGCGATGGCCGCACGCGGCACACATGTGGTGCTGGCGGCCAGGTCGACAGAGAGGCTGGACGAGGTGGCACAGGCAATCCGGCGTGCCGGCGGTGTCGCCACCGTGGTGCCGTGCGACCTGTCGAGGCCGGATGCCGCGCAGCGGCTGTACGACGACGTGACGCGTCTCGGACTTGAGGTGGACACACTGGTGAACAACGCCGGCTTCGGCTACCACGGGCCCTTCGAATCCGAAGCCCTGGAGCACCTGAGCGGGCAGCTCCAGGTCAACATGGTGGCGCTGGCCGAGTTGACGCGCCTGTTCGTGCCCTCGTTGCTCTTGCATCGGGGCACCGTCCTCAACATCGCGTCGACGATCGCGTTCCAGCCGGCTCCCTTCATGAGCGTTTACGGGGCGACCAAGGCCTTCGTGCTGTCCTTCTCCGAAGCGCTCTGGGCCGAGTACCACGACCGCGGCCTGCATGTCGCGGCGCTGTGTCCCGGACCGGTCGAGACGCCGTTCATCGACGCTGCTGGCCCCGAGGTCCGAGGCACAGCCGTCTTCAAGCACACGCTGTCGATCGACCAGGTGGTCCGCGAATGTCTCGAGGCGATGGCCTCGGCTCGGCCGACCCGCGTCGTCGGCTGGCGCAATCGCCTGCTGTCCCAAGTCTGGCCGTCTTTCCCCGCGCGAGCTCACCGCCCGCATCGGAGCTCGAATGATGTGAGGTTCCCCATGCTTATCGGATACCGACGCAGCGCGGTTAAGCCGCCATTTTTCCCTGCTGTTTGAGAACCCAGGCCTCGAATGCTGATGCTGGGGTCTTGCCGAGCAAGGCGGAGTGGCGACGACTCCGGTTGTAGAA
>JAPLQF010000019.1:49171-207642 GCA_026399875.1 Burkholderiales bacterium | reverse complement strand
ACCATCGCCTGCTCGAGCCTGTCGGCTATATCCCGCCGGCCGAGGCCGAGGCAAACTACTACCGGCAACTCTCCGGTCAGTCCACCGCAGTGGAGGCCTGACTTAACCCAACGGGCCTCCGCGATACCCGGGGCGGTTCAAATCGAGCATTTGCTAAAGCACCTGATGAGCAATGCGCGGTTCGAAGGGACCATCGCTTCGGCGCCGGCCAACCTCGGGGAGCGTCGAGCGAAGTTTCACAAGCAGACTCTCGGACAGTTGGCAGGCCAGTTTGCCGACGACGTGTTGGCCGATGCCGGGGAACGTGATGACTCCGAGAGCCTCAGCGAGGCGTGGTTCTCGTTCGGATTCACCATTCAGACAGATTGCGCGTTCGTCGAGCAGCACACGGCCGAGATGAAGGCTGTCGTGGACGCGCGGAACGATCTGATCCACCACTTCCTGCCGCGATGGTCACCGGCGTCTGAGGAGAGCACTTGGTCGGCCTTGACCTACCTGGACGACCAGCGCGCAGGGGCCCTGCCCTTGCGCGATCGCTTGCTGGGCTTCACAAAGTCGCTCCAGGACGCAGCAAAGGCGCATGCGGAGTTCATCGCGTCGCCTGAAGGTGACCGCCAGTTCGAATTGCAGTGGCTGAGGCAAAGTCGACTTGTGCTCCTCATGGGTGAGCTGACATCAAGGTCGAACCGGAGCGACGGTTGGACGGTCCTGGCGACGGCAGGGCAGATCGTGTGGCGGGAGGAGCCCGACGAACTGAAGTGCATGGCTGAACGTTACGGCCACCGCACGCTCAAAAAGCTCCTTCAGGCGACAGAGCTGTTCGACATCGACGAAGAGCTGACTGCCCGCGGCGGGACGCGGACAATCTATCGCATCAATGCGCGCTTCAAACTGCGCACACACCGGGATCAAGTTGTTCCGGACAGTGAGCTTCGGGTGTCGGAAGCATCGCCTCGTGATGAAGGGAAAGAACACGTCTGAACCAACGAAGAAATGCGTCATCAAGGACCTGCTCTACACGGCCCTTTCGATGATCAAGTCCGTATCGAAACGTCTCAAGACCAAACTGCATTCCCGATTACTCTTGTTATCGGGAACGCACTTTGGCTGGAGTCCCGGCGACCCCGTCAGCGCGCCTTCAGCGCCCCCACGAACTTCTGCCATCGCACCTCGTCCTCGCGCAGAAACGCGTCGAAGGCAACAGTGTCGAGGAAAGCAATCTCACCGCCGACGCCGGCCGTGCGCGTGCGAACCTCCTCGGCGGCGGCCGCCGCGCGCACTGCAGCGGATAACTTTGCAATCACATCCGGCGCGGTGCCTGCCGGCACGTGCAGGCCATACCAGCTGATCACGGTGACCTCGGGGTAGCCGGCCTCGGCCATCGTCGGGACGTCCGGAATCAACGACGAGCGGCGATTGCTGGTGCTTGCAAGGGCTTTGATACGGCCACCGGAGATCGCGCCCATCGCGACGTTCAGAGGCAGCACCGACATCGACAACGTCTCGTTGATCAGGTCGGTGATCACCGGCGGGCTGCCCTTGTACATCACGCTCTGCATATCGATGCCGGCCACTTTCTTCAGCATCTCGATCGCCATCGTCTGTGGCGCTCCCGGCCCTGCCTCGCCGTAGTTCAGCTCGCCAGGCCTCGCTTTCGCCGCGCCGACCAGCGCCTGCACGTTGTTCGACGGCGACCCGCCCGGCACGACCACCACGTTCGGAGCAACCGTAAAGCGCGCAACCGGAACCAGCTCCTTAGGCGTCCATCGCAGGCCGGTCTCGACCAGCGGATTCGCGATCAGGTAGGTTGCTGTGGCCAGTACCGTATAGCCATCGGGCGCTGCCTTCGAGACCACGTCGGGTCCGATGTTGGCATTGGCGCCGGGCCGGTTCTCTACGATGACTGGCTGACCGAGCGTCTGTTGCATGTGCATGGTGATCAGGCGGGTCATCACGTCGACCGCGCCGCCGACCGGATAGGGGACGACCACCTTGATCGGTTTCGACGGGAACGTCTGCGCATGCGCAGATGCAGTGACACCAAACGCGCACGCTGCGGCGACCAGGCGCAGCACTCTCATCAGGGGCGCGCGCATCACTGCGCCTCGAGCGGTGCGACGAGCGGCACACCCGGCACGCGGATGCCGTCGGGGCGGCCGTTCGCCGTCGCCCGCTGAAACTCGCCGGTCATGAACGGCGGCAGCGCCGGCCCGTCCTCACATGCCAGCCACAGGCGCAGCAGATGACGACGGCGGTGCGGCTCTGGCCAGTCCTCGTAGGCGGTACGCGAGTGCAAGATCGAGTGGTTGCACAGTACCTGGACGTCGCCGGGCGAAAATTCCATGTCCAGGTGCAGTGCCGGGTCGGCGGCGAGCGCGTCGAGGTGGTCCATCGCCTCGAGCTGAAACGACGACAGCCGGGGTACCTCGGACATCAGCTGAGACTTCTCGATCGCGCTGCGCACGTAGGTCGCAATCATCCGATCCTGCCACGGCGTGAATGCGGCGATCTCGGCCCACGGTCGACGCCCAGCCGGAACCTCACCCCAGCGCGTGTAGTACAAGGGCGCGGTCAGTGCGCGCGCGTGATCCGGACGCCGGCGCACCAGCTCGTTCCAGATCGTCGTTGAGCTGACGATTGACGATAGGCCACCGCTGCGGCTCGAGCGAAGGCACAGCAACGACACGACGTCCGACGAGTCGGCGTGGTAATTGAGCCGGGCGCTAGTCTGGTAGCCGCGCACCTCAGGGTCGGCATAGTCGAGCCCGAGGTTGGTTACGTGGCCCAGCACGTGGCCCTTGCCGTTTTGCGACACCGGCTCGCCCATCCAGCGCCCGAGCCCCCAGTACGCAATCGCAGACTCACGCATCGTGTAGCGCTCCACGGGGATGCCGCGCATCAGGAAAAAGCCGCGACCGTGCAGCACCTCGCGGCGCACGTTTGCCATTCGCTCGCGAAGCGCGTCAAGCGGGAAGTGCTCGCGGCCGATGTCAACGATGTCGAGGCCGGTCGAATCGGCGTGCCGCACCGCGCGGTCGATCTCGTCGATCTCGGCGGGCGTGAACACGTGGATCCAGTCGTCGCGCCGCGCCATGTCCGGGCCATACCAGGCCTGAGGCGTGTCGAACACGGGCAGGTCGGCGGCGATCGTGGCGGATGTCTCTGTGCTGGGGTGGGCGGTTGCGGTCGTCATCGTGGGTTCTCGCAGGGGATCGGGGTCGTCGGGTTATTCGGGTGTGGCGCCGGACAGCTTGAAGGCCTTCGCCCAGCGAACGATCTCGCTGTCGACGCGCTGCGCTGTGCTCGCGGGCGTGGAGTCGTCGACCGGTGTGATGCCGAGGGCGTCGAGCTTCGCGCGGATCGCCGGCTCGCGAAGCACCTGGTTGATCGCAGCGTTGAGCCGGTCAACGATCGGCACCGGCGTGCCAAGCGGCGCCATCACGACGTTCCATGTGCCGACCTCCAGCCCCGGCACACCCGCCTCGGCGAAGGTGGGCACGTTGGGTGCCGAGCTCATCCGCGCAGCACCCATTACGCCGAGCGCGCGCAGCCTGCCGGCCTGCACCATCGGCAGGCCGACGCCGATCGAGCCGCCCATGAACTGGACCTGGCCGGCCACCGTGTCTTGCAGCGCCGGTCCGGTGCCCTTGTAGGGCACGTGGACTGCGGAGAAGCCGGCGGCGTTCTTGAACAGCTCGACGCCGAGATGGCTTGTGCTGCTGCCGGCCGCGCCATACGAATACTTGTCGGGGTTGGCCTTGAGGAGCGCAACGAAGTCCTTCAGATTGTCGGGCATCGACGGGTGCGCAAACAGCACAATCGGCACCGTGCCGATGAACGCGATCGGCGCGAAGTCCTTTACGGGGTGATACGGCAGGCTCTTGAACACCGACATGTTCAGTGCGTGCGTGGCCGCGGTGCCGAAGATCAGCGTGTAGCCATCCGGTTTGGCCTTCGCGACAGAATCTGTGCCGACGATGCCGGTCGCACCCGCCCGGTTGTCGACGACGATCGTCTGGCCCAGTACCTCGCCTAGCCGCGGCGCAATCGCGCGGCAGAAGATATCGGTCTCGCCACCGGGCGCGAACGGCACGACCATCCGGATCGGGCGATTTGGATATGGCGCCTCCTGTGCCCCTGCGCCGGGCGCCGCGAGCGTCGCACCGGCTGCAGCGACTGCCATTATCCATTTCGCACCCAGCGCGCGCATGCTTGCTCTCACCATTATTGTCTCCTCCGTTTGATTCGGTGCCGCCGAGCCGTCTTCGCGGCCCGCGACGGCGTGTTCAGTGAGCCAGTTCGGCGACGATCTCGGATAGCCCGAAGACCGGCGCGCGCGGCGTGCGCTGCCACGCGATCATGTCTTCGTTGCGGTCGGCGAACGCTGGCGGCAGCCGCGCGAAGCCCGGGGTGCGCAGCCACAGGCGCAGCAGATGACGCTTGCGGTCGGGCTCCGGCCAGTCCTCGTAATCGGCGCGGGAATGCAGCACGGTGTAGTTGCACAGGAACTGCATGTCACCCGGCTCGAACTGCATGTCGAGGTAAAACGCCGGATCGTTGCACAGTGAGTCCATCAGGTCGAGCGCCTCCCGCTGGGCATCGCTCAGCCTCGGTACCTCGGTTAAGCGCTGAGCGCTCTCGATGAACGTGCGGTTGTAGCGCACGTAGAGGCGGCCCTCAAAGCGCGTAAAGCATGGCGTCGTGTACCAGGGCTTCTGGCCCGCGCTTTCCTCACCGCGGCGGTCGACACAAAACGGCTCGTTCATCACCGCCCAGAGGTCGGGCCGTCGCTCGACGAACGCGTTGTGCACGGCGGTCGAACTGACAATGCGTGACGTACCGCCGGACTTCGACTACTGCAAACACAGGAGCCCGACGACATCAGTCGAGTCGTTGTGGAACGGCAGGTGCGCATGAGTCTGGTAGCCACGAACTCGCACGTCGGTCTTCCAGTCGACGCCAAGGTCTCGCACGTGGCCGAGCATCTCGCCCTGCGCGTTTTGCGCGAACGCGGGCCCGAGCTGCGCGCCCAAGCCCCAGTAGACGAGAGCTGCGTCGGCCCGGGTATAGCGGTGCATCGGCAGGCCACGCAGCAACGCGAAACCGCGGCCGTCCTCTAGCGCCTCAAGAATTGCCGCCATCTTGCGGGCTACCCGAGGTACGTGGAAGTCCTCGCGACCGAGCGCCGGAACGCCGATGCCGGCCGCCTTGGCCGAGGACAGCGCCGAGTCGATCTCGGCGAGGTCCTCGTCATCGAGGCGCACGATCCAATCGTCACGGACCGCCATGTCCGGCCCGTGCCAGGCGGAGGGATGGTCGTAAGTTGGGGGGGAGTTAGTGGTGTTCATTGGGTCTCCAATCTTCGTTATCGATGCGAGCGCGTTCGCCTCACGCCCGACGGCGCGACTCGTCGGGTGTCCTGCCAGTCTCAGCATCTCGTGCTGCGACTGCCTGCAGCGCCGCGTCGCGGTTTTCGGCTGCCAGCTGCCGCTGAATCACCTCCGCAGTGTCGGCGTCCCCTTCGACGAAGGCCGCGAAGAGCGCACGCCAGGTGCGCAGCGAACGGTTGCGCCGCGCCTGCGTCGCAAGGCCGAGCCGGGCATAGCGTCCAATCGCGAGCGCGAAAGAGCCGATCATCTCGGCGAGCCGGGGGTTGCCCGATGCCTGCGCGATCTCGAGCGCCGTGGCCGCGCTCGCACGCGCATATTCGTCCGGGTCGGCGACCGATGCCTCGAGCGCGGCGAGAGCCCCGGCAAGCGAGGCAGGCAGCGTGCCCTTACACCGTGCGGCGACCTCTCTGGCGGCAAGGCCGACCAGCACGGCGCGGATGTCGAACAGCTGGACCACCTCGTCGCCCGATAGCAGCGTGACGCGCGCGCCGCGCTGCGGCGTGATCGTGACCATGCCTCGCGTCGCAAGCATCCGCAGCGCTTCGCGCAGCGGCGAGCGGCTGATACCGAGCATCTCGGCGAGCACCTTCTCGTTGAGCCGCTCGCCCGGTGCAAAGCGCTCCTCGACGATGCCAGTCGCGATCCAGTCGGCGACCTGCGAGGGCAGCGTGCGGTGCAACTCAGTGGCAATCACGACTGGACCGGGGCGCACAGGACTCTCCAGGATGGGCGCCCCGCAGGCTGCGTTCGCCGTCTCAAATTCACGTTATCACCGTTGGTGTCGAATGTCGACATTCGACACCAATCGAGGTTGGGACGCCAGCCCGGCCACTCCTCTGTCAGTCTCGCCAGGTCATTCGAGTGCGGAGCCCTGCGCGTGCAGCACCTCGACCGAGCGATGCCGACTTGACAGCCTCTCGGGCCCGACCAGGTGCTGGCTTGCCATTTGCTTCGTCCAAGACTTTGCTAGCCCGGTATAGACGTTGTTGCCGGCTCGCCTTCCGACGTATTCTCAATACCAAGGAGACTTCGCATGAAACGAACACCATCGATGATCAAGCGCCGCAGCGTGCTTGGATCGGCCGTCGCTGCCTGGGGCTTGAGCATGGCCAAGCCATTGCGCGCACAAGCCTATCCAGCCCGCCCGATCAAACTGATCGTGCCCTACCCGCCGGGTGGAACCACCGATCTGGTGGCACGCGCGTTTGCCGAGCACATGACTCGTGAACTCGGCCAGCCGTTTGTTGTCGACAATCGCCCCGGTGCGGCAACTAATATCGGCACCGAAGCCGCGATGCGCTCGCCCCCCGACGGCTACACTCTGTTGCTGAGCACATCTGGCTTGGCCACGAACTTCGCCACAGGCCCGGTTCCGGCCTTCGATCCTCAGAAGACCCTGGCGCCCATCACGCTGATCAACCAGATGGCCTTTGTTGTCTGCGCCAATCCGAGCGCCCCGTTCTCGACCGTGCGTGAATTGCTGAGCGCCGCTCGTGCTCGCCCGGGGCGAATCACCATTGGCAGCGCCTCGCTTGAATACATCGTCAAGCTCCTCAATGCCCAGTCGGGTGTCGACATCTTGCACGTGCCCTACAAGGGCGGCGCCGCAGCGATGAATGATGCAATCTCAGGGCAGATCGATCTGGCGGTGGCCCTGACTCCGGTGATGCTGCCGCAGATCCAGAGTGGCAGGCTCAAGCCGATTGGTGTCAGCGCCGAGCGCCGAGTGGGGGCCTTGCCTAATGTCAGTACTTTCATCGAATCGGGCGAATCCACCTTTCGCGTCGACAGCTGGTATGCGCTTCACGGACCAGCGGGTCTGCCACCGCCAATCGTGCGCCAGTTGTCCGACGCAGCAAAACGAGTTCTGACGCAGCCCGAGTTTGTTGAACGCCAACGGGCGATCGGATCGGAACTTTCGTGGAGTACGCCCGAGGAGCTTGCCGGGCGCCTGAAGGCAGACACGGCGGAGGCACTTCGAACCGCCCGCGATTTGAAACTGACCCCTGGCACGTAAAGACAACCGGAGACATGTCGATGGACACTTTTCTCGATCACCCTGTGAGCGGCCCCGGCGTGTGGAACGGTCAGCAGATGCGGCAGCGTCAGGACTGGATTGTGCAGCTTTCGAGCAGCGATATCGCCGAGATTGACCAGGCCCTGACCCAGGTTACGGCATCAAAAAAGGCCCTGTTCGACATCACGGCCACCGACTTTCGCCTGCCGACTCTGGCACCGCGCCTTCACAAGGTTCGGGAGGAAATAGAGACCGGACGCGGATTCGCGCTGATCCGGGGCCTTCCAATTGAGCGCTACACAATTGATCAGTCGCGAACCCTGTTCTGGGGCATTGCCAGTCAGATCGGTCTCGCGGAAGGCCAGGACAAGGCCGGTAACCTGATGCATCAGGTCACTGATACCGGCAAGAGCGTGCAGGGCAGCGACAGTACCCGCGGCTTTGAGACCAACAACGAACTGCAGTTCCATAACGACGGCGGTGATGCGTTCATGCTGCTGTGTATTCGCGCTGCGCAGAGCGGCGGGACCAGCAAACTGATGAGCGTCGGCGCATTGTTCAACGAGATGCTGCGCCGGCGCCCGGACCTCGCACGTGTCGCCCAGGAGCCTTTTCACTTTGATTCGCGTGCCCAGAACCCCGCCGACCTGAAGATCCAGAGCGTTCCGATCCTCACCTGGTATGCCGGGCGCCTGAACGCGCTGCACAAGCGCCGCTATATCGAAACCGCGCAACGCTTCCCTGAGGTGCCGCGACTGACGCCTCAGCAATTGGAGGTGCTCGATCTGATCGACGAAATCTGCGCCGATCCGGCATGGCATCTATCCTTCGACATGCAGCCTGGGGATATGCAGTTCGCCAGCAATTTTTCGATTTTGCACTCGCGCACCGAATATCAGGATTTCCCCGAGGTCGATCGACGCCGCTTGCTACTGCGCATCTGGATGACGCTACCTCAGGGTCGTCCCCTTCCTCAGGTCTACGCAAGCACCCGGGAGTTCGGTCAGACCTGGCAACGAAGGCAGAAGGCCGGCGCAGCTGAACTTGCCTGAAGCAGGGTAAATGCTGGGTGTTTTGGCCCCTGCGGGCGCCCTGCCGAATGGTTCGCTAACCGTCTAAGGACCGTCGGCGATAGCTTCCGTATTGCACTTTGGCCGACGTCCGCGCCTTAGATGTCGACAATATCGAACTCAAACTTCGGTCGCTAGATCAGTTCGACACACTCTCGCAAACGCTCGGCGGTCACGTCTGCGAGCTTGTGCAGGTGCAATCAGGCTTGGCTCTTCAGTCTCTTGACTTCGGCGTGAAAGGCCGAGGTCAGTTCTGCTATCAGGGATTCGACGTCGCGGACCTGATGCTGAACTGTGAGCACAGCGATGCCTTGCGGCACCAGGTCGTAGATCACGAAGTGCTGTCGCGCCGGAACCATCAGAAACGGAGCCGAACGGTGTTGCCGCAAGCGGCCCTTTTCCGGGTTGGCGGCAGCAACGCCCATCGCCGCGTACAGATCGGCGAGGTATTGGTCGGCAATGTCTTCGCTCCATTCACGGCGCGACCGCGCGTGGATGTGGCGCAAATCCAGCGCCGCATTCCGGGTCAGCAGAAACACCGCGGTTAATGAGACGTCATTTCCAGCCATCGGCTTCTTTGCCGTCAAGCACCGCCATGTCGGCTCTGAAGTCACCGCTGGAGGCAAAGACGCGGCCTGCCGCCACGTCTCGGTACCCGGCGAGTATGGCGTCATGCACAAACTGGCCGCCACGCCGTTCCATGTCGCGGCGGATCAGGTCGCGGACGTACTCGCTGGGGGTTTCGTAAAGCCCCGCTTCGCCGACCATTCGATCCACGAATTCAGCCAAGGGTTGCGACAGACGAGCGTTGATGCGTTCGGACATGGGAGCCTCTCAGAGCGAGCAGATAGAGGAATTGTCACATAAGAGGATGCATCTGTCGCATCTATTGCCCACGCAGAGGACAAGTGAGCGGCGGCGTCGACGAAACCAAGGTCACGTGCCCCCTGCCGAGCGAAGCGTAGCCCTGATCTGCCTAGCACTTTTGGTACCAGCAATAATTTGAGAGCTCCCCCTCAGTTGGTGGATGTTGTCTGACAAGCACGTTGGCGCTGTTCGCAAAGACGCTCCTGCCCTTTCGACGATCGCGTCCGCATCAAACCATCTAGAGACCAAAGTGCATTCCCGATTACTCTAATTATCGCGAATGCACTTTCGCTCGAATCCCCAATAGCCGATCGCGAACGCCTCGATCTCACCCTGATCGAACTCGCCTATCGCCCTTCGGCTCTTCATCAAAAAAGGAATTTTTTCCCGCCTCGCGAAACCAACGAGCCTTGCACTCGCTGACCGAGCCCATTCGCGGACTCTCACATGCGGAAAATTTTCAGACATTCATGGCGGAGGGCGAGGGATTCGAACCCCCGGTGGGCTCTCACCCACAACAGTTTTCAAGACTGCCGCATTAAACCGCTCTGCCAGCCCTCCGGCGCCTTGCCAGCCCGCTACTGTACCTTGTCCCGACCTCAGCTGAGAACCCCGCCTGCCTGAGCCGTGGCGCTCAGACCAGGTCGAAGGCCGGCCAGGGCCAGTCGCCGTCGACCATGCGCTGCAGATGCATCACCGAGATCTGGGTCTTCACATCGGGCAGGCGCCCTGCCCTGAGCTCATCGACCAGCCAGCCGACACTGACCCAGTCGATCTCAAGCAACTCGCCATGATCGAGCTTGCGTGTCTCACGCGCACCCAACTCGCGCGCAACGAAGATGTCGATGATCTCGTTGGTAAACCCAATCGCCGGGTGAATGCGCGTGAGCAATGCCCACTGCTTCGCGGTGTAGCCGGTCTCTTCGAGCAGCTCGCGTCGGGCGGTCTGCAGGGGCGTCTCACCCGGATCGATCTTGCCCGCCGGAATCTCGACATAGACCTGCTGCATCGCATAGCGAAACTGCCGTTCAATCAGCACGCGACCATCGTCGGCCAGCGCAAGGATGGCTGATGCGCCCGGATGAACCACCCATTCGCGGCCGTGGATCGATCCATCGGGCAGCAGCGCCTTATCGCGCCGAACCTTCAGGAAAAGCCCCTGATAGACCAGCTCCGACTCGACCGTGGTTTCCTGAAGATCTTTGCTCATCGCGACAGGCTGCCGGATGAAAGCGGCCGCAAGACCGACACGCCGCGCTCAGCCCCCGAAGGCCTGCTTGACCGCATCGGCGCACAGACTCATCAGCGGGCCAGGCACCAGCCCGAGCAGCAGCACCAGGGCGCCATTGACTGCGAGCAGGGCTTGAGCACCCGGCAAGGGGCGAAGGGCATGCGTATCCACCGGCTCATCGAAATAGACCGTCTTCACGATGCGCAGATAGTAGAAGGCACCGACCAGTGACATCAGCACTGCCAGCACCGCGAGCCAGACCATACCGGCATCGATCACCGCTTTGAGCACCGAGAGCTTGGCGTAAAAGCCGATGGTAGGAGGGATGCCTGCCAGCGAGAACATCAATATCAGCATGACGAAGGCGAGCGCCGGGTTGCGACGACCCAGCCCCTTGAGGTCGGCGATATCGTCGGCCTCATGCCCATCGCGCGACATCAGCATCATCACGCCGAAGGTGCCCAGCGTCGTCAACACATAGGCGACCAGATAGAACATCGATGCGCTCCAGGCATCGGCCGCACCATTGGTGCTGCCACCCACAATGCCCGAGAGCATGCCCAGCAGCACAAAGCCGATCTGCGCAATCGCCGAGTAGGCAAGCATGCGCTTGAGGTTGGTCTGTGCAATTGCAACCAGATTGCCAAGCACCATCGACAGCACCGACAGCACCAGCAGCATCTGCTGCCAGTCGCTGGCAACACCGATCAGGCTACCTGCCAGGATCCTGAAAGCGACCGCGAAGGTGGCGAGCTTGGGGCCCGAGGCAATCAGCAAGGTGGTCACCGTCGGGGTGCCCTGGTAGACATCAGGCACCCACATATGAAACGGCACCGCGCCGAACTTGAACGCCAGGCCGGCAACGAGAAAGACCACACCGAAGATCAGCACCTTGGCGCTGGCCGGTGCAAGGCCGCCCATTGAATGCGAAATCTTGGCCAGGTCGAGCGTGCCGGTGCCGCCGTAGATCATCGACATGCCGTAGAGCAGAAAGCCGGATGCAAGTGCGCCGAGCACGAAGTACTTGATCGCGGCCTCGGTCGAGATCGGATGGTCGCGGCGCATCGCAGCCATCGCATAGAGCGACAGCGACATCAGCTCAAGCCCGAGGTAGACGATCAGCAGATTGCCTGCCGAGATCATGATCATCTGCCCGAGCAGCGCAAAAAGCGCCAGCGCATAAAGCTCGCCCCGGTGCATGCCCCGGTCTGTCGCATAAGACCGTGCATAGACCAGCGCCATGGCCGTGGCAGCGCAAGCGGCGAGCTTGAGGACATGCCCCATCGCGTCGGCAACATACATGCCATTCAGGGCGTGCTGCGCGGGTTGCCCGAATTGCGCCAGGATCGCCAGCACCGGCAGGATCAGCACAATGAGCGCGGTTCGACCGATATCGAGCCCCCAGACGCCACGCTTGAGGACGTCAGCCAGCAATACCGCACAGGCTGCGATCAGCAGCAGAATCTCGGGCAGTGCCGCACTGATATTGAGGTTCTGCATCTCACTTGACCTTGGAAACGGCAACATGCTGGAGCAGTGCTCGCACGGAAGCCTCGGAGACATCGGTCACCGGACGAGGCCACAAGCCCATCACGAGCACCGCAATCGCCAGCACTGACAGCATCAACATTTCGCGGGCGTCGATATCCTTGAGCGCCCTGACCTGGTCATTGGCAATCGCACCGAACACCACACGCTTGTACATCCAGAGCGAATAAGCGGCGCCCAGAATCAGCGTGGTGGCGGCAATCAGGCCGACCCAGAAATTGAACTGGACCGCGCCCAGGATGACCATGAATTCGCCGACGAAACCCGACGTGGCCGGCAGACCACTGTTAGCCATCGCAAAGAACATGAAGAGCGCGGCGAATTTGGGCATGGTGTTGACCACGCCGCCATAGTCGGAAATGCGTCTTGAATGCATGCGGTCGTAGAGCACTCCGATGCACAGGAACATCGCGCCCGAGATGAAGCCGTGCGAGATCATCTGGACCAGACCGCCTTGCATGCCCATCTGATTGAAGATGAAAAAGCCAAGGGTCACAAAGCCCATATGGGCGATTGATGAATAGGCCACCAGCTTTTTCATGTCGGTCTGGACCATCGCGACAAGGCCGATGTAGACCACCGCCACCAGCGACAGCGTGATCATCACACCCGAAAAATGATGGCTCGCATCAGGGGCGATCGGCAGCGACAGCCTCAGAAAGCCATAAGCGCCGAGCTTGAGCATGATCGCCGCCAGCACCACCGAACCACCGGTGGGTGCCTCGACGTGCGCATCCGGCAGCCAGGTGTGCACCGGCCACATCGGCACCTTGACCGCGAAGGCCAGCAGGAAGGCGAGGAAGATCGGTATCTGCTCGGACATCGACAACGGCAGTGCATGCCAGTCGAGAATCGAGAAGCTGCCCGACTTGGTATAGAGATAGATGATCGCGACCAGCGTCAGCAGCGACCCAAGCAGGGTGTAGAGAAAGAACTTGAACGCGGCATAGACCCGGTTAGGCCCGCCCCAGATACCGATGATGATGTACATCGGAATCAGCGTTGCCTCAAAAAACACATAGAAAAGCAGGCCGTCGAGCGCGCTGAAAACACCGATCATCAAGCCCGACAGGATCAGGAAGGACGCCATGTAGCCGGCCACGCGTTCTTCGATCACCCGCCATCCGGCAATCACCACGATCACGGTGATGAACGCGGTCAATAGCACGAACCACAATGAAATGCCGTCGACACCGAGGTGGTAGCTGACGCCGAACCGCTCGATCCAGGGCATCTGCTCGACGAACTGCATCTTGGCGCTTGCGGTATCAAAGCGGGTGTAGAGCGGCACGGTTGCCAGCAGACCGGCCAGGGCGCCTGCGAGCGAGACCCCACGAACAATCCCGGGGTTGCGGTCGTTGCCAAAGGACAGCAGAAACAGCCCGGTCAGGATCGGAATCCAGATGGCTGCGCTGAGAAAGGAAATCGAGTTGGTCATAGTCTTGTCTTGGGCCGAATCTCAACGTTTGAGCAGCGGCACGAACCACCAGACAAACAGCGCCACACCGACGATCATCGCAATCGCATAGTGGTAGAGGAAACCGGATTGCAGACCGCGAAGTGCGCCTGCGAACCAGCCAACAACCCGCGCACTGCCATTGACCACCACACCGTCGATGACCGCCTGATCACCGAACTTCCAGAGGCTCGAGCCCACCGAGCGCGCACCACCGGCGAAGAAGACTTCGTTGAATCGGTCGAGGTAGTACTTGTTGTCGAGCAGCCGATAAACGCTGCCAAAGCGCTTGCCGAACCATGCCGGCACCGCCGGGTTGACCAGGTAGCAGTAATAGGCCGCGACCACCCCTGCCAGCGCGAGCCAGAAAGGCATCGTGGTCAGCGCGTGTGCAACCATGCCAACCGGACCGTGGAATTCCTCTTTCAGGACTGCCATCGCGTTGTGGGGCTCGAAGACAGAAATCGAGGTCTGGAAGAAATCACTGAAGAGCATCGGGCCGATGGCGAACATGCCGATCAGCACCGATGGAATCGCCAGCAGCACCAGCGGCAGGGTGATCACCGCGGGGCTTTCATGCGGCAGGCCACCGTGGTGGCCGCCATCATGGCCATCACCGTGGCTGTCGCCATGGCCGTCGGTGTGCCCATGAGCCGCGGCATGCGCATCGGTGCTGAAACGCTCCTTGCCATGAAAGACCAGGAAATACATTCGGAATGAATAGAAGGCGGTCACGAACACGCCAGCCAGCACCGCGAAATAGGCAAAGCCCGAAGCCGGCAGCGTCGAGGCCTTGACCGCCTCGATGATCATGTCTTTGGAATAGAAGCCCGAAAAGAAAGGTGTTCCGATCAGGGCCAGCGAACCGAGCAGCGAGGTGATCCAGGTGATCGGCATGTATTTGCGCAAGCCACCCATATTCCGGATGTCCTGGTTATGGTGCATGCCGATGATCACCGAACCTGCGGCAAGGAAGAGCAGCGCTTTGAAAAACGCATGCGTCATCAGATGGAAGATCGCGACGCTGTAGGCCGAGGCACCCAGGGCCACGGTCATGTAGCCGAGCTGCGACAGCGTGGAGTAGGCAACCACCCGCTTGATGTCGTTCTGGATGACGCCCAGAAAGCCCATGAAGAGCGCGGTGATTGCGCCGATGGTCATGACAAACGACAGCGCGGTGTCGGACAGCTCGAAGAGCGGCGACATGCGCGCCACCATGAAGATGCCGGCGGTCACCATGGTGGCTGCATGGATGAGCGCCGAGATCGGGGTCGGGCCTTCCATTGAATCGGGCAGCCAGACATGCAGCGGGAATTGCGCCGACTTGCCCATTGCACCGATGAAGAGACAAATGCAGGTCACGGTGATCACTGACCACTCGCCAAGACCCAGCGGATTGATGACCTGCCCCGCCAGGCTGGGCGCCATCCGGAAGACCTCGGAGTAATCGAGGCTGCCGAAATGAGCGAGCACCAGACCGATGCCCAGCACGAAACCGAAGTCGCCAACGCGATTGACCAGAAAGGCCTTGAGGTTGGCGTAGATCGCGGTTGGCCGGTTATGCCAGAAGCCAATCAGCAGATACGACACCAGGCCCACCGCTTCCCAGCCGAAAAACAGCTGCAGGAAGTTATTCGACATCACCAGCATCAGCATCGCGAAGGTGAAGAGGCTGATATAGGCAAAAAACCGCTGATAACCGTCGTCATCCTTCATGTAGCCGATGGTGTAGATATGCACCATCAGCGAGACCGAGGTGACAACGCACATCATCGTTGCGGTCAGCGTGTCGATCAGGAAACCGATCTCGAACTTCACCCCGTCAACCAGCGCCCATGAATAGAGCGTGCCATTGAAGTACTCACCGGCCAGGACGTCGCGCAGGATGGTCAGCGAGGTCAGCAGGGAAATCAGCACGCCCAGGATCGTGACGACATGACTGGCGGTCCGACCGATGGTGCGGCCGAAAAAGCCCGCAATCATCGCGCCAACCAGGGGCGCAAAAGGAACAAGGAGATAGGCGGTTTTCATTGGCGAGTGGTCTGTGGCGAGATGCCGGTCAACCCTTGAGCGTGTCGAGATCCTCGACATTGACCGTGTCGAGATTTCGGAACAGCACCACGAGAATGGCCAGGCCGATCGCGGATTCCGCGGCCGCCACCGTCAGGATGAAGAAGACAAAGATCTGCCCGGCGGCATCGCCCAGAAAATGCGAGAAGGCGATGAAGTTGAGATTGACCGCGAGCAGCATCAGCTCGATGGCCATCAGCAGAATGATGACGTTGCGCCGGTTGAGAAAAATGCCGACCACGCTGATCGCAAACAGGATCGCGCCCAGCACGAGGTAATGAGCAAGGGAGATGGTCATGTCGATGACTCGTTCTTGGTCGGTTCCGCAGGCGCAGCAGGCGTCGACGACGGCATGCGCACGATCCGCAGCCGATCGGAGGCCTTGACCTTGACCTGTTCGGACGGATTTTGCGACTTCACGCCGGTACGTTTGCGAAGCGTCAGGGCAATGGCGGCAACGATGGCCACCAGCAGGATCACCGCCGCAATCTCGAAGGCGTAGACATATTCGGTGTAGATCAGTTTGCCCAGGGCCTTGGTGTTGTCATAGTCAGGCGGAAGACGGGGCGCATCGGCCGCGCGAACACCGCTGAACTGGTGCCACAGCACCGCGGCCAACTCGAGCACGATGGCTGCGCCGACGAAAGCGGCGACCGGCATGTTGCGCCAGAAGCCCTGGCGCATCTCGTCGACATTGATGTCGACCATCATCACGACGAAAAGGAATAGCACCATCACTGCGCCGATATAGACAAGCACAAGTGTGATCGCCAGGAACTCGGCCCTGAGCAGCAGCCAGATCGCGGCAGCCGAAAAGAAGGTCAGCACGAGAAAGAGCGCGGAATGCACCGGGTTGCGTGCGGTGACCACCCGCACCGCGGCAATGACGGTGATGGTGGCAAAGAGATAGAACAGAAAGGCTTTCGGATCCACGTCGGTGTCCGTCGTTAATCGGTCGTCGGCGTCAGAAGACGCAGGAGTGGGTGACGGCAGTCATCAGCGATAGCGGGCATCAGCGTCGCGGGCAGCGGCCACCTGCGGCTCGTAATGATCGCCGACTGCCAGCAGCATTTCCTTGGTGAAATAGAGATCGCCGCGCTTTTCACCGTGGTATTCGAGGATGTGGGTCTCGACGATCGAATCGACCGGGCAGGACTCCTCGCAAAAGCCGCAGAAGATGCACTTGGTCAGGTCGATGTCGTAACGCTTGGTGCGGCGCGTGCCGTCTTCCGGGCGCACTTCGGATTCGATGGTGATGGCCATCGCCGGGCAGACCGCTTCGCAAAGCTTGCAGGCGATGCAGCGCTCTTCGCCGTTCGGATAGCGGCGCAGCGCATGCAGGCCCCGAAATCGCGGCGAGTAAGGCGTCTTTTCTTCCTGGAACTGGATCGTGATCTTGCGCGCGAAGACCTGCGAACCTGTCAGGCGCAGGCCTTTGAAAAGCTCGATGAGCATGAAGCTCTTGACGAAGTCCTTGATTGATTCCATGGCGACTGTTGCTTCTCGTCAGTTCCAGATGTTGAACGGCGTCTGCATCCAGATGCCGATGACGACCAGCCACACCAGGGCGACCGGAATGAAGATCTTCCAACCCAGACGCATGATCTGGTCATAGCGATAGCGCGGAAACGAGGCGCGGATCCAGATGAAGACACTGACCATCAGGAAGGTCTTGAGAAACAGCCAGAACCAGTCCCAGAACCACTGCGGCCCGAGATCGATACCAAGGCTGAAAAACGGCGCCCATCCGCCCAGGAACATGATCGCGGCCAGCGCCGAGATCAGGATCATGTTGGCGTACTCGGCCAGAAAGAACACCGCAAAGCCCATGCCGGAGTATTCGATCATGTGGCCGGCCACAATTTCGGACTCGCCCTCGACCACGTCGAAGGGATGCCGGTTGGTTTCGGCCACACCCGAAATGAAATACACCACGAAGATCGGCAGCAGCGGCAGCCAGTTCCAGGACAGGACATTGAGGCCCATCTCGGCGAAGCGCCCGCGGTTCTGGCCTTCAACGATGTCGGTCAGATTCAGGCTGCCCGACACCATCAGCACGACCACCAGCGCAAAGCCGATGGCAAGCTCATAAGAGACCATCTGAGCCGACGCGCGCATCGCGCCCAGAAAGGCGTATTTGGAGTTTGAGGCCCAGCCGGCGAGGATCACGCCATAAACCTCGAGCGAGGTAATTGCCAGCAACAGCAGCAGCCCGGCGTTGATATTGGCCAGCGCACGGTCGGGCCCGAAGGGAATGACCACCCAGGCAGCCAGCGCCGGCATGATGGTCATGACCGGACCAAGAATGTAAAGACCGGGATTGGCTCGGGCCGGCGTAATGACTTCTTTGAACAGCAGCTTGATCGCATCGGCAATCGGTTGCAGAAAGCCGCCGGGGCCGACTCGATTAGGGCCGATCCGCAACTGGATGAAGCCGATCAGCTTGCGTTCCCAGAAGGTCAGATAGGCCACGCAGCCCAGCAGCGGCAGCACGACCACCATGATCTTGATCAGGGTCCAGACGACCGGCCAGGCACCTCCCAGCAGCGCCTGACCGTTTGCCTGCAGCGAATCAATCCAGTCCATCAGACGCGCTCCACGCTGACCGGGCCGATCATCGCGCCCAGGGCCGCCGTCATCGGGTGCGCGGCCGGAATGCGCACGACGCCAGTGGCAAGGCCCGCATCGAGTTTCGCCGTCAGGACAACCTCACCCGCGTTGCCGGCAACCGTCTGCTGGCTGACTCGCACCAGGTCACCATCGGACAGGTGCATGTCGGCGAGCAATGCCGCATTCATGCCGACGACCGGAGATGCCGCATCCGCCGTCATCTGCAGGCTCGGTGCGCGACGCACGATCGGATCGGCGGCATAGATCGGCACGTCGGCAATCCGCTGCAGGACTTTGCCAGCATGGGCCGGTGCCAGGGCCACAGGCGTATTCGTCCGGTTGGACAGTCTGGCCGACAGGTCGGCCGGCAAGGCGGCATCGCGCACCTGCTCGGCAGTGTCGTAATCGAAATCGCTCATGCCAAGCAGATTGCCCAGCACGCGCAGGACCTTCCAGCCCGGGCGGGCATCGCCGGCCGGACGCACGACGCCGTTGAACGACTGACTCATGCCGGCACAGTTGACGAAGGTGCCGGAGGTTTCGGTGAACGGGGTGATCGGCAGCAGGCAATCGGCGGTCTCGAGCAGGGCGGCCGAACGGTAAGCGGTGAGTGCGATCACGGTCTGCGCCGAAGCCATCGCAGACATGGCTGCGCCAGGATTGCCATGGTCGAGGTTTGGCTCAAGGCCGAGCAGCAGATAGGCCTTCAGTGACGTGGCTACCATGCCGGCGGCATCGAGGCCCCCTGCAGCCGGAATCGCACCGGCCAGGTATCCGCCAACAGCATTGGCGCCTTCGCCGAGCCAACCAAGCGTTGCACCGGTCGCCTCGCTGAGTGCCTGCGCAAGCGCGGCAATCAGGGCGGCCTGAGGATGCTGGGACACCGCGTTGCCAAGCAAGACCGCTTTCGATTTGCCCTGAGATAGCAGCTCGGCCATGGCAGTCGCGGCCGCGTCAGGCTCGACGCCCTCGAGGGCCGCCGGGAGAGGCTTGTCGGTCGAGCGCAGGGCCGCAACCAGTGCGCCAGCCAGAACCGCCGGCCAATCTGACGGGGCCACGATCGCCCTGGAGGCAAGCGGCATCAGCAGATCATCGTCGACCGAATGCACGAGCCCGATGCGGGCACCACGCTTGGCAGCAGCGCGAACCCGCGAGGCAAGCAGCGGATGGTCCTTGCGAAGGAAGGCGCCGACCAGAACGATCCGATCGAGCGCATTGACCGCCTCGATCGGCATGCCGAGCCAGGGCGCGCCCGACAGGCTGGGCGCCAGCGACGAATCGGCCACGCGCGGGCGGAAATCGACGTTCTGGCTGCCCAGGCCACGCATCAGCCGACCCATGAGATGCAGTTCTTCAACCGTGGCCTGCGGCGAGCCGATCGCACCGATTGCAGCGGCACCGTGCGCATCACGCACCGATCCCAGCGCATGGGCCGCATAGTCGAGGGCCACCGGCCATTCGACCTCGTGCCACTGACCGTCCTGCCTGAGCATCGGCTTGAGCAGCCGGTCTTCGGCATTCAGCCCTTCGTAGGCAAAGCGATCACGGTCGGAGAGCCAGCATTCATTCACCGCGTCGTTCTCAAGCGGCAGCACCCGCATCACGGTGTTCTGCTTGACCTGGACAACCAGGTTGGAGCCGAGCGAATCATGGGGAGAGACCGACTTGCGGCGCGTGAGCTCCCAGGTCCGGGCGCTGTAACGGAAGGGCTTGCTGGTGAGTGCACCGACCGGGCAGACGTCGATCATGTTGCCCGACAGCTCCGACTTCACGCCACGACCGACAAAGCTGAGGATCTCGGAGTGCTCGCCGCGGCCCGACATGCCGAGCTCCATGACACCCGCGATTTCCTGGCCGAATCGCACACACCGCGTGCAATGAATGCAGCGCGACATTTCTTCTGCGGCAATCAGCGGCCCGACTGATTTGTGAAAGACCACCCGCTTTTCTTCGGTATAGCGCGAGCCCGAGGCACCGTAACCAACAGCCAGATCCTGCAACTGACACTCGCCGCCCTGATCGCAGATCGGGCAATCGAGCGGATGGTTGATCAGCAGAAACTCCATCACGCCCTTCTGGGCATTGATCGCTTTCGGGGTGCGGGTCCAGACCTTCATGCCGGCGGTCACAGGGGTGGCGCATGCCGGCAAAGGCTTGGGAGCCTTCTCGACTTCGACCAGACACATCCGGCAGTTGGCTGCGATCGAGAGTTTCTTGTGATAGCAGAAGTGCGGGACGAACACGCCCAGACGATTGGTCGCCTGCATGACCGTGCTGCCCTCGAGCACCTCGACCTTCGTGCCGTCGACTTCAATCTCAACCATGTTCGCTGCCGAAGAAGTTCACCAGGTTGACGCCCACAGGCGTCGGGCCATTGCGCAGAATCCGATCAGACATAGGACGGCACCACACAACGCTTGTGTTCGATGTGATGCTCGAACTCTGACCAGTAGTGTTTGAGGAAGGCCTTCACCGGCATGGCGGCAGCATCGCCCAGCGCGCAGATGGTGCGACCGGCGATGTTGTCGGCGATCTCGCCGAGGCGCTTCAGATCGTCATGCGTGCCCTTGCCATGCTCGATGCGATCGACGATGCGCCACAGCCAGCCGGTGCCCTCGCGACACGGCGTGCACTGGCCGCAGGACTCCTCGTAATAAAAGTAGGACAGCCGAAGCAGCGACTTCACCGCGCAGCGCGTCTCGTTCATGACGATGACCGCGCCCGAGCCGAGCATCGACCCGGCCTTGGCGATCGAGTCGTAATCCATGTCGGTCGCCATCATGATTTCGGCAGGCAGCACCGGCATCGATGAGCCGCCCGGAATCACCATCTTGAGCTTGTGACCGCCACGCATTCCACCGGCCAGCTCGAGCAGTTTGGCAAAGGGCGTACCAAGCGGAATTTCGTAATTGCCGGGCCGCTCGACATCGCCCGAGACCGAGAAGATCTTGGTGCCGCCGTTATTGGGCTTGCCGACCTCAAGGAAATTCTGGCCGCCATTGCGAATGATCCAGGGGACTGCCGCGAAGGTCTCGGTATTGTTGATCGTGGTTGGCTTGCCATAGAGGCCGAAGCTCGCCGGAAACGGTGGCTTGAACCGCGGCTGGCCCTTCTTGCCTTCGAGCGACTCGAGCAACGCGGTCTCTTCGCCGCAGATGTAAGCGCCATAACCGTGGAAGGCGTGCAGCTGAAACGAGAAGGTCGACCCCATGATCGACTCACCGAGGTAGCCAGCCGCCCTTGCCTGATCAAGCGCTTCTTCGAAGCGTGCGTAGGCGTCCCAGATCTCGCCGTGAATATAGTTGTAACCCACCGAGATGCCCATTGCGTAGGCGGCAATTGCCATGCCTTCGATCACGATATGCGGGTTGTAGCGAAGGATGTCGCGGTCTTTGAAAGTACCGGGCTCACCTTCATCGGAATTGCACACCAGATACTTCTGACCTGGGAACTGGCGCGGCATGAAGCTCCACTTCAGACCGGTGGGAAAGCCCGCACCGCCACGACCGCGCAGACCTGATGACTTGACTTCGGCGATCACCTGTTCCGGTGTCAGGCCTTCGGTGAGGATGCGACGCAAGGCCTGGTAGCCATCGCGCGCCTCATAGGCCTTGATCGACCAGTCGCCGGCTGACTTCAGGCCGGCATAGATCTGCGGCGTGATGTGACGATCATGGAAGCAGGTCTCCTGGACTCTGACATCAGTCAGCGCTTCGCGAATATCGTCGGCTCCCACGTTTTATTCCTCGGCTTCAGGTGTTCTTGAGTTCATCGACCAGCGCGTCAAGCTTTTGCACGCTCATGAAACTGCACATCCGCTTATTGTTCACCAGCAGCACCGGCGCATCGCCACAGGCTCCCAGGCATTCGGTCTCGACCAGAGTGATCCGGCCGTCAGGCGTGGTTTCACCAAAACCGATCCCGAGCTTGGCCTGCAGATAGGAAGCGGCTTTCTCGCCATCGCGCAGTGCGCAGGGCAGACAGGTGCAAATGCCGACCTTGAAAGCACCGGGCTGGGTCGTGGCATACATGTTGTAGAACGAGGCCACTTCCCAGACCGCGATCGGGGTCATGGCAAGCACCCTTGCCACATCGTCGATGACGGCCTGCGAGACCCAGCCGATTTCATCCTGAGCGATCGCCAATGCGGCCATCACAGCGGACTGCTTCTGATCGGGGGGAAACTTCGCCAACTCGCGGTCGATCTTGGCATAGGCAGTCGCTGACAGGAGCGGCGCGTTAGCGGTTGGCATGGTGTCTGGCGATGACGGCAGGGTGCTCATCGATCGATCTCCCCGAAGACGATGTCCTGGGACCCGATCAGCGTCACCACGTCTGCAATCATGTGACCGCGAACCATTTCGTCGAGCGCCTGCAGGTGCGGAAAACCGGGCGCCCGAATCTTGAGTCGATAAGGCTTGTTGGCGCCATCGGAAACCAGATAGATGCCGAACTCGCCCTTCGGATGCTCGACCGCGCTGTAGGCCTCGCCTTCGGGCACATGCATGCCTTCGGTGAAAAGCTTGAAGTGATGGATCAGTTCTTCCATGTTCGACTTCATGTCGAGGCGGGACGGCGGCGCCACTTTGTGATCATCGACGATGACAGGCCCGGGATTGTTTCTCAGCCACTCGACGCACTGGCGAACAATCCGATTGCTCTGACGCATCTCTTCGATTCGAACCAGGTAGCGGTCGTAGCTGTCGCCGTTGCGACCAACCGGGATATCGAAGTCGAGCTTGTCGTAGACCTCATAGGGCTGCTTTCTGCGCAGATCCCACTCGACGCCGGAGCCTCGCAGCATCGGTCCGGTAAAGCCGAGCGCTTTGGCGCGCTCGGGCGACACCACGCCAATACCGACAAGCCGCTGCTTCCAGATCCGGTTGTCGGTCAGCAGGGTCTCGTAGTCGTCGACATAGCCGGGGAAACGTTCAGTGAAGGCCTGAATGAAATCGAGCAAGGACCCCTGACGATCGACATTGAGCTCACGCACACCGCTTGCATTGCGAACCTTGCTCGCGACGTACTGCGGCATCCGGTCGGGAAGGTCGCGATAGACGCCCCCGGGTCGATAGTAGGCCGCGTGCATGCGCGCACCCGAGACTGCCTCATAGCAGTCCATCAGGTCCTCACGCTCGCGAAAGGCGTAGAGAAACACCGTCATGGCGCCCACATCAAGCGCATGCGCACCCAGCCACATCAGATGGTTGAGGATGCGGGTGATCTCATCAAACATGACCCGGATGTACTGCGCCCGCACCGGCACCTGCACGCCGGTGAGCTTCTCGATTGCCATCACATAGCTGTGCTCGTTGCACATCATCGAGACGTAATCGAGCCTGTCCATGTAGGGCAGGTTCTGAAGATAGGTCCGGGTCTCGGCCAGCTTTTCGGTTGCCCGATGCAGCAGACCGATATGCGGGTCGGCGCGCTGTACCACCTCGCCGTCGAGCTCCAGCACCAGCCGCAGCACACCGTGCGCTGCAGGATGCTGAGGGCCAAAATTAAGGGTGTAGTTCTTGATCTCTGCCATGGTTCGAGACACTCGGGCTTAACGCCCGACGCCGTAGCCCTCCTCGCGAATCACACGGGGCACGATCTCTCGCGGCTCGATCGACACAGGCTGATAGATCACCCGCTTCTGCTCAGGGTCGTAACGCATTTCGACATAACCCGAGACAGGGAAGTCCTTGCGGAAAGGATGTCCGACGAAACCGTAATCGGTCAGGATGCGACGCAGGTCGGGATGACCTTCGAAAACGATGCCGAACAGATCGAAGGCTTCGCGCTCGAACCAGCCGGCGGAAGGCCAAACGCCGGTCACCGTTGCCAGGATCGGGAAATCATCGTCTTCGCAGAATGCTCGAAGGCGCAGCCTGTGGTTGTGCTCGACAGACAGGATGTGGACGACCGCTGCAAATCGAAGACCATCGCGTCCGCCATCGCCATAATCGCGATAGTCGAGTCCACACAGATCGATCAGCGTATCGAAGCGCAGGCTGGCATCGTCACGCAAGGCCTGACACACCTCCGCATATCGACCGGCCTTGACGACCAGCGTCAGCTCGCCAAACCGCTCGGTCAAACCGACCACATCTTGCCCAAGCACTCGCTCAAGGTCGGCCTTCAGGGATTCGATCATCGCCATCGGTCTGTCTTCAGCGAGCGATCGTGCTGGTCTGACGGATCTTGTTCTGCAGTTGCAGAATGCCGTAGAGAAGCGCTTCGGCTGTCGGCGGACAGCCAGGAACATAGATGTCGACCGGAACAATCCGATCGCAGCCTCTGACGACAGAGTAGGAATAGTGATAGTAGCCGCCGCCGTTGGCGCACGACCCCATCGAAATCACCCAGCGAGGCTCGGCCATCTGGTCATAAACCTTGCGAAGCGCAGGCGCCATCTTGTTGCACAGCGTTCCGGCCACGATCATCACATCGGACTGACGGGGGCTCGGCCGAAACATGACGCCGAAGCGATCAAGGTCGTAGCGCGCAGCGCCGGCATGCATCATCTCGACCGCACAGCACGCCAGACCAAAGGTCATTGGCCACATCGACCCCGTGCGAGTCCAGTTGATCAGTTTGTCGAGGTTCGTCGTGACGAACCCCTCGTTGAGAATGCCTTCGACGCTCATTGCATGCTCACTTGCACCTATTAAGGCGCCAGTTGTGAACCCCCAGCCAGCGGGCAAAGGGTAAAACGCTTGATCAAACTATTGACCAGCACAGACGCCGGCGGACGGCTTCATACGGGAGCCGGCCGACCGGATGACGCCTACTCCCAGTCGAGCGCGCCCTTCATCCACTCGTACACAAAGCCGACGACCAGAATGGTCAGAAACACCATCATCGCCATGAACCCGAAGAATCCGATCGAATCGAGCGACACCGCCCAAGGGAAAAGAAAGGCAATCTCCAGATCGAAAATGATGAACAGAATGGCGACGAGATAGTACCGGACGTCGAACTTCATTCTCGCGTCTTCGAAGGCTTCGAAGCCGCACTCATAAGGAGAGTTCTTTTCAGCATCCGGCCTGGACGGCCCGAGGATCTTGCCGATGGTCATCGGCGCGAAACCAATTACCGTGCCCACAAGCATGAACAACAGGACCGGCAGGTATTGCTCTAGATTCACGAGATTTCCTGATGCGAACAGAATTCTTTCGTTTGGTGCCGACGGCGAGACTCGAACTCGCACAGCTTTCGCCACTACCCCCTCAAGATAGCGTGTCTACCAATTTCACCACGTCGGCTCAGCCTGAGGATTCTACCGTGTTCTACTTCGGAATATCGGCCGCCCCGCCAGATTTTTGCGGTGCGTCAGATCCGGGGACAAGAGGCGCAGCCGCCGGCACATCAGTCTTGCCATCTTGAGGCGTCACATTTGACGGCGGCGCAACATTGACCGGCACGGTCACCTTGTCCATGACACTCCCCGATTCACGTGCCGCCGTCCGCGTATTGGCGATGAAGGCAAGGGCCAGCGTCGACACGAAAAACACGGTCGCAAGCGCCGCGGTCAGGCGACTGAGAAAATTGGCCGAACCGGTCGCACCGAAAAGACTGCCTGACGACCCGGAGCCGAAAGCAGCGCCCATATCGGCGCCTTTGCCGTGCTGAAGCAGAACCAGAACAATGACCCCGATCGCGCTCAGAACCTGAATCACGACCGCAACGGTGGATAGAATCGACATCAGAACACCTCTTAACGAATCGATCTGAGAGCCGCTGCGCGGCAGATCGAAAGAAAATCCTCGGCAACCAGTGATGCGCCGCCAACAAGACCGCCATCGACATCAGGCTGACCGAACAATGCTTGCGCGTTGGAGGGCTTAACCGAGCCGCCATAAAGAATTCGAACGCCCGCGGCACCGGGCACCCTGCCCGCAGCGAGGCGTGAGCGAATGAAGGCATGCACCTGCTGGGCTTGCTCGGGCGAGGCTGTCAGGCCGGTACCAATCGCCCACACCGGTTCATAGGCAATCACGAATTGCTCATTCGTCGAGGTCAGCGCGGCGCACAGGCCATCGATCTGAGCAGCAAGAACCTGCTCGGTCATCAGCGCCTCCCGCTCAGACCGCGATTCTCCCACACAGACGACCGGAATCAGTCCGGCTCTGTGAGCGAACTCGACCTTCGCCGAGAGCTGCGCATCGGTCTCATCAAACAAGGCGCGCCGCTCGGAATGGCCGACCAGAACCCAGGTGCAGGCCAGGTCCCGCAGCATCGTCGCCGAGACTTCGCCTGTGTAGGCGCCATCTTCAAAGTGAGCCACATTCTGCGCACCCCAGCCGAATCGACTCCCGGCCAGCCGAGCGGCCGCCAGACCGATGTAGGGGTATGGGGGGCACACACCCGCCTCGACGCCAGCGAGCGCATCGGGCAACTCGCGATCGCCGCGCAGCAGCCCCGACAGCAACTGCTCTGAAGCTGCGACGTCTCCGTTCATCTTCCAGTTGCCAAGCACCAGTGGCTTTCGCCGGACTTTCTCGGGATTCGCCGGTGCGGTCATCGTGTTGCCGTCATTGAGGAAGAAGCCAATCCAGGTTAACCGACGATTTTATCGTCTGCGCACCGAGATGGTCAATTCGGCGTGGTGCGACCCGTCGAAGGCGCAGATTTGCGTGCGACCCAGAACCGCCAGAGCCACAACACATAACCCGAGGCGGCATAGACCAGAAACAGGGAGAAAAGCACGATCGGCGGATCGTAGGAGATCAGTACGAAGCACAGCACGATCAAGGGCACAGCGACATACGGAACGCTGCGCTTGAGGTTGATGTCCTTGAAGCTGTAGAACGGCGCATTTGAGAACATGGTCAGACCCGCATAGAGCGTCAGGGTCCAAGCCAGCCAACGAAGGTCCGCGCCGGTGGAATCAATCCAGCGGGTTTCACGCAGATCGGTGGCGATCCAGACGAAGCCGGCTACCAGCGCCGCCGCCGCGGGACTCGGCATCCCCTGAAAAAAACGTTTATCAACAACCGTGATGTTGGTGTTGAATCTCGCCAGCCTCAGCGCCGCGCCAGCGACATAGACAAAGGCCGCCAGCCAGCCGAGCTTTCTCATGCCACGCAGCGACCATTCATAGACCACCAGAGCAGGCGCTGCACCGAATGACACCATGTCGGCCATCGAGTCGTACTGCTCACCAAAAGCACTCTGTGTATTGGTGAGGCGAGCGACACGACCATCGAGTCCATCGAGCACCATCGCCACAAACAGCGCCACCGCCGCGATCTCGAAACGGCCATTCATTGCCTGGACAATGGCAAAAAACCCGGCAAAGAGGTTGCCGGTCGTGAACGCGTTGGGCAGAAGGTAGACGCCCTTCGAGCGCGGCCGTACCGGCGGCGCATCGACATCATCAGCAGACGATACGCCGACCGATGAAGCCCGAACCGGCCGCAAGGGGCGAAAGCTTTTGAATTTTCGTCGACGAGGTTCAGCCATGATCGGTGAAGGGTATCACTTCATCTCTCATCGCAGGCACCCAAGCCGACTCACAAATCTCGCCGAATATCGCCGCTACGCAGCCCGATCGACGCCAATCAGGCTGCGCGGCATTCAGACAGATTGCCAGTGACTGCTTAGTTCTTCGAACGATCGACCAGCTTGTTGGCTTTGATCCAGGGCATCATCGCGCGCAGTTGCTCGCCGACCTGTTCAATCGGATGCTCGGACGTCAGACGACGACGCGACAGCAGCGTCGGTGCACCGGCACGATTTTCGAGGATGAAGCGCTTGGCATATTCGCCAGTCTGGATGTCGTTGAGCACTTCCTTCATCGCCGCCTTGGTTTGTGCGGTGATCATCCGGGGGCCGACTTCGTATTCGCCGAATTCGGCGTTGTTCGAAATCGAGTAATTCATATTGGCGATTCCGCCCTCATAGATGAGGTCGACAATCAGCTTGAGTTCGTGCAGACACTCGAAATAAGCCATCTCAGGGGCATAACCGGCCTCGACCAGGGTCTCGAAACCCGCCTTGATCAGCTCGACCGTTCCACCGCAAAGCACCGTCTGCTCACCGAAGAGATCGGTCTCGGTTTCTTCGCGGAAGTTGGTTTCGATGATGCCAGCGCGACCACCACCGATTGCACAGGCGTAGGACAGCGCGTTATCGCGAGCCGCGCCGCTGCGATCCTGGTGAATCGCCACCAGCATCGGAACTCCGCCGCCCTGAGCATAGGTCGAGCGGACGGTATGGCCGGGCGCCTTGGGCGCAACCATCACCACATCGAGATCGTCGCGGGGCACGACCTGACCGTAGTGCACATTGAACCCGTGCGCGAAGGCCAGGGTGGCGCCCTTCTTGATATTCGGCTCGATCTCGCTCTTGTAGGTGGCAGCGATATGCTCGTCGGGCATCAGCATCATGACGAAATCGGCGCCCTTGACGGCTGCTGCGATTTCCTCGGCCTTGAGACCCGCCTTCTTGACCTTGTCCCAGGAGGGGCCGCCCTTGCGAACGCCAACCACCACTTTGATACCGGAATCGTTCAGGTTCTGGGCATGGGCGTGACCCTGCGAACCGTAGCCGATGATGGCGACTTTCTTGCCCTTGATCAGCTTGATGTCGCAGTCTTTGTCGTAAAACACCTTCATTGGATTTCCTTTCAGGCTTTGAGAACGCGCTCACCGCGAGCGATCCCGGAGGCGCCGGTACGAACCGTCTCCATGATCATGCTCGCATCGAGCGCATCGATGAATGCATCGAGCTTGCTGCCGTCGCCGGTCAGCTCGATCGTGTAACTCTTGTCGGTGACATCGATGATGCGTCCGCGGAAAATATCCGCCATCCGCTTCACCTCTTCACGCTCCTTGCCCACCGCGCGAACCTTGATCAGCATCAGCTCTCGTTCGATGTAGGGGGATTCGATCAGATCGAAGACCTTGACCACATCGATGAGGCGGTTCAGATGTTTGGTGATCTGCTCAATCACATCGTCGGAACCGCTGGTCACGATGGTCATGCGCGACATCGAGCGATCTTCGGTTGGCGCGACCGTCAGGGTTTCGATGTTGTAACCACGGGCCGAAAACAGACCCACGACCCGCGACAACGCACCCGGCTCATTTTCAAGCAGCACTGCAATGATGTGTCTCATGGTGCGTGCCTCACAGGTCCTCTGAGCCAAGAATCATCTCGGTCAGACCCTTGCCGCCCTGAACCATCGGCCAGACGTTCTCTGTCTGGTCGGTGATCACATCGAGAAACACCAGCCGATCCTTGTATTTGCCAAAGGCGTCGCGCAATGCCGGCTCGACATCACCCGGTTTATCGACCCGGATACCGATATGGCCATACGCTTCGGCAAGCCGAACGAAGTCGGGAAGCGCCTCCATGTAGGACTCGGAGTAGCGGCTGCCGTATTCGATCTCCTGCCACTGCCGAACCATGCCAAGGTAGCGATTATTGAGGCTGACCACCTTCACCGGCATGTGATATTGCTTGCAGGTTGACATCTCCTGGATGCACATCTGGATCGAACCTTCGCCGGTCACGCAGGCCACCTGGGCACCGGGATTGGCCAGCGCCACACCCATCGCGTAGGGGAGCCCGACGCCCATGGTTCCAAGGCCGCCCGAGTTGATCCAGCGACGCGGCTTGTCGAAACGATAGAACTGGGCCGCCCACATCTGGTGCTGACCGACGTCGGAGGTCACGAAGGCATCGCCACCGGTCACTTCCCAGAGCTTTTCGATGACGAACTGCGGCTTGATGACATCAGTCGCGGCGCGATCGTACTTGAGGCAATCCTTAGTTCGCCACTCGGCAATCTGGGCCCACCAGGACGCGACGCCTTTGTGCACTTTGGCACCGGCATCGACCGCCGCACCGAGCTGGGCGAGCATCTCGGTCAGGCACTCCCGAACGTCGCCGACAATCGGCACATCGACCTTGACCCGCTTCGAGATCGACGAGGGGTCGATGTCGATGTGAATGATCTTGCGGGGGTTCTGAGCGAAATGCTTGGGGTTGCCGATGACGCGATCGTCGAAGCGCGCACCGACCGCGAGCAGCACATCGCAGTGCTGCATGGCCATATTGGCTTCGTAGGTGCCGTGCATCCCGGGCATACCGACAAAACGCTCGCTGCTGGCTCGATAGCCACCGAGTCCCATCAGCGTGTTGGTACAGGGAAATCCAAGCGTATCAACCAGCTTGTTCAGCTCAGGCGCAGCGTTGGCCAGAATGACACCGCCACCGGTGTAGATCATCGGGCGCTCAGCGCCGAGCAGCAACTGCAGCGCCTTGCGAATCTGACCCTGATGGCCTTTGACCACCGGGTTGTACGACCGCATCGGGACAGCCTTGGGGTACTCGAACCTGCACTTGTCGCGGGTGACATCTTTGGGGATATCGACCAGCACCGGACCGGGCCGACCGGTCGAGGCGATCACGAAAGCCTTGCGGATGGTCGTCGCCAGATCCTTGACATCCTTGACCAGAAAGTTGTGCTTGACGCAAGGACGCGTGATTCCGACGGTGTCGCATTCCTGGAAAGCGTCCTCACCGATTGCATGGGTCGGGACCTGACCGGTCAGGATCACCATCGGAATCGAATCCATGTAAGCGGTCGCGATTCCGGTGACCGCGTTCGTGACACCAGGACCGCTGGTCACGAGGCAAACACCAACCTTTTCAGTGGAGCGCGCATAGGCATCCGCGGCATGCACCGCAGCCTGCTCATGCCGGACCAGAACGTGCTGGACGGTGTCCTGCTGAAAAATGGCATCGTAGATGTACAGGACGGCTCCGCCAGGGTAGCCGAAAAGGTGTTTGACACCTTCTTCCTGCAAGCAGCGCACGACAATTTCTGCGCCAGTAAGTTCCATGACCTTTATTCCTTTCAAGATCCAGGGAGCCCGCCCGCCGGCGCCAGCGCGATCGGTCGATCGCATCGACGCAGGCCTCGAAACGGGACCTGTGAGGTTGAACGGACGCCTCAGCCCCCTCTCGTGAAGGGGGCAACCGGCATGCGCTGAAAATTTCGAGCCGGGGGATGAACCGGCAAGGGCAAGACTGAACGTTCGCAAGCGTTACCGGACTGCAACGCTGGTGACGTCTGGATATCAAAAAAGTGTAATTCGAAATGGCACGATGGTCAAGGCAAGGCCAAGTTCAAACGGCCCGGAAAATCGCCTGGGCATGGCTTCTGCTAGCATCGGCGACCGTACCAGCGACGCACACAAATAAGGTCAAGCGCGAGGATGGCCTCACGGCAGGAACTTTCAGAATTTCTGAAGTCGATCGAGCGCCGGGCCTTCAAGCAAGCCGTCTACGCCGTCCGCGATAATGAGGCAGCTCTGGATGTCGTCCAGGACGCCATGTTCAAGCTCGCTGAAAAGTATGCCGACAAACCGCCAGCCGAGCTGCCGCTGTTGTTTCAGCGCATCCTGCAAAACACGATTCACGACCACTTCCGGCGCCAGAAAGTCCGCAATCTCTGGACGACGCTGCTGTCGTCCTTGCGACCGTCCGACGAATCGGACGATGGCGACAGGGATGTGCTCGAGTCGATGGAAGTCGAGGGCGACACCCGGCAGGGAGAAAGCGCATCCCAACTTGTTGAACGGGATCAGATTCTTCGAATAATCGACGACGAGATTCAGAAACTTCCGCCACGTCAACGGGAAGCCTTCGTCATGCGTTACTGGCAAGATCTGGATGTCGCGGAAACCGCGATCGCAATGGGATGTTCCGAGGGCAGCGTCAAGACTCACTGTTCACGTGCAACCCATACCCTGGCGACGGCGCTGAGAGCCAAGGGAGTTACGCTATGAACAACGAACAACTGATTGCACACAAAGTCAGACTGGCTCTTGATGAGTCGGCCGATCGCTTACCATTTCGCATCACCCAACGACTTGAGCAGTCTCGGTTGGCCGCGCTAGCCCGCGCCATGCCGGCCCAGTCCGAATCGGCGCTGAACCGAGCCTCCCTAATGACGGTTGCACTTCATGGCGATGACCGTCCGTCGGTGTATTTTCGGCTTCTGTCGACAGTAGCGCCAATCTTGCTGGTCATCGCCGGCCTGTACGGCATCGACGCCTGGAACGACGCCGAGGAAGCCGCAGAGACCGCAGACATCGATGCCGAGTTGCTGCTTGCCGACGATGAGGTACCGGTATCGGCCTACGCTGACAAAGGTTTCGGCGTGTTTCTGAAGAACTCCAGACAGTGAGCGGCGTGCTGTGATGACCCGATTAATGGCGCTGTTGGCATCGGCGATTGTGAGCGCCGGGCTCGCGTTGAGCGCGAATGCCCAGACAGCGGTCGCTCCGGAAGCCTCCGGCGCGCCCGCGGAATCTTCCGGGAGCTCACCGGCAGCCGAAGACACGGCCGGCCAGTCGACCGCACCTGCGGTATCCGTCGAAGCGCCCCCACCGTCTCCGCCCAGGTCTGAACCGCTCAGACTTGCCCCTCCCCGCGCTTCTTCGATACCGCTTGCCCAACCGCTCTGGAAAGATCTGACACGTGCCCAAAGGCAGGTCCTTGAGCCGTTCGAGTCACAATGGAACGAACTGCCGGCAACCGAGAAGCGAGCCTGGGCCGATATCGCGCGCCGATTTCCCGAAATGACTGCCGATGAACAGGCACGGGTGAGAAAACGAATCGCCGAGTGGGCAGAACTGAGCCCCGCCCAGCGACAGGTTGCCCGAGCCAATTACCGACTCGCGCAGCAGGCCGGACGGGAGAGCGTCGCCGCGAAATGGGAAACCTATCAGGGACTGACCAGCGACCAGAAAAATGTCCTGGGCAATTCCGGCAGCACCAGCAATACCGCTGCGCGCTACGCCGGACCTTCGACCGGATTGGCGAAGGTTGCCGCACAACCCTTGCCGCGTCGACAGGTTGTGATCGGCACAGACAAATCACCAGCCTCTGCTTCGGGAGTCGTCCCGACTGTCGGCAAGAGCGCACGCCCCTGAGCCTTGAAAGCAAGTCATCAGGATACCGGCTCGCCAGTCGGAGAAATGCCTTCCGCCGGGCTGTGGCGCCGTTTCATGGGCGCCGTCTATGAAGCCGTCATTCTGGTCGGCGTCGTGATCTTTTTCGCGTACGGCTACTCGGCGCTCGGGCAGTACCGGGCCGAGGCAGGCCCTGCACGGTGGTATTTCCAGGGCTTCCTGTTCCTGGTGATCTCAGCTTATTTCATCGGATTCTGGAGCGACGGGCGACGCAGCCTGCCGATGAAAACCGTCGCCGTTCGACTGGTGGATATGAAGAGTCGTCCGCTGACAGCCACGCGAGCCGCCGTGCGGTGCGGTCTCATCTGGATCCTGATGCTCGTCCCGGCGACTCTCGCTTACTCACTGCACCCAGCCTGGCTGCTCCTGTGGGCACTGTCTTTCGCCTGGGCGGCTTTCTCGCCGCAGCGACAGACACTTCACGACCTGCTGGCAGGAACCCGGCTGGTCATCGACAGCAAAGCTGCGCCCTGATCGAGGCCGCATCGACCCTGCGGCGTCGATCAATTCCTGACGCAGTCGACGAAATAGCTGCTGACACCATTTTTCGTCTCAACCACCAGCCCGTGAACATCGGTTGAAAAGCCTGGGAAGCGGTCGTTGAAGGTACGAACGAACTTCAGATATTCGACGATCGTACGGTTGAATCGCTCCCCGGGTATCAGCAGGGGGATACCTGGCGGATAGGGCGTGACCAGCATCGTGGTGATCCGGCCTTCGAGTTCATCGATTTGCACGCGATCGACCTTGCGATGCGCGAGGCATTCGAAAGCGTCCGACGGCTTCATCGCCGGCTCCATCACCGACAGGTACATGTCCATCGTGACCCTGGCCACATCGTGACGTTGGTACTCCTCGTGAATTTGCTGGGCAAGGTCGCGCAGACCGACTCGCTCATAGGCCGGGAACTTGGCGACAAATTCGGGCATCACACGCCATAACGGCTGGTTGGCATCGTAGTCGGCCTTGAACTGCTGCAGTTCGGTCACCAGGGTATTCCAGCGGCCTTTGGTGATGCCGATCGTGAACATCACAAAGAATGAATAGAGTCCGGTCTTCTCGACGACCACGCCATGCTCGGAGAGATACTTGGTGACCAGCGAAGCCGGAATTCCCCAGGGCGAAAACCCTCCATCCATGCCAAGACCAGGCGTGATCAGAGTCGCCTTGATCGGGTCCAGCATGTTGAAGCCGGTCTCGACACCCTCGAATCCGTGCCATGCATCGCGCGGGCCGAGAATCCAGTCTTCGCGGCGGCCAGCGCCGACATGTTCGAACGATTTGGGGCCCCAGACTCTGAACCACCAGGAGTCGCCGAACTCGTCATCGACCTTGCGCATCGCCCGCCGGAAGTCGAGGGCCTCGGAGATCGACTCTTCGACCAGTGCACGACCACCCGGCTGCTCCATCATCGCCGCCGCGACATCGCAGGACGCGATGATCGCGTACTGCGGCGAGGTTGAGGTGTGCATCAGGTAGGACTCGTTAAAGCGGTGAGTGTCGAGCTTGTGATCGAGCGGCTCCTGCACCAGGATCTGCGAGGCCTGCGAAAGTCCTGCCAGCAGCTTGTGAGTCGACTGGGTCGAAAACACCATCGTCGACTTGGAGCGCGGACGGTTTTCGCCGATCGCGTGCATCTCGTGATACAGCGGATGGAAGGTGGCGTGAGGCAGCCAGGCTTCGTCGAAGTGAAGGTTCTCAACGAAGTCGCCGAGCGACTCCTTGATCGTCTCGACGTTGTAAAGCACACCATCGTAGGTCGACTGGGTGATCGTCATGACCTGCGGACGGGCAGATTTGTCCTTGACCAGCGGATTGGCCAGGATTTTCCGGCGAATGCTCTCGGGGCTGAACTCATGCTTGGGTATCGGCCCGATGATGCCGAGCTGATTGCGGGTCGGCTGCAGAAAGATCGGCACGGTGCCGGTCATCATGATCGCGTGCAGCACGCTCTTGTGGCAGTTGCGATCGACCAGCACGATGTCATCGGTGGCCACCGCGGAGTGCCAGACGATCTTGTTCGAGGTCGAAGTGCCGTTGGTGACGAAAAACAGATGATCGGCATTGAAGATGCGGGCGGCATTGCGCTCGCTTGCAGCGACCGGCCCGGTGTGGTCGAGCAGTTGGCCGAGTTCATCGACCGCATTGCAGACATCGGCGCGAAGCATGTTTTCACCGAAAAACTGGTGGAACATCTGGCCGACCGGGCTCTTGAGAAAGGCTACGCCACCCGAGTGACCCGGGCAGTGCCAGGAATAGGAGCCGTCGTTGGCGTAATGAACCAGCGCCTTGAAGAAGGGCGGCGCAAGCGAGCCCATGTATTTGTTCGCCTCGCGGATGATGTAGCGCGCAACGAAGTCGGGCGTGTCCTCGAACATATGGATGAATCCGTGGAGCTCCTTGAGGATCTCGTTCGGAATGTGCTGCGAGGTACGGGTTTCGCCAAAGAGGAAGATCGGTATATCGGCGTTGCGGTTGCGGGTCTCGCGAATGAACCGGCGCAGATCCTCGATCGCCTTGCTCTCCGGCCCCTCTTCGTTGATCTCTTCATCGTCGATCGAGACGATGAAGGCCGATGCACGCGCGGCCTGATTGGCCACCATACTGACGTCGACATAGGTGAAGCCGCCGACGACTTCCATGTCCTGATCTTCGATCGCCTTGGCGAGTGCTCGAATGCCCAGGCCGCTGGCCGATTCGGACTTCCAGTCTTCATCGATGATGATCACAGGGAAACGGAACTTCATTGCAGGGACTCTCCGAGGGGCGCGCCGAACACGCACGCTCGACGACAATCGGGCGGAAGTAAAACACACTTCCGGGTGCTCGCGTCACTGCCGAGCCAGTAGAATCAGCAGAATGCGACGAAGGTGCAGGCCACGCTGCCCTTGTCTGCCACGACTTGGCCCACGCCACGCAATCCACACCGATGCCGATTTCCTTGCAGGACAAGCTGGTCGTCGCGATCTCATCGAGAGCGCTGTTCGACTTCGAAGAAGAGAATCATCTCTTCGAACACGGCGATGACCGCGCTTACATGGCGCTGCAGCTAGAGCGGCTCGAGGTGCCGGCACAAGCGGGTTGCGCGCTGCCGCTGGTGCGAAAACTGCTCGGATTCAACACCGACGACCATCATCGGGTCGAAGTGGTCATCCTGTCGCGAAATGATCCGGCAAGCGGCATGCGGGTGTTTCGATCGGCCAGGCACCATGGCCTGGCGATCGAGCGCGGCGTGTTCACACGCGGCAGATCGCCCTATGCCTACCTGAGCGCCCTGGGCGCCAACCTGTTTCTGTCGGCCAATGAAGATGATGTGCGCAGCGCGCTGGCGGCAGGCTTTGTCGCAGCCCGGGTCTATCCTGACTCGGCACGCGCGGGCGGCTCACATCCGAATGAGGTCCGAATTGCCTTTGACGGCGATGCGGTGCTGTTTTCGGATGAAGCCGGCGCTGGTGAGGGCTCGCAGCGCGCCGGCGCACGAGCGCGCGGTGCGCACGCTGATGGCCTGGGGAGTCGAGGTCGATGAAGCGATGTTTCTGGGTGGACTCGACAAAGGGCCGTTCTTGCGCTCGTTCGAGCCGGACTTTTTTTTCGATGACCAGACGCGCCATTGCGAGTCTGCCGCCGGTGCAGGGCCGACCGGTCATGTGGTGCATGGCGTGGCCAACCAGGCGAACTGAGGCTTTCGGCTCATCGGCGTCGCTCATCGGCGTCGCTCATCAGACTCGGGAAGCGCGGTCCTTCAACGCTTTTTCAGCGCGGCGAATGCTGCCTGCATCGCGGTATTGCCCTCTCTGCCCGCCGGTTTCACTGCCGGCTCTCGGGCAGGACCCGAACCTGAGCCGGTGACATCACGGGCGCCGGCCACCTTTGGCTCGTCAGCCAGTCGCATCGTCAGCGCGATCCGCTGGCGAGGCAGGTCGATCTCGAGCACCTTGACCTTCACCAGTTGGCCGGCACGGACCACTTCACGAGGATCACGCACGAAACGATCGGCGAGCGCCGAGACATGCACCAGTCCATCCTGATGCACGCCGATGTCGACGAACGCGCCAAAATTGGCCACATTGGTGACCACCCCCTCGAGCACCATCCCGGGTTGCAGATCGGCGACTCGCTCGACCCCCTCCTTGAAGCTCGCTGTGACAAAGTCACCCCGAGGATCACGCCCCGGCTTTTCGAGTTCGTTGAAAATGTCGCGCACCGTCGGCAAGCCGAAGCGCTCATCGATAAAGGGCTCGGGTGAAAGCGAGCTCAGCGCACCGCGCTGACCGATGACCTCAGCTGCCGGACGACCGATTCGCGCCAGGATGCGGTGCACCAGCGCATAGGCCTCGGGATGCACAGCCGACGCATCGAGGGGATCGTCGCCGTCGAGCACGCGCAAAAAGCCTGCCGATTGCTCGAAGGTCTTGTCGCCAAGCCGTGGCACACCGCGCAAAGCCTCGCGGTTGCGAAAAGGACCATTGGCATCGCGATGCGCGACGATGCGCTCTGCCACTGCCGGCCCCAATCCCGAGACTCTGGCCAGCAAGGGAATCGAGGCGGTATTGAGGTCGACGCCCACCGCGTTGACGCAATCCTCGACCACCGCATCCAGGCTTCTGGCCAGCGCCCGCTGATCGACGTCATGCTGGTATTGACCGACACCGATGGCCTTCGGCTCGATCTTGACAAGTTCGGCCAGGGGATCCTGAAGGCGCCGGGCAATCGAGACCGCTCCGCGCAGACTGACATCGAGATCCGGGAATTCGCGTGCGGCCAGGGCCGATGCCGAATAGACCGAGGCGCCCGCCTCCGAGACGGTTGCCTTGCGCAGCCCGAGTTCGGGATGACGACGCTGCAGATCGCTCACCAGGCGATCGGTCTCGCGCGAGGCGGTGCCGTTGCCGATCGCAAGCAAGCCGATACCGTGACGGGCAGACAGTGCGGCGAGTGTGGCGATCGATCCGTCCCAGTCGCGTCGCGGTTCGTGCGGATAGATGGTGGCGGTGTCGAGGAGCTTGCCGGTCGCGTCGACCACCGCGACTTTCACGCCGGTGCGAATACCGGGATCGAGCCCCATGACCGACTGATGTCCGGCCGGGGCACCGAGCAGGAGATCCTTGAGGTTCGCGGCAAAGACGCGAATCGCCTCGGCCTCGGCGGCTTCGCGCAGCCTCGAAAAAAGCTCGGTCTCGAAATGCAGATGCAGCTTGACGCGCCAGCACCAGCGCAGGACCTCGGCGAGCCATCGATCGGCCGGCAGTGCGTCGGCATTGAGCACGCGCCCAAGCTCGACCAGACCCGCGAGCTTCGCCACGCAGGGATGCGGGAGCAAGGCTTCGCGCTCGGGCGACAGACCAAGCGACAATGACAAAACACCCAGCTGTCTGCCGCGAAAAAGCGCCAGCGCCCGATGCGATGGGGTGCTTGCAATCGACTCGGCATGGTCGAAATAGTCGCGAAATTTTTCGGCGTCGGCCGATTTGCCTTCGACCAGTTTGGCGCCGATCACTCCTTCGTCCCACAGGAAAGCCCTGAATGCGGTAAGTACCTCGGGGCGTTCGGCAATGCGTTCGGTGAGGATGTCGCGGGCACCGTCGAGCGCCGCTTTGGTGTCGGCAATGCCCAGTTCGGGATTCACAAAGGGCAGCGCGACCTGCTGCGGGACCCCTTCGGGATCAGCCAGCAGCGCATCGGCGAGCGGCTCGAGTCCGGCCTCACGCGCCGCCTGCGCGCGACTTCGCCGCCGGGGCTTGAAGGGCAGATAGAGGTCTTCGAGCGCCTGCTTGGTCACCGCCGCATCGATCGCCAGTCGCAGAGGATCGGTCATCTGACCTTGTTCACTGATGCTGGCGAGAATCGCCAGACGGCGGGACTCAAGATCTCGCAGATAGATCAGCCGCTCCTCGAGCGTGCGCAACTGCGTGTCATCGAGACCGTCGGTGGCTTCCTTGCGATAGCGGGCAATGAAGGGCACGGTCGCGCCGCCGTCGAGCAGATCAACCGCCGCCTCGACCTGACGGGGCTGCACGGCAAGTTCGGCGCTCAGCAGACGCCGCACACGGCGCTCGGCAGCAATTTGCTCGGGAGTCGATGAATCGTTCATTGAATCAACAGGTCCACACGCATCGCCTGGCCGGCGGGGGCGCGATTGTGCCACAGACGATCGCAGCAGAATCGGGCGACTCCGCTGCGATCGTCAATCAGTGAACCGTGCGCCGAAAGCGGAAGGCGCCATCGACAAAGTCAACCGGCACCACATCCTTGGGCGCGAAGCTGCCCTCCAGGATCGCCTTGGCGATCGGATTTTCGAGCTGCTGCTGGATCGCGCGCTTGAGCGGACGCGCACCAAACACCGGATCGAAGCCGACCTTGGCAATCTCGTCGAGCGCACGATCGGTGACCGACAGCACCAGATCACGTTCAGCCAATCGCTTTTCAAGCCGCTGCAGCTGGATGCGTGCAATCGAGCGGATATGCTCGGCAGCCAGTGCGTGGAAGACCACGATCTCGTCGATCCGGTTGATGAACTCCGGCCGGAAATGCTGCTTGACCTCATTCATCACCGCCGCCTTGATTTCCTCGGGCTCGGCCTTGGCCATCGACATGCGCTGGATCTCGTGCGAGCCGAGGTTTGAGGTCATCACGATCACGGTGTTCTTGAAATCGACCGTGCGTCCCTGCCCGTCGGTCATGCGACCGTCATCGAGCACCTGCAGCAGCACATTGAAGACATCGGGATGCGCCTTTTCGACCTCGTCAAACAGCACGACGCTGTAGGGATTGCGCCGCACTGCCTCGGTCAGATAGCCGCCCTCGTCATAGCCGACATAGCCCGGGGGGGCGCCGATCAGCCGCGAGACCGAGTGTTTTTCCATGAACTCGGACATATCGATGCGGATCATGTGGTCTTCGGCATCGAACAGGAAGGAGGCGAGCGCCTTGCACAACTCGGTCTTGCCCACACCGGTCGGCCCCAGAAAGAGGAAGGATCCATAGGGACGATTGGGGTCGGCCAGCCCTGCGCGCGAACGGCGAATCGCATCCGAGACAAGCCGCACGGCTTCGTCCTGGCCCACGACACGATCGTGCAGCTTGTCTTCCATGTGCAGCAGTTTTTCGCGCTCGCCCTGCATCATCTTCGAGACCGGGATGCCGGTAGCCCGGGACACCACCTCGGCGATCTCTTCGGCACCGACTTGCGTGCGCAAAAGCCGCGGGCGCGACGGCTCGCTGCCACCGCCCTGCTCTGCCGCATGGGCTGACGCCAGTCGTCCTTCGAGCTCGGGCAGCTTGCCGTACTGGATCTCGGCAACCTTGTCGAACTGCCCCTTGCGCTGCAGATCGGTCATCTGGGCGCGCAGCTTCTCGATTTCGGTCTTGATGGCGGCGCTGCCCTGCACAGCCGCCTTTTCGGCGCGAAGGATCTCTTCGAAATCGGCGTATTCCTTGCCGAGTTTGAGGATCTCCTGCTCGATCAGATCGAGGCGCTTGCGCGATGCCTCGTCGGTCTCGCGCTTGACCGCCTCTCGCTCGATCTTGAGCTGAATCACGCGACGGTCGAGCTTGTCCATGACCTCGGGTTTGGAATCGATCTCCATCTTGATGCGGGCTGCCGCCTCATCGATCAGGTCGATAGCCTTGTCCGGCAGGAAGCGGTCGGTGATGTAGCGATTGGAGAGTTCAGCGGCGGCAACGATGGCCGGGTCGGTGATCTCGATGCCATGGTGCAACTCATAGCGCTCCTGCAGCCCACGCAGGATCGCCACCGTGGCTTCCACGCTCGGCTCACCCACCAGCACCTTCTGGAAACGCCGCTCGAGCGCGGCATCCTTTTCGATGTACTTGCGGTATTCATCGAGCGTGGTCGCACCGACGCAGTGAAGCTCGCCGCGCGACAGGGCCGGCTTGAGCATATTGCCGGCATCCATCGCGCCATCGGCCTTGCCTGCACCGACCATGGTGTGGAGCTCGTCGATGAAGACGATGGTACGGCCTTCATCGGCCGCGATCTCCTTGAGCACCGCCTTCAGCCGCTCTTCGAACTCACCGCGATACTTCGCACCGGCCAGCAGCAGTGCCATGTCGAGCGACAGGACCCGCTTGTCCTTGAGGGTATCGGGCACCTCGCCATTGACGATCCGCTGCGCCAGGCCCTCGACGATCGCGGTCTTGCCCACGCCAGGCTCGCCGATCAGGACCGGATTGTTCTTGGTGCGACGTTGCAGGATCTGGATGGTGCGGCGAATTTCATCGTCTCGGCCGATGACCGGGTCGAGCTTGCCCGCTCGGGCCCGCTCGGTCAGATCGATGGTGTATTTCTTGAGGGACTCGCGCTGGCCTTCTGCCTCGGCGCTGCCCACGGTCTGGCCACCGCGCACCGCATCGATGGCGGTCTCGAGCATCTTGCGCCCAAGGCCGGCGTCGCGAGCGATTCGTCCGGCATCGCCCTTGTCCTCGGTCAGAGCGAGCAGGAACATCTCGGTCGCGATGAACTGGTCGCCCCGGCGTGTGGCTTCCTTTTCGGCAAGGTTCAGCAGACCAACCGTTTCGCGCCCGATCTGCAGATCGCCGCCAGTGCCCGAGACCTGGGCAATTCGCTTGATGCCGGCATCCACAGCGCTCTTGAGCGCCGAAATCCGCACACCGGCCCGCTCGAGCAGGGCTCGCCCGGAGCCGTCAGACTGGCTCAGCACGGCCGACAGCAGGTGCAGCGGCTCAACATATTGATTGTCGCTGGCATTGGCCAGGCTCTGAGCATCGGCCAGCACCTGCTGGAACTGGGTCGTAAGCTTGTCGAGTCTCATCGTCGGGTGCCTATAAAATGTTTCCCTGACGTAACTGTGGCTATCTCATCAGGAATTCAAGTGACGAACACTTCCGCAAGCGCTCAATTCTCCGTACCGAAACCGGCTGAGACCGGACCGATGCTCTTTACCCCCTTCAAGCTGCGCTCGCTCGAACTTCCCAACCGGATCGTGATTGCGCCGATGTGCCAGTACTCGGCCGATGAAGGGCGAGCGACCCCCTGGCATCTGGCGCATCTCGGCCAATTGGCCATGTCGGGAGCCGGACTGCTGGTGATCGAAGCAACCGCGGTCGAGCCGGTCGGCCGCATCACCGCCGGCTGCCTTGGTCTGTGGGATGACGACACCGAGGCGGCTCTGGCGCGCGTCCTGAGGGCGATCCGGCCGATCGCCTCGATGCCGATTGCCATTCAGCTCGGCCATGCCGGTCGCAAAGCCTCGAGCGGTCGTCCCTGGGAGGGCGGGCAACTGGTCGCCCAGGCCGATGGCGGCTGGCAGCCGGTGGGCCCGTCGGACGTGCCGCACCTGCCGACCGAATCGCCGCCGCGCGCGCTCGATGCCGCCGGCCTTGCGGCCCTGCGGGAGCGCTTCGTCGATGCCACCCGCCGATCGGCGCGACTGGGCATCGACGCAGTCGAACTGCATGTTGCACACGGCTATCTGCTGCACGAGTTTTTATCGCCGATTGCCAACCACCGGACCGATCAGTGGGGCGGCAGTCTCGAGAACCGGATGCGCTTTCCGCTCGAGGTGTTCGAGGCGATGCGGGCGGTCTGGCCGGCCGACAAGCCGCTTGGCGTGCGGGTCTCAGCCACCGACTGGGTCGAGGGCGGCTGGGATATCGAGCAGACGGTCGTGTTTGCGCGCGCGCTGCAGGCCCGCGGCTGCGACTGGCTCGATGTCTCGTCCGGGGGCGTGTCGCCGACGCAGAAAATTCCGCTGGGGCCGGGCTATCAGGTGCCGTTTGCCGAGCGCGTGCGGGCCGAGGTCGACATGCCGGTCATCGCGGTTGGTCTGATCACCGAAGCGCAGCAGGCCGAATCGATCCTGACCGAGGGACAGGCCGACCTGGTGGCGCTGGCCCGCGGACTGCTCTGGAACCCGCGTTGGCCCTGGCATGCGGCGGCGGCTCTCGGTCACCATGTCACGGTGCCGCATCAGTACTGGCGGTCGCAGCCGCGCGAGCTCAAGGACGTGTTCGGCGCGATCACTTTCGGCGCACGCTGATCAACCCTGCACAGGCACCCGCAGGCCGCAATGTAAACTGCGGGTCTCAACAAATTCAAATACCAGGAGACAACCATGGTTCAGAGCATCGTCGCCACCATCAAGGTCAAGCCGGGTCAGGAAGCCGAGTTCCAGGCGGTCGCGCTCCAGCTGGTCGCAGCGGTCAACGCCAACGAGCCGGGCTGCCTGCTCTACACCCTGAGCAAGGGCGACGAACCGAGCACCTTCGTCTTCATGGAGCGTTATGCCGACGAAGAGGCCATGAAGGCACATCGCGGCATGGAGCATTTCAAGACCCTTGGGCGCGCAATGGGCGCCTTCATGGACGGCGCACCCTCGGTGCTGCGAATGGTCGAACTCGGCTGACCACGATCCTGCGCCTGGCGCGCAGGACTTCCTATGCCCGAATTTCTTTCGCCTGATCTCCAGGCCTTTCGAGATCGTGTTGCCACGCTGGCGCGAGACACGCTCACAGGGCTTCGCGACGACCCGCAGCTTGCCCCGTCTGTCCGCACGCAGCGGGTTCGTGACGCGTCACAGGCCGCCGGCATTTACACGCTGACCCAAGTCCGCGATACGCCCGCGCTGACGATGCTGGTGGTGCGCGACACCCTGGCAAGCCATGGCGTCGGATCGCTGCGAGGGCTCTTCGGCGAGGAAGCCGGCGTACTCGAGGGCGTGGGCGAGCCCTTGCGGACCACCCACCTGCTGCCGCTGCTGGCCGGCGACAAGCGCACCGGATTCGCGTTCACCGAGCCCGCCGATGCGCCGCGCCCGACCTGGGCCCGCGTCGATGGCGACGAGCTGGTGATCAACGGACGCAAGTCGTATGTCACCGGCGGCCTTGATGCTTCGTTTCTGGCTGCATTGGTCGAGGTCGATGGGGAAGGACCGGCGATGGTGATCATCGATACCGACCGCCCGGGCGTCAGTATCGAGCGGCGCTTCGAATCCCTCGATGGCAGCCACCATGCGGCGTTTCGCTTCGATGATGTCCGGGTGCCAAAGCACCATGCGATTGGCGCGCCGGGTCAGGGCCGCACACGCGCACTGGCGCGAATCAGCGAGGTTCGCCGTGCCCTGGCCGCTGACTGCGTGGGCACCGCCGCCTGGATCATCGATCTGGTGGCCGAATCACTTCGAAGGCCGCGTCGAGGCGGTGTGCCGGCCGACTCGGAGCGCATCCGTCTTCGCTATGGCGAAATGCGGATTGACGCCTATGCGGCGCGATCGATGGTCTATCGCACCGCGCGACTCACCGATGCCGGCCACGACACCGTCAATGAAAGCATCGCGTCCAAGGTCTTTGCCACCGAGGTCGCAGGAAAAATCGCCGATTCGGCCGTCCAGCTGGTCGGCGGCGAGGCGCTGGTCGTGGGCCATCCGCTGGAAGCTGCTATCCGGCGATTGCGCACCCTCAGGCTTGCCGAGGGCGAAACCGACACCCTGAGAGTGAATGTGTCGCGCGGGCATCTCGACCTCGGCAAGGGGCGGATCTGACTGCAGCACTCATCAGGCGATTAAAAGCCGCGCCGGCACCGACCAAGGCCCTGATGTGGGCGATCGCCGCGGGATTCAGTTTCTCGGTACTCAACACCCTGCTGCGCCAGATCACGCTGGAGATGCATCCCTTCGAGGCGCAATTCCTGCGCTATCTGTTCGGGGTGGTGGTCATGCTGCCGCTGATCCTGCGACGGGGATGGCGCGGCTATCTTCCGAACAGCATCTCCGGGCAGTTCTGGCGAGGCATCGTGCACAGCATCGGTCTGTCGCTGTGGTTCTTCGCCCTGCCGCATCTGACCCTCGCAGACACCACCGCCATCGGCTACACCGGCCCGATCTTCACCATGATCGGTGCCGCCTATCTGCTCGGCGAAAAGATGCGGCCCGAGCGGTGGGCGGCCGCGCTGATTGGCTTCGTCGGGGTACTGATCGTGGTCGGCCCGAGGCTGTCGGGCAGCGGCAACTGGTACTCGGTGATCATGCTGGCCTCGGCCCCGATGTTTTCCCTGTCGTTTCTGCTCACGAAGATGCTGACCCGGCACGACCGACCGGAAGTCATCGTCGCCTGGCAGGGGACCACTGTCTCGATCTTGACCATGCCCTTTGCGCTGATGGTCTGGGTCTGGCCGACGCCCACCCAGTGGCTGATGTTCGCGATCACCGGCGTGATCGGCAGCGCTGGCCACTATTGCCTCACCCGCTCCTTCGTCTCGACCGATATCTCGGTCACCCAGTCGGCCAAGTTTCTGGACCTGATCTGGGCCACGCTCTGGGGACTGCTGGTGTTCGGCGACTACCCGAGCAGCACGACCCTGATCGGCGGCCTGGTGATCATCGCGGCCACCATCTGGATCGGTCGCCGCGAGGCGCAACGGGCCGCGCAGCTGAAACAATCCGACACCACCGGCTGAAGACAGGTCGATTAGCCGCCTGAATCAGGGCAGGAATTTTTCGATGGTCTCGGCGAGCCGCTCGGGCTGGTCGTGATGAATATTGTGGCCGGCCTGCGCGATATGCTCGATGCGCAGCCCCCGATAAGCACGCGAGCGCCGCTCGAACTCGTCGGGCATCGAGGCCAGACGCGCCATCAGGCCCGACTCCTCGCCATCGATCCAGAGCACCTGCGCCTCGGTCTGCTGCCAGCAGGCGATCGCATCGTCGGCCGGCAGCGGCATCGGACTGTTGCGCTTGTGAGCCGGATCGGCACGACGCGCAACACTGCCGTCTTCAAGCGCGACGCCCCAGTGCTGCACCAGAAAACGGGCACGCTCATCGGTGAGCCGGGGGTTTTCGGACTGCATGCGCAAGGCGAATTCATCGAAGTCGAGATAGGGCCGCTGGCTGGTGTCGTGGTGCAGTTGCGCGAGCCACTTGGTGAAGCGCCGCGGCGGCGGATCCTGGCGCGCAACCGGCGGGCCGAAACCATCAACATTGATGAAATGGCTGACACGATCGGGCCGCACACCGGCGTAGGTAGCAGTGACATGCGCCCCCATGCTGTGGGCCACGATCCGAACCGGACGCTGCGGGCTGTAATGCTCGAGCAGAAACTCCAGATCGCCGAGATAGTCACCAAACCAGTAGCTGTCCGATCCGCTCCACTGGGTCAGGCCATAGCCACGCCAGTCGGGGGCCACCACGAACCAGTCGCGACGCAGGGCATCGACGGTGAACTGCCAGGAGGCCGACACATCCTGGAAACCATGCAGCATCACCAGCAGGGGTGACTTGCGATCGCCCCAGGTCCGGCAGTGATACTTCAGGCCGCGTACCTCCAGGAACTCGGATTGACTCTCTTTCATCGGGCTCTCCTCCTGCGTTTCTTGTTGATGGTCTTCATCGCATCAGACGCCAGCCCAGAATGGTCGCCAGCAGGGCGCCGAGCAGATGGGTCACGGTGTGCAGCACTGCATGACCGTAGGCGCCGCGCTGAAGCATCTGCAGCGACTCGGCCGAAAATGTCGAGAAGGTGGTGAGTGCGCCGAGAAAGCCGGTGACCAGGAACGGCCGCCATGCTGCCGCCATGTCGGGGCGCCGCTCGAACACCGCCAGCGCCATGCCGATGACGAGCCCTCCGACGACATTGACCAGCAGCGTGCCCCAGGGCATGAGGTGGCCGGAACGATTCAAGAGCAGACCCAGCAGCCAGCGCGACCAGGCGCCCAGCACCGCACCGGCGGCAATCGACAGCCAGACCATCGGCCCCATCGCCTGATTCACTCGGGCCGTCCCCAGCGGGCCGCCGCCGCATCGTCGGACTCGCGCGCATCGACCCATCGCTCGCCTTGCGGGGTGGCTTCCTTCTTCCAGAAGGGCGCCCGGGTCTTGAGCCAGTCCATCACGAACTCGCAGGCTTCGAATGCCTCGCCTCGGTGGGCAGAACTCACCGCCACCAGAACGATCTGCTCAAGGGGAAGCAGCGGGCCGACACGATGGATCACCAGCACCTCGTCAAGCTGCCAGCGCGATTTCGCCTGAGCGACGATTTCCTGCAGCGACTTGTCGGTCATGCCCGGATAGTGCTCGAGCGTGAGCGACGATACGCCAGTGCCCTGATTGATGTCGCGCACCGTGCCGACGAAGCTCACTACCGCACCGACGCCGGCACGCCCTGCACGCAAGGCCGCAATCTCGGTGCTCAGATCGAAGTCTTCGGTCTGGATGCGGACAGGCATAGCGGGCCGTTGTCAGCCGATCAGCCGCCGGTCACCGGCGGAAAGAAGGCGACTTCGGCGCCCTCGTGCAGCAGCGTTTCAGGCAAGGCCACCGTTTGATCGATGGCCACCCGCACCGCAGCCCCCTCGGCCAGGGCCTTCGCCCAGACACCCCCTCGGGCACAAAGATGCGCGCGCAAGTCGGCTGCGGTTGCAACCGACCCCGGCAGATCGAGCTGCTCGCGCCCCAGGCCCAGGGTTTCGCGCAGGCTCGCGAAGTAAAGGACAGCCACCTTCACAGCAGGCCCTCCATCGGCAGAAAAGCCACCAGATCACCGCGGCGGATCGCCTGCAGCGGCGGATTGTCGATCAGGCCGTCGGCCCAGACCGTCGAGGTCAGCACGCCCGAGCCCTGATTCGCAAAGAGATCGAGTCCACCGGCCTGATTGAAGCGCACCCGCAGGAACTCTCGGCGCCGATCGGGTTTGGGCCAGTCGAAATCGGCACGAACTGCGATTGGCCTGGGCAGGCGGTCGGTGGCCCCCTGCAGTCGCAGGATGAAGGGCCTCACGAAGAGCAGAAAAGTGACGAAGCTTGAGACCGGGTTGCCGGGCAGGCCGATGAAATGGGCAGAGCCGCCGTCGGCGCGACGCACCGCGCCCCAGGCGAGCGGCTTGCCGGGTTTGATCGCGATCTGCCAGGTGCGCAGCGACCCTTCGGCCTCAAGCGCCGGGCGCACATGATCCTCCTCACCGACCGACATGCCGCCTGAGGTGACGATCAGATCGCAGCGGCGAGCCGCCTCGCGCAGCGCGCTGCGGGTGGCGTCGAGCGAATCGGGCACGATTCCGAGATCGGTGACATCGCAACCGAGCCTGCGCAGCAGCGCCACCAGCACGAATCGATTGGAGTTGTAGATCGCGCCCGGTGCAAGCGTCTCGCCAGGCATCGCGAGCTCGTCGCCGGTGAAAAAACACGCGACCCGCAGTCTCGGGCGCACCGGCAACATTGCCAGTCCGACCGAGGCGGCAAGCCCGAGCGCCTGCGGCGTGAGCCGGGTCCCGGCGGTGAGCACGACACTGTCGCGGCGAATGTCTTCGCCTGTGCGGCGGATCCAGTCGCCGGCCGCCGGCAGGATGTCGAAGCGAACCTGCCCACCGTCGAGCACCGCCTGCTCCTGCATGATCACCGCATCAGCGCCTGCCGGCACCATCGCACCAGTGAAAATCCGGGCAGCGGTACCGGCTGCAAGCGGCGCGGCAACCTCCCCCGCGGCAATGCGCTGGGAGACCGCCATTGGCTGACCGGCAACCAGATCGGCGGCGCGCACCGCGTAGCCGTCCATCTGCGAGTTGTCCATCGGCGGGACGTCGAGCGTTGAGACCTGATCCCGCGCGAGCACCCGGTCGAGGGCGTCGTTCGTCGGCAAATCCTCGAAATCGCCCTCGCGCAGCGCCAGCGGCTGGGCCAGTTCGAGGAGCTGGCGCCTCGCCTCATCGAAGTCGAGCAATGCGGGACGGTTCATGACTGAAGGGGATACCGGCTCTGCGAAGTGGCCTCGCGGATCACGAAGGCTGTGATGGCATCATAGTCGCTGAGCCTGAACTGGGGCAGTGCGGAATCGATCTGCACATCGCTCGCCAATGCCACGATATCCGGGTCCTGGGGCGACAGCAGCGGCTTGCCCAGTTCGGGCCGATGAACTTCAAGCTTGGGAATACTCGCCCGCTTGTAGCCCTCGATCAGCACCAGATCGCAGGGCGACAAGTGCTGCATGAGCGCCCCCAGATCGGGCTCAGGCTCGCCGCGCAATTCATGCATGAGGGCCCAGCGCTGATCGGAGGCGATCAGCACCTCACTGGCGCCGGCTTCACGATGACGCCAGGAGTCCTTGCCGGGCTTGTCGATATCGAAGCGATGATGGGCATGCTTGATCAGCGACACACGCAGACCAGCCGCCACCAGCCGCGGAATCAGACATTCGATGAGCGTGGTCTTGCCTGCGCCCGAGAAACCGGCGAACCCGAAGGCGCGCATTGCTCAGGTCACGCGTGCCGCGATGTACTGCTTGAGCATGCCGACATCGGCGGGCATGCGCGTAAAGCGCTGGGCAGCCTCCTCGATACCGTCGTAGGCCCCAGGACGCCTCGGACCATGGCCGAGTGCCTCGACGATGATCTGCGCAAACTTGGCCGGCAGGGCGGTCTCGAGGCAGATCATCGGCACACCGGGCTCACGCCAGGCCTGCGCCACCGCCAGGCCGTCTGCGGTATGCGGATCGACCACCTCGCCATATCGGCGCTCGACCTCACGGATCGTGCTGATGCGACGCGCATGACTGCTGGATCCCGAGACAAAGCCGAAGTCGGCGATGCGGGCGAATTCGCCGGTGCTGGCCAGATCGAATGCGCCGCGCTCATCGACCTCGCGCCACAGTGCTGCCACGCGCGCGCCGTCGCGATCGACCAGGTCCCAGACAAAGCGCTCGAAATTGGAGGCTTTGGAGATGTCCATCGACGGGCTGCTGGTCTGAAAAGTATCGGCGGTGCGTCGCGGACGATAGATGCCGGTCCGGAAGAATTCGTCGAGCACGTCATTCTCATTGGTCGCGACCACCAGGCGCCGGATCGGCAGGCCCATGCGCCGCGCAATATGCCCGGCCAGGACATTGCCGAAATTACCGCTTGGCACGGTGAAAGACACCGGCTGCGGTGCGTCGCGGGTGACGGCAAACCAGGCTTTGAAGTAGTAGACCACCTGGGCAATGATGCGGCCCCAGTTGATCGAATTGACCGTCCCGATGGCATGGCGCGACTTGAAGGACAGATCGTTGGAAACCGCTTTGACCATGTCCTGACAGTCATCGAAAACGCCGTCGACCGCGATGTTGAAGATGTTGTCATCGCGAAGCGAAAACATCTGCGCGGCCTGAAACGGGCTCATGCGCCCATCTGGCGAGAGCATGAACACACGGATGCCCTTGCGCCCGCGCATGGCGTATTCGGCCGCGCTGCCGGTATCACCCGAGGTGGCACCCAGAATGTTGAGCGCCCGCCCATCGCGCGCAAGCACATACTCAAAGAGATTGCCGAGCAGCTGCATCGCGACATCCTTGAAGGCCAGGGTCGGGCCATTGGACAGCCGTAGCAGATGCAGATCGGGTTCGAGCGTTCGCAGAGGCACGATCTCGGCTGTGCCGAAAACCTGCGGGGTATAGGTGCGGCGAACCAGCTCGTGCAGATCGGCGTCGGGAATATCGTCGCAGTACAGACGCAGCAGCACGAAGGCGAGATCGGCGTAAGGCAATGCTCGCCAGCGCTCGAGCGTTGCCGCATCGATCAGCGGATAACGCTCGGGCACCACCAGGCCGCCGTCTGGTGCCAGGCCGCCCAGCAGGATGTCGCTGAAGCGCTGAGCGGGCATGCCGCCACGAGTCGAGAAATAGCGCATCAGTTGAGGTCTTCGAGGCGGATCCGGGTGGCCTTGGACACCACGGTCGACAAGGCCTCGATGCGGGCGATCGCCTGATCGCATTGCTTTTCGACGGTCACATGCGTGAGCAGGATGATGTCGGTCTGATGTTCGCCCTCGCCCGGCTCACGCTGCAGCACGGCATCAATCGAGATCTGGGCATCGGCCAGGATCCGGGTGATATCGGCCAGCACACCCGGTTCATCAGCCACCCGCAGACGCAGGTAGTAGGCGCTCTCGACCTCGCTGATCGGCAAAATGGGCAGATCGGCCATCGCATCGGGCTGAAAGGCCAGATGCGGCACGCGATTGCCCGGATCGACGGTGAGTGTGCGGGTCACATCGACCAGATCGGCAATGACCGCGCTGGCGGTTGGCTCGGCACCGGCGCCTTTGCCGTAATACATGGTGTGCCCCACCGCATCACCCTTGACCCAGACCGCGTTCATGGCGCCTTCGACATTGGCGATCAGACGGCGCGCCGGAATGAGCGTGGGATGCACGCGCAGCTCGATGCCATGCTCGCGCCGACGTGTGATGCCCAGCAGCTTGATGCGATAGCCGAGTTGTTCGGCATAACGGATGTCAGTGGCCTGCAGCGAGGAGATGCCCTCGACATGAGCGCGCTCGAACTGCACCGGAATGCCGAAGGCAATCGCCGACATGATGGTGACTTTGTGGGCCGCATCGATGCCTTCGATGTCGAACGTGGGATCGGCCTCGGCATAGCCCAGTTGCTGGGCCTCTTTCAGAACAGCCTCGAAGGACGAACCTTTGTCGCGCATCTCCGACAGGATGAAATTGGTCGTCCCGTTGATGATCCCGGCAATCCAGTCGATGCGATTGGCGGTCAGCCCCTCGCGCAGCGCCTTGATGATCGGAATGCCGCCTGCGACCGCCGCCTCGAAAGCAACCATCACACCCTTTTCGCGCGCGGCCGCAAAGATCTCGTTGCCATGGACGGCCAGCAGCGCCTTGTTGGCGGTCACCACATGCTTGCCGTGAGCGATCGCTTCCAGGACCAGCTTCAGGGCGATGCCGTAGCCGCCGATCAGCTCGACCACCACATCGATCGTCGGATCGCGAACCACCGAGAAGGCGTCGTCGGTGACCCGGACCGCATCCGTCGCACCCTCGCCAATCAGGCTGCGCGCCCTCGCGGTGTCGAGGTCGGCCACCGCTGCAATCTCGATGCCGCGCCCGGCACGCCGGGTGATTTCATGCTGATTGCGCGACAGCACGTTGAAGGTACCGGCACCGACCGTGCCGATGCCCAGCAGGCCCACATGCACCGGACCCAGCCTGGAGGCGCCGAAAGAGCTTGCCCCGCCCGAAGAAACCGTCATCACCACTCCTCAGGCAGCAGCCTTGGGCATCAGGCCGTCCTTGCGGAACATCTCCTTGATGCCACGCACCGCCTGGCGGATACGCTGCTCGTTTTCAATGAGTGCAAAACGCACATGACTGTCGCCGTAATCGCCAAAACCGATGCCGGGCGATACCGCGACCTTGGCATCGGCCAGCATCCGCTTGGCAAACTCGAGCGAACCGGCAGCCCGATAGGGCTCGGGGATCTCGGCCCAGATATACATCGAGGCCTTGGGAATCTCGACATCCCAGCCGGCCTCGAGCAGACCCTTGGCCAGCACGTCGCGGCGGCTCTGATAGGTGAGGCGGATTTCCTCGACGCAGTCCTGAGGGCCATCGAGCGCAGCGATGGACGCGACCTGGATCGGGGTGAAGGTGCCGTAGTCGTGATAGCTCTTGATGCGCGCCAGCGCATGCACAAGGTCCTTGTTGCCGACCATGAAGCCGATTCGCCAACCGGCCATGTTGTAGCTCTTGCTCATGGTGAAGAACTCGACCGCGACATCGCGGGCACCCGGCACCTGCATGATCGAGGGCGCCTTGTAGCCATCGAAGGTGATGTCGGCATAAGCGAGGTCGTGGACCACCAGAATGTCGTGCTGGCGGGCAAGCGCGACCACCCGCTCGAAAAAGTCGAGATCGACGCACTGGGCGGTCGGATTGCTCGGAAAGCCCAGGATCATCATCTTGGGCTTGGGGAAGGACTCTCTGATCGCGCGCTCGAGCTCGTCGAAGAAGTCGATGCCCGGGGTCATGCGCACCGAGCGGATATCAGCACCGGCAATGACTGCACCGTAGATGTGGATCGGGTAGCTCGGGTTGGGCACCAGCACGGTATCGCCGCGATCGAGGGTGGCAAGCATCAGATGCGCCAGGCCTTCCTTGGAGCCGATGGTCACGATCGCCTCGGAGTCGGGATCGAGTTCGACCGCATATCGGCGCTGGTACCAGTCGGTGATCGCACGCCGCAGGCGCGGGATGCCCTTGGAGACCGAATAGCCATGGGTATCCTGCCGGGTCGAGGCTTCGACCAGCTTGTCGACGATATGCTGGGGCGTGGGGCCGTCCGGGTTGCCCATGCTCATATCAATGATGTCTTCGCCACGACGTCTGGCGGCCATCTTGAGCTCGGCCGTGATATTGAAGACGTAGGGAGGAAGCCGACGTATGCGGGAGAAATCGCGCTCTGCGCTCATGGGGATTCCTGCTCGAGCGCCGGCAATCAGAGAGACCGCACTGCTCGTTGATAAACCGCTAATGTAGCGTATTTGCCTAATCAGAAAATGAAACTCCATCCGAACCGACCATCGGTCCTGAACACCATCACGGCCTACGGCCCCGGCTTCATCGAGGTCAATGCGCAGCGCATCGAGCATGCCCTGCTGCTGATGCCCGAGAAGCCGTTTTCGGCCTGGGCGCCGGCACGATTTGAAGATCTCGTGGCCTCGCATTTTGACGCTGTGCTGGCAGCCGAGCCGGAAGTCGTGCTGCTGGGGACCGGGGCACGGCAACGCTTTGCCCATCCGAGGCTTACCGCCGCGCTGATCGCCAGACGGATCGGCGTTGAGTCGATGGATACCGGCGCCGCCTGTCGCACCTACAACATTCTCATGACAGAAGGTCGCAAGGTGCTGGCGGCGCTGCTGCCGGTCTGAAACAGTCGATCGACTCAGAAACTGCGACCGGGTCAGCCGCAATCCCTGCGCTGTGCCTGACTCGACCAGAGGCTCGATCGGCAGTCAATGGCCTGTGCTATCGTCGATCGATCCCTCTGCAAAAGGCGAATAACGTGTCGGTCAATCTCGGCAAAAAAGTGGGCGATTTCAGCGCTGCAGCCACTGGTCAGCCTTTCAGTCTCGCCGCCCAGGCCGGCAAGGTCGTGGTGCTCTATTTCTATCCAAAAGACAGCACGCCGGGCTGCACCACCCAGGGTAGCGACTTTCGCGATGCAATCGCCGGCTTCACCCGGGCCAACAGCGTCGTCTTCGGCATCTCGCGCGACAGCCTGAAATCACACGAGAACTTCAAGACCAAGATGGCCTTTCCCTTCGAGCTGATCAGCGACCCTGACGAAGCGGTCTGCGAGCGCTTCGGTGTGATGAAGATGAAGAACATGTACGGCAAGCAGGTTCGCGGTATCGAGCGATCGACCTTTGTGATCGGTGCCGATGGCACGCTGCTGCGCGAATGGCGTGGCGTGAAGGTTCCCGGCCATGTGGCCGAGGTGCTGCGCTACATCGAATCACTCTGAACCTGCCCGGCCCCGCCGCGCATCGATCCCGATAAGGCCGAAACCACAACATGCCGCTGCCCAAGTTGCCCACCAAGCCAGCCACCCTGCTCGATCTCGACACCGCGCCGCTGGCCCGTGCCACGCGCACCAAAGCTCGCGCTGCACCCGACGCACTGCCTCAGGCGGGCGTGTCGAAGGTCTCGACGCTCGGCCCGAGCCGAAAGGCGGCGCTGCTGCAGGCCTCGCCGGCTGGCGCTCAGGCCGACAATGCGGCCATGACTGCGCCATCGGCTGCAACGGCGATGACACCGGCAATCATCCCGGTTGTGAACCCACCCCTCCCGCTCGAAACCCTTAGCCAGGCCCCGATTCCGATTACGTCGGCACGAGCGGCCGACAACGCGTCGTCTGCGCGTCCGGCGCGCACTGCCCGGGCTGGCTCAGCACAGCCCGGTGGCGCACGCCTCGAGCGCAGCGATGTCCCGACCGTTGCTGTGCCGACGGCGTCGCCTACGCCAAGGCCAGCTCGCGGCGGCCGCACCGAACGGTCTCGTGCGACGCTCGCACCCGATGCGATCAAGCTTTTCGTGCTCGACACCAACGTTCTTCTGCACGATCCGTCGAGCCTGTTCCGCTTCGAGGAACACGACATCTTTCTGCCGATCGTGACGCTCGAAGAACTCGACAACAACAAGAAGGGCATGTCCGAGGTCGCTCGCAATGCCCGCCAGGTGAGCCGCTCACTCGACGGTCTGGTAGGCGATGTGGACGAGGGGATCGAGCAGGGCATCTCGCTCGACAAATTGGGCAACCGCGATGCGATCGGGCGCCTTTTTCTGCAGACTCAGGCGCTCGAAACCTCTCTTCCCGAGACTCTGGCGGCCGGCAAGGCCGACAACCAGATTCTCGGCGTGGTGCAAGCCCTGCAGCGCAAGTTCGCTGACCGACAGGTCGTGCTGGTGTCCAAGGACATCAACATGCGGATCAAGGCCCGCGCGCTCGGCCTGCGTGCCGAGGACTATCACAATGATCAGGTCATCGATGACCTCGATCTGCTCTATGGCGGCACCCTCGCTCTTGCCGCCGACTTCTGGGAACGCCACAGCAAGGGCATGGAATCGTGGCAGCAGGGCGGCTACAACTTCTATCGCATCAGCGGGCCGGCAGTCGCGAGCTTCATGCTCAATCAGTTCGTCTATATCGACGGCGACATGCCGCTGGCCGCTCAGGTCAAGGAACTCAATGGCAAGACCGCGGTACTCCAGACTCTGCGCGACTATGGCCATCCCAAGCATGCGGTCTGGGGCCTGACCGCCCGCAACCGGGAACAGAATTTCGCGCTCAATCTGCTGATGAATCCGGAGATCGATTTCGTGACCCTGCTCGGGCAGGCAGGCACCGGCAAGACGCTGCTGGCCCTGGCGACCGGTCTTGCACAGACACTCGAACACAAGCGCTACTCCGAAATCATCGTGACCCGCGCCACCGTACCGGTCGGCGAAGACATCGGCTATCTGCCCGGCACCGAAGAAGAAAAGATGCAGCCCTGGATGGGCGCGCTCGAGGACAACCTCGAGGTACTCAATCAGGGCAGCGGCTCGGGCGGCGAATGGGGCCGTGCTGCCGCGACCGATCTGATTCGTTCGCGCATCAAGGTGAAGTCGATGTCCTTCATGCGGGGGCGCACCTTCATCAACAAGTTTCTGATCATCGATGAGGCTCAGAACCTCACGCCCAAGCAGATGAAGACCCTGGTCACCCGCGCCGGCCCCGGGACCAAGGTGATCTGCCTGGGCAACATCGCGCAGATCGATACGCCCTATCTCACTGAAGGCTCGTCGGGCCTGACCTATGTGGTCGACCGCTTCAAGGGCTGGGCGCATGCCGGGCACATCACCCTGCAGCGCGGCGAGCGTTCGCGGCTGGCCGATTTTGCGGCCGATGCTCTCTAGCCGACCCGAGCCCGCGGGGCGGCTCCGCCAGATCGCGCACCGGCAACTGCCGGCTCTATCGCGAGATCAGACCAGCGCTTTCGCGAGGGTGCGCAGCATCTGACCGATCGGCACTTCGATGGCCAGCACCGCCAGCATCGGCAAGGCCGCGGGCACCAGCACCGATAGCAATGCCGGCAGGCCCAGCGGCACCAGCCGCATGCGGCCGACCGCCTCGTAAAGCGTGGCAGCGTCGGCAGCCGAGCCAATCTCGGGTGCGTCGAGCAGCGGATCATCGACCGCGGCACCCTCGATCCAGCGTCGGTGCACCGCATCGCCGTGGCGCGCGACGAGCGCACCATAATCAAGGCGCGCACGCCGCTTGGCCCGACTCATCGGCCCAAGCAGCACAGCAAGCGGTGCCACGAAAATCGCTGTCAGCAGACCGACCGCCGCTGCCATATCGGCACGCAAGGCATCAACACGGACGCCATGCCAGGTGACATCGTGGGCCCAGCCGGCCGCGATCACCGCAGACAGCCCGAACGCCGTCACGCCGAATCCGACCATCAGGGAAGTTGCGAAACCGAGACCGCCAGCCCGATCGGGATGCGTCGGCACCAGCCGCAGGCCCGAGTGAGCAAGCTGGTAAAGCGCGATGCCGAGCAGCACAACGCGCCAGAGCCAGGTCGCCACAAAAGACAGGAAGATCGGCAGTGCTACCCACAGATACCAGCGCACCCCGAAACCGGATCGTCCGTCTTCGCCGGCCCATGCCAGCGCGTGCGAGGCTTGTGCGGCGACCGTCTCGTGCCAGCCCAGCAGCCAGCCAAGTGCAATACCAGCAGCCACCGCCCACGGATGCACGCGGTCGCGCAGCCGGCACAGTCCATCGACCACCTCACGCAGCCGGACTGGATCGGCGTGCAACACGCCGCTGGCTGCGGATTCCCGGCCCAGTCTGATCACCGATCCGGCCAGAACCGCCTCGGCGACCACCATGATCGGCACCGCAAGGAGGAGCCGGGCGGTCACGCCGAAATGCGCAAGGAGCGACTCGCCGTCGGGTGCATGCACCCGCCCGGTCAGAACCGCCCACGCAGCGACCGGCCCCCATCCGAGGAGCGCCCAGAAGATCGCCCGCCGCACCGTACCCAGTCCGTCCGAGGACGCGAGCCCGACACTGCGCTGCAGACGGATCAGCACATCGTCGCGCTGCATCCAGGCGGTGTGCCCCGCCTGCGTCTTACGGTCCATGTTGATCCTCCCGACGGCAGCGCCGCTGACCAGAGTCGATTGTCGTCCAGACGAGGGTCGAGTTGGGCCGGCAGCGGAAAATCAGTAGGGATTGGCCGGCGCGAAATTCTCGAACTTGGTGTACTGACCGAGGAAGGTCAGCGTCACCGAGCCGATCGGACCGTTACGCTGCTTGCCGATGATGATTTCGGCCATCCCCTTGTTAGGCGAGTCGGGGTCGTAGCGATCTTCTCGGTGGATGAAGAGAATGACATCGGCATCCTGCTCGATCGCGCCCGACTCGCGCAGGTCGCTCATGATCGGCTTCTTGTCGTTGCGCTTTTCGACTTCGCGCGACAGCTGCGACAGCGCAATCACCGGCACATTGAGCTCCTTGGCCAGCGCCTTGAGCGAGCGAGAGATCTCGGCCACCTCGGTGGCGCGATTCTCACCCGACGACCCGGTGCCGCTCATCAGCTGCAGGTAGTCGACCATGATCAGACCGAGCTTGCCGTACTGACGAGCCAGACGGCGTGCACGGGCCCGCAGCTCGAGCGGATTGAGCGCCGGCGTCTCGTCGATGAAGAGATTGGCATCCTGCATTTTCTGGATGGCGCTGGTCAGACGCGGCCAGTCGTCCTCGGTGAGACGACCGGTGCGCAGCCGCTGCTGGTCGATCCGGCCGACCGAGCACACCAGACGCATGGCGAGCTGGGTCGCGCCCATCTCCATCGAGAAGACCGCCACCGGCATGCCCTGGCTGATCGCCACATGCTCGGCCATATTGAGCGCAAAGGCGGTTTTGCCGACCGAAGGACGCGCCGCAATGATGATGAGATCGCCCGGCTGCATGCCCGAGGTCATGCGATCGAGATCGGTAAACCCGGTCGGCACACCGGTGATGTCGTTGGGATTCTCGCGGTTGTAGAGATCGTCGACCCGCTCGACCACCTGGGCGAGAACCGACTGCAGATCCTGGAAACCCACCCGACCGCGCGAGCCGTCCTCGGAGATCTGAAACATCCGGGATTCGGCTTCGTCGAGGATCTGGCGGGTGTCGCGCCCCTGCGGATTGAGCGCGGTGGTGGCGATTTCGTCGGAGACCGAAATCAGGCGGCGCAAAATCGCGCGATCACGCACGATCTCGGCATAGCGCCTGACGTTGGCCGCTGACGGCGTGCCGCTGGCCAGAGCGTTGAGATAGGACAGACCGCCGGCTTCCTCGAGCTTGCCGGTGGATTTGAGCGCATCCTGAAGCGTGAGCACGTCAGCCGGCTGATTGCGCTCGAGCAGGCGCGCCAGGTGCTGCCAGATCAGGCGATGGTCATGCCGGTAGAAGTCGGGCTCGCGCACGACATCGCCGATTTTTTCCCAGGCGGTGTTGTCGAGCAGCACCGCGCCGAGCACCGACTGTTCGGCCTCGACCGAGTGCGGCGGCACGCGCAGCGCGGCAATTTCTGCGTCTGCACTCTGGGGCGGGGCCACAGAACCAGCGGAATCGGGAATCGGCAAGCCTGACATGGGTCGATGGTACCTGCCGATGAATGATCGAAAAAAGTGCCCGCCCGAACACGCCGGGCGGGAGCCTCACACCATCGAGGCCGATCAGACCTCGGGGCTGACCGCGACCTTGATCGCCACCACGACGTCCGGATGCAGCGCGACGCTGACATCATGATCGCCGATGATCTTGAGCGGACCATTGGGCAGACGCACCATGGCTTTTTCGACCGCGACGAAACCGTGCTTGCCGAGCGCGGCGGCAATGTCCATATTCGTCACCGAACCGAACAGCCGCCCGTCCACACCCGCCTTCTGACTGATCGGCAGGCTGATGCCTTCGAGCTTGGCACCGACTGCCTGCGCCTGCGCAAGCTTGTCGGCCTGGACTTTCTCGAGTTCGGCGCGACGCGCCTCGAATTCCTTGATCGTTGCCTCGGTGGCGCGACGCGCCTTGCCTTTGGGAATCAGGAAGTTGCGGGCGTAACCGTCTTTGACCCGGACCACATCGCCCAGGGTGCCGAGGTTGACGACTTTTTCGAGCAGGATGATCTGCATGGTCGATCCTCAGGTCAGTGGTTGTCGGTGTAGGGCAGCAGCGCAAGGAAGCGGGCGCGATTGATCGCAACCGACAACTGGCGCTGGTAGCGGGCTTTGGTGCCAGTCAGACGAGCCGGCATGATCTTGCCGTTCTCGTTGATGAAGTCCTTGAGCATATCGACGTCTTTGTGGTCGATCCACTCGATCTTCTCGGCGGTGAAGCGGCAAAAGCGCTTGCGCTTGAAAAGCGCGCTTTGTGCAGGCCGCTTGGGCTTCTTGTCTTTGCTGCCTCGGCGCATGAATGCCATGTCAACAGTCCTTTTCAGTAGTGCCGGTCAACGTCGGTTGCTCGGCAGAAATGTTCAATTCAAATTCGGTCAGGTGCAGCACGAGTGCCTTGGCGTTTCGTCGCCGCGCGGCCAGAAAGCCGTCGAGGCGAAGCGAGGAGCCGAGAGGCACACGATCGAGCCGGAGAGCGATGCGGTCTGCCGCGAAAGCCGACATCTCGAACTCGACACTCCGATCTACCCCGGCTTCGGCCTGGACCGACTGATGCGCGAGTTTCAGCGCAACGATCGGAACACCAGCTGGGGTATATCGGATGGCTTCGCGCTCGATCAGCGTCGCGATCAGACGAACCCGGTTCAAGCGAAGTTGCCGACCTGCCCTTCAGGTGCGCCGACCACGGTCTTGCGCGACTCTTCCTTCTGGATCCGGCGCAGCATCGGGGACGCACCGGTTTCGGCTTTGGGCATCAGGACCACCAGATGGCGAAGCACAGCGTCGTTGAACCGAAACGCGTGCTCGAGCTCACCGAGGACTTTCTGGTCGCATTCGATGTTCATCAGCGCGTAATGGGCTTTGGCAACCTTCTGGATCGGATAGGCCAACTGCAGGCGACCCCAGTCTTCGATCCGATGCATCTTGCCCTGCTGGCCTTCGACCAGCGTCTTGTACCGCTCGATCATGGCGGGCACCTGCTCGCTCTGATCGGGGTGGACGATGAATACCACTTCGTAATGACGCATTGATTCCCCTTATTGGAATTTGATTGGCTGTTTCCTCTGAGTCGACCGGAAGGGAACTCAAGCATGCAGATCAGAAAAACCTGATCGCAATGCCCTGACTGCCCATTCAGCCGGCCGCCGGCTCGTGTCGGGGTGATACCGCCAGATTGGTGGCGGGATCGGGTCCGTGCGGCGAGGAACCGCTAAGAATAACCTTGAATTGCACCGATTGTCCAGCGACACCGCGGATTGCATCGCCTGGCGCGTCAGCTTGCCGCTCGTGGCCCGGCAGGCCGGAAGGGATCAGGGTCGCCGTCATAGAGTCGGCGCATCACCTCGGTTTCGCGCGAGCAGACCAGTGACAGAAAGGCATCGGCCCCGCGCATTGCGGAAAAAGTCCGGAACCCACTCTCCAGGAATGCCTGCATCGCACCCAGGCCAGCCAGTTTCGCCGGCCGGCTCATCGCACCCAGCAAGGTTCCGATCATCGGATGGCGCATCAGCGAATCGAGCGTCCTGCCGATGTGATCAACCAGCTCGATCTGGCGCTCGCGGTCGGTTCGCGAACCCGCGCGCACATAGGCAAATGCAAACATCGCGGTATCGATCGGCCGGCCACGATTGGCCGGATCAGCCTCGATCACACGGCAAACCGCCAGGTCGAGACGCTCGGACAGGGCATCGAGCTCGATCGCATCGGCAATCGTTGCGAGTGCGGTTCGCGGCAAAAAGCGCACCAGCGTCGGAATCACCTTGGCCAATTCGGCATCGCGCTGTGAAAAATCCTTCGCGCCATAGAGTTCATCCAGGAAGAATCGCGTCGCCTCGGCATAGCGGGGCTGCGCCAGCAGATCGGCATGCGTTGCCGCCAGGCGCTGCGCCTGCCACAGCCGCAAATCGTCGCGACGCAGGCGCAGCGTGGCATCCGCACCCTCCAGCGCTCGCAGTCCAGCCACCTCGGTCGCGGCAAATCGAAGTCGAACAGCATCATCCATGGTGTGGCTCGCAAGTCGCCTAGAATCAGCCGATGATGGCCGCATCGTTCAGAACTCGCCAATGATCGCTCGAATCCAACGCGCGATGCTGATCGGACAGATGCTGCTGGCACTGCTGTTGGCGGCCTGGCTGGCGAATTCCGGTGAAGTTCCCGTCCCGCTGGCGGCACTGGCCGGCGCTGCGGTGCCGCTGTCGATTCATGCCTTCGTGCTCGGACTCGATTTTTTGCTGGCCTGGGCGGTTCGTGCGCAGCGCCCGCATGCCGGCCCGCTCAAAGGATCGTGGCTCTGGTTGCGAGCCTGGGTGCTCGAAACCCTCGCTTCGCTGCGTACCTTCAGCATTGCCCAGCCACTGCTGCATCGGCACCCGCTCGCTTCGGCCGATGACCGATCTGAGCCTGCCAGGTTGCCGGTTCTGCTGATACACGGCTTTTTCTGCAATCGGGCGTTGTGGCTGCCGCTGGCCAGACGACTGGCCGCCGCCGGCCACGCAACCGCGGCGCTAAACCTGGAGCCGATTCACTCATCGATCGAGGACTATTTGCCGCAGGTCGACAAAGCCGTCGCCGACCTGCGCCAGCGGACAGGCGCTGCGCAGGTGGCGCTGGTTTGCCACAGCATGGGCGGGCTGGTGGCACGCGCTTACCTTCGGCGTCACGGTGATGCCGGCGTTGCGTCAGTGGTGACCCTTGGCACGCCACATCGGGGAACGGTGCATGCCCGATTCGCCCGCGGCACGAATGTCGGCCAGATGCGTCGCAACAGCCAATGGCTGCAACAGCTTGCCGCCGATGAACCTCCCGAACGGCTCCAGCGCTTTTCGGTCATCCGGACCTGGCAGGACAATATTGTGGCACCCCAGGGGGACCAGACCCTGCCGGGCGCCACGACGATCGATTTCGAAGGCCTGGGCCATGTCGGTCTGGTCTACGACCGCGCCGTGGGCGAGGCGGTGATCGCAGCGCTGGCCAGAGCCGGCGCATCGGGCGCCACGGCCGCTGGCGCATGACGCGGCGATGAGGTGACACTGCCCCCGCACTGGCGCCCCACTAGCGCAGGAATCCGACCGGCTTGCTGAACTTCACATCGGGCTTGGCCCGATGCTCGCGTTCGAGCTGATCGAGAAACTCCTCAGGCGATGGCGATTCGCCCAGCAGCAGAGCCTGCCGCTTGACGACCGCAAAATCACCGGGCGCAAGCAGTTCCAGCCGGCCCAGACGCTGCGCCAGCGATGCGTCCACCCGCAGGGCCGCCTCGCTGTCGAGGGCGGCCGCATCGGTGAGTGACGCATCCGGTATCCAGCCGAGCGCCTCGGTGGCAAACATGCGCAGACGCTGCGGCCCGGTCAGGGGCAGGAAACGCAACTTGAAGGAAAAGCGCCGCAGCGCGGCTTCGTCGATGCGATCGAAAAGATTGGTGGTGCAGATGAAGATGCCATCGAATCGCTCCATGCCCTGCAGCATCTCGTTGACTTCGCTCACCTCGTAATTGCGCACGGCGGTCTGCCGGTTCTGCAGGAAGGAGTCAGCCTCATCGAGCAGCAGCACCGCCTGCTCGCGCTGCGCCTCCTTGAACATGCGTGCCATCTGCTGCTCGGTCTCGCCGACATACTTGCTCATCAGGTCGGAGGCCCGCTTGATCATCAGCGGACGACCGATGCTGCGGGCGATCTCCTCGCCCAACGCGGTCTTGCCGGTGCCGGGCAGGCCGTAGAAGCACAGTGTCGCCCGCGGCCTTTCACGCAGCGCGGCGATGACTTTCACAATCGGATGGCGAGTCTCGACATTAAGCAGACTCAGATCGTAACGGGTCGGCGAGATGCGGATGTCGGTCTCGCCGTCCTGCTGGCCGAGCGCCTTGTCGGCGCGTTCGAGCTGGCGCTCGATCAGGGCCTCGACCGAATCCTCGACCGCACCGCGAGTCAGACGGGCAAAGCGTGCCGCTGACTGAATCTGAGCCGGGGTGACCTGCTTTCGCGCCGCCACTTTCGCCACGAACTCATCAGACACGCCGAGCTCTGACAGATGCTTGCGGGCAATGTTCTCGCGGACTCGCTGAGGCGGATTGGCCAGCTCCAGGTGAAACTGGAATCGCCTTCGATAGGCCGGATCGATCTGGTTGATCGAATTGGAGACCCATATCGCCGGCACCGGATTCTGCTCGAGCGTCTGATTGACCCACGCCTTGCCATTGACCGCGGAGCCGCGCGCTTCTTCGGAGCCAAAGATATTGAGCACCGGCTCGCTGATCGGGGGAAACACATCCTCGACCTCGTCAAAGAGCAGTGCCGCATTCTGGCGGCCTCGCAAGAAGGCCTGAGACACCTGCAGCGAACGGTAGCGCTCCTTGCCGGACAGGCTGTTGCCTTCGCGATCGAGGCAGTCGACCTCATAAAGCTCGCAGCCGGCGAGCTGCGCAACCAGCTTGGCGAACTCGGTCTTGCCGGTGCCCGGCGGCCCATAGAGCAGCACGTTGACACCCTTCTCATGATCGCGAACCGCAGCCTGCAGCAGCGCAATCAGATAGCGGGCATCGTCGCCGACATGTGGAAAATCATCCATCGCCAGCGCCGTCGGCCCGGCCGGGCGGGTAAAGGCGGCCATCATCGCCGTCTCGCTCGGATAGTCTGCAGTCAGGACTGCCAGCAGCTTTTCGGAGACCCGCATCAGATCACCGAGATCGGTGATCGAATGTTCGGCGATCGAGGTTTCGACCAGCCCGAGCGATTCGAGCCGGGCACCGGCACGCAAGGCGAGCGCGGTCTCGGCCGCGTTCAAGCCCAGAATCTGGGCCAGCATGCTGTAGGCCTCCTGGGCGCTGGTCGCCTTGCAGTCGACCAGAACCGGACGCAGGTCGCGCTGATACTTGCACAGCGACGCATGCAGAAGGATGGCGCGCTCGCACTCGCCCAGGCCCAGCACCTTGCTGAGCATGTCGATATTGGCGGTCAGACGGATCGGCTGCTTGGCAAGCCGCCTGTCGTACTCGCCGGCACTGAGCTGAAAGACGCCCAGCAGATCCTTGCCATGAATCTTGACGAACTCATCGATGTAGTAGTGGATGGAACTGTCGTCATAGAGCCCGTTCCAGTTGCCGTATCGCGCCATGAACTCTTCCGGCGAGAGATCGGCTGCGCCGGCCCAGGCCGGCGCTTCATGACAGCGACGCGCCACATAGGTCTGCAGCTTGACGAAGGTGGCGCGCGGCCAGACCAACCAGCGGCCGGTGAGTGTCACGATGTTGTTGATGTCGCGACGCAGATTGAATCGCGGCCCCAGGCTGAGCACGGCACGAAGTGCGAATCGGGCGCACATCAGATCGAGCGGGCTCGCATGCGCAAGCCCTGGCGAGTGGAGGACAGGCTCGTCATCGAAAGGAAGCATCACAGTGGTCATGGTCGCGCTCCGGGTCGGGCCAAAACTCATGCTAACGCGGGAATTGACCGCGCGGCCGACTCCGATTAGTGTGTTCTGTATACAGAAAAGCGATCAGATTTCAGGAGACCCGTCTTGCCGCCAGCCGCGCCGAACGCATCCCGGCTCATGGTGCTTCATGCCACACCCGATCTGGTCGAGCGCACCTATGAAGCGCTGCTCGACGCGATCGTCTGCGGCGAACTTGCGCCGGGCGAGCGTCATACCCAGGAGTCACTGGCCGACCGGCTGGGCGTCTCGCGCCAGCCAATCCTGCAGGCCCTGCTTCTGCTCAAGCGCGAGGGGCTGATCAAGGATGAGCCCGGACGACGCGGCGTCGAGGTCCAGGCGCTCACCCCCGCCTTCGTGCAGCATCTGTATCTGGTGAGGGGGGCACTCGACGCACTCGCCGCGCGTTCGGCAGCCTACCGGCCGCGCCCCGAACTGCGCGAACCCGGCATGGCGCTGATTCGCGCCGGCAGAGCGAGTTCCCGCGCGGGCACGACGCTTGCCATGATCGATGCCGACCTCGCCTTTCATCGTTTCATTTACGAGGCCGCGCATAATCCGCTGCTGACCGACACCGCCCGCATCCATTGGCTCCATACCCGCAGGGCGATGGGCATTCACCTTGGTCAGCCGGTGTCGGTTCGCACCGTCTGGGCGGAGCATCAGGCGATTCTCAGCGCGGTGGTCAGAGGCGAGGCCCGCATGGCCGAGCGACTCGCTCGCGAGCATTGCGAAGCATCGGCCCAGATTATCCTGCGACATCTTTTCGAAAAAGCGCCGTCGCCCTCGGCGACGACCCAACACATTCACCGGAGACGACTGTGAAACTGACCCCAGCCCAACTCGAATCCTTTGACCGGGACGGCTATCTTTTCTTTGATTCGCTTTTCAGCCGCGAAGAAATGGCTGTGCTGCTGGCCGAAGTGCCGGCGCTCTATCGCCAGCAGCGCCAGGAGGTGATTCGCGAAAAAGGGTCGGACGCTGTTCGCACGGTGTTTGCCGCCCATCTGATGAACCAGGCCTTCGCCAAGCTCGGACGCCATCCCCGGATGATCGACCCGGTCACACAGATCTTCGGCGAGCCGGTCTACATGCACCAGTTCAAGGTCAACGGCAAGCAGGCCTTCGACGGCGACGTCTGGCAGTGGCACCAGGACTATGGCACCTGGAAAGCCGATGACGACATGCCCGATGCCCGCGCGATGAATGTCGCGGTGTTTCTCGATGAGGTCAACGAGTTCAATGGTCCGCTGCTCTTCATACCGGGCTCACACAAGCAGGGCGCCATCTCTGCCAGCCACGATCTGTCGACCACCAGCTACCCGCTCTGGACGATCGACAACAAGACCATCACGCAGCTGGTCGATCGTGGCGGCATCGTCGCGCCCAAAGGCCCTGCCGGTTCGATGATGATCTTCCATTCATGCCTGGTTCATGGGTCGCCGTCGAATATGTCGCCCTGGAACCGGACCATTGTCTACCTCAGCCTGTGCGTGGTCTCGAACCACATTCGCAAGTTTTCACGACCCGACTGGATCGCCCATCGCGACTTCACCCCGATCGAATCGCTGGCCGACGATTGCCTGACCAACCCCTCCGTCCGGATTGACTCGCTGCCGCTTGCGCAGCCCGCCTGAAAGGCTGCGCAAGATGAACCTGCACCGACTGCTGCTGCAGCGCGCCGCTGATTCGCGTCCCCTTCGGGTGGGACTGATCGGCGCCGGAAAATTCGGATCGATGTACCTCTCGCAAGCGCGGCGCACACCGGGCATCCATCTGGTCGCGGTTGCCGACCTGTCACCCAAGCGCGCCCGCAAAGCCTTGCTGCATACCGGCTGGCCTGCCGACGCGCTGTCGGCCCGAAGCTTCGCGCAGGCCGCACGCCAGGGCAGCACCCATCTTTGCGACGATGCCATGGCACTGATCGCCGCACCCGAGATCGAAATCGTGATCGACGCCACCGGCAGCCCCTCGGCCGGTATCGCCCATGTGCTGGCCTGCTGCACCCAGGGCAAGCACATCGTCATGGTCAACGTCGAGGCCGACGCCCTGGCCGGCCCGCTGCTCGCACGCAAGGCGCGTGAAGCTGGCATCGTCTACTCACTCGCCTATGGTGACCAGCCTGCGCTGATCTGCGAAATGGTCGACTGGGCCCGTACCGCGGGCTTCGAAGTGATCGCCGCCGGCAAGGGGACGAAGTATTTGCCGGCCTATCACGCCTCCACACCGGACACCGTCTGGCAGCACTACGGCATCAGCGCCGAGGATGCGCGTATCGGCGGCATGAATGCGCAGATGTTCAACTCGTTTCTCGATGGCACGAAATCGGCGATCGAGATGGCGGCTGTCGCCAATGCCACTGGCCTGACACCCGCGCCTGACGGCCTGGCGTTTCCTGCCTGCGGTGTGGATGATCTGGCGCATCTGCTGCGCCCGGCCACTGACGGCGGGCTGCTGCATCACCGCGGCCAGGTCGAAGTGATCTCCAGCCTCGAGCGCGACAGCCGGTCGGTGTTCAGGGACCTGCGCTGGGGTGTCTATGTCACCTTCAGCGCCGACAGCGACTATGTGCGACGGTGCTTTCGCGAATACGGTCTGCTGACCGACTCGAGCGGCAATTTCTCGGCGATGTACAAGCCCTATCACCTCATCGGCCTTGAGCTCGGCATCTCGGTGGCATCGGTCGGTCTGCGCGGCGAACCGACCGGTGCGGCCGATGGCTGGCGAGGCGATGTGGTGGCCACCGCCAAACGCCACCTGAAGGCCGGCGAAGTACTCGATGGCGAAGGCGGCTTCACGGTCTACGGCAAACTCATGCCGGCCACCGACTCGCTGGCCGCCGGCGGACTGCCGCTCGGACTGGCGCATGGGGTCAAGCTCAAGCGTGCGGTGCCTGCCGGCACGGCCGTGCGCTGGCAGGACGTGGTGTTCAATGCGAACGACCCGGCGGTGATCTTTCGCCGCGAGATGGAAAAAGCTTTCAAGGAACCGAGACCATGACAAAACAGAGCACGCCTGCCTTCACCGAAATCGCCAGCGGACTTCGCTTTCCGGAGGGCCCGATCGCCATGCCCAACGGCGACATCCTGCTGGTCGAGATCGAACGCGGCACCCTGACCCGGGTCACACCCAGGGGCGAGATCGAGGTGATCGCGCAGACCGGCGGCGGCCCCAACGGCGCCGCCATGGGCCCCGATGGCAAGGTCTATCTTTGCAACAACGGCGGCTTCGTCTGGTCGACCATGCGCTCGGGCGGGCTGCGCCCAGGCCACCAGGCGCATGACTACAGCGGTGGGCGCATCGAGCGGGTCGACCTCGCCACCGGACGCGTCGAGGTGCTCTATACCCACGGGCCGAACGGCCCGCTCAAGGGACCGAACGATCTGGTCTTCGACGGGCACGGTGGCTTCTGGTTCACCGATCTGGGCAAGTCGCGTGACCGCGATCTCGATCGGGGTGGCATCTATTACGCGAAGGCCGATGGATCAGGCATCAGCGAGGTGGTGTACCCGATGCTCACCCCCAATGGCATCGGCCTGTCGCCCGACGGCAAGCTGCTCTACGTCGCCGAAACCCATACCGGGCGGGTCTGGCGCTTCGAAGTCAGCGGCCCGGGAACCATTGCCAAAGCGCCCTTCCCGTCGCCCAACGGCGGCAGCCTGCTGGCATCGATGTCGACCTATCGACTGTTTGATTCGCTTGCGATCGAGGCCAATGGCAATGTCTGCGTTGCCTCGCTCTTTGAGGGCGGCATTACCGTGATCTCGCCCGATGGCAAGGACATCGAACTGGTGTCGCTGCCCGACATCTACACCACCAACATCTGCTTCGGCGGACCCGAGCTCAAGACCGCCTTCATCACGCTGTCCACGACCGGCAAGCTGGTCTCGGTGCAGTGGCCACGGGCCGGCGCGCCGCTGCATCATCTGAACACCTGAGCTGACAGCCTGACGCCAGCCTGACGCCGGCCGGTCGCCGCCGTCAGCGCGATGCTTTCAGCGCGCCTGCGTTGAGCGGCGTCAAGGCAGGCTCACCGGCTTCGATTGCAAGCAGGTTGCGGGCCGCCAGCATCGCCATCCCCAGCCGTGACGAGCGTGTCCCGCTGCCGATATGCGGCGTGAGCACGATATTGGGCGCCTCGAGCAATGCCTGATTCAGCGCCGGTTCATTCTCATAGACATCGAGACCGGCGGCAGCAATGCGATGCCCGGCGAGCGCTGCAGCGAGCGCGGCATCGTCAACAATGCCGCCGCGAGCGATATTGACCAGCGTCGCAGTCGGCTTCATCAGGGCGAGTTCGCGCTCACCGATGATGTGGTGAGTCGCCGCCGAATAGGGCAGCACCAGCAAGAGGTGGTCGGCCTGCGCCAGCAGCTCATCAAGCGTTACACGGGAAGCCCCGAGCGCTGCCGCACCCGGCGCCTCGCTGCGATTGCAATAAATGACTCGCATCGAAAAGCCTGCAGCGCGCCTTGCAATCGCCGATCCGATCCGACCCATGCCGAGGATGCCAAGGGTGCTGCCATGGACATCGGCACCCAGAAACTGGTCCCAGGCCCAGCGATCCCAGTGGCCGGCGCGCAGCCAGCGCTCGGACACGCAAATGCGCCGCGCAGCAGCCATCAGCAGCGCCCAGCCCATATCGGCGGTCGCTTCGGTCAGGACATCGGGCGTATTGGTGACCAGCACGCCGCGGGCGCTGCAGGCATCCAGGTCGATGTGGTTATAGCCGACCGAACCGGTCGCGATCATCACCAGTGCAGGACAGGCGTCGAGCAAGGCGGCATCGACGCGATCGCTCGCCACGACATAGAGCGCACGACACACGCCGGCACGACGGCGAAGTTCCTCCGGCGTCCAGGCGTCATCAGCGAGGTTGTGGTCGACATCGAAAACCGCCGACAGCGCCTCGATGACCTCGGGAAAGACTTTTCGGGTGACCAGCAGCCTCGGTTTCATGACACCGACCCGGTGCCAGGCGGTGCGTCGCCTACGATGACGATATGGACCCGGTAAGGGCCGTGCGCGCCCAGCACGATGGTCTGCTCGATATCACCGGTTCGGGACGGACCCGATACCAGGTTGGTGGCCCGCGGCAACTGACCGCGCTCGGCGCGGATCAGGGCGAATCCTTCTTCGTAATGCGCAACGATCCGGTCGGCGCTGACGATGGCAACATGCGTCTCGGGCAGCAGATGCATCGAGGCCGGGGTATCGGGGCCGGACAGCATCATCAGCGTGCCGGTCTCGGCCACCGCGACGAAGGCACCGCTGATGCCGACCAGATCATCACCCTGCGGGCGGCGCGGCTGCACGTCAATGCCCGCACCCGCCCAGTCGAGCCCGGCAAAGGTATTCCAGCAGACCGCCTTGCGCGCCAGACCCAGGGCATCGAGATAGCCGGCGATCGCGGCAGGCACCTGCGCCAGCGTCGCCACGCGCTCGGTCGTGCTCGACATGCGGTGCGCCTGCGCTTCGAAATGAGCGACCCGGTCGGGGCCAACGGTCGGCAACGGACCGGGCGTATGACGGGCCAGAGCGTCGGTCACCGCTTCGCGCTCGCTTGCCAGCGGCTCGCCGCCCCTGCCCTGGGCACGGCGGATGCGGTCGAGGATGTGCCGGCGCGCGGTCGAAGTATCGAGGGTCATGGCAGACTCAGTCGGCAGGTGGCAACTCGAAAACCTGACGAAGATAGGCCAGATAGGCCTTGTCGTCGCACATGGTCTTTTCGGGCGCGTCAGACAGCTTGGCAACCGGCTGACCGTTGCAGCGGACCATCTTGATCACGATCTGCAAGGGCGAAATCCCAAGGTCGTTGGTGAGATTGGTGCCGATACCGAAGGCAAGCTTGGCCCGATGCTCGAAGCGCTGATACAGCGAAATGGCCAGCGGCACGTTCAGGCTGTCGGAAAACACCAGGGTCTTGGTACGCGGATCGACGCGATTCGCCTCGTAGTGGGCAATGATTCGCTCGCCCCAATCGAAGGGATCGCCCGAATCGTGACGGGCGCCATCGAAGAGCTTGCAGAAATACAGGTCGAAGTCTCGCAAAAACGCATCGATGCCGTAGACATCCGACAGCGCAATGCCCAGATCGCCACGATACTCACGCGCCCACATCTCGAAGCCGAAGGTCTGGGAGTCGCGCAGCCGCGGACCGAGCGCCTGGCAGGCCTGCAGATATTCATGCGCCATCGTGCCCAGCGGCAGAATGTTGTGGCGCATCGCGTACCAGACATTGGAGGTGCCGGCAAAATTGTCGCCCAGCCGGTCACGCAGACCGATGATCACCTCCTCATGCCAGGTGCGTGAGAAGCGCCGCCTTGTGCCGTAGTCGGCCACCCTGAGTGCTGCAAGCGCCGGATCGTCGCGGATCAGACCGATCTTGTTGACCAGCCGGCGATGGCCTTCACCATAGTCGGGGTCGGGCTGGGTATTTCGGAAGTAGACCTCGTTGACGATAGCGAGCACCGGCACTTCAAAGAGAATGGTGTGCAGCCAGGGGCCCTTCACGGTGATCTCGATCTCGCCATTTCCCGAGGGCGCGGCATCGACCGTGATGTACTTTTCGCTCATGTGAAAGAGCGCCAGAAAATCGACGAAATCGCTCTTGATGAAACGAAGCGTGCGCAGATAGTCCAGTTCGGGCTCGGTGAAGCGCAGCGTGCAGAGGTGGTGAATTTCGCGTCGGATCTGCTCGACGTAAGGCGCCAGCCTGACGCCGGGCGTGCGGCATTTGAACCGGTATTCGACCTGTGCGCCCGGGAAATGATGCAGAACCACCTGCATCATCGTGAACTTGTAGAGGTCGGTGTCGAGGAGCGAGGTGACGATCATCAGTCGGATTGTACCTTTGCCACCTTCGCACCGAGCGGCTCAGACGGCAGAGCGAAGCCCAAAAAACGCCTCACAGGCCAAGCAGATCACGCCGCACTGCAACATCCCGATCGAGCTCGAGCATCGACCCGGCAAACCTGACTTGTCCCTTTTCGAGCACATAGACACGGTCGCAGACCGCTTGTGCAAAGCGCAAATTCTGTTCGGACAGCAGCACCGACAGTCCATGACGCTTCATCTCGTTGATCGACCTCGCCATCTGCTCGACGATCAGCGGTGCCACGCCTTCGGAGGGCTCATCGAGCAGCACCAGCCGCGGATTGCCCATGAGCGTGCGGGCCACCGTAAGCATCTGCTGCTCGCCACCGCTCATGCGGGCCCCAAGGCGATCAGGCATGGCCGCCAGATTGGGGAAGAGCGCAAAAAGTGTCTCGGGCGACCAGCTCGGCACGCCCGCGCGAGGCGCACGCCGTCCGACTTCGAGGTTTTCGAGCACCGGCAGATCGGTGAAGATCCGACGGTCTTCGGGCACCCAGCCCAACCCGAGACGGGCGATCCGGTGCGGCACGAGCGTCGAGATGTCCTGACCGTCGAAGGTGACGATGCCACTGCGTCGCTGTGCGAGGCCGATAATCGCCTTCATCGTGGTCGATTTGCCGGCGCCGTTGCGGCCCATAAGCGCAACCACCTCACCCGGCCCGACGTCGAGGGCAACATCAAACAGGATCTGCGCCTGATCGTACCAGGCGCACAGACTTTCGACATGCAGCAGGGGCGCCGGCATCTCAGCCTTCCTGCGGCATATCGGTGCCGACGCTGTTGTCAACGCTGTTGCCGAAATAGGCTTCGCGCACCCGCTCATCGGCGCGGACTTCATCGGGCGAACCGGCCGCAATCAGCTGCCCACGGGCCAGGACGATGATCCGATCGGCGTGTGCAAACACCACATCCATGCTGTGCTCGGTAAACAGCACGCCGATGTCGCGCTCGCGAACCAGCCGCTTGACCAGGGCGGCCAGCTCATTGCGTTCACGCGGCGCCATGCCCGCAGTCGGCTCATCCATCAGCAGCAGGCGAGGCTGGTTGGACAGGGCCATGGCGAGCTCGACCCGCTTGATATCGCCATAAGCCAGCGTGGCGCAGGGCGTATCGGCCAGATCGGCCAGGCCGACCGAATCAAGCAGCTCAAGCGCCGGCTGACGCGCCATGTCGGCGGCCCGCCCCCACCACTGCCGCAGTCGCCCCTGGTGCGAGAGCACCGCCAGCTGCACGTTTTCAGCGACCGTCATCGATGACCAGGTCGCGGCAATCTGGAAGGTTCGCCCGACGCCCAGCCGCCAGATCTCGCGCGGCAGGCGACCGGTCATGTCGCGGCCTGCCAGTCGCACCGACCCCGCATCCGGGCGCAACTGACCGTTGATGCAGTTGAAACAGGTCGACTTGCCTGCCCCGTTGGGTCCGATCAGCGCCAGCAGTTCACCGCCGGCGAGATCAAAGCTCACCGTGTCGAGCGCCTTGACGCCGCCGAAGGATTTGCTGAGCCCGTTCACCTGCAGCAGCTTGGAGCCGGCCGCTTGCAAACGATGGTCGACGGCGTTCATGCAACCGGCCCTTTGCCGGCGGTGGTCGACCTTGCGGTGGCCGGACGCCTGAGGATTCGCTCGACAAGCGGGCCCAGCGCACCGGCCAGCCCCTGCGGAAATGCCAGCACCAGCGCCAGGATGACCACACCGAGTACAGCGCGCCAGTAATCGGTCGAGCGGATGATCACGTCCTGCAGCCAGGTGAAAGCGACCGCCCCGACCACCGGCCCGGCAAGTGTCTGGATGCCACCCAGCAGCACCATGACCAGGCCATTGATCGAATGGTTGACCCCGATGGTCTCAGGCGAAATCGCGCCTTTTGCAAAGGCATGGAGCGCACCGGCCACCCCGCCAAAAAATCCGGCGACTGCAAAGCCCGCCCAGCGCACCCTTGCCACCGACATGCCCAGCGCCTCGGCCCGCAGCGGCGAATCGCGACCCGCCCGCATCGCATACCCGAAAGGCGACAGCAGGACCCGCCGCAGCACCAGCACTGAGGCGACGACAATCGCAAGCGTCAGCAGGTAATAGACGCTGCGCGAGGCGAGCCAGGCCGGCGGCCAGATGCCGACCATGCCGTTGCTGCCGCCGGTCACCTCATCCCACTGAAAGACCAGCGCCCATACAATCTGGGCAAAGGCCAGTGTCAGCATGGCCAGGTATACACCCGACAGTCGCACCGCGAACCAGCCGAACAGCAGCGCTGCTGCCAGCGCAAGAACCGGCCCACAGACCAGTGCGGCAGTCATCGGCAAGCCAAGGGTCTTGAGGCCGAGCGCGGCACCGTAAGCACCCAGACCGAAATAGGCCGCATGACCGAAGGAGTGCATGCCACCAGGCCCCATGATGAAATGCAGGCTGGCGGCAAACAGCACGGCGATCAGGATGTCGATGCCAAGCACCGGCAGATAGGGAAAGGCGCCGGCCACCAGCGGTACACCCGCGAGCACCACAATCAGCCCGATCCAGGCATAGCGCACGGCTGGCGTTGAGGCTCGCAGCGCAAGTTCCGGTGGGGCGGCGCCACGTGGCTCGGCAGCCGGCTTGCCGAGCAGGCCCCAGGGCCTCAGCACCAGTACCAGCGCCATCACCAGAAATTCGACCACCAGCGTCAGCTTCGAAAAAGAAATCGACCACTCGCCGATCGAGACCGTGCCGATCGCATAACAGACAGCCTTGATCTCGGCGATCAGCAAGGCGGCCAGATACGCGCCCGGGATGCTGCCCATGCCGCCCACCACCACCACCACGAAGGCCTCACCGATCGTGATGAGATCCATCCCGAGATTGGCGGGCTCCCGAGGAATCTGCAGTGCGCCGCCCAGACCGGCCAGCATCGAGCCGAGCGCGAACACGCCGGTGAACAACCATGCTTCGCTCACACCGAGTGCTGCCACCATCTCGCGATCCTGCGTGGCCGCGCGAATCAGCACGCCAAAACGGGTCCGTTTCAGCAGCAGCCACAGGGCCAGCAACACCGCAGGGCCGATCACCACCAGCAGCAGGTCATAGACTGGCAGCCTGGCGCCCAGAAAATCGTAGGCACCCTTGAGCCCCGGGGCCTTCGGCCCGAACAGGTCCTCGGGACCCCAGCACCAGAGCACGACATCACGGACGATCAATGCCACTGCAAAGGTGGCCAGCAGCTGAAACAGCTCGGGGGCGCGATAGACCCGCCTGAGCACCAGCACCTCGATCAGCGCACCAATCACCGCACTCAGCAGCGCGGCGCAGGCCACCCCCGCCCAGAAACCGAGACCGCTGTCCGCCCCGAAATACCCGATCAGGGTGTAGGCCAGATAGATGCCGATCATGTAGAGCGAGCCATGCGCGAAATTGACGATCCGGCTCACACCGAAGATCAGCGACAGGCCGGCCGCCACCATGAAGAGGGTCGACGCACTCGCCAGCCCATTGATCAGCGCAACCGCAAGGGTTTGCAGCGTCAACTCAGCACCTGCTTCAGAGCAATGAAACCGAGCGCGACCAGAAGCAGGCTGACGGTACCCGGCACCGGAATTGGCGTCGGCGGCACGGCGGCGACAGGCCGATCGGGCGGCGCGGGCGCCTGCGGATCGACGAAGCCGGCTTCGGCTGCCGCAAGCCCGTTCAACATCACCGTTGTCAGAAAAAAGGCTGACAAAACAGACCGCTCACCCCAATGACTGCTGACCCCAGGCACCGCGTCCGAGCCTCAGTTGAACCCGACCTACTGCATCGCTTCGGCAGGCCGCAACTTGCGAACCTCGGCATCCGACGGCAGCACCGTCGCGCCATCGATATAGCGAAAGTCCTTCATCACGCCCCGACCGAGGTTGACGGCGGTCGTGCCCACATAGGCGCCCATCGTGGCCTGGTGATCGATTGCGCGATAGGTGAAGCGACCGAAGGGGCTGTTGACCTGCAGCCCGCGGCCGACCACCGAACCCAGGCGCGGATAGTCGTTGTACTTCTTGTGATACGCGATGAAGAAGGACTTGTGCTCCGGCGTGTCGATGCCGTACCAGGGATAGCCGGTCACCAGCCAGCCTTCCGGCGCCTCATCGCGAAGCGGATCGAGGTATTCAGGCTCGCCCGACAGCAGTGAGACCACCGGTCGATCCTTGAAGAGCCCACGGGTTTGCCCCTCGCGCACCAGACGGGCGAGGTCGGTGCCGAAGGTGACATTGAAAATCGCATCGGGACGCGCATCGAGCAGTGCCTGTGCCACGGCACCGGCGTCGATTCGACCGAGCGCCGGCGCCTGCTCGGCGACGAACTCGACATCGGGCTGGGCCTTTTTCATCAGCTCCTTGAAGGTCGCTGCCGCCGACTGCCCGTACTCATAGTTCGGATAGACGATTGCCCAGCGCTTCTTTTTCAGCTTGACCGCTTCAGGCACGAGCATCGAGGACTGCATGTAGGTCGATGGCCGCAAGCGGAAGGTGTAGCGATTGCCGTTTTGCCAGGTGATCTTGTCGGTGAGCGGCTCTGCCGCCAGAAACAGCACTTTGCGCTGCCTGGCAAAATCACCCACGCCCAGACCGATGTTCGAAAGAAAGGTGCCAAAGAGCACCACCGCACGCTCGCGCGAGACAAGTTCCTCTGCGACTCGCACCGCATCGCCAGGATTGGCATTGTCATCGCGTGAAATCACCTCGACCTTCTGGCCAAGCAAGCCACCGCTCGCATTGATTTCCTCGAGCGCCATCTCCCAGCCCTTTTTGTAGGGTTCGAGAAACGCCGGCTGCGACTTGTAACTGTTGAGCTCGCCGATCCGGATCTGAGCGGTCGCCGGAGCGACTGCCAAGCTCAGCGAGAACATCAGCGCCGGCGTCAGGACAGCGCTTGCGAGCTGCTGCATCCGACCTGATCGGGTTGAAAAAGCCTGTTTGATCTTCATTCGATTCTTCCGCCGCTGTGGGATCATGAATTGCCATTGTCGATGAAGTCGGCCTGACAAGATAAAGATTGCCCCCGCTCGAGAACGGGGCAATCGGGTGACCGTGGCTTTGACCCGACGGTAACCCACGCTAATATCGCTCTAGAACAGTCTGCCGCAGGCAGGCAAGCCTTTCCTCCCCGCTTCCATTTTCTTCAGATCCTTATGACCCATATCGTCACCGAGTCCTGCATTCGCTGCAAATACACCGACTGCGTCGATGTCTGCCCGGTCGACTGCTTTCGCGAAGGGCCGAACATGCTGGTCATTGACCCTGATGAATGCATCGATTGCGCGGTCTGCATCCCCGAATGCCCGGTCGAAGCAATCAAGGCCGAGGAAGACGTCCCGGCCGATCAGCTGCACTTCATCAAGCTCAATATCGAGCTCTCCCGGAACTGGCCGAGCATCACCCGCGCCAAGCCCCAGCCGGCTGATGCCGACAACTGGAAGGACGTGAAGGACAAGCTGCAGTACCTTGAAAAGTGACCTCTGACGGCCGAATGGACGGCCTGATCCTCGATTTCGGCCTGAGCTTCGAGGATCTGCATCAGCGCGACGGTCTGAAACGCCTCGACGACCGATGGCTCGAATCCCTGAAGCGGGCCAACCCCGGGCTGGGACAGCGCTATGCCGATGCACGCCAGGCACCCGACGCAATCGAGTCACGCGCCGAAGCCGCCCTGCTGATCGAGGTCAGCGCCCATCTCGATGCCTTCATTGCACGGCTTTTCGGCATTGCCGAATCTGTCGAGCTGCTGAGGGTGGCGCACACCCGGCTCGATCCGCTGTATCGGGTCAAATGGAAATTCGTCAAACGCCAGGCGCTCCTTGGGGTCACGGCGCAGGCGCTGGTCGGATTTGATGCCGATGCTGCGCGCACGATTTTGCGCCAGGCGATCGCAAGCGATTCGGCCGATCGCGACCCGACCATTATCCAGACCGACGATCTCGCCGATTTCGACGAACTCGCCTTTGCGCGGGCAGTGCTGCGCTGGCAGACCGATGCATCAACCCATTCAGATCGGCTCGAAATCGCCCGCCTTTACAGCGCCTGGGCGGTCACCACCGATGCGGGGCGCAAGCGCCACGGACACGGTGTGCTGTTTCGGCATCCTTCGAACATCGATCCGCTCGATCTGCTCAAGGACACCGTCCGCCACGAAAACGACGGCGTGAGCATCACGATCATCCGGCCCGATCAGATCCGGCGAAGGCTCGATCACGATCGCGCGCCGTTTGCGCTGACCGATACCGGCACCGGCCTGGCCGGCGCGCTCGACGAGTCCCACTACTGCCTTCTGTGCCACAAGCAGGGCACCGACTCCTGCTCGACAGGACTGCGTCAGACGCCGGCCGATGAGGCGAAGGGCCCCTGGCGGCGCGATGCTTTCGGCAATGCCCTGTCCGGATGCCCGCTCGAGGAGCGGATCTCGGAGTTTCATACACTCAAGCGCTCGGGGTTGGCGATCTCGGCGCTGGCAATGATGATGATTGACAATCCGATGGTCGCAGCCACCGGACATCGCATCTGCAACGACTGCATGAAGGCCTGCATCTATCAGGCGCAGACGCCGGTCGACATTCCCCAGGCCGAAACCCGCACGCTCAAGGATGTGCTCGAATTGCCCTGGGGACTGGAGATCTATTCGCTGCTGTCGCGCTGGAACCCGCTCAATCTGCGCCGGCCGCTGCCGGCACCGGCCAGTGGCCGCAAGGTGCTGGTGGTCGGCACCGGCCCGGCGGGGTTCACGCTGGCTCACCATCTGATGAACGACGGGCACACTGTCGTGGCGATCGATGGTCTGAAAATCGAACCGCTCGAGCCGTCGCTGTCAGGCGTCGATCCGCACGGCGCCCGCGTGCCGTTTGCGCCGGTGCGCGAAATCGATTCGCTTCACGAAGCCCTCGATTCACGCACGATATCGGGCTTCGGCGGCGTGGCCGAATACGGCATCACGGTCCGCTGGGACAAGAACTTCCTGAAAATCGTGCGATTGCTGCTGGAGCGGCGCGATCAGTTCACGCTGATCGGCGGTGTGCGCTTTGGCGGCACACTGGGCGTGGACGATGCCTGGCAGCTGGGCTTTGACCATATCGCGCTGGCGATCGGAGCCGGCAAACCGACCACCCTCGATATTCCCAATGGCCTGGCTCGCGGCGTGAGAACCGCAAGCGACTTCCTGATGGCCCTGCAACTCACCGGTGCCGCGCAAGCCGATTCGATCGCCAACATGCAGTTGCGGCTGCCCGCAGTCGTGATCGGCGGCGGTTTGACCGCGATTGATACCGCGACCGAGGCGCTGGCTTATTACGTGAGTCAGGTCGACCGATTTCTCGCTCGCCACGAGACGCTGGTTGCCGACATCGGCGAGGCGGCGGTACGTGCCGGATGGCGCGCTGACGAAAACGCGCTGGCCGATGAATTCATCGCGCATGCCAGAGCGCTGAGGGCCGAGCGCGAGGAAGCACGCGGTCAGGCACGCGCGGCACGCCTGGTCGAGTTGCTGCAGTCATGGGGCGGCGTGACGGTTGCTTATCGGCGCCGGCTGATCGACAGTCCGGCCTATACGCTCAATCACGAAGAATTGAACCGGGCGCTTGAAGAAGGCCTGCGCTTTGCAGAGTGCCTGGCGCCGCGACGCATCGACGTCGATGCTGATTCTGCGGTGCGCTCGATTACCTTCAGCCGCCAGCGTCGCGATGCCCAGGGCCAATGGCGCGACGACCACAACATCGAGTTGGCGGCACGAACAGTCATCATCGCCGCCGGTACGCAGCCTAATACCGTCCTGGCGCGCGAAGACGGCGAGCATGTCGTCCTCGATGGGCGCTACTTCCGTTCGCTCGACGAATCGGGCCAGCCGGTCGTGCCTGAGCGCGGCAACCCCAAACCGGCCGCCGCCCGCGTGCTGATGGCCGGCAGACCCGGCGAGCGATGGATCTCGTGTTTCGGCGATGTGCATCCGAGCTACGCCGGCAATGTGGTCAAGGCGATGGCGTCGGCCCGTCAAGGCTATCCGGTGGTCTCGCGGGTTCTGGCCGAACGCGAGCCGGCAAGCCGCGAATCGCCCGCCGACTTTTCGACGCGTCTCAATGCACTCCTGAGAGCCCGCGTGGCGCGCGTCGAGCGGCTGGCGCCTGACATCGTGGAGGTGGTCATTCATGCGCCAATGGCCGCACGCCGCTTCATGCCGGGCCAGTTCTATCGGTTGCAGAACTTTTCATCGCATGCCACCCGGGTCGAACGTCCGAACGCAGAGTCGACCCTGCTTGCGATGGAAGGTCTGGCAATGACCGGTGCCTGGGTCGACAGGGAAAAGGGCCTGGTCTCGACGATCGTGCTCGAAATGGGCGGTTCGTCCGATCTGTGCGAAACGCTGCAGCGCGATGAACCGGTCGTGATGATGGGCCCGACCGGATCGCCGACCGAGATCGTCGGTGGACAGACCGTACTGCTGGCCGGCGGGGGGCTGGGCAACGCGGTGCTCTTTTCGATCGGCGCGGCGCTGCGGGCGAGCGGCTCGAGGGTGCTCTATTTCGCGGGCTACAAGAAGACCGCCGACCGGTTCAAGGTGGCACAGATCGAGCAGGCCGCCGATGTCGTTGTCTGGTGCTGTGATGAGGCCCCCGGTTTCGTCCCCACGCGACCTCAGGACCGTGCCTTCGTGGGCAATATCGTTCAGGCCATGCAGGCCTGGGCCCAGGGTGCGCGCCTGCAGGCACCTGCAGACACCATCGGTGACGCCGATCGACCGATCAGGTTGCAGGAGGTCGATCGGCTTATCGTGATCGGATCCGACCGGATGATGGCTGCGGTGACCCGTGCCCGACATCACGAACTGGCGCCGTTTCTGAACCCCTCGCATACCGCGATCGGTTCGATCAATTCACCGATGCAGTGCATGATGAAGGAGATCTGCGCGCAATGCCTGCAATTGCAGATCGACCCGCTCACCGGTATCCGCAGCTACGTCTTCTCCTGCTTCAATCAGGATCAGCCACTGGATGCGGTCGATTTTGATGGGCTTGCGCAAAGGCTGGGACAAAACTCGCTGCAGGAAAAACTGACGCATCGCTGGGTCGAACGCTGCAAAGAGGCCCTGAAGGACGCCTGAGCAGGCACCCGACCGATCATCGGGGCAACTATCCGGCTGATATCGATCGGGTTTTGGCACCTCCCGACGGCGCGAGTCGTCCGTCCGGCGTCATCGAACGCCTGCTCAGTTTGCATCGCAGCAGTCAGCCAAGGACAATGCTCATTCACGTCTTTTGTCAATCGGAGTAAATCGCGTGCTCTATCACCTGCGAGAAGCTCAACGAGCTATGTTGAACCCTCTGTCGAGTTGGGCCCAGACCCTTGGCAAGCTCTACAGCCATCCTTACAGCCCGTATGCCTATATGCCGTTTGCCCCGCGGGTGGCAGCCGGATTCGAGCTGATGCACCGTTTGGGCAAGGAGTACGACAAGCCGAAGTGGGGGCTGGATTCGACCGACATCGACGGCGTGACGGTACCGGTGCTCGAGCAGGTCGAGATCGACAAGCCCTTTTGCAGACTGATTCACTTTGCCAGACAGTTTCCGAAATCTGCCGCGCGCCGGCCGGCCGACCCGACCGTACTGGTCTTTGCGCCCCTGTCTGGCCACCATGCCACGCTGCTGCGCGACACCGTCAGGGCGCTGCTGCCGCATCACGATGTCTATGTGACCGACTGGATCGACGCCAGGCAGGTGTCCCTCTCGAAGGGTCCTTTCCATCTGCACGACTATATCGGCTATGCCATCGAGTTCATTCGTCATCTCGGCCCGAAGGTGCATCTGGTGTCGGTATGCCAGCCGACCGTGCCTGTGCTGGCTGCGGTCTCGATGATGGCCAGCCTGAACGACCCGAAGCAGGCCCGCACGATGACCATGATGGGCGGGCCGATCGATACCCGTCGCAGCCCGACTTCGGTCAACAACCTCGCCACCGAAAAACCATACAGCTGGTTCGAGCGCAATGTGATCTATCGTGTGCCGGGTCGCCATGCGGGCGTCGGCCGACTGGTCTATCCGGGATTCCTGCAGCATGCAGGCTTCGTGGCGATGAACCCCGATCGGCATACCGAATCGCACCGCGAGTTCTACAACAATCTGGTGCGCGGCGCCGACGAAGACGCCGACACTCATCGCGCTTTCTACGATGAATACAACGCGGTACTCGACCTGCCCGCCGAGTACTACCTCGACACCATCAAGGCAGTTTTCCAGGAGCATCGGCTGGCGCGAGGCATCTGGAAGGTGCCCTTCGAGGGACGCATGATGACGGTCGCACCCGAAGACATCACGAAGGTGGCCCTCTTTACCATCGAAGGCGAACTCGACGATATCTCGGGTATCGGTCAGACCAGCGCAGCCCTCGAACTGTGCAGCAAGCTGCCGGGACACATGAAGCGCCAGACCATCGTTGAAGGGGCCGGTCATTACGGCATCTTCAGCGGCCGGCGCTGGCGCACGCTGGTGCGGCCCCAGATCAGCGATTTCATCAGAGAGCACGCCTGAGCCTTTCAAGCCACCAAGCGCTGAGCCCGGTGCCCGACCCAGACCCAAGCGCCCCGAATCAGACTGATCGCGACGAACGGGTCAGACAGGTCGATCGCCTGTTGCCCCAGACCCAGTGCACGCAATGCGGATTCACAGGGTGCAAACCCTATGCCGAGGCGATCGTCGACCAGCAGGCGCCGATCAATCGCTGTCCGCCGGGTGGCGCAGCCGGCATTGTCCTGCTGTCGGCTGTCACGGGCCGGGCGCTTGTGCCGCTCGATGCCTCCTGCGGCGTCGAGGCGCCGCGCAAAATCGCCCGCATCGTGGCCGACCTGTGCATTGGCTGCACGCATTGCATCAGGGCTTGTCCGGTGGATGCGATTGCAGGCGGCCCGAAGCGGCTGCACGCGATCATCGCCGAGCTTTGCACCGGTTGCGCGCTTTGCCTGCCACCCTGCCCGGTCGACTGTATCGAGATGATCGAGCCGCCGGCCGCACTCGTCGGGTGGACACGCAAGGACGCCGACGCCGCGCGTGAGCGCTTGATCCGGCGTGACGCAAGACTGGCGCGACTGGCGCGCTCGGAGCGCTCGCGGCTCGCTGAGCACGGCGCTGGCGCCAGGACATCCGTCCCGTCGTCCACCCCGCTGTCAAGCTCCCCATCCATCTCCTCATCAATGACATCGGCAAAGCCCGCTGCCGACGCCCCCGCGCCACAGACCGGTGCCGAGCGCAAGCGCGTGATGATCGAGGCCGCTGTCGCCCGCGCACGCGCTCGACTGAACCCTCCGACATGAAGCTCGCCGATCGCCTTGAACTCTTCACGCGGTTTCGGGCAGCCAATCCGACGCCCACCACCGAGCTCGAATTTTCAACACCCTTTGAACTGCTGGTGGCGGTGCTGCTGTCGGCACAGGCCACAGATCGCAGCGTGAATATCGCCGCCCGCAAGCTCTTTGCGGTGGCCCGCACGCCAGCCGACATCGCGGCGCTCGGTGTCGACGGACTCGAAGCCCACATCCGGACCATCGGTCTGTATCACTCGAAAGCCCGCCACCTGATCGAGACCTGCACGATGCTGCTCGAGCTTCACCAGGGCGAGGTGCCGCGCGAGCGCGACGCGCTCGAGGCCCTGCCCGGCGTCGGGCGCAAAACCGCCAATGTCGTGCTCAATACCGCCTTCGGCGAGGCGACCATGGCGGTCGATACGCATATCTTCCGGGTTGCGAACCGACTGAAACTGGCCACCGGCAAGACACCGCTTGCGGTCGAACAGGGTCTGCTCAAGGCCATCCCCGCGCCCTTCCTGATCGATGCCCATCATTGGCTGATCCTGCATGGGCGCTATGTCTGCAAAGCGCGCAAGCCCGAATGCTGGCGATGCCCGGTGGCCGACCTGTGCCCCTACAAACCCAAGACAACGGCTCCCGGCGCGGCTGGCGCAGCGCCGGCCGCCCCACGACGAAAGCGACATGTTCAATCCGAGCCGTGACGAAGTCCGACGCTTCTTTTGCGAAGCCTGGCACAAACAGAAGGCCGCCCAGCCGATCACGCCGATCGAGGCGATCGCCATCGACTGGATCGCCCGTCATCCGGAATATCACGCGCTCCTCAGTGATCAGCAGACCGCACTGAGCACCGACTTCAGCGCCGACGGGCCAGGCGCCAACCCCTTCCTGCATCTGAGCATGCATCTGTCGGTCACCGAGCAGCTTCAGATCGACCAGCCTCCCGGCATCCGGGCCGCCTGGCAAGCCTTGCTGCGCGCCACCGGCGACGAACACGACGCAGCGCATCGCGTGATCGACGCGCTGGCCGAAACGCTCTGGGAAGCCCAGCGCAACGGCACACCGCCATCCAACGAGCTTTATCTGGACCGGGTACTGAGGTCGGTGTGAGCGGACGTGGCCGGGCTGATAGAGAATCGCTTTTCTGACAGGAGCCACCCATGAGCGCATGGGACATTCAGGGACCTACCCGCGGCACGTGCAAGTCCTGGCGGGAGGTCTACCCGGAGCTGGGCCGGCAGGTCGAGCGAATCAGTGCGCCGCGAGGTCGAGGCATCGCCTGGGAAGGCTCCGACATCTGGGTCTACACCGAGCGCGCGGCCAATATCGTCGAGCTGCTTGCAGACAACGTGGCGCGCTATCCCGATCGCGAGGCCTATGTGTTTCATCCTGGTGGGCAGCGCCTGACCTGGGGCCAGGTGGGCGAGCAGGTGCAGCGGGTGGCAGCAAGGCTGCGGCGTGACTTCGGCTTCGAAAAGGGCGACCGGCTTTGCCTGCTCACGCTGGGCTGCCCGCAATACGTCATCAGCTATCTGGCGATCGTGTCGCTGGGCGGAATCGCGGTGCCGGTGAACCTCGGCCTGACCGCCGATGGCCTGGCCGCACAGATCAACAAGGTCAGCGCAAAAGGCATCGTCGTGTCACCTGACCTCTGGCAGGACAAACTCGCCTCGGTGCGCAGCCAGTTGTCGAGTGTCAGGCAGGTGTTCATGACCGAGGGGGACGTCCCGCCGCAGACGCTGGCCTTTGCCGAACTCAACCGCGAAGGAGTCGAGGCACCGGTGTACACCGCGATCGACGAATGGGACCTGTGCGCGATCTCGTTTACCTCGGGCACCACCGGCGTCCCCAAGGGAACGATGGCCATGCACATCAATGCGCTGGGCTGCGCGCAGAACATCATCCATGCCGCCAAGGGGCTGAGCGTTGATGACATCAACATCTGCATGCCACCGCTCTATCACAACACCGCGGTCTATACCGACTTCATGCCGGCGCTGATGACCGGTGGCAAGTGCGTGATCATGCGGGCCTTCGCGCCGCTCGACGCGATCAGGCTGATCGAAACCGAGCGCGCCACCTGGACGGTGGCGGCACCGATCATGCTTTGGATGATGATGAATCACCCCGAGTTCGCCCAGCATGATTGCTCGTCGTTGAAAAAAATCCTTTTCGGTGGCCATGCCGCATCCGAGACCTACATCAACCAGCTGCACCGGTGTTTTTCACCGGTGGCAATGGTCAATGGCGGCAGTGTCTCGGAGAGCACTGCATTGGGCTTTGCCTTGCCCACCGAAGATGCGATTCGCAAGATCACCAGTTGCGGGCTGGCCACCCCGAACACCGACATCGCGATCTTCGACGACCAGGGCCATGAATTGACCGAGCCGAATCAGATCGGCGAAGTGGCCTACCGGGGGCAGCAGACCAACGCCGGCTACTGGGACGAGCCCGCCAAGACCGCTGAAGTCTTCCGTCGCGACGGCTTCGTGCTGTCGGGCGACTGGGCCCGGATCGACGAAGAAGGCTACCTCTGGCTGCTCGACCGCAAGAAGGACATGGTGGTGCGCGGCGGCCAGAACGTCTATTGCATCGAGGTCGAGAACAAGCTCTACCTGCATCCGGCGGTGCTGCGCGCAGCGGTCGTTGGCGTGCCCGACCATCTCTTTTCAGAGCGACTGAAGGCGGTGCTGGTGCTCAAACCGGGCCAGTCGGTGAGTGCGCAGGAGATCCGGGCGCACTGTGCTGCGCATCTGGCACCCTATGAGGTGCCCGAATACATCGTCTTTACGCAGGCGCTGCCTACCAATGCAGCAGGCAAGACGCTCAAACCGCCACTGGTCGACCAGTGGGGCGACACCGACGCCGATGTGGCGAACCGCCTGCGGGCCTTTTGCGCAAGCCTGCCGGATGCCTTGCTGGACAAGCCCCAGTTCAAGCTCGATGGCGCGGCATTGACGCCGCGCGAAGCGCTCGCTGCGGTCGAGGCCAACAACGACCTCGGCCGACGCGTCGTCGAACGGGTGGGCGAAGGCGGCGTTGTCGCGCTGACCAAACCCGATGAGTCCCGTTTTCGCTAGCCTGTTCGGCTCGGCATCCGCTCGCACTTCACTTTCGGTCCCCCATGTCCAACGCCCCTGAAACCGAACAGCTCTGGCTGGAACTGCCGCCGATATCACCGAAGGCGCCACCTCGCCTGCTGATCTTCATGCACCCGGCCGGCTCCTCGCCGGAAGCCTTCGCGCCGGTGGCGATCGCCTGGCAATTGAAGTTTCCGGGCGCCACCGGCATCGTGCTGCAGGGCCTGCGTCACCTCGGCAGGCACACAGACTGGTTCGATCCCAGCGACGTCGATGGACAGAGCACTCAGCGGCTGCAAGCCGCCTGCGAGCTCATCCTCACCCGCATCGCCGCGCTTCAGGACCAGATCGGTATCGGTCCACAGCAGACCGTGCTGATTGGCCATGGGCAGGGCGCCACAGTGGCCCTGGAATGTGCACGCCTGCAGCCAACCAGCATGTCTATCGTTGCCGCCTATGGCGCGAGGCTGATGCGCCCCATCGCCCCCGATGAGCGGGTGTCGAGCGTGATTCACCTGATGCATGGCGAGTTCGACAGCGTCGTGCCAACCGTCTACGGCATGCGCGCCTACCGCGGTCTGCTCGCCGTCGGCACCGATGTCACGCTTGATATCGTCGAAGGCGAAGCCCATGTGATCGGGCAGGACATGGTCAACGTCGGCACAACGAGGGTCATGCAGACCCTCTTTCGCGGGCGCCGCGCCCGCCGCGGGCGCCCGACGATTCACTGAGCCCCGCTCAGAGATCCCTGAAGGCGATCCTGGCCTGCTCGAGGGTGAAGTCGACCTCGGCATCACCATGAACCGACGAGAAGAAGAAGGCCTCGACCGGAGAAGGCGGGAAATAGACGCCCGCTTCAAGCATGCGATGGTAGAAACGCTTGAAGCGCTCGACATCCTGGGTCATCACCTCGGCAAAGCTTTGCGGCACCTTCGGCATCATGTAGATGCCGGCCATCGTTCCGAGTTGCTGAGCGCTGAAAGGCACGCCGGCAGCCTGCGCCGCCTCGCGCAGCCCGGCAATCAGGCGCCCAAGTCGTGCCACCACCGGGTCGTAAAAACCGGGGACCGATATCAGCTCGAGGGTCGCCAGACCCGCGGCCATCGCAATCGGGTTGCCCGACAGCGTGCCAGCCTGATAGACCGGCCCCAGCGGCGCCATCATCTCCATGACCGCCGCAGGACCACCAATCGCACCGACCGGCATACCGCCGCCGATCACTTTGCCGAAGGCGGTCATGTCGGGGACCACGCCGCTGACCTGCTGCATGCCGCCGAGCGCCACGCGAAAACCGGTCATGACCTCATCGAAGATCAGCAACGAACCGTCGGCGCTGCACAGCGCACGCAATCCTTCAAGAAAGCCCTTCTGCGGCAGGATCAGATTCATGTTGCCGGCAGCCGGCTCGATCATCACGCAGGCAATCTGCCCCGGATGCGCATCGAAGAGCGCCTTGACGCTGGCCAGGTCGTTGAACTGGGCCACCAGCGTGTGCCGGGCGAGATCCTCGGGCACACCCGCCGAACTCGGCTGCCCGAAGGCGAGTGCGCCGCTTCCGGCCTTGACCAGCAGGCTGTCGGCCGTGCCGTGATAGCACCCTTCAAATTTCAGGATCTTGGTGCGGCCGGTGAAGCCTCTGGCCAGTCGCAGAGCCGACATCGCGGCCTCGGTGCCCGAACTGGTGAAGCGCACCCGCTCGACATGCGAAAACAGGCTGCAGATGCGCTCGGCGAGCTCGGTCTCCATGACATTGGGGGCGCCATAGGACAGGCCGCGGCCGGCGGCATCGCGAACCCGCTCGAGTACCAGCGGATGCGAATGACCGACGATCATCGGCCCCCATGAACCGAGGTAATCGACATAGCGATTGCCTTCGACATCCCAGAGGTAGGCGCCTTCTGAACGGGCAATGAAGCGCGGCGTACCGCCAACTGCCCGAAATGCCCTGACCGCCGAATTGACTCCGCCCACCAGCACCTTTTGAGCGCGGTCGAATTCCTGCTGATTGCTGCCGGTTTTGCTGACCATAACGTCCCCTTCTGGCCGAGTCTGTGCCGGCGCGATATTGAAAGAGCGCCCGGATCAGGCGCTGCGATTATTTGGCAAAAAGCCGCGACGGATCGGCAAATGCCTTGAACTCGATTGCATTACCGGACGGATCGAGAAAGAACATGGTCGCCTGCTCGCCGACTTCACCCTTGAAGCGCACATGCGGCTCGATGATGAACTTGACCGCTGCAGCACGCAGTTTGTCGGCCAACGCGGTCCAGTCCTGCATGCCCAGCACGACGCCGAAGTGACGCACCGGCACGTTGTCGCCGTCGACCGCGTTGGTTGCCCGGTGGCCAGCCTGGTCGGGCGACAGGTGCGCGACGATCTGGTGACCGTAGAGGTCGAAGTCGATCCAGTCGGGTGAACTGCGGCCTTCGGGGCAACCAAGCAGGCCGCCGTAGAAGGCGCGCGCCGCCTGCAGGTCATCGACCGGGAAGGCAAGGTGAAATGGCTGCGAAACAGCATATCCGGACACGGGTTTTCCTTAGAGAGGCTACTGGAAGAATTCCTTGACCTTGTCTTTCCAGGACCGGGTCTGCGGGCTGTGTCGCTCATCCTTCAGCGTCGCATCGAGTTCGCGCAGCAGGGTCCGCTGCTTTTCGGTGAGCCTGATCGGCGTCTCGACGACCAGGTGCACATAGAGATCACCCGGATAGCTCGAACGAACACCCTTGATGCCCTTGCCTCTCAGGCGAAAGGTCTTGCCTGTCTGGGTGCCTTCCGGCAACTCGATTTCGGCATCACCCGCGAGCGTGGGCACCTGAACCGTGCCACCAAGCGCAGCAGTGGTCACGGTCGCCGCTACCTGGCAGTGAAGATCGTCGCCGTCGCGCTTGAAGACCGCATGCTCCTTGGTATGAATCTCGACATAGAGATCACCCGATGGGCCACCGTTGATGCCAGGCTCGCCATTGCCCGCTGAACGAATCCGCATGCCATCGTCGATGCCGGCCGGCACCTTCACCTGCAGTGTCCGGGTCCGCTTGATCCGGCCAGCGCCTTCGCAGGGCTCGCAGGGGTCGGACACGGTCTTACCGCTGCCGTGGCAGGCCGGGCAGGTCTGCTGGATGGAAAAGAAACCCTGCTGTACCCGCACCGCGCCCTGCCCGTTGCAGGTGCGACAGGTCTGGGGCTTGGTGCCCGGCTTGGCGCCGCTGCCGCTGCAGGTCTCGCAGGCATCCCACGAGGGCACTCGGATCTCGGTCTCGAAGCCTGCCGCAGCCTGCTCGAGCGTGATATCCATGGCATATCGCAGGTCCGCGCCACGGTAAACACTGTTGCGCTGACCCCGGCCGCCCTGCTGAGCGCCGAAGATATCGCCGAAGATATCGCCGAACACATCGCCGAATCCGCCAAAGCCCTGGCCGCCCTGCCCGCCCCCTGCATTGGGGTCGACACCGGCATGACCGAAGCGGTCATAGGCCTGTCGCTTGGCGCTGTCGGAAAGCATCTCGTAGGCCTCTTTCGCCTCCTTGAATTTCTCCTCGGATTCCTTGTTATCCGGATTGCGGTCCGGATGGAACTTCATGGCGAGCTTGCGATAGGCCTTCTTGATGTCGTCGTCTGATGCGTCCTTGGCCAAACCAAGGATGTCGTAGTAATCACGCTTCGCCATTGCTTAATCCATTGATCGCCGAAAATGAGCCACGCGGGCGCGAGGCGCCGCAGATTATGACCGGGTTTGCCCCGGTTGACCTGCCTGCCCCGCACCCGCGTGCTGTGAACCACACCTGACCCGAGGCTCAAGCGTCGCGCTTGACCTCCTTGAACTCAGCGTCGACCACATCTTCATCTCGGGTCGACCCCTTTGCAGCCGAAGCCTCTGCACCCGCGGGTGCTGCCCCCGCCTGCTGCTCGGCATAAGCCTTCTCACCAAGCTTTTGGGATGCAGTCATCAATGCCGCCGACGCCGCTTCGATCTGCTCCTTGTCTTCGGTCAGGATCGCTTCCTGCGCGGTCTTGATTGCGGCGTCGATCGTGCCCTTTTCATCGGCAGACAGCTTGTCGCCGTGCTCGGCAAGCGACTTGCCAACCGTGTGAATCAGGGCCTCGGTCTGATTGCGCGATTCGACCAGTTCACGGCGCTTGTGATCGTCCTCGGCATTGGCCTCGGCATCTTTCACCATGCGCTGAATCTCGGCCTCGGTCAGACCGGAATTCGCCTTGATGGTGATCTTGTTTTCCTTGCCGCTGGCCTTGTCCTTGGCTGAGACATGAAGAATGCCGTTGGCATCGGTATCGAAGGTCACCTCGATCTGAGGCATGCCACGGGGAGCCGGCGGAATGCCCTCGAGATTGAACTCGCCCAGCAACTTGTTGCCGGCGGCCATTTCACGCTCGCCCTGGAACACTTTGATCGTGACCGCCGGCTGATTGTCGTCAGCCGTCGAGAAGGTCTGCGAGAACTTGGTCGGGATGGTGGTGTTCTTCGTGATCATCTTGGTCATGAAACCACCCAACGTCTCGATGCCGAGCGACAGCGGCGTGACGTCAAGCAGCAGCACATCCTTGCGCTCACCCGAAAGCACCGAGCCCTGGACTGCCGCGCCCACTGCGACAGCTTCATCAGGATTGACATCCTTGCGCGGCTCTTTGCCGAAGAAGGTTTTGACCTGCTCCTGCACTTTGGGCATGCGGGTCATGCCACCCACCAGAATGACGTCATCGATCTCGGACACCTTGACACCGGCATCCTTGATCGCAATGCGGCAAGGCTCCATGGTTTTTTCGACCAGTTCGTCGACCAACGCCTCGAACTTCGCCCGCGTGAGCTTCAGATTGAGGTGTTTGGGGCCACTCGCATCGGCGGTGATATAGGGCAGGTTGATCTCGGTCTGCTGAGCCGAGGAGAGCTCGATCTTGGCTTTCTCGGCCGAATCCTTAAGGCGCTGGAGTGCGAGCACGTCCTTGCCCAGGTCAATGCCTGATTCTTTCTTGAACTCGGCGATCAGGTGATCGATGATCCGCTGGTCGAAGTCCTCGCCACCGAGAAAAGTGTCGCCGTTGGTCGAGAGCACCTCGAATTGCATCTCGCCGTCGACGTCGGCAATCTCGATGATCGAGACGTCGAAGGTGCCGCCGCCCAGGTCATAGACCGCGATCTTGCGGTCTTTGCCGGCGCCTTTATCCAGACCGAAGGCGAGTGCCGCGGCCGTTGGCTCATTGATGATGCGCTTGACATCGAGCCCGGCGATTCGACCGGCGTCCTTGGTTGCCTGGCGCTGGGCATCGTTGAAATAGGCCGGAACGGTGATCACCGCCTCGGTCACTTCCTCGCCAAGATAGTCCTCGGCGGTCTTTTTCATCTTCCGAAGCACCTCGGCCGACACCTGCGGCGGCGCAATCTTCTTGTCGCGCACCTGTACCCAGGCGTCACCGTTGTCAGCCTTGGCAATCGTGTAGGGCATCAGGGAGATGTCCTTCTGGACTTCCTTTTCCTGGAATTTGCGTCCGATCAGCCGCTTGACCGCGTAAAGGGTATTGCGCGGATTGGTGACCGCCTGCCGCTTGGCCGGCGCGCCGACCAGCACCTCGCCGTCTTCCATGTAGGCGATGATCGAAGGCGTCGTGCGGGCGCCCTCGGCGTTCTCAATAACTTTGGGCTGGCCGCCCTCCATGACCGCCACGCATGAGTTCGTCGTGCCGAGGTCGATTCCGATGATCTTGCCCATTTTTCTGATCCTGTTGAAAAGTTGAATGACTGGCTGATACGTTGGTGTCGGGACAGTGAAATCAAGTGCCGCTGCTGACCGCCACCATAGCGGGGCGCAGCACGCGGTCATTGATCAGAAACCCCTTCTGGAGCACGGCGACCACATGATTGGCCGGCACATCGGGGGCCGGGACCATCGAGATCGCCTGATGACGGTTGGGATCGAACTTTTCACCAAGCGGATCAATGGCGATCAGCTTGTGACGCTCGAAGGCGACCGACATCAGCCGCAGTGTGGCTTCGACGCCTTCACGCAAACTCTCAATCGACGGGGAATCAACCTTGAGTGCCATCTCGAGACTGTCGCGAACAGGCAGCAAGCTCTCGGCGAAGCCCTCGATGGCGAATTTGTGGGCCGCCGCCACATCGGCTTGAGCACGTTTGCGCAGGTTTTCGACATCAGCCCGCGAGCGCAGCGCCATGTCCATGTATTCGGCGGCTTTTGCCTGCGCCTCGATGAGCTGGGCCTGCAGGGAATCGTCGGCTTCGGGTGCGCCGGAAGCCGGATCGGGTGAGCTTGAGCCGGCCGTGCCTGGCAGACCGGAAGAATCGGGGGTGGGTTCAGTCATCGATATGTCTTTTTGATCAGTGACTTGCGTTGGACAGTCAGGGATTGAAACGAAAGGTCCGACAAGACCTTGGGTTGAAAGTCGGGAATTCAAGTGCCCACGCATTCAGCGGGTAAGATCCGGTGCGGTTTGGGCTCGTCGAGCTTCAAAGCGTACTACTCACAAACCATCAAGGAGCATTCAAAATGGGTCTGCTGTCTTTCTTCAAGGATGCGGGTGAAAAGCTTTTCGGCAAGGGCGAGGCTCAGGCCGCGCAGCAGGCTGCCGCCAAGGATCCGAGCCCCGAAAAAGTCGCTGCCGCCAACGATGCCGCCGCCAAGGCCATCGAAACCTACATTCGCTCGATGAACCTGGATGCCACCGGACTGCTGGTCGACTACGACGCAGGCAGCAGCACGGTCACGGTTCGCGGCATTGCCCCGGACCAGGCAACTCGCGAAAAGATCATCCTGTGCTGCGGCAATGTGGCTGGCGTCGCCTCAGTCAACGATCAGTTGTCGGTCGAAGTGCCGGTTGACGAATCGCAGTATTACACCGTCAAGAGCGGGGACTCGCTGTCGAAAATCGCCCAGCAGTTCTACGGCAACGGCAATGCCTACATGCAGATCTTCGAAGCCAACAAGCCGATGCTCTCGCACCCCGACAAGATCTACCCCGGCCAGAACCTGCGGATTCCGCCCAAGGCCTGATCCCGGCTGCCGTCCCGATTGAAACCGCCCTGCCGACGCGCATTGCGCTGCGTGCGTCGACAGGGTCGGTCAACTCAGAGCGCCAAGTGCCAGGGCACGGGCGCGACGCTCGCTCAATGTACCGTCCTGCACCGCCTGACTGACGACCTGCGCCGAGGTCGGCCATCCTGCAAGATGCGATTCGACCAGCGAGGCGAGCGCATCGATGAAAACCGGCGCTTCGTTCAGGCACGGGATATAGCGGAATGTGTGACCGCCCGCCTTGAGAAAGGCAGACTTCGCTTCGATCGAAATCTCTTCGAGCGTTTCGAGGCAATCGACCACGAAACCCGGGCAAATCACATCGACCTCACGAACGCCCTCGCGGGCCAGTGCTTCAAGGGTGGGTTCGGTATAGGGCTGAAGCCATTGCGCTTTGCCAAAGCGCGACTGGAACGTGACCACCCACTGATCGCGACTGAGACCCAGTCGCTGGGCCAGGAGGCGAGCGGTCACCAGGCACTCGCAGTGGTAGGGGTCGCCCAATTCGAGGGTCCGGCGGGGCACTCCGTGAAAGCTCATTACCAACCGCTCGCCGCGACCATCGAGGTCCCAGGCCTCACGAACTTTTGCGGCAAGGGCCTCGATGTAGCCGGAATCGTCATGAAAATTTCTAACCCAGCGCATCTCGGGCAGGTTTCGCCATCCTTGCAGCACTCGGCCGGCTTCGTCGAAGACGGTTGCACTGGTCGAACCGGCATATTGCGGATACATCGGCACTACCAGCAACCGAGTCATGTTTCGCTCGCGCAGGGACTCAAGAACGCTGGCGATCGAAGGTTCGCCATAACGCATCGCCAGGACCAGTTCGACATCATGACCACGCTCAGCAAGCTTTTGACGCAGCAGGTCGGTCTGGCGCACCGAATGCACCATCAGCGGTGAACCCTCGTCCATCCAGACACTGGCGTACTTGTGCGCCGACTTGGCAGGCCGGGTATTGAGAATGATGCCGTGCAGGATCGGCCACCAGATCAGGCGAGGGATTTCGACCACCCGCGGGTCGCCGAGAAACTGCCTCAGAAATGGGCGCAGCGCCGCCGCAGTGGGCGCGGTCGGCGTTCCCAACTGAACGAGGAGGACGGCTGTGCGAGGAGGACTCGCATGGTCAAATGAGCCGGGACTGCTGAAGCGTTCCATTCGCGCAGTCTACCAAGGTCGGCCCAGGATCGGCCCCGCGAAGACACCGCCTCAGCGCATCAGGCTGTCGCCGGACGCCAGATCGAAGACATGCAGCAAGTCGAACTCCGGCGTCAGCCGGACGATCGCCCCGGACTCGAAAGACACCCGTTCGTTGAGCACCACGATCAGGGGCTGATCCCCGATGAAACAACGGATCGTGGTTTGCGCACCGGTGAACTCGAGGGCACTGAGCCGGGCCGCAAGCGGGCTCGCACCGGACAGGCTGAAATGCTGGGGGCGGATTCCGAGCAGCACCGGCTGATTGTCGTGAGCGCTGACCGGCCTGCGCACCGGCACCCGGGCATCTCCGACCAGGACGCCGCCCTGCAGCCAGATGCCGCGAAGCATGTTCATCGCCGGTTTGCCGATGTAATTTGCGACATAGGTGTTGGCCGGGCGATCGTAGACCTGCAGGGGAGACGATGACTGCGCGACCCAACCGGCCCCCATGACGACCAGCTGATCGGCCAGCGCCATGGCTTCGAGCGGGTCACGCGTCGTGTAGATCGAGGTGATGCCCAGCTTTCGGTGCAGACGCCGGATTTCCTCCCGTAACTGCGCCTGCAGCAGCCGGTCGAGGCTGCTCAGCGGATCATCGAAAAGACAGATCTGCGGCTCGCAGGCAAGCGCACGGGCAATGGAAGTTCGCAAACGATGGTCATCGGACAGGTTGCGCACCCGTCGGCTCAGGAAGGGCTCGATGCCCAGCAGTCGAGCGGCCTCGCGGACACGCTGATCGGTCTCGCTGGCAGGGCGCGCCGCCGCCCTGACGCCGAATGCAATGTTTTCGCCAGCGCTCAGATGCCCGAAAAGGCTGTCGGCGGGCAGCACCATGGCGACGCCGCGTCGAGCGAGCCTGCGATGATCGGGCAGCTTCCGATCGATCGTGACGCGCCCGGCGCTCGGTGACTCGAGCCCGGCGACCAGCTTGAGGAGGGTTGATTTGCCGCAGGCTTGCGGCCCGGTGATCACGCAGAAATTGCGATCATCGACCACCAGATCGATGCCGTGAATGACGCGACTGTGGTGGTAGGCCTGCTCGATGCCCTCGAATTCAACCGATGCCACGGGCTGTCTTTCCTTGAGCGGACATGACGCTGCGGCGCGAATCAGCCGTGGCTCAGGGCGCTGGTCACCAGCCGCGCGGTGATGTCGACGATCTGGATCACCCGGTCGTAAGCCATCCGGGTGGGGCCGATGACACCCAGAGTGCCGACGATCTTGCCGTCGGCCTCATAGGGAGCGACCACCACCGACAGCTGGTCCATCGGCACGAGTTGCGACTCGCCGCCGATGAAGATCTGCACGCCCTCGGCATGACTGCCAGCATCGAAGAGCTGAATCAGACCGGTTTTCTGTTCGAAGAGGCCGAAGAGCTGACGCAGCCGATCGAGGTTGTCGGAGAGCTCATGGACCGCCACAAGATTGCGCTCACCGCTGATCATCACGGTTTCGGCCTGCTCGGTCGCCGCCTGGCTGCCAGCCGAAACCGCTTTGTGGAGCAGCGTGGTGATGTCGTCGCGCAGACTCAGCAGCTCGCCCTTGAGGCGCTGGAGGATGGCGCTGAACTCGAGGCCGGCAAAATTCTGATTGATGTAGTTCGATGCTTCGATGAGCTCGGTCGGCGTGTAGTCGCGCTCGACATGCATGATGCGATTCTGGACGTCGCCCTCGGGGGTGACGATGATCATCAGGACGCGGCGGTCTGACAGGCGCATGAACTCGAGCTGCCGAAAGCTCGCGCTGCGCCGTGGCGTCATGACGACACCTGCAAAGTGCGACAGACTCGAAAGCAATTGTGCCGCCTGCGACAGCACTCTTTGCGGCTCTTCGGCCAGCAGTTGCCCTTGCATGAGTTCGGCCTGCTCGATTTCGAGCGGCCTGACCGTGATCAGCGAATCGACGAACATGCGATAGCCGCGCGGTGTCGGAATGCGGCCGGCAGAGGTGTGCGGGCTGGTGATCAGGCCGAGATCTTCAAGATCGGCCATGACGTTTCGAATGGTCGCCGGCGACAGCTCGAGGCCGGAATGGCGAGAAAGCGTGCGCGACCCCACCGGCTGGCCGTCTGCGACGTACCGTTCGATCAGGGTCTTGAGGAGCATCCTGGCGCGCGAATCGAGCATGTGACAAGTTATAGACCGAATCGGGCCGGATGCCAAACCGGCCCCAACCGCTCTCTTGCCGGCGGACGCCGCTCGAAGGCCGGCCGGTTTGGGACCCGGCTTTTCGACATAGGCCACCGGTCGCATTCGCGACGGCTGAAGTGTGGTGAAATGCCGCGATGACCTCATCCTTCAAGACTGTCGCCCTGTTCGGCAAGCAGCCCTCCGAGGCTGTCGCACAGACTCTGCTCGAAATCCGCCAGTTTCTGACGATGCGAGGGTTCACGGTTCTGTTCGAACCGGGGGACGTGCAGGCCAGCGGTCGCACCGAGCTTGCGCCCGCCGATATCGCGCGCATCGGCAGCTCGGCCGACCTCGCCGTGATCGTCGGCGGTGACGGCACGATGCTGGGCATCGCACGCGAGCTTGCGCCCCACGGCGTGCCGCTGGTCGGCATCAACTTCGGACGACTGGGCTTTATCACCGACATCCCGCTGCTGCGATGGCCGGAAGCACTCGGCGCCGTCCTCGACGGCCATTTCGTCGCCGAGAACCGCTCCATCCTCAAGGCCCGCGTCAGCCGCGATTCGCAGGTGATCTTCGAGTCGAGCGCAGTCAACGACGTGGTCATCAGCCGCAGTTCGCGGGCCGGCATGATCGATGTTCAGGTCCATGTCGATGGCATCTATATGTACAGCCAGCGGGCCGATGGCCTGATCGTCGCCACGCCGACCGGCTCGACCGCCTATGCCCTGTCGTGCAATGGCCCGATCCTGCATCCCTCGCTTGAAGGCATCGTGCTGGTGCCGGTAGCGCCTCAGGCGCTGTCGAATCGGCCGATCGTGCTGCCGGCCAAATCGGTCATCAGCATGAGCGTGGCTGAAGGCCGCGAAACCCGTGTCAATTGCGACATGCAGACTTTTGCCGATCTGCAGCTGGGCGATCTGCTCGAAGTCAGTCGGGCCGATTACACCTGCCGCTTCCTGCATCCGAGCGGCTACAGCTACTACGCCACCTTGCGCTCCAAACTCAACTGGCACGAGATGCCGAGCCTCGCGCCGCGACTTTGATTTCGCCATGCTGACCGCCCTTCGACTTCGGGATTTCGTCATCGTCGAGGCGATCGACCTCGAATTCGGCCCAGGTTTTTCGGTGCTTTCCGGCGAAACCGGTGCCGGCAAGTCGATCCTCATCGATGCGCTCGGACTCGCGCTCGGGGCACGCGCAGATCAGAGCGTGGTCCGCGAAGGCGCCAGTCGCGCCGATATCACAGCCAGTTTCAGCATCGATGCCCGCCTCGAAACCTGGCTGGACGAGCACGAACTCGCCGGCGACCCCGGCACGGTCCTCGCCCGCCGGCTGGTCGACGCCGACGGACGATCGCGGGCACTCATCAACGGCCATCCTGCGACCGCGGCGCAACTGCGCGAACTTGGCGAGATGCTGGTCGAAGTGCATGGCCAGCATGCCTCGCAGGCCATGCTGCGCACCGACGGGCAGCGTGCCCTGCTCGATCGTTATGCCGGCGTGGCCACCGAGCTCGCCGCGCTTGCCCAGGCTCATGCACGCTGGCGCGGCATCGAGCGCGAGATCGAACAGATCGAAGGCGGCGAGCGCGAGATGGCCCTCGAACGCGATCGTCTGAGCTGGCAAGTCGATGAGCTCTCGCGCGTCGCCCCGATCGAAGGCGAATGGGATGCGCTCGAGCAGGAGCAAAAGCGGCTGGCTCACGCTGCCACCCTCATCGATGGCAGCCGAGTCATCGCCGACGCCCTGAGCGAGGCCGATGGCGCCGTCTGCTCCCAGCTGCAACAGCTGCTGCAGCGGCTTCGCAACCTGGCCGCCCTCGATGAGCGACTTCGCCCGGCGATCGAGATGCTCGAGTCGGCATCGATCCAGGCCGATGAAGCGGCCTCGGCATTGTCGAACTATGCCGAGCGCGGTGAACTCGACCCGGAACGGCTGGCGAGTGTCGAACAGCGGATCGGCATGCTTTTTGCGGCCGGCCGAAAATTCAGGCTGGCGCCCGCGCAACTGCCCGGCGAGCTCGAAACGCTGCGAAACCGGCTCAGCAGCCTGACCCGCGCGGTCGACCCCGAGGCCCTGGCCAAACAGCGCGACGAGGCGCGTGCCGATTACGATCAGCTCGCGGCAACTATCTCGGCGCGACGCGCAAAGGCTGCAACCACGCTGTCGAAAGGTGTGTCGCAACGTATCGGCCGCATGGGCATGCAAGGCGGACGTTTCGAGATCATTCTCGAACGCGGCGATCCAGGCGCTCACGGTATCGATCGGGTCGAGTTTCGGGTCGCAGGCCATGCCGGCGCCACACCGCGTGCGCTTGGAAAGGTCGCCTCCGGCGGCGAGCTGTCGCGCATCAGCCTGGCCATCAGCGAACTGGCGGCACAGGCCAATCCTGTTCCGACCCTGATTTTCGATGAGGCCGACGCCGGCGTGGGCGGTGCAGTCGCCGAAGTGGTGGGCGAGTTGATGCGACGGCTGGGCGAAGACCGTCAGGTGCTTTGCGTCACCCACTTACCGCAGGTGGCCGCCAAAGCCAATGAGCACTTCTCGGTTGCCAAAGTGCAGCAGGCTGATCGCACCACCAGTCTGATCGAACACCTCGACCGCAACCGGCGGATCGAAGAAATCGCCCGCATGCTGGGCGGCAAAGAGATCACCGCAACCACCCGCAAACACGCTCGCGAGCTGCTCGGCTGAGCCGTGCGCGACGGCCTCATGGCAAGCCCTCGCGTGCCTCCCAGACCGGACTCCTGGACCGCCCCCCTTGATTACCACCTTGATCGCCTCCTCGATCGCCAACTCGACGGCAGCGTCGAGCCTCAGTCGTAGCGGAACCAGTCGGGGGCCGGCAACTCGTTGAAGACCTTCTTCAGGCCCTGACTCCATCCCTGACGCAGGGAGCCGAAATAGACATCATCGGTATCGATCCGATGTCGGAAGGTGACCGCCAGCGCATCGGTGCCCACCAGCGCGATATCGAGCGGCAGTCCGACCGACAGATTCGATCGCATCGTCGAATCGAATGACACCAGCGCACACTTGAGCGCTTCGGCCACGCTGGTCTCGGTCTTCACGACGCGATCGATGATCGGCTTTCCATATTTGCTTTCGCCGATCTGAAAGAACGGCGTGTCGTCGGTCGCCTCGATGAAGTTGCCCTCGGGATAGACCAGAAACAAGCGGGGCCGCTCACCGGCGATCTGCCCCCCGACCAGAAAGTTGCAGCTGAAATCGACACTGCCCTGCTGCGCCTGCTGCCCCGAATGATGCGAAATCACCTGCCGCACGCCCTCGCCGACCAGCGTTGCGCAATCGAACAGGCTCGGCACATTCAGGAGATTGGGCCCATCGGTGGCGAGAGCCTTGCGCAGCCTGCTGACGACGGTCTGTGTCGTCGCCAGATTGCCCGAGTTCAGAAGCACGATCACACGCTCGCCGCTGGCCTCGAAGATCGTCATCTTCGAGAAAGTCGACACATGATCGACGCCCGCATTCGTGCGCGAGTCGGAAGCAAAGAGGAGCCCTTCATGGAGGGCCATAGCGACGCAGTAAGTCATGCCTGTCGGGGGAGGTGGATGCGACGCGGCAGCTTACTTCATCTCGAGGTAGGCCGAATGCACCGCATTGCCAAGTCGAATGTTGTCGATCAGGAAGCGCTCGAGAAACTCATCGAGCCCTTCCGCGTAGACATCGTCGAGCAGGCCGTGTTCGAGACTGGCCAGCATGTGCGCGGCAAGGCGACGCGCCTCGCGCGCAGGCGCCTGCGGCAACTGCGACAGGATGCTCACCACCTCGTCAAAACAGAAGCGCAGCGATCGCGGCAGCGTCGGATCGAAGATCAGCAATTCGGCCACGCGCCGCGAATCGATGACGTCACGATAAGTATCACGATACGCTTCCAGTGCACTGACCGACCGCAGCACCGCGCTCAGCCGATAGTGATCGGCGAGGTCACCCTCGTCGTCCGCAACGCCCTGGCGGGCCTGCTTGACCGAAAGGATCCGGGCGGTGTTGTCGGCGCGTTCGAGAAAAGTACCGAGCCGAATGAACTGATACGGCTGATCGCGACGGATGGTGGCGAAGGTGATGCCTCGAAACAGATGCGAGCGCTCCTTGACCCACTCGAAAAAGCTCGCATCGATCGGCCCACCCACCGGACCCCGCTTGTTCAGCAACTGCAACCAGGTGTCATTGATGTTCTCCCACATTTCGGAAGTCACCGACCCTCTGACCGCACGGGCATTTTCGCGACTGGCCTCCAGGCAGTTGACGATGCTCGACGGATGGGAGGCGCCCCAGGCCAGGAATCGGGCCACCTGTTCGGGTGTCGGCGCCTGACCGGTGGTGTGGAAGGACTCGAGCGTGTCGGTGATGATCAGCGGCTCGATCGCTGCCCGCTCATCGCCCTGACCCGACAGCAGGGCCAGCGATGCGCCGACATCCAGGATGCGCGCCATGTTTTCGGCACGCTCAAGATATCGTGAGAGCCAGTAGAGATGGGATGCGACGCGGGCTAGCATGAGGCGGCAGCTTTCAGGGTGCGGGGCTCGACTGGCCGGCGCCGGATTCGTCAACCACCCAGGTGTCCTTGGTGCCACCGCCCTGCGATGAATTGACCACCAGCGACCCGCGGCGCAGGGCGACACGGGTCAGCCCGCCAGGGACGATCCGGGTCTCACGGCCAACCAGCACGAATGGCCGCAAATCGATATGTCGCGGTGCCACGCCTTCCTCGACGAAGGTCGGGCAGGCCGACAGGGCCAGCGTGGGCTGGGCGATGTAGTTGCCGGGATTGGCCAGCAGGCGGGTCCTGAAGTCGGCGACTTCCTGCTTGCTGCTGGTCGGTCCGACCAGCATGCCGTAGCCGCCGGCGCCATGCACCTCCTTCACAACGAGCTTTTCGAGATTGGCCGCGACATGGGCAAGTTCGTCCGGACGGCGGCACTGCCATGTCGGCACGTTATTGAGGATCGGCTCCTCACCCAGATAAAAGCGGATCATCTCGGGCACATAGGGGTAAATCGATTTGTCGTCGGCCACACCGGTGCCCACCGCGTTGCAGATCACGACATTGCCCTGACGATAGGCCGACATCAGGCCCGGCACGCCGAGCATCGAGTCGGGCCGAAAGGCCAGCGGATCGAGGAAGTTGTCGTCGAGGCGCCGGTAAACGACATCGACCTGCTTCGGTCCGTCGGTGGTCCGCATGTAGACGCACTCGTCCTTGACGAAGAGGTCCTGACCTTCGACCAGTTCGACGCCCATCTGCTGGGCGAGAAAGGCATGCTCGAAATAGGCGCTGTTGAAGCGCCCCGGGGTGAGCAGAACGACAGTCGGCGAATCGACTTCGGTGGCGGCACGAAGGGTCTGAAGCAACAGCGCCGGATAGTGCTCGACCGGCCTGACCTGATAGCGACGGAAAAGATCGGGGAACAGCCGCATCATCATCTTGCGGTTGCTCATCATGTAGGACACGCCGGAGGGCACCCGCAGGTTGTCCTCGAGCACGTAATAGCCGCCGTCGGAATGCCTGACGATGTCGACGCCGACAATATGGGCATAGATGTCGCGAGGGACTTTGACGCCGACCATGGCCGACGAATACTGATCGTTGGCCAGAATCTGTTCTTCAGGGATCAGCCCGGCCTTCAGAATCTCGCGGTCGTGATAGATGTCGGCCAGGAAACGGTTGATCGCGGTCACCCGCTGCACCAGTCCGCGCTCGAGGCGCTCCCATTCATCCGCAGCAATGATGCGCGGCACGACATCCGAAGGGATTAGGCGCTCGGTGCCGCCCTCTTCGCCGTAAACCGAAAAAGTGATACCGATGCGCCGGAAGATGAGATCGGCCTCGGCTCGTTTGGCCGCCATCTGGTCGGCTGACATCTCTCGCAGCCAGTTGTCATAGCGCCGGTAATGGGCGCGAGGCTGTTGCCCCGAATCGAACATCTCGTCGTAGACGCCGTCGGGTGCAGGCAGCAGGTTAAGGGCGGAGGCGCTCATCGAAGACCTTGGTGGAGCAGCTAGGAAATCCGTGACAAGACCAGCGTCCTAAAGCAAACGCCATGCCGGCGGACGGCAGCAGGCGGTCTGCCAAAAGAAAGTCAGACCGCACGGGCGTTTCAGCCGCGATCGGGACAGGCGGGCTTGGTGCAGTTGGCATAGAGCGCCAGCGAATGATCCTGGAGCGCAAAGCCGCGATCCTTGGCGATGCGGTGCTGGCGCCGCTCGATTTCCGGATCATGGAACTCTTCTACCCGACCGCACTGGAGGCAGACCAGATGGTCGTGGTGCTCGCCTTCATCGAGCTCGTAGACCGCCTTGCCCGACTCGAAATTGTTGCGCTTGAGAATGCCGGCCTGCTCGAATTGCAGCAGTACCCGGTAGACCGTCGCCAGGCCAATGTCCTGATGCTCGGCCAGCAGTTCACGGTAGACATCCTCGGCACTCATGTGCCGATGCCGGCGCTCCTGGAAAATCTCGAGCACCTTCAGCCGGGGCAAGGTGGCCTTGAGCCCCATGTTCTTGAGTTCACTGGATGTGGGCACGTTCACGCTCCGGGGATCAGGCCCGACGGCAGCCGGGTTGGCCAGACAGGAGAAAACCTGCCGATTGCGTATCATAACGGGTCGCCTACCGTTTACTCAGTCTGCCAGTCCATGCCCTCACCGCGGTCCATCAGCCTTGTGCTCGCCGTCGCTGCCGTCCTGTCAGCGATTGCGGGATGTTCATCGACCGACCCAAACCGCAGCGGCTTCTTCGAGCCCTATCGCATCGAAGTGCCGCAAGGCAATTACGTCGACCAGATCATGCTCGACCAGGTCAAGGTCGGCATGACCCGCGAACAGGTCAAATTCGCGCTCGGCACACCGCTGATGATCGACGCATTTCATCCCGATCGCTGGGACTATGTCTTCCGATTCCAGCACCGCAACCTGTCGGCTGAATTGCGACGCGCGACCGTCGTGTTCGTCGACGGCAAAGTCAGTGACATCGTGGCTGTCGGACTTCCCCAATTCGACAAAGGCAATGACCCGGCGTTGCCTGGCTATCGCCGCACCCAGGGCCGCTTCCGATGACGATCCGAATTGCCATCGCCGGTGCATCGGGACGGATGGGAAAAATGCTGATCGAGGCGGTACTCGACTCACCCGATGTTGAACTGGTCGGTGCCTTCGACATGCCCGGAGCGCCCGGCATCGGTCGGGATGCAGGCGAGACGCTCGGTCGCCTGACCGGCGTTCTTGTCAGAGATGATCCGCGCCAGGCGATCGCCGGCGCTTCGGTGCTCATCGATTTCACCCGACCCGAGGGCACCTTGCATCACCTGCAGATCTGTGCGGATGAAGGTGTGGGCATGGTGATCGGCACGACCGGCTTCGATGCGGCCGGTCGCGAGGCGATTGCCACCGCCGCCAGTCGCGTTGGTGTGGTCTTTGCGCCCAACATGAGTGTCGGCGTGAATGTGACCCTGAAGCTGCTCGAAGTCGCAGCGGGCCTGCTGTCAGAAGGCTTCGACATCGAAGTCATCGAGGCACACCATCGCCACAAGATCGATGCGCCATCGGGCACGGCACTGCGGATGGGTGAAGTCATCGCCAAAGCCCTGGGGCGCGAACTGACCGAAGCCGCCACCTGGACGCGCCACGGCGTGACCGGCGAGCGCGATCCGTCATCGATCGGTTTTTCCGTGATTCGGGGCGGCGACATCGTGGGCGACCATACTGTCCTGTTCGCCGGCACCGGCGAGCGCATCGAAATCACCCACAAGTCGTCGAGCCGGGCTACTTACGCGCAAGGCAGCCTGCGCGCGTGTCGATTCCTGGCCGGCAAAGGGCCAGGTCTTTTCGATATGCAGGACGTGCTCGGCTTGAGCACTCGCGGGAGTGCCTGAGCTCGAAGCAACCTCAAGGGTGCAGACGATGCACGGCCTGCGTGCGATGCGCCCCGCAACGGGGCGTCTGTTCAGGCGACCCGACCGGCGCTTCATCGCTGCCGCGCTCGGTGCGCTGGCAATCAATGCAGCGGTTGCGACCGGACTGATGACACTGACCACCCACCTTCCCCCCTTCAATCGGCCGATCCTGCCGCTTGTCGTAGCGCTGCTCGAACCCGATCAACCGGTCGTCCTGAAAGAAGCACCGCCCCCTCCTGCGCGCCCCCCTGCGCCGCCGCCACAGACCAAAACCGCGCCGAGCGTCGCCGCCGCGCCGCCAGCCCGCCCTGCCTCGATCGCTCGAGCCGAGGCAAAGCAGGCACCGGCATCGATTGCCGACCCTGCCGCTGCGTCGCTGCCCGCTGCGGCCAGTGTGCCTGTACCCGCGCAACCCGCTTTATCTGCGCCGGTGCCCCCTGCTCCCTCGATCACCGCAGCGGCCTCGCCGCCTGCGGTCAACGCCATCACCGTGCCGCCTGCGGGCCCATCGGCGCCAGGCTCAGATGCGAGCCCGACGGCATCGGCGCCAGGTCAGCGACAGGGCTTCGCAGCCGCTTCGTCGGGTGCATCCGAGTCGGCACGTCGCACCGGTCCGCGAGTCGATGCCAGCTGGGCCGGCAACGCCGCGCCCGCCTATCCGTCGTCGGCGCGCCGGATGGGCGAGCAGGGTCGTGTGAAACTCGATGTGCATGTCGGCGTCGATGGCGCGGTCATCGACGTTCAGTTGCGCGAATCGAGCGGTTCTGCCGCACTGGATCGCAGCGCGACCGAAGCCGTGAGAAAGTGGCGGTTTCGTCCTGCGATGGTCGACGGTCAACCGGTTGCCGAGTGGTATCGCAACTGGGAATGGATTTTCAGGCTGGAGGGTTAGCCAAATGAACGGTGAAGAACTCGGATTGATGCACTTCTGGCGAGCGGGCGACATCGTCACGCACAGCCTGGCCTGGCTGCTGCTGGCGATGTCGGTGGTGAGCTGGTATTTCATCCTGGCCAAGGCCTGGTCGGCCTGGCGGATGCGCCGCAGCGCCGGCAGCGCACTCGACCGCTTCTGGGCCGCGCGCTCGCTGCCCGAGGCGATCGAGACCCTGCGCCGTGAGGATCCGGAGCAGGTCTTCGCTCCGATCGCCGACAAGGCGCACCGGGCCGTGCAGATGCAGTCCGACGCCAGCCTGGCAGGCTCGGTCAATCGCAACGAACTGATCACCCGTGTGCTGCGCCAGGAGATGACCCAGACCTCGGCCCGACTCGAATCAGGCCTCACCTTTCTCGCCTCGGTGGGCAGCACCGCCCCTTTCATCGGATTGTTCGGCACGGTCTGGGGCATTTATCACGCATTGATTCAGATCGCTTCATCCGGCCAGGTCATGATCGACAAGGTGGCCGGCCCGGTCGGCGAAGCACTGGTCATGACCGCTGCCGGGCTCGCGGTCGCAATTCCGGCGGTGCTGGCCTACAACGCCTTCACACGAATCAACCGGGTCATGCTGGCCGAGCTTGATGGCTTTGCGCACGATCTGCTCGCCCTGATGACCACCGGCAGCCGGATCGATTCGGGAGCACCCGATGCGCTGCGAACCAGCCTGCCCGAGACGAGCCAGACCATCCGCGCGGTCGGCCACTGAACCGGCGCTGACCGGCCCTCATTCCCTCTTTCGAAAAGGACAACCCATGGCTTTCGGTGGATTCGATTCGCGCGGCGGGCCCATGCAGCCGGTGGCCGAAATCAACACGACGCCGCTGGTCGACGTGATGCTGGTGCTGCTGGTGATCTTCATCATCACCGCGCCGCTGCTCACCCACGCGATCCACATCGACCTGCCCAGCGCCAGGGCGCCGGTGTCGCCCGAAAAGCCCGAGACGGTCACGGTATCGATCAATGCCGAGGGGCGGGTGTTCTGGAACGACGCGCCGCTTGCCGACTCGGCCGCCTTGCGCGAGCGTCTGGCGCAGGCCTCGCAGCGCAAGCCTCAGCCCGAACTGCATCTTCGTGCCGACCAGCAGGTCCGCTATCAGTCGGTCGCCGAAGTGATGGCGGCAGCGCAGCAGGCCGGTGTGTCGAAGATCGGTTTCGTGACCGACCCGAAGCCGGCAGGTTCTCCACGTTAGGCGCGACCCCAGCGCTCAGCGATGAAGGGGCTTGTGCTGTGACAGCGCCACAGGCATCCTAGCCCCCACAGACAGAGCGATGGACAACGCGCAAAACCGACGCGTTTGCCACTCGGCTCGGGCGGACTGATGACACTGCGGACCGACCCGGGTCTGCCATCGCCGCAGGGGAGACTTTCGTATGGAAATCCAGCACTACGACTGGATCGCGTACCACGCCGGCTTTGCGCCGAATAAACCTGCTCAGGAAGATCTGTATTCAGGCAGATCGTTCTCCTATCTGCAGATGCATCAACGCGTCGATGCGCTGGCCAGCTATCTGCAGCGGGAGGCCGGCGTCAAACCCGGTGATCGCGTGGCCACCCTTTGCCACAACTCCACCGACAGCAACGAGATCATTTTCGCCGCCCCGCGCACAGGCGCCATCCATCTGCCGCTGAACTGGCGACTGGCTGTGCCGGAACTCGAGTTCATCCTCAACGACGCCGAACCCACGGTCCTGATCTACAGCGAGGAATTCACCGAGCAGGTCGCCGAACTCAAGCGACGCTGCAAACTGCCGCACCTGATCCTCAAACGGGATGGTGGAGACAGCGACTACGAACGGATCATGGCCGCCGCCGGCAAGCCCACCCCAGTCGGGCGCCCCAGGCTCGATGACGTCTGGGTGCTGATGTACACATCGGGCACCACCGGGCGTCCGAAGGGCGCACAGATCACCTATCGGGCGCAACTGTTCAATGCGGTCAATGCCTCGATGCTGACCGAACTGACCCGGTCATCCAAAGGGCTGACCTACCTGCCTCAGTTCCACATCGGCGGGATCTGCCTCTATGCAATGCCCTGCTTTCATCTGGGCGCACCGGTCGCGATCATGCGTCAGTTCGATGCCCAGCAGGCACTCGATCTGCTCGCTCGGCCCGACAGCGGCATCACGCATGTCTTCGGTGTACCGACGAATTTTCTGTTCATGAGTCAATTGCCGGATTTCGCTGCGGCGCGCTTCGATCATCTGGTGAGTGTCGGTATCGGCGGTGCCGCATCGCCGATCGCGCTTCTGGAGCTCTACGCAGAAAAGGGCGTGATGTTTCAGCAAGGCTGGGGAATGACCGAGACCTGCACCATCGGCACCCTGCTCAGCAAGGAACGCGCCCTCGACAAGATCGGCTCATCAGGCCAGCAGGTGCTGCATGCCGATCTGAAGATCATCGATGACCAGGGCCGCGAACTGCCCCCCGGCAAGACCGGTGAACTGATGATCAAGGGGCCGACGGTCACACCCGGCTACTGGCGTCGGCCCGAAGCCAACAGCACGGCGCTGGTCGACGGCTGGCTTCACACCGGAGACGCTGCCTATGTCGACGAGGAGGGTTTTTACTTCATCGTCGACCGCTGGAAGGACATGTTCATTTCAGGTGGCGAGAATGTCTATCCCGCCGAGGTCGAAGATACGCTCTATCGGATTCCCGACATCGCCGAAGCCGCGGTCATCGGCATCGCCGACGACAAATGGGGCGAGGTCGGTCGGGCCTTCATCGTGCTCAAGGAGGGCAGTCGGCTGAATGCCGACGACATCCTGGAGCACTGTGCGCGTAACCTCGCGCGCTTCAAAATTCCGAAGACCGTGCGTTTCCTTGCTGAGCTGCCGCATAACGCGACCGGCAAGGTCACCAAGCACGCACTGCCGCGCGATTGAACCCGGCATTGACCAAAGGGACGACGATGATCTCAGGGAAATACGATTTCATTCAGCAGGAGCGGGTCATCTACGGTCGGCCTGCGGCCGATGCGCTTTCCCAGATCGCCGAAGAGCTCGGCGCGCGCCGGCTCTTTGTGGTCGCGAGCAAGACGCTTAATCGCCGCACCGATGTGATCACGTCGCTGCGCACCAGCCTGGGTGATCGAGTGGTCGGTGTCTATGATGAAACCGAGGAACACTCGCCGCGGGCCTCGGTGCTCGAGACCGCCCGGGCCATCGAGGCATCGCAGGCCGACCTGATCATTACGGTTGGCGGCGGCTCGCCGATCGACACCGTCAAAGTGGCACAGATCGTCCTGGCCGAAAACATCAGGACGATCGATCAGCTCGGCGAGTACCGCGTCACGATGAACCCGGACGGCAGCTGGAAGATCCCGCCGTGCAAGCCGTCGCCGGTGCGCCAGATCATTGTGCCAACCACGCTGTCGGCCGCGGAGTTCAGCAATATCGGCGGTTGCACCGATCGCGCTCGCCAGGTCAAGGACCTGTATGTCGGCAAGTTCCTCTGTGCACAGATGGTCGTGCTCGATCCGGCGTTGACGGTCCACACCCCTGAATGGCTGTGGTTGTCGACCGGCATCCGGGCAGTCGACCATGCTGTCGAATCGATCTGCTCGCGCACACCCAATCCTTTCGTTGCGGCGACCTGCGCCGAAGGCCTGAGAATGTTGCGCGAGTCGCTGCCCGCCAACCGAGCCATGCCTGCCGATCTGGACATGCGCCTGCAGAGCCAGCTCGGTGTGTGGCTTGCCTCGACCGGCATGGGCCGCGTCGAGTGGGGCGCCAGTCACGGCATCGGTCATCAGCTCGGCGCGGTTGCCGGCGTCGCGCACGGCCACACATCGTGCGTGATGCTGCCCAGCGTCATGCGATTCAACCGCGATGCGGTCGAGGCACCGCTGCGCCGGATTGCGCAAGCCTTTGACCAGCCTCAGGCTGATGCCGCCGATCTGGTCCAGGATCTCATCCGCAGCCTGGGGCTGCCGACAACCCTTCGCGAGGTCAAGGTCGAACGCGAGCAGTTCGACCGCATTGCCGCATCGGCGATGCAAAGCCCGATGGTGCTTGCCAACCCGCGGCCTATCAGCCATCCGGACCAGGTCAAGGAGATCCTCGACATGGCCTTCTGATGAATGCGGCCCCGAGGGCTGCGCACCAAGATCACAAACAGATTACAAGCACGACAACCCAAGGAGACAAGACACCATGACCTCACGTCACACCCTGACCTGGATCGCCCGCGCGCTCGGCGTGGCGCTCGTGGCGGCAGCCACCGGCGCAGGCGCGCAGACCGTCAAAATCGGCAACACCGGCGCGCTCACCGGGCCCTACAACGAATTCGGAGAGGGCACACGCCGCGGCATCGAACTGGCGATCGATCGCATCAATGCCAAGGGCGGCGTGCTGGGGCGCAAAGTCGAACTCGCGATTTCGCTCGACGACCAGCTCGTGCCCGATCGTGCGGTTCAGAACATCCGCAAGATCCTCGATGCTCCCGAGATCGACGTGATCGTCGGGCCTGGCGGCAGCGGCCCGACGCTCGCCGTGATCGACATGGTCACGGTCGATGGACGCGCCTACTGCAATCCGCAGGCACAGACGCCGACCATCGTCTATCCCGACGGCGTCGACAAACCGGCCCGCAAGAACGTCATCTCGACCGCCATCCAGAATGACGTCGAAGCGGCTGCACTGAGCGGCTACACCAGTCAGCGCTTCAAGAAGATCGGGATCATGCACGAGAGCACCGGCTACGGCGTTTCGGGCGCGCAGCTGCTGAGCGCCGATATCGAAAGGCTGACCAAGTCCAAACCGGTGGCCGTCGAGTCGTATAACCAGCGGGCTCAGGACATGACCGCGCAGATCAGCCGGGTGCAGCGCGCCGGTGCTGATGTGCTGGTCGTGGTCGGTCTGGGTGCCGACATGGCGGTGATCCGTCGCAACATGCTGCGTGCCGGATTCGATGTGCCGCTGATCACCAGCGGCGGCGGCATCTCCCTGCCCTACAAGGAAGGCGCGGGCGAACTGGCGGTTGGCACAAGAGCCACCATGCTTGCCACCTATGCTCCGGGCAAGGTCCCGACCGGCGTTGCCAAGGAACTGACCGATGCCTATGCAGCGAAGTTCGGCAGGGAGAAAGACCGCTGGTGGGGTGACGATCCGACTTCGCCGCAGGTCTACTTTGCGCTGACCGTCGGTGCCGGATTCGACTGCACCAACATGCTGGTCGAAGCGATCCGCATTGCCGGCACCACCGAGCCAGCCAAGGTGGTCGCTGCGATCAACCAGATCAGGGGACTGCAGATTTCGAACGGCGTGGCCAATTTCTCGCCGACACAGCGTCTGCTGGTGGCGCCCAAGGATCTCGGCATGTTCGAGTACATCAAGAACGACAAGGGTCAGGTCGTGCTGTCGATTACCAAGCAGTGAGCGCTGCGAACGACACTCAACACGAGTAACGCAACTCAGCAACGCAACTCAGCAACGCAAAAAAGGGCGGGTAATCACCTGCGGCAGGCTTTGGCCTCGCGCAGGTGATGCCCTTCCGATACAGGGAGACACCGAATGGGCTTTGCGGCCAGCCTGATCCTGGGCGGCATCAGCGTGGGGGCGGTCTATGCGCTGATCGCGCTCGGGCTGAACCTCACCTTTCTTACCACCCGCACCCTGAACTTCGGACAAGGTTCGGTGATGATGCTCGCCGCAGTCGCGGCCGTGCTGTTTGCCGGTCAGGGGATGGGCCTGTATGCCGCGCTGCTTGCCGGCATCGTGCTGGTCGGTCTGGTGGGCGGCCTGACCGAAGCCATCGCGATCCGACCGATCGCAAAGCTTGGAGGCAGCATGGGCTGGGTGGTCACCACACTCGGCATCGGCATCTTTCTGCAGGGCTTTGTTGCGAAGTACTTCGGCTCGCAGGCACTGGCCTTTCCGTCCTTCCTGTTTTCGCCGCGCGACTATGTGAGCGTTTTCGGCGTGCGACTATCGGCCCAGTATCTGGTGATCCTCGCGATTGCGCTGGTGCTGGTGCTGGCCTTCGAGTACTTCCTCAAACGCACCGCCTGGGGCCGCGCCCTGCAGGCGGTTGCCATGGATCCTGACCTGGCCTCGGTCATGGGCGTGCCGGTTCGAAGGGTTGTGACCCTGTCCTATGTGGGCAGCGGCATCCTTGCCGGCATCGCGGGCATTCTGGTCGCGCAGATCACCGGCACCGTCGACTCGGCCTTCGGGTTCAATCTCCTGATCTTCGGTTTCGTGGCAGCGGTGCTGGGCGGCATCGGCAACACCTGGGGAGCGCTCGCAGGAGGACTCTTCCTGGGGGTGACCGAGAAGCTGGTCGGCGGCTACATCTCGACCGCCGCCGAACAGGGCATTGCCTTTGCACTGCTGATGCTTGCGCTGGCGATTCGCCCGGAAGGTCTGCTGGGCGAGAAAGAGGTGGTCAAAGTATGAACGCCCTGCGACAGACTGTTTCGAAGATACTGGGGCATCCGGCGACGATCATCGTTGCACTGCTGGTCCTGTGGTTCTGGCCGGCATCGGCCGACCGCAGCACGGTGCAACTGCTGTCATTCGTGATGCTCAACATCCTGCTCGCCCAGAGCATCAACCTGCTGACCGGTGTTGCCGGGCAGATATCCCTTGGCCATGCCGGATTTTTTGCCATCGGCGCCTATGGATCGGCGTTACTGGTCAAGTCCGCCGGCGCGCCGGTGATCGCTGCAATTTTCGGCGGCACCGTCATCACTGCGGTAGTGGGTTGGCTGCTCGCGGTGCCGGCGGGGCGGGTCAAGGAGTTTTACCTCGCGATGATGACCTCGGGTTTCGGCCTGTTGTGTTTCGAGATCATCAAGGAGTGGAACGACGTGACCGGCGGCGTGATGGGCTTGAGCGGGATCGCATCGCCGACCCTCAAGAGCCTGACCATCCTCGGTATGAAGATCGACGGGGTCGACTATTTCAGGATTCTGCTGGTGGCCGCCGCCATCGTGCTCTGGTTGTTGCGCAACTTCATCCAGTCACATCACGGCCGGGCCTTTTTCGCGATCCAGGCAAGTGAAATTGCCGCCGGCAGCATCGGTATCGACCAGGCACGAACCAAGCGGCGTGCCTATTCGATCAGTGCCGCGATTGCCGGCCTGGCCGGGGCCTTTTATGCGCACCTTGTGGGCTATCTCGGCCCCGACAGTTTCACCATCATGCGCTCGGTCGAAGTGCTGGTCATGGCGGTCGTGGGCGGGATCGGCACGATCATCGGACCGATTCTCGGTGCGGTGCTCTTCACCTATCTGCCCAGCAAGCTGCAGGCCTTCGCGGCCTATCAGTTCATGGTCTATGGCCTGATCCTGATGGTGGTTTTCCTGCTGTTTCGCAAGGGATTCGCCGGGGCGATCGCCGAACCCGCCCGCTTCATTCCGGGGCGCGCGCTCAGAGCGGTCGGCCTGACCGCAGCCGGCGTGCCGGCACGCGTCGATGCGTCGGCTGCGCAGACTGCCCAGCCTTCAGTCGCCGCAGCGGGCCATCAGACCGATGCAGCACCCTTGCTCGAAGTGCGCGATCTGGTCAAGCGTTTTGCCGGTCTTGTCGCTGTCGACGGGGTCTCGCTCGCGCTGCACCCCGGCCGGATCACGGCCCTGATCGGCCCCAACGGCTCGGGCAAGAGCACGCTGGTCAACGTCGCCAGCGGCATCTACACGCCGAGCTCCGGACAGGTCATTTTGCGCGGCAAGGAAATCGGCGGGCAAACCAGCCACGCGATTGCCGCGCAGGGCGTGATCCGCACCTTCCAGGACCCACGGCTTGTGCCCAGCTTCACAGTCCGCGAAAACATCCTGCTTGGCGCCCATCTGCGCTATCGCAGCTCGATGATCTCATCGGCGTTGCGCCTTCCGGGCGTGATGAAGGAAGAGCAGGCACATCTGCTGCGAGCCACGCAGGTGATGGAGGTTGCAGGCCTCGCCGGCGTTGCCGATCAGCTGCTCGAATCCCTTCCTTATGGCTATCGGCGGCTGACCGAAGTGGCGCGCGCGATGATGGCCGACCCCGATGTCCTGATGCTCGATGAGCCCGCAGCCGGTCTGTCCGAAGGTGAGCTCGGCCGACTTGCCGAAGTCATCCGCTACATCAAGTCACAGGGCAAGTCCGTGCTGCTGATCGAGCATCACATGGACTTCGTCAACGACATCGTGGACGACGTGGTCGTGCTCGACAGCGGACGCGTGATCTATCGCGGCGACATGTCGGGCATGCGCCGCGATCCGGCGGTCATCGAAGCCTATCTTGGTATCCAGCAGGTCGCCCATGATTGAACTGAAAAATGTCAATGTCGCCTACGGCAACATCAAAGCCCTGCACGACATCAACCTGATCGCCCGACCCGGCGAGATCACTGCGGTGCTCGGGGCCAATGGTGCAGGCAAGTCATCTCTGCTCAAGGCCATCGCCGGCGCGGTGCCCTCGGCCAGCGGGGCAGTCATGATCAATAATGAGGACCTCACCCGACTGCCGGCGCATCTTCGAGCGCGCAAGGGCGTGTCGCTCGCCATGGAAGGCAGGCGGCTGTTTCGTGGCCTGAGCGTCGAAGAAAACCTGTCGATTGCCTGGAGCTTCGGCCCTCGTCGCACCCCATTCGCGCAAGCACTCGAGCAGGTCTACCAATCCTTCCCGATCCTGAAGGAACGCCGGCATGGCAAATCGGGCATGCTCTCGGGCGGTCAGCAGCAGATGCTGATCGTCTCGAGCGTGACCATCCGCGAGCCGCAATACATGCTGCTCGACGAGCCTTCCCTGGGACTCGCACCGATCATCGTTCAGCAGATCTTCGGCTTCATCACCCACTATTCAAATTCGCGCCAGACCACGGTGGTGCTGGCCGAGCAGATGGCCGCCATGGCCTTGCAGATCGCCGACCAGGGCTATGTGCTGCGACATGGCCGCGTCGTGATGCAGGGCACGGCCGACGAACTGAAAAAGGCCGATGTGGTGAGCCAGCTCTCGGCAGCGTATCTCTGATAAGAGCGCCCGATGGACTTCACGCGACAGGACATTTTTTTCGACGGAGACGGGGTCAAGCTGCACGGCTGGCTCTATCGCCCGACCGAAGAAGCCGCCGAGTCCGACGGCGCCGACCCGCCCTCTGCACGGGCTGCGATCGTACTCAGTCACGGCTTTACCGCGCTGATGGAACTCGGACTCGATGACTACGCCAAGGCGTTCGCTGCGGCAGGCTTTGTCTGCCTGGTCTATGACCACCGGAACTGGGGCAAGAGCGAAGGCTTTCCGCGCTATGAGACCCACCCCTGGGTGCAGGTCGAGGACATGCGGGCCGCCATCTCCTTCCTTCGCACGCTGCCAGGCATCGACCCGGACCGGATCGGCTTGTGGGGAACCAGCTATTCGGGCGGGCATGCGATCACCGTGGCGGCACTCGACAGGCGTGTTCGCTGCGTGGTCTCGCAGGTGCCGCTGGTCTCAGGCGAACGGACCTTCGACAGCTGGGTGCCTGCCGATCGACGGGCCCGTTTCATGGAGCGGCTGGCGATCGATCGCGACGCCCGCGCACGCGGCGAGCCTGCGGTGATCACCCGGCCGGCGCCATCCGGCTCCGAGACCGAGGAATGGGCCCGCGCGGTCGACCGCACAGGCGTCTATCCCAACGCGCTGACCATGCGCAGCCTGGAACTGATGCGCACCTATGAGCCGATCGATTTCATCGCGCGGATTTCACCGACGCCGCTGCTGATGATCGTGGCCGACCAGGACACTCAGACACCGGTCGCCTGGCAGCTCGAAGCCTTTGCGCTTGCCGGAGAACCGAAGCGGCTGATCACTCTGAAGGGGCGGCATTACGACCCGTATATGGGCCTGCTCGACCAGTCGAGGACCGCAGCACTCGACTGGTTCATGACCCATCTGAGCTGAGCAAGACGCCTGCCTTTCAGCTGCCCTTCTGCCCCGCTTTCAGCCCCGCTTTGGCCCCTCTTACTTGGCCAGGCCGGCCTTGATCAGCAGCGGCTTGACGCTGTTGAAATAGGCCTCCGAATAAGCCCTGTATTCGGCCGGATTGCGGCGCCACGGCACCTGGATGAATCGATCGAGCAGCGGCTGGGTGCCAGGGTCATTGGTCGCATCATTGAAGGCCTCGTACAGCGTCTGCACGATGTTCGAGGGCAGGCCCTTCGGACCGACCAGGCCATAGGGGCTGTGCGCGATCGCGTTGATGCCGCGCTCCTTGAGCGTCGGCGCATCCGGATACTTGGGAATACGCTGCTCGGTCGCCATGGCCAGAATGCGGAACTGCCCGCTGTCGACCTGTGGCGCCCACTGCGCGGCATCGGCCAGAAAATCGATATGTCCGCCCAGCAGCGCCGGCACCCATTCGGCGCCGCCCTTGTAGGGCACATGCGTAAATTTCGCGCTGGTGACCTGATCGACCTCGATCATCATCAGATTGCCGCTGCCGCCCACCCCACTGGTGCCATAGGTGTATTTCTCGGGGTCTTTCTTGCCGGCGGCAATCAGATCCTCGATGGTCTTCCAGGGCGAGTCGGTCCGCACCACGATCCCCAACGTGTAGGACGACAGACCGGTGATGTAGGTGAAATCGCGCAAGGGATCCCAGGGCACCGACTGATAGTGCGGATAACGCAGGCTGTTGATGCTCATGACCGCGAGCTGATAGCCGTCGGGCTTCGAGTTGAGCAGCTGCGCCGGGGCGAGCGTGCCGGCAGCTCCGGCCTTGATTTCGACCAGGATCGGTTGCCCGAGTGCCTTGCTGACTTTTTCGCCCAGAAAGCGCAGATGAATGTCGGTCGCACCACCCGCGGCAAACGGGTTGTAAATCGTGATCGGCCGCTCAGGCTTCCACTTCGCCTGACCGACCACACTCATCGGCAGACCCATTGCTGCGGCGGCACCCAGCATCAGCGACCTGCGTGAGGCGCGATGGCGACTCATCGTTTTGTTCGGGATCATGCCGGCACCTTTTGCGAAAGTTTTGAAATTGATGCCGCTGCTGCCATCGTGGCCTCTTGCGGCACCATATGACCCGATTCAAGCATCTGAACACGCGCCCCTGCAATGCCTTTTGCGAAATCCCTGATGTAGGCCTCACCCATCAGTTCATCACGCGTGCCACCGATCACGATCGTGGGGGCCTGGATGCGGTACAGACGATGACGCAGCCCCTTGTCCGGAATTGGCCAGAGCAGCTTGGCAGCCGCAATCATGGCCTGACGCCGGCTCAGAATCGCCTCATCCTGACGGGCTTTGTCGGGATGCTGAATGTTGAAGGCACCGGCATGCGGGCCGGTCGGGTCGGCAAACAGGAGCTTGGTCAGCGCACCGGGCGTGAGCGCAAAGATGTCAGGCATCGGTTCGCCTTGCGGCCAAAGACCATACGGCGCGATCAGCGCAAGCTCACTCACACGCCTGCGAAAGAGCGACGCATATTCAGCGGCCGCAGCACCTCCGAAATCATGACCGGCCAGCGCGACCGAATCGAGCTTTAGCACGTCGAGCACTTCGTCGAGCCAGACCGACAGATCGTAGAAAGAACCGATGCGATCGAGGCCGTCGCTTGCGCCATAACCCGGCATGCAGGGCGCGATCACGGTATGGCTGCGCGCCAGTTCCTGAACCAGCGGCATCGACCATTCAAGACCGAAGGCGCCGTGCAGATAGACCATCACCGGTCCCTGGCCGAGCTTGTCGTATTCGACCGCCCAGCCGGTTCCGGGCAGTGTCAGCGTATAACTCATTGGCCGACCCCCTCGACGAATTTCGGGATGGCATGCGGCAGTCGCGGCGTGGCCATCGGCTTTGGCCACCAGTGGTCTTCCCACTTGTCGTCCCACAGATGCTTGAGCTGGGGCGTGACCTCGGTGGCGATGCGCTTGAGATTGACCATGACCTTGTCATGCGGCATGTCGCCGAACTGGGCGAGCACGCCGAGATGACCAACATTGAGCGAGCGGGCGAGGTCCTCGATCTGTTCGGTCACCCGCTTGGGCGTACCGGCGATCACGGTGCCCCGATCGACCATCTCCTTCCACGTGGTGTCGATGATGCGTGGGCCCTTTTGCTGACTCTCCATGCCCATCTTGATGGTGGTGAGCGTGCGATAGCCGGGCGCTTCGGCAAAACCGCCGTAGACATGCTGCGTCTTGTTGAAGAACCACTCGGCATGCGGGCCAAACTTCTCGGCGCACTCGTCATCCGAATCGCCAACCGCAACGAATTGCACGAAGCCGGCCTGATACGGATTTTGCGGTAGCCCCTTGCGTTCGAGGGTCTCCCAGAAACCATCCATGAAAACCTTCGCCCGCTTGTAGCCCGAGAAGGACAGATAGCTGTAGAGAAAGCCCATGTCGGCGCAGTAGTCCCAGGTCTCGACCGACCCGCCGCCCGGAATCCAGACCGGCGGATGCGGCTTCTGGAAGGGCTTGGGCCAGCAGTTGACATAGCGCAGCTGCGTGAATTCGCCGTTGAAGGCAAAGACGTCATTGCGCTTCCAGGCTTCGAGAATCAGGCGCACGCCCTCGTAGTACTTCTCGCGCAGGGTGGTCGGCACCTGGCCATAGGCATAGTTGGTATCCATGCTGGTACCCACCGGAAAGCCCGCTACCAGACGGCCGCCCGAGATGCAGTCAAGCATCGCGAATTCCTCGGCGACGCGCAGCGGCGGGTTATAGAGCGCCACCGAATTGCCCAGCACCACCAGGGCAACATCCTTGGTGCGGCGTGCAAGCCCCGCGGCGATGATGTTCGGCGAAGGCATCAGCCCGTAACCGTTGGCATGGTGCTCATTGACGCAGATCCCATCAAACCCGATCTGGGCCGCGTACTCGAGTTGGTCCATGTACTCGTTGTAGAGCTGATTGCCCTTGACCGGATCGTAGAGATCACCCGGGATATCGACCCAGACCGATCGGTGCTTCTGCGGAAAATCCATCGGCAAATACCGATAGGGCATGAGGTTGAAGGACATGAACTTCATTGGTGGCGTCTCCCTGTGTGCTCGACCACTGTTTGTGATCGCTCTTGTCATTGCCGCACTCATCAGACCGGGGGCCGCGGACCGCGGGCCGGATTGGCACTAGCGGACGATTCTAGCCCGAGAGGGTCATCCCGACGCATGACGAGCATCGATACCGACGCCCGTCACGCCAGGCTCGCCGACTAGAGTGCGAAACGCAAGCCGCCAAGCAGGGCACCGGGCACCTCGATGCCGCCGGTGGCGCGACCATCGTAGGTATCGCCCGCCGGCATCAGCACCGCGTTGTCGCCCAACGCCAGCAGTTGATCGCCCAGCAGGCGATACAGACTGTCGTCGAAGCGCATGGCCTCGACCGGCGCCACCGGTTCGCCGTCCTCGACCCACAGACAGGCAAAGCGGGTCATGCCGGTGACGCGAGCCGATGGCCGATCGGAAAAATTGAGATACCAGAAATTCGAGATCGACAGGCCGGTGCCTAATGCCGCCAGCGCGCCGGCCGACTTCATCGACCCGGCCTGCACGCGCAGGGACTCGGGCATCTCGGCATCGCCTGCGGCATTGCCGGCGAGCTGGTATTCGCGGGCCGTCCTGGGCGACACCAGCCAGTCGGCAAAGCGACCGGCATCGATCAGCGCGGTCCGCCGGGGGCGCGGGTAGCCGTCGGCCTGAAAGCCGGGCGCAAGGCCTGCATCGAGGTCTTCGGCCATCGACAGCATCGGCGACAGCGACGACTTGCCGCTGCGCAGCCAGGCAAGCGGCGACTGTCCGGCATGATGGGCACGCGCCGAAAACCCGCCCCAGGAGAGCATCTCGAGCAGGTCGGCAAGCGCACGCGGCGACAGCAGCGCCCGATAATCGCCGGGCGCAAGGCGCATGACCGGACGCGCCATGACCTGCGCATCGCGGCGGGAATCGGCGATTGCCTGCGACACCGCGTCGGCATCGAACGTGGATCCGCTCCAGGACGCCTTGACCGCCTTGCGATCGCCGCCGCCGGCATCGGCTGGCAGATGGATCGACCAGTCGAAAGACACCCGGTCGCGTTGATACCACTGCCTCGATCCCGTGGCGCTGCAAAAGCCGCGCGCAAGCGGTCCGGCGGCACAAAATCCGACCAGGTCTGCCGGGCCGGCAGCGTCTGCAACAGTTTTCATGAAGGCCGCACGATCGAACACGGACTCGCGGTCGGCATGCGCCTGGCGATCGTCGCTTTGAGCCGGATCGCGATTGACATCGAGCAGCGGGTCGGGGGCGCTGTCGGCGAGTACATGACGCAGCTCGGCAAGCGTGTCATGCACCGAGCGCCCGAGTTCGCCGCGACCCTCCTCCAGGCCCGGCAAGGTCAGCTGGTGGATGGCCTGACGATCGCCCTGAACCAGCCGGATGCGAGCCACCGCGCGCTCGACCCGCCCGGCCTGTCGCAGGCGCGCGCCGTTGATCCGCACAAATTCGGAGCGCTCAGCCTCGAGGGTGGCGCAGGCAAATTCGCCCGGCGCGCATCCGGTCTCGATCGCCTGGGCAAGCTCTTCGAATCGCGCCCGCATGCTCATCCCTCGCCGCCGAAGACATCGATGCCGCGAAACAGACAGGGCGGCGACGCATGGCCGACCCGGATCACCTGCCCCGGCTCGCCTTTGCCGCAGAACGGCGTGCCGAGCACTTCGACACTGGCCGGATCACCCACTGCGGCCAGGCTTCGCCAGAAGGTGGCCGAGACGCCGCGATAGCCCGGATTACGGACGACGGTGGTGAGCTTGCCGCCTTCGATCAGCTGCCCGAATTCACAACCGAACTGAAACTTGTTGCGCGCGTCGTCGATCGACCACGACACATTGGTACGCATCAGCACACCGCGCTCAACCGAGGCGATCATGTCGGCAAGCGATGTATCACCCGGTTCGATATTGAGGTTGGCCATGCGGTCGATCGGCGGGCGGTGCCAGCCCACGGCACGCGAATTGGCCGTGCCCTCGAGCATCACGCCGCGGACCTGCGCGCGGGCGCGCGACAGCCCGCCGCCAAGCGGTCGCTGCAGGATGCCGCCTCGTATCAGCCAGACCTTGTGCGCAGCCTCGCCATCGTCGTCACAGCGATAGGCCGCGAGTTCATGCTCGATGTCCGGATCGAAGCTCACATTGAGCAGGGGCGAGCCGTACTGGTAGTGGCCGAACATGTCGAGGTCGACGAAACTGCCACCGGCGAAGTTGCGCTCGTCACCCAGGATGCGGTCGAGTTCGAGGGGATGACCGATCGACTCATGGATCTGCAGCATCATCTGGTCGGGCATCAGCAGCAGATCGCGGGGCCCGGACGGGCAATCGGGCGCCGCCAGCAACTGCAGCGCCTCGCCGGCGATTCGCGCGCCGCCGCCGATCAGACCGCTTGCCCGAATCACCTCCAGGCCACCCTGCTGACAGAACCCGTTGTACTGCCCGGCGAGCGTGCGGGTCTGAGACAGGCCGCCGTCGGCAGCAGTCACCTCGAGGTTGGGCTCGACAAACTGGCTCGACTGCAGGGATCGCAATTGCCCGTCGACATAAAGCCATTGTTCGCGCCGCGTGACGCTCAGACGGGCCGACCAGGACACGATGCGGCGATCGGGATGCATCGCATCGGACTCCTCTCGCAGTATCGCCAGCAGGGCTGCGCGCGGCGGCAGGGCCTGCCCGATCGGTGAACGGGAATCGGGCAGCGCACGGGCATCGAGCAGCGCATGCAGATCGACGCCCTGAAACACCCCGCACTGCTCTGCAATCGCGGCCCAGTGGTCGGCTTCATCGGCCGCCCGCTGCAGGCCATCAGCGCTCAGATCGGCGGTGGCGCAGTAGCCCACGCCCTGGCGGCGCCAGGCAGTCACCATTGCACCACGGTCAGCCGAGGTCTCGATCGGACAGGCGATCGAGCGGCGCACCAGCAGCCGTTCGGATCTCTCGTCGACGACTCTGACCGTGAGCCGCGAGGCCGGCGAGGCCGATGCGGGCAGGCGTGCCGGAAGAATAGCCCCGGCGCCCGCCGCCATGATGCTCAATGCCGACCGATCCAGGTCACCAGAGGCTCCCAGGTGGCAAGGTCCTGTTCGACGCGTCGATGCGGCACATCGAAGACCGACAGTCCATGCGCCGCCAGATGGACATAGTTCTGGGTATCACGCAGATTGGCCACCATCGGCACCTGCAGCTGACTGACGAATCGGCCCAGCTGCTCGAAGGAACGGGTGCGCGGGTCGACCCGCATGCCGACCACCGCCACCGTGTCCTCGAAGCGACGTGTGCTGCGAAACTCGGCCTTGAGCTGCTCGAGAAACTGGCCGGTGGCGAGAATGTCGAACATCGACGGCTGAAGCGGCACGAGGATGCTGTCGGAGACTCTGACCATCTCGGCCAGCCTCGAGGCGCTGATCTGTGCCGGCGTATCGAGCACCACATGCGTGACACCCTTGGGCCGCTTGGCAGCCGATCCATCGATCTGCCAGCTGCGAATAGGCGCGGCGGTCTCGGGACGCAGGTCGAGCCAGGCCTTGGCCGAGGCCTGGCGGTCGATGTCGCCCAGCATGACTTCGGCGCCACAGGCCGCAAAATGGCCGGCAATGTTAGTGGCCAGGGTGGTCTTGCCAACCCCGCCTTTCGGATTCACGACCGTGATCACAGGCATTTCGTTCACCGTCCCGTCGAAAAAAAAGAACGATGGTAACCGCGAAGCGGAGCCCGCCGAAGCCGGGCCGTTCCGAAGCAGGCCTTCATGCCCACATCAGCGCAGGGCGTCGAGCACGATGGACACAGTCAGCAGTTCGGGCAGCACCACAGGCTGGGCGCTGCCCGGGTGATAAACAAGGTAGAGCGGCACGCCATTGCGGCCATGACGAGCAAGCGCGGCTGCGATCGCCGGATCGCGCTGGGTCCAGTCGGCCCGCAGCGTGACCACCTTGCGGCGGGCAAAGGCCTCGATCACCGGCTGACGATCAAGCGCCAGTTGCTTGTTGGCCTGGCAGGTCACGCACCAGGCGGCGGTGAAATCGACGAAAACCGGATGACCTCGCGCCAGCGCATCGAGAACGCGTTCGTCACTCCAGGGCTGCCAGGGCCTGTCGGTTGCCACAGAAGACAGGGCCGATGGCAAGGAGCCTGATCGGCCATCGGCCTCGGCGCCCGAAGCTGATGATCGTCCTGCGCCTTCCCCACCGAGCGCCCACAGCAGCGTCAGGGCCACCGCAAGGCTTGCCGCTGCGATGCCAATGGCAGTCGGCAAACGGCCTGCCGCCGGCGTGGCATATCGACCCCAGGCCCAACCCGCCAGTCCGACGAACACCGCCGCAAACAGCAGACGCGCCAGCGCGTCAGGTCCGGCCTGCTGCGTGAGCACCCAGGCCAGCCAGGCCGCACTCGCATACATCGGAAAGGCCAGCAGCTCACGCAGGGTCTGCATCCAGCGCCCGGGTCGGGGCAATCGCCCGACCCATGCCGGGAACCACCCCAGCAGCAGATAGGGAATACCCATCCCGATGCCAATCGCGGTAAAGACCGCCATCGCCTGGAACGCTGGCTGCGACAGCGTGAATCCGAGTGCCGAGCCCATGAAGGGCGCGGTGCACGGTGTCGCCACCAGCACTGCCAGGCAGCCCGATCCGAAGGCACCTGGCAGCGAGCCGCCGGCCATGCGCCTGGCCTCGCCGGCACCGCCAAGACGTGTCAACCCGAGCCCCATCTCGAAAACACCGGAAAAGTTCAAGCCCACAGCGAGAAAGAGCAAAGCCATCGCTGCAACGAAAGCCGGCGACTGCAACTGAAAACCCCATCCGATTGCCCCACCCGCTGCGCGCAGCGTGAGCATCAGCCCACCGAGCAGCCAGAACGACAGGACGATACCGGCAACGAACGCGGCGGCCGTTCGCTTCATCTGCCTGCGTGCTGCTGGCGAGCCCACGCCGCTGCTGGCAAATCCCATCACTTTCAGGCCGATGACCGGAAAGACACAGGGCATCAGATTCAGGATCAGTCCGCCCAGCAGACCGAAGCCGAGCGCCAGGCCAAACGAGGTATCTGTCGGTGTGGAAGTCGTCGCCCTGCTTGTGCCGGGCGGCGCTGCAAGAGGGCTCGATGCCGACGAGGCTGACGTGGCTGACGGCGGCACAGTCCCGGCTGCGGACCCGGGCTGCAAACCCGCGGCTGCCAGCAGACCGCCCGGTCTTGCAGCCGACGCAGGCTGATCAGTGCGATCGGCGACCGATACCAGTGTCGCCGCGGGCGGCTCGCCATTGGCCGACAGCGCGCGCAACTCGATCGGGCGGCCATCTGCCCAGAGCAGACCGTCGAGCGCGCCATCGGTCGGCACGGCGTCGCTCATGGTGACCAGGTCGATCCGCCAGCCACCGTCGGTGCGCATCAACATCTGTGGCGCAGGCGCCGAGATCTGGCCCGGCGTATAGGGGAAATAGCTTGCGCTTGCGATGGTCTGCATGCCGGCAGGTGTCTCGAAGACCAGCGATGCCTTGCCCGTCCCGCGATAAGCCCGCACTGCCAGCGGGCTGGCCGGATCGGGGACTCGCAAAGCCATGGCCTCGAAAAGCCTGGCATCGCGCGAGGGAGCCGCCTGTGGTCCGGTCTTTGCGGTCACCGGCAACTCAAGCGCCAGCCGGGCCTCACCCGGCACGCACACTTCCTTGCAGACCAGCCAGGCCACCCTGGCCTCGAAGCGCACGGTTGAGCCGGCAAACCCGTCGGCAAGCTTGGCAGTGAAAGGCAGTAGCACCTCGCCCTCATAGCCGTAGTTGGCAAGGGGACCAATCCAGATCCGCTTCGGTGCCGGCCAGCGCAGCGCGCCGAAAGTCGACCCGGCAGGCCCCTCGGGCTCGACTGTGGTCGGCAGGCCAGAGTCGCCCGAATTGCGCCAGTAGGTATGCCAGGCCGGATCGTGGCGCAGCCGCACACCCAGCTCGATGCGTCCGCCCGGCTGCAGACCAACGCGATCGGCGACCAGCTCGGCTTCAAGGGTTCCGACGCGCTGTGCTCCCGCGATGGCAGCCGACTCGATCCGAGGCGCCGCGGGCGTTTGCGCGAGCGCTGCGTGCGCGCCGCCCAACACGACCGATGCCGCAATCAGCCATGCCGGCAGCGATGCGAGCAGTCTTGCAGCCAGCGCGGCGCTCATCGAAGCCTGGTCGGTGCGCAAATCGGCGATATTTATCAGCATCTTGACGATGCTACCCGAAGCGCTGCATCCGTCCCTGCCCGGCTTGACCCTCAGAGGCCGAATCCCTACCATCGACAGATGGCCGATGTATTGCAGACACTGGAAGCGGAAGTCTCCCGAATGCTCGCGGGCATGAGACGCTTATCGGATGACAATATCGCGCTGCGTGCCGAGTTGCAGGCCGCAAGCCTGGCTCAGCGTCAGCTCGAGGCACGACTTGATGAAGCCCGCAGCCGCGTTGAATCAGCGCTCGATCGGCTTCCGGCGCTGGCGGCAGCCGGCAGCCTGGCGAGCCCGCTGCAAACGATCCCACCGAGTACCCCACCGAGCAAGGCGGATTGACATGGAACAGATCGATGTCCGTATCCTTGATCGAGACTATCGTCTGGCGGTCTCGTCCGATGAAAAGTCCAAGCTGATCGATGCAGTGCGGGTGGTCGACGACAAGATGAAAGCCATCCGCGACGCCGGACGTATTGCCGGTATCGACCGCATCGCGGTGATGGCCGCCCTGCAGCTGGCTCACGAGCTGATCACCGCACAGTCGGCCGCGCTGCCGCAGCCCGAGGCCGAAACCGGCCGCCGCATCCGCAAGATGACGGAGGCGATCGACGCCGAGATGAAACGCCAGGAATCTCTTTTCTGAGCTTTTTCGCGATTTTTTCAGCCTTTTTCCCGAGCGCAGGGTCCGCCTGTCGGCAAAGCTTGGTGGCCTGATACGACACCGGTAGAATGGGCACAACCCTGCGGTGTTCGATACGGTCAATCATTCCTTGAACCAATGCGAAAGCAACCAGGTCGTGGGTTAACGTAGCGCGTTACTGTTGAGATCGTCCCATTGCGCGGACGGACCTGATGTGATGCCACCCGCGGCCGCCCTGAACTCCGGTTCAGGATGCTGGCCGAACGGCACAGGCGGGGACCCTCTTCAGGCAGTTCAGGCGCGGCAGGCTACACTGCCGCCCTTTCTTCCAAGGCCCGCCCGGGCACGCCGATGGATCCCCTGATCGTTGCCGGACTGCTCGTCCTCGGCGCCTTTACCGGCTTTGCAGCCGGCCTGCTCGGCATCGGCGGCGGCATGCTGATGGTGCCTTTCATGACCATGATGCTCGAGCGCATCGGATTCCCAGCCGATCAGGTGGTGAAGGTCGCGATCGCCACGTCGCTCACCACCATCGTGTTCACCTCGATGGCGAGCGTGCGGGCGCATCACCGACGCGGTGCGGTGCGATGGGACGCCGTCCGCTCGCTTGCGCCTGGCATCCTGGTCGGATCACTGATCGGCGCTCAGATTGCCGGCGCGATTCCCGGCAAGGCACTGGGCCTTTGCTTTGGACTGTTCCTGGGTTTTTCGGCAATCAAGATGATTCGGGGAGCGCCGCCGGCTGCCACCGGCACGCTGCCGGGTGCCGGCGGCATGTTCGCGGCGGGCTCAGGTATCGGCCTGCTATCGGCTGTGCTCGGTGCCGGTGGCGGCTTCATCACCGTCCCATTCCTCGTGCGTCGCAATGTCACGATGCAACAAGCCGTGGCAAGCAGCGCTGCTTGCGGCTTTCCGATTGCGCTGGCCGGAACGCTCGGCTATGTCTGGGCCGGACGGCACCTTGAGCTGCCATCGGGCACGATCGGATACCTCTATCTGCCGGCGCTTGCCATCATTTCGCTTGCCAGCGTCATCACCGCGCCGATCGGTGCGAAAGTCGCCCACTCGATCCCCACGGCATCACTCAAGCGGGTCTTCGCCGGCCTGCTTCTGGCGCTGGCGGTTTACATGTTCGTGCGCTCGATTCAGAGCTGACCGCAGCCGCATTTTGCAGACGCATTTTGCAGCCGCGACTGTCTCGCATGACTCGGGTTGCTCAGGTTGAGTACTGCTTTCTGAGCTCGTTCTTCTGAACCTTGCCCATCGCATTGCGCGGCAACTCGTCGACGATGTGAATCCGCTTGGGCACCTTGTAGCTGGCAATCAGCGATTTGAGCGTCGAAATCATCGACGCACCATCGAGCTGCGCGCCTGCCTGGGCGACCACCACCGCGGTAACCGCTTCGCCGAAATCCCGATCGGGCACTCCAATAACAGCCGACTCGGCCACCCCCGGCATATCGTCGAGATAGGACTCGACTTCCTTGGGATAAACGTTGTAGCCACCGCTGATGATGAGGTCCTTGCTGCGACCGACAATCGTCAGATAGCCCTGCGCATCAAAGCGACCAACATCCCCGGTCTTGAACCAGCCGTCGGCGGTGAATTCTTCCCGGGTCTTTTCAGGCATGCGCCAATAGCCGCCGAAAACATTAGGCCCGCGCACTTCGACGCCACCCACCTCATCGCAGGCGCAAGGTTTGCCGGCGTCGTCGACCACCCTGACCGAGACGTCGGGCAAAGGCAGCCCGACCGTGCCCGCCGCCCGATGGCCCTCATAAGGATTGGAGGTGAGCATGACGGTCTCGCTCATGCCGTAGCGCTCGAGAATGCGCTGACCGGTGCGAGTCTCGAATTGCCGGAAGGTCTCGGCAAGCAGCGGCGCCGACCCCGAAATGAAAAGCCGCATGCCGGCGGCCGCGGTGTTGTCGAAGGCCGGCTCATCGAGCAGGCGTACATACATCGTGGGCACACCCATGAACACGCTTGCCCCGGGCAGGTGACGGACGACCTCCTTCGCGTCAAAGAGCGGCAGCCAGATCATCTTGCTGCCCGACAGCAGTGCACCGTGGATCGCAACGAACAGCCCATGCACATGAAAGATCGGCAGGGCATGCAGCAGCACGTCGTCCTGACGCCAGCGCCAGACCGAATGCAGGGTCAGTGCGTTGCTGGCCAGATTGCCGTGCGACAGCATCGCGCCCTTGCTGCGTCCGGTGGTGCCCGAGGTGTAGAGCACCGCGGCCAGGCTCGAGGACTCGCAGGCGACGGTCGAAAACTCATCGGCATGCGGCGCCGCAGCGTCGATGAGTGACCCGCTGCCATCGTCAGACAGCGTAAAGACATTGACGCTGCCAAGACCGGCTGCAATCGCACTGACATCGGCCAGACACGAAGGCATGCACACCACCACCGCCGGCTCGGCATCTTCGATGAAATAGGCGATCTCGCCCTTCTGATAGGCGGTATTCAACGGCAGGAACACATGGCCGGCGCGCAGCGTCGCCAGATAGAGGCAAAGCGCCTCGGGCGATTTGTCGACCTGCACCGCGATGCGCGACTGTGCAGGCAGTTGCAGCGAAGCCAGCAGATTGGCGATACGCGCGCTGGCCTGCTCGAGGTCACGCCAGCGCCAGTACTGCCCGTCATGGGTCTCGAGCGCGCAGGCCGAGCGGTCAGCCGGCATCCTCGCGGCAATCAGGTCGTAAAGGTTATCTGTCATGCCGCAACGTCCTCAATCGATCTTGGCGCCGGAGTCCTTGACCACCTTGGCCCATTTGACGATTTCGAGATCGACCAATCGCTGCATGTCTTCCGGCGCCCCGCCGCCGGGTTCGGCGCCCACTGCAGCCCAGGCCTCCTTCAATTCGGTGCCGGCCAGCGCTTTGGAAATTTCCTGCTGCATCTTCAGCACGATGTCGCGCGGCGTGCCAGCCGGCGCCCAGACCGCATACCAGAGACGCGCGTCGTAGCCTTTCACGCCCAGCTCATTGAGCGTGGGCACATCGGGCAGCGCGAACGATCGGGTCAGACTGGTTACTGCCAGGGGCGTGAGCTTGCCGCCCTTGATCAGCGGCATGGCGCTGCCCAGACCGTCGAACATGAAATCGATCTGACCGGCCACCAGGTCCTGCAATGCCGGCCCCGCACCCCGGTAGGGGATATGGGTCATGTAGGTCCTGGTCATCGACTTGTAGAGCTCGACCGTCAGCTGATGCGTCGTGCCACTGCCAGCTGACCCGAAATTCAGCTTGCCCGGGTTGGCCTTGGCATAGCGGAAGAAATCGTTGTAAGAATTCAAGCCCAGATGCTGCGGCTTGACCACCAGCACATTCGGCACATACGACAGAACGGTCACCGGCGTCAGATCCTTGTTGAGGTCGTAGCCGAGTTTCGGATACATGCTGACCGCGATCGCATGGTGAGTGGCGCCAACCAGAAAGGTATAGCCGTCGGGTGCTGATTTCGCAGCGACCTCCGCACCGAGCGTCCCGCCCGCGCCGCCCCGGTTGTCGATCACAACTGGCTGACCAAGTGAGGCCGTCAGGATCTTGCTGAGCGGGCGAGCAAAGGCGTCTGTGCCGCCACCGGGGGGAAACGGCACGACCAGGCGGATCGGCTTGTTGGGCCAGGCAGCTTGCGCATGGGCAGGTGAGGGCGTCATGGCAACGAAAATGCCCAGGGCCAGCATCGGGCGAAGGACCCGGTACAAGACGCGACTTGCGCCGGCAATCATCGAAAGAAAAGACATCAGGATCTCCTGTTGAGGTCTGACAGCGGGGTTAGGCCAGCGAACTCGAGCGACATCAGTTGAGCAACAACCCGCCATCGACCGGGATCGTCTGCCCGACGACATAGGCCGACATCGGCGAGGCAAGAAAGAGCGCGACCCCGGCCATGTCCTGGGGCGTGCCCAGGCGGCCGACCGGTATGCGGCGGATGGCCGCCTCAAGCCGTTGGGGATCACCGGTGGTCACAGCGGTCATCTTGGTGGCCACGAAACCCGGGGCGATGCCGTTGACGCGAATGCCATCGGATGCCCAGGCATCGGCCAGCGTGCGCACCAGACCGACCGCACCAGCCTTTGATGCCGCATACGCCGGATTGCCGCGGGTGGCATGGAAAGCTGCGGTCGAACTCAGGATGATGACCTTGCCACCGGCGGCCTTGAGTTGCGGATGAAACGCAGCGCAGCAGGCCATCAGGCTCGAGAGATTGACATCGAGCACTTCCCGGAAGCCAGGCATCGCATACTCGGCGCGGCGATACAGTACCTTGCCTTGCGACAGCACGAGCACATCGAGTCGATCAAGGCGGGCCGCGGCCCGCGCAACCGCGTCGTCACTGGCAACATCGACCTGAACATAGTCGAGTCCGGAAAGGTCCGAGCCCGCTTCATTGGTGTAATCAGCCGCCGCAGCACGGGTGCCCCAGACGGTCACCGAAGCGCCTCTGTCCAGAAAGGCCCGGGCAATACCATTGCCGATGCCGCTGGAACCACCCACGACCACCACGCGGGCGCCGCTGAAGTCGAGCACGCCCGTCCCGGCGCCAGCCGCGCCGTCAAACGCCTTCGTCATGTCGTCTCTCCTGAAAACCGGTCAGAAAGTGCTCTGGGGCACCTTTCGAAAAAACAGATACAAGCCGGCCAGCACCATCGGGATCGACAGCAGCTGGCCCATCGTCAAACCGCCGGCAAGCAACCCGAGAAAGGCATCGGGTTCGCGTGCGAACTCAGCCAGAAACCGCAGGCTGCCATAAGCGATCAGAAACAGTCCGGATATCCGTCCCACCTCGCGCGGGCGGCGAGCATAAAGCCACAGAATCACGAACAGCAGCAAGCCTTCGCCTGCGAACTGATAGAGCTGGGACGGGTGCCTCGGAATCGGGCTGCCCGATTGGGGAAAGATCATTGCCCAGGGCAGATCGGTGGCACGCCCCCACAGCTCACCATTGATGAAGTTGCCAAGGCGCCCGGTGGCCAGGCCAAGCGGCACCAGCGGCGCCACGAAATCCATCAGTACAAAGTAGGGGACCCCTCGCCGACGGGCAAAAAGCGCGCAGGCCAGCAGGACACCGATCAGGCCGCCGTGAAACGACATGCCACCCTGCCAGACCGCGAAGGCTTCGAGGGGATGCTGCAGGTAATACGCGGGCTTGTAGAAGAGCACATAGCCCAGCCTGCCGCCAAGCACCACACCGAACACGCCATAAAACAGCAGATCCTCAACATCCGGCCTTTTCAGTCCGGTGCGAAGGCCGTCGGGGGTATGACCGACCCGCCAGCAGCCCAGGAGATAGAAAGCCGCGAAGGCGGCCAGATACATCAGGCCGTACCAGCGGATGGCAAGCGGGCCCAGCTGCAGCGCGATCGGATCGAAAGTGGGATGAATCAGCATCAGGAGATCGATTAGGGCCGGTCGTCGATTCGACGCCAACTTGCAGATTGTCCCATGCCTTGCGACCGATCATTGCGGGCCGCTGCTGCAGTCGTACCGGCAGCGCTCAGTCGTGGCCTTTTTGAAGGCAAAAACCCTATGGCCGCCTGCTATTTTGCAATCGAATCGGGTGGCGTTAAGCTCGCGAGCCATGTCCCTAACTGACCCGATCTGGAGCCCGCGATGACCGCGAACCGCCGTTCCCGCAATATCACCGAGGGCGTTGCCCGCGCCCCAAATCGCTCGATGTACTACGCGATGGGCTATCGCTCAACCGACTTCGCCAATCCGATGATCGGCATCGCCAACGGTCACTCGACGATCACCCCCTGCAATTCCGGGCTTCAGCCCCTCGCCGACGCAGCCGTCGACGCGATTCGCGCTGCCGGCGGCAATCCGCAGACCTTCGGCACCCCAACGATCTCGGACGGCATGTCGATGGGCACCGAAGGCATGAAGTATTCGCTGATCTCGCGCGAAGTCATTGCCGATTGCGTCGAGACTGCGGTTCAGGGCCAGTGGATGGATGGCGTGCTGGTGCTGGGCGGTTGCGACAAGAACATGCCCGGCGGCATGATCGGCATCCTGCGCTGCAATGTGCCGGCGATCTATGTCTACGGCGGCACGATCAAGCCCGGGCACTGGAAGGGCAAGGACCTGACCGTGGTCTCGGTCTTCGAAGCGGTCGGCGAGTTTTCCCGCGGTCGCATGAGCAGCGAGGACTTCGACGGCATCGAAAAAAATGCCGTGCCGGGCACCGGCTCCTGCGGCGGCATGTTCACCGCCAACACCATGTCCTCATCGTTCGAGGCGCTCGGCATGAGCCTTCTGGGCTCGTCGACCATGGCCAACCCGGATACCGAAAAACTCGTCTCGACGGCCGAATCAGCGCGCGTCCTGGTACAGGCGGTGCGCAACAACCTGCGCCCGCGCGACATCGTCACCCGCGAGTCGATCGAAAACGCGGTCACGCTGATCATGGCCACCGGCGGATCGACCAACGCGGTGCTCCATTTCCTGGCCATTGCGCATGCTGCCGACGTCAACTGGACTATCGACGACTTCGAGCGCGTTCGCACGCGCGTGCCGGTGATCTGCGACCTCAAGCCCTCGGGGCAATATGTCGCCACCGACCTGCATGCTGCCGGTGGCATTCCGCAGGTCCTCAAGCTGCTGCTCGATGCCGGTCTGATCCACGGCGAGTGCATGACCATCACCGGGCGCACGCTGGGCGAAGAACTCGCTGCCTGGCCCTCGGCACCGCGTGCTGACCAGAATGTGATCCTGCCGCTCGATCGCGCCATTTACGAACAGGGGCATCTGGCGATTCTCAAAGGCAATCTGTCGCCCGAAGGCTCGGTCGCCAAGATCACCGGACTGAAAAATCCGGTGATCACCGGCCCGGCCCGGGTTTTCGATGACGAGCAGTCGGCGATGACCGCCATCATGGAAAACCGGATCAATGCAGGCGACGTACTGGTCCTGCGCTATCTGGGCCCCAAGGGCGCACCCGGCATGCCCGAAATGCTCGCGCCCACCTCGGCAATCATCGGAGCGGGGCTTGGCGAGTCGGTGGCACTGATCACCGACGGGCGCTTCTCAGGCGGCACCTGGGGCATGGTGGTCGGCCATGTGGCGCCCGAGGCGGCGGCAGGCGGCAATATCGCAATGATCCATGAGGGCGACTCGATCACGGTCGACGCCCACCAGCTGCTGCTGCAACTGAATATCGATGAGGCCGAACTCGCTCGCCGTCGCGCCGCGTGGCAGCCGCCTGCACCGCGCTACAGTCGTGGGGTGCTTGCGAAGTTCGCCAAGCTTGCCTCAAGTGCGAGCAAGGGCGCGGTTACCGACCTTTTCGAGTAAGACAAGGCGAAAGAAAGAAGGCCGTGGTCATCGGGGCGCGCTCACTGCCGTCCCTGGCCTTTTCGAAACTGCGAGGCGATCCGTTCCTTGCGATGGTCGGCCCATGCTGCCGCCTCGGCCTTGCGACGGTCGCGGCCAAACAGGCGCTCGAGCCATTCGAACCAGATGATCGCCAGCCCCAGAGGCAACAGGACCCACCACCAGGACATCGTTGCAAGCGCCCCGAATCCAGATAGTTTGACGATTACCGCAATGGCGCCAATCCAGACCAGATACATCGAACCTTCCTGACACTTAAGGATGATTCAGGTTCCACGATCAGGCGTCGGGCAGTCGATCCCCGTACGCCCGGCGGCGGCTCGCGAGGTGCGAACGGGGGCTGCGTCGTCAGCACTGCGTTGTAATTAACTGCTCTTGCATCTGGACAGCCAACATTTCTGCCCGTACCTTCTGACAACTGCCTCTGGAGCCATGATGATTCTCGTCGCGATTCGCCCTGCTCTCTTCGCGATTGCCTTGCTGGGTTCAGGTTCAGGCCATGCCAGCCCCGAGCTGGCCAAATCCCGCAATTGCGTCGCATGCCATGCAGTCGACAAGAAACTGATCGGGCCTGCCTACAAGGACATCGCCGCAAAGTACGCCTCCGACAAGGACGCCATCGCACGGCTCGCAAAGAAGGTACGCGGGGGCGGTGTCGGTGTCTGGGGCCAGATTCCGATGCCTGCCAATCCTCAGGTGAGCGAAGCCGACGCGATCACCCTGGCCACCTGGGTTCTGTCAGCCAGATAAGCCGGCAGTTCATCCTTCCTCGACCACCCCAGCAGGATCTGCCTCAATGCAGTTCGACATCCTTTTGCAGCAGATCCTGAACGGTCTGGTCCTGGGCAGCGTCTATGCCCTGATCGCGCTCGGCTACACCATGGTCTACGGCATCCTGCAACTGATCAACTTCGTGCACGGTGATGTCCTCATGGTCGGCGCCATGGTGGGGGTGACTGTCGTCAGCATGCTTGCCACGTCGGGGTTGCCGCTGCCCTTGGTTCTCGTGATTGCCGTGGCCTGCGCGATTCCGGTGTGCGTGATCCTGTCGCTTCTGATCGAGAGGGTCGCTTATCGGCCGCTTCGCAACGCGCCCAAACTCGCGCCGCTGATTACCGCTATCGGTCTGTCGATCGTGATCCAGACCGTGGCGATGATCATCTGGAAACCGAATCCGATCGTCTTTCCCGACCTGCTGCCCACCAAGCCGATCGAAATCGGCCCAGCCTTGCTCGCCCCCAAACAGCTGCTGATCCTGGTGGTCTCGGCGGTGCTGATGATCGGTCTGCTGCTGCTGGTCAACCGGACCAAGCTCGGACGCGCCATGCGGGCGACCGCCGAAAACCCCCGCATCGCCGGCCTGATGGGCGTCAACGCCAACCAGGTGATTGCTGTCACCTTTGCGATCGGCGCCTCGCTGGCGGCGGTCGCCGGTGTGCTGGTTGCCATGAACTACAACATCGCGCAGTTCAGCATGGGCTTCATCCCAGGCCTCAAGGCCTTCACCGCCGCGGTGCTCGGCGGCATCGGCAACCTCGGTGGGGCGGTGCTCGGTGGGCTGCTGCTGGGCATCATCGAGAGCCTGGGCGCCGGCTATATCGGTGACATCACCGGCGGCTTTCTTGGCAGTCATTATCAGGACATCTTCGCCTTCGTCGTACTGATCCTGGTGCTGGTGTTTCGTCCCTCAGGCCTTATGGGTGAGCGGGTCGCCGACCGCGCCTGATCGCGACCCTCGTCATAACCGGCACCGCCCGCACCACCTATCGCAGCAAGCATGCAATTCCCCTCATTCAAGGACAACCCGGTGGCCGCTTATGGCGCCACCGCGGTCATCACGCTGGTACTGCTGGCACTGCCTTTTGCGGCGGGCACCCAGGGCAATGGCTGGGTGCGCATCATCGACTTCGCGCTGCTCTATGTGATGCTGGCGCTCGGACTGAACATCGTGGTCGGCTATGCCGGATTGCTCGATCTCGGCTACGTGGCCTTCTATGCAGTGGGAGCCTATCTGTACGCATTGCTGTCGTCGCCGCAGCTCTCCGAAAACTTCGAGTTCATCCGGCAGATGTTTCCGAATGGGCTGCACAACTCGATCTGGCTGGTCGTACCGCTGGGAGCGGGCCTTGCGGCGCTGTTCGGTGCTCTGCTCGGTGCACCGACCCTGAGGCTGCGCGGCGACTATCTGGCCATCGTGACACTCGGCTTCGGCGAAATCGTCCGAATCTTCCTGAACAACCTGAACTCGCCGATCAATATCACCAACGGCCCGCAGGGCATCACCAATATCGACCCGATCGAGATCGCCGGGGTAAGCCTGGGCAAGACCCAGACCTTCTTCGATATCGAGGTGCCGTCGGTCTATCTGTACTACTACCTGTTCCTGATCCTGGCGATCATCATCATCATCATCACCATTCGGCTGCAGGATTCCCGGCTCGGACGCGCCTGGATGGCGATCCGCGAGGACGAGATCGCCGCCAAGGCGATGGGCATCAATACCCGCAACGTCAAGCTGCTCGCCTTTGCAATGGGGGCGTCGTTCGGCGGCGTGGCCGGCGCGATGTTCGCGTCTTTCCAGGGTTTCGTGTCGCCCGAGAGCTTCACCCTCATGGAGTCGGTGGTGATCGTCTCGATGGTGGTGCTCGGCGGCATGGGCCATGTACCCGGCGTGATCCTGGGGGCCATTCTTCTTTATGCGATTCCGGAGGTCCTTCGCTATGTGGCCAAGCCCGCCCAGCTCGCGATTTTCGGACAGGAACTGATTGCCCCGGAGGCGCTGCGGATGCTGCTCTTCGGGCTGTCGATGGTGCTGATCATGCTCTATCGACCTGCGGGTTTGTGGCCTGCTCGCCAGCATGGCACCGCAGCCGACACCGATGCTGACGCCGATGCTGACGATAGGGCCTCGCGCGAGGCCAAGCCTGCCGCCACCGGTGCGGGGCAGCCATGAGCGCGATCCCGACCGGCACGACCAGCTCGGCTTTCGCAACCTCGAGCGGTGCCTCACCAGAGGTACCGCTGCTGCTGGTGCAGGGTGCAGAAAAGCGTTTCGGCGGTTTGCAGGCTCTCTCCGATGTCGGCATCTCGATCGCACGCGGGCAGATCTATGGCCTGATCGGACCGAACGGCGCCGGCAAGACCACCTTCTTCAATGTCATCACCGGGCTCTACACGCCGGATGCCGGGCGCTTCGAACTCAACGGCAAGCCCTACTCGCCGACCGCCGTGCACGAGGTGGCCAAGGCGGGCATCGCCCGCACCTTCCAGAACATCCGCCTCTTTGCCGAGATGACCGTGCTCGAAAACGTCATGGTCGGGCGGCATATCCGCACGCATGCCGGCGCCTTTGCGGCGATGCTCCGGCTGTCGACGCAGCGACGCGAAGAGGCCGAGATTCGCGAGCGCGCGATGCAGCTGCTCGACTATGTCGGCATTGCCCGCTATGCACCGTTTCAATCGCGCACCCTGTCTTACGGCGACCAGCGCCGCCTCGAAATCGCGCGTGCACTGGCCACCGAGCCGAGCCTGCTCGCGCTCGATGAGCCGGCGGCCGGCATGAATGCCACCGAGAAACTGGCCCTGCGCGAACTGCTCGAGAGCATCAGCCGCGACGGCAAGACCATCCTGCTGATCGAACACGATGTGAAGCTGGTGATGGGTCTGTGCGATCGGGTCACGGTGCTCGACTACGGCAAGGTCATCGCCCAGGGTCTGCCCGACGACGTCAAGCGCGACAAAGCGGTGATCGAAGCCTATCTTGGAGCCAGCAGTGAGTGAGGCGGCAAGCTCGATGGCAAAGACACCGGGCGCAGAGGTCGTGCTGGCGGTCAAGGGTCTGAAGGTGGCCTATGGCGGCATCCAGGCGGTCAAGGGCATCGACCTTGAGGTACGCCGCGGCGAACTGGTTGCGCTGATCGGCGCCAATGGCGCCGGCAAGACCACGACGCTCAAGGCGATCACCGGCACCCTGTCGCCCAGCGCTGGCGACATCGCCTTCGACGGCCGATCGATCATCGGTCGCGACTCCTTCCAGCTGGTCGGCCAGGGCCTGGCGATGGTGCCTGAGGGCCGGGGCGTCTTCGCCCGTATGACCATCCTCGAAAACCTGATGATGGGTGCTTACACCCGCGATGACACCGCCGGTATCAAGACCGACATCGACCGGATGTTCGAGACCTTTCCGCGACTCAAGGAACGTGCCACCCAATTGGCCGGCACGATGTCGGGCGGCGAGCAGCAGATGCTGGCGATGGCCCGCGCACTCATGAGCCGCCCTCGCCTGCTGCTGCTTGATGAGCCGAGCATGGGCCTGTCGCCAATCATGGTCGCCAAGATCTTCGAAGTGATTCGCGCGGTGTCGGCCTCGGGGACGACGCTGCTGCTGGTCGAGCAAAATGCGCGTCTTGCGCTCGAAGCCGCCGATCGATGCTATGTGATGGATTCGGGTCTGATCACCATGACCGGCGATGCTGCGAGCATGCTCAACGACCCGCGGGTACGGGCAGCCTATCTGGGCGAGGCGGGCTAGGCGCTATCGGCCGCCGAGGTGAAGGCATCGGCAAAGAAAGCGTCCTGCGGCAGTCCGCAACGCTCGATAAAATCGCGTCGCGCCGAATCGACCACGATTGGCGCGCCACAGGCATAGGCCTGATAGCCCGACAGATCGGGCAGATCGGCCATCACCGCCTGATGCACAAAGCCGGTTCGTCCCTGCCAATCGTCTTGCGGCAAGGCGTCAGACACCACCGGCACATAGCTGAAGTCGCGCAACTCGGCTGCCCACTGCAGGCACAGCGAATGGTGATAGAGGTCCTGAGGTCGACGTCCGCCCCAATAAAGCGTCATCGGTCGCCGGATATCCTTGTGGATTGCCTGCTCGATGATCGCCTTGATCGGTGCGAAACCGGTGCCGCTGGCCAGCAACACAATCGGCGTATCGGCGTCTTCCCGCAGAAAGAAAGTGCCCATCGGCCCTTCAAATCGCAGGATGTCGCGCTCCTTGACCACCGGCTCGGTCACACCGAAAAGCGCATCGGTAAAGCGCCCACCGGGCATATGCCTGATGTGCAACTCGATCTGCTCGGCGGCGAACGGCGCGCTGGCCATTGAATAGCTGCGGCGCGTGCCGTCCTTGAGGATCAGTTCGACATACTGACCGGCGAGATACTGCAAGCGTTCATTGGCCGGCAACTGCAGCCGCATCACTGCCACATCGGGGGCGACGGACTCAATCGAGGCGATGCGGCAGGGCATCTTGCGGATCGGGATGTCGCCGGCCGCCGCGATCACCCGGGCTTCGATCACAAGGTCTTCGCAGGCCTGCGCACAACACAGCAAAGCGAAACCCTGAGCGGCTTCATCGTTGCGAAGCGCGTTGGCCTGATGTGGCCCCTGCTCGAATCGACCTTCAGTCACCTTCGCCTTGCAGGAGCCGCAGGCGCCGTTCTTGCAGCCATAAGGCAGCACGATGCCCTGGCGCAGACCGGCCTCAAGCACCGACTCGTCGGCGTCGGCTGAAAACTGCCTGCCACTGGGCATCAGACTGATGTTGAAGGGCATCTCGTAGAATCGGCGGGTGAAGAAACGATTGGTCAAACAGAGCAGCCCGCATTATGGCTCACTGCCCCGACGCTTCCGGCGTGCGCGGCTGGTGCTGCTGGGCTGCGGCGATGTGGGGCTGCGCTTTGTCAGGATGTATGCCGACCGGCTGCACATCATCGGCGTGGTTCGCCGCACTGAGGCGCTCGAGGCGGTGCGGGAAGCCGGCGCCACGCCGCTGCGCATCGATCTCGAGGACCTGCGCGCAAGTCGCCGACTGCGCGGCCTGGCACCTTTCGTCCTGCACAGCGCGCCGCCGCCTTCATCCGGCAAGGGCGACCCGAGAACGAAGCATGCGTTGCAGGCAATGCCGCAAGCCACAGCATGGGTCTATCTGAGCACGACCGGCGTCTATGGCGACTGTGGCGGGGCACGGTTTGACGAAACGCGGGCGGTCGCGCCGCGCAACGAACGCGCCCTCAGGCGGGTCGCGGCCGAAACGCTGCTGCGCCGGCGCGCCGCGACCGGTTCAGCGCGGGTCAATGTGCTCAGAGTGCCGGGCATCTATGCCGGCGACCGCCTGCCGGTTGAGCGGCTGCAGCGCGGCACACCGGCGCTGATCGACGCCGACGATGTCTATACCAACCATATCCATGCCGATGACCTGGCGCGCATTGCGTTTGCCGCGCTGTGGCGCGGCCGCTCGCAAAGGGTGATTCACGCAGTCGACGACAGTGACATGAAGATGGGCGAGTATTTCGAAGCGGTAGCGCAGGCTTTCGGCTTGCCTTCACCGCCACGCCTGCCACGCGAGCAGTTGCGCGAGGCGGTCTCGCCGATGCTGCTGAGCTTCATGTCGGAGTCGCGTCGACTCGACAACCGCAGGCTCAAGCGCGAGCTGCGGGTAAGGCTGCGTTTTCCGCAGGTCGCCGATTTTCTGAAGACTGTTGGGAAAGACCCAGGCTGAGGGCGACTGGCTGAGGCGATATCGACCGTGATATTCTCGAAGGCTGCATTCAAGCTTGCCGGCGGTTTGTCGCGCGGCGCAGGCGATCAGGATTGCCGATGTAGCTCAGTTGGTAGAGCAGCGCATTCGTAATGCGAAGGTCGGGGGTTCGACTCCTCTCATCGGCACCAGCAGGCAAGCGGCTTTCGGCGTGCATCGTCGATCAGGCATTCCCTGAAGTGGCAACCCATGCAAGACACACCAGACATCCGCCCCGGCCAGTCCATTGAACTGCTGAAGGCACTGCACATCCTGACGCGCGACGGCCGCCTCAACCAGGACAGCCGGCGAAAACTGAAGCAGGTTTATCACCTCTATCAATTCATCGAACCCTTGCTGGAGCAGATCAGGCAGGAGCAAGGCCATATCAGACTCGTGGATTGCGGAGCGGGAAAGTCTTATCTCGGCTTCATTCTGTATGACCTCTTCTTCAAATCACTCGCGCCTGGCTCGCAGGTCGTGGGCATCGAATCCCGCAATGAACTGGTGCTCAAATCCCGGGAGCTTGCTTCGCAGCTCGGCTTCGATGCCATGTCCTTCCTCAACCTGCGGGTCGATCAGGCGATTTCGAGCATGGCCAGCCCCGGCCTTTGCGCCGGGGCGGATATCGTCACAGCCCTGCATGCCTGCGACACCGCCACCGACGACGCGATCCGGTTCGCGCTGTCGGCCAAGGCACGCTTCATCGTGCTGGCGCCCTGTTGCCAGGCGGAAGTCGCCGCCGTGCTGCGCAAGAATAAGACTCCGTCCCAGTCCGGCGAGCCGCTGGCGGCAATCTGGCGCCATCCCCTCCACACCCGCGAATTCGGCAGCCACGTCACCAATGTGCTGCGCTGCCTGCAACTGGAATCGCACGGCTATCAGGTGACCGTCACCGAACTGGTGGGCTGGGAGCATTCCATGAAGAACGAGCTCATCATCGCCAGCCTCAACAAGGATGTGCCGCGCCGGCGGGCTGCCGAAAAAATCGATGCGCTTCTCGGGGAACTGGGACTGAGGTCCCTGCAAGAGCGCTTTTTCACCGGCCTGGACCGCAGCAGCAGCCCATCGGGATCGGTGCCTGCAGCATGACGCTGGAAAAAATCCTTCACAGCCAGGGCTTCGGCAGCCGCAAGCAGTGCCGCCAGCTCATCTGGAGTGAGCAAATCAGCGTGGCGGGTCGATTAATCACCGATGCCGATGAAGACCTGCCCTGCGAAGGCCTGGTCTTCAGCGTTAACGGAAAAGCATGGACGTTTCGCCAGCACCTCTACATCGGCTTGCACAAGCCTCCCGGTTACGAGTGTTCACGCAAGCCCAGCCACCATCCGGGCATCCTCAGCCTGTTGCCGCAGGAATACCTCAACCGCAATACCCAGCCGGTCGGTCGCCTCGACCATGACACCACCGGCCTGCTGCTGCTGTCCGATGACGGTGGCTTCATCCACGCCCAGTCTTCGCCGAAGCGGCATGTTCAGAAAACCTATGAAGCCACCGTCTTCGAGGCGGTGACGCCGCAACTGATCGCGCAGTTGCGCGATGGCGTGAAGCTCATCGACGAGGACAAACCCATCGCCGCGCAGGTGCGCATGCTGGACACGCATCTGCTCGAACTCAGCATCGACCAGGGCAAGTACCACCAGGTCAAGCGGATGCTGGCTGCGGCAGGCAATCACTGCGTCTCATTGCGCCGCAGCGCGATCGGCAAGCTCACACTTGATTCGCTCGGCCTGCCTATGGGCCAATGGTGTCATCTGGAGCCCGGGCAACTGGCCGAACTCGTCTGAGTTCACCCTGACCACCTTGCCACGGATTACACTGGATGGCATCGGCACAGCATGCCATCGACAAGCACAGCACCCACACGGGGGAGACACTCATGACCGAATTCGATCTGATCATCCGCGGCGGCACAGTCCATGACGGCCTTGGCAGCGAGCCGCGCATCACAGACATCGCCGTCAAGGACGGCCGCATTGCCGCCATCGGCGCGATCAGCGGAACAGCACGCGAAGAAATCGATGCCAAGGGTCTGCTGGTGACCCCGGGCTTTGTCGATGTTCACACCCACTTCGACGGGCAGGCCACCTGGGAGCATCGTCTTGCGCCGTCTTCCGGCCATGGCGTGACCTCGGTGGTCATGGGCAATTGCGGCGTCGGTTTTGCGCCCTGCAAACCCGATCAGCGCGAGATCCTGGTCAAGCTCATGGAAGGCGTGGAAGACGTGCCCGAGGTGGTCATGATCGAAGGCTTGCCCTGGAACTGGGAAACCTTCCCCGAGTATCTCGATGCGCTGGATGCACGACAGTTCGACATCGACATCGCCGCGCAACTGCCGCACTCGGCGCTGCGGGTCTATGTGATGGGCGAGCGTGCGGCCACGCAGGAGCCGCCCACCGCACAGGACCTGGCCGCCATGCGCCGCCTCACCACCGAAGCCATCAAAGCCGGCGCTCTGGGTGTGACCACCTCGCGCAATATGCTGCACCGGACCAAGGCCGGCGAACTCGCCCCCAGCCTCTTCTCGGAAGAAGACGAACTCGGTGCGCTGGCGCAAGGCCTGAAGGATGCCGGCAGCGGCGTCTTCCAGATCATCCCGGCACCGATGGGCGATGCTGATCACGAGTTTGGTGTGATGCGTCGAATTGCCGAGCGCTGCGGCCAGCCGCTGTCGTATTCGCTGATCCAGATGCCGGCAGGCGACCCGGATGCCTGGCGAAAATCACTCGCCGCCCTGTCGCAAGCCACGAAAGACGGACTGCCGATGCGCGCCCAGATCGCGCCGCGCCCGGTTGGCATGCTCTACGGACTGGAGCTCAGCTTTCACCCGTTTGCCTATCACCCGAGCTACAAGGCGATCAGCCGCCTGCCGCTTGCGCAGCGCCTGGAGCGAATGAAAGACCCGGTCTTCCGCGAGCAGCTGCTCAGCGAGCAGCCTGAAGACACCAACCCGGTCAACATCAAGACCGTGCGCGCCTTTCAGTACTGCTATGTCTGGGAGACCGAAGCGAATTACGAGCCGCAGGTCGCCGATCGCATCGACCGGCTGGCCGCTGCTGCCGGAAAATCGGTGGAAGAATTTTCCTATGACCTGCTGATCGCCAACGAAGGCAAGTCGATCTTCTATCAGCCCGGCGCCAACTATCGCGACGGCAATCTGAAGGCTGTGCGCGAAATGCTCGAGCATCCCGACACTGTCGTGGGCCTCGCCGATGGCGGGGCGCACTACGGGATGATCTGCGACGCGAGCTTCCCCACCTATTACCTTGCCCGCTGGGCACGCGATGCCGAAGCCGCTCAGCGCATCGCCCTGCCCAAGGCAATTGCCGCACTCACCAGCGAGCCGGCAACGCTTGCCGGCCTGAACGATCGCGGCCGCATCGCGATCGGCCACAAGGCCGACTTCAACCTGATCGACTTCGATCGGCTGAAGGTGCGTGTGCCCACCGTCGAACATGACCTGCCGGCGGGCGGGCGCCGACTGCATCAGCGTGCCGACGGCTATGTGGCCACCATCGTCTCGGGCACGGTCACCTATCGCAATGGACAAGCGACCGGCGCGCTGCCGGGCAGGCTGGTGCGTGGGCAGCAGAAGCTTCCCCAGGCAGCTTCAACCATCTCAGCCTGAAGTCGCGGACTGAAATCAGGGCCTGAAATCGGGACCTGATTTCACGAAGCCCGCTCGATCGCTCGCGCAATTCGCTCGAGCCGGGTGGAGACGCCGATCAGCCGCTCAGGCAGCCTGAGTCTGCTCACCGTCAAAGACATAAGGCTCAAGCGTCGCCTGCGCCGTGCCTCGCAGGGCGTGCCACTGGCCCGGCCCCCCGTAGTAAGCAAGACTGCCCGGCTCAGCATTGCCCTCGCCGTTGTAATACGACAGGCAATCGCGCAGGGCGCGGGTGTTCAGATCGGCATCGCGGCAATGCTGGGCGTAAGCGACCTCCGGATCCTTGCGGACATCAACCACACCCACACCGCGCTCGCGCATCGTCTTGAGCATCCAGACGACATAGTCGGTGTGGGCCTCGACGCCAAGGGTGAAGTTGAACTGACCACCGCCGCCCTGTGGGCCGGACATGATGAACAGGTTGGGAAATCCTTCGCTGTGCATGCCCAGAAAGGTCTTGACACCCTCGGTCTGCCACTTCTCGCGCAGCGTGCGGCCGCCGCGACCGGTGATCATGTTGAAGGTCGAGGTCGCCATCCACTGAAAGCCGGTTGCATAGATCAGGACATCGAGCGGGTATTCAGTGCCGTCGTGAACCACGCCCCGCTGGTTGATGCGGCTGACCCCAAGCGGCGCGGTATCCACCAGCGTCACATGCGGCAGGTTGAAGGTCGGCAAGAACTCATCATGAAAGGTCGGCCGCTTGCAGCCATAGGGGTAATAAGGCTTGAGCGCCGCCGCAGTTTTCGGGTCTTTGACGATGGCATCCACCCGCGCACGGATCTGCTCCATGATCCGGAAATTGGTGTCGAGCTGCTTGGCGATCATCTCCTGCGGCGTGAGCGCGCGCTCGTACTGTTTGCGTTCCTTGAAGTCGGAGACCTTGCCCGACAGAAAGTCATCATTGCCCTGCAGCGCGGTGCGCCCCGACGAGATCATTGCCAGCCGGTCGCGGCGCGCCCGCGCCCAGCCGGGCTCCTTCGACCAGGCCTCGATCTCCTGCGGCGTGGTGGCCCGCTGATCGCGCACATCGATGGTTGACGGTGTGCGCTGAAAGACGGTCAGATGCTTGACCACCTTGGCGATCTCGGGAATGACCTGCACCGCGGTCGCGCCGGTGCCGATGATGCCAACGCGCTTGCCTTCGAGATCGACGGTGTAGTCCCAGCGCGAGGTGTGAAAGGACTTGCCCTTGAAGGTCTCCATGCCCTCGATGCGGGCAAGCTTGGGCGTGGTCAGGATGCCGTTTGCCAGCACGACGAAGCGGGCCCGCATGCGGTCGCCGCGATCGGTCACCACCGTCCAGCGTTGCGTGGCCTCATCCCAGGTGGTCTGCTCGACCGTCGTGTGAAACAGGCAATGGTCGTAAAAGCCGAAACGCTGCGCCATGCTCTGGCAATACTCGAGAATCTCGAAACCTGAGGCGAATTTCATCGTCGGGAAATAGCCCATCTCCTCGAGAAGCGGCAGATAGCTGTAAGCCTCGACATCGCAGGCAATCCCGGGATAGCGGTTCCAGTACCAGGTGCCGCCGACATCGCCGCCCTTCTCGCAGAACCGCACGTCGCCAAAGCCCGCCTCGCGCAGCTTGTACCAGAGCAGCAGGGCGGCAAACCCCGCGCCGATGACCACGATGTCGCACTCGTCGGTCAGCGCCTCGCGCTGCACCGGAGGGGCCGAATAGACGTCTTCGAGATAGCGCGCGAACTCGCCCTCCATGGCCATGTAGTCGGCCGCACCGCGCCTTGCTTCCTTGAATTCACGATAGCGCGCCTGCTCATCGGCGTTGAAGACCGCACCGATCGGCGCGTCGGGCAGTACCTTGAGCGCATCGTCGGAAATCGCCGAATAGCCCTTGCCGGCGATCCTGTCGCTGGCCTTGGCAGCGCGTGTCGTGAAGACCTTGAAGCCGGTGGCCTGGTCGATGCGAATCGGTGCCGTCATGATCGTGCGTCCCCTGTGTCGTCTGATCCTTGCGGGCATGCCTCGATCGGGCATGCCTCATCAACCGACAGGATCGACGGTAAGGGACCGTTCAGGCAAGTCGCAGGTTCAGCGGAGCGTGCGCGGGCTCTGCGAGGAGGTCGGCATCGACCGGATCGCGCCGGCGGTCAGATCACCCGTGCCCAGGTCGACTGACGAGGCGTAACTGCGATAGAGGGGCTGGCTCGCAGGCTTGGCCGAAACCAGCGTGCCGAAAGTCTGCATCGATGCTGACGAGGGCGCAGCGCGCTTGTCGGCGCTATGACCCGATGCCGAGGCGTTGACCGCACTGATCGTCGTGAACTCGGGTCCGGCCTGACACGGTGAGATCAGGGCGATCGATACGAAAAAAGCGGCGGCGGCTGCAGGAACAAATCGCTGCGATCCGGAGGGCGGACACGACGGGGCGCATTGCATGGGGTCACCTCGGTCTGAACGGGCGGCAAAGCAAAGACGCTTGCCACAAGACAGAACTTAGGTGAGCGCTGCCGCTCGACGAATGACAAAAATCACTGTTCCGCGAAATTTCCCTGAGGGCCGCTCAGACTGATCCGGCGTCACGGGCCTGCTGTGCCGAGAGCCCCAGCAGCAGTCCGATCGCGCCGGCGTAAAAGACAATATTGACGTGATGCGCCAGGGTCACCTGCGTCAGCCCACTGATGCAGGTCGCCACCACCACCGCCAGGCCGGCCACTGCGAGGCTCTCGCCAACCGTGTCGCCGCGCTCGCGAGCGACTCGGCGCATTCGCCTGAACAGGATCGCCGGCACCGCAAACATCGCGAAAAGCAGCACGATCCCGGGCAAGCCGAGGGTGGTGAGCGCCTCCATCAGATCGTTATGACCGTGCTTCGTGCAGAACGGCGCGGTCGGGCACTGCGGCAGGTTCATCAGCAGCTCGCCATACTGATTCAGACCGATGCCGGTCAGCGGATGGGCGATCAGGGTCTGCAAACCGAGCTGCCACATCATCAAACGGGCGCCGACCGCTGAATCGGCGTCGCCGGCGCCGAAGCGTTCGATATCGCCCCCGATGTCCTGAAAACGTCTGGTGAGTTCGACCTCCGGCAGGGTGAAGGCCAGGGCAATCAGCAGCAACAGCAGGAGCACGATGCCAAGATAGGCTGGCAGCCGCATGCCCCGATGCCTGACCGGGATCAGCGGCAAGGTGGTGATCACCAGCGCCATCCAGGGTCCGCGCGAGCCATTGACGATCAGGATGAGCGCCGCCAGAAACATCCCTACCCAGGCAAGCGCATGACTGCGCCAGTCGGTGCCCGGCCGCACGAAGCCGATCAGCGCAATCGCGGCCACCATGTTGGCGAAGACGATCGGCGGCAGTCCGGCGCTCGGCCGGTGCACATTGAGCACTGCGGCCTGCCAGGCGATGACTGCCGCTGCAGCGATCAGACCAATCAGTGCACCCGCCCACAGCAAACGGCTGTCGGCGCCCCGGTGGATCACCAGCAGACATGCAAGAAACGCCAGGATGATGCGGCTCGGATTGTCGAGAGTGTTCCAGCCCAGATCAAAGTGCAGGATCGACGCAAGACAGATCATCAGGACGGTTAGAATCGACAGCGACAGCGGCCGAAAAACCGCTGCGTTGGCGCGAGCGGTTTCAGTCAGCCCGTGCCTGACCGCGATCAGCGCCACAACCGTGGCCACCAGAAACACCGAGGCGCCTCTCGGAACACTCAGCAGCAGGATCGGAAACGCCAGTACCAGCAGGCTGGCGATCGTCAGATGCCGGAACTTGTCAGGCCACATCAACTCTTGCCATGAGCATCTCGGTTGTACTGATCACGAAAGACGAAGCGCATAACATCGTTGCCTGCCTGGCGGCGGTGGCTTGGTGCGATCGAATGATTGTAGTGGACTCGGGCAGCCGGGATGGCACTGCGCAACTGGCGCGCGAGCTCGGCGCCGAGGTCTTCGAAACCGAGGACTGGCCGGGATTCGGGCCGCAGAAGAACCTTGCAATCGGCAAGGCGGACAGCGACTGGATCCTGTCGATCGACGCCGATGAGCGCGTGACACCCGCCCTTCGCGACGAGATCATCGCCGCCATGGCCGCGGGCCAGGCCGATGCCTTCGAGATGCCGCGTCTGTCGAGTTTTTGCGGGCGATTCATCCGGCACGGCGGCTGGTATCCCGACCACGTCACACGCCTGTTTCGCCGCGGGCGAGCCCGTTTCAGCGACGATCTGGTCCATGAGCGGCTGATCAGCGACGGTCCGGTGGGTCGTCTGACGACACCGCTTCTGCATCACACCTACGAGGACTACTCGGAGGTACTCGCCAAGATCGAGCACTACTCGACGCTGGGAGCACGCCAGGGTTTCGAGCGCGGCAAGCGGGCCAGCCCGGCGAGCGCAGTGCTGCACGGCGCCTGGGCCTTCATTCGCACCTACCTGCTGCGGCGCGGTTTTCTGGACGGCGCGCAGGGCCTGGGCGTGGCGCTCATGACCGGCCAGGCGAGTTACTACAAGTACATCAAACTGTGGCTGCTGTGGCAGCAGGCCGACGCTCAGCCTGCCAGCAGATCGGGCCGAGGCGACCGACCGGGCCCATCCGGCAGCACATAGGCCAACTGGCGGTCATCGAGCCGCAGATGGCGCTCGAGCACTGCCGCAATGACCTGTCGAAAGTCGGTCGTCACCGCAAGGTCGCGGCCCTCATGCAGCGCGCTCGCCTCAAGCCCCGGCCATTCGCCATGGATCCGACCGCCGCGAACACCGGCACCCATCAGCCACATGACGTTGCCATGGCCGTGGTCGGTGCCCTGCGTGCCGTTCTGACGCACCGTACGACCGAATTCGGACATCACGATCACGACGGTATCGTCGAGCCGGTCGTCGAGTTCCTGAGCCAGGGCGGTGAGCCCGCCGGCCAGCGTCTGCAGGCGCGTGGCGAGCTGACCGCGGGCGCCGCCCTGATTGGTGTGGGTGTCCCACCCGCCGACCGAAAAAAAGGCTGCGCGCATACCGGGCTCGCGGCGCATCAGGCGGCCAAGGCGGGCGGCATCCTGCGACAGACCGGCCAACGGGATCGCGCCCCTTGTAATACCCGGGTCCATGCCGGCGTCCATGTCGGCTGAAGCGGCGGACAGCATCGCCTGGCGGGTCTCACGCATCGCCTGCCAGCTTGCGCCGGCGATCCGATCGTCGGCATACAGGCGATCGAGTGCCTGCGAGAGTGCGGGTGACCCGCCACCGCGTTGTTGATCGGCCCCGCCTGCAGGCAAAGATGCAACCGGCATGGGTCCGGTGAGGATGCGCGGCATCGTCGCGCCGAGATTGACCGCCTGTACCGGCGGCCTTGCGACATCAGCAGCCGGGTCGGCGAGAACCTTGAGCAGACGGTTCATCCAGCCGTCGGGCGTAGATCGACGTCCCGGGGTCGCGGTCTCGAGAAAGTCCTGCGCATCGAAATGCGACCGGGTGGGGTCTGGCGATCCGCTCGCGTGCACGAAGGCGAGGCGATCGGCGCTCCACAAAGGCAGCATCGAGGCCAGCGCCGGATGAAGACCGAAAAGCGCACCGAGCGGCAAGGCGCCGTCGGATCGGCCCGGCGCGGCAATCGCGATCTCGGCCCGGTTTCGGGAATAAGCCGGATCGCCATGCGGTACGACCACGCTGAGCCCGTCGACAGCGCCGCGCAGCATCACGACCACCAGCTTGCTCTGCGACGATCGGTCGGCCATCGTGTCAGCGCCTCATGAAGTCCGGACTGGCGAGCGCCATTGAAACTCGCTCTTTCGGTGGAAGTCCGGCCATCACCGATTGCGCACCGGCGCTCAGGCTCGCCGACAGCGTGTCGGTCAATGCAGCGCCCGTCTGCCCGCCAAGCCGGATACCGAATTCAGCCCGCTGGCGCAGCCCCTCCGGATTGAGCCAGGCCTCGCGTGAATCGCGCCAGCCATCGGGCGTCGGACACAGAAAGATCGGCATGCCCATGCGCGCGACAGCGCCGGCGAGCTGCCGGGGATCACCGAGCGGCATGGCACAAGCGCGCACCGCCGAGACCGTGTACTGATAGGGCGTCTTGAACTTTGCCCCGCGCATCGACGGATCGAGAAACTCCGGGCTGAAGATCAGCGTTCGCATCACCTCGCGCAGATCACCGTCGGTTTGCGAAAACCGGGCTGCCAGACGCTCGACGAGCGCGGGCGGCGGCTCATCGGAAACGAAACTGGCGGCGAGCTTGCGGCTGATGTGGCGCGCGGTCGCCGGATGTCTTGCCAGCAGGTCGAGCGCCCATTCGCCCTGCTGCTCGCCACTGCCTGGCACCTGCGTGCCGAGGAGTCGCTTGGGGCCGCTGTCGTGGCGTGCCGCATAAAATCGAAACGCGTCGGTCGGCCCGGGATTGCGGCGATCGAAGGACCAGCCGGTGAAAACCCGGGCCAGCTCGGACACATCGGTCTGGGTATAGCCGCCATCGACACCGAGCGTGTGCAATTCGAGCAGCTCGCGTGCGTAGTTCTCGTTCGGGCCCCTGGGCATCACGAAGCCTGGCGGCAGCGGCGTGCCGCGCGGCAGCGCGAATCCGCTGGCGACGCTCTGCCAGTTGTCGAGGTAATTGAGCATCGCCGGATGGCGGGCGGTCGCGCCGAGCAGATCACGAAATCGTCCGAGCACATGCGGACGGATCGCCTCGGCTTCATAAAAACCGGCGGTCACCCGAACGGTCTCCTTGCCGGCGAACACATTGAAATGGTTGAACCAGAACTCGACCAGTACCTCTTCGAGCTGTCGGTTCGAGGTCGCTGCGCGCATCAGACGCGCCTGCCTCGCCTGACCCTGAACCCGCTGGACCAGTGCAGTCAGTTCGGCCTGGGCAGCTGCCCGCTGCGACTCGGTCAGCGCCGGACTCAATGCGTCGGCCTGCCGGCGGGCGTAGGTCTCAAGCGTCGGCGCATGTCGCTCTTGCAGGACCGGCATCGCATCGAGCGAGGCGACCAGATCGGCGGGCTGAGCAATCGAGGCCGGCACAAGCTGCGCGGCAATCCAGGGGCCCGCGCCCATCGACTTCATCTTCTCGATATCGCCGGGACGAGCGCCATAGCCCAGACGGTTATGCAGGTGCAGCGCCAACGAGCTGTCGACCGGGCCGATCGACCTCGGCTCGACCCCGGACTTCGAGGATCCCCGGTCAAGCGAACCACTGCCCTGCGTGGCGCACCCGGTCAGCCAGGCAGTGGCCGCACCGGCACCGACAGACAGGACAGTGCGACGTTTCATCGATGGTCGGATGGCAGCTTCAAATCGGAGCGCCTCGCCGCGTCATGCCTCGGACTGTCCGGGCACGGACAGCCCGCTCAAACCCTTGGGCAGGGGAAACTGCACTTCCTCCTTGATGCCATCGAGGGTCTGAACCCTGGCCACACCGAGTAAGCGCAGTCGCTCGACAAGGGCCTGCACCAGCACTTCCGGCGCCGATGCGCCAGCAGTGATGCCGATGCGCCGCTTGCCCAACAGCCATGCCGGATCGAGTTCGTCGGCAGAGCCGATCAGGCGCGCCTCCTTGCCCATCTTCTCGGCCACTTCTCGCAGCCGATTGCTGTTGGAGCTGCTCGGGCTGCCGATCACCAGCACGAGGTCGCACTGGGGCGCCATGAACTTGACCGCATCCTGACGATTCTGGGTGGCGTAGCAGATGTCCTGCTTCTTCGGCTCGGCAATCGCCGGGAAGCGCTTCTTGAGCGCATCGATCACCAGCCGGCAATCATCGACCGACAGCGTGGTCTGGGTCACATAAGCCAGTGGACGGGTCGATTCGATCTGGAGTCGCTCGACATCCTCGACCGTCTCGACCAGATGGATGCCGTCGTCGGCCTGACCCATCGTGCCCTCGACCTCGGGATGACCCTCGTGACCGATCATGATCACATCGCGCCCGTCTCGCCTCAGTTTGGCCACCTCGACATGGACCTTGGTGACCAGCGGACAGGTGGCGTCGAAGACCTGCAGGCTGCGCCCGCCGGCCTCGTTGCGCACCGCCCGCGACACGCCGTGGGCAGAGAAAACCACGGTGGCGCCATCGGGAATGTCTGACAGATCATCGACGAAGACCGCGCCTTTTTGTCGCAGATCACCGACCACATGGTCGTTGTGAACAATTTCATGCCGAACATAGATCGGCGCGCCGAACTGACGAAGCGCCCGCTCGACGATTTCGATCGCACGGTCGACGCCGGCGCAAAAGCCGCGCGGCTGGGCCAGCAACGCCTGCGGTACCGCGTCTTGGAACTCGCTCATCTCAAAGGACTCCCAGGATGCTGACCTCAAACCGGATCGGCTGACCGGCAAGCGGATGGTTGAAATCGAGCAGCGCACCGGTGTCATCGACCTCTTTGACGACGCCGGCGAACCGACCGCCATCTGGCGCGGCGAAATCGAGCAGATCGCCCGGATGATAGGTGGCGTCGGGCGCGCCATTAGCCTCGAGCATCGAGCGCGAGACCCGTTGCAGCAGCGCCGGGTTGCGCGGCCCGAAGCCTTCTTCTGCTGCCAGATCGAAGGCGGCGCTCTGGCCCTCGCTCATGCCGAGCAATCGCCGCTCGAGCGGCTCTGCCATCTGGCCTAAGCCCAAGGTCAGGGTTGCCGGTCGATCACCGAAAGTACTAATGACGTCAGCGCCGTTGAGCGCCAGACTGATCCGGTAGTGAAGCGTCAGATGTGAATCGGATCGCACCAGAGGCGTGTTTGCGGTCGCGTTATCAGGGGGATTCATGCTTGGCGTTCCTTACGTCTGCCCGATTGTACTCACAGGATGTACGCACTGGAGTTCCCCATGCCGACCCTCGCCCGGTTGTCCGCGCAATGCCCTCTCGAGCGCCTGCTCGCCGGCGGCGCGGTCAGCCTGTCCGACGCCGAACTGCTCGCCATGCTCTTGCGCACCCGCAAACCGACCGCGGCGGCCATCGCGCGTGCCGGCGCGCTGCTGGCCGGTTTCGGTACGCTCAGCGGGCTTTTTTCCGCACCTCGCGCGCTGCTGCTCCAGACGCCCGGCATCGGCAAGACCGGCTGGTGCAGCCTGCAGGCCGCCCTCGAAACCAGCCGGCGAAGCCTTGCCGGAGACCTTCACCACCGCGACGTCCTGAACTCCCCCGAGGAGGTCGGGCGATATCTGGCACTCAGCCTGCAGCACAGTCCGAGCGAGATCTTCGCGATCCTGTTTCTCGACAGCCGCAATCGCCTGATCGGCGCCGAGGAGCTCTTTCGGGGCACCCTGACCCAGACCGTGGTCTATCCGCGAGAGGTGGTGCGGCGAGCCCTCGAGCGCAATGCCGCGTCGGTCATCCTTGCCCATAATCACCCCTCCGGGATCGCCGAGCCCAGCCAGGCCGATCGACAACTCACCGAGGCGCTGAAACGGGCGCTGCAGTACCTGGATATCGCGGTGCTCGATCACCTGATTATCGCCGGCGGGCATCATTACTCCTTTGCCGCCCATGGCCTGCTGTAAGCGCACACGGCAGGCCATGGGCGGCTGCGCAGCAGGCCGTCGGGCGGCGTCGCGCAGGCGGGTCGTGCAACGCGATCTGCGGTGTTGCACACCGACCGGTTGCTGCAATATAATGTTTGGCTTTGCTGCACGCGCAAACCCGCGCCCAGCCTTTCGCTTTAATCAGTTCAAGATTCAGCCTTAAAAGATCAGGAGTACGCCATGGCCAAAGTGTGCCGTGTGACAGGCAAGCGCCCGATGGTTGGCAACAACGTCTCGCATGCCAACAACAAGACCAAACGCCGCTATCTGCCCAACCTGCAGTCGCGTCGTTTCTGGATCGAAAGCGAAAACCGTTTCATCCGCATGCGCGTGACCACTGCTGCGCTGCGCACCATCGACAAACTGGGCATCGAAGCGGTCCTGGCCGATCTTCGTGCGCGTGGCGAGGCCTGATTCAGCACTGATGATTCAGCACTGAGACAGCACTGAGTCAGCCCACCGGGCGCCAATGACGCCAACGGATCAACAAGGAACCTTCTCATCATGCGCGACAAGATCAAACTCGAATCGACCGCCGGCACCGGTCACTTCTACACCACGACGAAAAACAAGCGGACCAAGCCTGAAAAGATGGAAATCAAGAAATTTGATCCTGTCGCCCGCAAGCACGTGGCCTACAAAGAAACCAAGATCAAGTAAGGCAAGCCTGCGAAGCGCAGGCGCGTGGGCTGCAGTTGAGCCGCCCCAGCACAAGCCTTGCTGTCAGACATCAGCACTAATAAAAAACGCCCCGTTCGGGGCGTTTTTTATTGGCTTTCACCTTTTTATCAGACAGACGTCTCAGGTCGGGACATACCGGCGCATCCGCAGCGCGACATCCTGAAGGGCGGCAACACCGCTGCTCTCAGCGCGCGCACACCAGTCCTGCAATTCGACCAGCAACTGATCGCGTGACAGGTTCGTACGCTCCCAGGTGCCGGTGAGTTCGGCACGCATTTCGATCAGCTTCTTGAGCGGATCGGACACTGCAAAGATTTCTCCAAGCGTCTTTCGATGGTGGTCGGTCAGATCGGTCGAATCAAGGTGCAGCCATCGCTGCGCCGAGCTGATCAGACTGGCATCGGCAGGCTGAACCGAACGCAAGCGGGCAATCTCGTCGGTACAGGTCTTGCCAAGCGATCGACCGTAGGCCGCCATCAGATCGTAGCGATGCATGATGACCGCCTGAAGGGTGTGCAGGTCGACAGTTGCGCGCGGCTCAGCCAGTTTCGGCACTGGTGCCACCTTGCGAACCGTCGCCAGACCCATCGACCGCAGGATGCAGATGTACATCCAGCCGATATCGAACTCATACCAGCGATTTGAAAGCCTGGCGGAGGTTGCGAAGGTGTGATGGTTATTGTGGAGTTCTTCGCCGCCGATCAGGATGCCCCAGGGCACCAGATTGCGACTCGCGTCTGGACTGTTGAAATTGCGGTAGCCGGTGAAGTGGCCCAACCCGTTGATGATGCCGGCGGCGGTCACCGGAATCCAGATCATCTGCACTGCAAACACCGACAGACCGATGACGCCGAAAAGCAGCACATCGATAAGCAGCGTGACATAGATCCCCAGGCCCGAATACCGGGTGTAGAGATGGCGCTCGATCCAGTCGTCGGGCAGCCCATGGCCGTAGCGCTCCATGGTCTCGCGGTTCTTTGTCTCTTCACGGTAGAGCTCGGCACCCTCCAGGAGCACCTTGCGGATGCCGCGGGTCTGGGGGCTGTGCGGATCTTCGACCGTCTCGCACTTGGCGTGGTGCTTGCGATGAATCGCCGCCCACTCCTTGGTGACCATGCCGGTGGTCAGCCAGAGCCACAGGCGAAAGAAGTGCGAAATCACCGGATGCAGATCGAGCGCGCGGTGCGCCTGGCTGCGATGCAGGTAGATGGTCACAGCAGCGATGGTGATGTGCGTGGTGATCAGCGTATAGGCAAGGATCTGCCAGCCCGAGAAGTCGAGCAGGCCGCTGTCGAGAAAACCGAGCACCGCCTGAGCGGCGGGATGATTGATCAAGTTGCTCCCCTCCTGATAGGAATCTGCTGATTATAGAGAGCGGCAGGCACGGCGTCTTGTTTGTCTGCCGAATGGAATTCGAATTGACCCCGGCCGGTAATGCGGCCACAACGCGATGTCACGCCCAGGTCTTGCCACTCAAGAGGCCCGCTTGACCGCTCTGACCCAGCGCGCGGCGAAAAAACCGTCCGTCTGAGTGATCTCGGGGCGAAGATGCATAAAAACAGGGTCTGCGAATTCGGGATGCGTCTGGCTGAAGGCCGCGGCGACCGCTTCGTTCTCGCGCTCGAGCAGACTGCAGGTGGCATAGACCAGCGCACCACCCGGTTTGACCAGCCTGGCCGCGGCACGCAGGATCGAGCCCTGGACGGCACTGAGCTCATCGACCGAGGTCGGCTGCATCCGCCACTTGAGCTCCGGATTGCGCCGCAGCGTGCCGGTGCCGCTGCAGGGCGCATCGACCAGGACCAGGTCGGCACGGGCCGCCAGGCGCTTGAGCTTCGGGTCGTTTTCGGTATCGATGCCAAAGGGCTGGACATTGCTTGCCCCCGAGCGCGACAGCCTTGGTTTGAGCCTTTGCAGGCGCGCGCCCGAGACGTCGCAGGCGTAAATCTGGCCTGTCGATCTCATGGCAGCTGCCATCGCCAGCGTCTTGCCGCCGGCGCCCGCGCAAAAATCGACCACCGTCTGGCCACGGCGCGGTTCGGCGAACTCGACCAGCCGCTGGCTGCCGGCATCCTGGACCTCGAACCAGCCCTTTTCGAAAATCTCAAGCCGCTCGATCGCCGGCTTGCCGACCAGCCGCACCGCGGTGGCCGGCTCGGCCAACGCTTCGGCCGCAATACCCTGGGCAGACAGCGCGCCCATCAGTGCCTTGCGGTCGGTCTTGATCAGATTGACCCGCAGATCGAAAGACGCCGGCCCAAGCAGCACCTGGCCGAGCTTCTCAAGGGCATCGACCGGATCGGCCTCACCCTGACGCGTCAGCTGATCGAGCAATTCGGCATGGAGCCAGTCGGGAAGACTCAGCCTGACTGCCTGCGACAAGGATGACGGATCGGTACTCAGCAGTCGGCGAACCGCCAGGAGACTCTCGGGCGGCAGACCGAAGACGGCGAGCACCTGCTCACCAAATCGGGCGGCCAGCGAGAGCACCATCAGGCGCCGGGTCAGCGAACCCCGCAGCCCCTCGGCGAAATGGCTGTAGCGACGCCGGTTGCGAAGGATGTCGAAGGCGGTTTCGGCAATCACGCCGCGATCGCGCCGCCCAAGCTTCTCGTTGCTGCGGAAATAGCTTCGCAATGCCAGATCGGCCGGCCCTTCGAGACGCAGGACCAGCGCCAGTGCCCCCTCGATCGACTCGAGCAGAAAACTGGTCAGGCGTGGCGCATCGGCCGCTGCCAGCGGCGGGCTGTTGTCGGCAGGAACGGAAAAGGAATCGGTCATGGTCATGCCTGGCCTGCAGAAGCGCCGGCCGCGCAGTATCGAAAATCAGCCGGCAGCGCATTGTCAAAAATCAGCCGCTGCGCATCATCGATGCCCTCGACCCGAACCCTCCCCTGGTTCACCTGCACCCGCCCCTCGACCATCCATCGAACCGCGCGCGGCAACAGAATATGCTCAAGCCGCAGCACCCGAGCGGCCAGTGTCGCCGCGTCGTCAGCGTCAAGCACCGGCACCACGGCCTGGGCAATCAGGGGGCCATGATCGAGTTCGGGTGTCACCAGATGCACGCTCGCACCATGAACGCGAACACCGGCTGCAAGCGCGCTGGCATGCGTATCAAGGCCGGTGAAGGCCGGCAACAGCGAAGGATGGATATTGACCAGTCGTCCGGCAAAGTGCTGCACGAATCCGTCGGTGAGGATGCGCATGAAACCGGCGAGCACGACCAGATCAACCTCCAGTGCATCGAGCCGCTCGATCAGCGCGGCATCAAAGGCCTCGCGGCTGGCGAAGGCCGACGACGCGAGAACCTCGACCGGCAGCCCCAACTCACGCGCACGCACGATGCCGGGCGCATCGGAGCGACTGGAAATGACCACCACCACCTGCGCCGCCCAGTGTTCGTCGCGGCAGGCTGCGGCCAGGCTCGCCATGTTGCTGCCATGGCCGGAGATCAGAATTGCCAGTTTGGTCGCTTGCTGCTGCATAGGAGGGCGCGAGTCTAGCATCGCCAGACGGCCCGGCCTTCGTGAATGCTTTAGAATCAAATGCTTTGCCGCGTGTTTTAGAGCCCCTTCTTCATGCAGGTCTTCCGAAGCCTTCCGCCACCGTCCGAGCGCCGACCGTGCGCACTGACCATCGGCAACTTCGATGGCGTGCACCGCGGCCATCTGCGCTTGCTTGAGCGACTCACCGAACTGGCTGCGCCGCTGGCGCTGCCCCGGTGCGTATTGACCTTCGAGCCTCATCCGCGCGAGTTTTTTGCAGCAAGACGCGCCGGCTTTCAGGCACCCAAGCGCATCGCCACCCTGCGCGACAAGCTGCAGGCCCTGGCACATGCCGGCATCGATCGCACCTGCGTGGTCCATTTCAACGACCGTTTCGCATCACTCGAGCCAGAGGCCTTCATCGAACGGATTCTGGTCGAAGGCCTGCAGACCCGTCTGCTCCTGATCGGTGACGACTTTCGCTTCGGTGCCCAGCGTCGCGGCGACTTTGCCACGCTCGAAGCGGCGGCTTCCCGCTACGGGTTTACCCTGCACCGCATGGCCACCGTGGCGCAGGACGGGCAGCGGATCTCCAGCTCGGCGGTACGCGCCGCGCTCGATCAGGGCGACCTCGCCGGCACCGAGCGCCTGCTCGGGCGACCCTATTCGATCTCCGGCCATGTGGTGCACGGAAAAAAGCTCGGCCGCGAGCTGGGCTTTCCGACGCTCAATCTGCGCATCGCGCATGGCCGGCCCGCGCTGGCCGGCATTTTTGTCGTCCGCGTCCATGGCCTGGCCGATCAGCCCTTGCCCGGTGTCGCGAGCCTGGGCACCCGACCGGCGGTCGAAACCGGCGGTGCGCCGCTGCTCGAAACCCATCTGCTCGACTGGCGGGGCAACGCCTATGGCCGATTGATCCAGGTCGATTTTCTGCGCAAGCTGCGCGATGAGGCGCATTACGACACCCTCGACGCGCTGGTCGCCCAAATCAACCTCGATGCCGATCAGGCCCGCGCCCACTTTCGCGACCATCGCGCAGTGCCGCAGCCGGCAACCGGAAGCGATCCGGCGCTTTGACCCTCCACCCGAGCACGACACCCATGTCCCAAGCACCGCAATCGCCTGTTCCGCCAATCCCTTCCGACGCAGGCGGCGCAGGTCCCGACTATCGAAAGACGCTCAATCTGCCCGACACGCCCTTCCCGATGCGCGGCGATCTCGCCAAGCGAGAGCCGAAATGGGTCGCGCAATGGCAGGAGGCCGGGGTTTACAAGCGGATTCGCGCTTTCAGCAAAGGCCGGCCCCTCTTCGTGCTGCACGACGGCCCCCCCTATGCCAACGGCGACATCCATATCGGGCACGCGGTCAACAAGATCCTGAAGGACATGGTGGTCAAGTGCCGCAACATGGCCGGCTTTGATGCCCGCTATGTCCCGGGCTGGGACTGCCACGGCATGCCGATCGAAATCCAGATCGAAAAGAAGTTCGGTCGTGGTCTGGCACCGGAAGACGTGCTGGCCAAGTCGCGCGCCTATGCCACCGAACAGATCGAGCGTCAGAAAAAAGATTTTCTCAGACTCGGCGTACTCGGCGAGTGGGACAACCCCTACATGACGATGGCGCCGAGCAATGAGGCCAACGAGCTTCGGGTGCTGGGCAAGATCCTTGAGGCCGGTTTCGTGTTCCGTGGTCTCAAGCCGGTCAACTGGTGCTTCGACTGCGGCTCGGCCCTGGCCGAGGCAGAAGTCGAATATCAGGACAAGACCGATCTGGCGGTCGATGTGGGCTTTGCCTTCACCGACCGCGAGCGGCTGGCGCGCGCCTTCGGCCTGGCCTCGATGCCCGATGTGCCCGGCTGGGCAGTCATCTGGACCACCACCCCCTGGACGCTGCCGGCCAACCAGGCGCTCAATCTGCATCCGGATTTCGAGTACGCGCTGGTCTCGACCG
>JAPLQF010000019.1:0-49131 GCA_026399875.1 Burkholderiales bacterium | reverse complement strand
CTCGACCGAACGCAATGGCGCGCCGGCGCTGCTGCTGATGGCCAAGGAGCGGGTCGAGACCTGCCTGGCTTCGTGGGGCCTGCAGGGCTCAATCATCGCCACCTGCACCGGCCGCGATCTCGAACTGCAGGCCTTTCACCATCCCTTCTATGACCGGCTCTCGCCGGTCTATCTCGGCGACTACGTCACGCTCGATGCCGGCACCGGCATCGTGCATTCCTCACCCGCCTATGGCGTCGAAGACTTCCTGTCGTGCAAGCGCTATGGCATGAAGGATGACGACATCCTCAATCCGGTAATGGGTGACGGCCGCTATGCCGCATCGCTGCCGCGCTTTGGCGGCCTGAAAATCTGGGAAGCCAACCCCCTGATCGTCGAGGCCATGCGCGACGCCGGAACACTGGTGCGCGCCGAGAAGTTCGTCCACAGCTATATGCACTGCTGGCGGCACAAGACCCCGATCATCTATCGGGCAACCAACCAGTGGTTTGCCGGCATGGATGTCGAGCCAGCCTCAGGCAAGACCCTGCGCACGCTCGCACTCGCCGCCATCGAAGCGACCGACTTCTATCCGCACTGGGGTCAGGCCCGACTGCATGCGATGATCGCCAACCGACCCGACTGGACCCTGTCGCGTCAGCGGCAATGGGGCGTGCCGATGGCCTTTTTCATCCATCGCGAGACCGGCAAGCTGCATCCGCGCACCCCCGAGCTGCTCGAGCAGGTCGCGCAGCGCATCGAACGCGGCGGCATCGAGGCCTGGCACACCCTCGATCCGCGCGAACTGCTCGGCGACGATGCCGACATCTATGAGAAGAACCGCGACACGCTCGATGTCTGGTTCGACTCCGGCTCGACCCACCAGACCGTGCTGCGCGGCACGCATGCCGAGCAATCGACCTTTCCGGCCGATCTCTATCTCGAAGGCAGCGACCAGCATCGCGGCTGGTTCCATTCCTCGCTGCTGACCTCCTGCATGCTCAACGGCGTGGCGCCCTACAAGGCGCTGCTGACACACGGTTTCGTCATCGACGGCAAGGGCCGAAAGATGAGCAAGTCCGAGGGCAATGTGATCGCGCCGCAGAAGGTCTCGGACTCGCTCGGTGCCGAGATCCTGCGCCTGTGGGTGGCCTCCAACGACTACTCGGGCGAGCTGTCGCTGTCCGATGAAATTCTCAAGCGGGTGGTCGAGGCCTATCGCCGCATTCGCAATACGCTGCGATTCCTGATGGCGAATCTGGCTGACTTCGACATCGACGACCATGCGGTGGCGATCGATCAGCTTCTCGAAGTCGACCGCTATGCGATCGCGCTCGCCGCGCAGCGCCAGGGCGAGATCCTGGCCGCCTACGGCCGCTTCGAGTTCCAGCCGGTGGTGGCCGGTCTGCAGGTCTTCTGTTCGGAAGACCTCGGCGGTTTCTATCTCGACGTGCTCAAGGATCGGCTCTACACCACGCGAGCCGATTCGGTGTCGCGCCGCTCTGCACAGACTGCGCTGTGGCATGTCACCCAGTCTCTGGTGCGTGCCATGGCGCCGATCCTGTCGTTTACTGCCGAAGAAGCCTGGCCGCTGCTCGATCCGCGAACCTTTGCGCAGCAGGGCGAGACAGTCTTCACCCAGACCTGGCATGTCTTTCCCGACATCGACGATGCCGATGTGCTGCTGGCCAAATGGACGCGCCTGCGTGCCTGGCGCGGCGAGGTCACCCGCGCCATCGAAACCGTGCGCGCCACCGGTGCTATTGGCTCGTCGCTGCAGGCCGAAATCGATGTCGCCGCCAGCGGTGTGCTCTTCGAAGACCTCGCCAGTCTGGGCAATGATCTTCGCTTCGTGCTGATCACCTCGGCCGCAAGGCTGCGCGAAGCCGAGCAGGCCGATGCTGCACAAGCCGCGACCACCGGCCTGATCAGCGTCACGCCAAGCCCGCACACCAAATGCGAGCGCTGCTGGCACTGGCGTGACGATACCGGCGCCGACAAGTCCTGGCCGCTGCTGTGCGGCCGTTGCGTGCAGAACCTGCACGGCGACGGCGAGCCGCGCCACTTCGCCTGAGTGCTCGCATGGCACGCGCAAACAATTCATCCAGCAAAATGAGCACCAGAACCTCATCGCGATCGGCTCGCAGCAAAGGGCCCGGGCTGGTCGGCTGGCTGGTCCTGTCCGGTGTGATCGTGCTCGCCGATCAGCTCACCAAACTGCTGATTCTCGAGCGCTTTCGTTTCGGCGAGCGGCTTGCAGTCCTGCCCGGCTACTTCGACCTGACCCTGGTCTTCAACACCGGCGCGGCCTTCAGCTTTCTGGCCGACGCCGGCGGCTGGCAACGATGGTTCTTCCTCGCCATCGGGTTCGCTGCCTCCGCCTTCATCCTCTACCTGCTCGCCCGCCATGGCTCCCAGAAGCTCTTCGGCCTGTCGCTCGCGCTGATTCTGGGCGGTGCGATCGGCAATCTGATCGATCGGCTGGTGCTCGGCAAGGTGGTCGACTTTCTGCTTGCTCACTGGCAGGAGCGGTGGTTTTTCCCGGCCTTCAACGTCGCCGATGCAGCGATCACCGTCGGGGCGGTGCTGCTCGTCCTTGACGAACTGCTGCGTGTCGGCAAGAGTCGATAAATGAGCTCATCACCGATTTCCCCGCCCTCGCTGATCCCCGCAGACCCGGTGGCCGCTGCGGCCGACACCGGCGAACTGAGCGGGCGGCACCTCCTGCTCGGCGTGACCGGCGGCGTGGCCGCCTTCAAGGCCTGCGAACTGGCCCGTGAACTGCAAAGGCGCGGCGCCACGGTGCAAGTGGTCATGACCGAGGCCGCCACCCGCTTCATCGGCACCGCCACCTTCCAGGCACTCACCGGCCGACCGGTCTATACCGATGCCTGGGATACCCGCATCGCCAACGGCATGCCGCATATCGACCTGTCACGCGATGCCGATGCGATCCTGGTGGCGCCCGCCACCGCTGACTTCATGGCCAAGGTGGTTCACGGGCTGGCCGACGATCTGCTGTCCACACTGGTCCTGGCGCGTGATGTGCCGCTGCTGATGGCGCCTGCCATGAACCGCCAGATGTGGGCGGCAGCCCCCACCCGGCGCAATGCGGCGCAATTGCAGGCCGACGGCGTGACGCTGCTGGGGCCGGGCGCCGGCGAACAGGCCTGCGGCGAGACCGGTGACGGGCGGATGCTCGAAGCCCAGCAACTGGTCGAAGAGACCATCGCCTTTTTCGTACCGAAGCTGCTTGGCGGCCGACGGGTACTGGTGAGCGCCGGCCCGACCTTCGAGCCGATCGACCCGGTGCGCGGCATCACGAATCTTTCGTCGGGCAAGATGGGCTATGCGATTGCACGCGCCTGCCGGCATGCCGGCGCACAGGTGGTTCTGGTGTCCGGCCCGACCGCACTCGCCGCCCCCGATGGCGTGCGACGCGTCGATGTGCGCAGCGCCCACGACATGCTGCATGCGGTGCAGGCCGAGGTCGCAGGCCAGGATGTCTTCATCTCGGTGGCTGCTGTGGCCGACTGGAACATCGCCAACGCCTCCGATCACAAACTGAAAAAGACCGAAGGCGGCGGCGGCCCGACGCTCGAATTCGCGCAGAACCCCGACATCCTTGCCACGGTTGCTGCCATGCCCGGCGGCCCCTTTTGTGTCGGTTTCGCCGCCGAGACCGAAGACCTCGAGGCCAATGCGCAGGAAAAGCGGCGTCGCAAAGGCGTGCCGCTTCTGATCGGCAACCTCGGGCAAGCCACCTTCGGGCGTGACGACAACGAGCTGCTGGTCATCGATGCGCAGGGCAGCACGCGTCTGCCCAGGGCCAGCAAGACTGCGCTCGCCGCCAGTCTGGTCGGCGAGATCGCACGGCGCCTGCCGCAGGCGCGCTGCTGATGGTTGACATGCAACGCCCCCCGGGCGGCGCGGTCGGTCGCGCAGTGCCCTCAGGGCATGCGCATAGCGGCATGCCTGCAGTCCTCACCAAGGGGCCTGATACCGCCAAGATCGGCCAAGCGCCCCACGACGGCAACTTCGCCCTGCTGCTCGAAATCGCGAGCCTGCCCTCATCGCATCGCATGAAATCCACCGCCATGGCGTCGCCTGCAGTCGCAGCGCAGCCGCTTGATTTGAGGCAGATTGATGCAAGTCCGGTTGATGTGAGGCCGCTCAAGCCCAGCGCCTCAGGCCAGCCGCTGCGTCTGCCTGACACGAAGCAGGTCGTCTGGATCGGACGCGTCGTGTTTCTGGTGGTGGCCGCGATCATCGGCACTCAGGTGCTCAAATCGCTGTTTGGTCTGAGCTTCGAAGACGCGTTGCCGCTACTGGCGATGGCCGGGATCGCCTATGCGGTGTTCCGAAAGCGCCGCGGGCCATCCCAGAGCTGATCCGCTCGCGCGAGGAGCGAAAGCACCGCAGGAACCCTCAACCCTGACACTTGGGTTGTCACGCAGTTCAGTTGCCGCTGGCGACCAGTACCGTCACCTGACTGCGCGGCAGCAGTTTTCGGAAGTCGGTATCGAAGGTGGCCAGATGCTCGCCCAATCGAAGCGTTGCAGCGGCCAGCCATGCGTCCGGCAGATGATTGCCGGCAAGTTGCTTGTCCAGACACAGTTGACGCAGACTCGGCCATTCTGGCCCCAGGCTCGCCATCGACACCCCGGGCTGGGACAACAGGGCATCGACAAAAGCGATTGCATCGTCGATACCGGCCGGCGTCCTGAAAATCTTTGGGCTGGTGACCAGTCGCAAAAAACTGGCAACCACCATTGGCATCAATGTGAACGCTGTACCTTGGGCAGCCATGGTCAGTGACTGAAGCAGCCAGGCTCTGGCGACCTCATGGTGCGGGTGGTCGCTGCGGGATACCGCCACCAGCAGGTTGACGTCAGGCGTCATCTTCCAGCGCGGCCAGCATCGCTTTGTTGCTCAGGGGATTGACACCAATCACCAGCCCACCGCGGCCCTTGAGTACCGGGATGCGCGGCTTCGATACCCTTGACGGCCTGGCCGCGCGGCGCAGCCGCAATTGCAAACCCTCTTCGATCAGTCGCGTGAGGCTTGTGCGTTCGTGCACCGCCAGCACCTTGGCATCGGCCAGCAACTGATCGTTGATATCGAGGGTCGTTTTCATTCGGAGATCGTACAGATTTCTGTATAGATAATCAAATACTGCCACCGGCAGTTCTCAAGTCGTTCGCGCAAATTGATGGCGCCTCGAGAAGCAGACGGGCTAGGCGGCTATCACGCAAGTAGCCACCCCGGCGCGACCGACGTCAATCAGCGATCAACACCTGTCGAACCAAACCCCCCTGCCCCGCGGTCACTCGGTGCAGAGAACTCATCGACCACAACAAAATCAGGGCGAACCACCGGCAGAAAGAGCATCTGCGCAATGCGATCGCCAGGATTGATGGTGATGTCCTGTCCTGAGCCAGCGGGATTGCGGTTCCAGGCGCTGATGAAGCACTGAGCGGTGTAGTCGGCATCGATGAGCCCGGCGCTGTTCCCCAGGACCAGCCCCTTCTTGTGCCCGAGGCCCGATCGCGGAAGGATGACGGCGCAAAGCTTGTCTGAGTTCATATGCAGCGCAACCCCGGTGGGGATCAGGATCGCAGGCTCCTGGGGCTTGAGCGTGACCGGCACGTCAACACAGGCCATCAGGTCGATGGCAGCGGCAAGCGCCGTCTGGTACTGCGGAAGCCCCCACTCCCGGAGTCGCTGATCCAGGATCTTGACTTCGATGGAAGCGCTCATGTTCAGCCCCCCCGAGCCTGCTCAACCAGCCCATCGAGCTTGCGGGCGTCAGTCACGAAGGCGCGGATGCCCTCGGCAAGTTTGTCGCTGGCCATCGCGTCTTCATTCAGCTCGAAGCGAAACCGCGGCTCATCGAATGACACCGGCTCGAGCACCGCCTTGCGGGCCGACACCACATCGAGCCTGGGCTCGACGGTCGTCTCGAGCGCCCGCAACTGCTCGAGCAGTTCGGGGCTGATGGTGAGCAGATCGCAGCCGGCCAGCGCCAGGATCTGACCGACATTGCGAAAGCTGGCGCCCATGACTTCGGTGGAAAAGCCGAATCGCTTGAAGTGGGTATAGATGCGCCGCACCGAGGCCACGCCCGGATCGGTCTCGCCGGTGTAATCGACGCCGTCGCGCTTGCGGTACCAGTCGTAGATCCGGCCCACGAAGGGCGAAATCAGCGTGACGCCGGCCTGCGCGCAGGCCACCGCCTGCCCGAAACCGAAGAGCAGCGTCAGATTGCAGTGTATGCCGTCGCGCTCGAGCTGCTCGGCCGCACGGATGCCTTCCCAGGTGGCCGCCACCTTGACCAGCACCCGCTCGGGGCCGATGCCGGCCTCGCGATAGCGATCGATGATCCGGTGCCCCCGCGCGATCGTGGCCTCGGTATCAAAGGACAGCCGTGCATCGACCTCGGTCGAGACCCGACCCGGGATGATCTTGAGAATCTCGCAGCCAAAGCGCACCAGCAGCCGGTCGATCAGCACATCGACCGGCTCGGCGCGATGCTCGGCAACCGTGGCATCGAGCAGACCCCGGTACTGCGGCAGCCCGACCGCCTTGAGAATCAGCGTGGGGTTGGTGGTGGCGTCGCGCGGCGCATAGGCCCGCATGGCATTGAAGTCGCCGGTATCGGCAACCACGGTGGTCAGAGTCTTGAGCTGGTCGAGCGCGTTCATGGCAGTCCTGAAAAGAGGCTCAATGTTAGCCGTACAGGCCTACCATTTGATCTGGATCAAGTCGAAGGCGGCTGAGCCGGCGCATGGTTGGGGCGAGTGGGCCCTGCCCGGCTCCCGAAACCCATCCACCAGGAGCGATCATGAGCCATGGCTACAAGACAGTCCTCGTTCACTACGATTCGACACCCCGTGCGGTCAAGCGACTGATGCTGGCCAGCCGCATCGCCGACGACTTCGATGCCCATCTGGTCGCGGCCTACAGCATCGTTTCGCCGCTCTACAGCGAGCCCTTTGTCGCCGACGGCGGCGCCTTCGTCGCGCAGGAGCTGCTGCGCTTTCAGGAGCGCAAGGACGCCGGTGCCAAGACCAGCTTCGACCAGACCGTGGCTCGCATGGGCCGCAAGGTCGAATGGCGCACCAGCGTCGGGGACCCGGCAGCCGTCATCAACGAACAGGCACGCTATGCCGACCTGATCGTGCTCGGTCAGTACGACCGCAACGATGTCAACGATGTCACCCCGGACTTCGTCGGCCGGGTGCTGATGGGCTCGGGCAGGCCGGTCCTCGTCGTGCCCTTCGCAGGCGAGTTCACCGCCATGCCGTCACGTCCGATGATTGCCTGGAATGCCAGCCGCGAAGCCGCGCACGCAGTCACCGAAGCCCTGCCGCTGCTTCAACGGGCCAAGGAAGTGCAGATTACCGTCTTCAATGCCCGTGCTGGGCGGGGCGGGCATGGCGATGTGCCTGGTGCCGATCTGGCGACGTTTCTTGCCCGTCACGGCGTGAAATCGACGGTCTCGGCGTCGGGCGTCAGCGATGTCGATACCGGCAACCAGATCCTGTCGCGGGCGGCCGATTTTCAGTCCGACCTGATCGTGATGGGCGGCTATGGACACTCGCGGGCCTATGAATTCGTGGTGGGCGGCTCGACCCGCACGCTTCTCGAATCGATGACCGTGCCGGTCCTGCTGTCGCACTGATCGCGTCATCGCCTGTGTCCGGCACGAAACCCGTGGGGGGGGTGCCGGCGCGGGCGAGACGCTGACCCACTGCGGCGGCGATCAGCCGCGGGCGGCAAGCGCCTTGGCGCGAATCTCATCGAGGGTCTGACCGGCGGTGATCGCCTGCTGATCGATGACCAGTTCGATCAGTGCCGGCACACCCGCGTCGCGGGCGCGTGCAAAGGCCGCGGCAAACTGCCCGGTCTCGGTGACACGCTCGGCATGACAGCCATAAGCCTTGGCGAGCATCACGAAGTCGGGATTGCGCAGGGCCGTGCCATAGACCCGTGCCGGGTACTCGCGTTCCTGGTGCATCCGGATCGTGCCGAACATGCCGTTGTTGACCAGCAGTACGATCAGCGGCGCGTTGTATTGAACCGCGGTGGCCAGCTCCTGGCCGGTCATCATGAAGTCGCCGTCACCAGTGACCGCCACCACCACGCGCTGTGGATGCCGCAGCTTGGCGGCGATGGCCGAGGGCACCGCATAGCCCATCGCCCCCGAGGTGGGCGCCAACTGGGTCTTGTGACCGCGATGCCGATAAAAGCGGTGAACCGGCGTGGCGAAGTTGCCGGCACCATTGGTGATGATCGCGTCCTGCGGCAGCACCTCGTCCAGGTGCAGCACGCATTCGGGGTAATTGAGCGTGCCGGGCTGTGATCTGGGCACCCGCCAGTCGGCATAGTCGGCGCAGGCCGACTGCAGCCAGGTTTTCCAGCGCGCCGCCAGTTGCGCGGCATCGCCCAGGGGCAGTGCCGCCAGTGCCGCAGAAAACTCGCGCACACCGGCCGCAATCGGCAGATCGGCATGAAAGACCCGACCGAGTTCATCGGCACCAGAGAACACATGCACCAGCGACTGCACCGGTGTGGGCGATTCGACCAAGGTGTAGCCATTGGTGGTCATCTCGCCCAGGCGCACACCGACTGCGATCAGCAGATCGCAGTCGCGCACGCGCTGCGCGAGTTTGGGATTGATGCCGATGCCGACTTCACCGATGTAGTGCGAATCGCCATTGTCGAAGGCGTCCTGGTAACGCCAGGCGCAGGCCACCGGCAGACCAAGCCGGTGCGCAAATGATTTCAGGTGGGCGCGCGAGGCATCGTCCCAGAACGAACCGCCGACCAGCAGCAGGGGCTGCTTTGCCTGCGCAATCATCTGGCCCAATCGTTCGATCTGGGCGACCGAGGGCGAGGACTGCACTGCGCAATAGCGACGCGCATCGGCCACCGTGCTCATCTGGGTGAGCACGTCCTCGGGAAGCGCCAGCACGACCGGCCCGGGTCGCCCGGAGGTGGCCACATGAAACGCATGCTGTACGAACTCGGGAATGCGGTCGGCGCGGTCGATCGAGGCAACCCACTTGGCCATCTGCCCGAACATGCGCCGGTAATCGACCTCCTGAAAAGCTTCGCGCTCGACGAAATCGGTCCCGACCTGCCCGATGAACAGGATCATCGGCGTGGAGTCCTGAAAGGCGGTGTGCAAACCGATTGAGGCATTGGTGGCACCCGGCCCGCGGGTCGCAAAGCAGATGCCCGGCTCGCCGGTCAGTTTGCCCCAGGCCTCGGCCATATTGACCGCACCGCCCTCCTGACGGCAGACCACCAGCGGCAAGGTCTCGCGCACATCATGCAGCGCATCGAGCACCGCGAGGAAACTTTCGCCCGGCACGCAAAACGCCCGAGTCGCGCCGTGAATGACCAGCTGGTCGACGAGGATCTGTCCACCGCTGCGCGGCGTGAGGGGTGCGGCGATCGGGGTGTTTGTCATGGCGCGGCAGTGGTCTGGGCGAGTGAACTGGGCGAAGTGGACTGGTCAAGCGAGCTAAGGAGCGAGCGAAAGAGCGAGCTAAGGAGCGAGCTGAAGAACGGGCTAAGGCTTGGCGGGCGCGGATGAAGGCCGCAGGGTTTTCAGATGCCAGGCAAACAGCAGCCCGCCGGCTGCCAACGCGCACATCGATCCGATCGCCATCGTGACCGCAGAATGCCACAGCAGCGGCGCCACCAGCCCTGCCACCAGAGCGTTGCCGCTGCTCTGGGCAAAGGCCATGCCGGACGATGCCATGCCGCGCCGATGCGCAAACAGATCGAGCAGCATGACCTGTAGCGGCGCCATCGCAAGCCCCATACCGATGTTATAGAGCAGCAGCGACAGCGTCGCCCAGGGCATGCGCGGCGGATTCATGGTGAGCGCCAGCGTCAGGTTGATGATCACCGCAGCAGTCATGATGCCGAAGCCGGCCTTCACGCTCGCCGCCGGCAACAGCCGACCGGCGAGTCTGGACGACAGAAAGGCACCGATCATCGTGCCTGCCACCGCGGGGATGAACATCCATGCGAACTCTCGCGGACCGAGCCCCATTACCCCGGTGAGGAATGCGGGTGCGGCCAGTACATAAACAAAAAACCCCGCGAAATTGAGTGCCAGCGCGCCCGCCAGACGCAAGAACGCTCCGCTGGTGGCCAGCTCGCGATAGGCCCGGGCCATCGGGCCGGGTTGCATGCTCTGGCGCTTTTCGGGCGGCAGGGTTTCAGGAAGCATTCGCCAGCACAGCAGCGCCAGGCAAAGCGAAATCAGCGCGAGAAAAATGAACACCGAGCGCCAGCCGGCAAGGGTCTGCAGCCAGCCGCCAAGTATCGGTGCGATCGCAGGCGCCAGCGCAAACATCATGGTGGTCTGGCTGAGCATGCGCTGGGCGATCGGCCCGTCGGCCACATCGCGCACCACCGCGCGCCCCACAGTCATGCCGACACCACCCACCGCGCCCTGCAGCGCCCGCCACATCCAGAGCGCCTCGATCGACTGGGAAAAAGCCGCCCCGATCGAGGCTGCTGAAAACAGGACAAGGCCGATCAGCACGACACGCCGGCGCCCCAGCGAATCCGACAACGCGCCATGCCATAACGCCATGACCGCAAAGGGCAGGATGTAGGCGGTCAGCGTCTGTTGAACCTGCAGCGGCGTGGCACCGAGGTCGGCACCGATCGAGTTGAAAGAGGGCAGATAAGTATCGATCGCAAAGGGACCGAGCGTCGACAGACCGGCAATGATCGCCGGCAAGCGCCTTTGAAGATCAGCCTGACTGACTGCAGGCGAAGTGGAAGGCGCTGGCATGTGGCGATTGTCTCACGCAGTCGGACCGTGCCGAGCCCATAAGCTGGCAAAATGCTGGCTTCGCTCTTTTCCATCGAACCCCGCTCACTCCATGTCCCAGATCAAGAAAGTAGTTCTCGCCTACTCAGGCGGCCTCGACACCTCGGTGATCCTCAAATGGCTGCAAGACACCTACGGCTGCGAAGTCATCACTTTCACCGCCGATATCGGTCAGGGTGAAGAGCTCGAGCCGGCGCGCGCCAAGGCCGAAAAATTCGGCGTCAAGAAGATCTACATCGAGGATCTTCGCGAAGAGTTCGTGCGCGACTTCGTGTTTCCGATGTTCCGCGCCAATGCCCTCTACGAAGGCGAATATCTGCTTGGCACCTCCATCGCACGTCCGCTGATTGCCAAGCGGCTGGTCGAGATCGCCCGGCGAGAAAAGGCCGATGCGATCTCGCACGGCGCCACCGGCAAGGGCAACGACCAGGTTCGTTTCGAACTCGGCGCCTATGCGCTGATGCCCGACGTCAAGGTGATCGCACCCTGGCGCGAATGGGACCTGCTGTCACGCGACAAGCTGCTCGCCTATGCCGACAAGCACGGCATCCCGGTCGACTACAAGAAACGCAAGGGTGAGGCGCCTTACTCCATGGACGCCAACCTGCTGCACATCTCCTACGAAGGCGGCGTGCTCGAGGACCCGGCGAAATCGCCCTCTGATGACATGTGGCGCCTGACAGCCCCCCTGCACAAAACGCCTGCAAAACCCGAGCTGGTCGAAATCGACTTCGAGCAGGGTGATCCGGTCGCGGTCAACGGCAAGAAGCTCAGCCCGGCTGCGCTGCTGACCGAACTCAACCGGCTCGGCGGCAAACACGGTGTCGGCCGGCTCGATCTGGTCGAAAACCGCTATGTCGGCATGAAATCGCGCGGCTGCTACGAAACCCCGGGCGGCACCATTTTGCTGCGTGCCCACCGTGCCATCGAATCGCTGACCCTCGACCGCGAAGTCGCCCATCTCAAGGACGACCTGATGCCGCGCTATGCCAGCCTGATCTACAACGGCTACTGGTGGAGCCCCGAGCGCGAGACGCTGCAGGTCTTGATCGACCACACCCAGCGCAACGTGACTGGCAAAGTCATGATCAAGCTCTTCAAGGGCAATGTGATCGTGACCAGCCGCTCGTCCGAGTTTTCGCTCTTTGATACCAAAATTGCGACTTTCGATGACGACGGTGGCGCCTACAACCAGGCCGACGCAGCAGGCTTTATCAAGCTCAATGCGCTGCGTATGCGGATCGCCGGCAACCGGGCCTCGAAACTGGCCGCCGACGCGAAAGCGAAGACCCGCGCGAAGCCCGCCGGGTCAGTGAAGGCGGCCAAGTCATCGGCAGCGACCAAGCCCTCTGTTGCGAAGAAAGCCACCAAAGCAGCCAAGCCACGTTGATAAAACCCGTCAGTCGACCGTCGTGAGTACTGCCATACCTGATCGGCCAGTGACGCCCTTGCGCATCGAGCGGGTCAATCCGCTCGACGCCCGACATGCCCGGGCATTGCTGGCCGTGCTCGACGGCTACGCTCGCGACCCGAGCGGCGGCGGTACCGGCCTCACCGACGAGGTCAAAGCCCGACTGCCCGGTCTTCTTGCACAGCAGCCCCATTACATCGGGCTGCTTGCCTTCGAAGGCGACCGTCCGGTCGGGCTGATCAACGCCTTCCTGGGCGTCTCGACCTTCAAGGCAAGGCCGTTGCTCAATCTCCACGACATTGCGGTCGAACCTGATCGACGCGGCGCCGGGATTGGTCGTCGCCTCCTTGATGCCGCCGAGGCGCACGCGCGTGAGCGCGGTTGCTGCAAACTGACCCTCGAAGTCCTCGAGAGCAATCACACCGCCGTCGGCCTGTATCGCGCAGTCGGCTTTGCCGCCTACGAACTCGATCCGGCATTGGGTACTGCCCGATTCTTCGAAAAATGGTTGACCTGACTAAAGGAACCCGCCATGCCCTCATTCGATGTCTTGTGTGAAGCCAATCAGGTCGAGATTCGCAATGCCCTCGATCAGGCCAACAAGGAAATCACCAACCGCTTCGATTTCAAAGGATCGGATGCCCGGCTCGAGCTCGCCGACAAGCAGCTCACCGCCTTTGCCGATGACGACTTCAAGCTCTCGCAGGTGAAAGACGTGCTGCTTGCCAAGCTCGCCAAGCGAGATGTGGATGTGCGCTTTCTCGACTACGGCAGCATCGACAAAGTCGGCGGCGACAAGGTCAAGCAGGTGATCACCGTGCGCCATGGCGTGCCGACCGATGCCGCGAAGAAAATCGTCAAGCTGCTCAAGGATGCCAAGATGAAGGTGCAGTCATCGATCCAGGGCGACTCGGTTCGAGTGACCGGCGCCAAGCGCGACGATCTGCAATCCGCGATCGCCCTGATCCGCGGCGAGATGACCGAACTGCCGCTGACCTTCGGCAACTTCCGGGACTGATCGCAGCAAGGACGGTCGCAAGCCGATCAGCGAGACAATCCGCGCGATGGAGACTGGCGGCACCCAGGGCATGGTCCCGGTGCGCGCAGCCGGCGTGCGCGTGGGCTGGCTCTGGAACGACTGGCTGCAACGTGCCCTGGTCGCACCGACGCCCTTCGAGTTGCATCCCACCGGCCTGCATCTGGCGCCGGCCATCGAAAGCTTCGCCGGTCGATCGGCAGCCCTGGCACGCTGGGCCGACAGCATCCGCGATCGCTGGTCACTGCCCGGCTGGCGCGACGAGCGCTCGGTGGTCTGGTACGGCGAGCGGCCGCTCTTCGGAATCGAACGCGCCCTGCTCAGACCGCTGGGTCTGACGCTTCGATCCGTCCAGGCCTGTGCCTGGCGGCAGACCGCCAGCGGACCGATGATCTGGGTAGCGCATCGGTCGATGAGCAAGCCGATCGACCCCGGCAAGTTCGATGCGCTGGTGGCTGGCGGCATTGCCGGTCTGGACGCACCCTGGGAGACCCTGATTCGCGAATGCCATGAAGAAGCCGGCATACCGCCCGCCCTGCTGGGCAAGGCGCTGCCTGCAGGCAATCTCGAACTCAGTTATGCCGCCACTTATGACGAGCTGCCGGCGCTGCATCGCGAGCATGTCACGCTCTATGAACTCGAGTTGCCGCCGGATTTCATCCCGACCCCGAACGACGGTGAGCATCAGGCGATCCTGTCGATGTCACCCGACGAGGCGCTCGCGTCGATTGCACTGGGCGGCTGGACCCCTGACGGCGCCCAGGCCACTGCTGACCTGATCAGTCGGCAGGGATGGGCAAGGGCAAGGCAGGGGAAATAAACCGGGGCAGGCGAGCCGGACGACCGGGGCGCCCTTATCGTCGATGCCAGTCGTCGATGCCAGTCGTCGATGCCAGTCGTCGATATCAGCCGTCGATCCGGGCGTAGGCCGAGTGGTTGTGAATCGATTCGAAGTTTTCGCCTTCGACAACGAAACTCTCCACGCCCTCGACACCGCGCACAGCCGCCGCCACATCTCGCACCAGGTCCTCGACGAACTTGGGATTGTCGTAGGCACGCTCGGTGACATGCTTTTCGTCGACGCGCTTGAGAAGGCCATAGAGCTCGCTGGAGGCCTGCTGCTCGAGTCGCTCGATGAGTGCCTTCACATCGACGGTTTGCCCGGTCTGCATTCTCAGCTCGACCGTGATGTGCGAGCGCTGATTATGGGCACCGTAATCGGAAATCGTCTTCGAGCACGGGCAAAGGCTGGTAACCGGAACCACGATTTTGAGCGTGACCAGCGGAGCTTGCGGGCCACCGTCAACCGACAGCGACAGATCGTAGTCGAGCAGGCTTTGTACACCCGACACCGGCGCGGTCTTGGTGATGAAGAGCGGAAACGCCAGCTCGATCCGACCGGTATCGGCCTGAAGCAAACCGAGCATTTCATGATGAAGCGGCACCAGCGCCTCGAGAGACATGTCGCGCGCCCGGCTCTCGAGCAGGGCCACAAAACGCGACATATGCGTGCCCTTCTGCTCGGCGGGCAGCGCAACAAAGAGGTTCCAGACTGCGACCGATGGCACCGCGATACCGCCGCTTTGCCACATCATCGGATAGCGCAGACCGCGAACCCCTACCCGCTGGATCGGCTGGCTGCGGTGATCGATGCTGCCCTGAACATCGGGCATCGACGCATCGACCGAACCGGGCTTCATGATGCTCGGATCACGGGAATTCATCGGCGCTCCTGAAGGTAACCTGAAGGTGGACAGACCAAGATTTTAGCGCAGACGGGGAAGACCCTTTCGGGTCAGCGGGCAGCCACCAGACGGGGGGTCGGTTCGCCAGACCCGAGCAGGTGGGCAAAACGCTCACCGATCGATCGGGCGATGCCAGGCCCATCCAGGCCTTCCAGGCGCAACAGCAGCGCCGGGTCACCATGATCGATGAAGTGATCTTTCAGCCCGAGCTGCAGGGTCGGCACGGCCAGACCGAGTTGCGCAATCGCTTCCAGGCAGGCACTGCCGGCGCCGCCAGCCACCGCATGCTCCTCGACCGTGACGAAGGCGTCATGGGTGAGCGCAAGCTCACGGATCATGTCGGCATCGACTGGCTTGACCCAGCGCATATTGACGACGGTGGCATCGAGGGTCTCGGCTGCGGCAAGCGCAGGATGCAGCATCGAGCCAAACGCCAGGATCGCGATGCGATGGCCGCTGCGACGCAATTCGGCCTTGCCGAAGGGCAGCCGTGTGAACTCCTTGCTGATTGCAGCACCGATACCGGCGCCGCGCGGATAACGGACCGCGCTCGGCCCCTCGTGGCAGTAGGCGGTATAGAGCATCTGCCGACATTCGTTCTCATCGGAAGGCGCCAGCACAACCATGTTCGGGATACAGCGCAGGTAGGCCAGATCATAGGCACCGGCATGAGTCGCACCGTCGGCCCCGACCAGCCCGGCGCGATCGAGGGCAAAGACCACTGGCAGATTCTGCAGTGCAACGTCATGGATGAGCTGATCGTAGCCGCGCTGCAGGAAAGTCGAATAGATCGCGACCACCGGCTTCACCCCCTCGCAGGCCATCCCGGCTGCGAAGGTGACCGCATGCTGCTCGGCGATGCCGACATCGAAATAGCGCGTCGGAAAGCGCCGTTCGAACTCGACCAGGCCGGAACCCTCGCGCATGGCCGGCGTCACGCCGACCACCCGCTCGTCGAGGGCAGCCATGTCGCAGATCCATTCGCCGAAAATCTGGGTATAGGTGGGCGCACCCGGCACCGATTTCTTGATGCCTTCGTCAGGATTGAACTTGCCGGGGCCGTGATACAGGATCGGGTCGGCCTCGGCGAGCTTGTAGCCCTGGCCCTTGCGGGTGATGACATGCAGGAACACCGGGCCATGCATCTCGCGCAGGTTCTGCAGGGTCGGCACCAATGCATCGAGGTCATGCCCGTCGATCGGGCCGAAATACGTGAAACCGAATTCCTCGAACATCGTGGCCGGCACCACCAGCCCTTTGGCATGCTCTTCGAGGCGACGCGCCAGTTCATAGACCGGCGGCACCTTCGAGAGCACGCTGCGGGCGACGTCGCGAGCCATCGAGACCTGGCGGCCCGACAGCACTCGCGCCAGATATTTGTTGAGCGCACCCACCGGCGGCGAAATCGACATGTCGTTGTCGTTGAGCACGACCAGCAAATCGATATCGGGCGTGACACCGGCATTGTTCATAGCCTCGAAAGCCATACCGGCGGTCATCGAGCCGTCACCGATCACGGCCACATGCCGACGCCGCGTCGGCCCCTTGTTGAGGCCCTTGTTGCGTGAAGCCACTGCCATGCCGAGCGCGGCCGAAATCGATGTCGAGGAGTGCGCCGTACCGAAGGTGTCGTATTCGCTCTCAATGCGTCGCGGAAAGCCCGAAATTCCACCGTGCTGGCGCAATTGCGCCATGCCCTCACGCCGACCGGTCAGGATCTTGTGCGGATAGGACTGGTGTCCGACATCCCAGACGATGCGATCGGACGGCGTATTGAACACATAGTGCAGCGCGATCGTGAGTTCGACCGTACCGAGATTGGAGGACAGGTGGCCGCCGGTGCGCGAGACCGAATCGACGATGTAATTACGCAGCTCATCGGCAAGCGCAGGCAGCTTCGATCGGGACAGCCGGCGCAGTGAGGCGGGCTGATCGATTGTCTCAAGCAGGGAGTAATCAGCTTTCATCTTCGTCATCGGTACCTGTTATCACAGCATGATTTGCCTTGCGGCCTGCGCCGTCAAGAGCGACGCAACACGATCAGGTCAGCCAGCTCGCCAAGTCGGGCGGCCTGCGGACCAAACGGCGCAAGCGCCCGATGTGCCCGCAGGCGAAGCGACTCGGCCAGGTCGCGCGCGCCGGCAAGGCCAAGAAGCGAGACATAAGTGGGCTTGTTGGCCTGGGCATCCTTGCCGGCGGTCTTGCCAAGCGTGGTGGTGTCGGCCTCGACATCGAGCACATCATCAACCACCTGAAAGGCCAGCCCGACGGCAGCGCAATAATCGTCAAGCAGGGCCTGCTCGGCAGGGTTTGGCGACTTACCGCAATTGGCCCCAAGCCGCACCGACACTGTCAGCATCGCGCCGGTCTTGCGCCGGTGCATGTCTTCGAGCGACTCGCGCGACAGCGAATGCCCAACGGCCGCCAGATCGATGGCCTGGCCGCCAGCCATGCCGATCGAGCCGGCCGCATCAGCCAGTTCGCGGGTCATGGTCACCACGTTGACCGGCGCCACACCGCCTTCGAGCGTGGCCGCCACCGCCCGGAAGGCCAGCGCCTGCAGCGCATCGCCCACCAGCATCGCCAGCGCTTCGCCATAGGCGACATGCACGGTGGGCTTGCCGCGCCGAAGCACGTCGTTGTCCATGCAGGGCATATCATCGTGAACCAGCGAATAGGCATGGATCAGCTCGACCGCGCAACCCGCCTGATCGAGCGCCTGGCGGGATGCGCCGGTGATCTCGCCCGCGGCATGCACCAGCAGCGGGCGCACACGCTTGCCGCCGGCCAACACCGCATATCGCATCGCCTCATGCAACGGGGCAAGCAAATCACCCGCCGCACCGGTGCCCGGCAACAAAGCCTCGAGGCTGCTCTCGGTTGTCGCAAGCACCTCGGCCGACCACTCGGGAAACGGTGCGATCGCCATTCTCATGCGTCGGGGAGATTGTCGGCCTCGAAGGGCTTGAGCAGATCGCCTTCAAGCACCTTGACCTGCTGCTGAACGCGAGCGAGGCTTTCCCGGCACACGCTCACCAGCTCGGCACCACGCCGATAGGCCTGCAGTGACTGTTCAAGCGGCAAGCCACCGGACTCCATTTTCTGCACGATCGACTCAAGCTCGGCGAGTGCGGACTCGAACGAGACCGGGGTGGCAGACGCAGAGAGATCGGAATCGGGCATGAGACGAGGGCTGCCAATAAAGCGATCGGGCGAAAATACGCAGCGATCAGGGACGTTGTCTGATTTTAATTCAGAACCGGTCGTAACCCTAAAAGTGTCCGAACACCGAATTGGGGGTATCCTTGCCGGCCCTTTTTTAACGCTTATCAGGAGGTCGAACCATGTCGGACATCGGGCGGCGGGCCCATCTGCAGCGATCTGCAGCCCAGCTACCGGTTTCGGCGTATTTCGATGAAGCGCTTCACCAGCGTGAACTCGAAATTCTGTTCAGGAACGGTCCCGGTTACATCGGGCACGAACTCATCGTGCCGAATACTGGCGATTACTTCGCACTCCCGGCCGAGAAGGAGGGCCGGCTTCTCGTGCGGGGCGAACAGGGGATCGAACTCCTCTCCAATGTCTGCCGGCATCGGCAGTCGGTCATGCTCAACGGCCGAGGCAATGCGAGCAATATCGTGTGCCCCCTGCACCGCTGGACCTACGACCTTGAAGGCCGCCTGCTCGGCGCGCCTCACTTCGAGCAGCAGCCCTGCCTGAATCTCGGCCGCAGCCCGCTTCAGAACTGGAACGGGCTGCTGTTTTCAGGAAAGCGCGATGTCGCCGCCGACCTCGAACGCGCCGGCGTGCGGGGCAAGCTCGACTTTTCGGGCTATATGCTCGACCACGTCGAGGTCCATGAGTGCGGCTACAACTGGAAGAGCTTCATCGAGGTTTATCTCGAGGATTACCATGTCGAGCCCTTTCATCCCGGTCTGGGCAAGTTCGTCGAATGCGACGACCTCAACTGGGAGTTCGGCGACTGGTGGTCGGTACAGACCGTCGGGGTTCATCAGGGACTGGGCAAACCGGGCAGCTCGATCTACCGGCGCTGGCATGAGCAGGTGCTCAAGTATCGCAATGGCCAGCCTCCCGAGCACGGCGCCATCTGGCTCACCTACTATCCGAATGTGATGGTCGAGTGGTACCCGCATGTCCTGGTGGTCTCGCATCTGGTGCCACGCGGCCCACGGCATACGACCAATATCGTCGAGTTCTATTACCCCGAAGAAATCGTGCTGTTCGAGCGCGAATTCGTCGAGGCCGAACGCGCCGCCTACATGGAAACCTGTGCCGAGGATGACGAGATCGCCTTGCGCATGGATGCCGGACGCAAGGTGCTTCTCGATCGCGGCGACAACGAGGTCGGCCCCTATCAGAGCCCGATGGAAGATGGCATGCAGCACTTTCACGAGTTCCTGCGGGCAAAGCTCGGCTCGGAATGACTGCAATCAATAGCGAGCACACACGATGACCTGGACCACACTGATCGGCCCCGACGAACTGGCGCATGAGATCGACCGATGCATCGTCGTCGATTGCCGCTTCGACCTTGCCAACCCTCAAGCCGGCGCGCCGGCCTTTGCGCAGGCGCATATTCCGAGCGCGGTCTTTATCGACATGAATACCCAAATGTCGGCGCCCAAATCGGGGCGCAATGGCCGTCATCCGATGCCCTCGAGGGAGGCGGTGCACTCACTGCTCGAATCGATCGGTCTGCATGACGACACCCAGCTCATCGTCTATGACGTGGGCGGGATGGCCTCGGGGCGGCTGTGGTGGATGGCCCGCTGGATCGGCCACGAGCGCGTGGCGGTGCTCGATGGCGGTCTGAAGGCCTGGGAGCGCGCGGGTTTTCCGGTGACGGCCGAACCGGGCCCGGTGCGCCCTGCCGGTCGGCTGTCGGCACGCCCGCCCCTGTCGACCCTGGTCGATGCTGCGACGGTTTCGGCAGCCAGCGCAAACGCTTCGCGCGTGCTGATCGACGCGCGCGCAGCCGACCGGTTTCGCGGGGAAAACGAGACCATCGACCCGGTCGCCGGCCACATCCCGGGTTCGCTCAACCGACCCTGGAATCTGAACCTTCGCGAGGACGGCCGCTTCAAGCCGGCGCCCTTCCTGCGCGCCGAGTTCGAAGCCCTGCTCGCCGGCCGCAATGCAGGCGATGTGATCAACAGTTGCGGCTCAGGGGTCAGCGCCTGTCACAACATCCTGGCCATGACGCACGCCGGACTGACCGGTGCGGCCCTCTACGGCGGATCCTGGAGCGAGTGGGTCGCCGACCCCGGTCGGCCGGTTGCCACAGGCCCGCAGGCCTGACGCTGACCCGCGCAGGCGCAATGCCTGCGCCACCTCAGTTCAGTACCGACTCAGTGCAGCCGACTCAGTGCAGCCGACTCAGTGCAGCCGACTCAGTGCAGCCGACTCAATGCGTATGAAACGGCGACGTCAATAGCGCAATCAGCGCAATACCGACGAACAGCATCACGATCTGCAGGGCAGATGCGCCTCGCTGACGCTCGCGATGCATATCGGGAACCAGATCGGCGAGCGCGATATAGATGAAACTGCTGGCAGCCAGCACCAGCACGAAGGGCAAGGCAGTCCGAGCCGAATCGAGCCAGTAATAGCCGGCCACGCCACCCAGCACCGCTGACAGGCCCGCGAGCACATTGAAGAGCAGTGCGCGCTTGCGTGAGTAGCCGGCATTGATCAGCACGATGAAGTCGCCCACTTCCTGGGGAATTTCATGTGCGGCAATCGAGGCAGCCGTGAGCCATCCAAGGCGCTCATCGGCCAGAAACGCAGCTGCAATCAGGACGCCGTCGGCCAGATTGTGAATCGCATCGCCAACCAGAATCAGGGTGCCGCCAGGGCCGGCTTCACGTCGATCATGGCCGTGATCATGTCCGTGGCCGTCGGATTCGTGATGGTGGCTGTGCCGAAAGACCGATGACTTCTCAAGCAGGAAAAAGCCCACCAGTCCGATCAGCAGGGCCCAGCACAGAGAGTGAAGATCGGCACCCGATTCGATCGCTTCGGGCAGCAGATGAAGCACCGCAGCCCCAAGCAGGACACCTGCCGACAGGCTGACCATGCGGGGCACGAGTGAAGACATGGCCCCGAAGGACAACCAGGCCGCAGCGCAGACCGAGACAACCCCGGAGAGCAGGGTTGCGGCAATGATCGAGGCAAGAGTCAGAGGAACCACCGCAAATGTGACAGCCGGTCAGTATAGCGAGCGGCACTCAGTCGATCGTGGCGCCGCTGCGCACGATGACCGGCTTCCAGCGCTTGAGTTCTTCCTGCATGAATGCAGCAAAGTCCTGCGGCGAGTTGCCGACCGGGTCCATATAAACCGCGCGCAGCTTCTCGACGGTTTGCGGATCCTTCAGGATCGCGACGATTTCGCGGTTGAGCCTGTCAATGATCGCTTGCGGGGTACGGGCCGGCACCACGATGCCGATCCAGGCAGTCGCTTCGATATCCGGAATGCCGGCTTCGCGAAAGGTGGGCACGTCGGGCATGAAGACCGAGCGCTCGCCGGTCGTCACCGCGAGGGCCTTGAGCTTGCCGGCCTTGACCTGGGGAATCACCGCCAGCGGGGCGAGTGAGGCCATCTGCGTGTCTGCCTGCAAGATCGACATGACTGCCGCCGGCGAGGCGTTATAAGGAACATGGACGATGAAGGTCCCGGTTCGCGCCTTGATGAGTTCCATCGACAGATGCGAGACGGTGCCGGCCCCCACCGAGGCATAGTTGTACTTGCCCGGGTTGCGCCGCAGCAGGTCGATCAGTTCGCGCACCGAACTCACGCCGAGATCCGTCGAGACCGCCAGCACATTGGGCTGGACCGCCGCCAGCGTGACCGGTGCCAGATCCCGAAACGGATCGTAGGGCAGGGTCTTGTAGAGCACCGTGTTGTTGACCAGCGGCCCGGTGATCGAGACACCCACGGTATAGCCGTCGGGCGCGGCCTTGGCCACCGCATCGGTACCGATGTTGCCGCCCGCCCCGGCCTTGTTGTCGACGACGACCGCCTGGCGCAGCGCGCCAGCCAGGCGATCGGCAATCAGTCGGGCGAGCACGTCGGGCGTGCTGCCCGGCGGGAAGGGCACGATCAGCTTCACGGTCCGGCTCGGCCAATCAGGCTGCTGCGCCACGGCCATCGCGGGCAGGCAGGCCGCGGCGCCAATCAGATGCAGCATGTCGCGTCGACCGAAGTCGGTCAGATCAGAAGTCGATTTCATGGATAGTGCGCTCCGCAATGAGCACGATAGGAGGGCCTGTGGCCGTCATCGCGCCGAGGTGCTCGCGAGGCGAGCGGCTTTTCGGTGAGTTTAGCTGCACGGTTACACTCGGTGCGGTGCGAGCAAGCCTTGGCTGACCCGCCAGACAACACCTGATCCGGAGACAGCATGAGCAAGCATCGCTTCGCGTCTGATAGGCGACACCTGTCGCGCCCGCTGCGTGCCGGGCTTTCCGAGCGGTCCATCAAGGCCGTCGTCCTCGGTGGCGTCATCGGCGCGGCCTTGCTCGCGACCGCCTGTGCGCCGATGAAGACCGGCTCGTCGATGTCGGGCAGCACTGCAGCCAGCACCGTCTCAAGCGCCAGACTCGACCGCTTCATCAGCACCATCGAGGCCGATACCCGGGCGGGACGCATTCCGGGCGCGGTGATGCTGGTCTCACGCGATGGCCAGATGGTCAAGGCCGCGGCGATTGGCGTCGAGAACCCCCAGACCGGCAAGCCGATGGCGCGCGACGCGATCTTCCGGATCTATTCAATGACCAAACCCATCGTCTCGATCGGGATCATGATCCTGGTCGAAGACGGTCGGATCAAGCTTGCCGACCCTGTCTCGCGACACCTGCCGGCCATGGCAAACCTGAAAGTCGGTATCGAAAAGACCGGGCCTGACGGCAAGCCGACGCTCGAGTTGGTCAGCGCCACTCGCGAAATGACGGTCCAGGATCTGCTGCGGCATACCTCGGGCCTGACTTATGGTGTATTCGGCAAATCGGCGGTCAAGAGTGAATACCTGAAGGCCGGCCTCACGCCGGGCTCGCCGGGCGTCACCTACGACAATGCCGAGATGATCAAGCGCCTGGGCACCCTGCCCTTGTCGTCGGTTCCGGGCAGCACCTGGGATTACAGCGTCTCGACCGATGTGCTGGGCGCGCTGATCGAGCGCGTCTCGGGTCAGACCCTCGACGCCTTCCTCGCCGATCGCATCCTGCGCCCGCTGAAGATGAACGACACCGGCTTTTCTGTGCCGCCCGCCAAACAGGGCCGAATTGCCGAGCCCTTCCCGGTCGATCCCGATTCGAAGCAGCCGGTCAGGCTGCTCGACGTGACGCGTGTACCGGCATTGCTGTCGGGCGGCGGCGGAATGGTCTCGACCGCCGACGACTACCTGCGCTTTGCGCAGATGATGCTCAATGGCGGCGAACTCGATGGCGTGCGCATCGTCTCGCGAAAGACCATCGAGTACATGACCAGCGACCATACCGGCGATATTCGCGGCCCGGTCTATCTGCCAGGCCCGGGCTATGGCTTCGGACTGGGCGTTGCGGTGAGAAAGAGCACCGGCGAATCGGCGCAATACGGCAGCGCGGGCGACTACTACTGGGGTGGCTTCGCCGGCACGTATTTCTGGGTCGACCCGAAAGAACGGCTGATCGCCGTCTGGATGATGCAGGCCCCTTCGCAAAGCGGCCACTACCGCACGGTGCTTCGCACGGCGGTCTACTCATCGCTCGACCAGTAGAGCACCACAGGGCGGTCGCCGCAGTCGGCAACCGCCTCGCAGATCAGATCAGACCACGCCGAATCGACGGAACCACGCGACCGCGCGCTTCATTGCATCATCGGCGGCATCCTTGCGATAGCTCGGCCGGTAATCGGCATTAAAGGCATGCGGCGCATCCGGATAGACCACGAACTCGGATTTCTTCGAGTTTTCGTTGCCCTGAGCCAGCAGCCGCTTCATCTCCTCGACATTGGCCAACGGAATGCCGGCATCCTGGCCGCCATAAAGGCCGAGCACCGGCGCGTTGAGCTTGCCGGCGATGTCATAGGGCTGGGTCGGGAAATTCGCCGAGGGCGTGCCGGTCAACCGGCCATACCAGGCCACCCCGGCTTTCACCTGCGGATTGTGGGCGGCATAGAGCCAGGTGATTCGGCCACCCCAGCAAAAGCCGGTGATGCCGAGCCGGCTGCGGTCACCGCCATTGGTATGGGCATAGTCGGCGGCGGCATCGAGGTCGGCCATCACCTGCGCATCGGGCACGCTCGGCACCAGAGATTGGCTGATCTGCGCCATCGAGGGGTACTGGGACGGATCGCCCTGGCGGAAAAAGAGTTCGGGAGCCATCGCATGCCAGCCTTCACGGGCAAAGCGGCGGCAGACATCACGGATGTGCTCATGAACGCCGAAGATCTCCTGCACGACCAGAATGATCGGCGCACCGTTTCGGTTGGCAGGCGCGGCGAAATAGGCCGGAATCGCCTTGCCATCACGGGTGCGCATCAAGACCTCACCGGTGCGCAGGCCGTCGGCCGTCGTGGTGATGGTCTGGGCAAGCAGCGCGCCGGTGGGTGCGACCGAGGCGGCGAAACCGACACCGAGCGATCCTGCCACGAAGCCGCGACGTCCCAGAGGCGCCGTGCCAACGAGGGAGTCGAACTCGGCATCAGTCGTCACTTCATGCCGTCCTGCAGTCTGGTGGTCATCCATACGGGCATCCTTTGCTAGGGTGGTTGTGGGCCTTGAACGGCCATGTCACAGGCCGCACACATTTGAAGCGGTCCGATCCTAACTCAGGCTTGATGTCGGGCGGGTCGCTCGCCTGGCAGGCCTGCTCCCTCAGAGCTGACCTCATGCATGTGCTCTATCACGACGTCCTTGCCAATCCGCCATCGACGCAGACGATCGGGCCCTACCTCGCCCACACTCGGATCGCCTACTTTTCGATGGAGATCGCCCTTCGACCGGAGATGCACACCTACAGCGGCGGCCTGGGCGTGCTGGCCGGCGACACCGTCAGGTCGTGCGCCGACCTCGGACTGCCGATGGTCTTCGTCACGCTGCTGAGCCGTCGCGGTTACCTGCGCCAGGAGATCGACTCCGAAGGCCGGCAGATCGAACATGAAGACCCCTGGAATCCGGCCGATTTCGCCGCACCGCTGCGCGCCAAGGTCGCACTGCTGATCGAAGGCCACGAAGTCTGGGTAAGACCCTGGCTGCATGTTGTTTCGAGCCCGATCGGTTCGCGCATTCCGGTGCTGCTGCTCGATACCGATCTGCATGAAAACAACCCCGAAGACCGGCGGATCACTGATCGGCTCTATGGCGCAGGCACGGAATACCGTCTGAAACAGGAAGCGATCCTTGGCATCGGCGGACTGCGCATCCTGCAGGCGCTTGGCTTCAGTGTGCGCAAATATCATCTGAACGAAGGCCATGCCGGACTGCTGGCGCTCGACCTTTTGCGCCGCTATCCGCGCAATCCAAACCAGATCGCCAACCATACCGGCTCAGCCGGCCTGAAGTTCAGGATCACGCCGGTCCACGACGCCTGCATCTTCACCACGCACACACCGGTCGAGGCCGGCCACGACCGATTCGACTACGGCCTGTTCGGCCATGTCCTGCGTGATTACATCGACATCGATCAGGTCAAGCTGCTGGCCGGTGACGATTCGCTCAACATGACACGGCTGGCCCTCAATCTGTCGGGCTTCGTCAATGGCGTGGCGACGCGCCATGCCCTGACCACCCACCGAATGTTCCCGGGCTATGACATCCGGGCAATCACCAACGGCGTGCACCTGCCGACCTGGGCCTATCCGGCGCTGGCCGATCTGTTTGACGCATCGATGCCGGGCTGGGCCTATGAGCCGGACATCATGGTGCGTGCCGACCAGCTTCCCGGTGAAAAACTCTGGGCCATTCACCAGCAGGCCAAGGCCGATCTGATTGCCCAGGTGGCGCGCCGCACCGATGTCCTGCTTGATATCGACAAGCCCCTGATCGGATTTGCCAGGCGGATGACCGCCTACAAGCGACCCGAGCTGCTGTTCAGTGACCTCGGCCGGCTCAAGCGGATCCATGCTGGCCTGCCATTCCAGGTGGTGATTGCCGGCAAGGCGCATCCGGGCGATGCGCCCGGCAAGGTGCTGATCCAGAAAATCCATCAGCACATCCGCGAACTGGCGCCCGAGGTCACCGTGGTGTTCGTCCCCAACTACGAAACCGATCTGGCACGCCATCTGGTCTCGGGTGTGGATGTCTGGCTCAACACGCCGACGCCGCCGATGGAAGCCTCCGGCACCAGCGGAATGAAGGCGGCTCTCAACGGCGTGCTCAACCTGAGCGTGCTGGACGGCTGGTGGCTGGAGGCCTGCGTCGAAGGCATCACCGGTTGGGCGATCGGACGCGATGGCGTGACACCACCCGATGAGGCGCATGGCGAGCCGATCGAAAATGATCTCTACAACAAGCTCGAGAATGTGGTGCTGCCGCTGTACCATCATGATCGAGAGCGCTGGATCTGGATGATGGGGCAGGCAATCTCGAAAGTGGCCTGCTACTTCAACACCCAACGCATGATGCGCCGCTACGCGGCCGAGGCTTACCTGCGCTGACACTGCAAGATGGCTGATGCTGTACGGGCTGCGAGCCTGACCGATCCTGGCACGCTCGACGCCCTGGCAGCGGGAGCGCACGCTGACCCGTTCTCGGTTCTGGGGCTGCACGAGCCCGATCCGGGCCGATTTCAGGTCGCCTGTCTGGTGCCGGATGCACATGGTGTGGAGGTCATCGACCTTGATGGCCACTCCCGCGGTCGCCTTGCACGCCTGCACTCCGACATCTTTGCCGGCCCGGTCGCCGCACCCGATGGCGCCTTTGCCTATCGGCTCGCCATCGATCGGGGCGCGGCCGATTCTGGCCGCACCGACCTCATTGATGATCCTTATCGATTCGGCCTGCTGCTCGGGGAGCTCGACCTGCACCTGCTCGCGCAGGGCAATCACTGGCGCGCCTGGCAGGTGCTCGGTGCTCATCCGCGCATCATCGATGGGGTGAGCGGCACCGCCTTTGCGGTCTGGGCGCCGAATGCGCAATGCGTCAGCGTGATCGGCGACTTCAACCGCTGGGACCGACGGGTGCATCCGATGCGCCGGCGCGCTGAAGTGGGCATCTTTGAGCTTTTCGTGCCGGGCGTCGAGCATGGCGCGCACTACAAGTTCGACATTCTGACCGGCAGTGGCGGACGCCAGTTCAAGAGCGATCCCTATGCCCGCTGGACCGAAGCACCGCCCGCCACCGCTTCGCGCGTGCGCCATGACGCGAACTTTTCCTGGACCGATGCCGACTGGCTCGCAAAGCGCCCGCAACAGCAGTCACGCGATGCGCCGATGGCGATCTATGAAGTCCATCTCGGGTCCTGGCGCCACCACTCCGATGGCAGCCCGCTCAGCTATCGCGAGCTTGCCGACACCCTGGTGCCCTATGCCCGGTCGATGGGCTTCACCCATCTTGAACTGCTGCCGGTCTCGGAGCATCCTTTCGGCGGCTCATGGGGCTATCAGCCGACAGCGCTTTATGCACCGAGCAGCCGCTGGGGCGACCCGGACGACTTTCGGGCTTTCGTCGACCGCGCCCATGCCGAGGGCCTGGGGGTGATTCTCGATTGGGTACCGGCGCACTTTCCCGGTGACGACCACGGCCTGGCCAATTTCGACGGCACGCCGCTCTATGAATATGCCGACGCCCGCATTGGCCGACATGCCGGCTGGGGCACGCTGGTCTATGACTTCGGACGGCGCGAGGTCACCAACTTCCTGATCGCCAACGCCTTGTTCTGGCTGCATGAGTTTCATATCGACGGCCTGAGAGTCGATGCGGTGGCCTCGATGCTCTACCTCGACTACGACCGCGAGCCCGGGCAGTGGCGACCCAACATCCATGGCGGCAATCAGAACCTCGAAGCGGTGGCCTTCCTGCGGCGGCTGAACGAAAAGGTCTACGAAGAATCGACCGGTGCGATCACCCTCGCCGAAGAGTCGACCTCCTGGCCGGGAGTCTCGCAACCGACCTGGGTGGGCGGCCTGGGATTCGGCTACAAGTGGAATATGGGCTGGATGAACGACACCCTGGCCTATATGGCCCAGAACCCGGTTCATCGCCCCTGGCACCATCAGCGCCTGACCTTCGGGCTGCTCTATGCCTTCACCGAAAATTTCGTGATGCCGCTGTCGCATGACGAAGTGGTGCACGGCAAGCGCGCGCTGCTCGACAAGATGCCCGGCGACGACTGGCAACGCTTTGCCAACCTGCGGCTCTACCTGGCCTACATGTGGCTGCAGCCTGGGAAAAAACTGCTTTTCATGGGCGGCGAATTCGGTCAGTGGCGCGAATGGGACCACGATCGCGAGCTCGACTGGTTCGTCCTGGGCGACGCTGTGAACGGCGCCCGCCACCACGGCCTGCAGTCGGTGCTGCGCAGCCTCAACCGCCTCTACACCACGCTGCCGGCATTGCACCGATTCGATTGCGAAGCACGCGGCTTCGAATGGATCGATTGCGACGACGCACCGCACAGCATTCTGGCCTGGGTGCGGCGGGGTGACACCGAAGACGAAGACGTCGTGGTGATCTGCAACTTCACGCCAGTGGTGCGCGATGGCTATCGCATCGGCCTGCCGCGCGCCGGTCGCTGGGCCGAAATCCTGAACTCGGATGCGCTTGAGCATGGCGGCAGCGGCATCGGCAACTTCGGCGCGGTGCATGCCGACAGTATCCCGTGGCGTCACTGGCCGGCCTCGGTCAGCCTGCGTCTGCCACCACTGGCTGCCCTGGTACTGAAAGCCGCGCGATGACATCGATGGAAATCGGCAGCCCCGAAAAACTCGGCGCTCATGTCCAGGGCGATGGCGTCAATGTCGCGGTCTGGTCGCACAACGCCGAACGCATCGAGCTGTGTCTGTTCGATGCCGCCGGCAAGAAGGAAATCGCGCGCCTTCACTTGCCAGGCCGCACCGGCGATGTCTTTCACGGATTCGTGCCGAAAGCGCAGCCCGGGATGGTCTATGGCCTTCGCGCCCACGGCCCTTATGCCCCGGATGACGGGCATCGCTTCAATCCCAACAAGCTGCTGATCGACCCTTATGCCCGAGAGCTGGTCGGCCGCTTCCAGTGGCATGACGCGGTGCTTGGGTTTAAGGCCGATCATCCCGAGGGCTGCCATTCCTTCGATCATCGCGACAGCGCGCCCTTCGTGCCGAAGTGCCGGGTGTCCGGTCCGATCGGTCTGGCCAACCGCCTGCCCTCGCCCGCTCGCCCCTGGGGCGAAACCGTGCTCTATGAGATGCATGTGCGCGGCTACAGCGAGCAGCATCCCGGCATTGCCCGCGAACTTCGCGGCACGATTGCCGGCCTTGCGCAACCGGCTTCGATTGCGCATCTGAAGCGCCTGGGCATCACCGCGGTCGAATTGCTGCCGGTGGCCGCCTGGCTCGACGAGCTGCACCTGACGCAGCGGGGCCTCACCAACTACTGGGGCTACAACCCGATCGCGTTTTTTGCGATGCAGCCTTCGCTTGCCGGGCCAGGTGGCCTGTCAGCCATGGTCGATGCGATCGAACGGCTGCATGGCGCCGGCATCGAGGTGATTCTGGATGTGGTCTTCAATCACACCGGCGAAGGCGACGAGCGCGGCCCGACGCTGTCACTGCGCGGGCTCGACAATGCCTCCTATTACCTCGCCGATTCGCATCGGCCCGGGGGCTATCGCAATCTGAGCGGCTGCGGCAACACGCTTGCCGCGCATCGCCCCGAGGTTGGCCGGCTGATCACCGATGCGCTGCGTTTCTGGGCCGATGAAGTCGGTGTCGATGGGTTTCGCTTCGATCTGGCCAGCGCGATCGCACGCAACGCCGAAGGGCATCTCGATCGCGACCTGCCCTGGCTGGCCGAGGTGCATCGCGACCCGGTGCTGTCTCGGCGCAAGCTGATCGCCGAGGCCTGGGACTGCGAGGGGCATTTTGTCGGCGGCTTTGCGCCCGGCTGGTCTGAATGGAATGATCGCTTTCGCGACGATCAGCGTCGTTTCTGGCGAGGCGACCCGGACCGGACGGGCGCGCTGGCCACGCGGCTTGCCGGCTCGAGCGATCTTTTTGGCCACAGCGGTCGCAATCCGTCTGCGAGCATCAATTTCATCACCGCGCACGACGGCATGACCCTGGCCGATCTGGTGTCGTACCGGCATCGACAGAATCTCGCCAACGGCGAACACAATCGCGACGGCACGCACAACGATCATAGCGACGACTGCGGAGTGCAGGGGCCGACGACCGATGCGTCGGCGCTCACGCACAGATCAAGGCGCGCACGGGCCATGATGGCCGCGCTCATGCTCTCGCGCGGCGTGCCGATGCTGCGGGCGGGCGACGAGTTCGGGGCGAGCCAGTTCGGCAACAACAATGCCTACTGCCATGACAGCCCCCTGACATGGCTGCACTGGCCAGATCAATCAGGCAGCGGCTCGTCACCGGGCGCGCTTGAAGCGAAGGCGCTGCAGCCGCCGACCGATGCAGCATCCGAGCCGATCACCTCGCTGCTGGCCGATGCCGACCTGCGGCCACTGATCGCCACACTTTCCCGATTGAGGGCGGCACTGCCCTGTCTGCGAGCCGAGCGCCCGACGGCCTGCCGATGGCGAGCAGCGACTGGCACAACCCCGATCAGCGCGCACTGGCCATGCTGCTCGATGCCGGCAAGCCCGAGCCCGGCGCGCAACACGACCGGGTCTGGATCGCGATGTCGCCGGGCTTCGGCCCCACCCGCTTTCAGTTGCCCGAATGGGTCGATGAAGGCGGCTGGGTCTGCCTGCTCGACACGGCGCGCGATACAGCGCACGAATCCGCGCAGGCCACTGCGAGCGATTCCGCCGAACTGCGCGTGCCTCAATCAGGGATGATCACGATCGATGGCCCGGCGGTGGTGCTGTGCGCATCGGGCTCGATCGCGTCAGCCGAACTGCGGCGTTGGCGCATCGGCCTGCCCAAGGTGTCGTTTATTGCCGCCGACGAGACCGAGCAGGCGATCGAATTCGTCCTTGATGAGAGCGGCGACACACAAGCCGGCGAGCTCGAACTCGTGATCGACAACTCACCCGCAATCGGTGGCGAGCCGATCCGGCTGAAACTCGATCAGACAGAGGCAATCGAAGCCCGCACCGTCGATGGTCGCAAGCATGTTCGCCATCGCGTCGTGCTGCCCGGGGCGCTGACGCTTGGCCATGGCAGCATCCGGCTCGATCGAGCAGGGGACACGGCCTCGACGATCTCTCCCGCCTCGGCCATCTCTCCCGCCTCGGCCATCTCGCAGGCCGTGCTCTATCGCACCGCGCCGCGCTGCTGGCTGCCGCCGGTGATGACCCGCGAAGCTGGCGCCTGGGCGCTGTCGGTACAGCTTTACGGCCTGCAATCGAAGCAGAGCTGGGGCATTGGCGACTTCGACGATCTGGCGCGCCTGGGCGAAATGGCTGCAGGCATCGGTGCCTCCGGCATTCTGGTGTCGCCACTGCATGCGCCCTCGATGGGCTGGCCCGATCGCGGCTCGCCCTATTCGCCTTCAAGCCGGCTCGCCCTCAATCCGCTGTTCGTCTCGCTGCCCAAGGCGGCCGAGCGATTCGACACCCCGCGCTTTGATGCCTGGCTGCTCGATCGCAACACGCGCACGGTGCTGGCCACGGTCCGGTCGGCGCGCCTGATCGACTATCCGGCAGTGCTCGCACTCAAGCGCCAGGGCTTTGAGCAACTGTGGCTCGACTTCAATGATCCCAAGGCTGATCAAAGCGAGTTCAAGCGCTGGCGGCAGACCAACGGCGAGCGGCTGCGCAGCCATCTGCTTTTCGAAGCCATCGCCGAACACACCGGTGTGGCCAACTGGCGCGAGTGGCCAGCCACCCTGGCGAAGATCGACTCGGCCGAGGTCCGGGCGTTCGAGATTGCAAATGCGCCGCGACTGGCCTTTCATGCCTTCGTGCAGTGGCTTGCCGACAGCCAGTGGCAAGAAGCCGGCAATCGCACCCGCAAGCTCGGCGCCTCGATCGGCCCGATCGCCGACCTCGCGGTCGGAACCGACGCGGTTGGCGCCGACGCCTGGGCGCAGCAGGACCTGATCGATGGCGGCTTCGAAATCGGCGCGCCACCCGACCCGATCTGCCCGGAGGGCCAGGCCTGGGGCCTGCCGCCCTGGCGCCCCGATGCGCTGGCAGACAAGGCGCATGCGCCGATCGCGGCGCTGCTTCAGGCAACCATGCGTGGCGCGGGCGGCCTGCGCATCGACCATGTCATGGCACTCGAGCGCCAGTTCTGGGTGCCGCGCAGCGGGCGATCGGCCGATGGCGCCTATGTGGCTTATCCCCTCGAAGAACTCCTTCAGGTCGTGGCCACCCACAGCGTCGAGAACCACTGCCTTGTCATCGGCGAAGACCTTGGCACGGTACGCCACGGCCTGCGCGAGCGACTGGCCTGCGCGGCGGTGCTGTCCTACAAGGTCGCCTGGTTCGAGCGCGATGCCGAAGGTCGTCTGACCGACTCCAGACGCCTGCCGCCACTGGCAGCGGTCTGCGCCAGCACGCATGACCTGCCGACCATCGACGGCTGGGTCGCCGGCCTCGATATCGATGAGCGCGTTGGCAATGGCTCAATTGATCTTCATGCCGGTGAGCGCGAGCGATCGCACAGAGCATGGGATGTTGCGCAGATCCAATCCGGTCTGACCCGACAGGGCATCCGAGGCGATGATCTGGTCGACCGCCTGCACCGCTGGCTCGCGGTGTCGTCGTGTCGGCTGGCGATCGTTCAGATGGAAGATGTCGCCGGCCTCGCGCGTCAGCCCAATCTGCCCGGCAGCCCTGACAAGGCCCCGAACTGGCGCCAGAGTCTACCGATCATGCTGGAGTCACTCGCGGATGCACCGCGATGGCGGGCGCTGCCGCAGATTTTCAGGAAGCGGCACCATCAGGGCTGAGCGTCTGCCGCCGTCCGGGTAATGAGTCGCGATAGTCCTTTATGACTGACGGCGAGGCCCTTTTTGTGTCGCCTGCTGCAATACGACAGACATAAGCTGACCCGAGAAATGGTCGGGGCACCCTCTCGATCATCCGTCTATCGCTCTCGTCCCTGTCCGGAGATCATGATGCCCTTCAATAGACTCGTCCTGGCTGCAGTTGTCACGGCTGCTGTGTCGGCAACCGCCTTGCCGGCATTCGCGCAAACCGTCCGGATCACTGAAGTGGCCCCGTGGGGCAGCGCAAACAGTCCTTATCTCGCCGACTGGTTCGAATTGACCAACACCGGCAGCGCTGCGGTCAGCATCAGCGGCTGGAAGTTTGACGACAGTTCGAGCTCCTTTGCCGTAGCCGCGGCGTTGACCGGCATCTCCAGCATCGCGCCCGGCGAATCAGTGATTTTTCTTGAAACGAATTCACCGACCACGGTCAGCGCGTCCTTTCTGAGCACCTGGTTTGACACAAGCGGCGGCCCCAGGCTTGGTTCCTACACCGGCAACGGCCTCGGGTTGTCCACAAGCGGCGACGCGGTCACTGTCTTCGACGGCTCAGGCGCAATTCAGGCAAAGGTGACGTTCGGCGCGTCGGACGCGACCTCGCCCTACCAGACCTTCGACAACGCTGCCGGCCTGAACAATGCAACGATCACACTCTTGAGCGAGGTCGGCACCAATGGCGCTTTCGTCGCCCTGAATGACACCGCCGAGATCGGTTCGCCCGGCTTGATCGCTGCTGTTCCTGGTCCCGAGAGCTACGCATTCATGCTGGCTGGCTTGGCGCTGGCTGGTGCGATTGCCCGCAAACGCAACAAGAACTGACTCCGGCGCCGGCCCAACATGAAACTCAAGCATTTGATCCTTGCCGCCGCGGCGGCGTGCTCGATTTCAGCACAAGCGCAAACCTCCCTGAATCTGTCGAACTATTCGGTCACCGGGACGTACACGCTCGACCGGTTCAACGGTGCAAGTGGTGGGCTGTCCGGCCTCGAAGCCTCTGCAGTCACTTACGCACGCGACCGTATTGATCCTTTCACCGGCAAGCTGGGAACGCTGTTTTTTGTTGGCGATGAAGGCACCGGCGTGATCGAGATTTCGCGCACCGGCCAGACGATCGGCAGCATGACCTTCAGCGGCGGGTCCAACTTGGGCTGGCCCACCACCAGCACCCACCGTGATTCTGAAGGCCTGACCTACCTTGGCGGCGGTGTCCTGGTCGTTGTAGACGAGCGTCTGCAAGACGCCTTCAGGTTCAATTACGTAGCCGGTGGCACTGTCAATCTGGCCGATGCCCCCTTCGTATCGATCGGAGGCAATGCCGGTAACGTCGGTCTGGAAGGCATCAGCTACGATCCGCGCGGCTCTGGCAGCTTTGTTTCGATCAAGCAGCAAAGCCCGCAGGACGTTCTGGCAGGAGCCCTGACTTTTGCGACTGGTGCGGGCGGCACCTCTGGCATGGTGAACCTGTTCAATCCTGCGTTGATGGGCGTGTCGACGCTGGCGGATATCCAGACCTTGTCTCCGATCGATGGCCTCACCGGGACGGCTGCTGCCGATAACCTGCTGGTGCTCAGCCTGGGCTCGAGAAAGCTGCTTGAAGTCACCCGTTCCGGACAAACACTCAGCTTCATCGACCTGAGCAACATCTCGCCCAACAATAACTTCGAGGGCGTGACCGTCGATGAGAAGGGCGTCATCTACCTGGTGGCAGAACAGGACCAGACCGGGGGAGCCCTGTTCGATGCAGGTTCTCTGCTCGTCGTGATGGCACCCGTGCCTGGGCCGGAGGCTTGCATCATGATGCTGGCTGGCTTGGGATTTGTCGGTGTCTACCAGCGGCGGAAAAAGCACCAAGCGCGCACGCAAACCCATCACGCCTGACGCCGGTGCGGGGCAGGCGCCCCGAAGCCTCGCCGCGCACCGCAGGTCACCGCCGGTCATCGGGATCGGTCAGCCCTGGCTGACCGATAGCGGTCCGCTGTCTGAGCCCCGAAGGGGCGAGTTCGGACCGCGGCCCGATGGCTGGTGGTGGCCTGCGGGCACCCCCGGCCTGCCGGTGGTGCGCGGCGCAGCGAGGGGCGTCTGCCCCGCACCGGCGTCACGCACCGGCGTCACGCAACAGCGTGACGCGATCGCACCAATCCAATGGCACCAAGCGCCAACAACCCCTCAGTGCGCCTGCTCCCAATTCACCCCCGCCCCCACCTCCGCCAGCAGCGGCACCGCCAGATCGAGCACCCCGGCCATGAGCCGCGGCAACTCGACCTTCACCAGATCCAGCTCAGCCTCAGGCACCTCGAGCACCAGCTCATCGTGCACCTGCATGATCAGCCGCGAGCCGACCTTGCTCGCCTCGATCCAGCCCTGCACCGCAATCATCGCGAGCTTGATGATGTCGGCCGCCGTGCCTTGCAGCGGCGCATTGATCGCCTGACGCTCAGCGGCACCGCGCCGCGGGCCATTGGGCGAATTGATCTCGGGCAGCCACAGTCGCCTGCCCAGAACAGTCTCGACATAACCTTGCGCCTTGGCCTGCGAACGCGTGCTTTCCATGTAGTTGGCCACACCCGGATAGCGGGTGAAGTAACGCTCGATCCAGTTTTTGGCCGCATCGCGCTCGATGCCGAGCTGCGCCGCCAGCCCGAACGCGCTCATGCCATAGATCAGCCCGAAATTGATGGTCTTGGCATAGCGGCGCTGCTCGCTGCTGACTTCATCCGGGCTGACACCAAAGACCTCTGAAGCGGTGGCCCGGTGCACATCGAGCCCCTGCGAGAAGGCCTTGAGCAGGTTGGGGTCGCCCGACAGGTGAGCCATGATCCGCAATTCGATCTGCGAATAGTCGGCCGACACGATCAGGCTGCCAGCCGGCGCGATGAAGGCTTCGCGGATGCGCCGGCCGTCGACCGTGCGGATCGGGATGTTCTGCAGATTGGGATCGGTCGACGACAGCCGACCGGTGACCGCGGTGGCCTGCGAATAGCTGGTGTGCACGCGCCCGGTGCGAGGATTGACCATGCGCGGCAGCTTGTCGGTGTAGGTGGACTTGAGCTTGGCGCAGCCGCGATATTCGATCAGCAGCTTGGGCAGCGGGTAATCCTGCGAGAGTTTTTCGAGCACGTCTTCATCGGTCGACGGTGCGCCACTCGCGGTCTTCTTGACCACCGGCAAGCCGAGCTTTTCAAACAGGATCTCGCCAAGCTGCTTGGGTGAATTGAGGTTGAAAGGCTGACCGGCCGCTTCATGGGCGCGCTGCTCCAGATCGAGCATCCGGGCGCCGAGTGCGTCCGACTGGGCAGCAAGCGTGGGCGAGTCGATCAGCACGCCGTGGCGTTCCATCTTGTGCAACACCACCGCAGCCGGAATCTCGATGCGGCGATAAACGTCGAGCAGCGTGGGGGCGGCCTCGATGCGCGGAAAGAGCACCTGATGCAGATGCATCGTGACCTCGGCATCTTCGGCAGCATAGCGGGCGGCTTGCTCGATGCCGACCTGCTCGAAGCCGATCTGCGCGGCGCCCTTGCCGGCGACTTCTTCATAGGAGATCGTGCGCCGCTCGAGATGGCGAAGCGCGAGCGCATCCATGCCGTGGGTACGATGAGCCTCAAGGACATAGGACTCGAGCATGGTGTCGTGCTGCACACCGGCAAGGCGAATGCCATGGTTGGCCAGTACATGCATGTCGTACTTGAGGTTCTGACCGACCTTGAAATGCACAGGGCTTTCGAGCCAGGTACGCAGGCGCTCCAGCACGCGCGTGCGATCGAGCTGATCGGGCGCACCGGCATAGCGATGGGCAAGCGGGATGTAGCAGGCCCGGCCCGGCTCGACCGACAGCGACACGCCAACCAGTTCGGCCGCCATCGGGTCGAGCGAGGTGGTCTCGGTGTCGAAGGCGGTGAGTGGTGCAGCCTCGATCAGCGCGATCCAGCGTTCGAGTGCGGCCTGGTCGAGCACGGTGTCGTAGTCGAGTATCAGCGGCGCGGCCGGCGGCGCCGGGTCGGACGGTTCAGACGGTGCGGATCCACCGGCCGCCTGCAGCGGATCGTCAGCAACCGAGGCGGGCGAGGCCGAGATTCGTGCGCTTGCCGCACCCTCGACGCCCATGCGCTGCTCAACCTCGCGCAGCATGCTGCGCATGTCGTAGCGCGCAAAGATATCGCGCAGCTCCGGGTCGTTTTCGGGATACAGCGACAGGCTGCCTTCGATCGAGCTGACACTGTCGGTCAGATCGCAGTCGGTCTTGATCGTGACCAGTGCACGGGCAGTAGGCAGCCATCCGAGTGCGGCGCGCAGGTTTTCACCAACCACGCCACCAATGTCGGCGGCATGCTCAATCACGCCGTCGAGCGAGCCGTACTGCTGCAGCCATTTCACCGCGGTCTTGGGGCCGACCTTGGTCACGCCCGGCACATTGTCGACGGTATCGCCGACCAGCGAGAGCCAGTCGATGATGCGCTCGGGGGGCACACCGAAGCGCGCCAGCACACCGTCATGGTCGAGCCGCTCGGGCGGGGCATTGTCGCGGGTCATGGTGTTGATCAGCTCGACATGCGGGTTGACCAGTTGAGCGAGGTCCTTGTCGCCGGTTGAGACCACGGTTCGCAAGCCCTGCCGCCAGGCGCGTTCGGTGAGGGTGCCGATCACGTCATCGGCCTCGATGCCCGCGACCATCAGCAGCGGCCAGCCCATGGCGCGCACCATGCGATGGATCGGCTCGATCTGCGCCCGCAGGTCCTCGGGCATCGAGGCGCGATTGGCTTTGTACTCGGGATAGAGGTCGTCCCGGAAGGTTTTGCCCGGCGCATCAAAGACAACAGCACCATACCGTGCATCGCCGGCCGGATTGCCCTCAACCCTCAGCCGCCGTAGCATCGCGGCCATGCCATACAAAGCACCGGTGGGCTCGCCCGCCTTGCTTCTCAAATCGGGCAGCGCATGAAACGCGCGATACAGGTAGCTCGACCCGTCAACCAGCAACAGCATGGGCTCAGACATGACGATCCGAAAGAAAGTGCCGCATCTGCGGTCGATTGCGCAGCCGGAACGCTCGAATGCGGTCAAGGCCCGCGGTTCCTGGCAAGTACTCGGAATTATCTCAGAGTTCGTCGAGGCCACCGAGAAGCTCGCCGACATCCGACCCGCGGTCTCGATCTTCGGCAGCGCCCGCATCAAGGCCGGCATGCCCTGGTACGAGCGCACGCTCGAAGTCTCGCGCATGCTGTCGGATGCCGGCTTTGCGGTGATTTCGGGCGGCGGCCCCGGCATCATGGAGGCGGCCAACAAGGGCGCATTCGAAGGCCGCTCGGTCTCGGTTGGCCTGAACATCACGCTGCCGCATGAAACCGGCGGCAATCCCTACCAGGACATCTCGCTGAACTTCCGGCATTTCTTTGCCCGCAAAGTGGCGTTTGCGAAATACGCCAGCGCCTTCATTGCCACCCCCGGCGGCTTCGGAACGCTCGACGAACTCATGGAAGTGCTGACCCTGATTCAGACCAAAATGGGCCGGCCCATTCCGGTGATCCTGATGGGTACGAGCTTCTGGCAGGGGCTGATCGACTGGATGCGCGGCACGCTGGTCAGCGAAGGCATGATCTCGGCAGCCGACGTCGACCTGATCCGGGTGATCGATGATCCGAAGGAAGTGGTCGATGCGATTTTCGACTTCTATCAGGCACGCGGCTTCTATGCCACGAAGCAGGAACGCGAAGCAACACTCTACCTCTGAAGCAGCTTTGCCCCGGGCACGGTAAACTCGACCACCATGGCTGTGTTTACCCCTGTTTCCCGGCATCAGCTCGAATCCTGGCTCGCTCACTACCCGGTCGGCGCTCTGGAGGATTTCGAGGGCATCGCATCGGGCATCGAGAACAGCAACTTCTTCGTCGATACCGATGCAGGACGCTGGGTGCTCACGCTCTTTGAGCGCCTGTCAGCCGACAAGCTGCCCTTCTATCTCGAACTGATGCGCCATCTTGCGTCGCGTGGCATTGCCTGCCCCGATCCTGTCACCGACCGGCACGGCGGCCTGCATTCCACGCTTGCCGGCCGTCCTGCCGCACTGGTCACCCGGCTGCGAGGCTCGGGCGTCATACAACCAGTCGTGTCCCAATGCGTGGCGGTGGGCCGCTTGCTGGCCAGGATGCACCTTGCCGCGCGTGACTACCCCGGCACCGAACCGAATGCGCGCGGACTGTCCTGGTGGGAAAAAGCCGCACCCGAGGTAATGCCCTTTCTGACGCCAGCACAGGCCGAACTGCTGAAGCGCGAACTCGCCCTTCAAAAGGCCTTCGCACAGACCGACGACTGTCGCGATCTGCCGCGCAGTGCGGTCCATGCCGATCTGTTTCGCGACAATGTGCTCTTCGAAGGCGAGACACTCGGCGGCGTGATCGACTTCTATTTCGCAGGCGTCGACACCTGGATTTTCGACCTCGCAGTGACCTGCAACGACTGGTGCATCAATGACGCAAACGGTGCCTTCGACCCCCCACGGCTGGCGGCGATGCTGAAGGCCTATGAGGACGAGCGGCCTCTGCTCGAAATCGAACATGCTGCCTGGCCGCTGATGCTGCGCGCGGCCGCACTGCGCTTCTGGCTGTCGCGTCTGCATGATCTGCATCTGCCGCGCCCGGCCGAAAAACTGACGCCCAAGGACCCGACCCATTTCGAACGCATCCTGCGCGATCGCGCCGCGAGTGCCGACAGTGGCCATGGCACCCGCAACTTGCAGGGAGCCGACGCATGCAGGTGAGGCGCGCGGCAGCGTCCGAAGGCTGGCGCTGGGTGACCGAAGGGCTGAAGCTGCTGATCGGGCAGCCGGTGGCGGTGATCGGACTCACAACGCTGTTTGTCCTGTCGCTGGTGCTGCCCACCATCATTCCGCTGGTCGGCGGCTTCGCCCCGCTGGTGATCACGCCGATCCTGTCGGTCGGCTTCATGCAGGCAGTGCGTGATTCGCAGGCCGGCAAACGGATCACGCCACTGATGCTCTTTTCAGGCTTCAAGAACGACAAGGGCCGCCACATCAAGCCGCTGCTGATTCTTGGCGCGATCAACTGCGTCCTCACTGTCGGCGTGCTGGCCGCCTCGATGCTGGCCGACGGCGGCACGCTTTTCCGGATCGCCACCGGTGCCACAGGCACCGAGGATCAGGGCGGCATCGGCTCCGGAGTGGTCTATTCGGCAGCAATCTTCGGTCTGCTCTATGCGCCGGTACAGATGGCGATGTGGTTTGCCCCGATCTTCGTGGCCTGGCATGGCCTGTCGCCGGTGAAGGCGCTCTTTTACAGCCTGGTCGCGGTCTGGCGAAACCGCTGGCCGTTCCTGGTCTACATGCTGGGATGGTTTGCGATCGCGGTCGCCTGGTCGATGCTGCTTCAGATGCTCAAGCTTGTGATGAACGATTCGCTGCTGACGCTGCTGCTCACGCCGGTGTCTCTGGCGATGCTGGGCGCGCTCTACTGCTCGTTCTGGCCGGTCTATCGTGACCTGATCGTCGAAGCTGGCTTCAGTTCACCGCCTCAAGACGCGCCACCGACAACGCCAGCCATTTGACGCCCTGTCGCCCGAAGTTGACCTGCACGCGGGCATCCGAACCGCTGCCTTCGATGCCGAGGATCACGCCTTCACCGAACTTTGCATGCGCCACCGTCTGACCGATGCGCCAGGACAGACCGCGATCGAATTTCGCCGCGACCCGGGCATCGTTCGCCGCCCAGGGTGAGGGCGGCGGCGCTTCAAGGGCGTAGCGCGAAGCGCCCTGCCCGGCCGAGCCGCTGCGCTCACCGTAAGCACCATAGCCACCGTGCCCACCCCAGGAGGGGCGCGGAGCGCCGGCCCTGGGGGTGAGCCACTTGAGATTGTCTTCGGGCAGCTCTTCGAGGAAACGCGAACGCACGTTGTAGCGGGTCTGACCGTGCAGCATGCGGGTCTGCGAAAACGACAGGTAAAGACGCTTGCGAGCCCTGGTGATCGCGACATACATCAGGCGACGCTCCTCCTCGAGGCCAGCGACTTCCTGGGCCGAGTTCTCGTGAGGGAACAGACCTTCCTCCAGTCCGGTAATGAAGACCGCATCAAACTCAAGGCCCTTGGCCGCATGAACCGTCATCAGCTGCATCGCGTCCGACCCTTCGCCGGCCTGGTTTTCGCCGGCCTCTAGCGAGGCATGGGCCAGAAACGATGCAAGGGGCGTGGCCTGGATGAAGGCATCGCCATCGATCACGCCATCATCCACGCCATCGGTTTGCGGGCCGGCCGTGGCCGACGGCAGATCGAACAGGGAGTCAGACGCTTCCACCATCAAGGGCTGCGGCGCAGCGTTATCAGGCGCCGCGTTCGAGGCGACGCCCAGATTGGCCGGCACATCCTGGCCCACGCCCTGCTCGGAGAGAAAACCCGCCGCGGCATTGACCAGTTCACGCAGATTCTCGATGCGGTCCTGACCTTCCTTGTCGGTCTGGTAATGCAGGATCAGCCCGCTTCGCTCAACCACATGCTCGACCGTCTCGGGCAGGGTCATGCTTCGGGTCTCATTGCGAAGCCGCTCGATCAACCCCACGAAGCCCAGCATCTTGCCGGAAGCAGCCCCGGTCTTGAGCACCGAGGTCGCGGCATACAGGCTGCTGTCGGCCGCACGTGCGGCATCCTGCAACTGTTCGACTGAACGCGCACCGATACCGCGGGCCGGAAAGTTCACCACCCTCAGGAAGGCGGTGTCATCGGCCGGGTTTTCCATCAGCCGCAAATAGGCCAGGGCATGCTTGACTTCGGCCCGCTCGAAAAATCGCAGGCCGCCATACACCCGGTAAGGGATGCCAGCCGAAAAGAGGGCATGCTCGAGCACACGCGACTGCGCATTCGAGCGATAGAGGATGGCCATGTCGTTGCGCAGCCAGCCCTCGGCAATCAGGCTGCGGGCCTCCTCGATCAGCCACTGTGCTTCCTGACCATCGCTCACCGCCTCGAAAACCCGTACCGGCTCGCCGGCACCGGCGTCGGTCCAGAGTTCCTTGCCCAGGCGGCTGCCGTTGCGACGGATCAGCTGATTGGCGCATTCGAGAATGTGGGCATGAGAGCGGTAGTTCTGCTCGAGCTTGATCAGATTGGGCACGCGAAACTCATGCTCGAAGGCCGCCATATTGCCCACGTTTGCCCCCCGAAATGCATAGATCGACTGGTCGTCGTCGCCCACTGCAAAAACCGATGAGGCGGGCCCGGCAAGCTGCTTGATCCACTTGTATTGCAGGATGTTGGTGTCCTGGAACTCGTCGATCAGGATGTGCGAGAAGCGGGCGCGGTAGTGATCACGCAGCAGGGTGTGACGCTCGAGAAGTTCATAGGAGCGCAGCAGGAGTTCGGCGAAATCGACCACACCCTCGCGCTGGCACTGGGCGTCGTAGGCGGCATAGAGCTCGGCGAAACGCCGGCTGTAGTCGTCGGTGACATCGACATCTTTCGCGCGCAGCCCGGCCTCTTTCGAGCCATTGATGAAGTGCTGCAGATTGCGTGGCGGATACTTCTCATCGTCGACATTGCTCGCCTTGAGCAGGCGCTTGATGGCGGCGAGCTGGTCGGCCGAATCGAGAATCTGAAAGGACTGCGGCAGCGCAGCGTCGCGATGGTGAGCGCGCAGCAGGCGATTGCACAGGCCGTGAAAGGTGCCGATCCACATGCCGCGCGGATTGATCGGCAGCATCGCCGACAGGCGCGCGGTCATTTCGCGCGCAGCCTTGTTGGTGAAGGTCACTGCCAGTACACCCGCCGGGCTGAGCTGGCCGGTCTGGATCAGCCAGGCGATCCGGGTGGTGAGCACGCGGGTCTTGCCGCTGCCGGCGCCGGCAAGGATCAGCGCGTGTTGGGGTGGCAGCGTGACCGCCGCAAGTTGTCGGTCGTTCAGATTCGCGAGAAGATCGGGCATCCCCGATTCTACGTCGCCGGCGTCTTGAGCGCTGTTGACGGCCCGCGCCTGAGGACCGACCCATCGTGCATCCCCTATTCGATCTGACCGGGCGCATCGCGCTCATCACCGGCTCATCACGTGGCATCGGCCTGGCGATGGCGCGTGCGCTGGCAGGCTCGGGCGCGCGGGTCGTGCTCAACGGCCGAGATCCTCAAGCGCTGGCTCAGACCGCCAGGATGCTGGCCACCGAAGGCATCACCGCGAGCGTGTGCGCTTTCGACGTCACCGACGAAGCGACTCTGACCGATGCGATTGCGACCGTCGAACGCGAGATCGGCCCGATCGACATCCTGATCAACAACAGCGGCATCAATCTTCGCCGCCCGCTTGAAGCGGTCGAGACCGACGACTGGGAGCGGATCATCGGCACCAACCTCACCGGTGCCTTCAAGGTCGGGCGCACGGTGGCGCGGTTCATGATCCCGCGCCGGCGCGGCAAGATCATCAATGTCTGCTCGATCAACAGCCAGATCGCCCGTCAGGGCATCACGCCTTATGTCACGTCCAAGGGGGGACTGATGAATCTGACGCGCGGCATGGCGATCGACTGGGCAAAGCACAACATCCAGGTCAACGGCCTGGCGCCCGGCTACTTCAGCACCGACTTCACCGCGCCGCTTGCCGCCGATGCCAGCTTCAATGCCTGGATCGAAACGCGGGTGCCGATGGGGCGCTGGGGCAAAGTCGATGAACTCGGCGGGGCGGCGATCTTTCTGGCCGGCGCCGCGTCCGATTTCATGACCGGACAGATGCTCTATATCGATGGTGGACTGACCGCGTCGGTCTGAGCAGGGTCGACCTGACGGTGACCGATCGGCCCGGGCCGCTCAGCGCCGTCGGCCAAGTGCCGACATGAGCGCGCTGACACCCAGACCAACAATCAGGCCGTAATGAATCTTCGGCGCAAAAAAGAGGGTTGCAAACAGCGTCACCCAGGCGGTGGCGCCAGCTGCGCGGTCGAATCGCGCAAGCTTCAGTAGTTCGAGCGGCGTGAGCAGGTTGAGCACCGCCGAGACAATCAGCGCCGCCAGCACCGCATTGGGCAGATGGTGCAAGGCACCGGTGGCAAAAACCAGCGCGATGCCGACCAGCACCGCGCACACGATCGAAGACCAGGCGGTTATCGCACCGGCACCCAGATTGAGCGCCGAGCGCGAAAACGAACCCGACACCGGAAAGGCCGCAAAAAGCGATGCCGCCACCTTGGCCAGACCCTGCCCCACCAGCTCCTGATTGACATTCCAGTCTTTGCCGGTGCGTGCTGCAATCGTTCTGGCGCTGGAGGTGACCTCGATGAAACTGACCAGCGCGATCAGCACCATGCCCGACATCAGACTGCTCGCTGATGCCAGGTCGATGCTCGGCCAGGCCAGCGTCGGCAGACCCGGCGGCAGATCGCCGACCACGCTGCCAAGGCGTTGATAGTCGATCGCCTGACTCAGCAGGGTCGCCACCACGCTGACGATCAGCGCAGCCGGCCAGCTCGGGAGATAGCGCCTGGCCAGCAGCAGCGCCGCAAGCGAAACCAGACCGAACGCGGCGGTCGCCGGTACCAGATGCCCGCCGCTTTGCAGGAGTGCAGAAATAGCCGAGATCGGGCCCGATCCTCGTGCCGCAGGCACACCGAGCAGCGCCGGCAACTGAGAAAACACGATCACGAGTGCAGCCGCATTCACGAAACCAAGCATCAGCGCGGCGGGAATACGTTCGATGAAACGCCCCAGACTGATCACGCCGGCGATCAGCTGCAACACCCCCGATCCGAGCGCCAGCAGGACCGCCAGCATGAGATAGGGCGCGGTGCCTGGCTCGGCCAGCGCGGCGAGCGAAGCGGCGGTGAGCAGCGAGGTCAGCGCAACCGGTCCGGTCGACAATTGCGCCGATGATCCGAAGAGTGCAGCGACGATGGTCGGCACGAAGGCAGCATAGAGCCCGAGATGGGGCGGCAGCCCGGCGAGCTGCGCATAGGCGAGCGACTGCGGAATCGCCACCACGGCCACCGAGGCACCCGCGATCAGATCAGCCCGGATCTGCGGCCCCTGCAAGCGGGGCCAGGACAGGAAAGGCCAGGCGCTCGGCAGCATCGATCTGCCGCTCAGACGCGCTGCTGACCGTGATACAGGCGAACCACATGCTCGGCCTGCGCAAAAAACAGCCAGCGCTCGAGCAATACCCCGCCGAGAAAACACAGCACTGCGGCCGCAATCGGCAAAGCGCCACCCTGACCCGCCGATCCAACCATCAGCAGCACCAGCGGCACCGGCAGCGTCAGCACGAACATCGCCAGTCGCAATGTGCGGGCCCGCGAGCGCGCCAGAACGAAGCCGAACTCATCAGTCAGGAAGGTGCCCCGCGAATGACCGGCGTCGAGGAGTCGGACCTTGCCCTGCATGCGCCCGGCAGGGGCGGTCTCGGGCACCGCAAGCGCCTGATTGAGCGTGGCATGCACCCGCTGCGAAAACTTCGCGAAGTAGAGCAGCTTGACCAGCGCGGCCGCGCCGGCCAGCCACAAAACCAGACCCGTTCCCGCAAGCGACGCCCCCCCGAAAGCGCTCACCGCGATCCAGATCAGGCCACCGCCAGCCAGTGCATAAAGCAGATAGCTCACCGGTGTGTGCCAGGTGCGCCAACGGGGCACGGTCTTCAGGCAGGCATAGATCATCGCGGTGCAGACCACGGTCGAGAGCGACAGCACGATCAGGAGCAGGCCGGTGACACGCGCGGCATCGGCCTGCCGGAAACTGAGCCAGGCATGGAGCGCCGCGATCGGATAAAGCGCAACCGCGAGCACACCCTCGCGCGACAGCCACGAAGAACGAAAACGCGAGAACGCGCGCCAGGCATTGCGGGGATTGGCAAGGTGCAGTGTCGATGAGATCAGGCCTGCGGTAACCAGAAGCGCCGCCACCGCAAAGGCCAGCCAGAATTGCCTGTTCGAGGCATCGACCCGTCCGGCCAGCTGCATCGCCAGCAGCCACACCGCCAGCCCGAGGCCGGCGCCTGAACTCACCGTAAAGAAGATGACCGACAGCGCAGGCTTCATCGGCTCACAACTGAATCAGCCGATTGACCATCGCGGCAAGCTTTGACTGCAGTGAACCGCGGGGCGCGAGGTCTGTGGGGGCAGGGACCTGGGCGGGTTCGCGGGGCGGCAGATAGCGATTGACCGGCCGATAGCCGAGCTTTTCAAAGAGCGGTTGACCGTCACGCTCGCGACTCATCGTGGAGACCGCCGAGGCCGGATCGTCGAAATCACCGAAATGGCGCGCATGCGACGGGCAGGCCAACACGCAGGCCGGCTGTCGCTCAGCGATCGGCAGGGCCTGGTCATAGATGCGATCGACGCACAGCGTGCACTTGCGCATCACACCTTCGTTGCGATCGAGCTCACGTGCACCATAGGGGCAGGCCCAGGCGCAATAGTTGCAACCCATGCATTTCTCGGGGTCGATCAGGACGATGCCGTCTTCGGCCCGCTTGTAGGACGCGCCGGTGGGGCAGACGGTGACGCAGTCGGCGTCCTCGCAGTGCATGCAAGACATCGGCACATTCAGGGTCTTGTTCGCCGGATAGTCGCCGACCTCATAGTGGCGCACCCGGTTGAACCACACGCCCGAGGGCTCGGCGCCCTGCGGATCGTAGTCGGGCGCGCCGCCCGCCATCAGGCTCTCGCCGTTCCACTCCTTGCAGGCGGTGGCGCAGGCGTGACAGCCGACGCACACATCGAGGTCGATCACCAGTCCTAGCTTCATGCATCCTCCGCAAGCGGTGCGCTCTGATCGTCGTCCTTGATCACCCGCACTTTCAGGTCGTACCAGGCCGCCTGCCCGGTCACCGGATCGCTGTTGGTGAGGCTCGCCTCGCCCGGGCGCGATGGCAGGGTCTCGCTGATCAGGTGATTGAGCAGGAAGCCGGCGTTCGATTCGGCGGCCTTCTTCGACAGCCCCCAGGTGCCGGCCATCTTGCCGATCGCATTCCAGGTCCAGACGGTATGGCGCTCGCAGCCCTGCATGGTCTTGAGCTGGCAGCGGATGCTGCGCCGGGGCGAATCGCTGTTCATGCGGGCGTTGGCCGGCGTGCCGGGCTGCGGTGCCACCGGCGCATACATCGATTCAACCCGCACCCAGTCGCCATCGGCCAGCCCCTTTTCGGTCGCCATCTGCTCGTTCATGTAGAGCAGGTTCTGCGACACGATCTGACGCAGCCAGGCGTTCTGGCTGTCCCAGGAGTGATACATCGCCATCGGGCGCTGCGTGATCGCATGAAAGGGAAAGTCCTCGGGCTGATCCGGGCCGCTTGCAAGCGTCTCGAGCGGCGCATACCAGAAGGGCAAGGGATCGAAGTAGCGCGCCAGGCGCTCGCGATCTTCGGGTCGGGTCGGTCGAGGCCCGTCATAGAGACCCTGTCCTGCCAGCCGGAACTTCGGCTCGCTGTAGAGCTGCATCACGATCGGCTCGGCCTTTCCGATGAAGCCGGCGCGCGCAGCCTCCTCGAGATAATCACGATTGGCAAAGCGCATGTACTTCATCGAATCGGGCCAGTGGTGCGCAAAGAAGGCCTTGCCTTCGATATAGGCCTCCCACTGCTTCGGATTGGGCTCGCCCACCAGCGGCTTGTCACCCTTCTCACCGCGCCAGCCGGCCAGAAAGCCGATGCCGGGCGCACGCTCGTAGCGCAGGATGAAGTCGCGGTAATCGTCGAAGCGGCGCACGCCGGGCGCATCGGTGAACGCCGGAAAGGACAGACGCCCTGCCAGCTCGACCAGCACATCCTGCCAGGGCCTGACATCACGGTCGGGGACGATCAATGGATGGCGGATGGCGTCGGCCGCGGCATCGGGTTCGGAGATCGGACGATCGAGCATCGAGATCGCATCGAAGCGCTCGAGGTAGGTGGTGTCGGGCAGCACCAGATCGGCGTAGCGAACCATCTCGGAGTCGAAGGCATCCGACACCACGACAAACGGGATTTTGTAGTCGCCGGCCTCGTTGCGGGCAGCCAGCATCGCCTGCGTGCCGGTGGTGTTCATCGAGGAGTTCCAGGCCATATTGGCCATGAACAGCATCAGCGTGTCGATCGGATAGGGATCGGACTCGAAGGCATTGCGGATGACCATGTGCATCAGGCCATGCGCGGCCAGCGGGCTCTCCCAGGAATAAGCCTTGTCGATGCGAAGGGGCTCGCCGGCGGCATCGATCGCCAGGTCTTCGGGACGGGTCGGAAAACCGAGCGGCATGCGCGCCAGCGCGGTGTCGGGCGCATTGATGCGGGCGATGTCGTTTTCGGGCAGCTGCACTGGCGGAATCGGCTTGGGAAACGGCGCGCGCGACCGAAAGTTGCCGGGGCCGTCCAGTGCTCCGAGCAGCATCTGGATGAGATGCAAAGCGCGACAGGTCTGAAAGCCATTGCTGTGCGCCGACACGCCGCGCATTGCATACATCGCGACCGGCCGCCCGATCACCTTGTCGTGCTTCACGCCCCAGGCGTCGGTCCAGGCGATCGGCAGCTCGATGGTCTGCTCGAAGGCCACCTGCGCCATATCGAGGGCGATCTTTTCGATCTGCTCGGCCGGCACGCCGCAGCGATCGGCCACCGCCTCGGGCGAATACTCGTCCGACAGGGCGCGCTCGGCCATCAGTGACATCGATGTGCGCACACGCTCGCCGCCGGGTGCGACGAACTCGCCGAACAGTGCGGGGGTGGCGCCCGGCGCCATCGGCACCGGCATTTTCAGGCGCTGATCCCACAGCAGCGGCTGGCCCTGCTCGTTGCGCAGGAACAGGCCGTCGCGGGAGGTGCCCGGCGCCTGGATGACCAGCCAGGGCGCATTGGTATAGCGCACCAGGAAGTCCCAGTCGAAGCGCTCGCGGCTGAGCAGCACATGGGCGATGGCCAGTGCCAGCAGCCCGTCGGTGCCGGGGCGGATCGGCACCCACTCGTCGGCAATCGCCGAGTAACCGGTGCGCACCGGATTGATCGAGACAAAGCGCGCACCATTGCGCTTGAGCTTTTCGAGGCCGATCTTGATCGGATTGCTGGCATGGTCTTC
>JAPLQF010000008.1 GCA_026399875.1 Burkholderiales bacterium | reverse complement strand
GCGCAAAGCCGAGGAGATGATCTGATGCTGGTCCTCGATCATGATCGCGCCGGCGGCTATTGGGGCGCGGTCTATGTGTTCACCGCCATCAAAGGGCTGCAGGTCGTCATCGACGGCCCGGTGGGCTGCGAGAACCTGCCTGTCACCTCAGTGCTCCATTACAGCGACGCGCTGCCGCCGCACGAGCTGCCGATCGTGGTCACCGGCCTGGCCGAAGAGCAGCTCGGGCGCGAAGGCACCGAAGGCGCGATGAAGCGCGCCCATCAGGTCCTCGACCCGGACCTGCCCTCGGTGGTGGTCACCGGCTCGATTGCCGAAATGATCGGCGGCGGCGTGACCCCTGAAGGCACCAACCTGCAGCGCTTCCTGCCCCGCACGATCGACGAAGACCAGTGGCAATGCGCCAACCGCGCGATGTACTGGCTGTGGTCCGAATACGGGCTGCGCAAAGTGCCCGAGCGCAAGCCCCGCGCCGCAGGCGTCAAGCCGCGCGTCAATATCATCGGCCCCTGCTACGGCACCTTCAATTCGCCAAGCGATCTGGCCGAAATCCGCCGTCTGGTGCAGGGCATCGGCGCCGACATCAACATGGTCTTCCCGCTGGGCTCGCACCTGGCCGATGTCTCGCGGCTGGTCGAAGCCGACGTCAACATCTGCATGTATCGCGAATTCGGCCGCATGCTGTGCGAAGGGCTCGATCGGCCCTATCTGCAAGCGCCCATCGGCCTGCACAGCACCACCAAGTTTCTGCGCACGCTCGGCGAGCTCCTCGACCTCGATCCCGAGCCCTTCATCGAGCGCGAAAAGCACACCACGATCAAGCCGCTGTGGGATCTCTGGCGCTCGGTCACCCAGGACTTCTTCGGCACCGCCACTTTCGGCGTCGTGGCCAACGAAACCTATGCACGAGGTCTGCGCCACTTCCTCGAAGACGAGATGGGGCTGCCCTGCAACTTTGCGGTCTCGCGCAAGCCCGGCGAGAAAACCGACAACGATGCGGTCAGAAAGCTGGTGCAGGAAAAAACACCGCTGGTGCTCTTTGGCAGCTTCAACGAGCGCATGTATCTGGCCGAGACCGGCGGACGGGCCACCTACATTCCGGCGTCCTTTCCGGGCGCGATCATCCGCCGCCATACCGGCACGCCCTTCATGGGCTACTCGGGTGCGACTTATGTCGTGCAGGAGCTGTGCAACGCGCTCTTCGATGCGCTCTTCCACATCCTGCCGCTGGGCACCGAGATGGACCGCATCGATGCCACCCCCAGCCGTGCCTCGGGCGTCGGCTCGATGCCCTGGGAGCCGGAAGCGCACCAGATGTTCGAAGAAATGATCGAGGCCGAACCGGTGCTGGTTCGGATCTCGGCCGCCAAGCGGATACGCGACCGCGCCGAACAGGACGCGCGTGCTGCAGGACAGGAAACAGTCGAAGCCGAAGGCTTCGCAAGGTTGTTCGGTCGATCGAGACTGGGGCAGGCCGCTTGATGCGCGCCGGTTCCACCTCGTCCGACCTGGCAAGGCGCTGGGTTCGCCCGGCATTTGGGAGTCGCATCGGCAACGATGCGGCAGTGTTGAGTAGGCCTATCGGCGATGAATTCGCCACAAGGCACATTCTTTGGAGGTCTTAACAATGGCAGAGAAGGTGAATCCGTCCGGTTTGACGGACGCAGAGTGCCAGGAATTCCACCAGTACTACGTCCAGGGTTACATCCTCTGGGCCGTAGGCGCATTCGTTGCGCACAGCCTGGTGTGGATCTGGCGTCCCTGGTTCTAACAGCGAAACCCGAAGGTGGCAATCATGACTATGGAACACGCTGAACACTCATCGCAAGGGATGGTCAGACCTCTCGATGGTTTGTACCTGACCTTTCTTGTGATGTTCGTCATTTTCCTGGTGCTTGCTGTCTTGGGGCAGATGTTGTTCTGGAACTGGCGTACCTGGCTGCCTGGGGCAGAAGGCGCGCAATCGATGTGGGACGGCTCGAAGTCTGCTGTCTACACAATCATTTCCCATCTGAGTTGAAGAAAGGACACAAACATGTGGCGTTATTGGCGAATCGTCGACCCGCGCAAAGCGATCATCCTCACCGGACTCCTGATTGCTTTCGTGTCGACCAGCATCCATCTGATCCAGATCAGTGGCGACCGTTACAACATCAACACCTGGCATCCGGACACCGTCAAAGCAACGGCGGCAAGGGCTGGGGCAGCAATGCAGAACACCCCGAATCCTTCGAAGTAAGAAGGACCGGTTTTCTGCTTGACCGACGGCGCGCCGGTCTTTTTGACCGGTGTCGCCCGTCTACAAATAACGACCGAGTGCGGCCGCGCAAGGGCTGAGCCGCGTCAGAGTCAGGGGATCCAACCATGGCAATGCTGAGTTTCGAGAGAAAATACCGGGTTCGCGGAGGCACCCTTGTCGGGGGCGATCTCTTCGATTTCTGGGTTGGCCCGTTCTATGTGGGCTTTTTTGGCGTCACGACCGCGTTCTTCGCGCTGCTTGGCACCACGATGATCCTCTGGGCTGCCGCCATGGGTCCGACCTGGAACCTCTGGCAGATCAGCATTGCTCCGCCCGACCTGTCTTACGGACTCAGATTCGCGCCGCTGATGGAGGGTGGGCTGTGGCAGATCATCACGGTCTGCGCGCTCGGTGCCTTCGGATCGTGGGCGCTTCGTCAGGTCGAGATCTGCCGCAAGCTCGGCATGGGCTATCACGTGCCGGTTGCCTTCAGCTTCGCGATCTTTGCCTACTTCACGCTGCAGGTGATTCGCCCGGTTCTGATGGGCGCCTGGGGTAATGCCTTTCCTTACGGCATCTACTCGCACCTCGACTGGGTGAGCAACGTCGCCTACCAGTACCTGCACTTTCACTACAACCCGGCGCACATGATCGCGGCAAGTCTGTTCTTCGCGACCACGCTGGCGCTGTCGATGCACGGTGGCCTGGTGCTGTCGGCGGTCAACCCCAAGGCGGGTGAGACGGTCAAGACGCCCGAGCATGAGGACACCTTCTTTCGCGATCTGATCGGCTACTCGGTCGGCACGCTGGGCATCCACCGCCTGGGCCTGTTCCTCGCGCTGTCGGCGGTCTGGTTTGCAGCGCTTTGCATCGTGATCAGCGGTCCGTTCTGGACTCGCGGCTGGCCCGAGTGGTGGGGCTGGTGGTTGAACCTGCCGATCTGGCAGCACTAGTCCGGACCGAGTCGAGGAGATCAAACATGGCTGAATATCAAAATCTGTTCACAACGGTCCAGCCGACCGGCCCGACCCAGTCGGGCGTCCCGCTGCCCCGTGACGACTGGCAACGCGTCGGCGAGCCCTTTCACGTTCACCTTCTTGGTCGACTGGGCAATGCCCAGATCGGGCCGGTCTATCTCGGTGGATTGGGCGTGGCGTCGCTGGTCTTCGGAACGCTGGCATTCAACATCATCGGCTTCAACATGCTGGCCTCGGTCGACTGGAATCCCATCCAGCTCGTCCGTCAGCTCTTCTGGCTCGCGCTCGAACCGCCGCCGCCGAGTTACGGTCTGAGCATCCCGCCGCTGGCTCATGGCGGCTGGTGGCTGATCGTCGGTTTCATGCTGACCACCTCGATCCTTCTGTGGTGGGCCCGAACCTATCGGCGGGCACGGCAGCTGGGACTTGGCACGCACGTGGCCTGGGCCTATGCCGCAGCCATCTGGCTCTATCTGGTCTGCGGCTTTTTCCGTCCGGTCATGATGGGAAGCTGGTCGGAGGCGGTGCCCTTCGGCATCTTCCCGCACCTCGACTGGGTGTCCGCCCTGTCGCTGCGTCACGGAAACCTGTTCTACAACCCCTTCCACGCCCTGTCGATCGTCTTCCTCTACGGCTCGGTGCTGCTGTTTGCGATGCACGGTGCGACCATCCTGGCAGTCAGCCGTTTCGGCGGCGAACGCGAGATCGAGCAGATCGTCGATCGTGGAACCGCATCCGAACGCGCCGGCCTGTTCTGGCGCTGGACGATGGGCTTTAACGCGACCATGGAATCGATTCACCGCTGGGCCTGGTGGTTTGCGGTGCTGTGCCCGCTGGTGGGCGGTATCGGGATCCTGCTGACCGGCCCTGTTGTCGACAACTGGTATCTGTGGTCGGCCAAACACGGTGTCGTGCCTTCCTACCCCACCAGCTACAAGGTGGTGGTCGATCCGGCACTGCAGCGTCCGGCCGCACCGGTTGCCAAGGCCGCAGCGGTCGCACCGGTCGCACCGGCCGTCAAGGCACTCGACGGTACTGCCGCCCGCACGACAACCGGCGCAGTGGTCTATTTCCCGGTTGCGTCGCCGGCAATCGCCGATGCGCAGGCCGCGGTTATCAAGGAGCTCGCCGCTGAACTGGCCACCAAGCCCGACCTCAAGGTCAGCATCTCCGGCTACCACTCGGCCACCGGCGACAAGGCCATGAACGAAGAACTGTCCAAGAAGCGGGCGTTCGCGGTTCGCGACGCGCTGGTCGGTGCAGGCATCGCCGAAGACCGCCTGGTCCTCGAGAAGCCGATTCAAACAGAAGCGAATCTCGCTGGTGAAGACGCCTCTGCGCGTCGTGTCGAGATCAATACGATGGGAGCAAGATAATGATCAGAGCATTTCGCTTCCGATCGCTCATACTGCCGCTTGCAGCGATCGTTGTGCTGGCAGGTTGCGAGCGACCGCCAATCGAATCCGTCCAGACAGGCTATCGCGGCACTGGCATGCAGCAGCTCTACAACCAGCGGCTGCTCGTCACCCAGGCGTCGCTCAACACAGCGCCCGAGCCGGCGGCGGCGGCGAGCCCCGACGGTCCGAAGGCCAAGGACGTTTACCAGAACGTCAAGGTGCTTGGTGAGCTGAGCGTCGGTGAGTTTGCACGCAACATGGTGTCGATCACGCAGTGGGTCGCCCCCAAGGAAGGTTGCACCTACTGCCACAACGGCGCGAATTTCGCCGACGACTCGAAATACACCAAGATCGTCGCCCGGCGGATGCTGCAGATGACGCAACACGTCAATGCCGACTGGAAGTCTCATGTGGGCGCGACCGGTGTGACCTGCTACACCTGTCACCGTGGCAATCCGGTGCCCAACCAGGTCTGGTTTGCGCCAGCCGACAAGCGCTCGACCGGCGCCTTGCTGGGTGATCTGGAAGGCCAGAACCAGGCGGCTGCCAGCGTGGGCTATTCCTCGCTGCCCTACGATCCGCTCAGCCATTATCTGCAGGATGCCAAGCCGATCCGGGTCAACGGGAATGAAGCACTGGCCATGACCGGCGCTGCGGCAAACCGCAACTCGACCAAGCAGGCCGAGTTCACCTACGGCCTGATGATGCACATGTCGCAGTCGCTCGGCGTCAATTGCACCTATTGCCACAACACCCAGTCGTTTCAGTCGTGGGAGGTCTCACCGCCGACCCGGGCAACCGCCTGGTACGGCATCCGGATGGCACGCGATCTCAACAACGACTACATGACGCCGCTGACCGCTACCTTCCCGGCCAATCGCCTGGGTCCCAAGGGTGATGTCGCGAAAGTGGCCTGTGGCACCTGCCACCAGGGCGCCTTCAAGCCGCTCTACGGCGCCGAGATGGCCAAGCACCATCGCGAGTTGCTCGGCCCGCTGCCGGTCACGGTGGCTGCCGCCGCACCGTCGGCCACTGCATCGGCCACCACTGCAGGAATGCCGGCATCGGATGCGAGTGCCACGACAGGTGCTGCCGCTTCAGCAACCGCAGCGACCGCAGCGCCAGCTGCAGCCACCCCGGCTGCAGGTGCAGGCGCAGGTGCAGGTGCGGTAACCGACAACAAGGCCGTCGGCGCAGGCAACTGAATGCGGGCATCGTTCGGTCGGCCGGGAGACCTCCTGGCTGGCCGACTCGCCCTGACATCGACATGACTCAGGGTGCGTTGTTGAATAGCCGGGGCGGGCGTGATTCCCAGGGAATTCCCCGCTTCGATCAGCCAGTCCCAACAGGCGGCTATCTCTGGTGGTACCTCGATGCACTCAGCGACGACGGACGCCATGGTCTGAGCATCATCGCCTTTGTCGGCAGCGTCTTTTCCCCCTACTACGCCTTTGCGCGCGCCTTGGGTAAGGGCGACCCGGAGGACTTCTGCGCGATCAATGTCGCGCTCTACGGCGACGGCGGCAAACGCTGGACGATGACCGAGCGGGGGCGTCGAAGCACACGCCGCAGCGAACGGGAGTTTGTGGTCGGCCCAAGTCGGATGGCCTGGGAAGGCGACGCCCTGGTGGTCGAGTTCAACGAGCGCTCGGCACCGCTTGCGAGACGGGTTAAGGGCCGGATCAGGCTAAGGCCAAGCGCACTGTGCCACTTCGTCACTGGCCTGGATGCAAACGAGCGCCACCGCTGGGGACCGATCGCACCGTGCTCGCGGATCGAGGTTGAGCTGGAGCAGCCCGGGGTGCGCTGGAACGGCCCGGCCTACATGGATTCGAACGAGGGAGACGAACCGATCGAGAAAGGCTTCGTCGATTGGGACTGGTCGCGCGCACGACTGCATGACGGCAGAACCGCTGTCATTTACGACGTCAGACCATCGATCGGACCGGGTCGCGTGATTGCGCAGCAATTCGCACCCGATGGCACGACCAGTGCCTTCGAGCCACCTGATCGCCAGCGGCTGCCTGCCTCGATGTGGCGGGTCTCGCGCAGCATTCGCACCGATCAAGGCCCGCCGGCGCGGGTGCTCGAAACGCTCGAGGACACGCCCTTCTATGTGCGCTCGACGCTGGCCTCGCGGCTGCTGGGCGAAGAAGTTATCTCGATACACGAATCGCTCAGCATACCGAGACTGGTTTCGCTGCCGGTCAGGCTGATGCTGCCCTGGCGCATGCCCCGGCTGGCCTGACCCCCGGCCTCGATACTCACCTCGAACCCGGTCTGACCCGGCAGTCGCTGGTCCTGTCGAGATCAACTGATTCGGCGGCCTGCACGCAATCTGTCGCGCAGGCCGCCATCGTCAGTCGACTTTGATCAGTCGAGCTTGACGCCCACCGCTTGCGCTTCGGCAATCCAGATCGGAGCGATGTCGCGCCACATGCGCAGCGCGTCTTCACGGCCCTTGGTCGCGTCCGGAATCGCGAAGTTCTCGCGCAACTGCTTTGCGCGCGGCGTGTCGTTGCCATCGACCGCCACCTTCGAGAGCTTCTCGAGGATGTCCACCGGCGTACCGGACGCTGCGGTGATCGCAAGCCCACCGTCGAGGCGGCAAATTTCGCCCTTGATGCCCTGCTCAACCAGCGTGGGCAGATTGGGGAACTTCGGGCAGCGGACCAGGCCGGTTGCAGCAATCGCCCTCACACCCTTGCCCTGGACGACGGCATAGGCCTGATAGCTGCCGACAGCCATCTCATGCTGCCCGCTGCCCATATCAACCCACATCGGTGCTTCGCCTTTGTATTGGACCGTCTCGATCTTGGTGCCGTAGAGCTTGTTGAAGTTCTCAGCCAGCATGTGCGGATAAGACGCCGGCGCATACGAGCCCATGATGCTGGGATTCTTGCGCGCGTACTCGATCAGCTCCATGGTGTTCCTGGCCGGCACCCGCTCGGGCACCGCCAGAAGCAGCGGCCCGGACGGAAAGACCGTGACCGGCGTGATGTCCTTGGCCAGATCGAAGGGCAGCTTGCTGTAGAGCACCCGGTTCTGCCAGACCGCGCCGGTCGTGGTCGCCAGCAGCGTGTAGCCGTCGGCGGGTGATTTGACGACCGCGTCAATGGCGATATTGCCGCCCGCACCCAGCCTGTTTTCGACGATCACCGGCTGGTTGTAACGCGCGGTGATCTGCTCGGCAAACATCCGGGCATAGGCGTCGGTGAGGCCGCCGGGCGCAAAGCCCACGATGATCCGAATCGGCCTGGACGGCCAGGGCGCAGCCTGCGCGCGGGCACTGCGAGTCGGAAGCGAAAGGCCGGTGGCAGCGCCAGCGGCAGCAAGCATCAGGTTACGGCGGGTGTTCTGGGTCATGGTTGTCTCGTCTCCTTGAGCCGTCATGCGGCGGGGTGAGGCGAATCCTACCGAAGTCTGTCAAGTTTCGGGCGAGAAACCACGATGCGATTATTCCTTGCTGCCGCGTTGCAGGCGCTCGAGTGCGCGCTGATGCTCGCGCGGACCGAACGACGAAGCAAGGCGTCCTTCGGCAGCCAGGCCTTCGAGATAGAAACGCTCGATATCGGGCGCTGCCTTGACCAGATCGCGCTCGAAGGGCGGCGTGTGCAGCCAGGGTCTGAGCCAGTGAAGGATTCGGACCCAGCCAGGTACCCAGATACGGCGGTCGCGCCGGGCAATGCCGTCGACCATGCGGCAGGCGGCCACGTCCGGATCGATGTCGATGTTCATCGGACCGGGGACGGTCTGGCGCAATCGTACAAAACCGGGATGCAGCGCGCCTTCGGTGACCAGCGCCGTCTTGACCCAGGATGCATGAATGACGCCGATCCCGACACCTTGCGCGGCGAGTTCGAGGCGCAATGAATTGCACATCGCCTCGACGGCTGCTTTGGACGCAGCATAGGCCGACATCGCCGGCGGGTGTGCGAACGACGACACCGACGCCGACACCGCGATGAAGCCCCGCTGCCGGATCAGTTCGGGCAAAGCAGCGCGCACGGTATTGAAAACACCCATGACGTTGACCTCGTAGCAACGCCTCCAGGCGGCGGGTTCGATGTGGGCGAGTTGTCCGAAGGCCGCAACCCCGGCATTGGCCCAGACGATGTCGATGCGCTGATATCGATCGACGACCGCTGCCGCCACCGCCTCGCAATCGGATGCAGACGTGACATCAGCCACGAGTGCCATCGCCGTATTGCCGATCGCAGCGGCAGCCGCCTCAACGGTCTCGCGATCGCAATCGACAAGTACCGGCAGCGCACCGCGCCGATGCAACTCCCGGGCGCCGGCTGCGCCGATACCAGCCCCTGCGCCGGTTATCAGGACAACCTTGCCCGCCAGCGATGGGGCGCCTCCCATCAGGCCTTCAACCGCAGCCGTTTCAGCGCAAGGCTTGGTGAGGCGCTCATTCAGTGCACCTTGGCGATCATGAAATACAAGATTGGCAACGGCAGGAGGGTCGCTACCGCGCCTGTGATCTGCCAGAGCCGCGACAGCCGCAGATACTCATCCGTGATCGTGTCGGTTGTCGCGAGAATCCTGCGCTGCCTGAGCTGGATCGGCACCAGCACAAAGGCCCAGATCAGCCCCGAAAGCCCCAGCAGCAGGTAGGACCATCGTATCCACGGGTTGAGTGCCCCGCCGCCCATCGGTGCCGCCATCAGGTAACCGGTGATGACCACACCGAGCGAACCGCTGAGGGTAAAGAGCAGGTCGGTGATCAGCACCATCCGATTGCTGAAGCGGATGATCTTGTGATCGCGGGTGCGCTCGGCGAGCGCGGCCCAGGTCCCGCTGACGATCACATTGCCAAGGAAAAGACAGGCGCTGGTGATGTGAATGGTCTTGAGCACCGCGCTCATGTCGTGCGACCCGTCTCCTGCGAGGGCTGGTCGCCCTGCTTCGCCGCGCCGCCGGCATCGCTTTGCGTCCCTGGCCCGCCAGACGAGTCGGCTGGCTCAGCCTGACGCTGCGCTGCGCGTGCGGCCGCCTTTTCGCGTTCGATGCGAAGGTCGCGAAACTGCCACCAGCAAAAAGCGGCCACGCCGGCGCCAATCAGCCCGACCTCGATCAGCTTCATCGCCGTGTTCATCGCAGCCCGGGCGAAACGTGAACGGCCGGCATCAGCGGGCCAGACGGTCCTGCTCGGCGAGTCGCTCGAAGAGATCGGCGGCCCAGACCACCTTTTCATCGAAAGAGCGCCGGCGCGGCGTGCCGGCCGCACGGATGCTCGGTCGAACGCCGGGTGTTTCGGCTGCCGCATCGACCAGGAAAGCGATCGCCGGCAAAGGGTCTGCCGCCGGCACCGCAACCGGGGGCGCCATCAGAAACACCGACGAAGCGCGTGAGATCAGCATCAGCTTGCGTCGACCCGATACGACCGCTCTGCGGCTGATCGAATCGCAGCCATGCCTGCGCACTTCTTCGCCGATCTCGGCATAGACCAGCTGGGCTGAGCGAATCGCCGGGCGGCAATCGCGCGGCAATGCCGCAATGCCGGCTTGCGACCGCTGATAAAGGTCGTCGGCGGCCTTGAGCAGTCGCTCGATCACACTGGCGATCCCTTCATTGAAGACCGGCGAACGCAGCCATGTCTCGGCATCGATGCCTGCTTCGCGCAGCCACTGCAGCGGCAGATAGAGCCGCCCTTCGCGGGCATCTTCGCCGACATCGCGGGCAATGTTGGTGAGCTGCATCGCAACGCCGAGCTCGCAGGCGCGCGCCAGTGCATCAGCCGATCGGGTGTCCATGATCAGCGCCATCATTGCCCCCACGGTACCGGCCACCCGCGCGCCATAGGACTGCACATCGGCGAGCGTTTCGTAGCGGCGTCCTTCGGCATCCCAGAAAAAGCCTTCGAGCAGACCGTCGAGCAATTCGCGCGGGATACCGTATCGACGCACTACCGGCAACAGGGCGCGATCGGCGTCGACCGGCTCGGGTCGACCGGCATAAATCGCATCGAGGCGCCGCTGCAGGTCGCGATAGGCCCCGGGTTTGTCGACGCCGTCATCGATTGCATCGTCGGCCAACCGGCAGAAGGCATAGAGCGCGGTGGCAGGTGCGCGAACCCTGGGCGGCAGCAGCAGTGAGGCGGCAAAGAAGGTCTTGGAGCCACCCTGCATCAGGGTACGCAGAGCCTTGGCATCATCGATCGGCATACCTGCGTCATTCGACAGCGTCGACGCGATGGGCTCATCGCCCGTGGTCGTGACGTGACCGGTCGGGAACTTCGGGGACGAGAACTGCGGTGTCGAGAGCTGCATGTTCGCTCGCTGAATTCGAAGTGAGTCAGGTCGCCGGTGGGCGCAGGACGGGCAGTGCGGCATCGGCCGCAAGCACAGGTGTTGCACTGCGGCGGGATATCGAGGTGTCGGTGTCGGCTTTGGCGGCGTCGCGGTTTCGGATGGCCCAACGCCACAAAGCCGTCGACGACAAGGGCAGCACCAGCAGCCAGTGCTCAAGGATGGCCAGCCCAAGCATCGTGCCGACCAGCGCCAGCCCAACCGACTGGTCGATGGTGGTTGCCGGATCGGAGGCTCTCATGAAGATCAGCGCGACAACCACTGTCGAGATGCCCACCGCAAAAGGAAAGAAGGCATTCATCGGGCGGCGTCGGAAGAAGCTCTGAAGATAGGTCAGGTGCGGCGGCAAAAACTCTTCGCTGAGGTTGCGCACGCCAAAGTAGAGATTGAGCTTTGCGCTGGTGCGCATCACCCAGAGCACCAGGAAGGTCCAGGTACCGATCTGGTTGGGCGCGTCCCAGGTGATCGCGATGATCGCCGCGCCGGCCGCAATGATGCCGAGCTCGTGCCACAGAATCGCCTGCACCGCCTGCGAGAACCTTGTCCAGCCGGTCAGCCCCGGCACAGAAGCAATGCGGCGCGGTCCGGTGATCCATCCGGTAAGAAAGCTCAGCTCGTGCCAGCCCCACACCAGCAGCGCGCAGGTGAAGGCGCAATAAACACTCGAAACCGAGGTCTGGTCGGCCGTGTGAGCCAGCCCGAAAAGCGCGGCAAGCGCAAGGAGACTGGACACCACCAGACTCCAGCGGAACGTGCCGCGAGGCAGGCCGTCGAGTATCAGGATCAGCCCGGTACTCGCCCACCAGATGATCACCGCAAAGACGACTGCGGCAGGGACGGAGAGCATGTCAGCGATCGCCTTGACGAGTCAGCTGCGGTTGGCTTCGACTCACCACGCCGCAACGGCGCGGACATTCGAAGGCAGCTCGTGGCGAACCACGGGCACGAAATAGAGGCGCGCAAAGGCAGCAAGGCCTTGAACCGCCCAGCCAACCTGCTTGACACGACCCATCAGCCCACCCTGCTTCTTGGCCGCCGTGAGCCCTGTCTGAACCGCGAGCAGCTTGTCGAGGCCCGCACGAAAAGCCGCATTATCGATGTCAAGCGTGATCGGGAACACCTGCTTCGAAATCTCGGACGTGATCCGGAAGACGGTGTAGTCGTAGTCGGTCGACTCGAAACCCATCGCATGATGGAGCATCGGGCGGGTGTGATCGCGAACATACATGGTGGCGTAGACCGCCAGCAGGAAGAAACGGATCCAGTAGACATTGCCGCCGCGCAGCAGATGCGGGTTGGCACGCATGATCAGCGCAAACGACTCGCCGTGGCGGAACTCGTCATTGCACCAGCGGTGGAACCACTTGAAGATCGGGTGGAAACGCTTGTCGGGATGGCGTTCGAGCTGACGGAAGATCGTGATGTAGCGCGCATAGCCGATCTTCTCGGACAGATAGGTCGCGTAAAAAATGTACTTCGGTTTGAAGTAGGTATAGGCCTTGTTGCGCTTGAGATTGCCCAGGTCAAGCCCGATGCCGAGGTCCTTGAGCGACTGATTGATGAAGCTGGCATGGCGCGACTCGTCGCGCGCCATATAGCGCATCAGTGCCTTGATGTCGGGATTCTCGACGTTCTTCTGAATTTCGTTGTAGAGAATGCAGCCGGAAAACTCGGACGTCACCGACGAGATCAGAAAATCGATGAACTCCTGGCGCAGTTCGGGCGACACCTGCGAGAACACCGCCTCGACCTCGGCCACAAACTCGGGCGTGCGCTGGAAGTGGTCGTGATTGTTGTCACCCTCATACTCGGCCATCATTGCGTCCCACTCGACCCGCACCGACGAGATGTCGAGACGGTTCATGGCGTCGAAGTCGGTGGTATAGAACTTCGGGCTCAGGAGCGTGTCTTCCTTGGCTTTGCTGGCAGCAGCTTCGGAGGTGGTGACGGCTTCCATGGTCGACATATCTCGGGTCCTGCGTTATTTGCCGGCGGCAGCCGACGGTGTCAAGAACTGCTCGAATTTGCCTGAATTCGAGGGTCCGAAAGATTCGAGATCGATTCGCTGACCGGTCGCCGGATCGACCAGCGTCAGTCTACCGTTTGAATGGGCGATCAGCTCGAAAGGCATTTCGGAACCGAGGCCACGGGCATGACGCTCGCGAGCCAGAGCACGCACCGTCCCGCGCAAAAAACCCTGTTCACCGGTGAGCTCGGCGATCACCTGGCCATTGGCGCCATCGATGATCGCAACGCCACCGTTAGGCCGGTCTTCGAAGCGCAGCGCTTTTTGCGCGGTGACATCGGGCATTGACTGGCGAATCTGGTCGGGGCCATTGCCGGTAATCCGAACCAGACCGACGGCAATGAGCGAAAACGCAATCAGCCCGCCGGCGCACCAGAGCACCCATCGCGGAAAGGAATCCGGCGCCTTCCTGGGCGTGACCGGACCAAGTGACTGGGTCATGGCGTCGCTCATCAGCTCATGCTCGGCTGCAGTGTGACCGGCTTGGCGGCAGCGCCATTAGCCGTGGTCGGCATCGGCTGCGCCGGTATCTCATTAACCCGCGACCAGGCCTGCGACAACAGCGCAGCGACATTCGCCGCATCAGGCACCGAGCGCAGTGTCGGCTCGGGATGTGCCAATCGCCAGGAGCGCACATGCGGCCAAAGGTGGAAATAGGCGATGTGATCAGAGCCCGACAGCGTCAGCGCGATGTCGCCGCACCCGTCGCTGATCATCTTGATGTCAGCCGATCGCAAACTCTTCAGGGGCAGATTGAAGCTCAGCGTGAGCACCACGCCAACACGCATCACCACGCGACGATCGGTGATGGTGTAAACCGTGGTGCGGCACGCCAGCCACGCCAGCACAGCGATCGTCCCAAGCGCAAGCATTGCCAGCACGGTCGGCAGTGCCATCAGCACCACCGCGTCTCGCAGCGAGCTTGCGTCGGGAAGAACCGTGTAGGCGCGAATCGCCAGCATCGCAGCAAAATAGATCGCCAGCGTGCGAAGGTGAAACGCGGTTCGGGCCAGCTTGCGGAAATCGGGCGAACCCTGCCAGAGGATGCGCTCGTTGGCCGGAAGCCTTTCCGGCAAGCCGTGCTGCGGCTCGAACTCGTATTCGTGACCGGTGTGCTGGACGTTCACAGGAGGGGCTCCGAACGCTTGGGATCGGCATAGAGCGTGCCGCCACCGTAGTAGGCCATGATTTTCTCCTCCTCGAGCAGGGTGACCTGATCGCCATGCTTCAGCCCGGGGACGGCACCGAAGTGATGGCCATAGATCGAATTGACTTCGACGGCATTGCGACGCACCCGGGCAAAGGGCATCGGCAACAGCACCGTACGCGATCCGGCATCGGTGTTGGTCTCAACCTCGAGGTAGCGGAACAGCATCTCCGAGGTATCGAGCCAGATATCGCGCACGATGCCGCCCTGCTTGCCGTCACCGCCCATGACCGGCAGGCCGCGCGGATCAACGTCCTGATGGGCAACGTCATAGCCTGCGAGCACCCGCAGCGGACGGATCACCGCTTCGCCGTGAAGGTTCATCTCGGGAACGTCCGCACGAATCGCATAGGCGCCGGGGCCGACGCCATCGAGCATCGGATTGCCGGTCGGCTCGATCGGCGACCCGGGAAGCTCGCTGGTGGCCACGAACGCACGCGGCGGCTCACCCTTGTTGAGATCGGGAACCACCACTTCGTGGCCGTTGGCCAGCTTGAAAACTTTGGGTTCCGGAACCGGAAATCCATTGACCGCCGCGCGCCCGAGACTGTCGGACTCCATCGGATAGCCCTCGCGATGATTCTCGCGAGCGAGGTAGTAGATCAGCCCGGCAAAGAATATCCAGAACGCATAAAGCAGGATTTGCGCGAGATCGACGTAGCCGGTGATGGCTCCAACTTGCATGATGACTTCTCCTTCTGAATGATTTCAATTAACCGGGCAATTCGGCAAGCCCGAACTTGCGTTCCGACAAGGGGACCACCTTGCCGCGCCCAACCAGCGGTCCGATGGCAATCAGGGTGACAAACAGCAACAACAACTCAAGGGCATAGACAACACCGTAGCCTGTGACCGGCATCGCAAGCGCCTCGCCCAGCGCCCCGGCAGTCGCAAGACCCGAGAAGACATCCCGGATCAGTCCGCCGCCTGCAATCGACAGCCCGGCGGCGGTCGCCTGCACCGCCCCCCATGCGCCGAGTGCCAGACCGACGAAGCCACGTTCTTCCATCCGCATGGCGGCGGTCAGGGTGCCGACCGAAAAGAGGCCGCCGCCAAAGCCGACACAGGCCGCACCCAGGCGAAACATCGTGGGCGAATCGGCAGGCGCAGCAAAGAGCACCGCCAGAAAGGCAGGCAGACCGGCCAGCGCGCCATACGCAGCAACCCGCAACGGATCGGTGCCACTCGCCAGCGCCCTGGCAGCAAGCGCAAAACCAATGAGCGAGCCTGCCGCCATCATCGCGGTCAGGGCACTGGTTGCGCCAACGCTCAGACGAAGGATTTCGCCGCCATAGGGCTCCAGGATGATGTCCTGCATGTTGAAGGCCGCCGTACCCAGGCCCACGGTCCAGAGAAACCGGCGCGCGCGCCCGGTACTGATGAAGCGCCGCCAGGCATCCCGGAAGGATGGCTCGACCTGTGCCTTCAGCATGGCCGCACGCTCGGGGTTTCGGGCCTCCTGCTTCCACAGCGCAATGCTGTTGAGCACCAGCGTGATCAAGGCCGCGCCCTGCACCACCTGCACCAGGGTCTTGGGCGAAAAGTCGGCCAGCACCACACCAAAGAAGGTGCCGCTTCCGACCATGCCGATCAGCAGCATCACGTACATCAGGGCAACCACCCGCGGACGCGTTTCCTCATCGGCGAGGTCGGTCGCCAGCGCAAGCCCCGCTGTCTGCGCGGTCTGCAGGCCGATACCAACCACCAGAAAGGCGAATGCCGCGGCGGCCTGACCGACCCAGGGAGGCGTCGGTACCGCACCTTGCCCCGACAGCACCAGCAGGGCGAAAGGCATGATCGCCAGCCCGAAGAACTGCAGCATCGTGCCGGTCCAGATGAAGGGCACACGCCGCCATCCGAAGGCCGACCGATGGATGTCTGATTTGAAGCCGGTGAAGGCGCGAAACGGCGCGACCAGCAGGGGCAAGGCAACCATGAACGCCACCAGCCAGGCCGGAACACCAAGCTCCACGATCATGACGCGATTGAGCGTGCCGACGATGAGTGCGGCGGCCATGCCGACAGTGACTTGAAACAGCGACAGACGCAAAAGACGCGCCAGCGGCAGGCCGGCACTGGCCGCATCGGCAAAAGGCAGATAACGGGCGTCGATCGACTTCAGGAGCTGCGTAAAGCGCTTGCCCTTGGTCTTCGATTTCACCGTCGCACTCATTTGCGTCGCCACTCGATCGCCTGTGAGGTGTAAAAGCCGGTCGACACCCGAAACGTGCGACCCGACTCCCAACCCTGCATCTGCGGCAGGGCATAGAGCTTCTTCTTCAGCTTCTCGGCTGCGACCGGGACGATCCAGGGCGCACGATTGGCGCGGGGAAACGCCCGACCCACCACGCGCATCGTGGCCAGCAAGGGCGTGCGCGGCGCAAAGGTGAAGAGCACCGAGTCGCGGGTACGCGGCGCAAGGGCCGCGAGTGCACGAAGCACATCGTCCGGCTCGTAATGAATCAGGGAATCCATGCCGACCACATGATCGAATTCGCCCAGCGCCGGATCGAGCATGTCGCCTGCGCGGAATTCGATGCTCGACGGATTGATATCGGCCGGCAGGCGATCTCTGGCCAGATTGACCAGTGTCGGCGAGAGATCGATTGCCACCACCTTCGCGCCCATGCGAGCGCACTCGACCGCCAGTGCGCCGGTGCCGCATCCGGCATCAAGTACCCGCTTGCCGCTCAGATCATCGGGCAGCCAGTTGAGCAGGGTCTCGCGCATCTTGTCGCGGCCTGCGCGCACGGTCGCGCGAATGCCGCTGACAGGTGCCGACGAGGTCAGTCGGGCCCAGGCATCAACCGCGGTGCGATCGAAGTAGTGTTCGATCTCGCCGCGGCGATCCAGATAGGTGGTGTCGTTCATACGGTCAGACTTCAATCGAATCCAAGCAGGTCAAAAATGTCGCGGTCTTTCAATGCTTCGGGTGCCAGCGGGTCGGTGCCCGCCCAGAGTGCCGCGGCCAATCGCAGGTATTCGTTCTGCACTGCCTCGAGCTCGGGCGAATACTCCATCTCGAAGAGCGTCGACTTCTTCAGGCGGCTGCGCCGGATGACATCGAGATCAGGGAAATGCGCCATCCGCTTCAAACCGACGCGATCATTGAATTTGTCGATCTGATCGGTGTCCTTGCTGCGGTTGGCAATCACGCCACCGAGACGCACGTTGTAGTTCTTGGCCTTGGCGGCAATCGCCTGAACGATCCGGTTCATTGCGAAGATCGAATCGAAATCGTTGGCGGTCACGATCAGTGCGCGATCGGCATGCTGCAGGGGCGCGGCAAAACCACCGCACACCACGTCGCCCAGCACATCGAAGATCACCACATCGGTGTCCTCAAGGAGGTGATGCTCCTTGAGCAGCTTGACCGTCTGACCGACGACATAGCCGCCGCAACCGGTGCCGGCCGGCGGGCCGCCTGCTTCGACACACATCACGCCGTTGTAGCCCTCGAAAACAAAGTCTTCGAGACGCAACTCTTCGGCATGAAAGTCCACCGACTCGAGCACGTCGATGACAGTGGGCATCAGCTTCTTGGTCAGGGTGAAGGTCGAGTCGTGCTTGGGGTCGCAGCCGATCTGCAGCACCCGCTTGCCGAGCTTGGAGAAGGCTACTGACAGGTTCGATGATGTGGTGCTCTTGCCGATACCGCCTTTGCCATAGACCGCGAAGACCTTGGCATTGCCGATCTTGAGGTTAGGGTCGAGTTGCACCTGTACGCTGCCGGCGCCATCAGCGCCCCGCGATGGACGCTTGATTTCTGAGAACGGAACAGTTGCTGTTGTCATGCTGGGGCACCTTCGTAAACGCCTTCGAGCCGGTCTTCGAGTTCCTCGCTGGCTCTTCGCAAGGCCTCCAGCATTTCGGGTTCGGGCGTCCAGTAGTGACGCTCCGAAGCCTCGAGCAGCCGATTGGCCACACGCGCGGACGCGGTGGGGTTGAGCTGGGCCAGCCGTTCACGCATCTCGGGATCGAGCATGAATGTTTCGGATAGCTGCTTGTAGACCCAGGGCTGGACCTGACCGGTCGTCGCCGACCAGCCCATGGTGTTGGTGACATGAACCTCGATCTGACGCACACCCTCGTAGCCATGCTTGAGCATGCCTTCGAACCATTTCGGGTTGAGCATGCGCGTGCGGGTTTCGAGCGCCACCTGATCTTCGAGTGTGCGAACGGTGCCTTCGCCGCGAGTCTGATCGCCGATGAAGACCGGCGGGGCCTTGCCGCCGCGAGCCCGCTTGACCGCGCCGGTGATGCCGCCCAGCGTGTCGAAATAGTTGTCGACGGTGGTGACACCGAGTTCGACCGAATCGAGGTTCTGATAGGTGAGCTGCACATCGGACAGCACGCTTTGCAGCAGCGCGGACTGCTGGACCGCCCGGCCGCCGCGGCCATAGGCGAAACCCTTGCGCCGCGAATAGGTTTCGGCCAGCTCGTCCTCTTCTGCCCAGCGGCTGCTTTCGACAAGATTGTTGACGTTCGAGCCGTAGGCGCCTTCGGCATTGCCGTAGACGCGCAGCGAGGCAATCTCGAGCGTGCAGCCATGCTCGCGCTGATAAGCCAGCGCGTGCTTTCGGATGAAGTTCATCTCGGGCGCTTCATCGGCGGTGGCGGCCATGTAGGCCGCCTCGGCCAGCAGCTTGATCTGAAGCGGCATCAGATCACGGAAGATGCCCGAGATCGTGACCATCACGTCGATGCGCGGGCGACCCAGTTCCTCGATCGGCACCAGTGTGGCACCTGCGATCCGGCCATAGCTGTCAAAGCGCGGCATCGCACCCATCAGCGCCAGAGCCTGCGCAAGCGGGCCGCCTTCCGATTTCAGATTGTCGCTGCCCCACAGGACCATCGCGATGGTCTCGGGCAGCGAATTGCCGCCTTTGACATAGGTATCGAGCAGACGCTGCGCCTGAGCCGCGCCATCGCGCATCGCAAAGGTGCTCGGAATGCGGAAGGGGTCGAAACCGTGAATATTGCGCCCGGTCGGCAGAACGTCGGCGGTATGCAGGATGTCGCCACCTGGCGATGGCCGGATGAAACGTCCGTCGAGCGCGGCGAGAATTGCGCCGACCTCATGATCCTGCGACAGCAGCCGGTTCGATTCGACGAGCGACGCAAACAGCTTGCGGGAGGCATCGTCGATCGCCAGGCCCGATGCTGACAGCGCGCGCTCTGCCGTGTCGCCAGCCACCAGCGACGCGATCGATTCACGCGATGGTGCGCTCGGATGACTCGACTCGGCCATCGCCATCAGCATGTCGATGCGCTCAGGCTCGCTGCAGGCCTGGCCCGCCACATGCAGGCCATGCGGGATGAGGGTGTATTCAAGTTCGAGGATCTCTTCGCCGAGCGCGAGGATGCGCGCGTCGACATCGGTCGACCACAAGGGCGCGGCAGCAAGCAGATCGAGTTCGGCTGCCTGCGACTGGATCAGCACCGCGAGATCAGCGCGCTTGTGCGCCTCGGAAGGTGCCAGCCCGCGCCAGGAGTCGATCGAACTCTTGAGTTCGGTCAGCCCGCTGTAAAGACCAGCCTGCGCCACCGGAGGGGTGAGATAGCTGATCAGCGTCGCGCCCGAGCGCCGCTTGGCGATCGCGCCTTCAGACGGGTTGTTTGAGGCATAGAGGTAGAGGTTGGGCAGATCGTCGATCATGCGGTCGGGCCAGCAGGTGCCCGACATGCCAGCCTGCTTGCCGGGCATGAACTCGAGCGCACCATGGGTGCCGAAATGCAGCACCGCATGCGCCTTGAAATCTTCGCGAAGATAGCGATAGAAGGCCGAGAAGGCATGCGTCGGCGCCAGACCCTTTTCAAACAGCAGGCGCATCGGATCGCCTTCGTAACCGAAGGCCGGCTGCACGCTCACCAGCACATTGCCGAACTGCTTGCCCAGCACGAAGATCGAGCTGCCATTGCTCAGCTGCTTGCCCGGCGCCGGGCCCCACTGCGCTTCGATTTCATTGAGCCAGCGCTCGCGACGAACATGGTCGTCAGCATTGATCAGGACATGCACATTGGCATCGGCGCCGTGCTGCTCTGCGTTGCCTTTGAGGACCGACTCGCGAAGGGCATCGATGCTCTCCGGCATGTCGATGGTGTAGCCCTGCGCCTTCATGCCGGCAAGCGTGTTGTAGAGCGACTCGAATACCGCCAGATAAGCAGCCGTGCCGATATTGCCGGCATTCGGCGGGAAGTTGAACAGCACAATCGCGACCTTGCGCTCGGCATGTTCGGCGCGGCGCATGGCGATCAGCTTGGACACTCGCGCCGACAGCATGATGGCGCGCTCCGGGCAGGAGGCCATGTCCTGCGCGGTATCGGACTTGGTGAAGGTGCAATGGTGATGACAGCCGGCACAGGTCACGCCCTCTGCGCCCGGTCGGCCGCCGAAAACCATCGGGCCGGTCGCACCGTCGAGCTCGGGAATCGCCACCATGATGGTGCTCTCGACCGGCAGCATGCCGCGATCGGAACCACCCCACTGATCGAGCGTCTGAAACTCGGCCGGGTGCGCGGCGACATAAGGCACGTCGAGCGAGGCGAGCACATCCTCGGCTGCCTTGGCATCGTTGTAGGCAGGCCCGCCAACCAGCGAGAAACCCGACAGCGACACCATCGCATCGATGGTCGCTTTGCCGTCACGCATGAAAAACTTGTCGATCGCCGGGCGGGAGTCGAGGCCAGCCGAAAAAGCCGGGATCACCCGCAGGCCCCGAGCTTCGAGCGCCGCAATCACGCCATCGTAATGGCCATGGTTGCCAGACAGCAGATAGGACCGCAGCATCAGCAGACCGACCGTGCCCTGGGGCGTATCGACATTGGCCGGCAGCGGCAAATCTTCCATGCGCTCGGACATGCGCGATGCCATGCGGGGATGATAGACACCGAGCTCCGGATACTCCACCGGCGCGGCCGGCTTCGACTGTCCACGCAAGGACTTGCGCGGGCCATCGGCATAGCGGTCGATCAGGAAGCGGACCATGTTGAACATGTTTTCCTGAGAGCCGCCGAGCCAGTATTGCAGCGACAGGAAGTAACTGCGGACATCCTGCGCGGTTCCCGGGATGAACTTCAGCATCTGGGGAATCCGGCGCAGCATCTTCATCTGCTTTTCGCCGCCGGTGGCTGCCTTGTCCTTGCCGCTGCCACGCAATTTCTTGAGCAGCGCCAAAGGCCCCGAGGCCGGCTTGTCCATATCGAACTTGCCGATCTTGGTGAGTTTTACGACTTCGCTTGCCGACATGGCGCAGACCATGGCATCGCAATGATCGCGCCGCGCCTTGAGTGCCGGCAGAATCGGCAGGAAGTGATCTTCCATGAAGAGCATCGTCGCGATGACAATATCGCCCTTGGCGATGTCCTCGAGGCAATGCTCAAGACGGTCGGCATTACCGCTCCATTCAGAGGCGGCATGCAGCGTCAGATTGAGACCGGGGATCTGCTGCTTCAATGACACGCGAGCGCGATCGACCGCGCTCGACAGATGGGTGTCCATCGTCACGATGACGACGTTCACCGGTGTCGGTTCAGCGTGCGAAGTGCGACTTTGCATCATAGAGGGTCTCAACCGTAATCAGTGACACGCCGCGCTCAAGTGCATAGCGCTCCGTGTTCTTACGAGCCTTGCCACGAACAAAAAAAGGAATCTTTTGAAGTTCGGCTCGGGCTTCGCCATCCCAGACTGCGGCGGCGTCAGGCGTGTCTGTCACGACCTGGCTGTCTGACTGCGCAGGCTCGGGGGAAATCATTTCAACCGGCTCCAGCGCCGGCGCTTGCAGCGAGTGGTCCTGGCTTTGCAATTCGACCACCGGGGCGATCGCTGCCGATGCCACACCGGTGCGGCCAAGATGCGAGGCGGGTGCATTCTCATGAAACTCGAAGTCGCCGCGGAACATTCCGAGCAGGTGCTCTTCGAGGCCCATCATCAAGGGTGCAACCCAGGTATCAAAGAGCACGTTGGCGCCTTCAAAACCCATCTGCGGCGCATAACGCGCCGGGAAATCCTGGACATGCACCGGCGCTGAGATCACCGCGCAGGGCAGACCCAGTCGCTTGGCGATGTGGCGTTCCATCTGGGTACCGAGAACGAGTTCGGGCTGCGCTGCCGAGACGGCTTCTTCGACTTCGAGATAGTCGTCGGAAATCAGGGGCTCAACGCCATAGATCTTGGCGGCCTCGCGGATCTCGCGGGCAAACTCACGGCTGTAGGTCCCCAGACCGACGACGGTAAAGCCCAGTTCCTGAGTGGCCACGCGCGCAGCGGCGACCGCATGCGTCGCGTCACCGAAAATGAAGACGCGCTTGCCGGTGAGGTAGGTCGAATCGACTGACCTTGAATACCAGGTAGCACGCGACGGCGCGCCTGCCAGCACCGGCGTCGGGTCGACACCGGCCAGTTCAGCCACTTCGCGAATGAAGTCGCAGGTCGCGCCAACGCCCAGAGGCACCGACTTGGTCATCGGCTGCTGCAGGTTGCGGGCAAGCCACTGAGCCGCCTGTGCGGCGGTCTCGGGATAAAGCACGACGTTGAAATCGGCATCGCCAAGCCGCACGATATCGGCAGGCGTTGCACCCATCGGGGCCACAACGTTCACATCGATGCCGAGTTGCGAGAGGAGCCCGGTGATTTCGCGGATATCGTCGCGATGCCGGAACCCCAGCGCAGTCGGGCCGAGGAGATTGCAGCTGGGCCGTTTGCCCGGCGCGCGCTCGGGGCGCTTGCCGGGCGCCACAAGATGGCGCACCAGCTGATAGAAAGTCTCGGAGGCGCCCCAGTTTTCCTTGCGCTGATACGACGGCAGTTCGAGCGCCACCACCGGAATCGGCAGATCGAGTGCTTTGGCCAGACCGCCCGGATCATCCTGGATGAGCTCGGCCGTGCAGGAAGCGCCAACGATCATCGCCTGGGGCGAGAAGCGCTCGTAGGCTTCGCGCGCAGCGGTCTTGAAAAGCTCGGCGGTATCGCCACCCAGATCGCGGGCCTGGAACGTGGTGTAAGTCACCGGCGGGCGTTGCGGCAGGCGCTCGATCATGGTGAACAGCAGATCGGCGTAGGTATCGCCCTGCGGCGCATGCAGGACGTAATGCAGGCCGCGCATTGCGGTGGCGACACGCATGGCGCCGACATGCGGTGGGCCTTCATAAGTCCAGAGTGCGAGTTGCATGGCGGCGCGCTCAGGCAGCGATCTTGGTGCGTCGATGCAGCGGACGCGAAAAGAGTTCGGCGAGGTCGCCGGCCTGGTCGTAACCCTGAATCGGCGTGAACACCAGCTCGATCGACCACTTGGTGGTCATGCCCTCGGCTTCGAGCGGATTGGCCAGACCCAGACCACAGACCACCAGATCGGGCTTCAATGCCCTGCAGCGATCAAGCTGACGCTCGACATGCTGGCCTTCGGACAGCGTGATCGAATCCGGCAAAAGCGCCAGATCGCGAGCCAGATGCTGGCGGTGCAGATAGGGCGTGCCGACTTCGGTGAGGTTCATCTTCAGCTCACGCGACAGAAAGCGTGCAAGCGGCACTTCCAGCTGCGAATCCGGAAAGAAGAACACGCTGCGGCCCGACAGAAGCGCATGGTGCATTTCAACCGCGCGGCGAGCCCGCGCCTGACCGGGCGCAACCACCGCATCAAATTTTTCAGTCGGCACATCCCAGGCATCGGCCGCAGCTCGCAACCACTCGGTGGTGCCTTCCTCGCCGATCGGAAACAGCGCATCGAGTCGGGTTGCCCCGCGCGCTTCGAGCGCACGGGCGGTATCGGCCAGAAACGGCTGCGCCAGCAGAAAGCGGGTGTCGGGTCCGATCTCAGGCATGGCATTGGCACGCCGGGGCGGGAAAAACGCCACCGGACCGATGCCCAATTGATCAAACAGACGCTTGAACTGGTCTTCAACCACGTCGGCCAGCGCGCCCACCACGACCAGCGACTTCTGCGATCCGGACGCCTGGTTTTCAGCGGCAACCGGCAATGACGGAACCATCGCGGCCAGGCAAGCGTCCTCACCCTGGGTAAAGGTGGTCTCGATGCCGCTGCCTGAATAGTTCAGAACGCGAACCGACGGCGAAAAACGCTGCGAAAGCCTTTGGGCGGCACGTCCGAGGTCAAGCTTGATCACTTCAGATGGACAGGAGCCCACCAGGAAGAGCAGCTTGATATCGGGCCGCCGATCGAGCAGCCGGGTGACCACCCGATCGAGCTCGACATTCGCATCGGCCAGACCGGCCAGGTCGCGCTCATCGATGATGGCGGTCGCAAATCGCGGCTCGGCAAAAATCATGACCCCGGCGGCTGATTGGATCAGGTGCGCACAGGTGCGCGAGCCAACCACCAGGAAAAACGCGTCCTGGATCTTGCGATGGAGCCAGATGATTCCGGTAAGGCCGCAGAACACTTCGCGTTGCCCGCGTTCGCGCAGCACCGGCTGATCCTGACAGCCCGACGACTCACGCTGGATCGCAATGACCTGGCTCATGCCGCACTCGCCTCAGCACCGGCATCAAGGGCGGCGGCATCAAGCGCTGCCGCACCCAGCCGGGCTGCGCGCAACTTGAGCACGAACTGAATCGCGTTGACGACATAAATGGCGTAGGCGGCCAGCGCGACATACATCTGCTGGCGGGTATCGAGCGCGCCGGTCAGCAGGGCGTAGAGGTAATAGGTATGCAGGGCGATCACGCCCATGCTCACGACGTCTTCCCAGAAGAAAGCCGGGGCAAACAGATATTTGCCGAAGACCACTTTCTCCCAGATGCAGCCGGTCACCATGATCGTGTAGAGCGTGATGGTCTTGATGACGATCGAGATCGTCGCGGCGGTTTCACCCTGGCCAGTCAGCAGGTATCGGCACACCAGCCACGCGCTGACGATGAACACCAGGAACTGGAAAGGGGCCAGCAAACCCTGCACGAGCGTCCACTTCGTCTCGTCGCGACGCTTGCGTTCCTCCGCCGTATAAAGCGGCGGCCGACCGGTTTTCGGCCGCTTGCGAGCGGCTTGCTCAGCGGTGAAGTCATTTGTCCCCATGAGCCCAATCTAGCCGCGTCACCAGCGACTGTCAACCTGTCTTGACGTAATCCGCGGCTGACACTAGGATTCACCCATCGACAACACGGTCCCCGCTGACGTCGTCAACAGCCCATCCGCTCAGCGGCAGGTCTGCTTGACACCCGGCTAAGCGGGCCTGACACTGGGGTAACAACTTGTATCAGCGTCGCATTCAGTCCTTTGGCCAAGCCGATTGGGCACTTGCGTTACCCAACACAGCACTGCGTCAACTGCGTCAGGCAGGCAGTCGTCGACTTGCGGTATCGACGCTGAAGGACGATAAGAAGGCAGGGAGACGGTTCATGGAGCGCTCATCCGACAATGGCTCGCAGTTCGACGCGAGCCACGACTCCAGTTTGCGGGCCGAATCGGCGGCCTATCAATCCGACGGAAAGTCTTCGCCAGCCCGTTACCAGCAGTGGCTGCAAAGAACCATCGAAACCGAAGTCATCCCCCGCCTGATGCTCGCCCATCGGCTTGCGGCGATCTCTCCGAGTATGTCGAGCTCCGATCTTGGGTCGACACCCGGCCCGGCTGACGTCGAGACCTTCGTTTCGCTGCTGCTGCAGGATGACGAGTCTGTCTGCGACGATTTCATTGCCGCGCTTCGTAATCGCCCGGTCGCGATGGAAAGCATCTTCCTCGATCTGTTCTCCCCATCGGCCCGTCGCCTTGGAGAGTTGTGGTGCGATGATCTCTGCGATTTCACGCAGGTCACGCTTGGCCTGTGGCGAATTCAGAAGATGGTTTACGAGTTGAGCCATTCTGTACCCGCGCATCTCGGTGAATCAACCAGAAGCACACCGCTTCGTGCAATGCTGGTCGCAGCACCGGGCTCTCAGCACACCCTCGGCTTGACGATGGTGTGCGAGTTTTTCCGCCGGGCTGGTTGGGATGTCTATTCGGAGCCATGCGCCAATGCGCACGAACTGACAGAGCTCGTCCGTCATGGATGGTTTGATGTGATCGGTCTGTCGGCCAGCGTCGACGATCAGCTCGAACCGCTCGAGACCTTTATTTCCGAGTTGCGGTCCGCCTCACGAAACCCCTCGGTCGGCGTCATGGTCGGTGGGCCTTTGTTCCTCAACAATGCTTCACTGGTTGGCGAGGTCGGCGCCGACTTCACAGCAAGCGATGCGCGTCAGGCGGTCGAAATGGCCGAATCCTTTGCATCTGCAACTCAACAGAAGTAATGACAGACAACCCTCATCCGACGAAAGCCGGCCTGGATCAACACACCGCATCCGGTCACCAGTGAACCGAGCCACTCATCTCAAGCACAGCTTTGCAGGGTTCGGCCCGGCAGATACAGCGTCCCTGATCGCCGCGGCGGCCGATGTCGCTTTAGTGGTTGATTCCGGCGGCGTCATTCGCGATGTCTCGATCGGCAGCCAGGAATTCGCCGGTCTGGCACATAACGACTGGATCGGTCGGCCCTGGGCAGAAACCGTGACCTCCGAAAGCAGGCCGAAGGTCGAGGCCTTGCTGAAAGGCGCGAGCGGGCAGGTCGAGCCTCAGTGGCGACATATCAATCAGTCGTCCATCGAAGGCAACTCGGTACCGATCCTTTATTCGACCATCCAGGCAGGCCCCAAGGGGCAGGTGGTGGCGATCGGCCGTGATCTTCGACAGTTTGCAGCCGTCCAGCAAAGGCTGGTGGCAGCGCAGCAGTCGATGCAGCGCGACTATGTCCGGCTGCGGCAGACAGAAACCCGCTATCGCATGCTCTTCGAGTCGATCTCCGAGCCAGTGCTGATCCTTGATGCCGGCACACTGAAAATCATCGAAGCCAATCCGGCCAGCGGGGAACTCTTTGCAGAATCGCCAAAGCGGATGCTCGGAAGACTGATCGGCGACTGCTTCGATCCGTCTGCAAGCAACGAACTGCTGGCGACTATCGACGGTCTCAAGGGCGCACGACAGAGCCAAAGCTCACCCCTCATCGTCAGGACCGCCAACCAGCGAAGTGTCGAGCTCACGGTCTCGGCATTTCGGGTCGACAACGACTCCGTGCTGTTGATCAACATGGCGCTGCCCTCAGGGGCGACGGCGGCACCCAATGACGTTCCACGCCAATCGCTGCTTGCGGCCATCGAACGCGCCCCCGATGGCCTTGTCGTCACCGACACCAGCGGACGGGTGCTCTACGCCAATCACAGTTTTGCCGAGATGGCCCAATTCGATACCAGCGAACAGTTGACGGGCGAGTCGCTTGATCGCTGGCTCGGCAGATCCGGCGTCGATCTGGGTGTGCTGATGGCCAACCTGCGCCAGAACGACGCAGTCAGACTGTTTCCCACGGTCATCCGTGGTCGATTCGGCGCCGAGACCTCGGTCGAGATTTCAGCGGCGTCGGTCCCCAACGGCAAGCAGTCCTGCCTGGGATTCACCATTCGCGACGTCGGTCGACGTCTGCAGACCGAATCGCGAGGCAGCGACAATCCCGGGTTGTCTCGCGCCGTGGCGCAGCTGGCCGAACTCGTCGGTCGGGTGCCGCTCAAGGACATCGTCGGCCAGACGACCGACCTGATCGAACAGATGTGCATCGAAGCCGCACTGCAGCTGACGCGAGACAATCGTGCTGCCGCCGCCGAAATGCTGGGTCTGTCGCGCCAGAGTCTCTATGTGAAGCTGCGTCGCTACGGGCTTGGCGAGCATCCGGCCGAAAACCCGAATTGACTGACGTCTGAGCGCTGGCGGCATGAGTCCGGACATGGCCGGCGCCAATGAGCTTGTCGGTAACGAGGTCGTCGTGATGGCGGCCTTTGACATTCTCGCCTCGTCGCGCCTGTGGGGATGGTCCAGGCTGGTTCGGGGACGCTCCGGCCTGCGTGGCGCGACCGGACTTCGTTTCGCCAAAGTCCTTGGCAGCGGTGTCGAGGGCGGTTTCGGCCTGAAACCGAGCGCCTCGATCCTGGGTCTTTTTTGTGTCTTTCAGGACGCAGCGAGCGCCGAGGCCTTTACTGCACGCGACGGGCTGATGCAACGCTGGCAGGACCGCTCGCGCGAATCCTTCTGCGTCAAAATGCGAGTCTACTCATGCCGCGGCAGCTGGGCCGGGTCGCGTCTGGCGGTCACCGCCGCCACCCCGCTCGCAGGGCCGGTGGTCTCGCTGACTCGCGCATCAATCAAACCGACACGCGCCGCCGCATTCTGGCGGATGCAGCCACCGGCTGAAAAATCACTCGAGCAGGCCACCGGCTGCCGGCTGGCGATCGGCGTGGGTGAGGCGCCCCTGCTGCGCCAGGCCACCTTCACCGTCTGGGACGATGTCGCCGCCATGGATCGCTACGCCCGCAGCGGCGCCCACCAGGAGGCGATCGTGGCCGCTGCGCGGGGTGGTTTCTTCTCGGAATCGATGTTCGTGCGTTTCGCGCCGTATGAGATTCACGGCCAATGGAAGGGATTGACGATTGGCTGATCACCATGTGGTGGTGGTGGGCGCCGGCGTTGCCGGACTGGTCAGCGCCATCGATCTGGCCCGTCAGAGCCTGAAGGTCACGGTGCTCGAACGGGCGGCAGTGCCAGGGGGCAAACTGCGACAGGTGATGGTCGATGGTGCGCCGATCGACAGTGGGCCGACGGTTTTCACGATGCGCTGGGTTTTCGATGCGCTCTTTGCCGATGCCGGCCTCGAGTTCGATCAGGCGGTTCGACTGGCGCCACTCTCGGTGCTGGCCCGCCATGCCTGGGGCGCCGGCGGACGACTCGACCTGTTTGCCGATGCGCAACGATCGCAAGAGGCTATCGGCGTATTCAGCGGGCCGGCGGAGGCCCGACGCTTTGCGCAATTCTGCGAACAGGCGCGCCGTGTCTATGAAGCGCTTGAAGGGCCCTACATCCGATCGACACGGCCACATATGCTCGGCATCTCACGCGATCTCGGTCTTGGCGGTGTCGCCACCCTGACCGGGCTCGGACCCTTTCGTGATCTGTGGCGCGCGCTGGCAAAGCACTTTCATGATCCTCGCCTGCAACAGCTCTTCGGGCGCTATGCCACCTACTGCGGATCGTCGCCCTTCGAGGCGCCGGCCACGCTGATGCTGGTGGCGCAGGTCGAGATGCAAGGGGTTTGGGCGGTCGAAGGCGGCATGATCGAACTGGCCCGCGCACTAACGCGGCTGGCGCAACGGTTCGGTGCAACCATCCGATGCAATGCGCATTGCGAGAGCATCGTCATCGAGGGCGGGCGCGCGCGGGGCGTGGTCCTGAGCAATGGTGAGCGCATTGATGCCGATTCGGTGGTCTTCAATGGCGATGTCGGCGCCCTGTCGGCCGGAAGGCTCGGCAAGGCCGCCTCTCGCGCCACCCCAATCGTGCCGGCGGCTGCACGGTCGCTGTCGGCCCTGACCTGGTCGATCAGGGCTCGCACCCGGGGCTTTGCGCTCACGCGCCACAACGTCTTTTTCGATGATGACTATGCAAGCGAATTCAGTGACATCTTCAGGCGCGGCCGGCTACCTGCCAAGCCGACGATCTATGTATGCGCACAGGATCGCGATGATGCAACCGAGCTTGACGCGCCAGAACGGCTGCTTTGCCTGGTCAATGCGCCGGCCCGCGGTGATTCGACGCCATTCGATGTTGCCGAGATCGAGTCGTGCCGACGTCAGGCCTTCGGTCTGATGCAAGCCTGCGGCCTGGAAATCGACCCGCACGAGCACCACTGCGTCACCACCAGCCCGACCGACTTCGAGCGCCTGTTTCCGGCCACCGGCGGCGCGCTTTACGGCCGCGCCTCGCATGGCTGGATGTCTGCTTTCGAGCGCCCTGCTTCAGTCAGCGCGGTGCCCGGACTCTGGCTGGCAGGGGGCAGCGCCCATCCCGGGCCGGGCGTGCCAATGGCCGCGATGTCGGGACGACTGGCCGCGGCAACGCTGATCTCCGATCTGAGTTCGACGGGCCGTCGATCGAAAATCACGATTCCCGGGGGCGCAAGCTCGGGCCTTAACGCCGCCTGAGCGTCAAGCCCGCGCTGATCAGCGACGCGCGCGCACCACCGAGGCCGCCTCGGGCAGCACCGACATCAGCGCCTTGGCCGATGCCAGCACGCCAGGCATGCCGGCGCCAGGATGCGTTCCGGCCCCCACGACATACAGACCCTCGAGATCCTCGCTTCGGTTGTGTGGCCTGAACCAGGCGCTTTGCAGCAGCAAAGGCTCCATTCCGAAGGCCGCTCCCTTGAAAGACAACAGACGATCCTGGAAGTCCTGGGGAGTGAGATAGAAGGAGGTGACGATCTCGTTGCGCAGGCCGGGCATCACACTTTTCTCAAGCGATTCGGCGATCGCATCGCGATAGCGTTCGGCGTGCTCGGACCAATCGGTGCCGCTGTCGAGATGAGGCACGGGTGACAACACATAGAAAGCATCGCAACCCGCCGGCGCCATCGCCGGATCGGAGGCAGTCGGCCGATGCAGATAAAGGCTGAAGTCCTCGGCCAGATGCTTGCGCTTGAAAATGTCGTCAAGCAGTTCTTTATAGCGTGGCCCCAGCACCATCATGTGATGCGGCACATCGTGATACTGCTTGCGAGTACCGAAGTACCAGACGAAGAGGCTCATCGAATAGCGGGATCGATCGAGCCTGGCGTTGGTCCAGTGTCGACGATATCGAGGCTCGACCAGGTTGCGATAGGTCCAGGCGGTATCGCCGTTGGACACCACGATATCGGCCGTCATCGTTTCGCCGCCGGCCAGTTCAACACCGCTCGCACGACCCTTGTCCACCGTGATGCGGGTGACTTCGGTGTTGTAGCGGATGGTCGAGCCCTGCTCAACGATCAGGTCGACCAGCCCGCGCACCAGCGCGCCGGTGCCACCCATTGCCCAGTGAACGCCATGGCGCTTTTCGAGGGAGGCGATCAGGGCGTAGGCACAGGTGACCGAGAACGGGTTGCCACCGATCAGCAGCGGATGAAAACTGAAAACAATCCGCAGCTTGGGATTCTTGAAGTGCGAGGCAGCCAGGGTATGGATGCTGCTCCAGGCTTTCATGCGGGTGAACGCCGGGATCGCTTCGAGCAGATTGCTGAAGTTGTCGAAGGCGGTTTCGGCCATCCCCTCGAAACCCAGCCGATAGCATTTCTCGGCATCGACCATGAAGCTGTCGTAACCCGCGACATCGCCCTGCGAGAAACGGGCCACCTCGGCGCGCATACGCTCCGGATCGCCGGTGTAGTCGAACCAGGTGCCATCGTCAAAACGGATCCGGTAGAACGGGTCCATCGGCTTGAGCGTGACATGGTCCTCGCGGCGGCGGCCGCACAGGGTCCAGAGCTCATCGAAGAGAAAGGGCGCGGTGACGATCGTAGGGCCGGCATCGAAGGTGAAACCGTCGCGCTTGTAAACATAGGCTCGTCCGCCTGGCGCATCGAGTTTTTCCAGAACCGTGACCCGCCAGCCGCTTGCAGCCAGTCTGATTGCCGATGCCAGCCCGCCGAAGCCGCTGCCGATAACGACCGCATGGGGCTTTTCCGCCCCGCTTTCTGATGCGCCTTTTTGCACCGGCTGCGCGCCGGCATGGACTTCATCGAAAGAGAGGTAGGGCTTCATTGGCGTCATTGCACGCACTCCGAAATAGTCGATCCAGTGTAAATCATAGTTGACGCTTTTGCGTGTCAGATGCAGACTTGGCCAATGGCCGCCGTCCTGTCCCGACCCTCCTTTTCGAGCGTCACCGAGCTGCTGAAACCGATCACCTGGTTTCCGCCGATGTGGGCGTTTTCATGCGGCGTTGTGGCTTCTGGTGTGTCACCTGACGGGCGATGGCCTCTGATCATCGTGGGCATCTTGCTGGCCGGCCCGCTGGTTTGCGCCACCAGCCAGGCCGTCAACGACTGGTACGACCGGCATGTCGACGCCATCAATGAACCCAATCGACCGATTCCGTCAGGACGCATGCCCGGCACATGGGGACTGTACATCGCCTGCGGCTGGACTGTCCTGTCGATGCTGGTCGCGCTGCTGCTCGGACCCTGGGGTTTTGGCGCAACCGTCGTCGGCCTGGCCCTGGCCTGGGCCTACAGCGCCCCGCCCATCCGGCTGAAGCTCAACGGCTGGTATGGCAATGCCGCCTGCGGCCTGTGCTACGAGGGTCTGGCCTGGGTCACCGGCGCTGCGGTCATGGCCGGCGGCGTGATACCCGATGCCCGATCGCTGGCGCTGGCAGGCCTCTACAGCCTGGGTGCCCACGGCATCATGACCCTGAACGACTTCAAGGCGGTCGAAGGCGATCGGCAGATGGGTGTGCGCTCGCTGCCGGTGCAACTGGGCATCGTGCCGGCCGCCAGATCGGCCAGCTGGACAATGGCCGTCCCGCAACTCGTGGTGATCGGCCTGTTGAGCCATTGGGGCCGACCCGGCCATGCAGCGGTGATCGCCGGCCTGCTCATCGTTCAGGGCGTGATGATGAACTGGTTCGTCGCCGAGCCGAGCAAGCGCGCGCTCTATTACAGCGGTTTCGGTGTGCCGCTTTTCGTCGCAGGCATGATGGTCAGTGCCTTCGCGCTTCGTTCGCTGATCGCAGGCTGAGGCCATGGCAGGCGCCCGCTTCGGATGGTTGAGCATCGCCCGACTGGGTCTGGTTCAGATGGCGCTGGGTGCGATTGTCGTGCTGACCACCTCCACCCTGAACCGTGTGATGGTGGTCGAGCTGGCGCTGCCGGCGTTGTTGCCCGGTTTGCTGGTGGGCGTGCATTACGCCATGCAGGGTCTTCGGCCCCGGATGGGCTTCGGTTCGGATGTCGGCGGGCGCAGCACCCCCTGGATTGTCGGCGGCATGGCGGTGCTGGCCACAGGTGGCGTCGGCGCGTCTGGCGCAACCGCGCTGATGGCCAGCAATACCTCCATGGGCATCGCGGCCGCGGTGCTCTCCTTTGTCGTAATCGGCATCGGCGTCAGTGCCTGCGGCACCAATCTGCTGGTGCTGCTGGCCAAGCGGGTCGACCCGCCGCGTCGGGCAGCGGCCGCCACCATCGTCTGGCTGATGATGATCATGGGTTTCGCCATCACCGCCGGGGTCGCCGGCAAGCTGCTTGATCCCTACTCGCCTGAGCGGCTGATCGCGGTGACTGCGGCGGTGGCTGCCATGGCGGTCACGGTAACGCTGCTGGCCCTCTACCGCCTGGAAGGTGCGCCGATGAGCGCAACCGGCAGTGCCGGGCAGGACGCGAGCAGCGAGCCTAAACCCGGCTTCAGGCAGGCGCTGCGCGAAGTCTGGTCCGAGCCTGCGGCTCGCCAGTTCACGATCTTCGTGTTCGTCTCGATGCTGGCCTACAGCGCTCAGGATCTGATCCTCGAGCCCTTTGCCGGCTCGGTCTTCGGCTTCACCCCGGGTGCGTCGACCCAGCTGTCGGGCATCCAGCACGGCGGCGCGTTCGCCGGCATGGTGCTGGCTGCGCTGGCTGGCAGCGAGGTTGCCGGTCGACAGTTCGGCTCCCTGCGCAGCTGGACGATTGGCGGCTGCATTGCGTCGGCGTTCGCCCTGGCCGGCCTGGTGCTTGCCGGTGTGCTCGGCGGCGACTGGCCGCTCAAGGCCAATGTCTTTGCGCTGGGGGCAGCCAACGGCGCCTTTGCCATTGCCGCGATCGCTTCGATGATGCGACTGGCCGGCGAGGGTCGGCGTTCGCGCGAGGGCGTGCGCATGGGTTTGTGGGGCGCGGCACAAGCGATTGCCTTCGGTATCGGCGGACTGGCCGGTGCGGCGGCGAGCGATCTGGCGCGCCTGGTTATCAGCTCGACCGGCGCCGCTTATGCGCTGGTCTTTGGCATTGAGGCGGTGCTGTTTGTGGTGGCCGCGCGCCTTGCTTCGCAGATCGGTCAATCACAGACCGGGGAATTCAGAATCGATCAACAGGTGTCTGACAACTTGCCCGCAAGCCGGGCTGGCGACTATCGGGTCGCCGGAATGGAACGAGGATAAAACATGGATCAGCGTGAAATCTACGATGTGGTTGTTATCGGCGGCGGACCGGCAGGTGCCACCGCAGCCCATGAGCTGGCACTCAAGGGCCGCTCGGTCCTGCTGCTTGATCGAGCCGGGCGCATCAAGCCCTGCGGCGGCGCGATTCCGCCGCGTCTGATCAAGGACTATGCGATTCCCGATTCTCTGCTGGTGGCTCGTGCCACATCGGCACGCATGGTCTCGCCCAAGACTGCCAATGTGGATATTCCGATTGAGGGTGGCTTCGTGGGCATGGTCGATCGCGACCAGTTTGACGAGTGGCTGCGCGAGCGGGCGGCCAGCGCCGGCGCCCACCGCCGTATCGGCAGCTTCGAGCGGCTCGAGCATGGTGCCGACGGCATCAACACCATCCATTTCAAGGCCCGCGAAGATCATCGGCGTGGCGAAGGCACTCCCGACAGCGTCCGTGCGCGCACGATCATCGGTGCCGATGGCGCCAAGTCGGGTGTGGCACGCCAGGCGATTCCGGGTGCCAAGGATGTCAACTATGTGTTTGCGTACCACGAGATCGTGGCGGCACCCGAAGTCAAGCCGGCCGACTACGACGGCACACGCTGCGATGTCTGGTATCAGGGGCGCCTGTCGCCCGACTTCTACGGCTGGGTCTTCCCGCACGGTGACACCCTGTCGATCGGAACCGGCAGCGCCGACAAGGGTTTTTCGCTGCGCGGCGCGGTCGGTGATCTGCGTGCTGCCACCGGTTTGACCGGCGCCAAAACCCTGCGGCGCGAGGGTGCTCCGCTGCCGATGAAGCCGCTCAAGAAGTGGGACAACGGACGCGATGTGGTGCTCGCCGGCGATGCCGCAGGCGTCGTGGCACCGGCTTCGGGCGAAGGGATCTATTACGCCATGTACGGCGGATCACTTGCCGCCGAAGCCATCGAAACACTGCTTGCCACCGGCAACGTCACGTCATTGGCCATGGCGCGCAAGCGCTTCATGAAAGCGCATGGCACGGTGTTTCTGGTGCTGGGCATCATGCAGCGATTCTGGTATTCGAGCGACAAGCGTCGCGAGCGCTTCGTGAGCATTTGCAAAGACAAGGATGTGCAGCAGCTGACCTTCGAGTCGTATATGAACAAGGAGCTGGTTCGCAAGAAGCCGATGGCGCATGTGCGCATCTTCTTCAAGGACATGGCCCATCTGCTGGGGTTCGCTCGGGTCTGATGCCGCACGGCCCTGGCGTGGTCTTGCGTCGTGCGTGAATTCGTTACCAGCGGGCATCTCGTCGATCTGGCGATGGTGCTCACACTGCTCGAACTGATCGGCTTGATCATCTATCGGCAACGCACCGGCCGGGGCATCGCCGGCTCGACGCTGGTGGTCGCCCTTTCGAGCGGTCTGTTTCTGATGCTCGGTTTGCGAGCGGCCCTGACCGGGGCCGACTGGCCCTGGATTGCGCTGGCCCTGTCAGCGTCGTGGGCAACCCATCTGCTCGATCTGAAGAACCGCTGGCCGCGGCGCCGGTTCGGCTGAACGCTCAGGACTGCAGGAACGCCAGGATCGCTTTGCCGGAAGGCTCGGCAGCCTCCTCCTGCGGCAGATGGCCGACACCGGGGAAGGCCTGAAGCCGGGCCCCCGCGATCGCCTTGAGATAGTCATCAGCGTTGGCGATCGGGATCATGGCATCGCGATCGCCCCACACCAGCAGTGTTGGCGCGGTGATGCGCGCCAGGGTCGGCACCGGATCCTGAAGGACCGATTGCTCGAGTCTTGCAATCATCGCCGAGCGCACCGAAGGCGCCCGCATCATCTCGTAATAGCGGGTCACCAGCGCCGGCGTCATGACTTCGGGATTGGCATAAGCCGGTAGCAGGCTCATTTTCAGAAGCGGCTTGGGCAGCACATATTTCATGGCCTTGAGGCTGATGCCCACTTCTGGCGCCTTGCCATAGTCGAAGCCCGGACTGGCAAAGCCGTCGGGCGAGACGAGTACGAGTTTGGCCACGCGATCGGGATGCGCCGCCGAAAATTGCCAGGCCAGCCGTCCACCCATCGAATGCCCCACCAGACTCGCGCGAGCGATGCCGAGTTTTTCCATGAGCGCCAGCAGTACCACCTGAGCACGGGCATCACTGTAATCACCACTCGGGTCGGCACCGGTGAGACCCGCGCCCGGCAGATCGAGCGTGACCACCCGCAAGCCGGGTGCAAACAGCCTGGTCCAGTCGTCCCAGGTCTGAAGGCTGCCGCCAAAGCCATGCAGCAGGATCACGACCGGTGCATCGCGTGGTCCGGTGTCTTGGACATGAAGTCTCAGGCCTGCGACCTCAATGAAATCGTCCGGACCCCGGGCGTAACGCGCCTCGAGGTCAGCCCGTTTGAAATCGGGGGTCCAGAGCCAGGCGGCAGCGACCACCACAAGCAAGGCCAGCAGGGCAATCATGGTTTTCTTCAGCACGAGACGGGAAACATCCGGGGGAACAAGGCCGAGTATCGCTTACGAAAGCAATCGGCTTGGAGTGTGAAATATGTCCTGAAGCCAGCGGCTCTGCGGTCGATAACAGACAGGAACGACCGAGGAGCTCGCGATGGACATGACGATTGGACGTAATGGTTTGGCAGCGGCTTCACGGCAGTTTGATACCGCTGCCTTCGAGATTGCCCGGGCTGCGACTCAGCGGCCTGTACAGGCACCTGCAGGTTTGTCGCCTGGCGCGGCAGGACTTGATACGCCATTGGCAAGGGCCGATGCCTTGCTGCCCAATGCCGATGCCGATCTACCTCGAAACATGGTCAACCTGATGGTGGCCAGCAACGCGGTACTGGCCAATCTCCAGACGCTCAAGCGGACCGATGAAGCCATGCGGGCTTTGTTCACTGACCGTTGATCGACCGGCGATCCCGCGCTCGGTAACAAGCCTGCCAAGCTGTCAATCAGGCGCCATGGCGCCTGTCGATCATGGTCACAGACGCCGGTGCGTCTGTGCTGATGGCTTAACGAGGGGCCATCCGGATCGCGCCGTCGAGGCGGACCGACTCACCGTTGAAGTAACCGTTGGTGATCATGATTTCGGCCAACGCGGCATATTCGTCGGGCATACCCAGTCGCTTGGGGAAGGGCACCGAATCGGCGAGCGCCTGCTTGACGTTGTCGGGTGCGCGCTGCAGCAGCGGCGTATCGAAGATGCCCGGCAGGATGGTGTTGATCCGGATGCCATTGCCCATCAGGTCGCGTGCAATCGGCAAGGTCATGCCGACGACCGCAGCCTTTGAGGCGCTGTAGGCAGCCTGACCGATCTGGCCGTCTTCCGCTGCAACTGACGCGGTATTGACGATCGCACCACGCTCGCCATGCTCCAGGGGCGGCAGCGCAATCATGCCAGCCGCAGATTTGGCGATGCAGCGGAAGGTACCGACCAGGTTGATCTGGATGATGCGGTCGAAATCGGCTGTGGGGAAATGCTTGATCTCGCCGGTCTGCTTGTCTTTGCTTGCAGTCTTGATTGCCAGACCGGTGCCGGCGCAATTGACCAGTACCCGCTCCTGACCGAGGGCTGCCCGCGCTTTTGCAAAAGCGGCGTCGACTTCAGCTTCCTTGGTGACATCAACCTTGCAGAACACGCCGCCGATTTCGGCAGCGACGGCTTCGCCGAGTGTCTCGTTGAAATCAAAGATGGCGACGCGCACGCCCTGGGCTGCGAATCGGCGAGCGGTTGCAGCGCCAAGACCGGAAGAACCTCCGGTAATGATGGCGGTAACGGTTGAGTCGAGTTTCATGAGGTCTCCTTGAAATGAATTGTTGAAAAATCAGACGTCGATATTGCGTGCGCCGAGGGCATTGAGTTCGATGAAAGCCCGTCGAGGCTCGACATCGTCACCCATGAGCGTGGTGAAGATCTGGTCAGCCGCAATGGCGTCTTCGATTTGCACCCTCAGCAATCGGCGTGCGGAAGCGTCCATGGTGGTCTCCCAGAGCTGCGAGGCATTCATCTCGCCAAGGCCCTTGTAGCGTTGACGACCAACATTGCGCTCGGCATCGGTGAGCAGCCAGCGCATCGCATCACGGAAATCAACCACGGTATGACTGCGCTGCTTTTCGCCTTCGCCGCGCCGGATCTCGGCACCGTCGCTGATGAGTCCGCCGACGGTCTGGGCGCACTCGACCAGGGTCTGATAATCAGCCGACAGCAGAAAGTGCGAGTCGATCAGGCTCACGCGAACATTGCCGTGGTGTTTGCGCTCGATACGCAAGTGCCACAGCTCTTCGCGTTCATCGAAGCGTGCCACCACGCTGGCACCTGCGTCGTTATCGATTTTCTGCGCAGCAGTCTGATAGCGCGCCATCGCGGTCTCGAGCTTGGCAGCCGACTGGGCGCTAGCAGTTTCATCCGACAGATCGAGTTCGATGCCATCAAGGATGGCACGCAAGGCATCCTGGTCGATGATGCGGGCAAGCCGATCGATAACGGCTTCGGCCAGCAGATACTTGCGTGCCAACTCGCCCAGGGCATCGCCCGAGATTGCACCGGGTGAATCAAGCGCAGCGGTGGTTGCAGCAACCGCGGCGCTCCCTGCGCCACGCGAGCCAACCCGTACTTCGTAATCGGTTCGCACCTGTTCACTTGGCAGCAAAACCGCCGCATCAAGAGCCAGTTTGAGCATGTACTGATTGAACTCGTGATCGTCTTTCAGATATCGCTCGTCTTTGCCGTGTTTGACTTTGTAGAGCGGCGGTTGGGCGATATAGATATGACCGCGTTCAACCAGCACCGGCATCTGACGATAAAAGAAGGTCAGCAGCAATGTGCGGATATGGCTGCCGTCGACATCGGCGTCGGTCATGATGATGATTCGGTGATAACGCAGCTTGTCGACATTGAAGTCATCGGGTCCGATGCTCGTACCTAATGCCTTGATGAGCGTGGCAATCTGCTCCGATCCAATGACCTTGTCGAAACGGGCCCGTTCAACATTGAGCACTTTGCCGCGCAGGGGCAGGATGGCCTGGAATTTTCGATCACGCCCCTGTTTGGCCGAACCGCCGGCAGAGTCACCCTCGACAATGAAAAGTTCACTCTTGGCCGGATCTTTTTCCTGGCAATCGGCAAGCTTGCCCGGCAGGCCAAGGCCTTCCATCAGCCCTTTGCGGGTAATGTCGCGTGCCTTTCTGGCAGCTTCGCGCGCTCGGGCGGCTTCGATGACTTTCTGGCAGATGGCTTTGGCATCGGCCGGATGTTCAAGCAGAAATGATTCAAGCGCACCAGCAATCACTTCTTCGACCGCCGGACGGGCTTCGGATGACACCAGCTTTTCCTTGGTCTGACTCGAGAACTTCGGATCAGCCATCTTGACTGACAGCACGCAGGTCAAACCTTCGCGCATATCGTCACCGGCGGTATCGACCTTCTCGCGCTTGGCCAGATCGTTTTCGGTGATGTATTTGTTGATGATGCGGGTCATGGCTGCCCGCAGCCCGGTGAGGTGAGTACCACCATCTTTCTGCGGGATATTGTTGGTATAGCAAAGAACCTGTTCGTTATAGGTCTTGTTCCATTGCATCGCCACTTCGACATAGACCGTCTTGCGTTCCGAACCCACGTCGATCTCGGTTTCGCCCGAGGTATAAAAAATCGTCGGGTTGACCAGCTCTTTGGTCTTGTTGATGTAATCGACAAAGCCGCCAACGCCACCGGCAAATGCGAAGTCTTCTTCTTTCGCCTGGCGCTGATCGACCAGCTTGATCCGCACGCCATTGTTCAGAAAAGACAGCTCGCGAAGTCGCTTCGAAAGAATTTCGTAGTGAAAACCGATGTCGGTGAAGATGTCGATATCGGGCAGGAAATGAACTTCGGTGCCGCGTTTGTCGGTGCTTCCGCTGACCAGCATCGGTGAGGTTTCGACACCATCGACCAGCTCGATCACCCGATTCATGGCCACACCGCGCTCGAATTCGAGGCGATGCACTTTGCCGTCACGCTTGACGGTCAGACGGAGCCACTTCGAAAGCGCATTCACACACGACACACCCACGCCGTGCAGTCCACCCGACACCTTGTAACTGTTCTGGTTGAACTTGCCACCGGCATGCAATTCGGTCAGCGCAATCTCGGCTGCCGAACGCTTGGGTTCATGCTTGTCGTCCATCTTGACGCCGGTTGGAATGCCGCGGCCGTTGTCGATCACCGAGATCGAGTTATCGGTATGGATGGTGACAACGATATCGTCGCAATGACCCGCCAGTGCTTCGTCAATCGAATTGTCGACCACCTCGAAAACCAGATGATGCAAACCGGTACCGTCCGAGGTATCGCCGATGTACATGCCAGGGCGTTTGCGAACCGCTTCAAGGCCTTCGAGAATCTGAATTGACGACGCGCCGTAATCATTGAGGTTGTCGGCTGCAGCGGGCGCCGCAGCAGGAACAGGAAGGCTTGCGTCGTTGTTCTCGGTCATGGGTGTGTTGCTCATGTCAGATGCGCATCGGCATGACGACGTACTTGAAACGTTCATCGTCGGGAACGGAAATCAGGGCACTCGAATTGGCATCGCCAAATTCGGCACGAACATTTTCGGTTTTGAGATTGCTCAGGACATCGAGCAGGTAGGTCACGTTGAAACCGACATCAAGCGCATCACCGGTGTAGTCGACATCGAGTTCTTCGACGGCTTCTTCCTGCTCGGCATTGGTGGTCTGAATCTTGAGAGCACCATCAGTGAGGGTAAACCGTACGCCCTTGAATTTCTCGGAGGTCAGAATCGACGCTCGCGACAGGGCATTGGACCACTGCTCGCGATTGAGCATGATCGACTTGGTATAGCCGGTTGGTATCACGCGCTGATAGTCCGGAAACTTGCCCTCGACCAGCTTGGACAGCAATTCGACATCGCCAAATCGAAACCGGATCTGGGTGCCGGCAATGCTGATCTCGACCGGTTCATCGGTGTCGCCAAGCAGACGCTGCAGCTCGGTAACAGTCTTGCGCGGAATGATCACTTCCTGACGCTCGAACTGCTGGTCGATCGGTGTGGCGCAGTAAGCCAGTCGGTGGCCGTCAGTGGCCACCACACGCACCAGCCCGGCATCGACCACGAACAGCAGGCCGTTGAGGTAGTAGCGGATGTCCTGCTGGGCCATTGCGAAATGAACCATCGCAAACAGCTGGCGCAACTGCTTTTGCGGCATCGACAGGCTGGTCGTGGGCTTGTCGCTGGGCGCGACCGTCGGATAGTCCTCGGGGCCCAGAGTCTGGAGTGAAAATCTGCTCTTGCCACAGGCGATTGTGAGCTTGCGTGAGGACACGCTGATGCTGACTTCGCTGTCGGGCAAGGATCGAAGAATATCGATCAGCTTGCGCGCATTGACCGTGATGGCAGCGTCTTCCTTGCCGGCTGCGAGTGTTGCGGCGGTGCAGATCTGAATCTCGATGTCGGTGGCGAGAAAAGACACCTGGTCGCCCTGCTTGCGAACCAGCACGTTGGCCAGGATCGGCAAGGTGTGACGACGCTCGACAATGCCTGCCACCATCTGCAATGGACGCAGGATGGCGTCTCGAGTTGCCCTGATCATCAACATCATTGAATCCTTCTCAAAACTGTTGTTAGTTCAATGTTGTGGTCGGTGAATATGTGGGAAAGCCCTGAGAGCCGCACCTGGCCTGGCTGAACAGGGGGGGTGAAGTCTGTGCAGCACTGGGCTGGGCTGGTTGCGCGAGTGGGGACAGATTGCAAGACCCTGCGCAACAGGGTGGCTTGCTCATGTGGGTCCACAGCGAATGCCAAGGCTTGTCCCTGTGCTTGTCCACAAGCCTTTCTCACAGATACTCCCTGAGGGTTTGTTCGAGCACATGGATCTGATGGTTCAGATCCGGGCGATGCTGACGCAGTTCGGTGATCTTGCGGACCGCATGCAGCACCGTGGTGTGATCGCGACCACCGAAGAGTTCACCGATTTCGGGAAGGCTCTTCTGGGTGAGGCCTTTGGCGAGGTACATCGCAATCTGGCGTGGCAGCGCGATATTGGCTGGGCGCCGCTTGCTGTACATGTCGGCGATCTTCATCTTGTAGAAGTCGGCGACCGTCTTCTGGATGAATTCGACCGAGATCTGACCCCGATTGAAGGACAACAGGTCTTTCAGAGCTTCTTTGACTAGTTCGAGCGAGATCGGTTGCTGGCGGAACTGCGCAAACGCCAGGATACGGCGCAATGCGCCTTCAAGTTCGCGAACATTCTGGCGGATGTGCTTGGCAACGAAGAAGGCCACGTCTTCATCGAGCTCATGGCCGGCTGATTCGGCTTTGCGCAGCAGGATGGCTACCCGCATCTCGAGCTCGGGCGGCTCGATGGCAACGATCAGGCCCGAGTTGAAACGGGAAATCAGCCGGTCATCGATATTGGACATTTCCTTGGGATAGGTGTCCGAGGTGATGATGATCTGCTTGCGTTCGGCGATCAGATTTTCGAAGGCATAGAAAAACTCTTCCTGCGAACGCTCCTTGCCGGCAAAAAACTGGATGTCGTCGATCAGCAGGAGATCGAGCGAGTGGTAGTAGCGCTTGAATTCATCGACCGACTGACGCCGAATCGAGGCCACCATGTCCTGGAAGAACTGATTGGCGGTGATGTAGCGCACATTGGCGCCTGCCGCCCGTGCAAGGATTGAATTGCCGACTGCATGGATCAGATGGGTCTTGCCCAGACCGACCCCGCCATAGAGAAAAAGCGGGTTGTAAGCCCCGCCCGGTCGTTCGGCAACCTGCAGGGCTGCGGCCCGTGCAAGATCGTTGGCTTTGCCGGTCACGAAGGTCTCGAAGGTCAGGTCGGGATTGAGCCGGGTGCGTTCGGCAGCGGCTGACAAGGTGGGTTGCAAGTTGGCGAAGCTCTGATCCTGGGGATCGATCTGCGGTTCGCTGATGCCAGGGTGATGCAGCACTGCCTGAGCGATGTGCTGGGCGACGTGATGAGCGGCTTGCGCAGGCGGTTCTTCTATCCCTCCGGCGATTTCGAAGCTCACGCGGGTTTCGGGGCTGATGAGCTGTGTTGCCAGTTGAGCGATGCGATCGCCGTATTGCGTTTTAACCCAGTCGAGTTTGACGCGATTGGGTGCCCCAAGCGTCAGCAACTGGTCACCTTCGTCGTACCCGAGAAACACGAGTGGTTTGATCCAGGTGCGGTAAAGCTGTGCCGGTAGCTCGGACTCGAGGTGGGACGCGCAGGCAAGCCAGAGGTCATTCATTGGAAGGCGCGTCGGATCCGTGGGTATGGCGTGGAGCAATGCGTCAATTCGGGCACCGTGACCGGAACGGAAAGCATTCCGGATGGTCTGGGAAGTCGATTGGCGGCGCTTGACGCGCGGCGGTCGTTCGACCCGAAATCGGCTGAAGCTGAGGGAAGATTTTACCTTATCCACAGGCTAAAGGCACGCCCGGTCGATCGTGGCAGCCCCTCGGACCGACACCGATCTGCTGCAAGGGCCCAAACGCGCCTGAAAATCGAAAATTGACAGGTTGACGGGCCCTTGATGTAATGGTGGGCTTTTCTACTGAGTAACCGTCATGAAACGCACATATCAACCTTCAGTGGTCCGGCGCAAGCGCACGCACGGCTTTCTCGTGCGGATGAAGACCCGCGGCGGGCGTGCGGTGATTCGTGCGCGTCGTGCCAAAGGTCGCAAGCGTCTGGGTGTTTGAACCCTGGCGTTACGCCTTCAAGGCGGCCTTTACGGATCGCCGGTGAGCATTTCGTCATAACGGTTCGAGTTGCCAGCGATCCGGCTGAACCCCGACTGATGATGGCTATTCCCAAAAAGCTTGCGCCGTCTTCACCGGTCCGCAATCGTATTCGTCGAGTAATCCGCGAATCGTTTCGAGAGTCGGTGCTCACCCCCGCGAAAGTGATGGGGAGCGGTCTGCCATCCTGGGCGATACGGATACAGATGGTGAAATTGCCTCAAGATCCGGCCTCGCCGCTGCTTGAACCGAGTGGGCGAAAAGTGCGGCCGTTTGCCCGACGGCCTGCTGATCGCGCGCTCAAGCGCCTGGTCCGATCCGAAATCGATGCGCTGATGCGTCGGGTGCTGGTCCGGGTTGCTTGAAACATCGAGGCGCCATGGCCTTTTCGCCTTCAATGAGGTCGTTGATTCATCCGCTTTTTCGGCGTCTGTCCAGTGTCGGACTATGGATCGCGTTGTCGCTGATTGCCCTGTACAGGCTGGGAATCAGCCCCTTGCTCGGCCCACGTTGTCGGTTTTATCCGAGCTGTTCCGAGTATGGTGCGCAGGCGCTTGAGCGTTTCGGTTTGATGAAGGGGTTGTGGCTGACGATTCGCAGGCTTGGGCGATGTCATCCTTTTCATGCCGGTGGCCTCGATCCGGTGCCCGAAGCTGCAACAGCGTCAGCCAGTGAATCAGCCCGTGCCCAGTGGCTGCCCAGCGGTCCCGGTCAGATGAAACGTTTGTCCTGTTCGTGTTGCCTACCTTCGATTCGAGAGTAATTCCCGCCATGCAGAATCAACGTACGATCCTTTGGGTCATTTTCTCGATGTCACTGCTTTTCCTCTGGGATGCCTGGCAGCGTGATCAGGGTCGGCAATCGATCCTGGCCGGCTTTCTGGGTGGCCAGCAGCAGGCGCCGGCTTCAACCGGCGGCGCAGCCGGGCAGACCGATAAAGCGGCCAAGGTCGACAATTCGGTGCCGACAGTGGGTTCGGCATCGGTCCCGGCCGGCAGTGCGGCGGTCCCTGCCGACAGCAAGACTGCGTCCAGGGCCACGGTCAGGTTGGCCAATGATGTGCTCAAGCTCGATATCGATCCGATCGGTGGTCAGGTCGTGCGGGCGGAGCTTGAGAAATTCCGAGATACCGAAGACAAGGTCGGCAACTCGAATGTGGTCCTGATGACCGACAGGCCGGGTCATATCTATCTGGCGCAGTCGGGGCTGATCGGCCCACAGGGAGCGTCCTATCCGACGCATCGCACGCCGTTTGTGATTGAGACCGGGAACCATGTCCTGGCCGATGGCAGTAATGAAGTCACGCTCACCATGACCGCAGACAGTGGTGGGGCGAAGCTCGTGCGCCGTTACACGCTCAAACGGGGCTCGTATCTGCTTGAGATGAAGACCGATGTCACCAATGATTCGGCCGAGCCGATTCAGCCCAGCCTCTATCTGCAGTTGACGCGTGACGACACCGCGCCGCCGGGTGAGTCGCAGTTCTATAGCACCTACACCGGCCCGGTGGTCTTTTCTGATAAGGACAAGTTTCAGAAGGTCGACTTCGCGGACATCGAAAAGGGCAAAGCCACTCACACGAAAAATGCCAACGACGGCTGGGTCGGCATCATTCAGCACTATTTCGTGTCGGCCTGGGTGGTGGGTGGCGATTCGGCCCGAGAATTCTTTACCCGCAAGGTCGACAAGGGCGTGTTTTCGGTGGGCATGCTGCTGCCACTCAAGTCGATCTCGCCGGGTGCCACCGAGTCGGTGGCCACGCAACTCTATGTCGGACCGCAGGATCAGAAGGTGCTGGCGCAGGTGGCACCCGGTCTCGACCTGACCGTCGACTATGGCTTCCTGACCGTGATTGCCAAGCCGCTTTTCTGGCTGATGGAGTTTTTGCACGGACTGGTGCTGAACTGGGGCTGGACCATCGTTTTGCTGACCCTGATCGTGAAACTGGCCTTCTTCCCGCTGCAGGCGGCGAGCTATCGGTCGATGGCCAAGATGAAGCTGGTCACGCCCAAGCTCACCGCGCTGCGCGAGCGTTATGGCAATGATCGGGTCAAGCTCAATCAGGCGATGATGGAGCTCTACAAGACCGAGAAGATCAATCCGCTCGGTGGCTGTCTGCCGGTGGTGGTGCAGATTCCAGTGTTCATTTCGCTCTACTGGGTGCTGCTCGCATCGGTCGAGATGCGTGATGCGCCCTGGATCGGCTGGATCAAGGACCTTGCCGCACCCGATCCCTTCTACATCCTGCCCCTGCTGATGGCAGGCAGCATGATCATTCAGACCCGTCTCAATCCGACGCCGCCCGATCCGCTGCAGGCCAAGATGATGCTGTGGATGCCGCTGATCTTTTCGGTGATGTTCTTCTTTTTCCCGGCCGGGCTGGTGCTCTACTGGGTGGTCAACAACCTGTTTTCGATTGCCCAGCAGTGGGTCATCACGCGGCGCATCGAGGGCAAACCGGTCTTCGGCAAGGCGTGAACTTTCAGCAGCTGCGCGCGCTTCGTGAAACCGTCCGGCGGGGGTTGAACCTCACCGCGGCGGCCGAGGTGCTGTTCACCTCGCAGCCTGCGCTGTCAAAGCAGATTCGCGAGCTTGAAGAAGAGCTCGGCGTGCAGCTCTTCGTGCGTCACGGCAAGCGCTATACACAGCTGACCGAAGCCGGTGAGCAGATTCTGGCGGCGGCCGAGCGGGTGCTCGATGAAACCGCAGCGCTGCGAAAAATCAGCGAGCAGTTTGCGGCGGGTCATTCGGGCACTTTGTCGATTGCGGCAACCCACACCCAGGCGCGCTATGTGCTGCCCACCGTGCTGGCCCGATTCAGGGCCGAGTTTCCGGCGATGCAGTTCAAGCTGCTGCAGGGCAATCCGCAGCAGGTGGCCGAGTTTGTGGTGCATGGCGATGCCACCTTCGGTCTGGCCACCGAGACACTCGATGAGCATCCTTCGCTCGATACCCGGCCGGCTTATGCCTGGCGCCATTGCCTGATTGTGCCGGTGGGTCATCCGCTGGCCGACAGCGGGGTGGCGCCCTCACTGTCGCAACTGGCCGATCAGCCGCTGATCACCTACAGCCGTGAGTTTGCCGGCCGCCGGGGGATCGATGCTGCCTTTGCCAAAGGCGGGCTTACGCCCAGGGTGGTGCTTGAAGCCATCGACTCGGATGTGATCAAGGCCTATGTGGAGCTTGGCTTTGGTGTGGGTGTGATTGCCGACATTGCGGTGGATGTCGAGCGCGATCGGGGCATTGTTCGTCTGGACGCGAGTGAACTCTTTCCCGAGAAAACCGCCCGAATTGCCTCGCGTATCGGCATGCCGCTGTTGCCTTTCGAGCGACGCTTCATGCAGTTGGTGCGCGAGTTCCGGTAAGCCGGCGCGGCTCGTCGGACCGATTGCAGACAGCCGCGCATGTCATCGAGCACTGATCCGATTGCTGCGATTGCGACCGCGCCCGGGCGGGGTGCGATCGGCGTGGTGCGGGTGTCGGGCCGCGATCTGCGGGTCTTGATCGAGGCGGTCTGTGGCAGGTCGCTTGTGGCGCGTCAAGCCACGCTGCTGCCCTTTCGAGCCGCCGACGGCCAGGTGATCGACACCGGTCTGGCGATCTATTTTCCGACCCCGCATTCCTATACCGGCGAGGATGTGCTCGAGCTTCAGGGCCATGGCGGGCCGGTGGTGATGCAGATGCTGATGGCGCGCCTGCTCGAGGCGGGCGAGCTGATCGGCGTGCGGCTGGCCGAGCCGGGCGAATTCACGCAGCGCGCCTTTCTCAACGACAAGCTCGATCTGGCGCAGGCCGAAGCGGTGGCCGATCTGATCGATGCCAACACCGCGCAGGCGGCGCGCTCGGCGGCGAGATCATTGGCGGGCGCGTTTTCGCGGGCGGTCGATGCGGTGGTCGAGGAGCTGGTGACGCTGCGCATGCTGGTCGAAGCCACCCTCGATTTTCCGGAAGAAGAGATTGATTTTCTGGAGCAGGCCGATGCGCGCGGCAAGCTTGCGCGCCTTCAGGCGTCGCTCGACAGGCTGCTGATCGATGCGCGCCAGGGAGCCTTGCTGAGCGAAGGCCTGCATGTGGTGCTGGCCGGTGCACCGAATGTCGGCAAGTCGAGCCTGCTCAATGCGCTGGCAGGTGATGAGGTGGCGATTGTGACGCCGGTGGCAGGCACCACGCGTGATCGCATTGCGCAGGCCCTGCAGATTGACGGCGTGCCGCTGGTGGTGGTGGATACCGCAGGGCTGCGGGCGACCGACGATGAGGTCGAGCGCATCGGCATCGAGCGCACCTGGCAGGAGGTGATGCGCGCCGATGTGATCGTCCAGCTGGGGGTGGCAGGGGATGCCGGCGAGTCTTTGCTCGCGGGGACAGATGCCGAGATCTCGGCGCGACTGCCACAAGACAAGCCGATTTTGCGGGTCTGGAACAAGCTTGATCTGATCGGCGAACCGGCGCGTGCAAGCGATGGCGCGGTGTGGCTGTCGGCGCGCACTGGTGAGGGCGTCGATCTGCTGCGGGCTGAGTTGTTACGTTTAGCCGGCTGGCAAGGGGGTGGCGAAGACACCTTCATTGCGCGCGAACGGCACCTGCGCGCACTGCGTGCGGCGCGAGCGCATCTGGATGCGGCAGGCGCCCATGCCCGCCAGGGCGCGGGTCAGCTCGATCTTTTTGCCGAGGAGCTCAGGCTTGCGCAGGAGCAGCTTGGGAGTATTACCGGCAAGTTCCTGGCCGATGATCTGCTGGGGGTGATTTTCAGCAGGTTCTGCATCGGGAAGTAGGTCCATCGATCCTTGGTGCAATGCGTCGCAGCGGCAGCCCCTTGTCATTGTGTACACCATGATTCACAATTCAGGCGTGGGTCTGCTCCATGTGCTGACCATCGTCCGGAGGGCTTAATGGAAACCAAGAGTGTCGGCATTCGCGAGTTTCGCGCAGGCTTGGCTGAGTTCATCGACACAAAGCAGCCTGTGGCGGTCACGCGGCATGGTCAGACTGTGGGTTTTTTCATCCCGACTGCTCGCCCTTCACAGGCCGATCTTCAGGCCCTGCGCGATGCGACTGAAAAGCTGCAAGCGATCATCTCGCTGTCCGAAGATGATGTCGACGCGGCGGTTCGGGACTTTGACGTGTTGCGTAAAGGCGAATCAGTACGGCGACGCGCGCGGACGTGACGCCGCGCGCCATCGTTCTCGACGCCAACATCCTGTTGCGTGTCGTGCTCGGCCGTCGGGTCGCTCGGTTGCTGTCGGACTTCGCGCAGCAGGTGACCTTCCTGACGCCTGACGTCGCATTCGATGATGTACGCGAGCATTTGCCAGCGATCTTGAGTAAGCGCGGAGAAGCGCTGGGCCTGCAAGGAGCGCTCGATACGCTGGCTGCGCTGCAAGGGGTGGTGCAGGTTGTCGATCACGCCGAATACCAGGTCATGAAACACGCGGCCCTGGCTCGTGTTGGCCAGCGCGATCCCGACGACTGGCCCATCATGGCTTGCGCATTGCTGCTGAACTGCCCCATCTGGACCGAGGACCGAGACTTCTTCGGCACTGGTGTAGCAACCTGGACGACGACGCTGGTCGAACAGTACTTTGCCAATGCTGATCCAGAATAGACCTCGCGGATATTGAACCGCTTTCGCGTTTCGCGACGAGCGAAGCTTCCGGGGGCGTTCAAAACCGCGCAGCCCCGAAACCTCAGAGCGACTTGTGCGATCCGTCGCAAAGCGCGCCGTTCTTGCTTTGCTTGCAGCCGCAGAAATACACCGTCGAGTTTGCCTTGGCTTCGTACTTCACCGGGGTGAAGTCGCTGCCCTTGTGGGAGCCATCGCAAAACGGCTGCGATTTGCTCAGGCCGCACGCGCACCAGTAATAGGATTTGCCGGCCTCGACAGCGACGGAGTAGGGGGTGGTCTGAGCGACGTGAGCTTTCATTGCGTACTCCTTGTTGGGTTGAGCAGTGCCAAAGAAGGCATGGTGCCACGCTGAAACCGGCGCCCGGTCAAAAGTGTGCCGATATTCGCAAGCGCTTGAATGGATTGAGGGTCGATTGGGAATACAAACATGGCTGGTGTGACATCCATCCTGTACGCAGCCATTCTTTTGGGTGAGGATCGGTGCGTTGTCTGCCTGCGCGTGTTTTCTTTCCGACCATCGAGTCCCGAACATGTTTCGAGTCAGCGGTCTATCAACCGATGTTTCGCCTGTTGCCTGGCGCGGCGTGGTGTGTCTGATGGCCGCAAACACCGCCGATATCCTTGGCTCGCGCTTGCGGCTGGTTGATGCCCTGCGCTCGGACGGCTGGCGGGTGGTGGTCTGCTCGCACCCCGACAGCGATGTTCAGCAACTGACCGAGCGCGGTGTCGAGCATCGACCCATGAGCGTGGCCGGTTCGCGTCGCAACCTGTTTTCGCGATTCGCAACCTATGTCGCGTTTACCCGCACCCTGCGCAGGCTGCGTCCGAAAGTGGTCCTGAGCTGGACGCCGTCGGTCAATGCCTATGCGGCGCTTGCTGCTCGCAGCCTGATGCTGCCGGTGATCGCCAATGTTTCGGCGCGCGACGGCGAAATGCTGCGCGATCGCCAGCGACCGCGTGTCTTGCGCGCAGTGAGCCGGATGGTCTTCGGATGGCCGACGATGGTCTTCTTTCAGCACCGTGAGGATCAGCAGACCTTCATTCGTGATCGGCTGGTCAAGTCCTATCGCGCCTGCCAGCTGCCGGCGCTCAGCGTTGATGTCGACCGATTCACGCCGGTGCCGCGCGAGGCGCCGCATCAGCCCTGTTTTCTGATGGCGGCGAGCCCAACGTCTGGCCATGGGCTGGACGAATTCGTGAAGGCCGCCCGCATCGTGCGGGCGGTGTGCCCCAAGGTGCGTTTCGTCGTCGCCGGTGCACAGTCAGCAGTGCATCCTGACGCTGTATCAGCGGCAACCCTTGCGCAATGGCAGCGCGAAGGAATCATCGAATGTCCGCCTGATTTCACCGATAAGGTGAGGCTTTATGCGCAGGCCGACTGTGTGGTGCTGCCGGCAACCGGGGAGTGTCTGCCGCACAGTCTTCTGGAGGCTGGCGCGATGGGTAAACCCTCGATTGCCACCGATGTCGCCGGCTGCCGGGATGTGATCGTCGATGGCGTGACCGGACTGCTGGTTGCACCGCGCGATGCCAATGCGCTGGCCGAGTCGATGATGGCGATTCTGAGGATGCCCGACGATCAGCGCATCGCGATGGGCGCTCAGGCCCGTGAGCGCATCGTCGCCGAATTCGACGAGGCGCTGGTCATCAATGCCTATCGGCAGATGCTCAGCATGAAACCCTGAGGTTTCAACGGGGCTCAGATCGCTTGAGACCTTGACACGTCGTGGCTTCTCTACGACCCTTCGGGGCGATACAAAAGGATGGCCGATAAGGATCACCCACCTTAGTCCGGACGATCCCATAAAATCTCTCAGGAGCAGGTCTTGAATCCCAGCAATTCCCTTTCGTCAGTCGCGCGCTGGCTGAGTACCTTTTGTGCCGTCGCGGCCTTCGCTCTGACATCGCCCGGCGCGATCGCCCAAAACCCGATGCGCGGCGGCTCGCTGAGCATCGGACTCGAAAACGATCTGCCCGGCCTCGATCCGCTGGTCTTTGCCTCGTTCAATGAAAAGCAGGCCGGCTTCACCGTCTATGACACGCTGCTCGACATCGACGAGAAGGGCAAGCTGGTGCCTAAGCTTGCTGTGCGATTCGAGTCGGCGCCGGATGCCACCTGGTTCAAGCTGACGCTGCGCCCGGGCGTGATGTTTCATGACGACACGCCCTGCGATGCCGCGGCGGTCGTGGCGCACTTCAACCGGCTGATGGATCCCAAGCTGCGCTATCGATGGGCGGCTGATCTTGCCGGCATCGCAAAAATTGAAGCGACCGGGCCGCTCGAGGTCACGATCACCATGAAAGCGCCTTCGGCGCAGTTTCCGGCGGTGCTGGCCGATGTCTCGGGCATGGTCGTCTCGCCTACCGCGGTGAAGAAATTCGGCGAAAACTACTTGGCCAATCCGGTCGGCACCGGCCCCTTCGTCTTCAAGGAATGGCGGCGCGGTTCGCACATCGTGTTTACCCGCAACACCCAATACTGGAAAGGGCCGGTCCATCTCGAAGAGGTGGTGCTGCGTGCCATGCCCGATACCGAGACCCGCATGGCCAGCCTGAAGGCGGGCGATCTCGATATCGTGATGAATGCGCCCGCCAAGGATGTGATCGAGGCTCGCGGCGCCAAGAAGCTGACCGTGCTCGATGCAGGCAGCCTCGGCTCAACCTTCGTGATGATCAACCTGTCGCAGCCGGATGTCTCGGACCTGCGGGTGCGTCAGGCGCTGGCCCATGCCATTGACCGCGACACCCTCAACAAGGTGGTCAACAAGGGTCTGGCCAAGGTGGCGACCACGCCCTTCGGCAGTGGTCTGGCTCCGCATGAGCAGGTCGAGGGTTATCCGAAATACGATCCGGCCAAGGCGAAGCAGTTGCTTGCGCAGTATGGTAAGCCGGTGAAACTGAAGTTTTCCTCGAGCAATGCTCCCTTGTCGTTGCTGGCCGCGCAGGCCATCCAGCAGATGTGGAAAAAAGTTGGCGTCGAGTCCGAGATCGTGCCTTATGACTCGGTTCAGCTGGTGCGCACCGCTGGGCTTCGCGAGTATCAGGTGATGGGCTATCGCTGGCAGGGCGGCATCGATCCCGACCGAAATGTCTATATCTTTTTCCATTCGAAGGGCACCGCCAATCGCACCGGTTACAGCAACCCCGAGATGGACAAGCTGCTTGATGCAGGGCGTGCCACCACCGACCCGGCGCAGCGCCTGGGCATCTATCGTCAGGTCAACAATCTGCTGGCCCGCGATCTGCCCTATCTGTTTCTCGCCTACTTCAACAACATCAGCCTGGCCAATCCGGCGGTCAAGGGGCTGGCCCCCATTGCTGACGGCATCATCCGGCCGGCCGACGTCTGGAAGGCGCGGTGATGCGCACCGGCAGTCTGGCGCGGTCGGCGCGCCCTGTCGGTTTTGAGGGTTTGCCGCTCAGGACTGTCGTCAGGTCGAGCGCGTGCTGAATTCGGCCTTCCTGCGCAGACTGCAGGTTCAGGTGCTGACGCTGCTGGTGATCCTGCTGGCAGCCACCGCCCTGACCTTCATCATCACCAATGTGCTGCCGGGTGATGCGGCGGTGGCGATCCTTGGCGACAACGCCACCCCTGCCGACATCGCGTCGCTGCGGACCGAGCTGGGCCTGGACCGCAATGTCGTCGTGCGCTATGTCGATTGGCTGAGCCACGCGCTGCGCGGTGATCTCGGCAAGTCCTATCGCACCCGCGAGAACATCGCGACGATGATCGGCGATCGCCTGCCGGTCACGCTCGAGCTGATCCTGCTCACGCAGCTGATTGCGCTGGCCTTTGCGGTGCCGGCCGGAATCCTGGCCGCCTATCGAAGCCGCACGAAGGTCGATTCGGCGCTGGCCACCGTCTCGATCGGCCTGCTGTCGATGCCGGCCTTCGTCAAGGGCATCCTGCTGATCTACCTGATGTCGGTGCTGCTCGGCTGGTTTCCGGCGTCGGGTTTCAAGAGCCTTTCCGACGGGCTGGGCGCCAATCTGCACAGTCTGGCGCTGCCGGCGATGACGCTGGCGCTTGCCGAGTTTCCGGTCTATATGCGGCTGCTTCGCGCCGACATGATCAGCACGCTGCAGCAGGACTACATTCTGGTGGCGCGTGCCAAAGGCCTGAGTGTGCGCGAGATTCTGCTGGGCCATGCGCTGCGGCCGTCGTCGCTGTCGCTGGTGACCGTGGTCGGCATCAATCTCGGTCGGCTGGTGGGCGGCGCGGTGATCATCGAGACGCTCTTTGCCCTGCCAGGCATCGGTCAGATGCTGGTCAATGCGGTCTATCAGCATGACCAGTTTGTGATCCAGGGCGTGGTGCTGGTGATTGCCACCGGTTTCGTGCTGATCAACCTGCTGGTGGATCTGATGTATGCGTTGATCGATCCGAGGGTGCGAATCAGTGGCTGAGACGATGGCGACGGTTTCTGCGCCGGCAAAGCCTGGGGCGCCCAAGTGGCGCGAGCCGGGTCTGCTGCTGGCAGCGGCCTGGCTGCTTGTGCTGCTCGCACTGGCGGTATTCGCGCCCTGGCTGGGCCTGGTCAGTCCGGAAGAGGCTGATCTGCTGGCCACCCTCGAGCCGCCGGGCGCCGCGCATTGGCTTGGCACCGACTCGCTCGGACGCGATACCTTGTCGCGCCTGATCTGGGGCGGCAAGGTGTCGATGGTGGTGGCGATCGGCAGCGTGGCGATCGGTCTGGCCATTGGCGGCGCGCTGGGCCTTGTGGCCGGGTTTTTCGGATCGATGACCGACCGGCTGATCATGGGCGTGATGACCGTCATGCTCTGCTTTCCGGGCATCATCCTGGCGATCGCGCTGGTCTCGAGCCTGGGACCGAGTGTGGGCAATGTCACCGGTGCCATCGGCGTGATCTTCGTGCCGGCCTTCGCCCGGATCGCCCGGGCCAATACCCTGAGCCTGCGCGATCGTGAATTCGTGCTGGCCGCGCGCCTGATCGGCGCCAGCGTGCCTCGCATCCTGATGCGTGAAGTGCTGCCCAACCTGATGCCGGCGCTGCTGTCGTATGCGGTGGTGATGCTGGGCGTGGCCATTCTGGCCGAGGCAGCGCTCGGTTTTCTGGGCCTGTCGGTCCGACCGCCGCAGCCGAGCTGGGGCGGCATGATCGCCTCCGAGCGTTCGAGTCTGGTGGAAGCGCCGCTGGCGGTCTTCATCCCGGCGATCTGGATGTTTCTGACGGTGCTGTCGATCAACTGGATCGGCGAGTCGGTGCGGCGCCTCTTCGACATCAAGGCGCAAACGCTGTGATTCAGGTGCGATCAATGAGGCGTGCTCAGTGAAGCGATATCAGTGAAGCGATATGAGTGAGGCGCTATGAGTGAGCCTGTTCGCCCGGATTCGCAGGCGGCGGAGATCGACGCGGCGCCGCTGCTGAGTGTGCGCGATCTGTCGGTGCGCTTTGCCAGCCCGCGGGGCTCGGTATGCGCGGTCAATGGTGTCGGCTTCGATCTGCGGGCCGGGCGCACGCTGGCGATCGTCGGCGAGTCGGGTTCGGGCAAGAGCGTGCTGTCGAGGTCGATCCTGCGGCTGTTGCCGGCGTCGACCACGACGCAGACTGGCGAGATCCGCTTTGATGGCCAGGCCTTGTCGTCGATGACTGAGGACGAGCTGCGGCAAGTCCGCGGGCGCGAGATCGCGATGATCTTCCAGGACCCGATGTCTTCGCTCAATCCGGTGCTGACCATCGGCCGCCAGATCGGCGAGGTGCTCGGCAAGCATCTCGGGCTGGCACGGCCAGCGCGTGAGGCCCGCACCATCGAGCTGCTCGAGGCAGTCGGCATCTCGGCGCCGCGACAGCGGCTGGGCGAGTATCCGCATCAGTTGTCGGGCGGCATGCGACAGCGCGTGATGATTGCGATGGCGCTGGCCTGCAGTCCGAAGATCCTGATTGCCGATGAACCGACCACCGCGCTCGATGTCACCATCCAGATGCAGATCCTGGTGCTGCTCAAGCGGCGCCAGCGCGAGACCGGCATGGCGATGATCTTCATCAGCCATGACCTGGCGGCGGTGAGCGGTGTGGCTGACGAGGTGGCGGTGATGTATGCCGGGCGGATCGTCGAGCAGGCGCCGGTCGATGAATTCTTTGCTTCGCGCCGCATGCCCTATGGCGAGGCGCTGCTGCGGGCCCGGCCGTTGGCCGATGCGTCCGGAGGCCAGCGGCTGGAAGCGATCGGCGGCAGGCCCCCCGATCTGGCGGCGCTGCCGCCGGGCTGTGCCTTTGCCGATCGTTGCCGGCATGTCCAACCCGACTGCCAGCTGAGTGTTCCGCCGATCGTGATCGAGGGCCGTCGTCGCTATGCCTGTCTGCATCCGCTGTCGGATGCGGCGGCATCCGGTGTGTCGACGGCGCACGCGACATGAGCGCCCCGGTGCTTGAGGTCCGTGATCTGGTGCGCCGATTCAAACGTGCCGATGGTCGATGGGTGATCGCGGTCGACTCTGTGAGCCTTTCACTCGAACGCGGTGAGACCCTCGGGCTGGTTGGCGAGTCGGGTTGCGGCAAGTCCTCGCTGGCGCGTGCGATCGTGCAGTTGCCCCCGCCCGATGCCGGTGCGGTGCTGCTCGATGGCGAGGACCTGACGCAGGGGTCGACACAGAACCGGCGCGAGCGACGGCGTCGGATGCAGATGGTGTTTCAGGATCCTGTGTCATCGCTCAATCCGCGCCGTCGGGTGGGCGAGATCGTTGGCGAACCGCTTCAGGTCTGGGGCGGCGCAAGCGACGCCGATCAGCGCGATCGGGTGGCGGCGGCGCTGACCGAGGTCGGCTTCGACGCCCAGACCGTCTGGTCGCGCCGGCCTCATGAGATGTCGGGTGGCCAGTGCCAGCGGATTGCGATTGCCCCTGCCCTGATGCTCGAGCCCGAAGTGCTGGTGCTCGACGAGCCGGTGTCGGCGCTCGATGTGTCGGTGCAGGCGCAGATCCTGAATCTGCTGATCGACATTCGTGCCAGGCGCAGCTTCAGCATGCTCTTCATCAGCCACGATCTGGCGGTGATCCGCAATCTGTGCGATCGGGTGGCGGTGATGTATCTCGGGCGCATCGTCGAGATCGGGCGTACCGAGGACATCTATCGCCGTCCATCACATCCCTATACCCGCGCCCTGCTCGATTCGGTGCTGGTACCGGGGCGTGCCCTGCCGGAGCAGGAGGCGCTCGGCGGTGAGTTGCCCTCGATTCACAACCCGCCGAGCGGCTGCCACTTCCGGACCCGCTGTGCGCGCGCCACCGAGCGGTGTGCAAACGAGGTCCCGGTGTTGTCGGCGATACCGGGTGGCCAGAGCAGTGCCTGCTTTCATCCGCTGGTCGAGATGAGCCGCAGCGCCTGAGCGCTTGCTTCGGCTGCGCCACCACCCGCAGACAGGGTGTGACCGGCGCGGTGGTGTGCAGGACTCAGTGGGTTGAGTCGGCGGGGACTTTCAATGCGAGTGCTCGAAGACCAGCCAGCCATGCCGGCCTTCGGTGGCCAGCCCGACGGTGGCGCCGTGCGGCAGCGTCAGTTTGGGGCTGGCGTGGCCGAAGGGCAGACCGCTGACGATCGGGGTTTTTGTCTGGGCGCGCAGCCATTTGAGCACCGCCGGCATGTCGTAGCCGCGATCGTGGGCGCCGAGCGTGTAGCGATTGACATGGCCGATCAGCACCGCGCGCTGCGCGTCGATCACCCCGGCCTGCAGCAGCTGGATCAGCATGCGTTCGATGCGGTAGGGATGTTCGTTGACGTCCTCCAGAAAGAGGATGCCGCCCTTGACCTTCGGAAAGTAGGGCGTGCCGAGCAGAGCGCAGACGATCGACAGATTGCCGCCCCACAGCGTGCCCTGCTCGTCGACACCCTCGGGACCTTTGGCCTTGAAGCCCAGGATTTCGAGCTCGCCGCTCATGGCCTCGCGAAAGCAGCCCAGCGTCACCGGATCGACCGCTTCCGGCGTATCGACCCCGAAGTCATCGATCAGCGCCGGCCCGGCCCAGGTGACTGCACCTGCGCGGGCCAGCATCGCCAGGTGAAAGGCGGTGAAGTCGGACAGGCCGACCCAGCGCTTGCCGGCGCGGGCGAGCCGTTTGAAGTCGAGTATCGGCAAGAGCCGTGTCAGGCCATAGCCGCCACGGGTGATCATGACGATCGAGGCGTCCTGCCCGGCGGCCCGCTCGAAGGCGCCGGCCCGCTGATCGTCGCTGCCGGCAAAGCGCTGCGTGCGACGCAGCGCAGCCGGATCGAAGCGGGTCGGATGGCCCAGCTGCTCGAGGATCGAGGCGGCATGGCGTGCCCGCGCGACGTCTGCGACCGCACCCGAGGGTGAGATCAGGTAGATCGGATCGTATGGGGCGGGAGCGGAGGGGGATGAGCGCATGACCGAAGTCTGCCACGCGCGGCGTGGCCGCCTGCCCGGTCTGTGGCGGTCGGGTTGAGGCAGAGACCATGATCGATTACGCTACTAGTTTGTACTAGTCAGATAAGGCGACATGAAGTCATCCAATACCGTGGGCACCTTCGAGGCGAAGACGCATCTGTCAGAGTTGCTCGAGCGTGTGTCCGAAGGCGAATCTTTCGTGATCACGCGTCGAGGTCAGGCGATTGCACGCCTGGTGCCTGCCCGGCCTGGCGCAGCGCCCCTTGCGATCGAGGACATCCTGGCCGGAGCGCGTGCGCTGCGTGCTCAGGTCAGGGCGAGCGACAGCGAGATCCGCGCCTGGATCGACGAGGGGCGGGCGTGAAGCCGGTGGTGCTCGACGCTTCGGCAGTGATCGCCTGGCTGCTTGACGACAACCGGTTTGCCGCCGCCCGCGTCGAGACAGCCATCGAACGGCGTGGCGAGGCGCCGCTGATTGCCCCGATCCTGCTGCGCGCCGAAGTGGCCAATGCACTCATGGTCGCGGTGCGCCGCAGCCGGATCACCCCGGCTCAGGCGCAGCAGGCGGCAGCCTTCGCTGACGGGCTGCCGATCGAATTCGACCCTCAGGCGGCGGGCGTGGGTGCCTTGCTCATGGCAGCAAGCAGTCATGGGCTGACCGCCTACGACGCAATCTATCTGCAGCTCGCGGTATTGCGGGGTGGCGAGTTGCTGACCGCCGACAGCGCCCTTGCACAGGCCGCGCAGCGAGCCGGTATAACGGTGCAGGGCGCCGAGCTCAGCCCCTGATGCCTTTGTTGGGTCGGTGCAGCCGTTCGCAAAAGCTCGCAAAAGCTCGAGAAAGCGGCCGTCACTTTTTTGGGTCGCACTCCAGCATTTCCTGCAGCGGGTTGATGGCGCCGCGGGGCCGGGCCATCAGCCTGTTGCCCTGATTGCCGTCGTTGGTCTTCTGATACTGAGTGTAGTAAGTGGTCGCTGTCGCTGTATCGCCCTTAGCTCAGGCCGCTTTGGCCGCAGGCAGCGAGGGTGAGAGTCAGGGCAAGCGGGACAGCTTGCAGCGCGAGGCGGGTCGGAGAGAAGGCCATGAAGGGATCCGGAAGGAGGGTGACAGGAAAGCGATAGTCCTAATCAGTTAAGTCATTAGGGCTAAGTTGCGGAGCATACCAGTGGCTGAATCTTGATGATGTGCGGTTTTCAGCCCGACGATTGGCTTGACTCCTAAGCCTTTCGGGTGGTTGCCGACGTCGATTGGCCCGAGTTATCCCTGCCCGCACGTCATCCGCGTCGTCATCGGCGGTGCCTCGTGACAGATGTCCTGCGACCTTGCCGGTCCGAGACCTAGACTTCCTTCCACGCCAACACCTTCCGATGCTGCGGCAAGACTTTTGACCTATGAATAAGCGGACAGCCCCGAGCAGCGCTGACCAGCATCGATACCGCCGGCCAGCCGACGGCGAGGCGGTGGTGATTGTTGATGTCGAACAGTTCGCTGCGATCAGGCAGCTTCACGGCGATACCGCGGTTGACCAGGTGTCGCTCGCGGTGGCCGAGCAGTTGCGCCATCTGCTGAGGTCGCAGGATCGCCTCGCGCTGCTTGGCAACGAGTCGTTCATGGCCGTCATGCCGGGGGTCGACAGCGAGGCCCTCGCGGACATCCAGAGCCGGCTGAGCAGCGGCGTGGCGTCGCTTCGGATTGCGCTGTCGGGCGAACACTGGCGCCTGAGCTGTCTGACCGGCGCAGCCGCCCGTGGCCTGCAGCGCATCGGTCTCGAAGGCGTGGTCAGGGCGGCCGACAACGAACTCCATGATGCCCGCCTCCGGCGAGCAGCCCAGTCGCCCGTCTGAACCCCTGCGCTATCATCGGCCACGATGATCCCGTTTCTCAAGGCACTGCTGGTCGCAGTGCCGGCCGGCGCACTCTTTAGCGCCGTCAAGGCCCCGCTTCCCTGGACCATCGGCCCCCTGCTCGCGTGTGCGGCAGTCAATGTGGCCGGCGGACGCCTGGCCACGCCGGTACCGATGCGTCAGTTCGGGCTCTGGATGCTCGGCACGGTACTGGGTCTTTATTTTTCGCCGGCGGTGGTCGAGCGGGTGCTTGAATGCTGGCCCTGGATCCTGCTGGGCGTGGTCTGGTCGATGATGCTGGGGCTGGGGCTGTCGTGGGCGCTGCGCCGCTTTGCAAAGGTGTCGAGGCCGACCGCGTTTTTCGGCGGTGCCATCGGCGGCGCAAGCGAGATGGCGATGCAGGGCGAGCGCGCCGGCGGTCGGGTCGATCTGATCGCCGCGGCCCACAGCATGCGGATCGTGCTGGTGGTGCTGACCCTGCCATCGATCTATCGCCTGATCGGTCTGCACGGCAGCGATGCCTACCAGTTGCCGATGGAGACGGTTGATCACCTGGGTTTGCTGATGCTGGTGGCGCTGACGGTCGCGGCCGCGCTGCTGGCGCACCGGCTGAAGCTGCCCAATGCCTTCATGCTGGGGCCGATGGCGGTGGCGCTGGTCCTCACTGCTTCTGGGCATTCGCTCAGTGCGATGCCGTCATGGCTGATCATTGCCGGACAAGTGACCATCGGCGCATCGCTGGGTTGCCGTTTTTCGCCCGGCTTTTTCTCGGCCGCGCCGAGGCTGCTGCTGGTGGTCGCGGTGAGCACCCTGATCGGAATCGGCCTGTCCTCGGTCTTTGCCCTGCTGATTGCCGAGCCTGCCGGTATTCCGCTGGCCACCATGGTGCTGGCCACCTCGCCCGGCGGGATCGCCGAGATGGCGCTGACCGCCAAGATCCTGCAACTCGGCGTGCCGGTGGTGACCGCCTTTCACATCACCCGGATGGCCTCGACCGTCCTGCTGCTGGGTGGGCTCTATCGACTGCTGGGTCATCTGCGAGGCTGGAATGAGTAGCCCGGCGCAGGTCGTCCGATCGCGATGAGCCGCCCGATGCCGCACGCCCTGGCGATTGCCGTGGTCGCCTGTCTGGCGGTGGTCTTTGCCTCGAACCATGTTGCGGCTCGGCTGGCCTTCGATCATGGCGTGAGTGTCATCACCGCGGTCTCGGTGCGTTCGGTGGTGACCGTGGTCGGGGTGATGCTGCTGCTGCGTCTGGCGGGTGTGTCGGCGGCGCTGCCGTCGGCATCGCGTCGCGACGCGCTGATCGTCGGCCTGATCCTGTCGCTGCAGAGTTTCAGCCTCTATTCGGCGGTCTCGCGAATTCCGGTGGCGCTTGCGCTGCTGACCTTCAATACCTTTCCGATCGTACTGGCGCTGCTGTCATGGGCCACCACCGGCGAGCGCCCGGCGCGGCGCACCGGTCGTGCGATGCCGGTGATCCTGGTCGGGCTGGTGCTCGCCCTCGACATTCCCGGCGTGCTGGCATCGGCCGGCCAATCGCTTGCCGACCCCATGCGCTTTGCGGCGGGGGTCGGGTTCGGGCTGGCTGCCTCGGTGTCGTTTGCGACCGTGCTGCTGCTGACGACCCGCTGGCTCAATGCGATTGACGGGCGGGTCAGGACGGTCTGGACCATGGGTGTGGTGGCTCTGGTGGTCAGCGCGGCTGGCATCGTGACCGACGGGTTTGCCTGGCCGGTCGACGCCGCCGGCTGGACCGGTCTGGCGCTCCTGTCGCTGCTCTACGGTTCGGCGTTTACCGCGATGTATGTGCTGGTGCCACGGATGGGCGCGGTCAATACCGCCCCGGTGCTCAATATCGAGCCGGTCGCATCGATGGTGATCGCCTGGGCGGTGCTGGGTCAGACCATCGCACCGATCCAGGTGCTCGGTGCGTTTCTGGTGGTCGGTTCGGTCATCTGGATGAATCTCGGGCCGCGCTGAGCGCGCTGGCCTGCCACCGCCAGGGTCGTCCAATTGGCCGGTTCATCAGGCCAGCCAACTCGGCCAGCCAACCCGGCCGGTCTATTCCGCCAGGGTCGGCACCGCGCGGCTGGCCAGATCGAGCCACTGCCTGTCGTCTCGCGGCCAGGCCCGCTCGGGCAGTTCGTTGAGTCGCAACAGGATTTCCTTCAGGTGCCAGAGGGGCGGCGCGCCGAGTGCGGTCGGGCAGTGGCGCCAAAGCGCCCGCAGCACATTGTGTTCGACACCGAAGTGGGCCGAAAGCGCCTCGATCACCCAGCGGTCCTGACCCGAGTCGATGGCCTGGCGCAGGGCTTCGCGGGCATCGTCCGGGCGCAGCAGCGCCGCGCGCCGCTCGTGTTCGGCCGCGGCGACCAGACCGGAGCGGGGTCGCGCCTGTGCATTGATCAGCGTCTCGGCAAAGAACTGGGCAAAGGCCGGCAGCTTGCCCAGCACATAGGCGCGCTGGGTGGCATGCCCCTGGCCGGTCAGCAGCCAGTTGTAGCAGCCCAGGTGCTGGCCGGCCCGGCTGCGACCGAGCTTGACCAGCGTCACCGGCTCGAGGCTGCCTTCGAGCAATGCCGCGATTCGCTGCTCGGCAGCGCCCTCGCGCAGGTCGATCGAGCGCAGCACCTTGCCGTAGAAGGTGACGTCGATCAGTTCGCGGCGCAGCGCCTGATGCAACTGCGCCATGAAGTCGGGATAGCGCGACGGCCGATCGAAGAGGCTGCCGGGCACCTGCGGTTCGAGGCGGTGCTCGCGCGCCAGATGCGCGCCCCAGTCGTCGCGCCGAGCCTCCAGGATGGTGAGCATGTTCTCGCCGAGCGCGGCAAACAGCACATCGAGGGTGGCGGTCTCGGCGGCGCGCATCGGCAGTCCGTCGTGGGTCTCGTCGTCGTGCAGCCAGCGGGCGAGCGCGGCGACCAGCCGACGCAGGGTGACATCGGTCAGCAGGCTGCGAAAGTCGTAAATGCATTGATGCCGATCGACACCGATGAAGCGGATCGAGTGGCCCCAGTCGCGGGTGAGCTGCCCGAAGATCGGATTGGCCATGAGCGACAGACGCGAAGCCAGCGGCAGCAGCAGGACGAAGAGCGACCAGTCGGGCGAGGGCTTGCGCCAGACCAGCGCGCGCGGCGTGGCCAGGTAGGCATGGGTGGCGGCTGAGAGGTCGGGTCCGACGTTACCGGTGTCGGTCAGTTCGGAGTCGATCGGGAAGCGGTCGACCCGGATCGCCTCGAAGTCCATGCGGTGTGCGATGCCGGTCGGTGGGAGAGGCGCGGGCGGGCTCGATGGGCGCTAGGGCGGGCGGCGCGATCGATCCGCGCTGCGGCGAAGGGCTCAGTCGGCGCGTTTGGCGAAAAACAGCAGCGTTCCGCCCATGGCCAGCACGGCGCTGGCAATCAGGGTGCGCGCTACCGAGCCCTGCCACATGGCTTCCAGGGCCACCAGCGAGCCGGTGCCCAGCAGGAAGCGGGCGGTTGAGGCAGTGCGTTGAGACGGGGAGAGTTCAGCCATCTTGATGTATTGACCGGCTGGTCGGCGTCCGGGCGACGCTGCGACTGTCGGTATATAGCCTCATCGTATGCGTTCGTCGTCGGCCACGCACGAACAATTTTTGATCGGCGGCAGCCTGAACCGGACAGGCGTGCAATTCATCCAACACACGGGCGGCATTCAAAACGGTTCAGGCAGACCGCCGGGTGGCGCCCGGCAGATGCTCGAGCGCCTGATCGACCAGCCGGGCGCCGGTCTGGACCACCTGCTGGCGCCAGGTCTGGCTGGCGGGATTGAAGCTTTCGAGCATCTCGGCCTTGATTGCGCGGCCGGTCGGGTCGTGAAGGTCGCCGTGATGGTGCAACCAGTTGTCGTTGCGGGTTGCCCGCATCACTCGCGCCGGTTCGTAGGTGCCGTACTCGGGATAGGCAAAGGCCAGGCGACAGCCTGACGGCAAGCTGCGCTCGATGCCGCGGTCAAGCAGGCCGTTGAGCGGCGTGGAGACCGATTCGCCCGAATTGGCCGACTTCACGCGGCCTTGCCAGACCTGATTCGAAAACCGGTAGCAATCGCTGTCGATCATGGCGCCGGTGACCAGTTCGCAGTCGCCGAATGCACCCAGCCCGGTATGGAAGTCGAGCCACAGAACGGTGCTGGCGGCGCCCAGATGTTCGGCGACCAGCGCGAGCAGATGGGCTGCCCCCTGCTCGATGCGGGCACCGCCGAACTGCATGCCCTGCGGGAATCGGTACTGGCCGCCGATCGCCGCCTGCTGAAAGCGCCGCTCGCCATGCGCCGCAATATAGGCCGCGATGCGCGCCTGGCTGGCGGCCTCGGCCTCGGGCGCGAGGCTGGTCGGATTCAGATCGTCGTGCAGGAGAACGTAATCGGGATCGCACAAATCGGGATCAAAGGTGTCGCAGAAATTGCGGTTGAAGTCGACATTTGATTCGTTGACGCGCCGTTGCCAGGCAAAGCCATAGGGATTGTTGGCATGCTGCAGCACGACCGCGGTCTGCGGCCCGAGCGTCAGGGTGGGCAGCACCGCTTCGATCAGATAGTGCTGGACCGCGCTGCCGCAAAAGCCCTCCACGCCATGGGTAGCGCTCGAGACAACAAGCACGTTGCGGGGTCGGCGGGCACCGAAGATCACGAAGTCGAGTGCCAGCGTCTCGTCGGCCGGACCGCGTGCATCGATGGCCCGCGAATCGATGCACACACCGTGGCGCGGTGCGAGTGCGCGGGCGCCGGCGATCAGACGCTGGCGTGATTCGGCGTAATCAGTGGCAAAAAAACCGGTGTAGTCGATGCTGGATGTCATCAGCGCCTCGTCAGTGGGGCCTTGGCGATCACGCGCCGGTTGTCAGCCCGCAGGCCGATCGAGAACATCGGCAAGCATCCGCAGATCGACATTGGCCCCGCAGACCAGAACGCCGACCCGCTCGTTGGCCGCCGGTGTGAAGGCGCCGCCGGCAAGTGCGGCCAGCGCGGCGGCGCCGCCCGGCTCGGTGGCAACGCGCATCTGTCGCCAAAGCAGCGCCTGCGCGGCGCTGATCGCGGCATCGCTCACCAGCACGCTTTGCGAGACCTGGCGCTGCGCAAACGGGAACATCAGTTCGCCCACCCGCCGCGCGCCAAGCGAGTCGGCGGCAAGCCCGGACGGCTGGATCTCGACAATGCGACCGGCGGCCAGCGCGGCGTTCAGTGTGGGGCAGCCCTCTGATTCGACTGCGATCAGCCGCGGCACCCGGTGCCCGGCACTTGCCTGTGCGTCGAACCAGGCGGCGATCCCGCCGATCAGGCCGCCGCCGCCGACCGCCACCAGCACCACATCGAGATGCGGCGACTGGCGCAGCCATTCGCGGGCCAGCGTGCCCTGGCCGGTGAGGGTGTCGAACTGGTCGTAGGCATGCGAGACCAGCGCGCCCTGCTGCTCGGCAAACGACTGGCTTGCGGCCAGTGCTTCGGAATATTCATTGCCTTGCGCATGCACGATGGCGCCGAGCGCACGCAGGCGATCGAGCTTGGCGGCTGGCGAGGTGCTCGGCACGAAGATGTCGGCGGCCATGCCCAGACGCCCCGCGGCCAGCGCCACCGCGATGCCGTGATTGCCACCCGAGGCGGCGACCACCCGTTGGGGCGCCGGCAGGCCCTGGGCCTGCGCGGTTTCGCGGGCACGCAACAGCCGCTCGAAGGCCCCGCGTGCCTTGAAGGTGCCAGAGACCTGCAGACATTCGAGTTTGAATTCGACCGCGCGCCCTGCGAGCTCGAGGTCGATTGTCGGCGTGACACGGACCCAGGGCGCGATCCGGGCGGCGGTGGCTTCGATCGCGGCGGCGTCGATGATCATGCGTTCACGCTCAGTGAGAGCCCTGACAGCGGCACGCCGTCGATGGCGGTGCGCCAGTGCTGGCCTGCCGACAGCGGCTGCGCATCGGTGAGCGTGCCGGTGGTGATGACGCTGCCGGCGGCGATTCGCTCACCACGAGCGGCAAGACCTGCCACCAGATGGCCGAGCGCCTGGACGGGGCCGTCGAGCACATCGGCGCCGCGGCCCTGCGCGATCGGTTTGCCCTGACATGACAGTGTCAGGCGCAACCCGCTCAAGGCGGCCACCGGGTCGCTGCCAAGCGCCGAGCGTTCAATACGCGGGCCGACCCACAGCCCGGCGTGCAGCGATTGGGCGGCGATCGCCTGCGCCGCATTGAAGCGCCAGTTCGGCCAGATGCTGTGAACCACCTCGAAGCCCGGTGCAACCCAGCCGATGCAGGCGAGCAGCGCGGCGAGTGCGTCGGGGGTTGAGGCATCGGCCTGCGGCGGCGGCGAGTCGGTCAGACCGATCACGATCTCGGGCTCCAGGCGCGGCTCGGCCAGCCGGGACAGGCTGATGTCGGCCCGGGCATCGGCCATGTCGTGCAGCGTGGTCTGCCAGACCGGCCCCCAGATCGGCTGCTTCACGCCATAAAGCGGCCAGATCAGCCGGTTGGTGAAGCCGATCTTGTAGCCGACCGGGTGGTCTCCGCGGCTGCGGCGCAGCGCGCCGATCGCCGCCTGGATCGCGAAGGCCTGATCGATGTCGGCGGACTCGGCGCCGTCAGCCGGCCGAGGGGGGAGCGATTGGCCATTGTCGGCAGCGGCCAGCAGGAGTTCGGGCGGGGGCAGAGTCACCCGAAGACATTAGCGCAAAGGATTGCGAGCACCAAATCGGCCAGCATCAAATCGTCTGGCCGTGATTTCCATCAAGCGCGAGCGTGGCGGCCTGTGGCACCGTTGCGGACCGGGTGAATTTGCGGCTGTTGCGCCGGCTTGGCTCAGTCGGGGTCGGCGGTGTAAAATCGTCGGTTCCCCTTGAAGGATCGGTCCAGTGCCCGGCGGCATGATCCGGGCCGGTCCGACAGGCAATGACAGGCTTACTTTCAGCGGCGCATCCGGCGCGGCTGGCGGCATGGCCCGCAGATCAGGTCGATTCAGCGTCGACGGTCGCGGGGCGATGCCACAAGAGATTGATTACATCGCATCGGAGTTTTCATGAACACTCACGTCGCCGCAGCGCCGTCGTCGCTTGCGCAGGCCCTCGACTATGTCAGGCATGAGCGCCTGATCAGCTGGGTGGCCTCGATCGCTGCGCTCACCCGCCCCGATCGCGTGGTATGGGCTGACGGTTCGCACGCGGAATATGAGCGGCTCTGCGCCGACATGGTTGCCGCCGGCACCCTGCGCAAGCTCGATCCGGTCAAGCGACCGAACTCCTATCTGGCCTGGTCCGATCCGACCGACGTGGCACGGGTCGAAGACCGCACCTTTATCTGCTCGCAGCGCAAGGAAGACGCAGGTCCGACCAACAACTGGACCGACCCGGCCGAAATGCGCAAGACCCTGGCCGGCCTTTTCGAAGGCTGCATGCGTGGGCGCACGATGTATGTCATCCCCTTCTCGATGGGCCCGATCGGTTCACCGATTGCCCACATCGGCGTCGAGATTTCCGACAGCCCCTATGTGGTTGTCAGCATGCGCACCATGACCCGCATGGGCCGCGCGGTGTTCGATGTGTTGGGTCAGGACGGCGGATTCGTGCCCTGCGTGCATACCGTCGGAAAGCCGCTGGCAGCCGGCGAAAAAGATGTGCCCTGGCCCTGCAATGCCACGAAATACATCGTCCATTACCCCGAGACCCGCGAGATCTGGTCGTATGGGTCGGGCTATGGCGGCAACGCGCTGCTCGGCAAGAAGTGTTTTGCCCTGCGGATCGCCTCGAACATGGGCCGCCAGGACGTCGCCGCAGGCGGCATCGGCTGGCTCGCCGAGCATATGCTGATCCTCGGTGTGACCTCGCCCGAGGGCAAGAAATACCACGTGGCCGCGGCCTTCCCGTCGGCCTGCGGCAAGACCAATTTCGCGATGCTGATCCCGCCCAAGGGCTTTGACGGCTGGAAGGTCACCACCATCGGCGACGACATAGCCTGGATCAAGCCTCAGGCCAACGGCCGGCTGCATGCGATCAATCCGGAGGCCGGCTACTTCGGCGTCGCCCCGGGCACCAACGAGAAGACCAACTTCAATTGCATGGCGTCATTGAAGCGCAATGTGATCTTCACCAATGTCGCGCTGACCGATGACGGCGATGTCTGGTGGGAGGGCATGACCAAGGAAGCGCCGGCGCACCTGATCGACTGGCAGGGCAAGGACTGGACGCCGGCCGACGGCAAGGGTGGCCGCAAGGCCGCGCATCCGAATGCGCGCTTTACCGTGGCGGCCTCCCAGAATCCGGTGATCGACGCCCAGTGGGACGATCCCGAGGGTGTGCCGATCGATGCCTTCATTTTCGGCGGCCGTCGCTCGACCACCGTGCCGCTGGTCACCCAGGCCCGCGACTGGGTCGAAGGTGTCTATATGGCCGCGACCATGGGGTCCGAGACCACCGCCGCGCAGGCTGGCGCGCAGGGCATCGTGCGTCGTGACCCATTCGCGATGCTGCCGTTTTGCGGCTACAACATGGCCGACTACTTCCGCCACTGGCTCGATCTCGGTCATCGGCTCGAGGCTTCGAAGGCCAAATTGCCGGCGATCTTCTGCGTCAACTGGTTCCGCACCAACGAGCAGGGCCAGTTCGTTTGGCCGGGCTACAGCGAGAACATGCGGGTGCTGCAGTGGATGATCGGGCGCATCGAGGGCAAGGCCGGCGGCATCGAGCATGTCTTCGGCACCACCCCGCGCTATGAAGACCTGAGCTGGGGTGGGCTGGAGTTTTCGCGCACCGACTTCGACAAGATCACCTCGATCGACAAGGCCCAGTGGCTGCGCGAGTTTGAGTTGCATGCCGAACTCTTCGGCATGCTGGCCAATGGCCTGCCGCACCAGCTGACCGAAACCAAGGCCCTGCTGGAAAAGCGTCTGGCAGCCTGATGGTGGGGGGCTTGCGCCCCCCTTTTCACCCTGTCTAGTACTTATTCCGGCTTGACGCCGGCCAGGTCGATCAGCCGTTTCCAGCTCACCAGATCGGATTGTATGACCCGCTCGAATTCCGGGATCGAGAGCGGCTTGGGTGCCGACTGGTTCTGTTTCTGGTTCATGAACTCGACCGTCTCGGGCAAGGTCATCCAGCGATTGACCGTGACATTGAGCCGCTCGACGATGTCGCGGGGCAAACCCTTGGGCCCGAACATCCCATACCAGGGAATGGCATCAACCTTGTAGCCCTGCTCGTTCAGGGTCGGGACATCCGGAATCTGCGGCAGTCGCTCCAACGACAACGTGCCGATGGGTCGCAGGCGGCCGGAGCGGATGAAGGGCATCGGCGTGGCCGAGTCGATGGTGGCGATCGGGATCACGCCCGAGATGACATCGGGCGGAATCTGGGAGACCGTCTTGTAGGGCACGTGATTGAATTTGACCCCGGCCTGGTTTTCGAGCCCTTCCATGACAAGATGACCGCCCGAGCCGATGCCCCAGGAGGCATAACTCATGTCCTTGCGGGTCTTGGCCAGCTCGACCAGCTCCTTGAAGTTTTTGACCGGCAAGTCGGGGTTGACCACGATCATGTTGCCGCCGCCGCCGCCAATGCGGGCAATCGGTGTGATGTCGTAGAGCGGATCGACCGGCGGCTTGAGCATCAGCAGCTTGTTGGCAACCGTGGCAGCGGTGAAGCTCACCAGCAGGGTATAGCCGTCGGGCGCGGCGCGGGCGACTTCTGCGGTGGCGACCAGGCCGGTGGCGCCGGGTTTGTTGTCGACCACGACATTGGTGCCGAGCTCCTTGCTGAGCCACTCGGCCATGAATCGGCTGAAGATGTCGGCGCCGCCGCCGGGGCCGCTTGGAATGACCAGGCGGATCGGCTTGCCAGCCGGCCAGGCGGACTGGGCGCGGGCTGCGGGAGTGGCTAATGCGGTGCCAAGCGCGCCAAGCGCAGCCAGCACGCTGCGGCGATGGGAGGAGGTGATCAGCGTCAGTCTGGATTCAGGTTTGGTCATGGTGTGCAGGTCCTGGAGGAATCAAGCAGAAAGAGTGTGTGGGGTTGAAGGGTGGTGGTGTGCGGGACGAGAAAAGTGCTCTGGATCTTGCAAGCGGTCGCTCAACCCTGTGCATAGGCCGAACCGGGCGCAAAGCTGCTTGAGTCGATGATGACATCGCGGATGGTGCCGCTGTAACGGAAGATACCGTGGCGCTGATAAAGTGCCCAGTCGACCGGCGCGCGGCGATCCAGGCCGATTTCGAGGCCTTCGTGAAAGCCGCCCATCAGGGTCGGGCTGCAGTCGGTCCAGTCGCCCGATGCAATGGCGGGCTGGCCGTCGATCAGCAGTCGGCCGCGGCCGCGGCGTTTGCCCAGCGCTTCGAAATCAAAAGTGAGTGCATGCTTGCCCAGCGGGGCCTGTACCGGCGCCAGGCGGGTGTATTCGCCGAAGCCGTTGTAGACCATCCGCAGTTCGCCCGCCTCGATGCACAGCATCAGGCCGCCGAAGACTTCGCCGATTGCAAAGAGCACGCCTTCGTCGGCGGCACGGTGATCGATGTTGGCGGTGATGCGAAAGTTCCGGTCGGCGATCAGCGGGATGATCAGGGCGCGGTTGACGGTCTGTCCGCCCGGCAGGAAGCGGCGCGAGCCTTTCTCGGGCGGGCGCAGGTGCGGCGGGATTTGATTGAACTTCTGGATGGCGTTGCGGTTGTCCAGCGGATAGACCATGTTCGACCAGGCCGCCTTGTCGAAGGCCTCGACCAGCTCGCGCAGACGTTCGGGATGCTGCGCGGCGACGTTGACCGACTCCGAGAAATCGGTGGCCTGCTCATGCAGGGTCCAGTTGTCGAAATCGATCTCGTCGCCTTTTCGCTGCAGCGACACCGCCACCCAGCCGTCGCGCCAGTAGGCCCGGTTGGACCAGCACTCGTAATATTGCTCGCTGCGCACCGAGTGAGCGGCTTTGCCGCGCATGACCTGCGCCAGGCTGGCGCCGTGCATCGGCAGAGCGGTTTCGCCGTGCGATCGGGCAAGCGGTGTAACGCCGGCCAGATCGAGCAGGGTTGGCATTACGTCGGTGACATGGGCGAACTGGCTGCGGATTGCGCCGGCATCGGTGATCTGCTCGGGCCAGGAGACGATGAAGCACACCCGCCGCCCGCCCCCGCCGGTATAGGTCTTGAAGGACGGAAAGGGTGTGTTGCTGACCTGGCCCCAGCCCATCGGATAGAGCGCCGGGACTTCACCGCTGCCGATCTTTTCGCTCTGGGCGAGATCGGCCTCGAGCGGCAGCGCCGGCAGGCCGGCAAAGCGTCGGTTGAAATACACATTGCCGTAGGCGCCGGCCGAGCTCGTGCCGCCGTTGTCGGTCGAGAAGACGATGAGGGTGTTGTCGAGTTCGCCCATCTCGGTGAGCAGTGCGACCAGCTTGCCGACGTTCTGGTCAACGCAGTCGAGCATCGCGGCATAGGTTTCCATATGCCGCACAAAGTGCGCGCGCTGATCGGGGGGCAGGCTGTCCCAGGCGGGTACTTCGGGGTCGCGTGGCGAAAGTGTCGCGTCTGCGGGCACAAGACCCAGCGCCTTCTGGCGCGCGAGCCGCTCGGCGCGCATCACGTCCCAGCCGGCCTCATAGCGGCCACGGTACTTGGCGAGGTCGGGCTCTTTGGCCTGCAGCGGGCCATGCACCGCATTGAAAGCCAGATAGAGGAAGAAGGGTTTGTCGGCATGGTTGTTGCGGGCTTCGCGCACGAAGCGCATGCCGTGATTCGTCCAGTCGTCGGTGGCGTAGTAGTCGGGCGGGTACTGGTCGATCGGGGCGAGCGTGTTGTTGTTGACGATGCGCGCCGGAAAGAAATAGCTGGTCTCGCCTTCCATGAAGCCATAAAACTGGTCGAAGCCGCGCTGGGTCGGCCAGCTCTCGTTCGGCGTGGCGCTGTTGGGCGAGTTGTGCCATTTGCCGATGCCGATCGTGGTGTAGCCGCCTGCCCGCAGCGATTCGGCGATGGTGGGCGCGGCCAGCGGCATATCGCCCGAATAGCCTGGAAAGCCCGGATTATTGGTGGTCAGCCAGCCGGTGGCCACCGAGTGGGCATTGCGCCCGGTCAGCAGGGCCGCGCGGGCGGGCGAGCAGATCGGATGCGTGGTGTAGTGGTTGAAGCGCAGACCGCGGGCGGCAATCGCGTCGATATTCGGCGTCTCGATCTCGGAGCCATAGCAGCCGAGATCGGAAAAGCCCATGTCGTCCATGTAGATGACGATGATGTTGGGACTGCCGGGCTTGGCCTTCGCGACCGGTTTCCACCAGGGCTCGGAGGTCTCGCGCGTGCGGCCGACGCGGCCTTCGAAGCCGGGATAAGTGGTGGTGTTGCCTGACTCGCTCATGGTGTCCCGCTCCCGATCCGTCTTGTCATTGGACCGTGATCGTAGTGGCACCTGTTATGACAGGTCAAGACAGGTCAGGTGAGCAGGTCAGGTCGGGGCCGGTGTGCCTGTCTTGCGCCCGATCCAGCCGACGCTCAGCGCATTGGCGATCAGCAGGATCTGGAAAACCGCGATGCCGATCCAGACCCATGAGGGATGGCCGCCGTCCATGAAGGTGCCGAAGATCGCCGGCGAAATCGCCAGACCGGTATCCAGACCCGAGTAGACCAGGCCATAGACACGGCCGGTGGCACCCGGCGGGCTGGCGCGGCGCACCAGCAGATCGCGGGCCGGACCGGCGGTGCCGGCACCAAAACCCATCAGCGCAAAGAGGCCGGGCACCAGCCATCCTGGTGCCGGCGACAGGGCGATCAGCAGCGAGACACAGGCCGCCACGGTATAGCCGATGGCCACGACCCGCTCGGCCTTGTCGGGGTCGGCGGCCACGATGCCGCCGAACAGGGTGCCGCCGGCGCTGGCCAGCATGAAGGCGGTGAGACAAGCCGCCACCCACGCGGTCGGCACATCGTGCAGCAGGCGAGCCGACTCCGGACCGAAAGTCTGGATGCCGCCAAAGCCCAGCGACGAGGTCAGAAAGAACAGAAAGCTCATCCAGACCGCCGGCAGGCGCAAAAAACTCAGGGCCGAGTCGCCGGCGCCCGCGCCAGTCTGGCCGCCGGCCTGCGGGTGTGCGGCGCGCACGATGCCGAGCATGCCGACCGGCTGGCCGGCGAGCAGGTCACGATGGCGCCAGACCATCACCCCTGCGATCAGGGGGATCAGGCCGGCGCAGGCGATCGCCGCTCGCCAGTTCACCAGTCCGGTGATGCCGACCAGAAAGACCGGCGCCAGTGCCCAGCCGAGGCTGCCGGCAATGCCGTGCATCGAGTAGGCGCGCGCCAGTCGGGTTGGCGTGATGCGGGCATTCAGGATGGAATAGTCGACCGGATGAAACGGCGCATTGCCAAGGCCGGCCAGCACGCAGCCGACCATCAGCAGCGGATAGCTCGGCGCGCTCGACAGGGTCAGGGTGGCAAGCACAAACGAGGTGAGCGCTGCCAGCATGACCGGGACCGCGCCGATTCGATCGACCAGGAAACCGGCGAGTGCCTGGCCAACACCCGAGACGATGAAGAACACCGTCATCAGCAGACCGAGCTGCGCATAGCTCAGATCGAACTCGACTTTCAGCCACGGAAAGAGCGGCGCGACGATCAGGTGAAAGAAGTGCGAGCAGCCATGGGCAATCGAGACCACGGTGATGGTACGGGTCTCGCGCTGGCGCGGATTGGCAAGCTGCGGTTCGGGCAGGGTGGCGGCGTTCGTACTCATGGGCGGGTGCTCGCAAAGAGGCGGGAACGATCAGAGCGATCAGAGCAATCAGAGCAATCAGCGTGCGGCGGCCGACTGCGAGGTGAGCAGCATCTGCTCGACCGGAAAGCCCATGGCACGAGCCCGCGCGAGCAGTGACTCGAGGGTGCCTGGCGGCAACGCGGGCGTGCGCGACAGTATCCAGAGATAACGAAGCCCGGGTTCGCCCACCATCACCCAGCGATAGTCGGCGTCGAGCTCGAGCACCCAGTAGTCGCCCCAGCCGATCGGCAGCCAGCGCAATGCCTGCGGCAGAAACGAGACCTGCAGCTTGGCCTTGCTCACCGGGTCGATGATGCGGGCCATGCCGCGGGCGGTGTCGAATTCACCGTCGCCCTTGCCGGCAGTGCGGCAGCGGTTGATGACGTCGATATTGCCGTCGGGGCGGGCGGCGTATTGCGCGGTGGTGTCGGCGATGCACTGGCGCTGAAAGATGTTGGGCAGACGGCCGATCTCGTACCAGGTGCCGACATAGCGCGGCAGATCGACGCTCGCCACCGTGGGCAGCGGCTCGCCGGCCGCCTTCGCGGTCGGGTTTTCAAGCGCCAGGCCAAGGACGAGAGCGGCTGCGACGGTAAGGGTCTTGAGGATTGACATGGCTGAAGGCCTGGAAAGAGAAACAACGGGCGGCGACAGGGCGCCGCAGGCAAGCTTCGCACGAAGGCGCGGCGGACGCTTCGCCGGCCTCAGGCAAATGGATCGACGATCAGGATGCCAGCGATCATGCGGCCGGCCGGCAGGTCTTCGGTCAAGAGCGTCGTGCAGCCGCCCCGGCCTGCGGCACTCAGTATCTGGGCATCCCAGAAGGACATGGCGTGGACACGCTGCAGGTCGATGGCTTCGATGATCATCGAGACATCGACCTGGACGACATCCATTCGCGAAAAGAGCTCGATCTTTCTGCGCGCAATACCGGGGTCCGTCCCGAGCTTGCGGGTGGTCACCGAGTAGTACTCCTGGAGCACCTGGGTGCTGATCACGCCATCACCGGCCGACAGTGCCTGTTCGATCAGATCGATCGCGGTTCGTGCCCGTCGCTTGTCGCTGCGGTCGTCGGAATAGACGAGCAGGTTGGTGTCGAGAAAGATGCGCGGCATCGTGGTCAGTCGCCGCGGCGGTGATCGAGGCGTTCGGTGTAGATCTCCTCCCGATCGAATTTCCAGCCGCCTTTTTGCCCCTTGGGGGTCTGACCGGTCATCGACAGCTCGCGCAGTTCCTTGATAACCGCTTCGCGCTGTGACTGGCCGGCGAGCTGTTCAAGATAGTCGCGCACTGCCTGATTCAGACTCTTGCCCATCGACTGGGCGGCTTTTCGGGCTTGTTCGACGATGCGCTCGTCGACCGACAAAGTGAGGTTCATCTTCTTTTCCACGGCTTATGTGCACACAGTTTATGTGCACGCAGCTTATGTGCGCACATAAACCGTGTCAATGTCGCTCAAAGCAGACCGATTACGTAGCCGCCCGACTTCTCGTCGTGAGCCAGTGCCAGCAGACCGCGGTCGCGGGCGTCTTCGAGCAGTTCGTTGAAGGACCGGTAACCGTAATAGCCCTCGGCGAACCCGGGGCGGCGCCGCTTGAGGGTCTGCTTGACCATCGAGCCCCAGATCTTGTCGTCGGCGCCGCGCTCGGTGATCAGGGCCTCGACGGTTTCGACGACCAGGTCGATCGCATCCTGGCGGCGGCGTTCATCCGAGCCGGGTGCGGCGGGTGGTTCGGCGAGGCCATTGGAGACGACATCGGTGAGCGCCGCGGTGACCGGCTCAGTGACCTGCCCAGCGACCGGCCCAGCGACCGGCATCGGCGATGCAAGCTCGGCGGCCATCGGGGTGTCGCTGCCGCTGGACGCGGGTGCATCAGCGCCGGGCTTGCGGCGTCGTGCAGGCCGCTTTTTCGCAGCGGCAGCGACGCCAGCCTCGGTGTCGGCCGGGAGCGGCTCGACTCTGGCCGCGACCGCAGGTCTGGCGGGCGCCTCGGACTTGCCGGCGGCAGTCGATGCGCGGGTCTGGCGGCGGCGCGGCTCGCGCACCAGGTCGTCGTAGAAGATGAACTCGTCGCAGTTGGCGGTGAGCAGGTCCGAGGTCGAGCCTTTGACGCCCACGCCGATGACGGTCTTGTTGTTCTCGCGCAGCTTGGAGACCAGCGGCGAGAAGTCCGAGTCGCCGCTGATGATCACGAAGGTGTCGACATGGCCCTTGGTGTAGCAAAGGTCGAGCGCGTCGACGACCATCCGGATATCGGCCGAGTTCTTGCCCGACTGGCGGACATGCGGGATCTCGATCAGCTCGAAGGACGCCTCATGCATTGGCGCCTTGAATTCCCGGTAGCGTTCCCAGTCGCAGTAGGCCTTCTTGACCACGATGCTGCCCTTGAGCAGGAGACGCTCGAGCACTTTGCGGATGTCGAACTTTTCATACTTGGCGTCGCGCACGCCGAGCGCGACATTTTCGAAGTCGCAAAACAGCGCCATGCTGACGTTTTCGGGGGGGTTGGCCATCGGATCTCCGGTCGGCATAGGCGATGCGCAGGACGATCCGGCACTCGCCGCCGCATTATCCGCCCACCCCGGACTTACATCGATTCGTGCCGGATTCCCGATGCTTTTTCGCTGTGGGTCTGACAGTTGATGCAGCGCACTGCAAAGGGCTGCGCCTGCAGCCGTTCATCCGGAATCGGCTCGTCGCAGTCGGTGCAGATGCCGTAGAGATCGTGGTCGAGCCGCTTGAGCGCGGCCAGCCCCTGCCGGTATTCCGCAAGGTCGCGGCTGGCGTCAGCCAGCTCCGAAGAGCTGGTGTCGTCGGCCACCGACAGGTCGGCCCGGTCGCCGATATGGTCGAGCGACTGCAGCACCTCGGCCATTTCGCCGAGCTTGCCGACGATTTCGTTATGCAGGACCTCGAGTCGTGCCTCGATGATCTGGCGTACCGCTTCGGTGTTCAGGGAACTGGTGGTCATCGCTGTTCCACTCCGAAAAATCGCGCCGACAGACGCGCAGGCTGCCAGGACACGCTCGGTTGAGCGTGCAGGCTCAACCGTCTCCGGATTATGCAGGATCATGCCGACGGATGGGCAGGCGGCTTGCTGCCGGCTTCCTTCAGCGGCTGTCGGGTATCGATGCCGAGCGCGGCATAGAGTGGACACCAGCCGATCAGGCCGGTGATCAGGCCAATGACGCCGATCCAGCCCCAGGCCCCGATGGTGGAAGTGGCGGTCAACGCAATCAGCGCAAAGCCTGCGAGGACGCGAATCTGTCGGTCGATGGTGCCTGTATTGGTCTGCATGGCGGACTCCCTGTGCGGAGGCCCTCGGATCGGGGCGCCCTGACAGCTTCGGTGCAGGCCAGATTCGTGCCTGTCCTGTGGCAGGCGTCGCGACAGCGCGAGTCGGGGGCGGCACCTGCGAAGGCCGGGCGTCAGCGGCGCGATTCGAAAAAGCCGGCGGCAATCGCGAGCGCGGCTTCGACATCGTGATGGGTCACATCGAGATGGGTGACCCAGCGCTGAACCAGACCGCTGCCATAGCGCCCGACGCTGCCGGTGGTGCGAACGCCGTGGGCCGCCAGGTGATCGGCAAAGGCCTGCGCGATCGCGTCGTCGACTTTGACGAAGACGATGTTGGTCTGCGGCAGGTCGGCCTGCAGCCCGCCGTGCTGGCGTCCGAGCGCAATCAGGCCTTCGGCCAGTCGGGTGGCATTGGCATGGTCGTCGGCCAGGCGATCGATATGGTTTTCGAGGGCATGCAGACCGCCGGCCGCGATCATGCCGGCCTGGCGCATGCCGCCGCCGAGCATCTTTCGCCAGCGTCTGGCGCGGGCAATCAGCGGTTTGGAGCCCAGCAGCAGCGATCCGACCGGTGCGCCCAGGCCCTTCGACAGGCAGACCGATACGCTGTCGAAGTTGGCGCAGATCTCGCGGGCGACTGCGCGCGGCTCGAGCGGCACATCGCCCTCCCGGGCGCGGGCGGCGGCCGCCGAGTCGGGTCCGGCGCCTTCGCGGATCCCGGCCCGTCGCCGGCGGGTGACTTCGACCGCGGCATTGAAGAGCCGTGCGCCGTCGAGGTGGGTGGCAAGGCCCCGACTGGTGGCCAGGGCGCGCATCTCGCGCAGATAGTCCATCGGCAGCACCTTGCCGCCGGTGGTGTTCTCCATCACCACCAGCCGGGTGATCGCGAAGTGCGCGTCGTCGGGCTTGATTGCCGCCTCGATTGCCGACAATGGAATCGTGCCGTCGGGGGCGTGTTCGAGCGGCTGCGGCTGAATTGAGCCGAGCACCGCCATGCCACCGGCCTCCCATTTGTAGGTGTGCCACTGCTGGCCGACGATGGCTTCGTCGCCGCGTTCGCAGTGCGACAGCAGCGCGAGCAGATTGGTCTGGGTGCCCGAGCTGGCAAAGAGCGCGTCTTCAAAGCCCAGCATTTGTGCGGCGCTGGCCTGCAGCCGATTGACCGTCGGGTCGTCGGCAAAGACATCGTCGCCGACCTCGGCGTTGGCGATCGCGTTGCGCATGGCGGCGGTCGGGCGGGTGACGGTGTCGCTGCGAAAGTCGGTCATGGTGCGGCTCGCGGTGTCAGGCAGAAGGTGGGAGTGGCGTTGATGAGGATGCAGCAACGCCCGGTGCGGTCATCGACGATCTGGTGGCGTCGCCTGTCGATGATGCGCAAAGCGTGATGGCCAGGTCGATCGCGGCCCGCAGGCTGCTGGCATCGGCAATCCCTTGTCCGGCGATATCGAAGGCGGTGCCGTGGTCGACGCTGGTGCGGATGAAGGGCAGGCCGACGGTGATATTGACCCCCTGTTCGATGCCAAGGTACTTGACCGGGATCAGGCCCTGATCGTGATACATCGCGACCACCACATCGAAGTCGCGAAAACCGCGAGCGCGCATGAAGACCGTGTCGCCCGGCCAGGGGCCGCTGGCGTCGATGCCCTGCGCGCGGGCCTGCGCAATGGCGGGCGCAATGATCTCGATTTCCTCGCGGCCCATCAGGCCGCCCTCGCCGGCATGCGGATTGAGGCCGGCCACCGCGATGCGGGGATGCGCAATGCCGAGCTTTTGCAGGCCGGCGTGCGCGATTGCGATGGTGTCGGCGACCGACGCCAGCGTGATCTGTTCGATCGCCTCGCGCAGCGGCACATGGATGGTGACCAGGATGGTTCGCAACTCGTGGTTGGCCAGCATCATTCGCACATCGCTTGCGCCCGCCAGCTCGGCCAGGATTTCGGTATGACCAGGGTGATGAATGCCGGCCGCGCGCATCGCTTCCTTGTGGATCGGTGCGGTCACGACCGCAGCGATGTGGCCGGCGATCGCATCGCGGCTGGCGCGCACGATTGCGGTGTGCGCTGCCAGACCGGCGCGTGCGTCGATGCGTCCGATCGGCAGATCGTCCGGCAGCGCGCTGCAGGCGACGACTGCCACGGGGATCGGGTTGGTCGGTGGGTGCGGGGTGATTGGCGAGTGAGGGCTGCGCGCTGCAGCATCGGTACGGGCGGCATTCAGGGCTGCTGCCGCGTGCGAGGCAGAGTCGCAGGCGGTGATCGCGAGCGGCAGGCCGAGCCTGCGGGCAGTGCGACCGAGCAGCGAGGGGTCGCCGTACACCACGAGCCGGGCGGCGAGATCAGGCTGATCGGTGCCGATGGCGGCCAGCGCCTTCAGGACGATCTCGGGGCCGATGCCGCAGGCATCGCCCATGGTGATCGCGATCGGGAGTGCGGTGTGATGTGCCCCCCGATGGGCAAGCGCATCGGCGACGGACAACTCGGGATGATCATGCGATGGCGGCATGGAATGAATTGTAGGCCTCGAACGAGCCGGGTCTGAGCGTTTGCGCGCGGTGTTCAGCGCAGCAGCAAGAGCAGCCCGACCGCGCTGAGAAAGCAGAGCAGCAACCATCGGAACACTGCCTCGCTGACCCGGTGGCGCAGCTGCTTGCCGATCGCCATGCCGGCGAACATCGGTGCGAGTGCCAGTCCCGACATCACCACCTCGGGCCAGCCCATCACATCGAAAGCGGCCATCGACAGATAGAGCGGCAGTGCGCCGGCGATGTAGATGATGCTGATCGAACCCACGAACTGCTCGCGACTCAGCCGCAGCGCGACCAGGTAGGTGATCAGCAGCGGGCCCATCAGCGACGAGACCCCGCCCATCGCACCCGATACCAGCCCGACCGCTGCGCCCCATCGGCGTTCACTGCGAGGGCTCACCTGGAGCACCGGATTCCAGACCATCATCGCGACCGCCAGCAGCAGTGCGGCGGCGACCAGGGCATCGATGGTGGCCACCGGCAGGCCGAGCGTCAGGCGCGCAGTCAGGGCGGTGGCCAGCACGATGGCCGCCAGCAGCGAGGCGAAGCGGCGCAAGGCGTAGGTCACCATGCCTGCGTCGGCCGCCTGCCAGACATTGGACAACAGGATCGGGATCCCCATCAGTGCAATCGCCTTGGGGCTGGGAATGACCAGCGACAGCAGCGGCACCATCACCAGCGGCAGCCCCACGCCGATCAGGCCCTTGACCAGGCCGCCGAGCACGAAGATTCCGGCCACGATCAGCAGCAGCGTCACGCTCGGCGACTGGCCGAGCGCGGTGCTGATCGATGCGGTCAGGTCGCTGCCCAGTGTGGAACCGAGTGCGCTGCTGAGTGCGCCACCGACTGCGCCGTCCGGGCCCGGCGCGAGCAGATCAGTAATGGTGCTCAGCCTTCACGCTGCGCACGGGCCAGCACCGCATGCAGGAGCACATTCGCGCCGGCATGGATGTGGGCCGGATCGGCGTTTTCGATCTCGTTGTGGCTGATGCCGCGCTCGCAGGGCACGAAGATCATGGCGGTGGGGCAGCGCCGCGCAACATAGACCGCGTCATGGCCGGCGCCGCTGGCCAGTCGCCGGTGCGAATAGCCGAAGGCCGCCGCGGTGGTCTCGATCGAGGCGACCAGCGAGGCGTCGAAGGCGCAGGGCGCGAAGTAAACCGTCTGCTCGAGCCTGATCGATACGCCGCTGTCGGCCGAGATTTTTGCGGCAACCCCACGCACCGCATCGGTCATTGCATCGAGCGTCGCGGCATCGGCACAGCGCAGATCGATACTCATCTCGACCCGACCCGGGATGACATTGCGCGAATTGGGCGAGACCACCAGCCGGCCCACCGTGCCGCGCGCATAGTGCGGATGCGAGGTGGCGACTTCGCGGACCGCGACTGTCAGTTGCGCGGCGGCCAGCAGCGCATCGCGGCGAAGCTCGATCGGGGTGGGGCCGGCGTGCGCATCCTGGCCTTCGAGCACGACATCGAACCAGCGCTGACCAAGCGCACCTTCGACCACACCGATGGTTTTGTTTTCGTTTTCGAGCACCGGGCCCTGTTCGATATGGGCTTCGAAGTAGGCGTCAAAAGCCGGTGCGGCATCGGTGCCGGCAGCGCCGATCGCAGCGAGCGCTTCACCCACCGAGATGCCTTCGGCATCGCGCTGTGCCAGGCAGTGCTCGACGGTGAAGGCGCCGGCATAGACGCCCGAGCCCATCATCACCGGCTGAAAACGGGTGCCTTCCTCGTTGGTCCAGACTGCGACCGCGATTGGCTTGCGGGTACGGATGCCGGCATCGTTGAGGGTGCGAATCACTTCGAGCCCGGCGAGCACGCCGTACTGGCCATCGAAGCGCCCGCCACTGGGCTGCGTGTCGAGGTGACTGCCCATGCCCACCGGTGCGGCATTGGCATCGGTGCCGGGGCGGATCGCGTAGAGGTTGCCGATGGCATCGCACCGGATCTGGCAGCCGGCCTCGCGCAGCCAGCCGGTCACCCGATCGCGGCCCTGGGCATCGAGCTCGGTGAGCGCCAGGCGCCTGATGCCGCCGCGCGGGGTGGCGCCCAGCGTGGCGAGCGACATCAGGCTTGACCACAGGCGGTCGGATGAGGTGGACAGGGCGGCCGGCGTGGGCAGGGGAGCATTCATGGCGGGCTCTTCAGTGGGGGGTGCTGATCGCGATTCGGCTGGCTCGTGGTGTGCCGCTGGCGCGTGGTTTGGGGGTTGTCGGATGCGAGCCTGCCGTCATTGTGGCAGGAGGCGGCGCGCCGAGTTCGGTCGAGATGTTGGTGGCGAGCTGCCGGATGCCCTGGATGAGTTCGGTGCGGCGCTTTGCGGTGAGCCCGGCCTTGATCACGCTCACGGCGACCGCTGCGACCGCCGCCGCGCCGCGCGCGCCGAACACCGGGGCGCCGAAGCACTGCATGCCTTCAGCGGTTTCCTCATCGTCGATGGCATGGCCGTCGCGGCGAACGTCGGCGAGCTGGCGGCGCAGCGAGGCGAAGCTGGCGATGCCGTGGCGGGTCAGTCGCGGCAAGGGCCCGTCGCCCAGCGCCTGAGTGACCGCCTTGTCGTCGAGACTGGCCAGCATCGCCTTGCCCGACGATGTGCAGATTGCCGGAAACCGGCCGCCGACGCGAAAATTGACCGCCAGCGGCCGGCTGCCCTGGCGGCAGGCGAGATAGGTGACTTCGCGGCCCTCGAGCGTGGCCAGCATGATGGTTTCGGTACCGAGCGCCGCGATGCGATGGGCGTGGGCGTCGAAGGCGCGCATCAGGTCTGACTGCGCGGTAAAGGCGTCGGCCCATCGCAATGCGCGCGGCCCGAGGGTGAATTCGGCCTGGTCGTTGCGCCGGGCGAGGTCGAGTTCGACCAGGGTGGCGAGCAGGCCGTGCAGGCTGCTGCGCGGCAGGGTCAGGCGGCGGGCGAGCTCGGCCAGCGACAGCGGTTCGTGGGCATCGGCGAGCGCATCGAGCAGGCGCGAGGTGCGCTCGACCGCCGGGACCAGGCGCGGTGCGCGCGGTGTTCGGGGCGAGGGTGACGGCGGCGGTGGCAGTGAGCGGTCGGTGTCGCGGGGCTTGTCGGTGATCGGCTTGGCGGCGGCTGTCGGCATCAGGCTGGTCGCTCTGTGAGGCTGTTCGGTGTACGGATCGCGGGGCGGGTCGTCGCTGAGCCGGGTGGGCGGTATGGCGGTTGACACAGCTCGGGGCGCTGAGGACAATCCTCCCATATGTTGAACAACCGTTCAACTGGCTGAACGATGGCTGTTCGAGCAAACCAGGTCGCCGAGTCGACGCTGATGGTTGTGGCCCTCCCCCTCGATCCCTCGACCAGCGCTCACCGGAGACCGCCATGGGAAGCACCGAATCACAGATCAGCTCAGCCACCGCCCTGCTTGAGGCGACCAGTGTGGGTCACTGGATCGACGGCGCAGCGTTCGCTGCGCCTGCTGGCAGTCGCCAGGCCGATGTTTTCAACCCGGCCACTGGCGCGGTCGTCCGGCGTGTTGCGCTGGCCGATGCCACCACGGTTGATGTCGCAGTGCGATCGGCGCATGCCGCGTTTGCCGGCTGGGCGGCGACGCCGCCGAGCCGCCGGGCGCGGGTGATGTTCCGGTTCAAGGAGCTCCTCGACCGTCATGGCGACGAACTGGCGCGTCTGATCACCGCCGAGCACGGCAAGGTTTTTTCGGATGCGCAGGGCGAGGTCCAGCGCGGCCTGGAGGTGGTCGAGTTTGCCTGCGGCATTCCGAGTCTGCTCAAGGGCGAGTACACCGAACAGGTCGGCAGCGGTATCGATGCCTGGTCGATGCGCCAGCCGCTGGGCGTGGTGGTCGGCATCACGCCCTTCAATTTTCCGGCGATGGTGCCGATGTGGATGTTCCCGGTGGCAATTGCCTGCGGCAACACCTTCGTGCTCAAGCCCTCCGAGCGCGATCCGTCGGCGTCACGCTTCATTGCCCAGCTGCTAAAGGAAGCTGGCCTGCCGGATGGCGTCTTCACCGTGGTCAATGGCGACAAGGCGGCGGTTGACGCGCTGATGGCGCATCCGCTGGTGCAGGCGGTGAGCTTCGTCGGATCCACGCCAATTGCCCGCCATATTCACCAGACCGCGAGCGGTCAGGGTAAGCGTGTCCAGGCGCTGGGCGGGGCCAAGAACCATCTGGTCGTCATGCCGGATGCCGACATGGATCAGGCGGTTGATGCGCTGATTGGTGCGGCCTACGGCTCGGCCGGTGAGCGCTGCATGGCGGTATCGGTGGCGGTGGCGGTGGGCGATGCCACCGCCGATGCGCTGGTGGCAAAACTGTCTGAGCGGGTGAAGAAGATCAAGGTTGCCGACGGCATGGATGCCACCGCCGAGATGGGCCCGTTGGTCACACAACAGCACTTCGACAAGGTCAAGGGCTATGTGGATACCGGCGTGGCCGAGGGGGCGAGTCTGGTGGTGGATGGTCGCGGACTGAGCATTGCCGGGCGGGAGAAAGGATTTTTTCTCGGCGGCTGTCTCTTCGACAATGTCACGCCCTCGATGAAGATCTATCGGGAGGAAATTTTCGGGCCGGTGCTCGGCATCATACGGGTCAAGACCTTCGAGGAGGCGCTTGGGCTGGTCAATGGCCATGAGTTTGGCAACGGTTGCTGCATCTTTACCCGCGACGGTGACGCCGCGCGCGAGTTTGCAAGCCGTGTGCAGATCGGCATGGTGGGCATCAATGTCCCGATCCCGGTGCCGATGGCTTTCCATTCCTTTGGCGGCTGGAAGAACTCGCTCTTTGGCGACCATCACATGCATGGCCCGGAGGGCGTGCGCTTTTACACGCGGTACAAGGTGATTACCCAGCGCTGGCCGGCCGGCATCCGTGCCGGGGCCGAGTTCGTGATCCCGACGATGAAGTGATGCAGTGAATTGATGAAGACGGGGAGACAGCCATGACTCTGCAATTGAAGGACATGACTCTGGTCAAGCGCCAGGGTTTCATCGATGGTCAGTGGGTCGATGCCGATTCGGGTGCGGTGTTTGCCGTGACCGATCCGGCAAGCGGGCAGACCCTGGTTGAGGTGGCCGACATGGGTGTGGCTGAGACGCAGCGCGCCATTGATGCGGCGGCGCGCGCCCTGCCCGCCTGGCGGGCGCGCACCGCGAAAGATCGCGGCGCGATTCTGCGTCGCTGGTTCGACCTGATCATTGCGCACACCGAGGACCTCGCCCAGTTGATGACCGCCGAGCAGGGCAAGCCGCTTGCCGAGGCACGCGGCGAGGTTGCCTATGGCGCGAGCTTCATCGAGTGGTTTGCCGAGGAAGGCAAGCGTGCCTATGGCGACATCATCCCCACGACCGGGACCGATCGCAGGCTGATGGTGCTCAAGCAGCCGATCGGTGTGTGTGCGGCGATCACGCCCTGGAATTTCCCGATCGCGATGATCACCCGCAAGGTCGCTCCGGCGCTTGCCGCGGGTTGCACCGTGGTGGCCAAGCCGGCCGAAGCCACACCGCTGTCGGCGCTTGCGCTGGTTGAGCTGGCGGCGCAGGCAGGCTTGCCTGCCGGGGTGCTGAATCTGATCGTGGCTGACGCGCCGAATGCGCCGGCGATCGGGTTGGCGCTTTGCACCAGTCCGGTGGTCCGGAAGGTCTCGTTCACCGGCTCGACCGAGGTCGGCCGGATTCTGCTTCGGCAGTCGGCCGATTCGGTCAAGAAGTTGTCGCTGGAGCTGGGGGGCAATGCGCCCTTCATTGTCTTCGATGACGCCGATCTGGATGCGGCGGTCGAGGGCGCGCTCGCCTCGAAGTATCGCAATGCGGGTCAGACCTGTGTGTGTGCCAACCGGATCTATGTTCAGGACAGCGTCTATGAGGCGTTTGCGGCCAAGCTCGCGGTCAAAGTCGCGCAGTTCAAGGTCGGCGCGGGAGCGGAGCCGGGCGTCCAGGTGGGTCCGCTGATCGAGCCGGCCGCGGTCGCCAAGGTCGAGGAGCATGTGGCCGATGCCTTGGCCAAGGGGGCGTCGCTGCTGCTTGGCGGCAAGCGGCATGCCCTGGGCGGCCTTTTTTTCGAGCCGACCATCCTCACCGGCGTGACCGCCGAGATGCGGATCGCCCGGGAAGAGACCTTCGGTCCGGTGGCGCCGCTCTTTCGATTCAAGGACGAGGCAGAGGCGATTTCGATGGCGAATGACACCGAATTCGGGCTGGCGGCTTATTTCTATGCTCGCGATGTTGGCCGGATTTTCCGGGTGGCCGAGGCGCTTGAGTCCGGGATGGTCTGTGTCAACTCCGGAATTCTGTCGAACGAGGTTTCTCCGTTCGGTGGGGTCAAGCAATCGGGCCTGGGTCGCGAGGGGTCGAAGTACGGTATCGACGAGTATCTCGAGTTGAAGTACCTCTGCCTGGCGGGGCTGTGATGGCGGATGCCTCAAGGATCAGCCTGGCGGGAGCCGGTCGATGAAGGTCCGCGCCGCAGTGCTTCGACAGATCGGATTGCCTGCGCCCTATGCGCAGAGCCGCCCCCTGTCGATCGAGGAGGTCGAGCTGGCCGACCCTGGGCCCGGTGAGTTGCGGGTGAAGATCCATGCCGCCGGGCTGTGTCATTCCGACCTGTCGGCAATCAATGGCGATCGACCCTGGCCGGTGCCGATCGTACCGGGTCATGAAGCGGCGGCTGAGGTTATCGAGGTCGGGTCGGCGGTGCTCGACCTTAAAGCAGGTGATCACGTTGTTCTGGTGTTCAGGCCTTCCTGCGGTGCTTGCCCCGACTGCTCGGTTGGGCGCCCGGCGCTGTGCGGGCCGGGTGGCGAGTCGAATGCGGCCGGCGGCTTGCTCGGTGGTTATCGGCGGCTATCGCTGCTTGGTGGCGGTACGCTGCACCATCACATGGGATGTGCGGCCTTCGCTGAGTATGCGACCGTGTCGCGACGCTCGGTGGTGCCAATCGATCGAGACCTCCCCTGGACGCAGGCGGCCCTGTTCGGTTGCGCTGTGTTGACCGGAGCGGGTGCGGTCTTCAATACCGCCCGGGTCGAGGCTGGTTCGCGAACGGCGGTGGTCGGTCTCGGCGGAGTCGGTTTTTCGTCGCTGATGGCGGCGATTGCGGCAGGTGCTCGCGATGTGATCGCGATCGATGTTCTGCCGGCCAAGCTTGAGCGCGCCCGCGAGCTGGGCGCGACCCGGGTCTTCGATGCCCGTGATCCGGAGGTGGTCGCGCAGGTCAAGGCGGCGACCGGTGGAGGTGTCGACTATGCCTTCGAGATGGCGGGCGCGGTGCCGGCACTGGAGTTGGCTTACCGGATCACTCGGCGGGGTGGGACGACGGTGTCAGCCGGCCTGCCGAATCCGGCGGCAATCTGGCCGCTGCAGGCGGTGTCGATGATCGCTGAGGAGCGCACGATCAAGGGCAGCTATATCGGCTCCTGCGTGCCGAGTCGGGATGTGCCTCGTTTCGTGGCGATGTTTCGGGCGGGGCGTCTGCCGGTTGATCAGTTGCTGAGCGAGACGATTGGGTTGGTCGATCTCAACCCGGCACTCGATCGCTTGGCGCGCGGTGAGTCGGTCAGGCAAGTCATTGTGATGGATTGAGTCGCGATCTCTGATGCTCGCTGAGTGTGGACTGGCGAGGGTGATCGCAGTTGCTCGGCGATGTTCCACGTGGAACAGAGGGTGATTTTGGTTGGCGAAGGGGTCCGCGCCGCTTTGTGTGGGGCCCGGGATGGCGGCGATTTTGCGAGGGTGCGATTGACGTGGCCGGCGTGTTGAGTCGGTCTTTGTGGTGCTTCATTGGCACAGAGGGGTTTGACAGTTTGGTGCTTGTTTGGATGCCTTGAAGCGCCGAGGGGGCACGCCCACCCAGCGCCCACCCAGCGCCCACCCAGCGCCCACCCAGCGCCCACCCAGCGCCCACCCAGCGCCAACCCAGCGCCCACCCAGCGCCAACCTAGCGCCAACCTAGCGCCAACCTAGCGCCAACCTAGCGCCAACCTAGCGCCAACGTAGCGCCAACGTAGCGCCAACCCAGCGCCAACCCAGCACCCACCCAGCACCCACCCAGCGCCAACCATCGAAGTCTCTTATTCCGGCGACCTTTGGTTTCCAAGTGCGCTGTTGATTCCCGTTTGACCTGTATCTCGAGGGCTGCCGCGCGCTAGCTTCGCGTGCAGCCCGCGGCCGTCGCGCGTTGAAGGCTGGTCTGCGAGCAAGATATCTGCCCTCGCCGTCTATTCAGCTATTGCGTCCCTTTCCGTGTCGATCGCTCAGGCGAGTCGCTGTGCGCTTTCGCTTTCCTCGCGTGCTGATGTTTCACGTGAAACATTGCATCGGCTCGGGCGGCGTCATTTCGCGCTCTGGAGAGCCCTGCCAAGCATTGATGCCTAAGACCAAAGTGCCGAGCACGCTGTTTCACGTGAAACAGCGCCTATAATTCGCCTCCCTGAGGTTTGATTCCCTACCCTAGCTGCCATGAACTTTCCCGAGCGTTTTGACGTCATCGTCGTCGGTGGCGGCCATGCTGGCACCGAAGCCGCGCTGGTGGCGGCGAGAATGGGCGTCCGCACTCTGCTGCTGACCCACAACATCGAAACCCTCGGCCAGATGTCGTGTAATCCCTCGATTGGCGGCATCGGAAAAGGTCATCTGGTCAAGGAAGTCGACGCGCTTGGAGGCGCGATGGCGTCTGCGACAGACGAGGCTGGCATTCAGTTTCGGATCCTCAATTCCAGCAAAGGTCCGGCGGTCAGGGCGACCCGTGCCCAGGCCGACCGTGTGCTTTATCGACAGGCCATTCGTTCGCGTCTTGAGAATCAGCCGAATCTGTGGCTCTTTCAGCAAGCCGTCGATGACCTGATTGTTCAGGGAGATCGGGTGGTTGGCGCGATCACCCAGACCGGGATTCGATTCGAGTCCCGGACAGTGGTGGTCACTGCAGGCACTTTTTTGAATGGCCTGATCCATGTCGGTCTGGATCACTACTCAGCAGGTCGGGCCGGCGACCCTCCCGCGTTGTCGCTCGGCGCCCGGCTCAAAGATCTGAAATTGCCGCAAGGTCGTCTCAAGACCGGTACGCCGCCGCGTATTGATGGACGATCGATCGATTTTTCTCGGCTTGAAGTACAGCCGGGCGACAGTGATCCGATTCCGGTGTTCTCCTTTCTGGGCACTTCCGCGCAGCATCCGCGCCAGATGCCCTGCTGGATCACCCATACCAACGAGCAAACCCACGAGATCATTCGATCTGGCCTGGACAGGTCGCCAATGTATACCGGGGTGATTGAAGGCGTGGGCCCTCGCTATTGCCCATCGATTGAAGACAAGATTCACCGGTTTGCCAGCAAGACATCGCATCAGATCTTCCTCGAGCCTGAGGGGCTGACAACCAACGAGTTCTACCCGAACGGCGTCTCGACCAGCCTGCCCTTCGATATCCAGATCAATCTCGTCCGGTCGATGGTCGGTCTGGAGAACGCCCACATCCTTCGGCCTGGCTATGCGATCGAGTACGACTACTACGATCCGCGCGCCCTGAAGGCGTCGCTCGAAACCAAGTCGATTGGCGGATTGTTCTTTGCAGGGCAGATCAACGGCACGACTGGTTATGAGGAGGCGGCTGCTCAGGGCTTGCTCGCTGGCATCAATGCCGCCTTGCAGACCCAGTCGCGTGATGCCTGGTGTCCGGCTCGCAACCAGGCCTATCTCGGCGTGCTGGTGGATGATCTGATCACTCGTGGCGTCGCCGAGCCCTATCGGATGTTCACCAGCAGGGCGGAGTATCGACTGAGTCTGCGCGAAGACAATGCCGACCTGCGTCTGACCGAGATCGGTCGAACGCTTGGTTGCGTTGACGATCGGCGCTGGGATGCGTTCTGCCGTAAACGGGATGCGATCGATGCCGAACTGCAGCGCCTGCGCAGTACCTGGGTCAATCCCAAAGTGCTTGATGAGGCGCGTGCCACCGCTCTTCTTGGCGCGCCGATCGAGCGCGAGTACTCGCTTGCCGATCTGGTCCGCCGCCCTGATGTCGCGTATCGCGCGGTGATCGAGGCGACCGGGCCGGGCGCGATTGATCCGGCGGTTGCCGAGCAGGTCGAGATCCAGCTCAAGTATCAGGGCTATATCGTTCGGCAGCAGGCAGAGGTCGAGCGTGTCAGCCATCAGGAGCATCAGCCGATTCCAACCGATATCGTGTACGAGGATGTTCGGGGTTTGTCGGTCGAGGTGCGCCAGCGACTGGCGCAGCATCGCCCGCAGACCGTCGGGCAAGCCTCACGGATGCAGGGCATTACCCCGGCAGCGGTCTCGCTGCTGCTGGTCCATCTCAAGCGACTGCGGGCTGGCGCTGCACAAGATGCGGCCTGAACACTCAGCGATGTCGATCGCCGGTCAGGCCCACCCCCATCTCGCGCAACGATTGAAGGAGGGTGCGGCGCAAGCCGGTCTCGACCTGGCACCGCCCGAGCAGGAAAAGCTCCTGGCCTTCTTGTCGCTGATGAGCAAGTGGAACGCGGTTTACAACCTCACCGCAGTCAGGGACCCTGAGCAGATGCTGGCCCAGCACCTGCTCGATTCGCTGGCGATCATCGCACCGCTGAGTCGGCATATCGATCTGTCGGGCGCAACGATTGCTGATGTGGGCTCGGGCGCAGGCCTGCCGGGATTGCCACTTGCCATTGTTTTTCCGACTGCCAAGGTGCTGTCGATTGAACCGGTTGGCAAGAAAGCCGCCTTCCAGAGGCAGTCTTGCGCGGAGCTGGCACTCACAAACGTCGAGGTCTTTGCCGGACGCGCCCAGGCGTTGACCCGGCGGGTCGATCTGGTGATCTGCCGGGCATTCGCCTCGATGGCCGACTTCGTCGACGCTGCTGCCGGTCTGATCGGGCCGTCGACGCTGCTGGTGGCCATGAAGGGCCAGCGGGCCGGTCTCGAGTCTGAGTGTGCCGAGCTGCCCGCTGATTGCGAGGTCGAGATCGAAGCCCTCCAGGTGCCCTTCCTGGCGGCGCAGCGGCATCTCGTCATCGTAAGACACGCCGGCCGTTCAGCCCCGCAGCAGGCCGCCGCCCGACAAGCCGAAGCCTCCTCGCCGGCACCATCACCATCACCATCACCATCACCAACGTCGATTCAAGCTTTCTCGCCAGGACTGACGTCTGCCGGGCCTGCGCCGGCCGCACCACGGCGCTCAGCCTGATCCAATCCGAGCCCAACCTTCCCTTTTCATCCAGACGGAGCCTTGCAGACGTGGCCAGGATCTTCACCATCGCAAATCAGAAGGGCGGCGTCGGCAAGACGACGACGTCGGTGAACCTCGCCGCCGGCCTGGCCAAGCTCGGCCAGCGCGTCCTGCTGGTCGACCTCGACCCGCAGGGCAATGCGACCATGGGCAGCGGCATCGACAAGCGCACGCTCAAAACCACCGTCTACCAGGTCCTCATCGGAATGTCGGATGCTGAGGAGACCACCGTCTGGGCCGAGGCCGCCGGCTACCATCTCCTGCCAGCCAACCGCGAACTCGCCGGCGCTGAAATCGACCTGATCGATTTCGAGCAACGCGAGACTCGCCTGAAGGACGCGCTGGCGGCGGTCGACGATCAGTACGACTTCGTACTGGTCGATGCCCCGCCAGCACTGTCGCTGCTGACCCTGAACGCCCTGTGCGCCGCCCATGGCGTGGTGATCCCAATGCAGTGCGAGTACTTCGCGCTTGAGGGCTTGTCGGATCTGGTGGCGACCATCAAGAAAGTGCATGCCAATCTGAACAGCAATCTCAAGGTCATCGGACTGCTGCGGGTCATGTTCGATCCGCGCATGACTCTGTCGCAGCAGGTTTCGGCGCAGCTTGAGCAGCATTTCGGCGACAAGGTGTTTCGCACCGTCATTCCCCGCAATGTCAGGCTGGCCGAGGCGCCGAGCCATGGCTTGCCGGGCGTGGTCTTCGACCCCGCTTCGCGCGGCGCCAAGGCCTATCTCGAATTCGGTGCCGAGATGGTCGAGCGCGCGAAATCGATGTGAGCCCCAACTCACGCGCTAACTGACACCCTCACTGACACGCCTGCCGCATCCGTCCACCTCCACAGCCGCCCCGGTCTATCCCCCTCGCCCCCTCACGATTTCAACCAGAACCCTTCCCAGCATGATTGCGAAAAAACCAAAAGGCCTCGGCCGCGGCCTCGAAAACCTACTCGGCGAGAGCTTCGAGCCATCGGCCGACGTCGCTGCCGGAGGTATCCGGGCGCCATCGACACTGCCGCTCGACAAGCTGCAGGCCGGGCGCTATCAGCCGCGCACCCGCATGGACGAAAGCTCGCTGCAGGAACTTGCCGCATCGATCCGCCAGCACGGACTGATGCAGCCGATCGTCGTACGCCCACTGGCTGCCGACCGCTACGAGATCATCGCCGGCGAGCGTCGCTTTCGGGCGGCCAAGCTGGCCGGACTCGACGAGGTGCCGGTGATGCTGCGCGATGTCTCCGACCAGAATGCACTGGCCATGGCCTTGATCGAAAACATCCAGCGCGAGGATCTCAATCCGCTTGAAGAAGCGCAGGCGATTCGCCGTCTGCTCGATGAGTTCCAGTACACCCATGAGCAAGCCTCCGAGGCGATCGGACGCTCACGCAGCGCCACCTCAAACCTGCTTCGGCTGCTGAATCTGGCTGCGCCGGTGCAGACCATGCTGCTGGCCGGCGACCTCGAGATGGGTCATGCACGGGCCCTGCTGGCGCTCGAGCGCGCCGAGCAGATCCTGGCGGCGAATCAGGTGGTCGAGAAGCGTCTGTCGGTGCGCGAAACCGAGAGGCTGGTGGTGCAGCAGCAGGCCCAGCAGTCGCAGTCAGGTGTCAGCGCGGGCGGATCGCGGCGCCCGATCGATCCCGATCTGCAGCGGCTGCAGGAACTGATTGCCGAGCATCTTCAGGCAGCGGTCGAGTTGCAGGCCAATGCCCGTGGCAAGGGCCGCCTGGTCATCCGCTTCGACTCGGCAGAGCAGTTTGAAGGGCTGCGAGCGGCGATGGGTCTTGATGCAGATCGGATCGGCGATTGAGACTGGCTCACGCCAGGCGCTGCCACCGATTCGGATGAACCGCCCCCGCCGAGCCTCTCAGATGCCGGTGGCCTTGCGCAGGAAGTCGGCCCGGTCGATGGACTTGACCGTCACCTCCCGCACGTCGCCGTCCTTGAACAGTCGCAGCGGGATCGGTGTGCCGGCAGGTCCGGTCTTCCAGAGCTTGCGGTAGAACTCGGCCTGATCGGCAACCTTCTCGCCGGCCACGCCGACCACGATATCGCCCGGCGCCACGCCGGCTTCTTCGGCCGGCCCTCGTGGTGCAACACGAACCACCATCAGGTAGCCGCGAACCGTCTCGGTGGTGATGCCCAGCCAGGGATGGATGTCTTCGCTGCGCCGACCCTTGGCAAGGAGCTCGGCCATGATCGGCTTGAGCAGATTGACCGGCACCCACAGATTGCCCGGTACGCTGCGCTGAGCGCTCGCCGCATCGTCCACGATCAGTGAACCGACTCCGATCAGCTTGCCTTCATCGCTGATGAGTGCCGCGCCGCTCCAGTTGTTGACCGGCGGAAAGGTGTAGATCGGCCGCTCGATCAGGTATTCCCACCCGCCGGTAAACACCTTGCGCGATACCACCAGCAACTCGGTCGCTTCGGGTTCGCCCTGACCAAGAGTGAGTACCCGCTGTCGCTCAATGATCCGGTCAGAGTCGCCCAGAGGCATCGGTGTACCGTCAAGCGGCACGACGGCACGCACCAGACCGAAGCCGGTGGCATGGTCGTAGCCGGCAACCGCCGCCGGGATTCGCTTGCCTGATGCGGTGGTCACCATCACCGAATCGGCCTCGACCGTGAGATAGCCGATCGTCAGGATGGTCTTGTCATCAAGAATGATGCCGGTGCCGACCCGGGAGGTTCCCAGGCTTCTGGCAGAGGTCGCGTCTTCCGGAACGCGGGTATCGATCCGCACGACCGAGGAGTTGAAGCGGGTCAGGTCGCCGGCTGCCTTGCCGCCGGATCGCCGGGCAACCGGGGGTTTGCCTTGCGTCGCTTCGGCGCCGGCCTGGGCCAGGGCAGGAGGCCCGGATGTCAACAAAGCGGCGAACACCCCGCCCAGCAATGCCGCCCGCAGAGCCGCTGAGCGACCGGCTGACCAGACTGCACAGACGCCGGCGCAGATCGCGACCAGTGATCTGGCTGGGGATTGAACCGCTCGACAGGCCACCAAACTCGTGGCGGTCGCCTCTGATTGATTGAACATCGACCTGCTCCTCAAATCCGCTTGCGAACCGCCTCGACCGATTGTTCGATGCGTCTCGACAAATTGCAAGGACAGTTTTGTCGCACTCGTCGATCCCAATCCGCTGAAGCCCGGCGGCATTGCCGTATCCTCTTGCCTTTCGAGTTCCGCCCTGTGCTGTCATGACCTGGTCGATCGTTGCACGTGATCCTGTTACCGGTGCCTTTGGTGTGGCGGTGGCTACGCGGTTTTTTGCAGTCGGCGCGCTTTGTGCCCACGCCGATGGCGGCATCGGGGGTCTGGCGACTCAGGCTCTGATCAATCCCACCTTTGGCGCGCGCGGGCTGCGCCTGCTGCGCGAAGGTGTGCCGGCGCAAGTCGTGATCGACCTGCTGCTCGCCGCCGACCCAGGACGCGAATCGCGCCAGGTGCATCTGCAGGACGCGAGCGGCGCAATCGCCACGCATACCGGGTCCGATTGCATCCCCTGGTGCGGCCAGGTTGTCCATGAGGGGTTTTCGGTGGCCGGCAACATGCTAGCCGGCCCGCAGGTAATTGCCGAGACGGCTCGCGTCTATATTGATGGCGCCGATCTGCCCTTTGCCCGCCGGCTGATCCGGGCCCTGCAGGCTGGCGAGGCGGCCGGCGGCGACAAGCGCGGCAAGCAGTCGGCAGCGCTTCGCATCCACACCACCGAGGACTACCCGGCGCTTGACTTGCGCGTTGACGATCATCTCGACCCGCTGGCCGAGCTCGAGCGTCTCGAGCAGGTGAGCCGCGAGCGCTTTGTGCATTTCGCGAAATTCTTTGCCACCCGCGACAAGCCGGGCGGCGTTTTCGATCGCGCGATCATCGAGGCGGCGATCAATGAGGCCTCGGCGAACTGACCATGCTGCTCGAGGTCGACGATCTGCGGGTCGCCTTCGACACGCCGCGCGGCACGGCGCGTGCGGTCGACGGGGTGAGCTTCTCGGTCGAGGCCGGTCAGACCCTGTGCATCGTGGGCGAATCGGGCTGCGGCAAAAGCGTGACCGCCCTGTCGATCATGGGTCTGGTGGCCAGCCCGCCGGCCCGCGTCTCGGGCGCGATCCGATTCGAAGGTCGCGACCTGCTCGGCCTGGCCCCGCGGGCGCTGGCCGATCTGCGCGGCGACCGGCTGGCGATGATCTTCCAGGAGCCGATGACCTCGCTCAATCCGGCCTTCACCGTGGGCGCACAGCTCGCCGAGGTGCTGGTGCGCCATCGCGGTCTGTCGGTGGCGCAGGCTCGAGCCGCCGCGATCGAGATGCTGCGGCGCGTGCGCATTCCGGCGCCCGAGCAGCGCATCGACGACTATCCGCACCGGATGTCGGGCGGCATGCGCCAGCGGGTGATGATCGCCATGGCGCTGCTGTGCCAGCCTGCGCTGCTGATCGCCGACGAGCCGACCACCGCGCTCGATGTGACCATCCAGGCGCAGGTGCTGGCCCTGATGCGCACGCTGCGCACCGAGACCTCGGCCGCGATCGTGCTGATCACCCATGACCTCGGCGTGGTGGCCGAAATGGCCGACCGCGTGGTCGTGATGTATGCCGGGCAGGTGGTCGAAGAAGCGCCGGTCGAGGCGCTCTTTGCCATGCCGCAGCATCCCTATACCGTCGGACTGATGGGCGCGATTCCGTCGCTTGGCGCCCCGCGCGCCCGGCTGGCCGCCATCGAAGGCATGGTGCCGGCGGCAACTGCCATGCCCGAAGGCTGCCGCTTTGCCAGCCGCTGCCCGTTTGCCGACGCGCAGTGCCGCACGCAGGCGCCGCCGCTTCGCAGCATCGGCGAGGGCCATGCCTCGCGCTGCTGGAAAGCGCCGCTCGAGACCCTGGCTGCGAGCCTTCCGCCCCTCGAACCGGCCTTGCAGCCATGAGCGCCATGCTGCGGGTACGCGATCTGGTGAAGCACTTCCCGGTGCGACAGGGCCTTTTCGGTCGGTCGACCAGCACGGTGCGGGCAGTCGACGGCGTCTCGTTCGAACTCGCCCCCGGCAGAACCTTTGCCATCGTCGGCGAATCGGGCTGCGGCAAATCGACCGTGGCGCGGCTGCTGCTGCGACTGATCGAGCCAACTGCCGGTCAGCTCGAGCTCGACGGCCATGATCTGATCGCCGCCGACGCATCGGCCATGCGCCGGCTTCGCGGCCTGATCCAGCTGATCTTCCAGGATCCCTATGGCTCGCTCAATCCGCGCCTGACTGCCGGCGACATGCTCGCTGAGCCGCTCATGCTGCACGAGACCGTGCCGGCGGCAGGGCGCACGGCGCGGGTCGCCGAGCTGCTCGGCATGGTCGGGCTGCCCTCCGAGGCGGCACGCCGCTATCCCCATGAGTTTTCGGGCGGGCAGCGTCAGCGCCTGGCGATTGCCCGCGCGCTGGCCGCCGGACCGCGGGTGATCGTCTGCGACGAGCCGGTCTCGGCCCTCGATGTGTCCATTCAGGCGCAGATTCTCAATCTGCTTGCCGACCTGCAACGCCAGCTCGGTCTGAGTTATGTCTTCATCTCGCACGACCTCGCGGTGGTGCGCCAGATCGCCACCGAAGTGGGCGTGATGTATCTCGGGCGCTTCGTCGAGACCGGGCCGGCCTCAATCGTGCTGAGTGCGCCGCGCCATCCCTACACCCGGGCGCTGCTGTCGGCGGTGCCGGTGCCCGACCCGACCCGCCGTGCCGGCGAGCCGGCGATCGGTGGCGATGTGCCCAGCCCGCTTTCGCCGCCCGCCGGCTGCCACTTCCATACCCGCTGTCCGCATGCCGACGAGCGCTGCCGCACCGACTCGCCGCCACTTGAGACCGCCGGCGATGGCACGGCGGTTGCTTGCTGGCACTGGCGCCGGATCGGCCCTCCACCAATCTCGATCGCCAGACCGGCGGCACCAGGCAACGCCGCGCTGGCCCGTCTCCAGGCGGCCTTTGTGCGCTGAGGATCCCTTTCTCAAGTACCGCTTTCCGACGATCCCCTTGAACCTTGCCCTCATGACGAGAACGACTCCATGACACTCAAATCCAGGCTTCTGAAAACCTCCCTTCTCGCACTGGCGCTGACTTGCGCCGGCATCGCGCCGGCCAGCGCGCAAAGTACCTTGCGCATCGGCCTGGCCGAGGATCCCGATCTGCTTGATCCGACCATGGCCCGAACCTATGTCGGGCGGATCGTGTTTGCCTCGATCTGCGACAAGCTCTTCGACATCGACGAGAAGCTCAATTTCGTGCCGCAGCTCGCGCTGTCGCACCAGACCTCGGCCGACGGCAAGACGGTGACGATCAAGCTGCGCCCGAACGTCAAGTTCCATGATGGCGAGACCTTCGATGCCGAGGCGGCCAAATTCAGCCTCGAGCGCCACCTGACCCTGCCCGGGTCGTTCCGGCGGGCCGAGATCTCCCCGATCGACAAGGTCGAGGTGGTCGATCCGCTCACCGTGCGAATCCTGCTCAAAGCGCCGTTTTCGCCGCTGATGGCCCAGCTCACCGACCGCGCCGGCATGATGGTCTCGCCCAAGGCTGCGCGCGCGCTTGGCGACAAGTTCGGCACCGCGCCGGTCTGCGCCGGCCCCTACAAGTTCGTCGAGCGGGTCGCCCAGGACCGCATCGTGGTCGAGCGTTTCCCCGACTACTGGGACAAATCCCGCGTCAATATCGACCGCATCGTCTATCGGCCGATCCAGGACTCGACCGTGCGACTGGCCAACCTGAAATCAGGCCAGCTCGATCTGCTCGAGCGGCTGCTTGCCACCGACATCGGCGAGGTGAAGAAGGATTCCAGGCTGCGCCTGGCGACCGGCTTCGAGCTCGGTTATCAGGGCGTGACCATGAATGTGGCCAACGGCGAAAAGGCGAATAATCCCCTGGGCAAAAGTGCCAAGGTTCGACAGGCATTCGAGTTGTCGATCGACCGCGAGGCCCTCGACAGCGTGGTCTTCAATGGCGTGCAGAACCCGGACAACCAGTGGGTGACCGCGACCAACCCCTATTACCAGTCCAAGTTCCCGATGCCCAAGCGCGATGTCGCGAAGGCTCGCGCGCTGATCAAGGAGGCCGGCGTGGCCACGCCGATCGTTCTCGACTTCATGGTGCCGAACAATCCCGAGACCAAGGCGGTTGCCGAGGTGATGCAGTCGATGGCGGCCGAGGCCGGCTTCGAGCTGAAGCTGCGGGTCACCGAGTTCGCCACCTCGCTCGACGAGGCCGAGAAGGGCAACTTCCAGCTCTATCTTCTCGCCTGGAGCGGACGGACCGACCCCGACGGCAACATTTTTTCGTTTGCCTCATGCAAGGGACCGCTCAACTACGGCAGGTATTGCGACCCGGCGCTCGACGCCCTGCTCGAGAAGGCCCGCACGGTCACCGCGCAGGCCGAGCGCAAGGCGATCTATGAGCAGGTCGCGGCCAAGTGGTTGACCGAGGGCTCGGTGCTCTATCTCTATCACCGCGCGCTGCTCTTTGCGCACAGCCCGCGCCTGGAGGGGTTCAAGGTCCTGCCCGACGGGTTGATCCGCGTGACCGACCTCAGGCTCAAGCCCTGATCTGTCCCTGCCTGACCTGACCTGACCTGACCTGACCTCACCCGCGCCCTGACCGATGCTGCATTTCCTGCCCCGCCGCCTGCTGCAGCTGCTGCCGACCCTCTTTCTGGTGTCGGTGCTGATCTTCTCGCTGCAGCAGCTGCTGCCGGGCGATCCGGCGCTGGTCATGGCGGGCGAGGAAAAGGATCCGGAGGTGATCGAACAGATCCGCCGGCAATACCACCTCGATGAACCGCTGCCGATGCAGTACGGCCGCTGGATCGCCGGCGTGCTGCAAGGCGATCTCGGCGAGTCGATGCGCATCAAGCAGCCGGTGGCTCAGCTGGTGGTCGAAAAGCTCCCGGTGACCCTTCAACTTGCCACCATGGCCATGCTGATCGCGCTGCTCATCGGCATTCCTGCGGGCATCCTGTCGGCGGTCAAAAAGGGCAGCGCCTGGGATGTCGGCGCCAATGTCTTCGCCCTGTGGGGTTTGTCCACGCCGAATTTCTGGCTGGGCATCATGCTCATCTTTCTGTTCTCGGTGAAGCTCGGCTGGCTGCCGGCCTCAGGCTATGTCAGCCCGCGCGAAGACCTGATGCAGTCGCTGGCCACCACGATCATGCCGGCCTTCGTGCTCGGCAATGCGATTGCGGCGGTGCTGATGCGACACACCCGCTCGGCGATGCTGCAGGCGATGAACGCCGACTATGTCCGCACCGCGCGGGCCAAGGGGCTTTACGAACCCGCGGTGGTATTGCGCCATGCCCTGCGCAATGCGCTCACGCCGGTGATCACGCTGGGCGCGCTCGAATTCGGCACCCTGCTGTCGGGGGCGGTGCTGACCGAACAGGTCTTCTCGATTCCGGGCTTCGGCAAGCTGATCGTCGATGCGGTCTTCAACCGCGATTACGCCGTGGTCCAGGGCGTGGTGCTGGTGACCGCGACGGTCTACATCCTGCTCAATCTGCTGGCCGATGTGCTCTACGTGATGGTCAACCCGAGGCTGCGCACATGAGCGTGGCGGCCGCCGACGCGGCGCCTGGCGGCAACCGCCGCATCGACAGCCCCGGCCGGCTGGCGTTTCGTGCGCTGCTGAGCCGCCCGACCGCGGTGTTCGGTGGTGTGGTGCTGATCGGCGTGATCGGGCTTGCACTGTTCGCACCCTGGATTGCGCCCTATGACCCACTGGCCACCAGCTGGTCGCTGGTGCGCAAGGCGCCGAGCGCAGCCCACTGGTTCGGCACCGACGAGGTCGGCCGCGACTTGCTGTCGCGCATCATCTGGGGGGCCCGGGCGTCGCTGTCGGCCGGTGTGATCGCGGTGGCGATTGCGGTCGGTGTTGGTGTGCCCACCGGCATGGTCGCCGGCTATGTCGGCGGCTGGACCGATGCCCTCATCAGCCGTCTCACCGATGCGATGCTGGCCATTCCCTTTCTGATCCTGGCGATCGCACTGGCTGCTTTTCTCGGGCCCAGCCTTGGCAACGCGATGATCGCGATCGGTGTCACCGCTACCCCGATCTTCGTGCGTCTGGCGCGCGGCCAGGTCCTGGCGGCGCGTGCAGAAGATTATGTCGAGGCCGCCCGCGCCGTGGGCAATCCGCCGATCCGCATCCTGATGCGGCACATCCTTCCCAACATCCTGCCGCCGGTGATGGTGCAGGCCACCCTCGCGGTGGCTGCTGCGATCATCGCCGAGGCGAGCCTGTCGTTTCTGGGCCTGGGTCAGCAGCCGCCCGCGCCGAGCTGGGGGTCGATGCTCAACACCGCACAGCGCTTTCTGACGCAGGCGCCCTGGATGGCGATTTTTCCGGGTCTGGCGATCTTCCTGACGGTGCTGGCCTTCAACCTCTTCGGCGATGGCCTGCGGGACGCCATGGATCCGCGTCGCTGACGACCCGGCCCCGTCAGACCCGGCAGGTCACGATGGCCGGGCTTCAGCCGCCCAGCACATTCACCGGAATCCGCAGATAGCTCACGCCGTTGGTGTCGGCCGGTGGCAGGTGGCCGGCCCGCACATTCACCTGGATCGACGGCACCAGCAGCATCGGCACGTCGAGGGTGACATCGCGGGCGGTGCGCATTGCCACGAAGGCCTCCTCGTCGATGCCGTCGCGCACGTGGATGTTGCCGGCCCGCTGATCGCGCACCGTCGTGGTCCAGGCGGGCTCGCGGCCGGTCGGCGGATAGTCGTGACAGACGAACACCGCTGTGTCGGCCGGGAAATCGAGCAGGCGCCGGATCGACTGATAAAGCGCCCGCGCATCCCCGCCCGGGAAGTCGGCACGTGCCGTGCCGACATCGGGCATGAACAGGGTGTCGCCGACATAAAGCCCGCCGTCGATCAGAAACGCCATGTCGGCCGGCGTATGGCCCGGCACCCAGAGCGCGGTCGCTTCGGTCTCGCCGATCCGGAAGGTCTCGTTGTCGGCGCAGAGATGGTCGAACTGATGACCGTCGGGCACGAAATCATGCTCGAAATGAAAGAGCTTGCCGAAGGTGTCCTGCACCGTGCGGATGTGCGCACCGATCGCGACCTTCCCGCCGGCCTTGCCTTTGAGGTACTGGGCCGCCGACAGGTGATCGGCATGGGCATGGGTCTCGAGGATCCAGTCGAGGTGCAGATCATGGTCGCGCAGATAGGCGAGCACCCGATCGGCCGAGCCGGTGCTGGTGCGCCCCGAGCGAAAGGCGTAGTCGAGCACCGGGTCGATGACCGCGGCCCGGCGGCTGGCATGGTCCCAGACCACATACGACACGGTGGAGGTGCCCGGATCGAAGAAGGCCTGGCTGGTCGTCTTGCCGCGGGCGCCCGGCATGGCAGAGGCGCTGCTCTGGCCTGACGGGGTCGATGCGCTGGATGCGGTCGTCATGGTGGTCTCCCTCGAGTTGAAATCAGTATATTGATTTATAGTTTATTTGCAAGTATAGTGATCTCATCCGTTCCGATTCATGCCTTCCGATTCATGCCTTCCGAAACACTCGCCACTGCCCGCGATCCGATGCCCGACGCCATGGCGCCCCCGTCCGCCATGGTGCCATCTGCCGGGGCGATCGACGCGCAGCGCCTGCGGCAGGCAGCCAGCCGGGCGGTGGCCGCGCTCAAGCTGCTCGGCAACGAGGACCGCCTTTTGCTTCTGTGTCAGCTGTCGCAGTCGGAGTGCTGTGTGGGCGACCTTGAATCGCTGCTCGGTATCCGCCAGCCCACGCTCTCGCAGCAACTTGCGGTCCTGCGTGCCGAAGGCGTTGTGCAGACCCGCCGCAACGGAAAGAAGATTTTCTATCGCATCGCCGACCCGGCCATTCTGGAGGTCCTGGCGGTGCTCTACCGGCTTTACTGCCCTGAGGACAAGACGCCATGACCATCGACTGGAATGCCTTCACCCCGGTTGCCGCAACCACCGGCGGCCTGCTGATCGGCCTGGCTGCTGCAATTTTCGTGCTGTTCAATGGCCGCATCGCCGGCATCAGCGGCATCCTTGGCGGCCTGCTTCGGCCGGTCGCCGGCGACATCGGCTGGCGTGTCGCTTTCGTCGGCGGCCTGATTGCGGCTCCGCTCGTCTGGCGCCTCTTTGCGACCGTGCCGACCCCGCACATCGACGCCGGTACTGGCGCGCTGGTGCTCGCAGGCCTGCTGGTCGGTGTGGGCACGCGCTATGGCGGCGGCTGCACCAGCGGACACGGCGTGTGCGGCATCTCGCGTCTGTCGCCGCGCTCGCTGGCAGCGACCGCCACATTCATGGCGGCAGGGTTTGTCACGGTTTATGTCCTTCGTCACTGGCTGGCGGCCTGATTCCGGCCTGGTCCGGTCGACAGACGTCGTCATTCAAGGAGCGCCACCGTGCAAATCCTGACCTCACTGATCACCGGGCTGATCTTCGGCATCGGACTGATCGTCTCCGGGATGGCCGATCCCGCCAAGGTGCTCGGCTTTCTCGATCTGACCGGCCTCTGGGACCCGTCCCTTGCCCTGGTCATGGCCGGCGCCATTGGCGTCGGCGCGCTGGCCTTTGCGCTCGCCGGGCGCCGCACCACGTCCTTCATCGGCCTGGACATGAAGCTGCCCAACTCGCGACAGCTCGACCGGCGATTGATGGCCGGCAGCGTGCTGTTCGGTATTGGCTGGGGTATTGCCGGCTTTTGTCCCGGCCCTGGCCTGGTCGCGCTCGGCATGGGTGAGTCCAAGGCGCTGATCTTCGTGCTCGCCATGATCGCTGGCATGGGACTCTTCGAACTGATCGAGCGCCGGCGGCAGGCCAGCCTTCTGCAGTCCGCTCAGTCCGCTCAGTCCACCGTTTCGGCGCGATGACCACGGTCGGCGTCTGGCTGGCCGTCCTCACGACGGTCATCGCGCTGGTCGCGTACGAACTGTCGCTCGCGCGGCAGCAGCGCCGAAATCCGCTGGGCCTTGCACGCACTGCCCATGCCACGATGCGCGAGGAGTGGTTCATCGCCGTCTCGCATCAACCCGGCTCCGAGATACTGGCGGTCCAGACCCTGCGCAATTCGATGATGTCGGCCACCATGATTGCCTCGACCGCGGCGCTCGCCCTGATGGGCACGGCGGCCCTGAGCGTGCCCTCGCTGCATATCGGCCTGCACGGCGCAAACACCGACCCCCTCGCGATCGAGCCGCGAACCGTCCTCGACCTCATGCTGATGACCATGCTCTTCGCATCGCTGCTGTCGTCGGCCATGGCAATGCGCTATTACAACCATGCCGGCTACATCGGCGCGATGCCGGTGGGCAGCGATGCGCGCGCCCGCTGGCTTGCCGTGGGAGTCCGCTATGTCAGGGCGGCCGGCACTCTCTACAGCTGGGGCCTGCGCCATCTGATCATGGTGGTGCCGATCGTCTCCGCAATTGCCTATCCGCTCGCCGGCCCGGTCATGGCGATCATTCTGATCGGCGTCATGCGCCGCTTCGACCGCGTCGGTGTGGCGGTCCCATCGATCGAATGAGGCGGCAACCGGCAACAAGCATGCTGCGACGCGACATATTCCTCATCATCCCTCACGATCCCTTTTGACCGGTCCAGTGTGATCGCCTATACTTCGGCGTCTTTGCCGGCCGGCTGTCCGACTGCACGTTCATAATGTTCATCGCAGTCGGTCTGCAAGTCGCCACAGTCGCGGTGCTCGGTCTCCTGACCGGGGTCATCTTCGACTGGCACAGCGCCGAATCTCTGGTGCTTGGCGGCGCGGCAGCAATTATCCCGAACGGCCTGTTCGCGTTGCGACTGGCAGCCAATCGGGGACGAACCGCCGAGTCTTATCCGGTTGTGTTCTTCCTCGGCGAGTTCGCGAAGATCGGCCTGACGGTTGCGCTGATTGCGCTGATCGTCAAATCGTTCGAGTCGCTGAACTGGCTGGCGATGCTGATCGGGCTGATCGCTGCATTGCAGGTTCCCCTGTTTGCGCTCCTCTGGGTGCGCGAACCGAATAAGTAAAGCAGCAAGAACACCTCGACGAACTGAAACGCCCTAGCGACAGACTTAGCAGACCATGGCCGACGCCGCGCACGCCCCCTCCGCTTCCGAGTACATCGTCCATCACCTGACGCATTTCAATACCTCGGGCCATCCCCAGGAAAAGGTGATCGACTTTTCGCTCGTGAATCTCGATACCGTGTTCTGGGCGGTGTTGATGGGACTGCTTAGCTGCTTCCTGATGTACCGCGCCGCCAAGTCGGTCACCTCGGGTGTGCCCGGCCGCTTTGTGGGTGCCATCGAATCGGTCGTCGAGTTTGTCCATGAGCAGGCCCGTTCGATCGTCAAGGGCGACATCAGCTACATCGCCCCGCTGGCGCTGGTGTCGTTCGTGTGGATCTTCTTCATGAATGCCATGGACTTCATCCCCCTCGATCTGATCCCCAAGATCTGGGAGCACATTCACGGCGCCACCGGTGGCGATCCCCACCACGCCTACATGCGGGTTGTGCCCACCGCCGACCTGAACGCCACGCTCGCGATGTCGATCGTGGTCCTGGGTGCGTCGATCTATTACGGCATCAAGGTCAAGGGCTCAGGCGGCTTCTTCCACGAGCTGGTATCGGCGCCTTTCGGTTCCGGCGTGCTGCTGGCCCCGATCAACCTGCTGATGCAGCTGATCGAATATCTCGCCAAGACCATTTCGCTCGGCATGCGACTGTTCGGCAACATGTTCGCCGGCGAACTCATCTTCATGCTGATCGCCCTGCTTGGCGCGTCGGCCACCTGGTGGGGTGCGAGTCTGCACATCCTCACCGGTCTGGGTTGGGCCATCTTTCACATCCTGATCGTGGCGCTGCAAGCCTTCATCTTCATGATGTTGACGTTGGTCTACATCGGGCAGGCTCACGAACACCACTGACACCGCGCAAAGCCCATCGCCGAGCGCGAGTCGATCTTTCTCTTTTCCGTTTCAACTTTTCACATCAACCTCAACCGCTGGACCTCGGTTCAACCTTAAGGAGTCGTCATGACCAACGTAGCTTTCGTCGCGATCGCCGCCGGCCTGATCATCGGGCTGGGTGCTCTGGGTGCCTGTATCGGCATCGGCATGATGGGCGGCAAATACATCGAGGGCGCAGCGCGCCAGCCCGAACTCATGGACAAGCTGCAGACCAAGATGTTCCTGCTGGCCGGTCTGATCGACGCCGCCTTCCTGATCGGTGTCGGTATCGCCATGATGTTTGCCTTCGCCAACCCCTTCAAGTGATCCGGGTCAAGCGCATCGCCATGCCCGTCACCGGACTGTCGTATCAGGTCCCCTTCGGAGGAAACCGTTCGTGAACATCAACGCGACGCTTTTCGTCCAGATCGCCGTTTTCCTGGCGCTCTGGTGGTTTACCGCCAAGTTCGTCTGGCCGCCGATCGTCAAGGCACTCGACGAACGAAGCAAGAAGATCGCCGATGGTCTGGCTGCGGCCGATAAGGCCAAGTCCGAACTCGCCGCCGCTGAAAAGCGCGTCGAGGCCGAGATCAAGCAGGCTCGCGCCAGTGCTGCCGAAGTTCGCGCTTCCGGCGAGAAGCAGGCTGCGCATCTGGTTGAAGAGGCGCGTGCCGAAGCAGCCCGTATCGTCACCGAAGCCCGCAAGGCTGCCGAGGGCGAAGCCGCTCTGGCTGCTCAGCGTGCCAAAGATCAGCTTCGCGAACAGGTCGCGCTGCTGGCCGTCTCGGGTGCAGAACGCATCCTTCGTCGTGAGATCGATACCTCGGCTCACGCGCAACTGCTGGCCGGCCTCAAAGCCGAGCTTCGCTAGGACGTCGCCCTGCCATGGCCGAATCGCTCACCATCGCCCGTCCTTACGCCGAAGCCGCTTTCAAGCTGGCACAGGGTCCTCAAGCGCTGGCGCATTGGTCCGATGCGTTGTCGCGGCTGGCCGCAGTCGTTGCCAGCCCGGCGGCTCATGGCCTGCTGGGCAACCCGCGCATCAAGCATGAGCAGGTTGCACAGCTGGTTTCCGAAGTCGCCGGCAATCTGTCGACCGATCAGCTCGGTTTCCTGCGGCTGCTGGCCGAAAACGAACGGTTGACGGTCCTGCCCGAAATCGTCGGTCACTTCGAACGGCTCAAGAACGACGCGGACGGCGTACTCGATGCCCGCATCGACTCTGCCTATCCGCTGACCGAGCAGCAGTCGGCTGAGGTGGTGGCGACGCTCGAAGGCAAATACGGCCGCAAGGTCAAGGCAACTGTCTCAGTCGTCCCCGAACTCATCGGCGGCATCTCGATTCGCATTGGTGACGAGGTGCTCGACACCTCGGTGCGCGGCAAGCTCGCGCAACTCGCCGATGCGCTGATGAAGTAAGCGCTGAACAAAACTCCACGAGAGAAACGAATGCAGCTCAATCCGGCCGAAATCAGCGAACTGCTGAAGAGCAAGATCCAGAACCTCGACGTTGCCGCCGATGCGCGCAACCAGGGGTCCGTCGTGTCCGTCACCGACGGCATCTGCCGCATCCACGGATTGTCCGATGTGATGCAGGGCGAGATGATCGAATTCCCCGGCAACGTGTTCGGCCTGGCGCTCAATCTCGAGCGTGACTCGGTCGGCGCGGTGGTGCTCGGCGAATACGAGCAGATCTCCGAGGGCGACGTCGTCAAGGCAACCGGCAAGATTCTGTCGGTGCCGGTCGGCCCCGAGCTGATCGGCCGTGTGGTCAATTCGCTCGGTCAGCCGATCGATGGCAAGGGCCCGATCAACGCCAAGATGACCGACATCATCGAGAAGGTCGCGCCGGGCGTGATCGCCCGTAAATCGGTGTCGCAGCCGGTCCAGACCGGTCTGAAGGCGATCGACTCCATGGTGCCGATCGGCCGTGGCCAGCGCGAGCTGATCATCGGCGACCGCCAGACCGGCAAGACCGCGGTCGCAGTCGACACCATCATCAATCAGAAGGGCAAGGGCGTCTTCTGCGTCTATGTCGCGATCGGCCAGAAAGCCTCCACCGTGGCCAACGTTGTGCGCAAGCTCGAAGAAACCGGTGCGATGGCCTACACCATCGTCGTGGCCTCGACCGCGTCCGAATCGGCGGCCATGCAGTTCATCGCCGCCTACTCCGGCTGCACGATGGGCGAATATTTCCGCGATCGCGGCGAAGACGCGCTGATCATTTATGACGACCTGACCAAGCAGGCGGTTGCCTATCGTCAGGTCTCGCTGCTGCTGCGCCGCCCGCCGGGTCGCGAAGCCTATCCCGGCGACGTCTTCTATCTCCACTCGCGTCTGCTCGAGCGCGCTGCCCGCGTCAACGAGGAATACGTCGAGAAGTTCACCAACGGTGAAGTCAAAGGCAAGACCGGTTCGTTGACTGCGCTGCCGATCATCGAGACCCAGGCAGGCGACGTGTCGGCCTTCGTGCCGACCAACGTCATCTCGATTACCGACGGTCAGATCTTCCTCGAGACCGACCTCTTCAACGCCGGTATCCGTCCCGCCATCAACGCCGGTATCTCGGTGTCGCGAGTCGGTGGTGCTGCGCAGACCAAGGTCATCAAGAAGCTGTCGGGCGGTATCCGGACCGACCTTGCGCAATATCGTGAGCTCGCCGCATTTGCGCAGTTCGCCTCCGACCTCGACGACGCAACGCGTCGCCAGCTCGAGCGCGGCCGTCGCACGGTCGAAATCCTGAAGCAGCCCCAGTATCAGCCGCTGCAGGTCTGGCAGCTCGCGGTGTCGCTCTTTGCGGTCACCCGTGGCTACCTCGACGAGCTGCCGGTCGACAAAGTGCTGCCCTTCGAGACTGCGCTTCACGATCACATGAAGACCCAGCATGCTGCATGGGTCGACCGTGTCGAAGCCTCCAAGGACCTGTCGAAAGAAGACGAGGACGCGCTCAAGGGCGTGGTCGAGTCCTTCCTCAAGACCGGCGCATTCTGACCGCCCTCCCGCGCAAGCGACCACCGCAGACGAAGGCATAGGCCGCCATGGCTGGCTCCAGAGAAATCCGCAACAAGATCAAGAGCGTGCAGAACACGCGCAAGATCACCAAGGCGATGGAAATGGTCGCCGCGTCCAAGATGCGCAAGGCGCAGGAGCGGATGCGGCGATCGCGCCCCTACGGCGACAAGGTGCGCAATATTGCCGCCCACCTGGCGCATGCCAATCCCGAATACCGTCATCCGTTTCTGGTCCGCCGCGAGACCGTCAAGGCGGCTGGGCTGGTGCTGGTCACTACCGACAAGGGGCTGTGCGGCGGCCTGAACACCAACATCCTTCGTCTGACCGTCCAGCGTCTGCGCGATCTCGAGAAATCGGGCGCCAAAGTGCAGGTCACCGCCATCGGCAACAAGGGCCTGGGTTTCATGCAGCGTATCGGCGCCAAGGTGGTGTCACAGGCGGTTCACCTTGGTGACGCGCCTCACCTTGACAAGCTCATCGGCCCGATCAAGCTGCAGCTCGATGCCTATGCTGCCGGCGAAATCGATGTGGTCTATATCGCCTTTACCCGCTTCATCAACACCATGAAGCAGGAATCGGTGATCGAGCAGCTGCTGCCGCTCGACCCCAAGCACCTGGAAGAAACCAGCCGCGACTACTCCTGGGACTACATCTATGAGCCCGATGCACAGGCGGTCCTCGACGACCTCCTGCTGCGGTATGTCGAGGCGCTGGTCTATCAGGCGGTGGCCGAGAACATGGCCTCCGAACAGTCGGCCCGCATGGTGGCCATGAAGTCGGCCTCCGACAATGCCAAGGAAGTGATCGGCGAACTGCAGCTGTCCTATAACAAGGCGCGGCAGGCAGCGATCACCAAAGAACTCAGCGAGATCGTCAGCGGAGCGGCCGCCGTCTAGGCGGGCGCGACACCGACGATCCGAATCCGAACCCTATCAAAGCGAATCAACGAGGTCCCGACATGCAGCAAGGCCATATCGTTCAGTGCATCGGCGCGGTGGTTGACATCCAGTTCCCGCGTGACTCGATGCCCCGGGTCTATGACGCGCTGGTGCTTGAAGACGCCGGCACCAGTCTGGCCGAGGTCGGCCTGACCTTCGAGGTGCAGCAGCAGCTCGGCGACGGCGTCGTGCGAACCATCGCACTTGGCTCGTCCGACGGCCTGCGCCGCGGCATGCCAGTGACCAATACCGGCAAAGGCATCGAAGTGCCGGTGGGTGAAGCCACCCTCGGCCGGATCATGGACGTGCTCGGCCGCCCGATCGACGAAGCCGGCCCGATCAAGACCGACGAGCGCCGCGCGATTCACCAGTCCGCGCCCAAGTTTGCAGACCTCTCGCCTTCGGTCGAGCTGCTGCCCACCGGCATCAAGGTGATCGACCTGGTCTGCCCGTTTGCCAAGGGCGGCAAGATCGGCCTGTTCGGTGGTGCCGGTGTCGGCAAGACCGTCAACATGATGGAGCTGATCAACAACATCGCGAAGCAGTACTCGGGCTACTCGGTGTTTGCCGGCGTGGGCGAACGCACCCGCGAGGGCAACGACTTCTATCACGAGATGGACGAGTCCAACGTTCTCGACAAGGTCGCCATGGTGTTCGGCCAGATGAACGAGCCCCCGGGTAACCGTCTGCGCGTGGCCCTCACCGGCCTGACCATGGCCGAGCGCTTCCGCGACGAAGGCAAGGACATTCTCTTCTTCGTCGACAACATCTATCGCTACACCCTGGCCGGCACCGAAGTCTCGGCGCTGCTCGGTCGTATGCCTTCGGCCGTGGGCTACCAGCCGACGCTGGCCGAAGAGATGGGCCGCCTGCAGGAACGCATCACCTCGACCAAGACCGGCTCGATCACCTCGATCCAGGCGGTGTATGTGCCTGCCGACGACTTGACCGACCCGTCGCCTGCCACCACCTTCGCTCACCTCGACGCCACCGTCGTGCTGTCGCGCGACATCGCGGCGCTCGGTATCTATCCTGCGGTCGATCCGCTCGACTCCACCTCGCGTCAGGTCGACCCTTACATCATCGGCGAGGAGCACTACACCATCACCCGCCGCGTCCAATCCACGCTGCAGCGCTACAAAGAGCTGCGCGACATCATCGCGATTCTGGGTATGGACGAGCTCTCGCCTGACGACAAGCTTGCAGTGTCGCGCGCCCGCAAGATCCAGCGCTTCCTGTCGCAGCCCTTCCACGTCGCCGAAGTCTTCACCGGTTCGCCCGGCAAATTCGTGCCGCTCAATGAAACGCTGCGTGGCTTCAAGATGATCGTCGACGGCGAGTGCGATGCACTGCCCGAGCAGGCCTTCTACATGGTCGGTACGATCGACGAGGCCTTCGAAAAGGCGAAGACCATCAAATGAGCACCATCCAGGTCGACGTCGTCAGCGCTGAAGAATCGATCTTCGAAGGCGAGGCCGAGTTCGTCGCGCTGCCGGGCGAGTCGGGTGAGCTGGGCATCTATCCCCAGCACATTCCCCTCATCACCCGCATCAAGCCGGGAGCGGTCCGCATCAAGCTTGTCGGCAAGGCCGAGGAGACCTTCGTCTTTGTGGCCGGCGGCATCCTCGAAGTGCAGCCGGGACGTGTCACCGTGCTGGCCGATACCGCCATTCGCGGCCACGACCTCGATGAGGCCAAGGCTGAAGAAGCTCGCAAGAAAGCCGAAGAAGCCCTGCTCAACCGCTCGGCCGATATCGACTACGCCAAAGCCCAGGCCGAACTCGCTGAAGCGATCGCCCAGATCCAGGCGATCCGCAAGCTCAGAGGCAAGTAATCGGACATCGGACATCAGGCGTCAGACCTGAGCCGCAGCAGCATTGACAGATTCGGAGGGAGGAGACCCCATGCTTTACGAGATGCGCATCTATCACTGCATGCCTGGTCGCTTGCCCGACCTCAACAAACGCTTCGATACGATCACCCTGAAGATCTGGCAAAAGCACGGCATCGTGCCGGTGGGTTTCTGGACCAATGTCATCGGCGACAGCAACAGCACCCTGACCTACATGCTTCAGTGGGAGAGCCTCGCCGAGCGCGAACTCAAATGGAGCGCTTTCGCAGCCGACCCCGACTGGCTGACCGCGCGCGCTGAGACCGAGAAGAATGGTCCGCTGATCACGCACTTCAGCAATGCGATCATGGCGCCGACCGCCTATTCCCCGATGAAATAATCCGGGTCGATTTCCATCGATCTGATTCAGTTGTCAGACATTGACTCACGAATAACGGCCTGAACTTCGGATATAGGCCGGAAGTTTTATTCAAAAGTCGCATACACGGCTGGTTTCGGTGCATGGTTGTATCAGGCAGGTACAGACTGCCTGCCCGCTGAAAACAAAATTCAAGCGGCGCTCAATCCGAATCCCGAATAAATCAAACTTCTACAAGTGAGCCAAGCCATGCGCCTCAACAGCCGCCTTATCAGTGTCGCCATCGTCTCGTCGCTGGCGTTTTTCAGTGTTGCCGACACCGCCATCGCCGCTGATCCGATGATCGACCAGCGGGCCGCGCTGAGCAAGATCGACCAGGACTACAAAGCGAAAACCAGGGCGCTGCGTGCCGAGCGAAGCCGCGCGATCAAGGCCGCCGGTGACAAAGCGGCTCCCGATGCAAGCGCTGCCGGCAAAGATCCTCTGACTGCCCGTCGTGCAGCCGAAAGCGAAGTCAAAGCCAGCTACAAGCCGAAGATGGATGCCATGGCCAAAGAGTTCAAAGATGCCCGTTCCGGCGTCAAATCCCAGTATTCGCGGTCGGTCAAGGAAGAAGTCAGATCCATGCCGTCGGCCAAACCCTGACACTGCCGGATTCGGGAGCCAGACCGATGTCAGCGCTGTTCAGGCCCGTGCACGTGCCTTGAAAAGCTCGCGCAGATTGACCTCACGGGGGCCTGCAATCAATTCGATCGGGTCGCCGGCGCAGACCTGGCCCGCCTCGATGACCGCCAGATAGCTGCCGCAATACCCCGATTGCACCATCAACTTGCTCGCCTGTGCAAAACCCATGCTGGCGTTGAACTTGAAGCAGGGAAAGCGCGGCTCGCTCACCGCGAGCACACAGGAGGGCAGTTTCAGCCGGTCGCCGATCCAGAGCCGGTCCTCAAACAGGCCTTCGACCGTCAGGTTCTCGCCCATCGAGCCCGGCGCCATCGGCGAATCCCAGAGCGACACTTTTGCCTGGGCCCGCACGGTCTGCCAGAACGCATAGTGCTCAAGCGGATAGGCATAAACCGCTTTGCCAAGTCCGCCGTGCACCGACAGGTCGGCCTGCTCATCGCCCTCGATGCCCAGAGGACGGACCGCAAGGGGACCTTCGACCGACTGTTTGCCGATCGCGGTCAACACCTTGCGTCCGTTGATGATCACCTCGCGCGCCGTCGCGCGATTGACCGACACGACCTTCATCGCCGCCGTCTGGCGTGCATCACTCGAGTTCGATGCCGGCAGCCCGCATGGTCTTGCTCCAGGCGCCAAGCTGATCCTTCACAAGTGTCCCAAGCACCTCGGGCGTCGAGGGAGTCGGCAGAAGGCCAAGCTTTTCGTACTGCTCGGCCACATCCGGTCGACGCATGACGACATTGAAGTCGCGTGAGATGCGCTCGACGATGTCGCGCGGCATCCGTGCCGGACCGAACAGCCCTCCCCACGGAAGGATATTGACCAGCGGCTGCCCTGCCTCGGACATCGTCGGCACATCCGGATAGCTGGTGGTGCGTCTTGGCAGCAGCACGGCGAGCATTTTGAACTTCTCTTTGAGCAGCTGTGGCATCACCGCCGGCGTGGCGAACATCGCCTGCACTCGCCCGCCAACCATATCGATCACGGCCTGTGCCTCACCCTTGTAGGGCACATGGGTCATATCGAGCTTATTGGCCTGCGCAAGCTGCGCAATCGACACGATGCCGGTACTGTTGCCGGTCGCATAGGCGATCTTCCCGGGATTGGCCTTCGCATAGGCGACAAACTCGGCCAGGGTGTTGACCGGCAGGCTCGGCTGCACCATCAGATAGAAGGTAAAGATGCAGAGGTTCGAAATCGGCGTGAAATCGGCCACCGGATCGTAAGGAGGTACCTTCTTGATTGACGGTGTATACGACATCGACGTCGCGGTACCGAAATACAGCGTGTGACCGTCAGGCGCCGACTTCACCACCTCGAGTGCCGCCACCGCGCCGTCGGCACCGGCGCGATTCTCGACAAGTACCGGTTTGCCGAAGGCTGCCGCCATATGAACCGAGATCGCACGTGCGCCCATGTCGGCACCGCCGCCTGCCGGAAACGGCACGACGAAACGAATCGGTTTGGTCGGCCACTCGGACTGCGCCCGAACCGAAAAGGGCAGGGACGAGCCAAGCGCGATAGAACCGGCGGCGCTGATAAGGCGTCGGCGCGGCAGTGAAAGCCGTGAGTCGCAGGATTGTGCATCGCACGGTGAATCGACCGCTGATGCGGTCGGGGTAGTCGAACGAATCATGATGCCTCCAGGAAAGCCTGTGCCCTGTATCGGGCACTCGGCAAAACGCGAAGCTTACAAGCTATCGCCGCACTCGGGGCAAGGCGCGGCAGCGCTGGCGCAACAGTGCCGCCAGGCCAGCGAGTAACAGCCATACCGAACCGGGTACCGGGACCGGATGCGGCCCATCCGGATTGGGCGGCGTCCAGGGGCCAACCGGCTTGTCGATCAGCGGGGACACGATGACAACCGGGGGAATGATCACCCCCGGCGGATTCGGATTGAGCGGTGGGGCCGGCTTCTCAACGACCGGCAGTTGCGACCCGCCTCCGCCCCCACCCCCGCCACCCCCGCCACCCATTGGCGGCGGCAGCAGTACCACCGGAAACGGCGGCGCCAGCTCCATTTGAAACGGTGGCACCAGTGCCATCTGAAACGGCGGCACAAGTGCCACCTCACCCGGCGGCACCAGCGCCACCTCACCCGGGGGCATCAGGTACAGGCTCGGCGGCACCATGTCCACGCCCGGCAAGCCGGTGCGGATGCCTTCCAGAGGATCCTGACGAACGCTTGGTTCGATCAGCAGACGTTTCGACGGATCGACCGGCGTAAAACGGGAGGCGTCCCTCAACCGTGACCTGACATCAGACGGATCGGCCACCGGCGTGCAGGTTGGGACCGCCTTGACCGCGGGCTTTGGCGCCTGCTTGGACGCAGCAAGCTTGGCATTGGCCGGCGGGCGCTTGCGAAGAACCTCCGCGCGCGGGCGCGTCGGACTTTGCGGTTTGGCTTGCGCGGCAGGCTGTGCCTTCGGCGGTCCTGACGCACCGACCACCGTTGGGGGCGGCGGGCGTCGAACCGGTGGGCGTACCGCCGGCCGCGGTTTCGCCGGCGCCGCTGCCGTCTTGGGTGCCGCCACAATCCCGCAATCATCCGCGCGCGCCACGCCTGGAAGCAGGGCAAGCGTCAACAGCAGCAAAGCGCTGCCGGGCAGATGAAACCGTGCAACTGGCTGATGAACGGTCATGGCACAACTCAGAGAGCAACCAGATGGAGCATCTGCGCCGACGAACGGTCTGCCGAGGAACTTCTGCACGCCATCCGACAGAATCCCGGCCGACACCCGTAGAATGTCGATCTGTATCGCTTCCGGGCCGCGCTCTGGCGTCCCAGTCCCGCCCTTTCCAGTGCCCCGCCCCCATGAAGAACGACACCTTTCTGCGCGCGCTACTGCGCGAACCCACCGATCACACCCCGATCTGGCTGATGCGCCAGGCTGGCCGCTACCTCCCCGAATACAACGCCACCCGCAAGCGGGCCGGCAGTTTCCTCGCCCTGTGCAAGGCGCCCGAGCTCGCCTGCGAGGTGACCCTTCAGCCGCTCGAGCGCTATCCGCTCGATGCCGCGATTCTGTTTTCCGACATCCTCACCGTCCCCGATGCGATGGGACTCGGCCTGTATTTCGCCGAGGGCGAGGGCCCGAAGTTCAGCAACCCGGTGCGCGACGAGGCCGCGGTTCGTCGACTGGCGGTGCCTGATGTCAATACCGAACTGCGCTATGTCATGGACGGTGTGTCGACCATCCGGCGCGCCCTCGATGGCCGCGTGCCGCTGATCGGGTTCTCGGGCAGCCCCTGGACGCTGGCCTGCTATATGGTCGAAGGCGGCGGCAGCGATGACTTCCGTCAGGTCAAGACCATGCTCTACAAGCGCCCCGACCTGATGCACACCATGCTCACGGTCACCGCCAACGCGGTCCGTGACTATCTGAATGCCCAGATCGATGCCGGCGCCCAGGCGGTCATGATCTTCGATACCTGGGGCGGCATCCTGCCCGACGGCCACTACCAGAAGTTCTCGCTCGGCTATATCCGCCGGGTGCTCGAGGGTCTTCGCCTCGAGCGCGAAGAGCGTGCGCCCGACGGCACGGTCACGCGGGTCCGGGTGCCTTCGATTGTCTTCACCAAAGGCGGCGGGCTCTGGCTTGAGGATATTGCCGCCAGCGGTTGCGACGCGGTCGGACTCGACTGGACGGTTAACCTCGGCCAGGCCCGGGCTCGCGTCGGCTCACGTGTTGTGCTGCAAGGCAATCTCGATCCGATGATCCTCATGGCCAATCCCGAGCAGATCCGGGCAGAGGCGATCAAGACCCTCGAAAGTTATGGTGTACCGCAGGCAGGCCAGGGACATATCTTCAACCTTGGCCATGGCATCTCGCAGTTCACCCCGCCCGACAACGTGATTGCCCTGGTTGAAACAGTGCATCAATACAGCCGTGAGCAGCGTCGTCGCGGCGCTGCAGCGTCGGCTTTGTAGGTCTGGGCGCACCACTTATGCACATTTCGGGTGATCCTGTCGGGTGAGTCCACAGACCGATTGCCTGAGTGGCGAGGCTTTCATAAGCCACTGATTTTAAAAGAGTTATTTTTGTCGATTTTTTAGGCACATCGCGTATGGCCGCGCAGCAGCGCGGGTTTGCGGGCTAAGGTCCAACGCTGTCCACACAATTGTCCACAGCTTCTGTGAACACCGCGGAAAAACGCTACGCGTCCATGGCTTTCCGACCTATTTGAAGGTTTTACTTTAAGTTGTGAGCGCTCCGGTCACCATCGCCCGCGTGGCACTCGACCTGCCTTTGCCGGAGCTGTTCGACTACACGCTGCACGCCGATTCACCGATTTGTCCGGGTGACTGGGTCATCGTGCCCTGGGGTCGAAGCCGTCGGGTCGGGCTGGTGGCGGCACTGGCCGACAGCACAACCGTGCCCTCCGATCGTCTGCGGTTGCTCGAGGAGCGCCTGCCCGGCATGCCTCGCATGCCTGCCGATTGGCTCGAGCTGATCGGTTTCGGGTCGCGCTACTACCATGCCGGTTTCGGTGAGCTCGCGCTGCCGGCAGTCCCCAAGCTGCTGCGCACCGTCCCCGTCGCGCGCAGCCGCGGATCGCCGGTGCTGCGCGCCCGCGAGCGTTTCGAGGCGAGTCTGCCGAAACCGCCCGAACCGAACGGATCATCAGATAGTGAGCGGGTACTGACTCCCGGTCAGACCGAGGCTTTAAGCCAGATTCAATCCTGCGATGGTCATGCGGTCTTCCTGCTTCATGGCATCACTGGCAGCGGCAAGACCGAGGTCTATTTCCGTTGGCTAGAGGGTTTGCTGGCGCGTGATCCGGCGGCGCAGGCGCTGGTTCTGGTGCCCGAGATCGCCTTGACACCCCAGTTTGCACAGCGCATCCGCGAGCGTTTTCCGATGCTGCCGCTCGCCATTCTGCACAGCGACATGCCCGACGCCGAGCGCGCCGCGCACTGGCTGGCGGCGGCCGAGGGGCGCGCCCGGATCGTGCTGGGTACCCGACTTGCGGTGTTGGTGCCGCTTCCGGCGCTGGTCGCGGTGGTGGTCGACGAGGAGCACGATGCGTCCTTCAAGCAGCAGGAAGGGGCACGCTACTCGGCCCGGGACCTTGCAATCGCGCTGGCGGCGCGTCGCGGCCTGCCGATCGTGCTCGGGTCGGCCACGCCCTCGCTCGAGAGCTGGCATGCCGCGCGCCGCGGCCGCTACAGGCTGGTCAGTCTGCGCGAACGCGCCTCCGGCGCGAGCCTGCCGCTGGTCCAGCGCATGGCGCTGCGAGGTACCCGGGTGCAGCATGGCCTGACTGATCCGGCCATCGCGGCAATCAACGAGACGGTGGCCCGCGGCGAACAGGCCCTCATCTTCCTGAATCGCCGCGGCTATGCGCCGGTTCTGAATTGCGGCGCCTGCGGCTGGCTCAGCCGGTGCGACCAGTGCGATGCCTATCGGGTGATGCATCGGGTCGGGGTCTCGGTGCCCGCGGCATCGCCACCCCAGCGCTATCGGTTAGTGTGTCATCACTGCGGCGCTGATCAGCCTGTGCCAAGGTCTTGCCCCGAATGTGGCAATGTCGATCTGGCCGGACTCGGTCGCGGCACCCAGCGACTCGAGGAGGGGCTGCAGTCGCTGTTTCCGGGCGCGCGCATCGGCCGCCTCGACCGCGATGTCGCCCGACGGCGCGGCGCGGCGCAGAAGATGCTCGATGCCGCCCATGCCGGCGAGGTCGATCTGCTGGTCGGTACCCAGATGCTCGCAAAGGGTCATGACTTTCGCCGCCTCACCCTGGTGGTGGTGGTCGATGCCGACGCGGCCCTCTTTGCCGCCGACTTTCGTGCCCCCGAGCGGCTCTTTGCCACGCTGATGCAGGTGGCCGGTCGGGCCGGACGCCATCATGCCGCCAGCCGGGTGCTGATCCAGACACGTTTCCCCGAGCATCCTGTCTTCGTTGCCCTGGCCGCCCACGACTTCGATCGCTTCGCCGCCGACCAGCTGACCGAGCGCGAACAGGCCAGTCTGCCGCCCTTCGTGCATCAGGCGCTGCTGACGGTGCAGGCCCGGTCGGCCGATGACACGATCGCCTTTCTGGCCGATGCCCGCAAGCGGCTGCTGTTGGCCGATACCGATCCGCCGATCCCGGACACCGTGCTGGCTGCGCTCACGGTCTGCGACCCGGTGCCGATGCCGCTTGCCCAGATGCGGGGGCTGGCCCGCGCGCAGATGCTGATCGAGTCGCCGTCGCGCCCGGCACTGCACGCGGCGCTCGGCCCCTGGCTTGCGGCTCTGCGTGAACAGCGTCATCCGGCGCGCTGGCAGCTGGTTGTCGATCCGCTTGAAATCTGACCCGATGACATCCGCCGAGAGATCATGATCGACACCCTCAATGACGCGCAGCGCGAGGCTGTCCGGTATCTCGATGGCCCCTGCCTGGTGATTGCCGGTGCCGGCAGCGGCAAGACCCGGGTGATTACCCGCAAGATCGTCCATCTGATCGACAGCGGCGTGACACCCCGGGCGATTGCCGCGATCACCTTCACCAACAAGGCGGCCCAGGAGATGGCCGAGCGCCTGAAGGAGATGGTCAGCCTGCGCGAGAGCGATCGGCCGCTGGTGTCGACCTTCCATTCGCTCGGCGTCCAGATGCTGCGCGAAGACGGCGCCTCGATCGGCCTGAAGAAGGCGTTTTCGATTCTGGATGCGGATGATGCCGGCTCGATCATTGCGCAGCTGGTTGGCACCACCGACCGCAAGGTGGCGCGTGCGGTTCAAAGCCAGATCTCGCTCTGGAAGAACGCCGGCCTCGACCCCGAAGAAGCTTCCGCCTCGGCCCGCGACAATCAGGCGCATGCCGCAGCGCACGCTTTTCGCGACTATGCCGCCACCCTCAAGGGCTATCAGGCAGTCGACTTCGACGACCTGATCGGCTTGCCGCTGCACATGCTGCGCACCCAGCCCGAGGTAACCGAACGCTGGCAAAACCGCCTGCGCTATCTGCTGGTCGATGAATATCAGGACACCAATGCCACGCAATATGAGCTGCTCAGGCGCCTGGTCGGCCCGCGTGCCGCGTTCACTGCGGTTGGCGACGACGATCAGTCGATCTATGGCTGGCGGGGCGCGACCCTCGAAAATCTGCGGCGACTGAGCGTCGATTTTCCCAAGCTCAAGGTGATCAAGCTCGAACAGAACTACCGCTCGAGCCGCAACATCCTGACCGCGGCAAACCAGCTGATCGCCAACAACCCCAAGCTGCATGAAAAGCGGCTCTGGTCGGAGCTCGGTGTGGGTGACCCGGTGCGGGTGGTGCCGATGGACGACGATGAGACCGAAGCCGAGTCGATCGCCATGCGGCTGCAGTCGCTGCGCTTCGAGCGCCGCGGCAAGTTCTCGGACTATGCGGTGCTCTATCGCGGCAACCATCAGGCCCGGATCATCGAGCAGGCGCTGCGCAAGGAGAAAATTCCGTATGTGCTGTCGGGCGGACAGTCGTGGTTCGAGCGTGCCGAGATCCGCGATGTGATCGCCTGGCTGCGGCTGCTGGCCAATGACGATGACGATCCGGCCTTCATCCGATCCATCACCACGCCCAAGCGCGGCATCGGCGCCCAGACCCTGCAGGCGCTGGGCAACTATGCCGCGCAACGCCAGCGGTCGATGTTTGCGGCGCTCTTCGAGAGCGGCGCCGAATCGCATCTGCCGGCGCGCCAGATCGGGCCTCTTCGCGAGTTCGGCGAGTTCGTCAACCGGATCGGCTGGCGTGCCAAAAAGGAGCCGCCGGGCGAGCTGCTCGAGGAGCTGCTCAAGGCCATCGATTATCACGAGCACCTGCTGGCGACCTGCGATGAACGCCAGGCCAGTCAGCGCTGGCAGAGCGTCACCGATTTCGTTGCCTGGATCGCCAAGCGTGGTGAGGAGGATGGCAAGTCGCTGATCGAGCTGGCCCAGACCATCGCACTGCTGTCGCGTCTGGATGGCAAGGATGCCGATGCCGACGCGGTCCGTCTGACCACGGTGCATGCCTCGAAGGGTCTGGAGTTTCCACATGTCTTTATTGCCGGCTGCGAAGAAGGGCTGATGCCGCATTCAGGCGACGCCAGGGTCGACGGCGAAGAGGGCGAAGATGCCGACGCGCCGCAGCAGCGAATCGAGGAGGAGCGCCGCCTGATGTATGTGGCGGTGACCCGCGCCCAGCGCACATTGACCATCAGCTGGTGTCGCAGCCGCAAGCGCGCCAAGAGCACGCTGGCCCGGTTGCCCTCGCGTTTCATCGAAGAGATGAAGCTCGATGCCCAGGGCGGTGCGTCGGCGGTGGTGAGCACCGAGTCGGCCAAGCAGCGCCTGGCAGCGCTCAAGGGACTGCTCAAGCCCTGAAACGACAGCCCTGAAACGACAGCCCTGAAACGACAAGGCCGCGACAGAGCGCGGCCTTGGCAAACCGACGGATCGGGTTGGCTTACTTGGCGGCAGCCACCATGTACTGGACCGCGGCTTTGACGTCGTCGTCGCTGGCGCCCGAGCCGCCCTTGGCTGGCATCGCGTTCTTGCCCTTGATCGCCGAGACATAGAGTGTGTCCATCCCGGTGGCGATGCGAGGTGCCCAGGCGACCTTGTCACCGAGCTTGGGGGCGCCCGCCACACCGGCTGCATGGCAGGCCATGCAGTTCGTGTCGTAGAGTTTTTTCCCGGCCTCGGACGAGGGCGCGGCTGCCGCAGCCGCAGCCGCAGCGACCACCACAGGTGCAGCCGCTGCTGCTGCCGAAGCGGCTGCCGCCGGCATCGGGGCTGCCGGGGCAGGTGCTGCAGGAGCGGGTGCTGCAGGAGCCGCCGCCGCCATGGGTGTGGCCGCCGCATCTGCCGCAGCAGGCGCCGCCGCCGCAGCAGGCGCCTGCGGCTCTGCAAAGTTTGCGCCGGCTTTGTTGGCCAGGTAGACCACTGCCCGACCGATCTCGGTGTCGTCGTATTCGCCGCCGCCCTGCGCCGCCATGGCGTTCTTGCCCTTGAGTG